>NZ_JBIARD010000017.1:0-5183 GCF_042889585.1 Streptomyces sp. NPDC002566 | reverse complement strand
CAGATCTTTTCTCGATCCGATTTCCTCGGTGCTTTCCAGGTTCCCGCTTTTGTTTCGCGGTTTCCTTTCCGGCGGTTCCGACTTTATCAGAAGTTCTGAGTCGGATTTCCCGGCCCCTCCGGGGAGTGGTCCAGACGTGCACGAGGCTGCTGGGTTCCCGTTCAGGCGGAGCCGTAAACGTACTGGAGCGGAGCGCCCCGATGCAAATCGAGGGGCTCCGCTCCAGGTGCACGCGTCCTGAGGGCCGTCGGCGGACCCGACGGTCCGTCAGACCTCCACGACGACCGGGAGGATCATCGGCCGGCGCCGGTAGGAGTCCGAGACCCACTTGCCCAGGGTGCGGCGGATGAGCTGCTGCAGCTGGTGGGGTTCCACCACGCCGTCCTGAGCCGAGCGCTCCAGGACTTCGGTGATCTTCGGGATGACGTCCGCGAAGGCCGAGTCCTCGATGCCCGAACCGCGGGCCTGGACGTGCGGGCCACCGGTGATCTTGCCGGTAGAGGAGTCCATGACCACGAAGACGGAGATGATGCCCTCGTCGCCCAGGATCTTCCGGTCCTTCAGGGCGGGCTCGCCCACGTCGCCGACCGAAAGGCCGTCGACGTACACGTACCCCGCCTGGACCTTGCCCGCGATCTTGGCCTTGCCCTCGATGAGGTCGACGACGACGCCGTCCTCGGCGATGACGATGCGGTCGTGCGGAACGCCGGTCATGGCGCCCAGCTCGGCGTTGGCCCGCAGATGGCGCCACTCGCCGTGGACCGGCATCAGGTTCTTCGGCCGGCAGATGTTGTAGAAGTACAGGAGCTCGCCCGCGGACGCGTGGCCCGAGACGTGCACCTTGGCGTTGCCCTTGTGGACGACGTTCGCACCCCAGCGGGTCAGGCCGTTGATCACGCGGTAGACCGCGTTCTCGTTGCCGGGGATGAGCGACGACGCCAGGATCACCGTGTCGCCGTCGACGATGCGGATCTGGTGGTCGCGGTTGGCCATCCGGGACAGGGCGGCCATCGGTTCGCCCTGGGACCCCGTGCAGACCAGGACCACCTCGTGGTCCGGCAGGTCGTCCAGACTCCTGACGTCGACGACCAGACCCGGCGGGATCTTCAGGTAGCCGAGGTCCCGGGCGATGCCCATGTTGCGGACCATCGAGCGGCCGACGAAGGCGACCCTGCGGCCGTACTCGTGCGCCGCGTCCAGGATCTGCTGGATGCGGTGGACATGGCTCGCGAAGCTCGCCACGATGATCCGCTTCCTGGCGTTCGCGAAGACCTGGCGCAGGACGTTGGAGATCTCCCGCTCCGGCGGGACGAACCCGGGGACCTCGGCGTTCGTCGAGTCGGAGAGAAGCAGGTCGATGCCCTCTTCGCTCAGCCGTGCGAACGCGTGCAGGTCCGTGAGGCGGTTGTCCAGCGGAAGCTGGTCCATCTTGAAGTCGCCGGTGTGGACCACCATGCCGGCCGGCGTGCGCACGGCCACGGCGAGGGCGTCCGGGATGGAGTGGTTGACGGCGATGAACTCGCAGTCGAACGGGCCGATGCGCTCGCGGTTCCCCTCGGCCACCTCGAGGGTGTAGGGGCGGATGCGGTGCTCCTGGAGCTTGGCCTCGATGAGGGCGAGGGTCAGCTTGGAGCCGATCAGCGGGATGTCCGGCTTCTCCCGGAGGAGGTAGGGGACGGCGCCGATGTGGTCCTCGTGGCCGTGGGTGAGGACGATGCCTTCGACGGCGTCGAGGCGGTCCCGGATGGACGAGAAGTCCGGCAGGATCAGGTCGATTCCGGGCTGCTCCTCCTCGGGGAAGAGCACTCCGCAGTCGACGATCAGAAGACGGCCGCCGTACTCCATGACCGTCATGTTGCGGCCGATCTCGCCGAGGCCGCCGAGCGGGGTGACCCGCAGACCCCCTTCGGGAAGCGGCGGGGGCGGGCCCAGTTCGGGGTGCGGATGACTCAAAAGACTCTCCTCAACCATGCGCGCCACGTACCGGTGGGCACGTGGCGCGTATGACGTTCGTGCAGAAGCAGTTGTCGTTGTGATGTGCAGGCACCGGTGGCCTGCCGTATTCAGTTGTGCGGTGTTCAGTTGTGAAGTCCGGTGTCAGAGCTGTACCCCGCCCGCGGCAAGATCGATCTTGAGCTGCTCGGTCTCTTCCGCGGTGAGTTCCACCAGGGGCGCCCGCAGCGGTCCGGCGGGCAGGCCCTGGAGGGCGAGCGCGGCCTTCGTGGTCATGACGCCCTGGGTGCGGAACATGCCGGTGTAGACGGGGAGCAGCTTCTGGTGGATCTCCGTGGCCTTCTGGACGTCGCCGGCGGTGAAGGCGTCCACGAGGGCGCGCAGGTCCGGGGTGACGACATGGCCGACGACGGAGACGAAGCCGACCGCGCCGACGGAGAGCAGCGGCAGGTTGAGCATGTCGTCGCCGGAGTACCAGGCGAGGCCGGACTGGGCGATGGCCCAGCTGGCTCGGCCGAGGTCGCCCTTGGCGTCCTTGTTGGCGACGATGCGCGGGTGGGCGGCGAGGCGGACGAGCGTCTCGGTGTTGATCGGGACGCCGCTGCGGCCGGGGATGTCGTAGAGCATGACCGGCAGCTCGGTGGCGTCGGCGACGGTCGTGAAGTGGCGGTACAGGCCCTCTTGCGGGGGCTTGTTGTAGTACGGGGTGACGACCAGGAGGCCGTGTGCGCCCGCCTGCTGCGCCGCGCGCGCCAGCTGGATGCTGTGGTGGGTGTCGTTGGTGCCGACGCCGGCCACGATGTGGGCCCGGTCTCCGACGGCCTCCAGGACGGCTCGTACCAGGTCCGCTTTCTCCGCGTCGGTGGTCGTGGGGGACTCGCCGGTGGTGCCGTTGACGATCAGGCCGTCGTTGCCTGCGTCCACCAGGTGGGTGGCGAGCCGCTGAGCGCCGTCGAGGTCGAGTGCGCCGTCCGCCGTGAAGGGCGTGACCATGGCGGTGAGGACCCGCCCGAAGGGGGTCTGCGGAGTGGAGGTCGGAGCCATGGGTAACACGCTACTCGTTGCTCAGGGCGGGGTCTGCCCTCGGGGCAGGCGGCAAGTCGGGACAAATGTGGAGCCCGGCACTGCCTGCTCGGGGGTTCAAGCAGTGCCGGGTCCGTTTGATCAGGCTAGATGAACTTCTCTAAATGCCGCAATACGGACACTTCGCGCGGCTGATCCGCACATACGTCTTCCGCTGCGAGGCGGTCAAGGGGCGACACGGCCGTTGGCGTTGAAAGCGGCGTACGTGAGGGGCATGAGCCTCGCCCACTCGGCCTCCATCCGCTCGCCCACCATCTCGATCTCCCGCTGCGGGAAGGACGGGACCTTCGCCAGCTCGTGCTGGGTGCGCAGGCCGAGGAAGTGCATCAGAGAGCGCGCGTTGCAGGTGGCGTACATCGAGGAGAACAGGCCCACGGGGAGCACCGCGCGGGCGACCTCGCGGGCGACGCCGGCGGCGAGCATCTCCTGGTAGGCCTCGTAGGCCTGCCGGTAGGAGTCCTCCATGGTGCGGGTCACGAGCTCCTGCTGGTCCTCGGTGCCCTCGACGAAGACGTACTTGCCGGGCCGGCCCTGCTGGACGAGCTTGCGGGAGGCGTCCGGGACGTAGAAGACGGGCTGGAGCTCGCGGTAGCGGCCGCTCTCCTCGTTGTAGGACCAGCCCACGCGGTGCCGCATGAACTCGCGGAAGACGAAGATCGGGGCGCTGATGAAGAAGGTCATCGAGTTGTGCTCGAAGGGGCTTCCGTGGCGGTCCCGCATCAGGTAGTTGATCAGGCCCTTCGAGCGCTCCGGGTCCTTCTGCAGCTCGTCCAGGGACTGCTCGCCGGCGGTGGAGACACGGGCGGCCCACAGCACGTCGGAGTCGGACGCGCTGTGCTTGACCAGCTCGACGGTGACGTCGCTGCGAATGTGGATCTTGGTGTCGTCGGCGGGCCTGTCGGTCACGGTGCGGAGGTCCTTCCAGGGGCGTTCCAGGAGCGGCTTGCGAGCGGCGCCAACTCTACGGGGGCCCGGGGCGGGCGGGAGGGCCGGGGCACTGGGGCGGCCGATGGCCCGCCGCGAGAAAATTTTCCCGGAAGTCTCGTGACATGGGGCACCTTTTCGGGCACCCGCTCGTCTGAGTCAGTGGCAGCGTCCACTCGTCATCGGTGGCGGCGTCCACTCGGTCACCCAGCTCGTCTACCCAAGGAGGAAGAACCCACCATGTCCCGTCGGCGCGAGCCCGTCCCCTTCGCCTTCGTCGCCGAAGCCGACACGTTCCGCAGTAACGTGGCCCCTCCGCCGCCCGAGCCGTCCTCCGCCGGACAGATAGCCGGGCGCTGGCTCCTGGCGGTCACCATCGTGGCCGCGCTCGTGGGCTCCCTGGTCATCGGGATGCCGGCGCTGAGCCTGGACCACACCGCACCGTCCCAGCAGTCCCAGGCCTCGCAGACCTCCGAGGGGCGCTGACACCATCCGGCCCCCCGCAGGTGGTGAGCGGGGACACAGGCGGATAACCTCACCGGGCACAGCCCCAGCATGGATCGAGTGAGGACCAGCCGTGCCCCTGCCCTTCCTGACGGCCGACCGCGCATCCGAGGCAGCGGACGACGTCGCGTTGCCCTTCGAGGACCGTGAGCGCTGGCGGCGCCCCTACCGTCCCGGGCCCTGGCGGGTCGCCGTGGCCGCGCTGAGTCTGCTGATCGCCTCGTACGTGCTGCTCGCCGCGGTGGTGATCGCGCTGACCGGTTC
The DNA here is from genome assembly GCF_042889585.1 of Streptomyces sp. NPDC002566. Lineage (NCBI taxonomy): Bacteria > Bacillati > Actinomycetota > Actinomycetes > Kitasatosporales > Streptomycetaceae > Streptomyces > Streptomyces sp. NPDC002566. The sequence continues at coordinate 455 of NZ_JBIARD010000017.1, read as the reverse complement.
GCCGAGCGAGGCCGGTACGGTGTTCGGCCTCTCGCTGCTGGTGATCGCCGCCGCGCTGCGGCTGCTGCGGATGGGCGTGTGGGTGAGCGAGCGCGGGCTGCGGCACGTGCGGTTCTTCGTGACGCGCACGGTGACCTGGAACCAGGTCGCGTCCGTGCGCACCGTGCAGCAGCCGGTGCGCTGGCTGGGGCTGCCGCGGACGCTGCAGGGCCAGGCCCTGACGCTCGTACGCCGGGACGGATCCCCGCAGGACGCCGTGCCGTTGCTGACCACGCACGGGGCGGACTTCCTGGGGCGGATCGAGGCGTTCGACCGGGCGGCGGACACGGTCGAGGCGTGGGCCGACGAGTACCGGCAGCCCTAGGGCGTGTTTCGAAAGTAGCGTCGTCCGCCCGAAGGGCGGGCCCGGCGGCGTCTGGTGCGTGCGATCGCAAGGCGGAGGGTCGCCCCGATAC
>NZ_JBIARD010000016.1:3657-5252 GCF_042889585.1 Streptomyces sp. NPDC002566 | reverse complement strand
GTTCGGCGGCGTCCTACTCTCCCACAGGGTCCCCCCTGCAGTACCATCGGCGCTGTGAGGCTTAGCTTCCGGGTTCGGAATGTAACCGGGCGTTTCCCTCACGCTATAACCACCGAAACACTATGAAACTGTTCAGCCGCACCACGCGTGGCAGCGTGGGGCCGTTCGTGGTTTCAGAACCAACACAGTGGACGCGAGCAACTGAGGACAAGCCCTCGGCCTATTAGTACCGGTCACCTCCACACGTTACCGTGCTTCCAGATCCGGCCTATCAACCCAGTCGTCTACTGGGAGCCTTACCCCATCAAGTGGGTGGGAGTCCTCATCTCGAAGCAGGCTTCCCGCTTAGATGCTTTCAGCGGTTATCCCTCCCGAACGTAGCCAACCAGCCATGCCCTTGGCAGGACAACTGGCACACCAGAGGTTCGTCCGTCCCGGTCCTCTCGTACTAGGGACAGCCCTTCTCAAGACTCCTACGCGCACAGCGGATAGGGACCGAACTGTCTCACGACGTTCTAAACCCAGCTCGCGTACCGCTTTAATGGGCGAACAGCCCAACCCTTGGGACCGACTCCAGCCCCAGGATGCGACGAGCCGACATCGAGGTGCCAAACCATCCCGTCGATATGGACTCTTGGGGAAGATCAGCCTGTTATCCCCGGGGTACCTTTTATCCGTTGAGCGACGGCGCTTCCACAAGCCACCGCCGGATCACTAGTCCCGACTTTCGTCCCTGCTCGACCCGTCGGTCTCACAGTCAAGCTCCCTTGTGCACTTACACTCAACACCTGATTGCCAACCAGGCTGAGGGAACCTTTGGGCGCCTCCGTTACTCTTTAGGAGGCAACCGCCCCAGTTAAACTACCCATCAGACACTGTCCCTGATCCGGATCACGGACCCAGGTTAGACATCCAGCACGACCAGACTGGTATTTCAACGACGACTCCACAACCACTGGCGTGGCTGCTTCAAAGTCTCCCAGCTATCCTACACAAGCCGAACCGAACACCAATATCAAACTGTAGTAAAGGTCCCGGGGTCTTTCCGTCCTGCTGCGCGAAACGAGCATCTTTACTCGTAGTGCAATTTCACCGGGCCTATGGTTGAGACAGTCGAGAAGTCGTTACGCCATTCGTGCAGGTCGGAACTTACCCGACAAGGAATTTCGCTACCTTAGGATGGTTATAGTTACCACCGCCGTTTACTGGCGCTTAAGTTCTCAGCTTCGCCCTGACGAATCAGAGCTAACCGGTCCCCTTAACGTTCCAGCACCGGGCAGGCGTCAGTCCGTATACATCGCCTTACGGCTTCGCACGGACCTGTGTTTTTAGTAAACAGTCGCTTCTCGCTGGTCTCTGCGGCCACCCCCAGCTCAGGAAGTAAATTCCATCACCGGGTGTGGCCCCCCTTCTCCCGAAGTTACGGGGGCATTTTGCCGAGTTCCTTAACCATAGTTCACCCGAACGCCTCGGTATTCTCTACCTGACCACCTGAGTCGGTTTAGGGTACGGGCCGCCATGAAACTCGCTAGAGGCTTTTCTCGACAGCATAGGATCATCCACTTCACCACAATCGGCTCGGCATCAGGTCTCAG
>NZ_JBIARD010000016.1:1725-3560 GCF_042889585.1 Streptomyces sp. NPDC002566 | reverse complement strand
ACGCCTACACCCTTACCCCGGGACAACCACCGCCCGGGCTGGACTACCTTCCTGCGTCACCCCATCACTCACCTACTAACCGCTTGGTTCGGCGGCTCCACCACTTTCCTTTCCCCGAAGGGTCCGGAACGGCTTCACGGCCTTAGCATCACGATGCTCGATGTTTGACGCTTCACAGCGGGTACCGGAATATCAACCGGTTATCCATCGACTACGCCTGTCGGCCTCGCCTTAGGTCCCGACTTACCCTGGGCAGATCAGCTTGACCCAGGAACCCTTAGTCAATCGGCGCACACGTTTCTCACGTGTGAATCGCTACTCATGCCTGCATTCTCACTCGTGAACCGTCCACAACTACCTTCCGGTGCTGCTTCACCCGGCACACGACGCTCCCCTACCCATCACAGCCGGCGTTGGCCGTATTGCTGCAATGACACGACTTCGGCGGTACGCTTGAGCCCCGCTACATTGTCGGCGCGGAATCACTAGACCAGTGAGCTATTACGCACTCTTTCAAGGGTGGCTGCTTCTAAGCCAACCTCCTGGTTGTCTGTGCGACTCCACATCCTTTCCCACTTAGCGTACGCTTAGGGGCCTTAGTCGATGCTCTGGGCTGTTTCCCTCTCGACCATGGAGCTTATCCCCCACAGTCTCACTGCCGCGCTCTCACTTACCGGCATTCGGAGTTTGGCTAAGGTCAGTAACCCGGTAGGGCCCATCGCCTATCCAGTGCTCTACCTCCGGCAAGAAACACACGACGCTGCACCTAAATGCATTTCGGGGAGAACCAGCTATCACGGAGTTTGATTGGCCTTTCACCCCTAACCACAGGTCATCCCCCAGGTTTTCAACCCTGGTGGGTTCGGTCCTCCACGAAGTCTTACCTCCGCTTCAACCTGCCCATGGCTAGATCACTCCGCTTCGGGTCTTGAGCGCGCTACTGAATCGCCCTGTTCGGACTCGCTTTCGCTACGGCTTCCCCACTCGGGTTAACCTCGCAACACACCGCAAACTCGCAGGCTCATTCTTCAAAAGGCACGCAGTCACGAGACACCAAGCAAGCTTGATGTCCGACGCTCCCACGGCTTGTAGGCACACGGTTTCAGGTACTATTTCACTCCGCTCCCGCGGTACTTTTCACCATTCCCTCACGGTACTATCCGCTATCGGTCACCAGGGAATATTTAGGCTTAGCGGGTGGTCCCGCCAGATTCACACGGGATTTCTCGGGCCCCGTGCTACTTGGGTGTCTCTCAAACGAGCCGCTGACGTTTCGACTACGGGGGTCTTACCCTCTACGCCGGACCTTTCGCATGTCCTTCGCCTACATCAACGGTTTCTGACTCGTCCTGCCGCCGGCAGACGACAGAAGAGAGATCCCACAACCCCGCATGCGCAACCCCTGCCGGGTCTCACACGCATACGGTTTGGCCTCATCCGGTTTCGCTCGCCACTACTCCCGGAATCACGGTTGTTTTCTCTTCCTGCGGGTACTGAGATGTTTCACTTCCCCGCGTTCCCTCCACACTGCCTATGTGTTCAGCAGCGGGTGACAGCCCATGACGACTGCCGGGTTTCCCCATTCGGAAACCCCCGGATCAAAGCCTGGTTGACGACTCCCCGGGGACTATCGTGGCCTCCCACGTCCTTCATCGGTTCCTGGTGCCAAGGCATCCACCGTGCGCCCTTAAAAACTTGGCCACAGATGCTCGCGTCCACTGTGCAGTTCTCAAACAACGACCAGCCACCCATCACCCCCAACCGAAGTCGGAGTGCACTGGGGCCGGCATCTCGAGGGCGTTCATTCCCTCAGACACCCAACAGCGTGCCCGACC
>NZ_JBIARD010000015.1:0-25983 GCF_042889585.1 Streptomyces sp. NPDC002566 | reverse complement strand
GGTGTGAGTGGGCGGTGGGGTGGCAGTGGGTGGGCGTCAGCGGGATCGCGGGGTGGATGTCCTGGTAGGGGGTGCAGGACGGGGCTGTGGTTGCTGTCATGGGGTGACCAAGCGGCTGTTGTGGGGCGGCTAGCAGGTTGGTTGCTGGCTGTCATGGCTTGCGCTGTTCCTATGTGAGTGGCTGGCGGGGTCGGGTGGGCTGGGCCGTATGACGGCTTCGGGGGTTTCGGCGGGTGGGGCCGGGTCGGGATCGGCTGCTGTTGTGCCAGCCGGGGGTGTGCCGTTGGCGCGGGGTGTGGTGGTGCGCCGGCTTCTTGCGGTGGATGGGGAGGGGGCGCTGTCGGCGCTGCATGTGCGGATCGCGGCGGAGCTGGCGGGTGTGTCGGAGCGGACGGTGTGGCGTTGGCTGGCGGATGGACGCCGGGGCCATGTCGAGGCGCGTCCGCGGCAGGACGGGTTTTCGCTGAGTGACGCCTTGTGGGAGGTCCTCGCTGAGGCGGGTGGGAACGTCGCGGAGTTGCGGCGCAGGATGCTCCGGGCCCAGGAAGAGGGGGCGTTGGAGGAGTGGGATGCGGAGTGTGTGCCCTCGCTGCCGACGTTGCACCGGGTGATCAAGCGGGATCTGGGGGCGGGCCGGGTTCTTGAGGTGGCTCGTCCGGCGGGGGCCCGGGTGGGGCTGGAGCCGAGCCGGTATGACCGGGCACTGGCGGATTTGGGGCTCGTGGACGGGGCGGGTGGTCCGCTTGTTGTCGACGGGCCACCCGCCGACGTGCTGGTGCCGGAGGGCGCCGCGGATGCGGGGGTGCGGGGCGGCGGTGTGCGGTTGTACGTGCCGGGGGCCCGGCTGGTGTCCACACGGCAGGTGGCCGCTGTCGCGGAGGCTGTGGGGCATACGGTCGCGGCCCGCGGGATGTGCTGTGTGTACGGGGACACGGGCCTGGGGAAGACGGTCGCCGTCGAGCAGGCGTTGCATCTTCTACCCGGCCGGGTGCCGGTGTGGCGTGCGGTGGCCGACGTGGCGCCCGGTCTGCCGCAGCTGCGGGCCTCGCTGTGTGAAGCGCTCGGGCTGCCGTCGGGGGCGCTGCCGCACCGGGCCGGACCGGCCAGCCAGGCTCTGACGCGGGCACTGGCCGAGCCGGGTGTGCTGTTCATCGATGACGCCCAGCGGCTGACGCCGCCCTTGCTGGATTATCTGCGGCAGTTGTGGGACGCGCCGGGTTGTGCGGCGGCGCTGGTGCTGTGTGGGGCTGGAAGCGAGCGGGCCCTCGCCCGTGCTTCGGCGCTGCGCTCGCGCGTGCTGACCTGGCATCAGGTCGGCCGGCTTGAGCAGTCTCAAGTGCCGCAGACACTGACTCTGTTCCATCCCGTGTGGGCGCAGGCGAACCCGGAGGACCTTGCGCGGGCGGAGGAGCAGATGGCGCGCGGCAATTTCCGCACGTGGGCGAAGATCACGTCGCATGTCTACGCGGCCCGCGAGCGCGGCCCCGCACGGCGTGTGGACCGAGAGCTGATCGAGCAGGCCTGCGCGCGTCTTGGCCCCTACCCGTGACGGCCCGGGCTGCTCGGAGGGCTCGTGTACGGGGGGCCTTCATCTGTTCCGACGAGGTGAACGAAGGCGCGGTCCATGGAAGTGGAAGGGACGGAGGGTCACGGCGTGGACGGGCAGCCGATGGCGCCGCCGGAGGATCCGGCTGGTGTTCTGGGGGAGGTGTCTTTGACGGCGTTGCGGGCGCTGGCGGTGCGTCGTCTGCTGGCGCTGCGCGTCGAGCGGCGGCTGTCGCGGGAGCATGTGCGCCTGGCCGGGGAGTGCCTGGGGGTGTCGGAGCGGACGGTGTGGCGGTGGCTGGCTGAGGCCTCACGGTCACCCCGGGCCGCGATCCGCCCCGGGGAACGCAGCGGTGAGCGGTTCGAGATCACCAGGGAGATCCGGGTGCTGTTGGCGTACTGGCACGGCAACGCTTCTGCGGTCCACCGCCAGTTGGTGGACCGGGCCGAGACCGGCGGCCGTGACGGTCAGCCGACGACGGCGTCTGAATCCGCGGCTTGTCCTGCGGGCGCCCCGCTGGCTGTGGTGCCGCTGCTGGACCCGGTGCCGTCGCTGTCGACGTTCCTGCGCGCGGTGCGTCGTGATCTCACCGCGGGGGAGCGGGCTGGTCTTGCCGAGGGACCGGACGCGGCACGCGCGCACGACGTCTTCGGTGAACGGGCGGCCTCCTGGCGCAATCACGTGTGGGAGGCCGATCACGTCCAGGCACCTCTGCTGGTCGATGCGGACGGCGACCTGGTGCGCCCGTGGGTGACCTGGTTCATCGACACAGCCACCAAAGTCATCACCGGCACCGCGGTCACTCCTGGCGTCCCTTCCCGTGCCTCCGTGCTGGCCGCGCTGCGCGCCGCTGTGCTGCGTGAGGAGCCCTACGGCCCTGCTGGAGGGACACCGGAGCAGGTGCGGGTGGACCGGGGCAAGGACTTCCTGTCCACCGCCGTCACCGCGGCGTTCGGCACGATGGGCGTGACGGTGAAGGATCTGCCCGCCTACAGCCCCCATCTCAAGGGCACGGTGGAAAACCTCAACCGGGCCGTCGACCGGATGCTGTTTGCGGCCCTGCCCGGCTACACCCTCACCCCCGCCAGGCCCCGCTCCGGCCGGCGAAGCAAAGGCGCGGGCCGCAGACCGGAGACGTCCGGTGCCATGTCGTTTCAGGACTTCACAGCGGAGGTGCTGGCCTGGACACACTGGTGGAACACCGAGCACCGGCCCCAGGCGCTGTCCGGCCGTACGCCGCTTGAGGCATGGCAGGCCGATCCGACTCCCGTCACGGACGTCCCCGCCGCCGACCTGTGGACGTTCACTCTGGAGGGCGACGGCCGCCCGCGGAAGCTGACCAGCCACGGCGTGCGGTGGCGCGGGCGCACCTACATCGCCCCCTGGATGACCGGCCAGGCCGGCCGTAGCGTCACAGTGCGCTACATGCCGCACCACGATCACGAGATCGACATCTGTGACGCGAATGGCAGGTATCTCGGGCCCGCGCACCTCGCGGACGCGGCCACCCCCGAACAACTCGGGGCCCTGCGCGCGGCCCGTGCGGAGCGTGCCCGACGTCTGCGCGCCGAGGTGAAGGCCGCCGAGACGCTGCGCCGACAGCGCTTCGCCCCGGCCACCACGGCCGGGCCGGCCCAGAGGCTGGGAGCCCTCACCTCCGCTCAAGCCGGGGACGAACTGGCCGCCGTCGAGCACACCGACGCCTCGAAGCTGGCACTGCCGGACCTCATCCCGCCCGCCGCGCCACCGGCCAACTGGCGCACCCCGCCCTCCCTCGCCACCCGGACTACGCCCGGTCGGCCTGTTCCCGCCCCGTCGGATCCTGCCCCTGACTGCCCGCCCGCACGGGCCGCAGACCCTGCTGAAGACGGAGACGCCTCGTGACCGCGGCCACCTACCAGTACGTCGACCTGCCCGACGCCTCCGTGGTCACCACCCGCGCCCTGCTCACCGCTCGGGAGAACATCTCTGACACGGTCGCTGCCCGCGCGATGATGTGCATCCATGGCGGCGCCGGCTTCGGCAAGACCCTCGCCGTCAACACCTGCCTGCGCGCACTCGAACCCGGCGAGGACGTCCGCAAGATCACTTTCCGGGCCCGGCCCACCGCCCGCGCGGTGCGCTACGAACTGTTCACCGCGCTCGACCTGGCCGGCGAGCCACCGCGCCACCCCAGCGAGTTCGACCGTCTGCTGAAGACGGCTCTGGCCGAACGCCCCCGTACCTTCCTCGTCGACGAGGCCCAGTGGCTCAACGGGGAGGCGTTCGAATACTTCCGCTACCTCTGGGACGAACCCTCAACCCAGCTCGCCATCATCTTCGTCGGCGGCGCGGGCTGTCACACCGTGCTGCGCCGCGAACCGATGCTGTCCTCCCGTGTCTTCATCTGGCAGCAGTTCACCCGCCTCACCCCCGACGAGGTCCTCGAGGTGATCCCGCTGTTCCACCCGGTCTGGGCTGAGGCCGACCCCGTGGACATCGCCTTCGCTGACAGCCACGCCGCGCACGGTAACTTCCGCGCCTGGGCCCAGCTGACCGCCCACACCCGTACCGCACTGGCCCGTACGGGGCGTGCTCGCGTCGACCAGGAGCTGCTGCGCTGGGCCTTCAGCCGCCTCGCCTGACCACACCGTCCATGCCTCCTGCCCCGCCGCTGCCGTCCGTCACCGTGGTTCTCGACCGTCACGACGACGTGCTGTACACGCACACCGCTCTGGCCGCCCACCATCCGCCGTCCGGCCGGATCACCCTGCACCCCGGCCCGGGCACCACCAGCGAAACCGGCTTCGCCCACGACCTTCTCGGCGCCCTGGGCAAACCGCCCCTGCTCCCGGGCCGCTTTCCCGGCGGCCGCCAGCCCGCCTGGGAAGCCGCCACGGCCTGGATGACCGCCCTGCCCGTCACCCGGCTGACCGTCCTGCGCGCTCACCGCCTCACCGCCCGCCGCACGATGCGCCTTCTGCAGCTACAGGCCCGCACCGGTATCCACCTGACCCTGGTCTGCCACCGCCCTCACCTTCCCGCCGCTCTGCACCAGGCCCTGCGGACGGCCGATTACTCCGTCACCGACGACATCGAGGCTGCCCGCCGCCACTACTACGGCACGCCTATCGCCGAACCCCCGCCCCCAGACGAGCCCGCCGCGCCGGCCAGCCGGTGGCTCACCCTGCCCGCGCTGGAACGCCTCGTCTCCTACGACAGCCCCCGCCCCTGCGCCGACCCGTGCACGCCACCGCCGATCGCCTGGCGGCACCGCCCACCACCCGTGCCTCTCACCGCGCACACCGCCCAGCGAGTCGCCCACCGACTGCACACGGCGACCGCACACCCTCGCCTGGCCGCGACCCTCGCCGCCGCGCTGTTCACCGGCGCCTCCCTCCAGCAACTCGCCACCGCCCGCCCCCGCAGCTACGACGACGCCGCGGCCACACTCGCCCTGCACGACCGCGCCCGCTACACCGACGGCTGCGCCGCCTACCCCGTACCGCCCTGGGCGGGCGTCTTCCTGCGGGCCGCGACCTGCTTCACCCGGCTCCTCTCCGGCGAGGACCAGGAGCTGCTCGCCGCGACAGGTGACCGCGGGCACCTGCTGCGCATGGCGGAGACGGCCAGGCTGCGCCCGCCCCAGCCGCCCACAGCCCGCCGCAAAGGCCCGGTCGGTCGAGTGGAGTGGGACTGGCGAGAGCGGCAGGAAGCCGAGAGGTACCAAGCGATTCCGGCCGACCGAGCCAGGCCGTCGTGACGCTGACCACCCTGCAGTGCTCGCTCGATGGGCCGGGCTCAGCCGATCGAGAAGTCGGCGAACTCGACGTCGCTGAAAGCCACGTGCAGGCCGTGGGCCCGGCGGCCCCACTCGCGAAAGTAGGCGTGTCCCAGCGCCCGGGCGAGTATCACCGTCTGCTGCTGCTCGCCCGCGCCGGCATCCCGGGCGGCGAACAGCTCCCGGGCTACCTCTCCCGGCAGGTCCTGGGCGATCCACCGCACCCGCGGATCGTCCGAGGACCCCGCAGGAGCCGCGAACCCGAATCGCGCACGGGTATGGAAGACGAAGCCCTCCGCCTCTGCCTGGGCACGCCGACGGGCCCGTACCCGGGGCTGCCACCGAGCCAGAACCGCTTCCTCGATCGCATGGACTTGCAGCGGTCCCGGCGGACGACGTGCCTCGGCTCTCTTTGACACCCACCGCTGCACAGTGCGCTGCGAGACCCCCAGAACCGTGGCCACCTTCCGGGTGGAGCCCTGGTGCGTCGCCAGCAGAAAACGCAGGCGGGACTCGGTGCTTGAGGGAATGGGCCGGGTGCGCAACGCGCGCTCCAGTCCCTGCTCGATCTGTCCCACGTACGCCTCCTCAAGCGGCCAGTCGGGCAGAGCCCCCCGCAGTCCGCAGCGTCAGTTCTCGCACGTCGCCCGCCCCTGCCTGCCAGTTTCTGCATTCTCGGGACAGCGCCGGATGACGCAGGCTACGAGCCCCTTGGGGCACCGGTGACGAGCTGGCGACGCGCGACAGGACGGACGTCGTCGGAACCCCGGTCCGAGCCGTCGAAGGCTCACTGGGCGAGGGCACCGGACACGGCCCGCCCGCACGGCCCGCCCGCTACTCGTTTCCCCGCTCGGGTCTCTGGGGATGAGCGGCGCTGCTCGCGCACGACCGCGCTTTGTACCTATTCCGTACGCCATATGTACGCTTTCACGGTCGAGTAGGCGGCGCGTCCGCTGCGCCTGAGCGGTCGAGCCGTTCGCCATCAGGTCCAGCGCATGCCGATGGCGGACAGCTTTTCCATCCGCTCTGACGTCAGCGTCGCGGCTCGGCTGCGCTGGTTGCCGATCCATGCCCCGAGCCGGACCTGCCGCTCCTCCTGGTCTTCGCCGCTGCCCCCCTTCCCGTCGCCGACGACGATCGTCTCGACGTGCTTCCTCGGTACCCGAAGGTGCCCCTCGCGCTCGTAGAACTGTTTGGCGGCGGCGTAGTTCATGGCCCACTTGTCGGCCTGGGTGCGGCGCGGCTGGGGTTTCTCGTCCTCGGTCGCGGGCTCGATCCCGAGGATGTGCTCGCACATCCACTGCTGCACGCCTGTGAGCTTGTCCCAGCCGAGCCGGACCGAGCGCACCCACCGCCCCAGATCCTCGCCCTGGTGCATGACGGTGCCCGGCTCCGTCGGCAGCGCACCGCCCTCCTCCAGGTGCTGCCGGACCAGATGGAAGCAGCGCTGCCACTCGATCGGCCAGGCCGGGCACCACGACGGGTCGATGTTCTCCAGCTGCTCGCGGCGCTCCTCCGACAGCGCCCCGGCCGCAGACTGAACCGGCAGGCCCTGGGCACGCCGCTGCTCAATCTGCTGCGCCTTGCGGGCGGCGGCCCGTGCGTTCTTCAGCCAGGTGCCCACCCGGTATCCCTGGTAGGTGGCGTCCAGCGGGGCCAGGAGGTGCCCGTGTTCGGCCGCCCACCCGCGCGCGGCGGCCAGGCCCTCCTCCCACGCGACGTCGAAGTGCGACCAGACCATGCCCAGCTTCTCCAGCTGCCGGGCGCGGTCGGCGTCCATGTCGCCGCGGGCGTAGAACCTTCGGGCGTCGGCGATCCATTGCCCCAGTGGAAAACCGGCGAGTGCGGCCGGCCACGCCTCGGCCTCCGCCTCCTGGTCGTCGCGGCCGGGCACGCGGAACGTGAACGGCACCTTCAGGTCGTCGTGCTCACGGGTGTAGATGACAGCCGCCTCGATGCCGCGCCGCCAGTGCTCATGCTCGGGGTTGATGACCCGCAGGTTGATGAACACCGCCAACTGCGCCGGGTCACGCGGCGTCGAGAACTTCAGCAACTGCCGGGCAGGAGCCGACGGCCCGGACCCTTCCCCCTGACCTCCGCCCTCCTGGCCCCCACTACGGCTCTGAACGCCCCTCACACGGCTTGACGCCTGTTGCTCCGCCAACTGCTCCACGACCCGGGTGTCGTGCGCCCGCAGTGCCTCCAAGAGCTTGGCCAGCCCGCCGTAGGCCCGGCTCGTCAGCATGTTGGCGGCCGTCTCGCCCGGCCCGAGCAGCACCGGCACCACGAGCGAGGCCGTCTTGCCCTCGCCCGGCTGCATCCGCAGCGCCCGGCCCACGGCCTGGACCAGGTCCGGCATGGAGCCGCGTACATCTGCCCAGTACACGGAGTCGCAGTTTTTGGTGTCGACGCCCTCGCCCAAGACTTTCACCGAGCACAGGAAGCACTTCTCCACGACGGTGCCGTCCGTGGCGATCCCGGCGGCGAACTCGCCCAGTAGACGCTGCCGGTGCAGGGGCTTGTGGTCGCCGCAGAGCCAGTCCGCCCAGATCGTGGCCGGATACAATTCCGGGTCACTGGCGTGCAGCGCCGCGGCGACGTGGGGAAGGCCGGCCGCGAACGCTTCGGCTTCCTTCACGACGTGGTGGAAGACGAGCGTGCGGCGGAAGCCCTCCTCAGCGGACGCTTTCACCAGGGCGGTCTGCAGGGCGGCGAGCCGGGCCCCGCGGACCTCTGGCGAGCGGCCTTCGGCGCCAAGGAGCTGCGCGGCCTGGAACGCGGTGTCCGTGACGTCCACGCATACGACCTGGTAGGGGGCACAGATTCCCCGGTCGATGGCCTCCGAGAGCGTCAAAGTGAACGCCCTGCTGCCGAAGGGCCCGTCAGGATCGTTGTCCATGCTCGCGATCAGCTCGCCGGGGGCGCCGGCCTCGTCCTCGTCCCCGAGCTGCCACAGGCGGGGCGTGGCTGTCATGTAGAGGCGGCGCAGGGCGGGGATGCGGGTGTTGTCGTGGACGACGGCCCACGGCTTGCCCAGCCGACCGGAAGTCCGGTGCGCCTCATCGACCACGATCAGGTCCCAGCCCGGTGTCACGACCAGCCAGAGGTGAGGCCTGTGTCGACGACTTGAGAGCCTCTGGCCTGCGGGATCTCGACTAGGGCCGGACGACTCTCTGAAACGTCTGACCTGCTGCTTCTCTGATTCGAGGTCCTCTGACCTGGTACGCCGCAACTTGATCCGGACACACATCAACTGCTCTCGGACGCGGTATGAAGCAGCGACCGAGAAGGCTTTCGGGGTCCTGGGCGGTATGCCGGTGGGCGGGCGAGAGCCTGTGGCCCCGCCCGACTGCCGGTGGGTGCGAGGGCTTCCCACTTGGCCTTGCTTGCGGCGATGATCGGCTGAGCATGCCGATGGCCGTAAGCGCGGCGGCCCGACGCCTGGGAGATCGTTTCAGTGCGAGACCTGCCTGCCCCGAGCTCGACGGGTGTCCGTATTGCTGGTGACCGCTATCAGTGGCTGGCTGCGTGGCAGGGGTGTGTCGCCGCTGTCCGGGATGCGGCGCTGCGTGCGTCCAACCCGGTGGTGGCGGTGGGCGTCGAGGTCGACGACGCGGGGAACTTGGACGATGTCGTCTTGTACCGGCAGGTGCCGCCGCACACCTACATGCAGGTCAAGTACGCCGCGGACAGCTCTACCCCGGTCAACGGTGACTACCTGCTCAAGCTCAGCGATCGCGGCGGCCCGTCGATCCTGCGGAAGATGGCGCAAGCCTGGGAGAAGCTCACCGAGGGCGGCACTCCAGTCGATCTCGCGTTGCTGAGCAACCGGTCCCCGGATGCGGAAGACCCGCTGATCTCGCTGAGGGACTCCCGCACTCAGCTTCTGGTTCCGAAGGCGGCGCAGCAGGGCCCGGGCTCCAAGAAGGGTCAGGCACGCAGGCGTTGGGCCGACGGTGCCGGGCTGAGTGAGGACAGGCTGCTGGACTTGCTGAAGGTGCTGCGCTTCGACCTGGCACGAGACGTGATGCACCTGCATGAGCACTTGCAGATGCTGATGTTCGCCGCAGGGCTGCGGTTCAGCGAGGAGGCCATGCACTCCGGCGCGGACTGGGTGGCCCGTCAAGTCGCCGACGGGCAGCGCCGCCTGTCCCTGGCGGATATCAGGGAGGCGATCCGGGCCCTGGGCCTGGAAGCCGGCTCATCGCGTCCGGTGCTGTCCATCGCCACCCTGAAGCCGGATCCCATGGCGGAGGACGCCGATTACGCATTGGACTGGGTGGATCGCTTCGAGGGAGCCTCACCGTATGTGAAGCGGCGTCCGCTGGCCCCGGCCACCTGGGCGCAGTTGCAGGCGGACATTGAGGCCGCGCCGTACCGGATGCCGCCGGGCACCACCACGGTCGCTGTCACCGGCAGCCTGCGTCTGGCACCCGCTTTCGTGGTCGGTGCCGCCTTCCGCATGGTGGCCGGCTCCGACCTTGCCGTGGCTCAGCGTGAACAGCTGTGGTCATCCACCGCAGCGTACGACTCTCCGCTGACGCCAGCCGTCGATGAGCACACCCTTGACCTAGGAACGGATCTCGCCGTGGCCGTCGCGGTCGCCACGGACCCCACGCAGGACGTGCTGGACTTTTTGCGCGAGCATCGGGTGCCCGTCTCCCGGCTGCTGGTCTTGCGCCCGCCCGGAGGGGCGAAGGACAACTCCATCCCGGATGCCGCGACGGCCAGCGCGTTGGCCGTCGGTATCCGGGACTTGCTGCGCCGTGCCTGCCGCGCACATCCCGCGATCCACCTCTTCCAGGCTGGCCCCATGGGCCTGGCCCTGCTGCTGGGCAACCGGTGGAACCGGCTGCGCCCCACCACCGTGTACGAGGACGTCAACGCACAGCAGGTGTATGAGAAGGCCTTCGTCATCGACGCATGAGGGCTCGCTAAGCCCCTACGGTCCCGCCGCCGGAGGCGTCGTGGTGCCGCGTGCCAAGCGCATGTCATGGTGGAGCCGGGCGAGGCGGTCGCGGGCCGTGAGCCAGCCCAGCGCGACGGCGACCGGCAGCGGGCCGTGGAAGAACGCCAGCCCCTCCACCGCAGCGGTCCCGCCCAGACGCTGAGCCCGCTCCCCGGGCTGTCCCTTCGGGGTATGCCCGCCGGAGATGCGAGGAGTGTGTCTTCCCTGGCCGGCTGTCTCGTCCCCCTGCCGTTAGCCGAGGTTTGCATCGGTCCTGGGCCCGGCCCGGCGGGTCCTCGATGCGAGGCAGCAGCTCAGACGGTCCCTCTCACCTGCATCAAGCACGCGGCTCCGATGCGGATGGCCGCTGCCGTAAATGATCAACTAGTCCTGGTGCAGGAGGGTTTGTCAGTGGTGGGTCTTACTGTGGTGAACGAGCAGCCATAGATGCCCGTTTGTGGCCGCCGCGCCCCAGCCCGGGGTCGGCGGCCGCGGCGTGCACCCGGGCTGGACGACGCGCCCGAGGAGGCACACCGCATGGGGATCGACGACGCATTCGACGCGTTCCAGAAGACCGTCAACGAAGACATAGACAAAACCAGACTGGCCCGCGAGCGCAGGGACCTGTTCAAAACCGCGCTGTTGAGCGAGCCGGACGTCGTGGAGACGTTCGGCTCGGGTTCTCTGAGCCGCAGCACGCAGCACGCAGCTCAAGCCCATCCACGACGTCGATGTCGTGATCGTCTACGACCCCGACGAGCACCCCGAGTGGGGGAACGACGGCCCGAGCGCCCAGGACGCTCTCGAGCACGTCCGCACCCAGGTCAACCGGCTGCTGAGCCAGACCAACGGTACCCACGCCAACGAGGTCCGGCACACTCTCGTGCGCAATCACGCAGTCAAGTGCTTCCTGGACGACCCCGAGGACCGGGAGGCCTTCACCGTCGACGTCATGGCCGCCCTGCGCCAGGAGGACGGCTCGCTGCTCATCCCCGAAAAGCTGAACACCCGGTGGGTGCCGGCCAACCCGGAATACCTCATCGGCCAAGTCGCCGATCACCAGCGGGACTGGCCGCACTTCCGGCCTCTGGTCAGGGTCCTCAAACAGTGGCGGCTCACCGCCCCGGTCCAGGGAGGCATCAAGTCTCTCGTCATGGAGGTCCTCGCCCTCAACTGCATGCCCAGGTCCGGCAACCGCTCCCAGGCACTGAAGACGTTCTTCACCGCCGCCGCGGTCCGCGTCCACGAGGGCGTGTGGGACCCGGCGGGGCTGTGTGGTCAGATCCAGCCGGACCTGGACCATGCAGGTCTGTCCGATGCCTTCGCCGACGCAGCAGACCTCGCGGAGCGGGCCTGCGTTGCTGCCGCCGAGGCAGACACCGACAACGCGCTGCGGCTGTGGCAGAAGATCTTCGGCGACGACTTCCCGGCCCCTGCCGCTCCGGCCAAGCCAGCCTCACTGATCACCGGGACACCCGCGCTCATCACTCCGCGGCCCATCAAGGACGCACCCCAGGGATGACGACCGCACACACGCCCAACGGCCGCACGCACCACACCTGGTGGACGTGCGAACCGCGCCGACTGCACCGTGACCATGCGGAGATCACCGCTCAGTTCCCCGGCCTCGTCTGGAACGAGGCCGGAGCAGGGAATTGGGAGGGCAGGCTGCCCCGCTGGCCTTTCGAGAGGCCCGAGCCCGAGCATCTCACCGCCTGGATCGGCGAGGAAGGGCTCCTTGTGCGTCTGGAGTACAGCCAGGCCTACCCCATGGTGGCGCCCCGGCTTGTTCCCGTGGATCCACTGCCCGAACCGTTTGAATGGACCCAGCACCGCTGGCACGTCAACGGCGACGCCAGCCTGTGCCTTCTGCGGGACGACGTATGGACGGGCCGCGAGTCGGTTGTCGATCTGTTGCTGAAGGCCGCCGGCTGGCGGATCGAGTACGCGTTGATGAAACACCAGACGATCAAGCAGATGACCGGCAGCGGCATCGTCACCGACGATCGCCTCGACCACTTCCTGGCCCAGCCCCCGTCACCCGAGGACACCACTGACCACCCTGAGCTGGACACCGGCGGACAGGACGGTCCTTCGTGCTGATCCTCATCCCACAGGACGCCGCGACCACGCTCCGCGCCTCGGGCGCGTGGGGCCGACTGTCGTTGCGTATCAGCCATCCGGACGACCTAGCGGTGGTGGGCGGCATCTCCGAGGGCGGCGGCTCCATCATCTCGGTCGACCCGCCGCCCCCTGCCCCTCGCCTGCTCGCTGGCTGCGACTCCCGTCCTACCGGCTACTGGTACCAGGCCAACAGTGAACTGCACGCGCTCTGGTACCTCCTGCGGGCACGGCGGGGCACATCCATGAAGCTGGACGCGTTCAAGGACGCGGTGCCCAGCGGTTTCAAGACGCCGGGCGACGGCGGCTATGTGGCCATCACCCATGCCCCCGGCGTGAAGGACGCCTTCCCCGAAAGCGGTCTGCCCGACCTCGTCGCCTGGCACGTCACCCGCGCGGGCTTCCAGCCCATCGAGGCGTCGGCTGAGCCCGAAACCACCGGGATTCGGCAACTCGGCGGTCACTGGCCCGTAAAGGAACTGCAGAACACCCGCATCATGCTGGTCGGAGCGGGGAGCATCGGCTCGGCCACCGCCCACGCTCTGGCCGGTTACGGCGTCGGCCATCTCACCCTCGTCGACCCCGACCGCCTCGACTGGCACAACCTCGTCCGGCACACCAGCGCCCGCCGACACATCGGCCGGCACAAAGTCACCGCGCTCGCTGAGGAACTCGCCGCACTGCGCCCCGACACCACCGTCAGTGCTCTGGCCCTCGACGTCATCGAGCACGCCGACCACATCCGGGCCCTCCTCGCGGACACCCACCTCGTCGTATGCACGGCAGACGGAGTAGCCCCGCGCCGCGTCACCGGCCACTTGGCCCGCCGCGCCGGCCTCACCGCAGTGCTCGCGTGCGTCCTGCAGGACGGCGCCCTCGGTGAAATCCTGCGACTGCGCCCCTGGCCCCAGCACGGATGCCTCACCTGCAGACGCCGGACCCTCGCCGAGGCAGGCGGCCTCGACCCCGAGCCCGCCCTGGACGCCGGGTACGGCACCGGCACCCGCCACCGGCCGATGACCGCCGTCGGCTCCGACCTGCATCTGGTGGCCCAGCTCGCAGCCAAAACCGCCGTCGCCACCGTCCTCCAACGTGCCGGACACCCCGACCAGCGACTGCCGGGAGAGCATGCCCTGCTCGGCCTGCGTCGCCAACCCGACTGGGCCCCACCCTTCGACCTCCGCCACACCGCCGAGCTGCGCTGGCTGCCCGCTACACCACCGAGATCCGGCTGCCCCACCTGCGAAGCGCCATGACGCAGCAGCCCGTCACCGCCGTGCACCTCACCGCCCAGGCCTCCCGGATCGTCACCACCGAACTGCGCACGGCCGACCACAGCACGGAGACCGGAGGCATCCTGCTGGGACACCACACTCACGACACCGTCACCGTCCACCACGCCGGAACCCCCGGACCTGCCGCCGTGCGCACCCCTACCTACTTCCTCCGCGACCTGGCACACGCCCAGGCACTGGCCGACGAGGCATTCGCGAGCGACGGCAGCGTCTGGGTCGGCGAATGGCACACCCACCCCGCCAGCCGCCCCATCCCCAGCGCTCGCGACGCCGCCACCTACAGGAAACTTCTCAACGATCCGGAACTGGGCTTCCACAGCGTCATTGCGGTGATCTTCGCTCCCCGGGCAGGCCGTTGGGAGGGCGCAGCCTGGGCATGCCGCCTCGGCCGCATCGAGCCGGTGCAACTGCAGCTCTCCCGCTCTGTCGGATGAGACGCCGAAAGAAGCTCGGGTGCTCAGAACGGGGGCGCCAGAGCACGTCACCGTTCACCGGTGGCTGGCCAGCCGCACCGTAGAGCTCTCAGGCGACGGCTGCCTCTGCGGCAGCGCTCTCACCGTCGGCGTCCCGGCCGTCGGGCGGCGCCACGGATGCGGGGCCGCCGAACGCCCCGATGGTTCGACGCCGAAGCAGCAGGCTGCCCGCGGCAGCCGCAGCAGCCGGGCCGGTCGTGCACGCTGCACCGGACGGCGCGCCTTACCGGCGCGGTGTCAGTCGTCGTCGGGGTCGTTGCGGCCGACGAACATGTCGTCGAGGGCTTCTTTGGTGATGGCTTCGGTCTCGTCTTCGATGGCTTGCTGGGCGGTCTGGCAGATGAGCTGGTCGAGGGTGTCCATGTAGCCGCCGGTGCGCTCGTGGAGTTCTTCCTCGAGGTCCAGGAGCGAGCCGGGCTCGTGGTCGTAGAGCCGGAGGTTGGAGTCGTAGGCCCGCAGCACGGTGCGCCATCCCTCCTCCTGCCCCGCGTGGAAGGGGATGGGGTTGATCCGTATGACAGGCAGGCTGCTGCGGAACTGCTCGGAGGTGCGGGGCCGTTCGGTGCGGCGGCGGTTGTGCAGGCCCTCGTTGACGATGTCGGTGGCGCCGCGACCGCTGTAGATGACCGAGAGGCGCAGGCGGGCCTGGAGGCAGTCGAAGTAGTCGAAGGCACCGGCCAGGTCGCTGTCGTGGATGCGGTCGATTCCGTCGATGAGGAGCAGGGAGGTACGGCTTTCGCGCATGGCGTGGATGACCGGTTCGGTCATGTCGGTGCTGCGGTAGGTCCGCTTGTCGATGTTGACGGTGTGGTCCATGCCGAAGAAGTCCGCGAGCGGCAGGGACCAGTCCATGTTGCTTTCATGGCGCGGAGGGACGTTGATGTAGACGACGGGGGTCCACTCGCTGTCCGGCCTGCGCTCGGTTTCCAGTAGTCCCTGGTAGGCGCGTCCGATCTGGAGCAGCAGCGTGGTCTTGCCGGCACATCCATCGATGATCATGCTCATGCGTTTTCCGGTGGGGCGGAATCGGTTGGTGCGCAGGGTGCGCCGCGCGTCCTTCAGCCCCTGGGTCACATCGGGGGTGGAGACGGGGATCATCTCTCCGTGGTAGATCATCCGCGGGTCGGTGTCGGTGACCTTCGTGCCTTTGGGGGCGCAGTCCTGCAAGTCCGGCGGCTCGAGTTTGCGGTGCACGAAGTCCATGAACCCCTCCCGCACTGTGAGCAGTTCGGGATCCAGCGGCGACCACCGTGCAGCGAGAGCTGCGGGGGCGGCTGGTTTCGGGGCGGTGCGCGCAGCGTCCATCACGTCTCCTGCGGGTCTTGGCGGGGTGGGGGCGGGTCCTGATGGGGCCGCGGCGCAGGCCGCTCGGACGGATCTGCTGCCAATTCCCGGAAGATGTCGCCGGCTGATCCGCCCAGGCTGTGCGCTCCCGCCGGAGCGGGACGGCGCCGCGGGGGCCGGGGCCGGCCCGGCGACGTCGGCGGGGCGGCGGGTTCGGGCACAGCGGCCGGCAGCGCGGCACGGCGGCCCGGGAAGAGGTCCTTGGCATCGACGTTGAGGGACGGTGCGGGCGTCACGCTGCCGGGTTCGGCGCGGGTGATCCCTGCATACGGGTTAGCCGGTGTTTCGGCGATCTCCAGGGGCTGCGGAACGAACGCGGCCACCGGCTTGACGGAGGTGGAGGTGGGGGAGGGGCCGCGCCGTGCGCGGGCCAGGAGATCGTCCACGGCCCGGGCGATTTCTTCCTCGCCGCCTTCCCGGCCGACGAGGCCGGCGACGAGGTCGGCGGCCTTCTCCCACAGGTACTGGGTCCACGAGTCGCGGATCAGGTGCTGGCACTTGAAATCGAAGGGCACCCACGGACTGCGGGCGGGGTCCTTTTCGACCGTGTGGTCGTACAGCCACACCCGGCTGGGCTCGTAGGGGTTGTAGTAGATCGGCCAGCGCCGGCCCTGTCCCTTGATGCCGGTGTGCCGGTTCTTGAACTCCCGGATGCGATGGCTGACATACGTACGGTTGCCGATCTTGATGCCGTCGCGGGTGACGGTCCGCTTCGCCTGGAGGAGCAGCTTGCGGTTCTCATCCGGTGTGACCGGCCGCGGCACGGCGCCTTCCACGGCGACCGCCGCCGCATACATCTGGTTCGGGGTGAGGACCAGAGAAGGAAGGAAGGGGGAGCGCAGTCCTTCGTGCGGCCGCCGCTGCCATTCGGTGACCACCCACTCGTGCCACAAATCCTGCAGCTCGTTCAGCGTCCACAACCGCTCCTTGCCGACGTCGTCGCCGCGCGTGGCCAGGCTGTTGCCGGTGTAGCCGGCGACGAACTGGGAGAACATGCTCTTGACCGAGGCGTTGGTGCGTTCGATGACCGCCTTGTCGGTGGGGGTGCGCTCCCGGGCGGACTCCACCTCGATGCCCAGCATGCTGCACACGTCCTTGAAGTGCCGGGCTTTGAAGATCTTGGCGTTGTCGACGACCACCGTCTTCGGGCGGATCACCGGCCGGGCCGCGGCGCCGGCCATCCGCGGATCGCCGGCCAGCATCTTGGCGTAGGGCAGGTCCGAGTTGGCGGCCAGCGCCTGCGGCGACCAGCCGGGGCGCGCCGCGAGCGGCGCCATCGCCTGACCCAGCAGCAGCGCGGCATCCAGCGATTTGGTGCCGCGGCCGCCGCGGCGCCGGCTGCCCGGCCCCTTCTTCCGGCCCGAAGCCTTGGGAACGATCATGCCGGCGATGAAGCTGCGGCTGAGGACGTCGAGGGCGTAGGTCAACTCCACTGCCACGGGACGCCCGTCGTCGCCGAGCGCCAGGACGTCCAGCCCGGTGCCGTCGATCTCCACGCGTTCGCCCAGCAACGACACCGGCGCCGGATGGTAGGGAGGCTCGGGCGGGGCTGTGGCGTCACTGCCCAGCCCGGGCGCGGCCTTCAGCGATTCCTTCGAGATCCCCAGCCGCTTGAGCAGGTCGTAGAAGGTGGTACGGGCTGGCATCAGGTCGCGGTACTCATCCGGGTGCGTGCGGCGCAGCGCCGCGCGCACCCGTTTGTACAGCCGGGAGAAGGTGCCCGCCGACGCACCGCGCTGGGCTTTGTCCTCCTGTTGGATCAGCGCCACCACCCGCTCGTCGACGTTGCCGTGGACGGTGCTCGTGCGCAGCCACCGCTTGTCGACCAGGCCGAGCAGCCCGTGTGCTTCGTAGGCCAGGCATTTGCGCTGCACGGTAGCGACCGACCCGGTCAGGCCGGCCGCCTTCAGCTCGGCCGCCTTCAGGGCGTAGCGGGCGGTGCGGGTGGTGGTCGCCAGATCGTAGCCGCGCCGCGCAGTGAAGGCGCCGTCCCGGGCGCCGACAGGGCGGCCGGTCAGCACCTCCCGGACGTGCTCCTCCCAGCGGCGCACGTCCTTCAGCTGTTCTTCATCCAGCCGCTCCAGTACGGACAGGTCCGGCACCGCTCCCGGCTCCTGCGCCATCCCGTCGGCCTTCAACACGGCGAAGTCCGGGGCGGATACCAGGATGCAGACCAGTACCAGCGCGTCCTGGCCGCCGTCGTCCATCGCCGCCAGGTGCACGGTGGAACCCTGCAAGGCGCCCACCAGATAGCGGCCTGTCTTCCATTGGACCGTCATTCCCGGCCGGAGCGTCCCGGCCGGCGCGTCCGGGGCGTCGACCGGCAGGGAAAGGACGGCGCTCATGCTGCCGCTCCGGCCGCCCACACCAGGCTGTCGGGGGTCAGTGGCTCATCCCAGTGCGTCGTCAGGTCCTGCGTCCACAGCAAGTTCCAGCTGCTGGCACGGCCCTGTCCCGGAGGAAGATCCACCGCGTCGGCGCCCCTGCTCAGCGGCAGAGGGCGGGCGAATGCCTCCAGCAAGACGGCCCTGGCGCTGGCGTCGGCGAACTCGTCGTGACGGAACTGCGAGACGATGTACACATTGCGACGCAGCTGGCCGCCCGGGGCGCGGGCGACATCCACCTGCCATCCCGCCTGCGCGGCGGCTGCCTGTGCCACCGACCATTCCTGACCGTCCGGCTCCCTCCCGTCGGGGGAGTGCAGATAGAGGATCTGCTGCCCCTCGACGGTGCGCGCCATGAACGCCGGGTTCACCACCCCCGCACGCTCACCCTCGCGCCATTCGACCTGCAGCGACGGTGCAGCCAGGTGGACGATGCACGGATCGCGGTCGAGGAACATGGCCGCATACGCATGTTCCCGGGACCGGCAGCTGACGTCCTTCTTTGTGGTGGACGACCACCATTGGCGCACCTTCGACTTCCGTCCCCGGTAGGCGCGCTGCTCGTGCAGCACCGGCCATTCCTCCACCGGAAGTCCGCGCAGCGCCCGTGGAGTGCCGAGGCGCTCGCGGCCCATGTCGTCGCGGTAGCGCACCTGTAAGTCCACGAGCTGCTCCCCTCGTGCCGCGCCGTGCCGTGCTGCGCGGCAGATGTCCACCAGGCTCCGGGCCTCCTGCGGCCTCGTGGGAAACAGCCGCAGTGGTTCACCCGAAAGGATGCAGATGCCCTTGCTTCCTTGACGGCGTTTGCCTGCTGCTGGATAGTCGCTGGGCGCTGATCAGGCAATGCCACAGCAGGCGTACGCGGCGCGGACGACTACAGAAACAGCCGGTCCATCGAGTTGGGCATGCGCACCCACGGCAAGCATGTCAGTTCCTCCACCGGTGCCAAAGGGGAGGGCAGGGCATGACCTGTCGCCCTTCGTACGTCGACGCTTGCGGGCACTTCCCCGCTGGAAAGCTGCGGAATGCCCCGCTGCAGAGGCCGGTGCTGACGGTGCCAGACGGTCAGTGGCTCGATAAACCGGTAGCCGTGCCGGTGCGTTATCCGCGGCAGCCAGTCCTGGTACTCGGTGCTGCGCAGTACGCCGTTCAGGCGGCGCACCTCGAGCCAGGCCAGGTCCCGGGTCAGCAGCGAAAGCCGGCTGAACTGCGCCAGGGGCCGCACCCGCTGCTCGCCCAGCTGCGCCACAAGGACACCCCACTGCTTCGTCTGCGCTGGGTCCTCTAGATACCCGGAGCGCACGAGGATGGAACAGGCGTCCGCGAACACCCACCGTCCGGCAGGGCCCAGGCGTTTGCGCACCCGGTTCAGGCGCTGCTGCGCGCGCACGACCTCCGCGAGCTCGCTCAGATCGACGTAGGGGGGGTCGGTGCTGCGGGAGTTGTCCGTCCAGCGCTGGTGGCGCAGGCACACCTGCCAAGGGTCGGGAAGGATCAGCCAGGCGGGCGAGCGGGTGCCGCGGCGCGCCGCACACAGGGAGCAGGCCTGCACGATGTAGCCGGCCCGCGCGTCCCAGGGCCATTCCCAGTCGTCCTTGGCGTTCTTGGGCATGAGGAATTCGTCGCGTAGCCCGATCAGACGCTCCTGCATCTCGGCGACGGTGTGGCCGGCCAGGGTGGCCAGCCGCTCGCGCGCATAGCGGCTGACATACATCTCGGTGTACTGGGGATCGACGGGCACCGGGCCGGTGCCCATGCTCCGCAGCACCTCTTCCGTAGGGCGGTTGTTACGGGCAGCCAGCCGCGTCACGTACGAGCCGGTGGACTCGCCCTGCAGAAACCGCAGCCGCAGATGCATCCGGCGCCGCCCGAGCCATTGGTCCCGCTTCTCCGCCACGACGGCGCTCCTTCCGGGATGTCCGGCCGCGGCTTCATCTAACTGCCGCCGCCCCCGGCAGGCAGCCCAGGCTCACGAAACGGTCCCACCTGGCCTACACCCGGTCCCAGAGGCGACCCCTTACGCACACGCGAAGAAAACAAAGAGCAGCTTCGATCAGCGTCGGCCGGACCTTGCAGGAAAGCTGCCAGGCTCTCCACTGCAAAAAGGCTGGTGAAGGTGCCCTGCGGGCACGGAGTTCCGCGGCAAGGGAGTCAGCGCGTCACATGTCCGGCCGTGTTCAGCTGCGCCCCCACCAAAGAGAAGCCGTCGCGGCGGGAGTGGACGCCCTGAGCGGCACGCGACACGCGGCCGCGACCATCATTGCCGCCTGCGGCACCGGCAAGACCCTCATCGGCAAGCGCGTCGCCGAGCACTTCGCTGCGCGGGGCCCCGTCCTCGTCCTCGTCCCGACTCTTGAACTCCTGACCCAGACCGCGGCCCGCTGGCTGGCCGACGGCGGCTTCGACCAGCTCATCGGCGTGTGCTCACTGCCCGGCGTTCACGACCGCAGCCTGCGCGGCCGTCTGCTGCTCACCGCAGACGCCCGGGTCCTGGCCCGCCGCGTCGCCGAGGGAGGACGCATCGCCGTCTTCGCCACCTACGCCTCCCTGCCCACCATCGCCGAGGCCCACCGCGGCGAACGCCTGCCGCCCTGGGCCTTCGCCCTGGCCGACGAAGCCCACCGCACCAGCGGCGACTGGGACAAGCGCTGGGCGCTCATCCACGACGACCGCGCCATCCCGGCCGCGCACCGCCTCTACATGACCGCCACGCCCCGCAACTGGCGCACCACACCCAACCCGAAGGCGCGCACCCGGATCGAACGACTCGCCTCGATGGACGACCCCACCATCTACGGCCCCGTCGTCTACCGCCTGGACCTGGCCGAGGCGATCGAACGCGGCATCCTCGCCGACTACCAGCTCATCGTGCCGGAAGTCCACGACAGGATGCTGCGCGACATCCTCCACGACCCCCTGCCCACCCCCCATCAGGACGGGCTACGTCTGGCCGCGATGCAGGCGGCCCTGCTGATGTCCATGGCCGAGCACGACGCGCGCCGGGTACTGTCCTTCCACGGCCGGATCGCCGCCGCCCGCGGCTTCGTCGCCTCTCTGCCCGAGACCGCCGACGTGCTCGCCGACCGCACCGGCATCCGCAACCCCTGGGCACACGCCCTGCACTGCCACCAGGCGCCCTGGCGACGCCAGCAGATCTTCCACGAGTTCGAGCACTTCTCCGCCCACACCCCAGGGAGCACCGCCAGCAGCCACGACTGCGCCGTACTCGCCAGCGTCCGCGTGCTGAGCGAAGGCGTCGACGCCCCCGACACCGACGGCATCCTGATCGCCGATCCGCGCCGCAGCCCCAACCACATCGCCCAGAGCATCGGCCGGGCCCTGCGCAAACCCCCGGGCCAGGCCAAGTGCGCCTCCATCTTCATCCCGGTCTACATCGCACCCGGCCAGTCCACCCGGCAGGCCATGGAATCCTCCTCCTTCTCGGACTTCTGGCGCTTCTTCAACGGCCTCGCCGTCTACGACACCAAGGCGTACCAGCGCTTCGGCCCCTTTTTGAAAGCGCGGCCACAACCCCTTGCACCTCGCCCGCACCGTGCCCGCGAGATCACCCGCACCCTGAAACTGCGCACCCACAAGGCCCCCAACAACGCCTTCTGGAACGACGGCCTGCAGGCAGCCCAGGCCTTCCGCACCCGCCACCATCACCTGAACATCCCCAGCGAACACGTCACCAGCGACGGCTTGGCCCTGGGCCAGTGGATCGGCCAGCAACGCTCTCTCTACGCCGCAGACGCCCTGCCGGCCGACCGCATCGCCGCCCTCACCAGCATGGGACTGTCCTGGCCGCATCCCCCCGAAAGCTTCGAACACCACCTGGCCCAGATCACCGCCTGCGCCGCCCGCCACGGCACCCTCGCCCTGGGCAAGAACGCCCACGGCGGCGACCGCCGCCTGGCCGCCTGGCTGGAGACCATGCGCCGCCGCGCCGACACCGGCCAGCTCGCCCCTGCCCGCATCGCCTCCCTCAACGCCGTCGACCCCTTCTGGAACCCGCCCTGGAGCCTGCGCTGGCAGTACACCTACGCGCAGATCAGACGCCGTCTGACCACCACCACCTGGCGGTGCACCTACCACCGCCACGACAGCCGTGACTCCGCCTGGGACAGCTGGCTGGACCGCCAGATCACCCACTTCCACCTGCTCGATCCCCAGCAGAGGCATCTCCTGGCCGCCCTGGCCGGCGCCTGCCCCGACGCCCACCCCCACGCCATGCTGCTGACCCGTCCCACCGGCCTGCGCGAGCGGGCCTTCAACCGCGGCCTGCGCGCGGCACGCCAGTACCACCAACGCCACGGGCACCTCGACATGCCCAAGGACCACACCGAAGAGGTTTTCGGCGACTACCCCGTCCACCTCGGTGCCTGGCTGGCGCGGCGGCGCAGGGACAGCGCCCAGATGACCCCCCGCCAGCAAGCGGGCCTGGCAGCTCTCGGCTTCGAGACGATGCCCATCTTCCTGCCGCCCGCACAGCCATTTCGCGACGCAGCTGCCTGAACCAGCGACCACGCTCCGCCGGGCGGCCGGAGGTCAGCCTTTACCCGTGCCGGCCGCGAAGTAGAAGACGCGCGAGCCGCGCTTGGACCGCGCCGCCCGCCCCTGCTCGACCAGCGCCTCCAGCGCGTGACGCATCGCAGGCTCCTTGATCCTTCGGCCGGGGTGCGCCCGGGCCAGCGCGGTGGCGACATCGTGCGACGAGCAGGGCTCGCCCCGCCGTTTCAGCTCATCGGCCACCAGATCCCGCAGCGTCGGCGCCTGCTGCGCGGCCGCCGGCGTTTCATCCGGTGCCCCGGCATCCCGGCGACCACCAGGAGCGCCACCGTCGTCCGTGTGCGGCACACCGTCGGACACGGGCGCAGCGGCAGGACCGCTGCCGGTCGTGGCTGCACGGTCCGGCCCTGGTTCGGGGCAGGCGGCGGGGGAGTGACCGGACAGGGCCTCCCGCATGCTCAGCAGCAGGGCGTGATTGCCCTCCAGGGTGTGCAGCTGATCCTGCAACGCGTCGATTTCCGTACGGACACGCTCGCGGTCTTTCTCGACGAGCTCCAGGTCGGCATCGATCTTGGCCGCGTAGTTCGTTCTGAGGGTGAGAAGTTCCGGGGTCGCTTCCACTATGACGGCCAGCCTCCCGCAGCAGTGCGCACTCCGGGGGACGTTAGCGTCCGCACGGCGCTGCCCGGCGACTGTGAACGAGAAGGGACCGATCTTTGCCCGACCATGTGCGCACGTGGTCAATTGTCGTCATTATGCGACTGGTTCCACATTTCCCATGAGCCGCGCGAGCGGTGAGCCGGTGGACCGGCACGGTGTGTGCAAGCAACAGCAGGGACCAGCCTGTCGCGCCTCTGGACACGTGAACCACGCGAATCCTTGTGGGTGAGAGCGGAGAGCAAGGCAAGGGGCCGTCCAGCTGTGAGGGGACCTCAGGCCGGGCTGGGAACTGCTGGGTGCTGCCGCCCCGTGCCGTTCCCTGACCACCGGGCGGCCCACTGCCTTCGCCGGCCTGATCCATCTGGTCTGCTGCGGCGGGCCGATTGGTGAACCGCTCGGGTGTGATGGGCACGGCGCAGGAGACCGGGGCGCCCTGGCTGGCAGCTGCATGCCGACCGGGTCAGGCGGCGCCGAGTTGGGGGGCGTGCCGCTGCTGCATGGTTCCGAACGCCTCGTCGAATGCGAGGGAGCGTCTCATGGGTACCAGGTGGTAGGGGGAGCCTGAGCCTGCGGCGGGTTGCGGACCTGTGCGGCCCAGCATGAGGACGTCCAGGGGAGTGAGGACGTCGAGGTTGTCGAAGACGTAGCAGATCGGCAGCTGCGTCCATGCGGCGAGCTGGAGGTGCGCTGTGACGGCGGCCCGCTCCACCGCGTGGCGGTGGGTGATGCGGCTGGTCATGCGGCTCTTGCAGTCGATCAGAAACACCTGACGGTCCTTGGCGGCCACCAGATCGGGTGTCCAGCGCAGCGAACTCTCGGTGCCCCGCAGGGCGACTCGCACCGCCTCGGTCAGCACGCCCTGGCCCCAGGGGCTGACGTTCCATCCGCGCAGGGCGAGTTCTTCGGCGACGCGCCTTTCGTGTGCGTCGCCCACGGCCTTCCTCTGCTGAAAGCTCGGCATACCGGCAAGTGTCGCTCTCCTCCTCGAGCCCGAAACAACCCGGTGCCCCGTCTCGGACACTCCTGGCCAGGGGTGTTGGCGGTCGTTGTCGTTCATTGGCGTTCATGGGTGTCCGCCGGTGTCTCCCTGCGTCTCATGGCGTCTCACTCTGCCTCGAAACAACATGACCGGATCTGACTCCTGCGGCCGTGGACCGGGAGGTGCGGCCCACCTGCCGTATGTCTCTTCGTCCCGCCGTGGCGGGACCGGACGATGGCGGGACGCGGCTCGGCCGTGCCGCCTTCCGCGCCGTTTCGGAAAGGGACGGGAAGGCTGCCAGGTGCTCACCTTCCCGGTGCGGCGCTGTTCGTTGCGCCGCGTTCGGGGAGGAGACGCCAGGTGATCTCGTCGTGCTCCCTGAGGTGCTGCCAGGCGTCAAGGAGACGGCAGCGGACCAGTTGGTCAAGGAGATCCTCCACCTGCTGCGGGGACTGACCGCCCAGCCGGGCAAGCACGTCGAGTTCCGCACTGCCGAAGCTGTCAGACGTGTGAGCTGCCAGGATCAGAGCGGTGAGCTGCACCGCGGGAGACATCCCGCGCGGCGCGACCAGCGGAACAGGGTGCAGGGCCCAGTGCGCCGCGCGGGCGCGGGCGCCGCGACCGGATGTCTGGGTCTGCATGTCCGCATCGAGCAGACGCGCTTCCACGTGGGGACGCCGCGGGACGGAACAGCGCAGCCACCCGGCATGTTCCAGTTCGCTCCACAGTTCCGCACGGCCGTGCAGCCGCATGCTGCGCAGAAGACCGCTGGGGAGCCGGACGCGGCCTCGGCCGTCGGCGCGCAGGGCGCACTGTAGGGCCAGCAGCCGGGCGGCGGAGGAGGAGAAGCGGGGCAGCGCCACCCCGAGGTAGGTGAGCATTTCCCGGACACGCTGCCGCTCGCCCGGTCCGTGCGGGGGACGAGTGCGCCGGGCTGCCGCACCGGCCGGCCGCGGGCGTGTGGAGGCGAGCAGGGTGTCGGGTACGACGGCGGTGTTGGTGGTGGCGGCCGCGCAGGCGGCGCATGCGTCCGCCAGCCGCCACACGCGGCCGCTGCGGTCGCAGGTCAGCGCCAGGAGCACGGGGCCGGCGCAGCCGCGGTGGCGCGGGTGCCAGGAGCAGTTCCGGGCCCGGCACTGACAGGTCCGCAAATGCCCGGGCAGCACGTCGCGTCGGGCGTGACGGGCCAGGTGCGTCAGGGCGACGGAACGGGCTGAGGCGGCCTGCAGCCGGTAGCCGTGCAGCGTGCATTGCGGGCAGCTCAGCAGCGGCCCGCCCGGCTGCGGGTGCAGCTGAACCGTCCAGATGCGCTGCACTGTCTCGTGCGTGGAGAGCCTCATCGGGCTCGCTGTCCTCCGATCTGCGGGCCGTCGAACGGGTGCGTCACAGACGCCGGAGGCCGGGAGCTGAGCGCTCCGCAGCGCCGATCCCCGCACCGCCGACGTCACTCCTTCCCTAGCAAATAGTGCAGAGGTCTGCACTGACAGGGCAGGGTTCTGCACCGTCGGATGGTGGGGTGACGATCTTGCCGCCCGACCCCGACCTCGCCGCGCTGCGCGTGACGCTCGCGCGCCTGAGGGTCGAGCGCAACTGGACCTTCGACGAACTCGCCCGCCGCAGCGGTCTGGCCCGGCGCACCCTCATCGACCTGGAACACGGCCGCACCACCGGCAGCGTCACCACCTGGCACGCCCTCGCCCACGCCCTCGGCGTCCCCATCGACGAGCTCCTCGGCTCCCTCTGCGCAGACCACGCCCCACCCGGCACGCCGCAACTGTGAACCGCCCGTCAGGCGCCTCCCTCGCCCCGGTGCGACATCACCTGAACAGGCGACCCGTCCTCGATCGCAGGTCCGCTCACTCGTGCGGGCGTTCCCCGGGATTGCGCCATCCGCAGGACACCGTGAGCAGCCGTCCCGGTGCGGCGGCGCGCCGCCTGGCACCTTCACCGCCATGTGCCCCAAC
>NZ_JBIARD010000014.1:0-76635 GCF_042889585.1 Streptomyces sp. NPDC002566 | reverse complement strand
CGTTCCCCGGGATTGCGCCATCCGCAGGACACCGTGAGCAGCCGTCCCGGTGCGGCGGCGCGCCGCCTGGCACCTTCACCGCCATGTGCCCCAACTCCACCTCCACCGCATGCCGCTGGGACGGCAGCCCCCGCGACCCCGGCCCCGACGCCCGCTGCGCGTGGCCGCCACCAGCCCCAGCCGCCTGCTGCGCACCGGCCAGAGCAGCCGCTGCCGCGCGTGCGGCAACCCCATCGACTTCTACCAGCGCACAGACCAGCGCCCCATCGCCCTGCACCCCGCCGAACTGGCCGCTGCCCTCGTCCCCGTTTCCTGCCGCTGGCACCTGAGCTGCGGCATCGCCCACCCGCACGGTGACGGCAGCGCCTGGTGCCGCATCCCGCACGCCGTGCTCTGCCCGGCCCGCATCCCGACGCTCCGCCTGACCTCCCACGTCGAGGAGATGCGCCGCCGACTCGGCGTCCGATCCCGCCGCCTGATCGACTCAGGGGTTTTCGCCCCGGCCGCGCCGCCCCCGCCCGAGCCGGACGCCAGCAGCGCCCGGCCTGCCCGCCCCGTCGTACAGCTGCTGCTGGGCCGCTATCTCGCCGACCGGCCGATCGAGGACATTCGGTGTGTGGCCCAGACCCGGCACCGCCGCCGCTGTCCGCTGCCCGTACTGGCTCCCGGCACCCCCAAAGGGATCTGGAAGCTCCTGCCCGCCGGCCCCCAGCGCGGCCAACTCACCCTGCCCACCGGACCGATGGCCGTCTACGACCTCAGCCGCCTGCCGTACGGCGAGCAGCTGCGCTGGCGCACCCAGCACTGCCCCGCCCATGCCGCAGCGCCGAACGCCGCCGACCTCGCCCTGGCCGGATGGCAGGTCTTCGACCCCCTCCTGCACGCAGCCCACATCCGCACCCGCCTCCCGCATGCCCCCGGCGACCAGGCGTGACGATGGCGCACCACGCCCTGGAAATCACCCTGACCCGGCCCCTCACCACGGCCGAACTTCAACACGCCGCCCGCACGATGCGGCTCGCCCCCGACCGCGCCGCC
This sequence comes from Streptomyces sp. NPDC002566, assembly GCF_042889585.1. Classification (NCBI taxonomy): domain Bacteria; kingdom Bacillati; phylum Actinomycetota; class Actinomycetes; order Kitasatosporales; family Streptomycetaceae; genus Streptomyces; species Streptomyces sp. NPDC002566. Next base: position 75,597 of record NZ_JBIARD010000014.1, on the reverse strand, counting down.
ACCCGGCTCATGACCGTCGTACGCGCCAAGACCCCTCGAAAGGCCATCACCCGACTGCGCCGCCAGATCGGCACACGGCTACCCGTCGACGTCATCACCACGCACTACCCCGACCGAAGCGGCAAGATCCTCCTCAACGTGGCCTTCGCGTCCGCCGCACACACCGCCCTCAGGGCAGCGGCCGACCGAGCAGCACAAACACCCCAGCGCTTCCTGGAGCTGGCCGTTCACCAGGACCTTGCCCAGCACGCCGCCGCCGAGGCCGACCGCCTCGAACGAGCCCTGCAGCACCTGCTTGCCCACACCACCCCAGCCCATCTCATCGCGGCCGTCGGGCACTGCCTGACCCGCACCTCCGGAGCCGCGCCGTGCTGAACCCGACCGACGAACAGGCCGCCGCAGCCGACGCCTTCCATGCCGGCGAACACCTGTCCCTGCAAGCCGGCGCGGGCACCGGCAAGACCACCACCCTGACCCAGCTCGCCCACGCCACCCAGCGCCGCGGCCGCTACCTCGCCTACAACCGGGCCATCGCCCAGGACGCCACCAGGCGCTTCCCCAAAAGCGTCCTGTGCAAGACCGCCCACGCCCTGGCCTACGCCGCCGTCGGCCACCGCTACACCAGCCGCCTGGGCGCCCCCCGCCGCCCCGCCTGGCAGACCGGCCAAGCCCTCGGCATCACCAAAGCCATCCGTGTCGGCGACCGCGACCTGTCCCAAAAGACCCTCTCCTATGTCACCCTGCGCACCGTGGCCCGCTTCTGCCACACGGCCGACGCGACGATCACCCGCCACCACGTCCCCCAGCTGCGCGGCCTGGAAGAGCCCAGCCTGCACGCGCAACTCGCCGCCCACCTCGTCCCGTTCGCCCGCAAGGCGTGGCTGGACCTGCAGCACCCCGACGAGGGCGCCGTCCGCTTCGACCACGACCACTACCTCAAGATCTGGGCCCTCACCCAGCCGAAGATCGACGCCGACTTCCTGCTCCTGGACGAGGCCCAGGACACCAACCCCGTCGTCGAGAAGATCTTCCTCGCCCAACGCGACCACGCCCAGCTGGTCATGGTCGGCGACTCCGCCCAGGCCATCTACCACTGGCGCGGCGCCAAAGACGTCATGGCCGGCTTCGACGGCACCCAGCTCGCCCTGTCCCGGTCCTTCCGCTTCGGCCCCCGCCTCGCCGAGGAAGCCAACCGCTGGCTGCACCTGGCCGACGCCCCCATCCGTCTCACCGGCGCCGACGCCGTGCCCACCGAACTCGGCCCCGTCACCCGGCCCGACGCGGTCCTGTGCCGTACCAACGTCGGCGCCATGGCCCAGGTCATGGAGCTGCTGTCCTACGGACACCGAGTCGCGCTGGCCGGGGGAGGAGACAGCCTGCGCGCTCTGGCCCTGGCAGCCCGCGACCTCAAAGAAGGACGCCGCACCACCCACCCCGAACTGGTGCTGTTCACCACCTGGGGCGATCTGCAGGACTACGCCGCCTACGACCCCGCCGGCCGCGATCTGCAACCCCTGGTCGACCTGGTCGACACCCACGGCGCGGACGCCACCCTGGCCGCCGTGGCGCATCTCGCGCCCGCAGACCAGGCCGAGGTAACCGTCTCCACCGCGCACAAGGCCAAAGGCCGGGAATGGGCAAAGGTGAAGATCGCCGACGACTTCACCCCACCCTCCGACGGGCCGCCGGACGGCACGGGGCAGACAACCCTCCGCCGGATCGACGACAAAGAGGCCTGCTTGGCCTACGTAGCCGTCACCCGTACCCGGCACCGCCTCGACATCGGCGGCCTGTCCTGGATCAACGAGCATCCGGAAGGAGCACCGGCCGGTCCTCAGCCACCGCGGTGATGCCCAGGGCGGTTCCGGGCGTTCGGAGCCTCCGCCTGGAAGATGCACGGGGAGCAGCGGCACGGAATCGCAAGGGACGGGCGGCTGCCTCTGTCGGTGACGGCGCATGCGAGAAGTCCTCAATGGCAGCCCGCTGTCCACAGCAGGCCCCCAGCAGGCTTCTTGAGCTATGGACATCAGCTCACCGGGCATCGCCCGGCACAACAAGAAGACGCCGCGCTGCGAACACCACGATGCCCTCCTCCGGCCAGAGCAGCGCACCGAGTTCGCGGCCCGGTTCCCGGCCGGCCACCAGGCGCAGATGGCGTTCCTCCTGGCCCACTACGCCGGCAACGCCTCCCTGGTCGCCGCGCTCTTGGGCACTGGAGTGCGTACGGTGCGCCGCCACTGCCGTGGGTGGCCGCCACCGCCCGGGCTCCGGCTGCGCCGGGCCCTGCACCGCCGTGTCGTGGACCTCGTGTGCCCCCGGTGCCTGTCCGATCGTGCCGTGGAACAGGCGCGCCAGGAGAATCGGGAAGCCCGGCGCGCGACCCGACGGCTTCCGCGTGATCCCGGCGGCATGGATCGCTGACACACCGGGTGCCCGAGAACCTTCAGCTCCCTCAGAACACTGAAAGCTTTTCTGCATTAATGACAGTGAAAAGCTGATGTAGATGCGAAAGTTGCATGGATTCAGGTAAGATGGTGGCATGGGATTGCGCTTGGAGGAGTCGCTGCGGCTGACGGTTGCCGCGCTGATGCAGGTGACGGGCGAATCGCAGCGGTCGGTCGCGGGGGTGCTGGGACTGACGCAGACGCAGGTGTCGCGCCGGCAGTCGGGCGCCATCTCCTGGAGCCTGCGCGACGTCGACGTCCTGGCCGAGCACTACGGCATCGGCGCGCTGGATCTCCTGGCGGGTCCGACCAGAGCGTGCGAGGCGCTGCCCGCCGACAGGCGCCGTACCGTGCGAACCGAAGCGAGGGGGACGGGCCGGTGAGCGACTTCGACGCGATCGACTCGCTGCTCGACGCCGTCGGCCCCCAGGCCGAACTCCCGCCCTGCCACGTGCGCCGCGAGCTGAGGGAGCGGGCTCGGCTGTCCAAGGCACAGGTGGCACGCGCGCTCGGCGTGAGCCCCTCAACCCTCAGCGGATGGGAAAGCGGCCGGGACCCGGCCGGCGAGATCCGCACCAAATACGCCTACCTGCTGGACGGACTGAACGCCAAGCTCGCCACCGAGACCGAGACCGAGACCGAGACCGAGACCGAGGCGGCGCCGGCTGCGGAGCAGCCCGTCGCGTCAGGCACGGCCCCGACTGCCACCCCCTTGTCTTCGCCCGACCTCGGCCAGGACGAGGACGGGGACGACGTGGAGCTGCTCGTCGCCCCCGAGCCCTGCGTGCTGTGCGGCCATCCCGCCGGACAACGCGTGGCGGGGTTCGCTCAGCACCTGGCCCCGGCCGACTGCCGGCCCACCGCCACCGGGGCCCCAGCTGCCCCGCCAGCCGGACAGCCCACCGCGCACACCTTGAAAGCGCCGCTGCGCACGCCACGTCCGGCGCGGGCGACTAAGCGTTCCACGGGCCCGGCCCGCCACGCGTTCCAGGAGACGTCCGGCCCGGTCGACCTGATCCGTGAGGCCGTGCAGGGTGCGCTTGCCGAGCACCGGGGCGACGTCGACGCAGCCACGGCGGCGCTGGTGAAGCGGGCCATCCCGGACGCGATGCGACTGCTGGACGAGACCCGTAAGGGCGCCCGCTACGACGTGATCGCGCACCCCTGGATCCCCGACATCCTCAAGAAGCAGACCGCGCGCGGCGCGGACCAGATCTGGGAAGCCCGCCCCAAGTGGACCCGCCACGAACTCCCGCCCGGCCGGCATCAGGTGACCTCGCTCGACATCAACGGCGCCTACCTCTCCGCCCTCAAGACGCACCTCCCCCTGGGCCAGCTCGAGCACTCCACCGGCCTCGCCCACGACCGCCGCCGCTCCGGAGTCCACCTGATCACCCCGCCCGAGTGGGAGCACGAGGCGGTGCTGCCCAACCCGATCGGCCAGCGGGACGAGCCCGGCCCCCTGTGGGTCACCGAGCCGACGCTCCGCCTCCTGCTGCGCCTGTCCGGCCCCAGGCACCAGCTGTGCGAGCCTCCTCAGATCCACGAGTCGTACACCTCCGGGGCCACGGAGAACCTGCTGGAGAAGTTCCGTATCGCCCTGAAGGACGCCCGCGACACGGCGATCGAGCAGCGCGACAGGGTGACGCTGGAGTACGTGAAGGCGATGTACTCGAAGTTCGTCTCCACCATGGGGGAGTCGAACTACAACCGGGAGCTCTACCGCCCGGACTGGATGCACCTCATCCGCAGCCAGGCCTTCGCCAACCTCTGGCTCAAGGCACTCAAGGCCCATGACGAGGGCCTGGCCGTCGTCCGGGCGATGGGCACCGACGAACTCCACGTCATCGGTGACTGGCGCCGTGTCTTCGCCGAAGGCCGAGCTGTTACCGAGGTCAAGGTCAAGGACACGTACACCGCCGGAACCGACGACGCTGAGCACGAAGGCGAGGGGGAGTAGTGCCGGAGAAGAACATCGACTTCGGGAGGTTCGGCGCCCGGGGCATCAAGGGCAGCGACGCCGTCGCGCGCAAACTCGATGAACTCGCGGGCGGCATCGCCACTCCCGTGACCGCCAAGCGCGGCTGGATGGCGCGCCTGCACTACCTGACGAAGTCGACCCAGACCCTGAAGGCCGCGCAGGACGCCGGACTCACCGTGACCCGCCGGACGCTGAAGGCCTGGCTGGAGGGCAAACGCCGCCCCTCCAAGACCAGCCTGGAACGCATCGACCAGGCGTACCGGACAGTGCGCCGGCACAACGTCGCCCGCCATCTCCTCAGACGCCTCAACCGCGACGGACGCGGCACCCGGGTGGAGATCCACCCGCTCAACCAGTCCCAGGTGCCGCAGCAGCTGCAGCGCGTGGTGGAGTACCGGACGATGAACGTGCGCCGCTGGGACCGCATCGTCGGCTCCTGGGCGGCCGGCGACCATCAGGGCCTCGACGCCGCGTGGCAGGACACGATCGTCGACCTCGGCTCGCAGTGGGGCCAGTACGAGTACGTCACCAACGTCGGCTTCGCCGCATAGAGCCCGCGCCGAAACGTGGTCTTCGGCGCCTGCTGGGATGGCGTACGGTAGGGGACACCGACGCGGGGTGGAGCAGCTCGGTAGCTCGCTGGGCTCATAACCCAGAGGTCGCAGGTTCAAATCCTGTCCCCGCTACTGCCGAAGAAGCCCGGATCTACACGATCCGGGCTCTTTCGCGTTCCTGGCACGCTCTCACGTCTGGCTCCTGCCCGGCAGGAGGCCCGGCCGCCCTTGCTGCCTGCCCGAGGTGATCGATCTCAGGCCGTTCTGCTGGACTCTCTGCGGCGAACAGAGGAGTCCTCGGTGACGGCTGGGATTTCGCAGCAGGTCCTGATCTGAACAAAGCCGGTCTGCGCAAGCCGCCGTGCCGTGCGGACCTGCGCCGTGGCCCACCTGGCCGCGCGGTATGCCGCCCGCAGGCCCTGGTGCCAGGGCAAGAGCGGTAGTTCTACCGTGCGGTCGGCGACATAGCACTGTGGCAGGGAATGGGCGGGATTTTGGAACGTTTGGACGAGACGGCCGTGCCCCATCGGGTGGGATAGTCGGGGCCGCCGGGTGCGGCCGAAGTCGGATGAGGCAGGGTGAACGCCATGGTGACCTTGGCCAGCCCGTCGGTGGGCACGTCGGTACGCGCAGCCTCTGCGGCCGTGCTGGATCCTGCCGCGCTGTCTGTCTCGCTCCAGCTGATGGGCAGCCAGGCGCTACTGTTCTACCGCCTTGACGAGGAAGAATGCGCACGCCGCACCCGCGTCTCAGCGACCCGTCTGGACAGTCTCGACGCGCTGCAGACTCTTCTGGAGCTGCCCGTCGACGAGCCCGTCGACCTCGCCTCGCTGCCCGCACGGCTGCGTGCGGCGGTACGGCGGCTTCCGGCCGGCGCCGCCGACGTCGATTGCCGTGAGGTCACCCGGCGCGCGGTGCGGCCGCTCACCATTGATCTCGCCGTGGTGCGGGCAAGCGCCGCTGGCTGGCGCGGAGGACTCGAACAAGCCGGCCGTTTCGCCCCCTTCTGCCGGCGCGCCCTGCTGCTGGACAGCGCTCCACCGGCGGCTGAGGAGATGCTGATGGAAGCCGCCTTCTACGGCATCGGCGTCCTGGCGGCAGACGGCGAGAGCGTGGACATGCTGCTGGAACCCCGGCCTTACATCCCGCGCCGCCACACCCCAGCAGCTTGGTGCTTCATCGAGGAGTTCCACCACCGCATCGGCTAGTCACACCTCACCGCGCTCCACTCCCGCCACCGGACGCGCCGCGGACGAAGTCTGCGAGGCGACGGGGGCCTGCGCCCACTGCAGCAACTGCGCGGGCACCTTGAAGGCGCTGAACCCGGGATGGTCGAGTTCCGCGTTGAGGACCGGGTAGCGGTCCACCGCGCGCCGGCAGCGCTGCTGCCACCACGCGGGCCGCCCGGCCGGCTCGACAGCGTCCATGGTGCGCAGCCATTCCATCAGCACCGCGGCGTTATGGGCGGCGGCCGGCACCTGCCAGTGATTGTCGACGAAGGTGTCCAGCACGAGCCCGTCGCAGGCCGCACACCGGCACACCGGCGCCAGCCCCGCGGCGAACCGCTTCGCCAGCGTCTCGCCGAGGAAGAAGTCCATCAGCTCCGGCAGCAGCACGGAGGGGGAGTTCGGTCCGCCCGCGGACCGCTTGGCGGCCTGGCCGGGCGGCACGATGTGCCGCACGCTGCTGGTCGCGCCGAAGGCGGTGAACACCGCCCCGTGGGCGAGGGCCCCGAACGCTGCGAGATCGGCACGCAACAGCGCCGTGCCGGGCACCTCCGCCAGCAGCCGCTTGAGGTTGCCCACCGCCTGGGAGAAGCCGGCCAGCGGGTCCATCTGTCCGCCGAGCATGACCGCCTTGGGGTTCGGCACGACATTGAGCCAGGCGATCAGCTGCCCGACCGCGTCGTCGCGCAGCCACCCCACGTCCATGGGAACACTGAAGAAGACGTGAGGGTCCTCCAGCTTGAGAACCTGGTGGACGGCGGCCTTGAGGGCGTCGGAGTCTTCCGCGTGCAGGTATCCGGTGGGCGTCATGGCCGCCGTCGCGCCGGCACGGTGGCCCACCTGCTCCTCGATCGACAGCTGCAGCGGGTCGCCGAAGGCCAGCTGGCCTTTCGAGACGTCGGGGAAGGGATCGTCCTCGCTGGCCGCCGCCATGGTGTAGACGGCGGGATCCGCGAGCAGCGGTCCGGTGAATCCTTCCTCGCGCAGTTTGCGGACCTTCGCCGCCGCCCCGGGACCGCTGACGACGAGCCCGCTGCGCACCGGATCGAGCTGCTCGCGGATATAGCCGACGCGGCTCACTCCGGCCTGCAGCAGCATCCGCCCCTTCAACTGCACAGGTACAACGGGGCTGTGAGGAGGGTCGGGGGGCTCCGCGGGATCGGAGCCGGCGCCCGGGCGCGGGGAGGGGAACGACTCAGTCATGGCCTCACCTTCGAAGCGGAATCCACCGTCGCGCCTTCACGCGGGGCGTACAGCAGCTGGAAGTCCTCGGGCAGTAGCCGGGCGCAGCGGGCCAGCTCTTCCTCGCTCATCCCCGCGGCCAGAGCGGAGCGGATCAGCCCGGGGACGTATCGGGGCCGCTCCCGGTCTATCTCGACCGGTTCGGCCGTGCGGTAGCCCAGCGCGGACATCTCCACCATCACGCTGCGGTACTGCCAATCCGTGACGATGTTCAGACTCTGCGCCCGGCGCAGCAGCGCGGCCATCGACACCTTCCACTCCCGCTTCAGCCGGGCCAGCAGTTCCAGGTCGACGCGGGGCGTGAAGGCGGAGCGGATGTCACGCGCGGGCATGAGGAACTCGGCGGCGAATTCGTCGGCTTGCCGCTCCTGTATGGCGCTATCGCCGGGGGACTGATGCAGGACCAAGTGCCCCAGCTCGTGCGCCAGGCTGAAGCGGTAGCGGTCTGCGGGCGCGTGGTGGTTGGCCAGGATGAGCGGCGGCTGCGTGCCGTCCCACTGGCTGACCGCATCGAGCCGGCCGCTGCCCAGATTACGCGCGACCACCAGAACTCCGGCCGTCTCCAGGGACGCGGTGAGGTCCGCCGCCGGGCCCGGCGGCATGCCCCAGGCCTTGCGGATCTGCCGGGCTGCATCCTTGGCGGTGGTCAGGGCGTCGAGTGCGACAGTGGGAATGGCTGCGGCCCGCACGCCGAGACCGGGTCGGCACGCGGCGATGCCCTGCAACTGAACCCGTGTCAGGGCGAGATGGGCATGTTGGCGCCGAAGAGCGGAGACGGTCAACGACGCACGCTTGCGGTGGTGGACCAGCCCCACGCCGACCCCATGCACCTGCGGATCCAGACACAGCAGCTCCGGCGGATACCCCAGCGCCGCCGCATAGAGCTCCAGCCGCTCTCCTGAGACCGCCAGCCGACCGCTCTCAGCGCGGCTTACGTACCCCTGCGATACCGCCGCGTCACCGCCGGAGCCCTTCATCATCGCCTCAGCCACGTCGGCTTGTGTCATGCCGCGGAACTCGCGGGCCACCACCAGCATCCCCGGCTGCGCCGAATGTACGTCGCTCACGTCGTACCACCTCAGATCAGACCTCAAAAGATTAGCCTCAAATATTCCTTCGTGTATCGAAGTTGACAAAAATGACAGAACGTCAAGGCAGCCTCTGGGGATGGGCGGGCGGCGTGACGCCGCTCGTTCACGCGGATGACTGCTCCTGGAACCCGAGACGAGGCTCGATTGGCCGTGACGCCCTCGGCGAAGTGCTCCGTCATGGCGGCCGCGACGTCCCGGGTCTCGAACCTCCGCTCCCGGCTTCCGGCCGCAGGGCCGTGCTGTTCCGGTCCGCGCTGGTCAAGACGTACGCCGCGAGGCCGTGCCGGTGCAGCACCCGGCTTCTGTGGCATGCGGCGTTCCAGCCCCAGCGCGCAGAGTCCCGCCTTACCCGGGCCAGACCCTAACTGACGCAAAAGGGGGAGCTGTTGCTCTGTGTCCCTCTAGGATGACTGCCTGCGATGAGTGCTCAGGTGCCTCATCTGCACGCGTAACGCCCGCACGCCACAACCCTGTCCGTCGCCCGGCGGAGCGGGGAGATACGGAGCAGCTCGACCGTGCACCTCATCCGCTTCTCCGCGTGCGGGTTCCGCTCGCTGACTCATGTACAGGACATCCCGGTCAGCAGCCCGACGATCCTGGCCGGCCGCAACGACGGCGGCAAGAGCGCGGTCCTGGCCGCGCTGGCCTTCTTGCTGGGCGAGCACCGTCTGACGGACGAGGACCGCACCTACCAGCAGGACGAGGGCGTCAAGGGACAGCGCTGCGCGGAGACATGGGTGGAGGGCGTCTTCCGCCTGGACACGGCCGAGCAGGCCGCAGCCGCCCCCTTACCGGCCGAGCTGCGCATCCGGCGCCGCTCACGGGCCGGCGAGGCGGCGTGCTGGGAGTTCTTCGGATCGCAGCCCGCCGACAACCGCCTGCAGGGCCTGGGCCGGCTGATGAAGAAAGACCTGGCCGAACTGGTCGCCGAGTTCGGCCTCGTCCCGTCGGGCACGCTGAAGGAAGACCTGCTGTCAGCGCTCACCGCGCACGCCACGACCGTCCCGCAGACCGACCAGTGGCAGCCGCTGCCGAAAGACCTCGAGGCACGTCTGCCGCGGCTGCTGGCATTCGGCGGCAAGGACGAGAGCCCCGACGACGCGGTGCGCACCGCCTTGAACAGCTGCTACGAGACCCACCTGGAGGACGAGACCCTCCAGGGACAGGTCCGGGAGATCGAGAAGGAGATCACGCAGCGGCTGGAGAAGGAAGCGGACTCCCTGTGCCGGCACATCCGCCAGCACTGCCGTGAGTTCGTCGGCGTGGACGTCAAGCCCGAGGTCTCCTTCAAGGGCGGCTTCAAAAGAGCGCCGCTGGAGGTCTCCAAGGCCGACGGCGAGCCCGTGGACCTGACCCGCTCGGGCCAGGGCAGCACCCGGCGCATCGCCCTCGCCGTGTGGGAGTGGACCAGCAGCCTCCTCGAAAGCAGCGAACTCGCAGCGACGGGCGAGCAGGACGAGCCGCAGCCCACGCAGACCATCGTCGTCTACGACGAGCCCGACACCCACCTCGACTACCGCCACCAGCGCACCGTCATGGACATCATCCGCAAGCAGTGCGCCCTTCCCCACGTCAGCGTCATCGTCGCCACCCACTCGATGAACCTCATCGACGGCGTCGACATCGCCGACGTCGTCCACCTCAAGCTCAGCGACAGCGGCCGCACCCTCGTCGAGCGCCTCGACGACGACACCCACGACGGCATCGACTTCCACCTCGGCCAGATCGCCGCCGCGGTGGGACTGCGCAACTCCGTCCTGCTGCACGAACGCTGCTTCCTGGCAGTCGAGGGCCCCACCGAGCAGCAGTGCGTGCCCCTGCTCTTCCGCCTCTCGCAGGGACTGCCCCTGCAGGCGGCCGGCATCGCCCTGTGGGCCTGCGACAACAACGAAGGAGCACTCCACCTCGCGGGCTACCTCGTCAAGCACCACCGCACCGTCATGCTGATGGTCGACGCCGACAGCCGCACCAATAAGCACTTCAAGACCGAGAAACTCATCAAAGCCGGCCTCGACCTCACCAAGCAGGTCGCCTACGTCGGCGAGAGCGACGGCTACAACGAGTTGGAGGAGCTCTTCAGCGACCTCCAGTGGGCGGCCGCCGCCAACGCCCACTGGCCCCGCCCCCAGGGCCAGCTGTGGAGCGCCGACGACTTCACCGAACACCGGGGCGGCAAGTTCAGCGAACGCATCCTCTACATGATCAAACAGCAGGCCGCGGAGAGCAGCCCCAACGGCAAGGCCGACATGCTCTACGCACTGGTGTCCATGCTCACCACCCCCGAAGAGGTCCCCCAGCAGCTACGGGACATCTTCACCGAGGTGCAGGCCCTCGCCTGCTGACCTGCTGCTGCGTTCGCCGCTGCAGCATGCGCTCCTTGCGCTGCTCAGTGGTCGGCGCCGTCCAGGCGTGCCATCCGGCCTCCGCAGTCCATTGCCGCGCGTGCGCGCGGGCTTCGATTCCGCACCACCGGCAGCCCCCGGGCGCCGCAGTGTGCTCGGTCCTGGCAGAACGCGATGACGACATCACATCCTCCTTCCCCCACTGCCTATCTTGCCTCCTGCCACTGACAATCACCCTGCGAGCCGCGTCCGGCTCCGCCACCCGGCCACGCAGACGAAGAAACCTTTCCCTCACGTGCCCCAAGCCCCCGAAACAAGACCGTTTATCGGGAAAACCGCCCGTAGCTCCCACCACTCTGGTTACGGTCTGTGCCCATGAGGTTCCTGCACACCTCGGACTGGCATCTCGGCCGCCGGTTCCACGGGGAAGATCTGATCGACCACCAGCGCAAGGTCCTGGACCACATCTGCGCCACCGCCCGCACCCAGAAGGTGGACGCCCTGCTGATCGCGGGCGACATCTACGACCGTGCCATCCCGAGCCTGGACGCGGTACGCCTGTTCGACCGGGCTCTGCACCAGCTCGCCGACCTCGGCATCCCCACCGTCATGATCAGCGGGAACCACGACTCGGCCCACCGTCTCGGTACTGGCTCCGGCCTGTACGCCAAAGCCGGCGTCCACCTGCGCACCGACCCCGCCGACGCCGCCCGCCCCGTCCTCCTCGACGACGAGCACGGCCCCGTCGCCGTCTACGGAGTGCCCTACCTCGAGCCCGCCCTGGCACGCACCCAGCTGGACGCCGAGACAGCCTCCCACCAGGCCGTTCTCACCTCAGCACTGGACCGCATCCGCGCTGACCTCGCCACCCGACCGGGCACCCGCTCCGTCGTCCTCGCCCACGCCTTCATCACCGGCGCCACCACCAGCAAAAGCGAACGCGACATCAGTGTCGGCGGCATCGCCCACGCCGGCGCCGACCTCTTCGACGGCATCCACTACACCGCCCTGGGCCATCTCCACCGCCCGCAGAGCGTCAACGACCGCATCCACTACAGCGGCTCCCCACTGGCCTACTCCTTCTCCGAGACCAACCACACCAAATCCCTTACTCTGGCCGACCTGCCGGCCGACGGCGCCCCCACGATCACCCGCCACGACATCCCGGCCGGCCTCCACCTGCCGCTGGCACGGCTGACCGGCCGCATCGAAGACCTGCTAACGAATCCCGCACACGAACCTCACAGCGAAGCCTGGCTACAGGTCACCCTCACCGACACCGCCCTCCCGTACGAGGCGATGGCACGACTCAGACAGCGCTTCCCCAAGACGCTGGACATGCGGCACGTACCCGCCGGCATCCCGGCGCAGGCCACCGACAGCCCCACCTACCGCGAACGGGTACGCGGCCGCGGCGACCTCGACATCGCCCACGACTTCATCACCGCCGTGCGCGGCACCCCACCCACCACCGCAGAGGCAGACCTCCTGCAAGAGGCCGTCGACGACATGCGCGTGCGCGCCCAGGAGAAGGAAACCGTCTGACATGCGTCTGCACTCCCTGCGCCTGCAGGCCTTCGGCCCCTTCGCCCGCCGGCACACCGTCGACTTCGACGCCCTGTCCGCCGACGGCCTGTTCCTCCTGCACGGCGACACCGGCGCCGGCAAGAGCACCCTGTTCGCCGCCATCTGCTTCGCCCTCTACGGCCTGCCGCCTCACGAACGCAACATGCGGCTGCGCAGCGATCACGCGCCCGCCAACCTGCTGACCGAAGTGACCCTGGAAGTAACCCTCGCCGGCAAGCGCCTGCAGATCCGCAGAATCCCCGCCCAGAAGCGACCCCACCTGCGCAACAGCGCAGAACTCGTCGACCAGAAGGCCGAAACCTACCTGCACCAGTGGGTCCTCGACGAACACGGACACGGCCAGTGGGAAGGCGTCATCAAGTCCCACAAGGAAGCCGGAGAAGAGATCAAGTCCCTTCTGCGCCTGACCCGGCAGCAGTTCTGCCAGGTCGTCCTGCTCCCGCAGAACGAGTTCACCAAGTTCCTGCGCGCCGACGCATCCGAACGCCGCATCCTGCTCGGCACCCTCTTCGGCACCCGCCGCTTCGGCCTCATCGAAGAATTCCTCGCCACCCGCAAAACCCTCACCGCCAAGACGCGCGACGAGGCCCGCGCCGACGTCCTGCGCCTGGCCGAACGCATCCAGCAGGCAGCCGGCGACGACCTCGAACCCGCCCAGGACGCCCCCCGGGCCGACGACCCCGCCACCCTCACCGCCCCCGCCCGCGCCTGGGCCAGCGCCCTGCACAGCCAGGCCCTCACCCTCCAAGACGCCGCAACCACCGCCACCGAGACCGCCGAGCAGCAGCTGGCGCAAGCCCGCATCGCAGAACAGGCCGTCCGCGACCTCCACCGTCTCCAGCAGACCCACCGCACCACCGCACACGACCTCAGCCTGCTCCACGAGCAGACCGCCCATCACGACCGCCTGGCCGACCGCCGCGAGCGCGCCGTGAAAGCCCAGCAACTGCAATCCGTCCTGGAGACCGCACACACCGCCGACCTCGAGCACACCCGTGCCCTGGACGACGACAGCCGCGCCCGCGCCCTTTTGCTGTTCGAACACGCATCCCTCGACGCCGCCGGCCTCACTCACGCCGCGCAGCAACTGCACGCCGACACCGGCGCCGTCCAAGCGCTGCTGCCCGACGAGGCCACCCTTCAGCGCCACACGGCAGAACTGGCCGCACTCGACCGCGAGCGCCGGCAGCTCACCGAAACCCTCACCGACGCCCAGGAACGGCTCAACACCCTTCCCCAACGCCGCGCCGCCCTGGCCGCACGCCTGGAAGACGCCCGCAGCGCGCAGGAGACCAGCCGCGAACTCACCCCCACCCTCAACCTCGTCGAAAAGCAGCTGGAAGCCGCCAGACGCCGTGACGCCCTCGACCAGCAGATCAGCGCCGCCCACAAAGTCCTCAGCCAGGCCGAGAAGGACTCCGAGCAAGCCGCGAAAACGTACATCGACATCCGGCGCCGTCGTACAGACGGCATCGTCGCCGAGCTCGCCGGCCGGCTCGTCGACGGCGAAGACTGCCCCGTATGCGGTTCCCCCACCCACCCCGCACCCGCCACCGCCCAGCCAGGCCAGCCCACCGCCGCCGACGAACAGGCCGCCGAAGCCGCCCACACCCGCGCCCAGCAGAGCGAGAACAAGGCCAAAGAGACCCTGGCCCACCTGAACGAACAAGCCGCCACGGCACGCGGTGAAGCCGGCGGCGACACCCCCCTCGCCGACCTCACCGCCCACCGCACTACGCTCGAGCAACACCTCGCCGACGCCCTCTCCCAAGCATCCGACGCCGGACCGGCCAGCGAACAACTCGCCCTCCTGGAAAAGGAACAGGCCGAAACCGAGCACACCCGCAACACCGCAACCGCACGCCTGGGCGCCGCCGACGCCACCTACGACAGCCTGCACACGCAGCGCGAAGAGCTCACCCACCGCCTCGCGACCGCTCTCAACGGGCACGCCACACTCGCAGACCGCATCACCGACCTCACCCAGCACGCCGGCCGCCTCGAGGCCGCCGCCGCGTGCGCCGCCACCGTGACAGCAACCGCCGCAAGCCGCCACAGCGCCGCCGCTCTGGCGAAGCAGGCAGCCCACGCGGCAGGCTTCACTTCCCCGGCCGAAGCCTCGGCCGCCCGCCTGCCCGACGACGAACTCACCGCGATCGAGAGCCAAATCACCCACTGGCGTGAACAGTGCCTCGTCTTGACCGCCCGGCTCGCCGACCCCGAACTGCAGGCAGCCATCGCCCAGCCTCCGGCCGACCTCGAGCACGCCGTCACCGAACTGAACACCGCCACCGCAACCCACTCCCGCACGGCAGCCCTCGCCACCCAGGCCGCCGACCGCGCAACCACCCTGGCCACCCTTACCGCTCAGCTGGACACCCACATCCAGCGCCTGGAACCCCTCGAGGACACCTACCGCACCGTCGATCACCTCCACGGCCTCATCAGCGGCGGCTCACCCAGCAACCAGCTCCGCATGCAACTGGAGTCCTACGTACTGGCAGCCCGCCTCGAAGACGTCGTCGACGCCGCCAACACCCGCCTGTCACGCATGTCCCACCACCGCTTCACCCTCGTCCACTCCGACGACAGAGCCGCCCGAGGCGCCAAATCAGGCCTGGACCTCAAGGTCCTCGACGCCTGGAGCGGACACAAACGCCACACCGACACCCTCTCCGGCGGCGAATCCTTCTACGTCTCCCTGGCCCTCGCCCTGGGCCTGGCCGACATCGTTACCGCCGAAGCCGGCGGCCAGGCACTGGACACCCTCTTCATCGACGAAGGCTTCGGCACCCTCGACGAAGACACCCTCCACCAAGTCCTCGACGTCCTGGACTCCCTACGCGCCCACGACCGCACCGTCGGACTCATCAGCCACGTCCCCGAACTCCGCCGCCGCATCACCCAACGCCTGCACATCTCCAAGAACATCGACGGCTCCACCTTCACACACCTCACCGAAGCGGCCGAATGACCCCACGACGGACGCCGGACCCGCCCTCGCCGACGAAACGCAAGCCCCAGGCCGCGCACACTCACCGATCTTCAATCCGCCGTCGGCCCAAGGCGTAGCCACAACCGCCGGGGCTGCCCCTACCCCTCTCGGCCCCGCCGAGAAGGCAGCCCCACAGCACCCCCGCGTCGAAAGCCGCCCATCCCTGAAGGCACCCGACCTGCCTCCCAAGAAGGAGCGCATCGAACACGTACTGTTTCATGCCATTTCTGCATGTGGTCGAAGTGACGGAAACAGAGCACTGCGGTGCATGAGTACCTGCATGGGCCACCACAGCCGTACCAGAACACGCCAGTCCCGTCCGCATGACAGGAGTTTCCGCAGACCCGAGAACCACTGTCCCGCATGTTCGAACACCGCGGACCCGTGACCGCATCACGGCGCGTTTTCGAGGCACTGCGAAGGCCTCCGCTGATCAAACCGGCGGATTTGTCAGTGCCCGCTGCTACACCAATTCCCAGAGATCAGACCGCAGTTGGCGGCCTGACGACACGCAGGAGGAAGCAGTGGCGAAGCCGTCCGAGGGCTACTACAAGGTGCGAAGTCATTACCGACGCAAACCCCGCCCCAGCGCGAAGAAACTGAGCGGCTGGTCAATCGCAGGGCTGATCGCGGTGGTGTGGCTATGGAGCCAGCTCATCGGCTTCGGAGAGGCCTCCCCGACACCACCGCAAACCCCTACACCATCAGTGTCAGCGAGCGTGGGCCACTGATGCCCCGCCGCTCGCCCCGGCTACGCCCACCCCGCGGCGGCAGGGAACAGGCCGCCGCCGCGGCCGTCGCCTGCGCCGCACTCTGGCTGCTGGCCAAGATCGCCACAGCCACATGGCAGGCAGCCGTCCGCATCTGGCCATGGCTCGCCGTCCTCGCGGCTCTCGCCCTCGGCTACACAGCCTGGCGGTTCATCCGTGAACTGCAGGCCCGGAAGGTGCGGGCCCAGACGCTGGCCCGGCTCCGGATCACGCTCGCGCAACTCGACGCCATGGACGACCGGGCCTTCGAGTTCGCCCTGCGTGACCTGCTCCTCCGGGACGGCTGGAACGCACGGCAGGTCGGCCGACAAGGAGACCAGGCCGCAGACGTCATCGGCGAGGACCGCCAACGCGGCAGAATCGTCCTGCAGGCCAAGCACACCACCGTCGCCGGCAAGGTCGGCTCATCCGTGATGTACCAGGTCAAAGGCACCGCAGGCCCCGCGCACGGAGCCGATATCGCAGTCGTGGTCACCAACGGCTCCTTCACCCGGGACGCCAAAACATGGGGCGAACGCCACCAGGTGCACTGGATCGACCGGGACCGCCTGCGCCGGTGGGCCGAACACGGCACGCCCCTGCAAGACCTTCTGCGCCTGCCCACGGCACGCAAGACAGCCTTCCGCCGGGCTGCCTGAAACCAAGCGGAGAAAGCCCGGGCCCCGAGCCGCCGCCCCCTGTCCGCATCCGACAACACTGATCATGGGGCGCGCATGGCTCGCAGCGCGCCCCCGCCAGAGCAGAGACACTGCGCCGCACCCCTGCTCTACGCGAGAATGAACGCGAGTCAGCCCCTCCTGCATGCCGAGGAAACGCGCGATGACCGCCAGTCCCACCCCAACAGAACACCCCGGGCGTCTGGTCCTGCGCACAGACCAGCAGGAGGGCCTCGCCAACACGGTTCGCCACCTGCGCCGCCCGCGCACCCGCGGGCACGCCGTCTCGGCCTGCGGCACCGGCAAGACCCTCTTCGCACTGCGCGTAGCCGAGGAACTCGGCGTGCGGCACCTGGCGGTGGCGGTGCCCAGCCTGGACCTGGTCGCACAGTGGGCAGCGGCCGCCCGCGCAGACGGCCGCCGCGAGCCGATGATTACCGTCTCCTCGCTACGCGCCGCCTCCCACCCGTTGCTCGCCGAGGCCGAGGTCGACTCGGCCAACGCGGGGGAGTACCTGGCCTACTGGCTCGGCCGCCACCCCAAAGCGACGGTCTTCTTCACTTACGACTCGCTGTCCAAGATCGAAGAGGCCCAGCACTCCGCGATCTTCCCCGCCCCCCTCTTCGGCCTGCTGGTCGTGGACGAAGCCCACGCCACGGCCGGCACCTGGGAGAAGAACTGGACCGCGCTGCACGACAACGAGCGCATCCCTGCCGAGCGCCGCCTCTACCTCACCGCCACCCCCTATGTGTGGGACGCCCCCCGCCTGACCGAGCCGCCCACCACCAGAGCGCAGCCCAAGCGCACCACCGCCACCGCACCCGCCTGGGACGACCCGGCCCTGCTGGCCACCATGGACCAGCCGCAGATCTTCGGCCCCCGCCTGCACACCTACTCCCACGCCGACGCCATCGACGACGGCGTCCTGGCCGACTACCAGCTCGTCGTCCCCACCGTCACCGACACCGAACTGCGCACCGCACTCACCGATCCGCAAGCCGGGCCCACCGCGCGCCGCACCACCGCCCTGCACCTGGCCATCCTCAAAGCCATGCGCGAGCAGGACCTGCGGCACGTGTTCGTCTACTTCCAGCAGATCGCCGACGCTGCCGACTTCGCCCGCCAGTTCGCCCACACCCTGCGCACCCTCCCCGAGGAACTGCGCCCCGACTGGGCGGGCGAGACCGTCGTGCAGTCCATCGACGGCACCCACAGCCCCCACCGGCGCGCCGACATCATCGCCCGCTTCACCGACGCCGAGCGGGGAGTACTGGCCAACGCCAAGATCCTTGGCGAAGGCGTCGACCTGCCGGCCGTCGACGGCGTCGTCTTCGCCGACCGCACCGCCAGCGTCCGCCGCATCGTCCAGGCCCTCGGCCGCGCCCTGCGCAAACCCCCCACCCTCAAGACGAAGACGGCCAGCCTCGTCATCCCCGCCTACATCCCGCCCGGCGCGGACCCCACCGACCTCCTCGGCACCCCCTACGAGGCTCTCTGGCTGGTCACCGCCGCCCTGCGCCACCACGATCAGACCATCGCCGCCCGCGCCCCACGGGCCAAGAACCAGCATCCCGCCCGCGACTCCCACACCTACATCACCCGCCGCTTCCGCTTCGACCACACCCTCGACCCTTCGGCGATCGCCCGTGCCCTCGACCTGCTGGTGTGGCCCTCCAGCGGCGCCGTGCTGTCCGCCCCCCGCCGCGCCGGTCTCGCCGCCGCCATCCGCTACCACGCCGAACACGGCCACCTGCGGGTGCCTGCCGACTACGAGGACGCCTACGGCTATCGGCTGGGCTCCTTCATCACCGGCCAGCGCACCGCCTGCCGCGCGGGCGCCCTCGATGCGGCGTGGATCGCCGAGCTGGAGGCGCTCGGCATGGTCTGGGACGAGCACGAGGCCCTCTGGCAGGGGCACATGGCCACCGTCGAGGCCTTCCACGCCGAGCACGGCCACCTCGCCGTTCCCGCCCATCAGCCCGGTGGCCAGTTCCTCGCCGACCAGCGCACCGCCGCCCGCAACGGCCGTCTCGCCCCCGCCCGCGCCGCCGAACTCACCGCCCTTGACCCGGACTGGAAACTCCCGCACGGTCCCGACTGGCACCGCAAGTACCACGCCATCCGCCGCCACATCGAAGCCGGCACCCACCCCGCCACCCTGACCCGCGACACGGTCATCGGAACAGTGAAGGCCGGCAGCTGGCTGCACCGCCAATTCACCACCTGGACCCAACTCGCCCCCGGGCAGCGCGACCTGCTCACCCGGATCGGCCTCACCCCCGACCAGGCTCCTCCCAGCACCGGCGCCCCGAGGCGGCGCACCTTCGCCCAGACCGCGCGGATCCTCGGCCTGTTCGTCGAGCGCTGGGGACGCACCCCCGGCGCCCGCGAGTGGATGGAGGTCGACGGTGAACGCGTCATGATCGGCCCCTGGCTCGCCAAGGCCCGCACCAGGCTGAACGCCGGGCAACTCCCGCCCGGCCAGACGCAGATGCTGACCGCGACCCTCGCCGAGTACGGCATCAAGGCAATCTCCGCTCCTGGCACCACCGAGCCCGAGAACGGGTGAGGACCGGCCGCCGAGCTCAACTCGGTAGCCAGTCCTCGTACTTCGTGCTGCCCCGCGTGATCGGCTGGGGAACGGTGTCATGGCACGGGTCCTGTTGCAGAGCGTGGCGGAAACCAAGGGAACGCTGCGCAGGCGGGGTCCATGATGGGCGTTCTGGCCGTCTATCAGCGGTCGATGTCGTCGAAAAGACTGCGCTGTTCTGGAATCGGTTGGGTGCTCTGCGGGGTCTCCCGTCGGTAGGGGGCGGGGCCGGGAGCCCCGCCGCGGGGGGCTTCGTCCGGCTCCTCGCGGACCTGTTGGTAGATGTCGCGCGCGCGGTCGAACTCACCGGCTGTGCGATTGTCTAGTCGTCGCTCAAAGGCTTGGCTGTACCAGAACAGTGCGTCATCGACGGGGTCGTTGTCTGTGTCGCCATTGAACTCGTAGGCCCAGTCGTCTACCCGCCGTTCCAGGCAGGGAACGAGTTCACGGCGCACGTGATCGAACAGGCTCTCGCGTTCTTCATCGGTGAGGAGGACGTGCCAAGCCTCCTTCTGCCAGTCGTTGTCTTCGATCCACGAGGCGTCCGGCGCCGTGACGGCCAGGTCCGTCATATGGGAGATCGCCTCCTGCCGGATCTCTTCGGGGAGCAGGCCGGCGTGGTGGAGGCGGGCCAGTACCCGTGGGCGGAGATCGTCTTTGGCCGGTGCCTCGAAGTCCAGGAGCACCGTGTGTAGTTCCGGATCTTCTACGAGGTAGGCACGTAGGAAGCCGTTGCTACTGCCCCGCCATAAGTAGGACAGGATGCTTTGCTCACGCTCGTACTCATCCCGAAACACCATGTGAGGGTCGCGGCGAAGTCGGAGTAGCGGGGAGATCCGCTGGGCCGTCGCCTGGTACAGAGGTGACGGAATGCGCAGGAGAGTGCCCTGACGTTGCTCGCTACCGTCGGGCAGACAGTCCGTGCGCGAGAGCAGGGCCTGGTCGGTCATGCCGGTGAGGACGATGGGAAGCAAGTGACTCTGGGTGGTCAGCCAGGCAGCGAAGCCCTCCCAGAGAGTGGGGTGGTGGAATGACCAATACGCCTGCCCGTCAAGGGCGGTCGCCTCGGTGAGGAAGGTACCGGTGAGCGTGGCCATGGCCCGGCTGGTGGCACCGGGTGAGGCACCAGCCCGTTCGATGATGTCGCGCTGGACCGGATCAAGGGCGAGCGGGCTGGACAGCCCCTTGTCCTGGGCTGTGGCGTACACGAGGGCGAGAGCTGCGTGGGCGTCCACGTCCAGCTGGTCATAGATATCGATCAGGAGCTGCCGCGGCTGGGCCATGAAGGACGTGATGCTCTCGCGGGTCTGGGACAGCCCGGTGGTGAAGGCCTGGAGTCCGAGACGGCGTGCTGCTTCGGGACGGAATGGCTCGGCGTCGGCTGCGGCTTCGAGGTGCGGCTTCATCTGGCTGAGCACGCTTGCCGGCTGATCGCCCGCAGCGAGATGGTTGTAGAGGATCTGCTGCCGCTCCGCGCGGGCGAGGTCGGCGACGTCGACGGTGACCTGCTGCTCGTGCAGCAGGGGGTAGGCATACGGCTTCAGCAGGGGCCGGGCCTCGTTGTAGATGTAGTTGCGGGAGGTCAGCACGACCCGGGCCCCGTTCTTCACGGCGCTCATCACGTGCGGCAGGTCCCGCGCCCAGGCGTGGGTGAGGATCTCCTCATGACGGACCGCGCCGAAGGCGTCATCGAGCCAGAAGAACTGATCCTTCTCGTGCGGGTTCCAGCGCTGCACCAGCTCGTCGGAGGTCCGCGGCTTGATGGCCACGCAGCCCCAGTTGTCGGCGGCACTGATGGCGAGCATCAGGGCGATGACGGACTTGCCCACGGCCGGGTCGCCGAGCAGCAGCACGAACCCGTGGTCGCGCAGGGCGCGGGCGGCCTTGCGGTAGGCACTGGTGACGACGAACGTGGAAACCTGCTCCGGCGCAGACCTCATCAGCACCAGGGCCTGGGTGTAGGCGCGTTCGTCGAGGATCTGCGACAGGTCACCGAGCCCGTAGACACGAGGGACGAACATCCGCAGCCCTCGATGTGAGGCGATCATGTCGCTCAGCCACTGCCCGTCCAGGACCAGGGGATGCGCCACTCCGCAGGCACGCAGTCGCCGCCGGATCTCTTCCTCGGACTGGCCGCTGACCCGGGCGTTCGTCAGCAGCACATATGTTGCGCACACCCCGCGCTCGACCAAGGCGCGGACCTTGGTGAACTCGTCCTCGAGTTCCGACGGGGCGAGTGTGGCATCCGCCTTCTTGGTGTGCTTGCACTGCAGCACAAAGGGGCCCGGCAGCAGATCGCGCACGCCTCCCAGCTCGTCCGGCGGTTGCCAGGTGCCGTAGAAGGCGCCGTCCCTGCCCGCGTCGTTGGAGTCCGCGAACGCCTGCACCGACTGCCCCCATACCTCCCGCAGCACAGCCGCGCACAGGTCCTGAAAGGCACGCCAGCCCAGGGTATGCAAGGCGAAACGAGGCGACCCGGGGGCGACGGTGTCGCTCAGGCTCGTCACTCGCCGTTCCTAGGGCCCTCGTCGGGTGCGCCGTCGGCGAGCGCGGTGTACGCCTCCCACATCTCCTCGTCGTCGTAGTCCGGTTCGACCAGGTCCGGAGTCAGGGTGTTGCTGTCAGGATCCAGCTCCTCGGACTGGGCCACCACCTCAACCAGGAACTTCTGTGCAGCCTTCATGAGGCCGGGATCCTGCGTCCACAGCCCGAACTGGAACTCGGCGATCCGGCGCAGCAGTTCAGCGTCGTCCACCCACAAGAACGCCCCGAGCATCCCGGGCCCCAGGCTGCGTGATCGCCGCTTCCGCTCCAACTCGTGCCGGAACGTGTCGATCCCGTCGACGAGACCAGCGAGCACGTTCGTCCCGAACTGGGCGGACCCACCTTCCGCTGCGACCGCCTGCACGTTGAACTGGTGAGAGAACGACACACTCATACAACCCCTCCCGTTGCACGAGCATTATGGCGCGCTTCCCGCCCTCCCCCGTCAGGGCTCCCGATCAGGTGGGAACATGCCGCCGCCGCACCAAAATTCCTGGCAGTTGCGGTGCGACTCCCGGCGGCCCTTGCCCGACCGGCCCGGGCCACATACGGAGAAATGGCCAACCTCCCGTGCGGGCTGAAGCCGGTTCTGCGGGCAACCAGGCGAGGGCCGATCTTCGGCCGGGCACAACGTGCAGCCCTGCCAAGCAGCGCCGAGACGGGCCGCCGTACAGCGAGAGCCCTGCCTCTTCCCCGCAGCGAGCGCCCGCAGGCCGGGCTGCTCGGGGCACGGCGGCCCCCTGGCCCGCTCGATCAACGCGCTCATCCTGTGGTCGGGATCCCTCGTCACCGCTCGTCCGAAAGCAGGCCCGCAGGACAGCGCGGTCCATCGCCGCAGACGCAACGCGTCTGGCGACCTTGAACGCTCCCGACGGGAGCGTTCTTCCTGGGATCGGCATGAATCTGAAGGAATGGCGGAGGCGGATGTTGAGTATGTGCTACTCACCTGTCCACGGTGCCGGCCTGATATCGATGAACACATGCGCCGAGTAATGCAGAGCAGGTTGGGTGGTCCGGATGTTCTCGAGGTTGTCGAGGTTGATGTGCCGCAACCAGGACCGGCAGAGGTCCTGGTCGAGGTGAATGCCGCCGGCGTGAATCCGGTCGACTGGAAGGTGCGCAGCGGGGGAGGCATGGGCGAACTGCCCTTCTCAGTCGGCTGGGACGTCTCAGGGGCGGTGGCGGCCGTCGGAGCCGGTGTGACGCGCTTCAGGCCGGGAGACGAGGTCTTCGGAATGCCACGGTTTCCGGCCGAGGCAGGAGCGTACGCGGAGTTCGTGACCGCTCCGTCGAGACACCTTGTTCTCAAGCCGCCCGGCATGAGCCATGTCCAAGCGGCGGGCCTTCCCCTGGCGGGTCTTACCGCTTGGCAGGCGCTGGTGACGGTGGCTGGGGTCGCTGTGGGAGAGCGGGTACTCATTCCGGCCGCGGCGGGAGGCGTCGGCCACCTCGCCGTTCAGATTGCCAAGGCTCGCGGTGCTTATGTCATCGCGACCGCCAGCGGAGCAAAGCACGATTTCGTGCGGGGCCTTGGCGCCGATGAGGTCATCGACTACACGAGCTCTGTAGTGAGCTCCCAGGTGAGAGACGTCGATATCCTTTTGGCTACCGTGCCCGGGCAGATCCGGGACCTGGCTGAGGTGTTGGTGCCCGGTGGCCGGGTCGTCGCACTCAACGGCGCCGATGCGGACGCGGTTCAATGGGCCGCGCAGAGCGGTCTGCGGGCCGGCTTCATGCTGGTGGAACCCGATCGGGCCGACCTGGAAGCCCTGGCTTTGCTCGCCGGAGAAGGTCGGATCACGGTCCACATCGATCGCACATTTCCTCTTGATCAGGCGACCGACGCCCACCGCCTGGGCGAGGAGGGCCGCACCACAGGGAAGATCGTTCTGATTCCGTAGATGCATGCGCGCGACAAGCGCGTGCCGTGCTGCAAACCGGTCGGCGTTCTCGGTGCAAGGGCGGACGGTGTGTCCCCCGTGGAGTCTTGACGTGGGGGACGCCGTGAAGTCCATGATCGGCATGGACGCAGAGGGGCAGATGGTCTTCACCGCGCCCGGGGCGCCGGGCGGTCGTGTCCGTGCCTTCTCCGGGGCCGCCGGTTCCGGCGGCTGGATCCCTGGGCGGTCGAGGGCGGGTCGGCGCTCCCGGCTTTCGCGTTTGGGTAGCGATTGCTCATGGTCTCTGTGTCGTCTGGAGGTGTTCTGGAAGGGACAGAAAACCCATTCCGGCTCCTCAGGCAGTGATTTCGATGAACACGACCACGATCTCGCGCCGGCAGCAGTGTCCCGAGCTGCAAGCGGCCTGCACCGGTGAGCACGTGTTCGGTCTGCTTCTGGATCACGGGCCTCTCGCTCCCGCTTCGGCCCGTCATGAGGCCCGCCCTGTTCTGGCCGCGTGGGGACTGGACGACGACCAGATCTACGAGACCCTCCTGGTGATCTCCGAACTCGTCACCAACGCTGTCTGCCATGCGATGCCGCCCGTCGTGCTGCACCTGCGCGCCTGTGTCAAAGGCGTGGGAGCCGTGGAAGTCCATGTCAGCGACGGCGGCCCCCAGGCCGCCCCGGACAACTGGGCAGCTGCCCGGCCTGCCGACGAACACGGCCGTGGCGGCATGATCGTCGCTGCCCTCACAAGCCAGGCCGGATCCGGACGCGAAAGCGAAGATCTCATCGACCGCTGGGCGAGCTTCGACGCGGCCTGACGACGCGCGCCCGCCGGCGATCTCGAGGGCGCGCCCGCAGGTGGCCCAGCCTCGGCAACGGGCCGGCGTCCCCTCGGTCCCCAGCGCATCTGCGCCGCTGTACCTCCCCGGGGAGGGCAGGGACCAGCGCATGACCTCAGCTCGTCTGCCCGGCAGCCTGGAGCCCGGCTTGCGCCGCCGCCCCGGAGGCAACTCGTGAGTGAGAGCCGGCATCGCACCGGCCGGCGAACCGTCCGGCAGCTGTCTTCCTGCGCTTCGTCATAGGCGCAGGGCGGGGTGGGTGCGGCATCCGGCATCCAGCGTGCGCTGATCCCGGGGGACGGCGTCCTCCTCCTGGTGGTGGCCCGATGCGATGGTCAGCGCTGTCTCCCACTGGCCGCCACCGAAGTCTGTCAGCGTGTTGCTTTCCGTGGCCTACTGGTGGGTGGTTCGCATGTCTGCCGAAGCCGGGCGCGGCCCGTGATCATTCATGGTCACGGGCCGCGGGCCGGCCGGGGTCAGAGGGCCAGGACATCCAGGTACACGACGCGGCCCGTGCCTCCCAGGTGGCGTTCGGTCTCGGTGATGCACACCCTTCGCGGCGCGTTGCCATAAGGGCCGCCGGTGGTCGCCACGGTGCCTGTCCATGTCGTCTGCGCGCTGCTTCCGGTCGCGCTCAGCGCGACAGCCGAGCCTGTGATCTCCTCCCACCGCAGGTGAGGGTCGGGAACGGCCGGGTTCGCCTGCTCGACCACAGCCCGCATCGAGGGACGGGTCGTGGCCAGCCACGAGTTCCCCGTGTACGCCGGCCCCGTCACCGAGATCGTCGCCGTGCCGGAGCCGCGCACAAGGGTGGCCTTGCGCTCCGGACTCAGCTGGGCCATCGGGGCGTGGACGACCTTGGACACCGAGTAGCCGTCGAGCGAGTTCGGCTGGTACCGCACCAGTGCCAGTCGCACGAACGGAAGCCACGCCGCGGGCGGCGCCCCGTTCGGCGCGACCAGCTCGACGTCGGCGTACCAGAGGTCGCGGGCCGCATCGAAGGAGACGTCATGGCCGGCGATGGTGACCGTTGTGCCTGGAACCTCTGCCAAGGTCACTCCGGTGGCCGACTTCGTCGTGCGAGGAAATGACGCCAGACGCGGGTAGGGAGGCAGGAGGTAGTCCGTCACCGTGGGGTCCACACCCTGCATGGTGAGGTACGGGCGCAGGGCCTGGGGCGGTTCGGTGCTGCTGCTCACCAGCACCACACCGAGCTTTTCCCCGGCGCCCGAAGACCACCAGGGACGCTCCAGATAGATTCGGACGGCGTTACCGCGCCGCCTGCTCTGGTCGGTTGCCGGGGCGTCCCAACGGAACAGTGGTACGACCTGTCGCACAACCGGAGGCGCGGGCTGCGCGGTGCTCAGGATGGTGCGTTCTTCCTCGTCCGAGGACGCGTAGATGCCGGGTGCCACATAGCTGACCACGAGTTCGGCGTCATCTGAGAGCGTGCCGCCGGCGGTGCGCGTCAGCACCCGGGTCGCTGGGTCGAGAATGTAGTCGCCCTCGGCCGTGGCGGGATCGGTGCTGCCCGTCGGCGCCGGAGCAAGAGGCAGGCCGCTGACGGCATCTGTGACTTTCAGCGTCGCAGGCTCCAGCGCGCCGAGTGTCACCCGCCCACCGGCCAGGAGAACGGTCGTCTCCTCCCGGAAGTGCTCGGCGTAACGGCTCGTCGCCAGCCCGGTGTACGTGACAACGCGATGACGGGTGTCCCCGAAGTCGTGCCCGCCGTCGATGTCCTTGCGGTCGTCTCCGGGGCTGGGCTCCGGCGCGCGGCCGATCCGGAGCGACAGTGGTGTGTCCTGGAAGGTGCGCGGCGTGACCGGGTCCGCAGTCCCGGGCCCACCGTCGACGGGCTCCTTCCAGGAGGCCAGCACATCCAGTGTCCCGGTGGAACGCCGGTCGAACAGGACCTCCCCCTTCAGCGCGAGACGGGTAGCCGCCGGCGCTCGGTCAGGTGTCTCCATGTGCTTGACGGACGGCTTGGCCAAAGGAGCACGGACCGCGTGCACCAGTGTGACGGCCTGGCCGGGCGTGATCATCGGGTGGCGTCCCTCGGCAACCGCTGTGCGGAGCGCGGCGAGATCGATCGGTGTGCTGCTGGGGTGCGCGGCGTTCCACGCGGTGGCCCAGCGCTTGATCCAGTCCCACACCCCCATCATGTTGAGATCGCCGTCGGCGAGCCTGGAGGACAACAGCAGGCGGTACTCGTGACCTGGTGCCACTGCCACCTTCAGCACCCCGCCGGCCCAGGACCAGCCGTCGGATGTGCCGCTGATCAGCCGAAGGCGCAGCGAGGACGCCTCCGGCCAGCTTCCCAGGGCCGGCGCCGCCAGCTCCGTGGTGCTTCCGGGCAGCCCCCTGATGAGCAGCTGCCTGGCCAGGGGGTCCGGCAGGTAGGTGACGGGCAGCGAGTCGGTGTCGAAGAACCAGGTGTCCGCGTTCGCCCCGGTGCCCTGCTGGGCGCCCGGCAGGTCTTCCAGCCGAGCCGCGTCCCGGATGGCAAGCAGCTGGTAGAGGTCGGTTCGCATGGGATGACCGTTCGCGTCGGCGTCGAGCATGCCGTGCTGCTCGGCGATCGCCTGCGAGGTACGCGGGGGCAGGACATGCCTGTGGGACTCGGCTGTGGAGCCGCCCGCGTTCTCGCTGCGGATCACCATCCTGTTCACCGATTCACCGACTGTCTGTGGCTTGCGCAGCAGCACATGGGGCGGCGGCACCGGGTCGAAGCGACGGTAGGTGACTTCAGGCGTTCGCAACCCTGTTTCGTTCGGGAAAAGGTCCTGCTGTGTGAACGACACGCTGTCGCCGGCGAGGTCCACCGCACGGGCACGGAAGGTGTACGCATGGCCGAAGCGGAGCCGGGGCAGGCTGCCCGGCGGCACAGTGAACCGCGTGGTGAAGGGGAAGTCCTCGTCCTGGACCGGCTCAGGGTCGGCGAGCGTCCCGTCGGGCTGAAGGGCCCGGCCGATACGGTCGACGGCCAGGCTCCAGCCGGCCCAGCGCATCAGCGACTCGCCCAGATACAGGTCGGTGTCGTCAGGATCCCCGGACGTGCTGGGCGCCAGGGTGACCTGCCCTTCTTCGGCCGTGTTCACCGACTGTCCGTCACGCTCGAAAACGTAGGCACCCTCACGCGCCATCAGAGACCGCCATGAGGGGTCTGCGAGGTCGCGGACGTCCCAGCGATGGCCTCGCACGAGGTCGTCCGCATACAGGTCCAAGGTGGCGGACCGTGGGTTGCCGTTCTGGTCGTAGGCTGCGGAGTTGGCCTCGGCGGCCCGGTCGAACGCCTTGACGAGCTCGGCTGCCCGGCCTGCGCGTGCGACCGACAGACCCGCCGACCGCAGTGCGGGCAGAGAGAACCGGTCCGCACCCGCCTCACTGCGCTTCTTCAGCCGGCTGCCGTCCACCACGCGTGAACGGGTGACGTTGTCGGCGAACTGACGAGACAGCAGCGCTCCGCCGTCCGGGTCGACGGGCACGACCGTGAACCGGTCTCCCAGGCCGACGCGCAGCATCCCCCGGTCGACGTCGCTGGCGTCGGCATCGCGCGGCGCGGCCTCGAAACGGTTGCCACCGATCAGGCAGCGGGTGCGGGGCAGCACGTCCGCGCGGCCGGTTGCCGGTGGCGGACTGGTCGACCAGGTGATCTGCAGGGAAGCCCAGGTCTGTGTCGCGGGCCCGGTCAGCAGCGCGGTCACGGCCGGGTCGTCGACCTCGAACTCCAGGGCGAGCCCCAGGACCCGCTGAAGTCCGCGGTATTCGCGGGTCGCGGCGATCACCTGGTGCACGTCCAGGTGCTCCCGCGGCTGTACGGGCAGGGGACCGGATCCGGGCCTGCGCCCTCGCTGGTGGAAGCGTTCGGCTTGGAGGAAGGCACGGCCGAGGCCGTCTGCGGTGTCGACGTCCGCGGGGTTGAACGGGACAGCCCCGTTCGCCTCCAGTTTGTTCTCGAGCGTCTCGGTCAGCTCGGCTCGCCGGGTGTAGCCGCTCTTGCCGTGGCTGCCGACGGTCACCTCCTCGAATCCGATCGGGCCGAAGGCCCCGTCCTGAGCGAGGTCGTCGTAGGACGGCGGGGCGTCGACGGCCGTGGCCCCGAAGCGTCCCCAGCGGTCGGAGAGGAACGACAGGACATGGCTGACGGGGTAGGAGCGGACCAGCCGGTTCTCGCGTCCGGTGAAGGAATGGCCGCGCACCAGGGTCGCCTGGTCGAAAAGGGCACGCCAGCGGGCACTGTCCGGGGCCGAGACCAGCCGGGCCGCTTTGGCGCCGGTTTCGGGAAGGTGCAGGCTGAACCGTGCGTCCGCGAGCGTGGCAGGCCAGTTCACCCAGTCCGGGAAGTCGCTGAGCCGGCCGTTGCCGGTGTCGATGACGAGGCGGGGTGCGACATGCACGGTGAAGCGGAGCTTGCCGGATCGGCCGCCTCGGGGCAGGACGGTCCACAGAGTGTTCTGTCGGGGCATGGTCAGGCTCCCACGGGGGCGAAGGCGGTGCAGTAGGAATCCCAGTGCTGCTGGGTGTAGGCGTCGGAGAAGCCCTGTGCCGAGGCTCCGGCGGTGGCCCCGGCGACGGCGGCGAGTCGCGCGCGGCTCGCCTTCTTGGCCGCACTGGTGCGGGCCGTCGCGGAGTGACCGCCGGCCAGTTCGCGGCGCACGCTGAAGCTCACCGAGGTGTCGAAGAAGCACAGGTCGATCGAGATGGTCACCCGTGCCTCACCGACCAGGCGGTCGGGGCCCGAAAAGTAGGTGAGCGCGAGGTGGCAGTCCAAGGAGGCGGAGACCAGCCCCAGTACACGCACCCGCCCGCTGAGGCGGACGTAGGCAGAGAGTTCCACCTGCTGTGCGGTGGACTCGCCGGCTTCGACGGTGCGCACGCCGAAGTAGACGCCGATCTTCGCTTCCACGTGGCCGGAGACCGCTCCGGCCACGTTGAAGGACGTGCCCGCCCCCGCTTCCAGGGCCGTCTCCAGGCTTTCCACCCCGTCGGCTCCGGCTTCCAGGGCGAAGAAGCCGCCACCGCCGAGGAAGGAGATGGTCAGGGAGAACGGCGCGTCCCGGGAGTTGACGGCGAACCGCAGCCGCACAGGCGATCCGTCGAAGGGCAGATACAGGCCTGCGAACAGGTTGAGCGCGCCGAGGGAGAAGACACCGAAAGCAAGCGACGGCAGGGCCAGGGACAGTTCGGCCTGGACCTGCTGCCCGACCACGCGCACATCCAGCGGCGACCGGGAGCCGGCGGGGGCCGCGGCAGCACGACTCGTCAGGCTGCCGGTGCGAGCGGTTGAAGGCGTACCGGGAACCGACAGTCTGCAGAGCTTGGCGATCTCCTCCAGGTACTTCAGCGGTCCGTGGAAGGAGACCTGCCCCAGCTCGCAGTCGATGTCGGTGGGACGCCCCTTGGCCGCGGTGAACTGCAGGGACTTGATTCCCACAGTGACGAAGTGACGTGCGCCGCTGTCGCCCCATATGTTGATGGCGACATCGCCCAGCCGCCCCCGGACCGTGTAGTCCGCGTTCAGCGGCGGCAGCAGCCGTACGACGGAGACGGCCTCGATGTCCAACCGACCACGAGGGCCTGGAACGAACATGTTGAGACTTCCCGGGCCGGCCTTGAGTTCAGGACTCCAGGAAAGCCGCGCCTCGACCCGCTCCAGCTTGCGGACGGCACCTTCCAGACGGTCGAACTCCCGGGTCACCACCTTGATGGCCTGCTGTGGGTTCGGCACATCGCCCGCCAGGTTTTCCACCACGTCCGACAGCCGCACGCCACCCAGCAGGTTGACGTCCAGGTCGGACAGCATCTGGGACACGTCGAACCGCTCACGCGCCACTTGGACAAGGTCGCCGGCCACCGGTCCGAACCTCCTGGAAAGACCGTCCATGATCAGTCCCGGGGTGGCGATGCCGCCGCTGCGCTCGGCAGCGAACTCCAGAGCGGTGCGTGCGCTGCCCTGCGCCTTGGCGAGGTACACACCTGCCGCGTTGTGTGCGCCGTCGAAACCATGGGTGATGTAGCCGTCGAAATACTGCAGTGCGGCCGCCGGTGCGTCAGGCGCGAACGCAACGACACTCGCCGGGAGTTCGGCGACTACCTGGCTCACCGACGGGAAAGCCGGCACGCCCTTCGTCGCCGGATCCGCCATCGCCATACCGAACGACAGTGTCCGGACCAGCAGACTGGTGTCGCCGGGCTTCGACGGTGCGGCGAGAGCGACGGACTGCCCTCCGACCCGTCCAAGCCGTGCAGCATCATCGGCGGAAGTCTCGGTGTTGTACTTCGTCGCCACGGAGCTACGCAGCAAGCTGTTACGGGAGCCCCGTTCACTGATGAAGATCACTGGAGCCGCGAACGAAACACGCCGCCCCTGCCAGTCCACACCGGTGAAATGCAGCGGCAGCGGGGCGGAACCGGATTCTGCGAGGAAGGCGTAGGCGGTATCGGCTCCTGCGACCGGGTCGGAGGACATCCAGACGTAGGGCCGTGCCTGGTCGAGTGCAGGAGTGGTACGGGTCACGGCCTGGATCCGGCGGAACGGCAACGATCTGCCGCCGTTGGGCATGTTCTGATCGCCTTCGTAGCGACGCTCACGCTCGAGGACGACCAGGAACGTGCGGGTACGCAGGATGCCGCCGACGGTCCCGGCTCCGTCCGGCTCCATCTGGCGCTCCGTGACCTGAACATACGCCGCGCGGTGACCAAAGGGCAGCAGATAGCCGTGCTGGGCGACACGCACCTTGTGGTCGCGTCCCAAGCCCATGCTGTGCGACCACTCAGACAGTCCTGAGGAGAAGGAACTGCCCGTGGTGTCCCAGGAGCCGTGTGCTTCCAGTCCCGCGCCCAGGGCGGACAGCGACAGCAGATCAGCCTCGATGGGGGCGGGCAGTGAGGCGGTCCGCACCGAGAAGTCGGACGACAAGCGCACCAGGTCGTAACGGTTGCGGGGGGTCAGCGAGGTCGGATAAGGACTGGAGGTGGGTACGGAGGAGGGGTTGCCGAGCCACGTCGGAAAGCGCGAGTCACGGAGCCAGACCGCTCTGAGGGGCCGGGCTGAATCGTCCTCCCGCACGGTCCGCTCGCCGTCCTCGCCGTCCTCCACTCGGGTGCCCAGCCGGGTGTTCCACAACTCGGTCCAGCCGCTGGGCGAAGACGGAACAGCGGCGGTCTCCACATGACACCACCCGCTGCTGCTGTCGGGAGAGACGACGACACCGAACGGCACTTCCAGCGACGTCTCGTGACTGGTGGGCGCGCGCAGCTCGCCCTGGAACGAGTCCGGTACGTCGCGTCCGAGCGCGTTCGGCACCAGCCTGGCGGGGAAACCGGCCCAGTGCAGCAAGCCCGACGTGGTGTAGGGCAGGGGAAGGTGATCGCTCACGTCGAAGGCCAGACGGCTCGCCGCACCCCACTCCAGCGACACAGGGGCCTGGCCGACGGTGCCCGGATCGGGGAAGGAACGCTCCTGCGTCGACTGTGGGCCGAAGTCCACCACCAGGAAGGCGGGCTGGGTCGCGTCCTGCTTGACCAGCGCCGGCGCCCCGGTCTTGCCGCCGACCTGAAGGTTCACGAGCAGAATCTGCAGGTTCATCATGTCGTCGCGGCGACGCAGCAGCACCGTGCGGACCGGCACCGCAGTGGCCGACGCAGCAGAACCGGTTCCCGCGAGGGAGTCGACGCCGTGCACTGTGCCCACAGCGGCAGCGACGGCTATACCCGCCGCCCCGGAGTAGCGCAGGAACAGCCGGCGGGAGACATTCTTCTTCGGCGGGGGCGTAGGTGCCACGGCCACCTTCCTCGGTCGGTGATGAGATGACGCTGCGCGGGGCCTGGCACAAGACCCGCACGACGGCAGGGGCACCGCGCCGGAGCGGAGCCGGGCACTCCCGACACGACCGGCCCGGGACCGCTGCCGGCCCATGAGGAGCCGGCAGGGCACTGACGACGCAAGCGGCCGGAGCGCACGCGACCATCACTCACCGGGTCAGCACGCTCCCGCATCCACCGTCCTCGCGGTGCCGTGTATGCCGGCGGCCCGGCGAGTTTGACGTCCACCCCGTCCGCAGGCGGCGACGGGTTGGAACAAGACAACCGGCGTGCGGCCGGAACCGCCTGAGTAACCGCTACTCAGCGCCCTCGCAGACCGGACGGCATCCGCTTCGGCGTCGGCTCCGGGAAGGATCGGCCGTCCCGGTTGTCGGCGGACGTGTTGGACGGGCGGCGGATCGGGCCGGTGGCCTACCCGCGAGCTGGCGGCAGCCGCGCGTCTGCCCCGCACGGCGTTGTGGCGGCGGCGGGTTCGACGCGCACTGAAGTGGCCGGGCGTCCGCACGGCGGCGCAAGTCACCCGAAGCCCCGGACCGGTGGCCTCAGCTTCCGTGCTGGGCATGGCGACGCCCCTGGGCGTACAACAGCGAACAGCGGTAGATCTGTGACGCCTGATTCGATGTGTCGCTCACGTTCGGCACCTCTGGCGTGTGGCTGTCGGCGGCGCTCGCGGTGTTCGTGGAGCTGCCATGGGCCGGCTACCTCATCGTCCGCGTGACGGGTCTGATCTCGCTGGGCCGGTGGCCGTCTGAGGAGAGCCGGGGCAAGGCGACACGCAGGCCTGAGAGCGGGCCCGGTTCCGGGCTGCTGCCCTTGTCGGGAGGCATCGTCAGCCGTCAGAGCCCGGCCGGGGGGTGCGGCCACGGGGCTCCGTGAACGGGCGGGTGGCGTCGGGCGGGGTCTGCGGGGGCCCTCGCAGCTGCAGCTTTGGTGCGATCGGAGCCAGCCGCCGGCGCCGACCGTCTCGGCGATCTCGCCACGCCATGTCAACGACTGTAGGCCTACGTATGTTGACTTTCGGGGGGGTGTCTGTGCATCATGTCAACGATTGTTTGCACACACATGTTGGCAAACGGTCGTTGATCTGCTCTCCGTGAGAGACGAAGGACTCCGCCATGAACACCGCCGAGCCCCACGCCGTCGTCCTCGCCCCGCCCCTGGTGGCCCAGGACGAGGCCGGGCCCCGGACGAGCGACCGACAACGCTCACGTCGCGCGCACCACCCCGGGTACACCCGGGCACGGGGTGGTGCGCGAGCACCCTGTTCGGCGCGAGTGTCCTGTCACCATCCGGGGCCGCGCGACAGGAGAGACGCAATGGCCACGAACACCGTCCCGGACGAACTTCCGGAGACAGCCGTGACCCGCAGGGACGCGCTGAAGCTGGCCGGCCTCGGCATCGGCTCGGTAGCCGCCTTCGGCGTGGGCGTCGGCGGAGTCCGGGCCGTCACCAACGGTGCCTTCAGCGCCGGATCCGGCGACCCGTACGACCTCTGGCACGACTGGAGCTCGATGTCGGGCACCGACCGCGTGGTCGCCGCCGGGGTCCTCGCCTGCAACCCGCACAACACCCAGCCCTGGCGCATGAGAGTCAACGGCAACGTCATCGACGTCCACTCCGACCCCAGCCGGCGGATGCCCCTCAACGACGCGAGCGGCCGTGAACACTTCGCCGGACTCGGCTGCGCCGTCGAGAACATGGTGATCGCCGCCGGATCGGCCGCCTTGACCGCGCAGGTGACCCTCTTCCCGGACGGCGTCGCCTCGGACCTGGTCGCCCGGATCGCCCTGAGCGGCGGCGGCAGAGGGCGGGACCGCGACCTGGCCGCCGCGATCCCGCGCCGGCACACCAACCGCGGCCCGTACAGGTCCACGCCCGTGGACCTGAGCGGTTTCACCGAGCAGAGTTCCCGCGTCGACGGAGCGAGCGTGCTGTGGCTCACCGACGAGACGGTGCGTCAGAAGCTGGGGCGGCTCTACGTGGAGGCCACCGAGGCCATCACCGCGGACTCCGCGCAGTCGAGAGAAGCCTTCAGCTGGTTCCGCAGCGCCCGCAGCACCATCGACAAGCACCGCGACGGGCTCACCCTCGACGGCCAGGGCCTCAGCCGCCTGACCCTGTTCGCGGCGAAACTCCTGCCGGCGCAGTCCCGCAAGGACGGCGACGCCTACTGGGTCAAGGCCACCCGCGAGGTGCACACCGCGACCGCCGCCGCGTACGGCGTCATCACCGTGGACGACGTCACCGACCGAACGGCGCAGGTCAACGGCGGACGGCTGCTGGCCCGGATGCATCTGACCGCGACCGCTCTCGGCCTCGGCCTGCACCACATGAACCAGATCACCGAACGCATCGACCGCGACGCCGCGTCCGGCAACCCCGATGCCTTTTCCGCACGCTGGGCCGCTCTGCTCGGCCGCCCCGCCTCGAGCGGCCTGCTGTCCTTCCGCATCGGCCACCCCGAGCGCACGCCGGGCCTGAGCCCGCGCCGCAGCCTCGACGACGTCGTGACCCGCTGACCTTTGCCCGGGCGGCGGGTCCGAAGCGCCGCCCGCCCACCAGTTTCTTCGTACAAAGGAGATCCCCCATGCCCGCCTCACCCGTCACGGGCCCGGCCGCAGGACCGGTGCGCGCATTGCGCCCCGGCGCCGTTCTGGCCGTGACCTGCCTGGCCCTGGCGACCGTCGTATCGGCGATGGCATCGCTGAGCGTGGCATTGCCCGACGTCGCCCGGGAGACGCACGCCAGCCAGACCCAGCTGTCGTGGATCATCGACTCCTACAGCCTGATCTTCGCTTCGCTTCTGCTGTTCGCCGCCACCCTCGGCGACCGCTTCGGCCGCCGCAAGGCCCTGCTCGGCGGCGTCGGACTGTTCGCCGTGATATCGCTCGCCGCGACCTTCACGGACGAACCGGGCGTCCTGATCACCTTGCGCGCCCTGCTCGGCGTGGCCGCCGCGTTCGTCATGCCCGCCACGCTGTCCACGATCACCAGCACGTTCCCCAGCGACCAGCAGGCCCGCGCCATCAGCATCTGGGCGGCGGTCGCCGGCGCCAGCGCCGCGCTGGGACTGTTCGCCTCGGGCGCGCTGCTGGAGGCGTGGTCGTGGCGGTCGGTGTTCTGGCTGAACGCGGTGATGGCCGGGGTGGCGTTCATCGGCACCCACCTCTTCGTGCCGGAGTCCGCACAGCCGGGCAAACACCGGGTGGACGTGGTCGGGGCGGTTCTCACCGTGGCCGGGCTGGGGGTGCTGGTCTACTCGGTCATCGAGGCGCCCGAGCACGGCTGGGGCAGCACACGCACCCTGGCCGGCATAGCCATCGGGCTCGTCGTCCTGGTCGTCTTCGTCGCCTGGGAGCTGAAGCACCCGCATCCCCTGCTCGATCCGCGGTTGTTCCGCCACAAGCTGTTCGCGGCCGGATCGATCTCGACCACACTGCAGTTCTTCGCGTTCTTCGGATTCATCTTCGTCACCATGCAGTACCTCCAGCTGGTACGCGGCGACAGCGCCCTGATGGCCGCGGTGAGCGTGCTGCCTATGTCGGCGGCGATGATCCCCAGTGCCCGCCTCAGCCCGCTCCTGGTCGCCCGGCGGGGCATCCGCGCACCCTGGACCGCCGGCCTCCTCCTGGTCACCACCGGCCTGGCCGTGCTGGCCCGACTCGACGCCGGCAGCTCGTACTGGCTGATCGTGGGCGGGCTCGTGCCGCTCGGCGCGGGAATGGGCCTGGCCACCACGCCGGCCACCGCCGCCATCACCGACGCCCTGCCGCCACGTCTGCAGAACGTGGGATCCGCCGTGAACGACCTGTCCCGCGAACTCGGCGGCGCCCTGGGCATCGCCGTCCTCGGCAGCCTCATGAGCGCCCAGTACCGCGACTCCCTCGACACCGACGGGCTCCCCGCCCCGATCGCCCACGCGGCACGCTCCTCCCTCGCCGCCGCCAACCACATAGGCCACGCCACCGGCAACCCGGCACTGATCGACGAGGCCCGCGACGCCTTCGCCTCCGGCATGCAGCTCGCCCTCCTCAGCGGCGCAGCCACCACCGTCCTGGCCGTCGTCGTCGTCACCCTCCTGCTGCGCCGGACCGGCAAGCCCGGCACGGTCGCCGTGGAGACGCAGACCGACGGCACGGACCGCGACACGGCGAAGGCGACGGCGTAACCACCAACCGACTGTCGGGCACATCTACCACGACGTGCGGCGCGAGCGACCAGAATTCGTCCCTCGCGCCGTACCGGTAAGGAAACTGACATGACTTTGCTGCGCGCTCAGACGGCGCACCAACCCGGCCCTCCCCGATTGCCGGAGCCCCTGGAAGCCCTCACCCGCGCCTTCGCTCTCCTCGGCACACGCGGCACCGGCCTCATCGTCGCGGCCCTGGCCAAGGGCCCGGCCGACCTCCACCTGATTCGCGAGCGCGTCCCCGGCTTCAGCGACGGCCTGCTCACCCGACGCCTTCGGGAGATGACCGCCCTCGGCCTGGTGGCCCGAACCACCCGCCTGGGCACACCCACGACCTCCGTCTACACGCTCGCCTCCCGCGGCAAGGCGCTCCTCATTCCCCTGGCCGCCCTGACGGTGTGGGCACAGGACCATCTCCCCGCGAACGCCTCCGAGGAAGCCCGTTCTGCCCAACGCGACCAGGCCAAGGCGGACTTGTGAAACGGCGTGAGGGCATGGAGACGGCAAAGCTGCTGCTTCTTAGGCGTGAGGGCCACCACCTCGTCGAGAGCACCTGGAACAAAGCAGTGGATCGACGACGTCCTCTTCGGACCCCTGCCACCGGTTCGTCCGTCATTCCCCAACCGCTGTTCACGAAACTCGGAGATTTCTGAGCAACATCGCATCACGTCTCCAGGCTGAATTTCAGGAAAGCAGTGTTCGACCGGCCGATGCGATCCCTTTGGTGTGCAGTGTCACGTCAACAGAACCTGACTCGCTGAATCCTTTGAAGAGAGAGAACAATGAGCGCACACGAAAACGTGGACCTGGGGCATACGGTGGCCGGCTGGACTGGGACAGCCGTCGCAGTGGCCGGCTTCTGTGTCGCAGGTCTCGGAGTGATCGCTGTTTCCGCGGCGTTGGTGATCTCCGGTATCGCCGTGATCGCCCTGGCGGCGGTCATCACCTGGCTTCTCCACCTGGCGGGCTGGGGGAAGCCCAGCGGTCCCCGCCCAGCCGACCAGTGGGACTGGCGGGTGAAGGATCTCGGCGCCCGGCAGGGGCACCCGGACTGCCTTGGGTGCCGCATGGCTGGGAGGCGGGTCGATGCGGTGGCGAAGCTCGCAGAGCCGACGTCCACAGCCGCCACCTCGCTGCCGCACCAGAGCCTGCACAGCTCGAGTACTCAGGAGCAGGGTGACCTTGTCTCCACCGGTTGAGCTACGCACGGCCCGTCTCGTGCTGCGCCCTTGGAAGCCGTCTGATGTGGAGCCGTTCGCTCGTTTGAACGCTGACGATGAGGTCATGGAGTATCTTCCAGGCCCCTTGGAGCGAAAGGACAGCGATGCTTCAGCTGACCGGATATCCGCGATAATTGAGAGTGAAGGATGGGGCTGGTGGGCGGTTGAACTGGTCTCTACCGGTACTTTCATCGGCTTCACAGGGCTGTCTCGGACGGCGTTCGATGCACCCTTCACTCCGGCGGTGGAGGTCGGATGGAGGCTGGCCAGACCAGCATGGGGGCATGGTTACGCCACCGAAGGAGCAAGAGCGGCCGTTCGCTTCGGTTTCGACGTGCTGGACCTACCAGAGATCGTCTCCTTCACCGTTGCGGGCAACCGACGCTCCCGGGCGGTCATGGAACGCTTGGGCATGACACACGACCCACGCGAGGATTTCGACCATCCACGGCTTCCACCCGGGCACGTCTTGCGTCGGCATGTGCTCTACCGGCTTGCTCGCGAAGCCCCGACCATCTCAGTGCGGCGCGGACAGGAAGCTGGAGATCGCCGGCATGGCCAACGATCCGGACGGGACGTACGGCGCGTGGCTGGCAGAACTCGGGCTCTCGGAGGCGATTGAGAAGGGCATCATCGCGGACTTCGAGATAGACGTACTGAGATCCGCGATCCCTCGCCGACCCTCGGCGTGTGAGAGGAAGTGCCGCGGGACCGCAGCCCGGCCCTGTTGTAGACGGCGCTCCTGGAGCACACCGTCGCGCCCCACCTGCGTACGGTCATGACGGTCCACCAGCGGGTCGAAGAAGCCGAGGTGTTCGCGGCGCAGCTGCCGGAGTGGGGCAGACACCGCCATGCCTGCCCGGCCGCGGACCGGGTGAAGGCCAGGGAGGCGCTGCGCGCCACCCCGGGGATGGAGGAGACGCCGGCACTCTTCGTCCAGAGCATCCCCAGAAGCCGTTGACCATGTGGCTTTCGGCGCGGATGGTCGTTGCCCTGGTCGCGAGGAAACGGCAGTCGCGTCCTTGGATCGTGTCGAATGAACTGTGGTCGCCGATCGAGCCGTTGCTGCCCTGACCGGCAGCGAAGTCGGTGGAAGGCAGACCGCGGGTGCCGGACCGGCAGGCGCTGCGCGGGACCCTCTTCATGCCGCATATCGGCATCCAACTGGTGATCGACTTCTGTTGTGTCCCGGCCGTCCGGTGCGGACCCAAAGCGTGCCCAGTCCGGTCGACCGCGCACGGGGCGGCAAGCAGCCCGTCGTCACCGGCACCCCCGACATCCCGCTCCCGCTGTCGCCGACCGGCGGAAACCGCAGCGACGTCAAGCCGTCGCTCCCGCTGCTGGACACACTCCGGGGACAACCGGCGATGCGACCTGGCCTTGCAGGTCCGCTGGGTCTCCTACCGCGCGCCGCCCACGTCCTTTGCACTCGCCGGTGGCCTTTTGCGTGAAGGGGCGCCGTCGCCGATGTACCTGAGGGTGACCTCGGCTGCGGCGAGGTCCTGCACCCCGAGGCCGATGAGTTTGCAGACAGTGATCTCGGCGTTGTCCGACCGGCCGGGTGCGGTCCGTGCCAGGACCTCTCCGAGCTCTGCATGCTCCGCGGTGTCCATTCCGGCTCGCGCCAGGTCCCCGTGGATGCCGGCCAGTTCACGGCTGTCGACGACGATCCGATCGGCTTTCAGCAGGCAGTCGGCAGACAGTTCGGCCTTGGAAGGATCGTCGGCGCCGACTGCGGTGATGTGCATGCCTGGCGTGAGCCACGCGCTTTCGACCAGCGGTTCGGTGCTGGCGGTTGCGGTGACCAGGACGTCGGCCCCTTGACAGGCCTCTCGGACACCGGTCGCGGCCCTCACGTGCAGTTCAGGGTGGCGGGCTGTGACAGCGGCTGTCAGTCGCAGCACATGGTCGGGGTTGCGCCCCCACACGCGTACCTCCCGCAGGGGAAGTTCATGGGCGGCCGCCAGGATTTGCAAATAGGCTTGGACACCGGTGCCCAGGACGGCGAGCACGGCAGAATCCGGTCGGGCCAGGGTACGTGCGGCAAGGGCGCCGGCAGCAGCGGTACGGATGTCGGAGATGTGGTGCTCGTCCTCCAGCAGCATCCGCAGATCACCGGTCTGGGCGTCGAAGACGGCGATGATCCCGGATGCCGGCGTAGCGCCGCGCCGGGATCGCTCGAGGAACCATGTCGCCACCTTCACGGTGAACACGGGGCGCCCGGGCAGCCAGGCGGACTTGACGTGAACGTCGCCGTCCTGCCCGGCCGGTGCGAAGACCGCCACCGGAGAGTCGCCCAGGCCCCGGCTGTAGTCGGCAAGTGCCTGGGCCACCGGTTCCAGGACGTCTTCGTATCCGACTGCGGCGCGGATGGCGTCGGGGCCGACGTGGGGCAGCGCGGAGGGGTTCATGCGGGCAGCTCCCTCAGATGTCCTTCAGCGACGAACGCCACTTCGCCGCCCACCGTGACGGAGCGGATGTCCTGCCCTTCGCCGTGTGCGCTGATCGTCATCTGGCTGGCGCGGCCGGTGAGGCGCCCCTGGTGCAGGGTGACGCTCTCCCCGTCGCCGATCCGGCTGTGTCGGCGCAGGTAGGCGGCGGCACAACCGGCGCCGGAACCGGTGGCGACGTCCTCCAGGACGCCGTCGTTGTTCCAGTGACGTCCCTCCAGTGCGGTGGCGTCGAGCAGGTAGGCGAACTGCGCACCATGCGCAGCGAGGGGAGCTTCGAGGTCCTGGGCGATCCGGGCGCGTTCCAGCGCGTCGCCACGCACAGGGACCATGAGGTACCGGAGTCCTGTGGAGAGCACTTCCGCAGGAAGGTCCGGATCCAGGTCGTCGGCGTCCAAGGAGAACCAGGCGGCCAGCTCGGCGATGTCGGGGCGGCCGAGGAATGCGGCGGGGCCCTGGTCGAGAACGGCGCTGTAGCGGCCCGCTGCTCGGCGTCGGGTGGTGACGTCGACCGCTCGGGCCTTGAGCTTCAGGCCCCAGGTCTCGGTCTCATCGCCACCGTGCAGCGCGTGCAGGACGCATGCTGCCCCGATGAGAGGGTGGCCGGCGAAGTCGAGTTCCCCGGCAAGGTCGAAGACGCGCGCATGCCGGCTCCGGTCACCGGCGGGGTCCCGGGCCAGGAAGACCGACTCGAAGTGGCGCATCTCCTGGGTGATGCGCGCCATCTGCTTGGCGCTGAGCTGTGCGGAGTCAGGGAACACCGCCAGGCTGTTGCCGCTGTACGGCCGGTTGCTGAAGACGTCAACGTGTAGGTAGCGCATGTTTCGGACAGTACGGTCCGTCGCGGGTTCAAGGAACCGGCGACTTTCCTAGGGTGGATATAACCTGTGCTTATGGGGCCGGATCTTGAGACATCGCTTCTGCGGGCCTTTGTCAGCTGCGTCCGTTCGGGGAGCATCAGCAGGGCTGCGAGCGTGCTGGGGCACAGCCAGCCGGCGCTCAGCGGACAGCTGAGGAAACTCGAACGCGCCGTCGGTCAACCGCTGCTGCACCGGTCTGCCACAGGTGTGTCGCTGACCAGAGCCGGGGAGGCTCTGCTGCCGTACGCGGAACGCATCCTCACCCTGTCGGCACAGGCTGTGACGGCCACCGGGGAGACCGTGGCCGGGCACTGCGGCGTAGGTCTGATCGAGGACCTCGCCGCCGCTCCGCTCGCACAGGCCTTGGCCGACTTCGGCCGGATGCATCCGCAGGCGACGCTGGAACTGGTCAGCGCGCCCGGCCCGGCAATGAGAAGGGCCTTCACGACCAACCGTATTCACCTGGCGCTGTGTGACCCGTCGTATCTGCCCGAACCTCCGCGCTGGACCGTGCGGCTGCCCCTCGTCTGGGCCGCCGGACCTGAGGTGGACCTCAGCCTGGACCCGCTGCCGCTCGTGCTGTTCTCCCAGCCGTGCCGCTGGCGCATGCCCGTACTCGACGCTCTGAAAGACAGCGGACGTGACTGGCGTATCGCCTTTGAGAGCACCGGCCTGGCCGGCGTGCAGAGCGCGGTTCGCGCCGGGCTGGGCGTCGCGGCCCTCCTTCCCGCCCAGGTCGAGTCCGGCATGGCGGCGCGCGGCTTGCCCGAACTGCCCGACGTGGAACTCGGAATGGTCCGACGTCCGGGAACCGAGGGCGATCTCCTTGTCGACGCGGTCGAAGAACTCCTGAAGAGCCTGATCTGACGCAACGCACGAGGGCCAGGCACGCGAGGAAGCGGTGCCTGGACGGTTCGCCCTCGGGCACCGTCACGACTGCGGCCTGCCTCCACCACGAGGACGAGCTGCCTCCGGGCAGGCAGACGTCGCCCTGGTCAGCGGCGACACCGTGGCTCTCGGTGGTTGCCTGACTCC
The DNA here is from genome assembly GCF_042889585.1 of Streptomyces sp. NPDC002566. NCBI lineage: Bacteria > Bacillati > Actinomycetota > Actinomycetes > Kitasatosporales > Streptomycetaceae > Streptomyces > Streptomyces sp. NPDC002566. Next base: position 33,269 of record NZ_JBIARD010000014.1, on the reverse strand, counting down.
TGATCGCCGCAGAGCACCGCTGTGCAGTCCGGTGAGTACACCAGCGCGGGGCCCACCGCCCGGCCGGGCAGCCGCTCGCCGAACTGCAGGTACCGCCACCTCGACACCGTTGGACGTCTGCGAGGCGGGGGACGCCCGCGGCCCGCCCTCTCCGGCCGGCACCGCTTGCGCAGCGCTGTGCTCTGTGTGCCTGCGGGTTTCGGTGCCGGATGCCGACGACGCGCATCCGTCGTGGTGATGCAGCAGGCGCTGGACGAGGAGACCGCAGCGAACTCCGCCGGGCATCCGGCCGTACGGGCGGCGCCGGGGGCTATGCCGGCCCGAGAGGGCCGCGCGATCTGCGGTCGCCGCGCCAGCGCAAGGCGTGGCCGCCGCCGCTGATGCGGCAGGGCGCTCCGGCACGCTGACGACCACCTCTCGTCGAAGCCGGCCGCTGGCAGACTGCGACCCGGGTCATGCGCGAGGTCCGTCCGCTCGCCGACGCCGCGTCGAGCGCGACGGGCGGGAGACGAGTACGCCGGGGCTGGCTCCGCTGCGCATCGCTCAGGCCAGGCGCAGCTGCCACAACGCCGGCACGGGGGCGTCCGCCGTCCTGCTGCTCCGCGCCGTCCCTCCCGCTGAACTGCATCCGTCCCGCTGTGTTCCAGTGGGTGATGGCCGTGCTGTCTGCAGCGACAGCACGGCCATCCTTTCCAGCGGCGGTCTCGTCCCCACGGGCCGCCGCCTTCGGGGCGCGCCGCGAGCAGATGATGCCCGGGCGTGTGCGGCGCCGCCGACCGCCCCGACAGAGCCCCGAATCTTTTCCGGATCGTCCCTGGTTCAGACGGGGATCAGTCCGCGGTCCTGGTCCGAACCGCTCGGGCTCTGGGACAGTTCCTTGTCGAGCTGCTCGCCCTCCACATCGACGTTGGGCAGACTCCGCTCCAGCCGGCGCGGCAGCCACCAGGCCCGCCGGCCCAGCAGAGCCAGCACGGCCGGAACGATCGTCATGCGGACCACGAAGGCGTCGAAGAACACCGCGATCGCGAGTCCGAAACCGATCATCTTGATCATCTGCTCGCTGGAGCCGATGAAGCCCGCGAAGACCGCGATCATGATGACCGCCGCCGCGATCACCACGCGGGCACTGTGCCGGAAGCCGGTGACGATGGCGTTCTGGGGCTGCTGGCCGTGGACGAAGGCTTCTCGCATCCGCGTGACCAGGAAGACCTCGTAGTCCATGGCGAGGCCGAAGACCACGCCGATCATGAAGATCGGCATCATCGACATGACCGGGCCGGTCTGCTCGACGCCGAACAGCGAGCCGAGCCAGCCCCACTGGAAGACGGCCACGACGGCGCCGAGCGCGGCGACGACCGAGAGCAGGAAGCCGAGCGCTGCCTTGAGCGGCACGAGCAGTGAGCGGAACACCACCATCAGCAGGAGGAAGGCGAGGCCGACGACCAGTGCGAGATAGGGCAGCAGTGCGTCGCTCATCTTCTGCGAGAAGTCGGTGTTCAGTGCGGTCGCGCCGGTGACGTAGACGTGGTCGCTGGTCTTGTCCCGGATCTCGTGGACCAGGTTTTCGGTCGCGAGTGAGGACGGCCGGTCCTTCGGGATGACCGTGATCATGGCTGTGTCGCCGGCCTTGTTGGGGGTCGGCTCGGTGACGGCCGCCGTGCCGTGGAGACTCCGGATGAGCGTGATCGCCCGGTCGGCCTCGGCTTTGTTGCCGTCGACGACGACCGTCAGCGGTCCGTTGAAGCCGGGGCCGAAGCCGTCGGAGAGCAGGTCGTAGGCTTTGCGCTGGGTGGTGCTGACGGGCTGCGAGCCGTCGTCGGGCAGCCCGACCTCCAGCGAGGCGGCCGGTAGGGCGATCGTGCCGAGGCCGACGACGCCGATGAGCAGGACGGCGACCGGGTGGCGGAGCACCAGACGTGCCCAGCGGGCGCCCCTGTTCGGCTTGGGCGGGACTGCGGCCCTGCCCCGGCGGGCCTTGCGGCCGAGGACACGGTCACCGGCGAAGCCCAGCAGGGCCGGAATCAGGGTGAGAGCGATGAGCACCGCGAGGACGACGGTGCCGGCCGCGGCGACGCCCATCTTGGTGAGCAGGGGGATGTTGACGACGGCCAGGCCCACCAGGGCGATGACCACGGTCAGGCCGGCGAAGACCACGGCCGAGCCCGCAGTGCCGGCGGCCCGTCCGGCGGCCTCCTCCTTCTCGCGTCCCTCGGTGAGTTCTGAGCGGTAGCGGGAGACGATGAACAGCGCGTAGTCGATGCCGACCGCGAGGCCGATCATCATGGCGAGCGTCGAGGTGGTCGTGCCCAGGTCGAGGGCGGCGGCCAGTCCCGTGATCGTGGAAATGCCGATGCCCACGCCGACGAGCGCGGTGAGCAGCGGCAGACCCGCGGCGATCAGCGACCCGAAGGTGACGACCAGGACCCCCCCGGCGATCACCACGCCGATGATCTCCCCGGCACCCGTCTCCGGCGTGGCCTGCAGCGCGTCGCCGCCGATCTCGACGGTGAGCCCGTCATGCCGGGCCTGTGCGCCGGCCTTCTTCAGGGCGTGGAGGGTGTCGTCGGTGAGTTCCATGGAACCGACCCGGTAGGTGACGGACACGTACGCCGTCGAGCTGTCCTTCGACACAGCCTGCGTCGTGTAAGGGTCGGTGACGGAGGCGACCTGCCGGGAGCCGGACTTCAGCGCGGCGACCACGCCGGTGACCTCGGCTCTGAAGCCGGCGTCCGTCATCTTCGCGCCGTCGGGCGCCTTGAAGACGATGCGGGCGGTGGCACCGTCGGCACTGCCACCGGGGAAACGCTCCTCCAGCAGGTCGAAGGCCCTTTGGGCCTCCGTGCCGGGAACGGAGAAGGACGACGAGGTGGCCGCCGGCGCGGACGCCGCGGCGAAACCGGCGAGCGCCAGGAGGGCCAGCCAGATGAGGACTACCCGCTTGCGGCGACGGAAGGCCAGCCGCCCGAGTCTGTAGAGAATCGAGGCCACGAGGGCTCCCTGTTTCATTGAGGGGGACGAGAGGAACAGGGTCGGCCTGCCTCCTTGACCACTCAGGTCAGAGAACTGCGCCGCACCTCGGGTGCGGGTCCTCTCGGGTACTCATCGTCCTTGCGGCTCCAAGCCCCTCACATGAGTAGACGATGCCCATATCCCCGCGGAGTACGGAAGGTTCGCCGGCGGACCTGACGGCGGATCATGATGCCCTGGCCCCTGCGCGATAGCAGGGCGGTGAACGGCCCTCACGGCCGGCCGAAGAGAAAGAGGACCCGGGTGCGGTCGGAGCGCCGGAGGCAGTGGGTTCTCCGGCCTCCACATCACGCCAACAGATGTAGGCCAACCGGTGTTGACTTTCCGATCGGGGGTGGGCACTCTGTCAGCAAATAGTGGCCAACGCTTGTTGGCACTCTGCTCTGCGCCCGGCCCGGAGACCGGTGTGCCCCGGCCCGGAAGGACAACCGCCATGAAGTCGCTGCTCCCCTCGAAGCCCGGTGCGGTGTACGAGGCGCAGCGCACCGGCCGGGCAGAAGCCACCATGGACGAGGCGCGCCGGACCGCAGCCGCTCCCGGCCCGCTCACCTCCTTCTCCCGGTTCGTCCTGTGCGGCGGCGGTGTCGGACTCGCTTCCGGGCCGGCCGTGGCACTGCTGGCCACGCTGATGCCCTGGGCGTCGGCGAACGCACTGGTCACCGCAGGTTCCACCATCCTGTGCACAGAACTCCACGCGCGCTTCACCTTCAAGGCCGGGCGGCATGCCGGATGGCGCCGGCACTGGCAGTCCGCCGGGTCGGCCTTGGCCGCCTACACAGTGACGTGCGCGGCGATGTTCGTCCTGCACCTCATACAGCCGTCGGCCGGGACGCTGAGCGAGCAGGCCGTCTATCTCAGTGCTTCAGGGCTCGCCGGAATCGGGCGGTTCCTCGTTCTGCGCCTGATCGTCTTCGCCGGCAGTTCGACCACCGTGCAGGAGAGCAGCCCGGCGGGGGTCCAGGAAGCGAGCGAGGCCGCGTCCTGGTCCATCGCGACTGCGCCGTGGCCGACGACCCCGCAGCCGGTGAGCGAGCGAGTCATCTTGCATGGCGCGAGGGCGGCCACGATGCCGACCGGAATAACCAGCGTCAGCGGGACGGGCGTTCGTCCGGACCAGTCGCTGTGCGAGGGGTTCACCCGAGTGTCTTGATCGCTTCCGTGGCGGTGGCCGGCGTACCGGGTCCGGCCCCGGGTCTTCCGTCCTTCGCGCGCGGTGTCCCCGGCGTGAGCGGCAGTCCTGTACCCGGAGGGTGCGACACGCTTTCGCGCGGAGGCCGGGGGAGTCAACGATGCAGGGGCCGGCCGGTGATGCTGGCTCTGCGGGCCCCGTGTGCGGGCGCGGAAGGCACTTCGCGCAAGGAGATGACAAAGGCCTTGGCGTGCCGTAGACCGCAAGCCTCTGCCGCAGCCGACCGCACCGGCGAGGCCGGCCGCGGTCGCAACCGGCCGACCGCCCTCCGGCATCGGTCCGCCACCCGCGGCGACAGCGAGGTCGTGCCGCACGTCAACCGGTGACAGCCGCACGCCCGAGGCCATCACGCATGTCGGTGGACGTCTCAGGCCCTTGTCTCCTGGAAGGCCAGTACGTCGTGGCCGGTGTCCCAGAGCAGGATCAGCAGGGCGCGCACCGATGCCTGGTCGATGTTCTCGACGATCAGCACGGTGCCGTCCTCGCCAGGCGTGGACACATGGTCGAACCTGGTCCGGATCACGTCCAGCAGGGTGCGGGCGATCGGTGCGCGCAGGGTCAGCTCGTAGCGGGTGGGGGCCATGCCGGACAGGAAACCCGTCGCCCGTGGGCGCGCGCACCACCCGCGAGGCAAAGACACCCGGGGTGGGATCAGATCAGGCCGAGTTCGCATGACGTTGTCACGGCGTCGTGCCGGGAGGCGACGCCGAGTTTGCGGTAGAGACGTAGCTCCAGAACCGGGCCCGGGCCGGCGGGACCCGCCTGTAGCGGGCCCGTGCTGATCGCGTCGCCGGCGTTGTGCAGCGCGGTGAGAGGCTCATTCGCCGGGCGGGAACTGCAGCTGCGCCGCGCGCAGTTCGGTCAGGTCGCGACGGGTTCGTCGTCGCTCTCGTCGAGCGAGACCCACGCGATGCGGGCAGGTGGGCGACCAGGTAAGCGACCGCATCGTGGATCCGGGAGTCGGTGAGCAGGTGGTAGTCGTCGAGAACCAGCACATAGGCCTGTCCGATGTCACGGCACTCCCGGCCTGCGAACCGGCACCGCAACCCGGCGCCGATTCTGCCAGTCGGGCACCCCGGGTAGGTCTTGGGGCGGGGTGGTGCGCGAACACCCCGTGTGACGCGAGTCTCCTGCCACAAACCGGGGCGCGACAGGAGGGACACAATGGCTGAAACACCGTCCCGGACGACCCCTTCAGAGACAGCCGTGACCCGCGGGGCCGCCCTGAAGCCGGCTGGCCTGGGCATCGGCTCGACAGCTCGAAGCTCGACAGTCACCACCCTCATGGCCGCCGTGAGCGTGAAACGCACGGTCGGTGAAGGCCGGGAATGCCGCAGCCACGCGTTCTACAGCAAAGAAGGCAAAGCAATGCCGCGGAGTGAGATGGAGTGGTTGCGCGCCGCCGCCTGCGTGGGCGAGGACCCTGACCTGTTCTTCCCCGTGAGCACGATCGGGCCGGCGCTGCGGGAGGCCGCTGCCGCCAAACGCGTCTGCGCCCGCTGCCCGGTGAGCTCCGAGTGCCTGTCCTATGCCCTCGGCACCGCACAGACGTCGGGTGTGTGGGGCGGAACCGGCGAGGAGGAACGCGTGGAGCTGCTCCGAACCGCCGGGTATGACGCGACGAGGAGGAGGCGCGGCCGAACCGAACCGGGACGCGCCAGGCCCCTTCCAGCCTCCGGGGCGGGCTGGGCAGCAGACGGATGAACCCCAGGCAGATCGAGTGCTGTCGGGGTCCCGTGGTTGGTGAGGCGGCCGTCGGACTCTGTCTCGGTGTGCTCTGCCGGCCGTTGCGCGAGCAGTCCGCCCGCAGCCCGTGCATCTCGGTGCCACCCACCAGCCATCCCTCGATCCCAGTGCCACTGCGGGGCCCCGATCCTTCGCGCCAACAAGTGTGGGCCAACACGTGTTGACTCTCGCTGGAAATTCGAGCATCCTGTCAACGAGCGTCGGCCAACGCTTGTTGACCTACTTCCCGGATCAGAAACGGAAGGCTCCGCCATGAACGCCACCACACTTCCCGCCCGCACCGAAGTCGCCGTCGTCGGTGCCGGACCGGCCGGTCTCGCCCTCGCCGTCACACTCGCCTCCGCAGGCATCGACTTCGTTGTCCTGGACAAGCTGACGGAGGGTGCCAACACGTCGCGCGCCGCCGTGGTGCATGCCCGCACGCTGGAGGTCCTGGACGAGCTGGAGGCCTCCGAGGCGCTGATCGCGCGAGGCATCAAGGTCACCCGGTTCGCCGTCCGCGACGGCGCGCGCCGACTGCTGACCGTGCCGTTCGACCAGCTGCCCACGCCCCATCCGTACACGCTGATGGTTCCGCAGTACGAGACCGAGAGCGTGCTGCTGGACCGGTTGCGGGCGCTCGGCGGGGACGTGCACCGCCCCTACGAGGTCGCCTCCGTCGTCCAGGACGAGGAGGGCGTGACGCTCACCATGACCACAGGCGAGACACTGCGCGCCGCCCACGTCGTCGGCGCCGACGGCATGCACAGCACCGTGCGTGAGGCGGCGGGCATCGGTTTCACCGGCAACGCCTACGCCGAGTCCTTCGTCCTCGCCGACGTGGTGATGGACTGGGTCCCGGGACCGGACGAAGTCTCGCTTACCTTCGGCACCTTGGGGCTCGCCGTCGTCGCCCCGCTTCCCGGCGGCCACTACCGGGTCGTCGCCACCGTGGACGACGCGCCCGCCGCACCGGACATCGCCTTCGTCCAGAAGCTGCTCGACGAGCGCGCCCCCGGCCAGGCCCAGGTCACCGGTATGGCATGGTCGTCACGGTTCCGGGTGCACCACCGGGTCGCCGACCGCTACCGCGCCGGCCGTCTGCTGCTGGCCGGCGACGCCGCCCATGTGCACAGCCCCGCCGGCGGGCAGGGGATGAACACCGGCATCCAGGACGGCTACGCCCTGGGCCGGGCGCTCGCCACCGGCCGGCTCGACGGCTACGAGGCGCAACGCCGTCCCGTCGCCCAGCGGGTGGTCGCCTTCACCCACCGGATGACCCGTGTGGCCACCACGCGCAGCTCCGTGGCCCGCAGTGTCCGCAACCTCGCACTGCCTCTGCTGGGGCATACCCCGATGCCCAGGAAGCTCGCCACCGAGCTTGCCGAGCTCAACTACCGCTAGACATCGCCCTCCTCGCCGCCGTTCACGGTGAACGGGCTGTGCCGACGCGCCGGCACAGGAAGAAGGAACGTGCGCCGCACCGAGCAGCCGTCGCGCGTGCCCGCAAGCCCGTGGCGGCATCGGCGGACACCGGGAAGCACGTGGTGCCCCACTGCCGTTCGGGTCGGCGAAGTCCTTCTCACCCGGATGCCGCCCACCGGTATGTCGTGGGACTCCCGCCGCGGCAGGTCCGCCGCGTGGCTTTATCGGTGAGTCCTGACACCGGTTGTCGATCGGCGGCGACACCGCCCGGTGTTGGCGGAGAGTGATATCGCCGAGTTTTGACACCACTTGGGGGCTTGCGGTGGGACGCTGGGAGTGCTCTGCGTGGTGAGGGGGCGCCGGTGCCACCGAAGTCCAAGGTCGATCTGTACGCGGCGATACGCCGCGATGCCCGGGCGGGGATGTCGAACCGGGCCTTGTAGCGCAAGTACGGGGTGGGCTTCCGGACGGTGAAGGCGGCCATGGAGTCCGTCTGGCCGGAGCCGCGCAAGCAGCTGCCGCCCCGCAAGACGCGGCTCGACGCCTTCAAGCCGGCCATCGACCAGATGCTGCGGGCGGATCTGGACGCGCCGCGCAAGCAGCGGCACACCGTCAAGCGGATCTTCGACCGGCTGCTGGACGAGCACGGTGCGGTGGAGGTGACCTATCCGATGGTGCGGGCCTATGTCGCTGTTCGCCGGCCGCAGATACGGATCGAGGCGGGACGCGGGCCGCTGAACGCGTTCATCCCCAGACCCACATGCCGGGGGCGGAAGCCGAGGTCGACTTCGGCGACGTGAATCCGTCTGGCTGGCGAGCAGGTCAAGGTCTACCTGTTTTCGATGCGCTTGTCGTACTCCGGCAAGGCGGTGCACCGCATCTTCGCCTCGTGCGGGCAGGAGGCGTTCTTCGAAGGCCACGTCCACGCTCTCAGCGTGCTGGGCGGCGTCCCCTGCGGCAAGGTGCGCTATGACAACCTGCGGGCCGCGGTCGCCCGGGTGCTGGGCCTGTCGAGAGCGCGGGTGGAGAACGAGCGGTGGACCGCGTTCCGTTCGCACTACGGCATCGAAAGCATGTACTGCCGCCCGGGCCTCGAAGGAGCACATGAGAAGGGAGGGGTGGAAGGCCAGATCGGCTGGTTCCGTCGGAACCACCTGGTCCCTGTCCCGGAAGTCGACTCCCTCGCCGAACTCAACGCGATGGTGGAGCGGTGGGATGCCGAGGACGATGACCGCCGCATCCGGTCGCGGCCCAGGACGATCGGCGAGTACTTCGCCGTCGAACGCCCGCTGCTGCAGCCGCTGCCCGACCAGCCGTTCGAGACCGGTCGGCTGTTCAGCCTTCGGGTGGACCGATACGCGCAGGTCAGTGTCCGCACGAACCGCTACTCGGTGCCGGTGGGACTGATCGGCCGCACCGTTCGGGTGATACTGCACGCCTCCGAAGTCGTCGTCTACGACGGCCGCAAGGAAGTCGCCCGGCACGAGCGGCTCATCGCCAAGGGCCAGGCCCGCCTGGAACTGGACCACTACCTGGAGGCCCTGGTCCGCAAGCCCGGCGCCTTCCCTGGTGCGACCGCGCTGGAACAGGCCCGCTCCGCGGTCGCGCTGGAGGCCCGCAAGGCCGCCGAGGCCGACGATGCGCCGGTCACGACGGCAGCTCCGGAGCCGGACCGGGCGAGTGTGACGTTCCTGACCGAACGGCGCCTGGCCCACCTGCCGCCCGACAACCGGCCGCTGCCCTCGGTCGCGGCCTACGACCAGCTGCTGCGACCGAAGCAGCGGCCGGACCGATCCGCCGTCGAGGGAGAAACGCCATGACGACGTTCAAACGCCACCGTGGGCTGACCGAACAAGCCGCCGACGCTGCCGTCGACCAGGCATGCCGGATGCTGCGGCTGCCAACCATCCGGGCCCAGTTCCCCGAGCTCGCCGAGGCCGCCGCCCGTGACCAGATGTCGTATCGCGGCTTCCTCGCCGAACTGCTGATGGCCGAATGCGACGACCGGGCCCGCCGCCGTTCGGAACGGCGGATCAAGGCCGCCCAGTTCCCACGCGAGAAATCACTGCGGGCCTTCGACTTCGAGGCGAACGCCAGCGTGGACCCGGCGGTCATCCACACCCTGGCGACCTGCGAGTGGGTCAAGAAGGGCCTGCCGCTCTGCCTGATCGGCGACTCCGGCACCGGCAAGTCGCACCTGCTGATCGCGCTGGGCACCGAAGCCGCGATGGCCGGCTACCGGGTCCGCTACACACTCGCCACCAAACTCGTCAACGAGCTGGTCGAGGCCGCGGACGAGAAGGTGCTGACCAAGACCATCGCCCGCTACGGCCGAGTCGATCTTCTCTGCATCGATGAGCTGGGCTACATGGAACTCGACCGCAGGGGCGCTGAGCTGCTGTTCCAGGTTCTGACCGAGCGCGAGGAGAAGAACAGCGTCGCCATCGCCTCGAACGAGAGTTTCAGCGGCTGGACCAAAACCTTCACCGACCCTCGGCTCTGCGCGGCCATCGTCGACCGGCTCACCTTCGGCGGAAACCTGATCCAGACCGGCACCGACTCCTACCGCCTCGCCCTCACCCAAGCCAGGGCCGCCGCTCAGGACACTACCGCAGGCTGACCCGTATGCCGCGCCCTGCTGGTGGAGTTCCAGCAAGGGCTACCGAAGGTCGACGGAGAGGCTCTTGATCATCTCGCCGTTGACCAGGATGACGAGACAGCCACAGCCGCCGACGCAGTATTCGACCTCACCTTCAGATGTGCGGTGGCGGGACCTTAGCGTCCACAACTGCGTTTCCGCCGGAGTCGGCTTGTGGCAGACGGGGCAGCGATCGTCCGACGGCGTCACTGCGGATGCGGGAGTCATTCCACCAACATGGCGTCACCGTCTAAAGCACTTCAACCATTACATTGGGCGGGGCTCACTCGGGACGAGCGCCGGAGCGATCGGCAGGTCCGACACGCTGAGCGACGCGGCGCACCGACCAGGCGCCGGCCAGGACTACCAGCGCCATGGCACACAGTTGACGTACTGTGAGCTGCTCGCGCAGCAAGGCGAAACCGACCCCTGCCGCCACGGCGGGGCTCAGTGCGAGCAGCACGCCGAAGGCGCGCACATCGATGCGCCGCAGGACCGTCATATCCAGCGAGTACGGGATCAGGGAGGACAGCAGGGCCACCATGAGCCCGGTGCCGAGGACGGCAGGGTGGGCCGCCACCGTGCCACCGTCTGTGACGGCGGTGATCGGTGTCAGCATACAGGCGCCGCAGGTCAGCGCCAGGGTCAGGCCAGTCCAGTCGGGGAACAGGCGCCCGACCCGCTGACTCAGGACCACATACCCGGCCCGGCACAGCGCGGCAGCGCCCCCCAGCAGCAGCCCGGCGGCGGAGAGCGAGGCTCCCGGGGTGGCCAGCAGGAGTACACCCACAAGCGCTAGTAGCGCCACCGCGAGGTGCTCAAGCCGACGGGACAGAACGATCGACAAAGCGAGCGGCCCGAGCAGCTCCAAGGTTGCGGCCACCCCGATCGGCAGGCGGCTGATGGCCTGGAAGTACGCCAAGTTCATGGCCGCGAAGACCAGACCAAGTGAGATCGCCGCCCGCCACTGCACGGCCGTGACCTCCCGCAGCCGCGGCCGGACCAGTATCCACAGGATCGCGGCCGAGAAGAAGAGCCGCATACCGGCCAGCGCCGTGGGGCCGACTGTCCCATAGGCGTCCTTGGCCACGGCCGAACCCGCTTGAAGGCTGACGATCTGAGCCAGCATCAACGCCGGAGCCGTCGCGGCGCCCTGCCACGGTGCGCGGGGGATCTTCACCATCGTGCTCCTCCGGGTCCTCTCCGTGGTCGGCACCGCCAGGCTCTGCCTGACGACCGTGCTGGCCACCCGGCCTGCCGCCGCGCACCACTACGGCTCGGACGCATACGATGATGTAATTGCCTTATGCATTTCAACCATTACGGCGGGGAGGCCGCCCGGCTGGCCGCGGACCTGGTCAACCTGACCGCGCCACCACCCCCTGAGCACCTGGAATCACTACTCGCCACGCACGGCGTGGTGCACCGCACACTTACCGCCGCGCAGGCCGAGACGATCTGGACATGGAGCCGGCGCCTGGCCGCCTGCTTCGGGCCGCAGGACCTCGAAGAGCGGTGCCAGGCAGTCAACACACTTCTCGCCGACGCCTCCAGCAGTCCCCGGATCTCCCTGCACGACGGCAGACCCCATCTGCACTACAGCGCCACTGGCGCCGACGCAGCCGCGCACATCCGAGCCGTCACCGCAGCCGGACTTGCCTACGTCGTGTGCTCCGCCAGCGCCGAACGGCTGGGGCGCTGCGCGCGCCACGACTGCGGTCTGGCGTTCGTCGACACCTCCCGCAACGGCCGACGCGTCTACTGCTCAGTGCGTTGCGCCAACAACGACGCCGTGGCACGTCACCGCGAGCGGGTCCACGGTGACGCCCGGCCGTCAACTGCGCGGAAAACCCGTCGAACGTGACCGTCCGGGACGCCGCCATTGCACTTCCCACGGCAAGACGGCGCCGCTGGCCTCGCCCACCCACAGCACACCCCTTCGCAGAGTGGTGGTGTCAGTTCTCATCAACATTTAGCGGTCCGGTGATCGGCAAGTGCTGCCCGAAGTCGTCGACAACCGGTGTCGGCTCTCACCTCCAAAGCCAGGTCATGCCGTCCAGAAAACCTGTGGCCGGGTGCCCGCGCACCACCCGCTCGGAAAGAACACCCCGGATGGCCTCAGATCAGGCCAAGATCGCGCGCAGCTGCGACGGCGTCGTGGCGGGACGCGACGCCGAGCTTGCGGTACAGGCTCTTGTTGTATGCCTTGACCGTGTTGATGGACAGGAACAGCGCCGCCCCGATCTCCCGCTGGGTCGCCGACCCCTGCAGCGCCCGCAGGATCGACAGCTCGCGGTCGGTCAGTTCCTCCGCGAGAGCACCGGAGCGTACGGCGGTGCGGGTGCCGACCCGGCCCAGCCGCGCCTCGCTCTCCTCCAGCCGCCGCACCGCGTAGCCGCTCACCGGCTCCTCGTCCACCACCTCGCGGGCCCGCGCCAGCGCGGCGCGGGCGGCGGGCCGGTTCCCGAGGGCGAGTTCGGCGTCGGCGAGATACAGCAGGCCGAGGAACAGCACGGTCGGCCGCGGATGCAGTTCGGCGAGGGTGACGGCGCGGCGCAGCAGGACGGCGGCCCCCTCCATGTCGGCGTTCTGGTAGCTGCGTCTGGCCTGGGCGATGCGCAGCGGGGCCAGGCCCGGCGTACTCGTCTCCCGCCCGTCGCGCTCGACGGCGTCGGCGAGCGGACGGGCCTCGCGCAGGACCCGGTCGCAGTCTTCGCCGTGGCCGGCTTCGGCGAGGCTGATCGTCAGCGTGCCGGCGCCCTGAAGCATGAGCGACGGCGGCCACGCCTTGCGGTCGCGCGGTGACGACCACAGGTGGAGCAGGAGAGTCGCGGCCTCGTCGAAGCGGCCGTCGCGGGCCAGCATGGCCCCCAGCGCCGCCCGAGTAGTCGGATGTCCGGCGGAGCCCGCTTCGGTTTCCTCGTCCAGCGCCTGCTGCACCATGGCGACGGATTGCGCGGCCTCGGCATCCGACATGCCGAAGCCTGCACGCACACAGAGCACGGCACTGCGGAAGCTGTGCCAACCGGGGACGGCGGTGTCCGGGGCACCACTCGCCTCGCAGACGTCCAGCCAGCGGTTCGTCCCTGCTTGATCGCCGCAGAGCGCCGCCGTGTAGGCCAGCGAGAACGCCAGCGCCGGGCCGACCGCCCGGCGGGGCAGCCGCTCGCCGAACCGCAGGTAGGTCGCGGCGGCCCCGCGTGGGAAGAACCAGGTCTCCGCGTTGCGCAGCATCAGCTCGGCGGCGTCGTTGTCGCGGCCGGCGCGCAGCAGGTGGTGCACCGCGTCGTCGATCCGGTCCTGGTCGGTGAACCAGGCCGCGGCGTGGCCGAGGACCTCCCGCGGGTCCGTGGTGGCCTCGCGTCCCAGGACCTCACGCAGCAGGTGATGGCACCGGTACCACTGCTGTTCGTCGTCCAGGGCGGCCATGAACAGGTCCGCCCTGACGAGATCGGCCAGTACCTGGGCCGATCCGGTCACCTGTAGTGCGGCGTCGCACAGCGGACCGGAGAGCCGTTCGAGCGGCGCGGCCCGCACGAGGAGGTCGCGGTGGCGCGGTGCGAGGCCCGGCAGTACCTCGGCCGCGAAGTAGTCCAGCAGGTGCCGGTCGTCGGCGTGGGCTTTCGCCGGGTTCGCGCGCAGCGCGAGGGCGACCAGCTGCAGGCCCGCCGCCCACCCTTCGGTCCGTTCCCACATGGCTGCTGCCGTGCTCTTGTCGAGGTCGTGCCCTGACACTGCCGACACCAGGGCTGCCGCCTCGTCCGGCGAGAACCGCAGCTGTGCCGCCCGCAGTTCGGTCAGGTCGCCGCGGGCCCGTAGCCGCGCGAGCGGCAGCGGCGGGTCGGTTCGCGTGGCGATCACGATCCGCAGTGAGGCGGGCAGGTAGGCGACGAGGTATTCGACCGCCTCGTGGATCCGAGGCTCGGTGAGCAGGTGGTAGTCGTCGAGGACCAATACGTGCGGTACCTCGGATGCGGCGAGCTCGTTCAGCAGCATCGGCAGCGCGAGGTCGACCGGGGAGACGGCGGCCGCGTCCAGCGCCTGCAGCGGGCCCGTGCTGATCGCGTCGCCGGCGTTGTGCAGCGCGGTGAGCACGTAGCTCCAGAACCGGACCGGTTCGTCGTCGCTCTCGTCGAGCGAGACCCACGCGATGCGGCGCTTCTCCTCGGGATCCGCCGCCCAGCCGCTGAGCAGACTCGTCTTGCCCCAGCCGGCGGGAGCCACCACCACGGTCAGCCGGGTCCCGGCCAGACGCAACTGCCGCTGCAGGCGTTCACGCGGGACCGCGCCGGCTCGGGCCGGCGGGATCACCTGCTTCACGGCCAGCAGGGGCCGCGTAGGTATGTCCGACGTCACGACACTCCCGACCTGCGGCCTGGCACCGCAACCCGCGTCGATTCTGCCAGCTCGGGCACCCCGGGTACATCTCGCGGCGGGGTGGTGCGCGAGCACCCTGTCCCACGCGAAGCTCCTGCCACCATCCGGGGCCGCGCGAGGGGAGAGACGCAATGGCCACGCACACCGTCCCAGACGAACCCCCAGAGACAGCCGTGACCGGCGGGGACGCGCTGGAACCGGTCGGCCTCGGCATCGGCTCGGGAGCAGTCCTCGGCGTGGGCGTCGGCGGACTCCGCGTCGCCACCAACGGTGCCTTCAGTGCCGGATCCGGTGATCCGTACGACCTCTGGCACGACTGGACCTCGATGTCCGGCACCGAACGGGCTGTCGCCGCCGGCGTCCTGGCGTGCAACCCGCACAACACGCCACAAGCAACCCCGCACTGATCGACGAGGCCCGCGACGCCTTCGCCTCTGGCATGCACCTCGCCCTCCTCAGCGGCGCAGCCACCACCGTCCTGGCCGTCGTCGTCGCCCTCCTGCTGCGCCGGACCGGCAAGCCCGGCACGGACCAGGAAGAGACGGCGAGCAGCGGCACCCACAGCGACACGGCGAAGGGCCACCGTCGACCGTCCGACAGCCACCACGACGTACGGCGCGAGGGCCGCACCCCGCTGCCCTCAGCGACATACCAGGAAGGAACCGGCCATGACGCTGCCGTATCCTCAGCCGCCGCATCAGCCCCACCCTGTGCAACTCCCCGAACCCCTGGTGGCCCTCACCCGGGCCTTCTCCCTGCTCGGCAGACGCGGCACCGGGCTGATCATCACCGCTCTCGCCCGGGGCCCGGCCGATGTCGCCCAGGTGTGCGAGCGCCTCTCCGGTCTCAGCGAAGGCGTGCTCACCCGGCGCCTGCGGGAGATGACCACCCTCGGCCTCGTGACCCGAACCGCCGCGCCGGACACGCCCTCACGTTCCCGCTACGCGCTCTCCGCCCACGGTAAGGCCCTCCTCATCCCGCTGGCCGCTCTGACCGTGTGGGCGGAGGACCACCTCTGCGCCGGCGTCCCTGAGGCCAAGGCCGGTCGCAGGAGACCGCTGAGGCACCCGGCTCAGGTTCCTGGCCTCAGCTGGCGCCACACCCACGCCGCTGATCGAGGGCACGTCCGTGAAGGACGGGAAGGCGAGCAGGCGGCGAGGCCGGCGCCGCGAGGGCTTCGTGACAGCAGGCGCGCCCGGGCCTCGCTGCGAGCGGCACGCCTGGCAAACCGGTAGAGCGCCCCGACCAACCTCGCCCCTCACACCCGACCCCGCCTCACTCGAAGGAGCCACATGCCCACGCTCGATCGTCACGACGACGTTTTCGTTCTCGACCTCGGAGACGGAGAGAACCGCTTCCACCCCGACTGGCTCGCCTCCGTCGCCACCGCACTGGACGAGGTCGAGAAAGAGACCGGCCCGCGCGCTCTGGTGACCACCGCGACGGGAAAGTTCTACTCCAACGGCCTGGACCTGGACTGGCTGCTGGCCCACCTGGACGAGCACCCCGGCTACGTCGTATGCGTCCAGGAGCTCTTCGCGCGCATGCTGTCCCTGCCGGTGATCACCGTCGCGGCTCTGCAGGGACATGCCTTCGCGGCCGGAGCGATGTTCTCCCTCGCGCACGACTTCCGCATCATGCGCGCAGACCGCGGGTACTGGTGCCTGCCCGAGGCGGACATCGACATCCCCTTCAGCCCCGGCATGTCCGCACTCATCCAGGCACGGCTGGGCCCGCACACCGCGCACCGGGCCATGCTCACCGCGCACCGCTACGGCGGAGCCGACGCGGTGGCCGCCGGCATCGTCGACCGGGCGGTCGCCGAGAACGAAGTGCGTACGGCGGCCATCGCACTGGCCCGGTCGCAGGCGAGCAGGGCGGGGGTCACCCTCGGCACCATCAAGGCCCGCATGTACGCCCCGGCCCTGACCGCGTTGCGCGACACCACCCTTCCCCTCAGATGAAGCGCCGTACACGCCGTCGCGGCGGCCGGTGCGGGGCGTTCGGCGAAGGAACGCCGGTCGGGGCACACCGGCAGCGCGTCCCCGGCTGCCGCAGTGCGGTCAGCCGCGAGGGGGACCGCGACGTGCAGAAGCCGCAATGCGCCGTCCCGCCCTCACGGCCTTGGCCGAGCACGACGCTGCCTGTGCCGGCACGAGGCGGGCACAGGCAGCGCGGGGGAGGAGGGCGGCAGCCGGTCATCCCTCCGTGGCGGCGCCGTCGAAACCGTCGGCGCTGTCACGGGTGCCGGGGGAGCGCCGCAGGAGGAAAGCGACCGATGCCGCACCCAGGAGGGCTGCTCCTGCTCCGGTGACGAGAGCGAGGTGCAGACCGGAGGCGAAGGCATCGCGGGCCTGATTGACCAGGGCGGCGTCGCCTGTCCTGGCGCCGACGATGTTGGCTGCGGCGAGGGATGAGCGAGCTGCCTCAGCCACGTGGGCCGGGAGCCCCTCGGTGTCGAGAGTGTTGCGGTAGCCGGCGTTCAGCGCACTGCCGAGGACGGCGATTCCCAGGGCGCCGCCCAGTTCACGGGACAGGTCGTTCACCGCCGAGCCCACGTTTTGCAGGCGGGAGGGCAAGGCGTCGGTGATGGCCGCGGTGGCGGGCGTCATGGCGAGGCCCATACCGGCGCCCAGGGGAATGAGCCCCGTCACGATGAGCCAGTAGGAGCTCGTCTTGTCGAGCTCGGCGAGCAGGCTCAGACCGACGGCGACGGCTATCAGCCCTGCGATCCAGGGACGGCGAGCGCCGACGCGTGCTGCCAGTTTCGGGGACAGCCGGGCGCTCGGAATCATGGCGGCGGGCATGGGCAGCACACTCAGGGCGGCGATCAGCGCGCTGTCGCCTCGCACGAGCTGCAGGTACTGCATGACGACGAAGATGAACCCGAAGAACGCGAAGAACTGCAAGGTGATCGACAAAGTCCCGGCGGCGAACGGCTTGTTGCAAAAGAGCCGGGGATCCAGCAGAGGGTGGGGGTGGCGTAGCTCCCAGACGACGAAACCGGCGAGCACGAGGAATCCCGCCGTGATGCCGATCAGGGTGCGGGCGCTCGCCCAGCCCTGCTCGGGCGCCTGGATGACCGAGTAGACCAGAATTCCCAGACCGACGACCGTGAGCGTGGCGCCGACGGTGTCGACGCGCTGCTTGTTCGCTTCGGCCGACTCCGGCACGAAGACGTAACTGCCGACGAACGCCACGACCGCGAGAACGACGTTCACCCAGAAGACAGATCGCCAGGACCATGCTTCGAGCACGGCGCCGGAAGCCAGCAGGCCCAATATGGCGCTCGCTCCCGCGACGGCCGCCCAGATGCTGACCGCACTTGCCCTCTGTTCACGGGGAAAGGTGCTGGTGATGGTCGAAAGTGTGGCGGGCATGACAAAGGCAGCCGCCACCCCCAGCAGAGCTCGCAGGGCGATGAGAACCCCGGGTTCCGAGGAGAACGCGGCCGCGACCGATCCGGCCGCGAACAGAGCGAGGCCGCTCAGCAAGGCCCGGCGCCGGCCGAACCGGTCGCCCAGAGTCGCCGCCAGCAGCAGAAGGGCGGCAAAGACCAGACTGTAGGCGTCGATGATCCACGACAGCTGCGTCTGACTCGCGTGGGTCTCACGGGCGATGTCGGGCAGGGCCACATTCAGCGATGCCATCGCCGAGACGACGGTTGCCAGAGCCAGGCATGTGACGGCCAGCACTGCGCCGTGACGCACCGCTTTGTGACCTTGTTCTGTGAGGCCTCGGTTCATGAGAGGCGTCCTTTCCCGCTGGACAGGTGCGCTGGTGCGATGGACGGATCCATGGCGGATGCAGCCGCCATGGAGGCACGGCGCAGCAGCAGCGCAGAGGTCATGACGCGCGAGCGCGCAGTGTGAGGGGGACCGGCGCAGACCGCTGCCGCCCCGGCACCGCAACGGGCTGCACCAGGGAAGACGCCTTATGTCAACGTTTGTTGGCCAACCCCCGTTGACATTAACGCATCCAGGGGGATGGAAAGTCAACGAGCGATGGCCTACATTTGTTGGCATGACAGCCGACAGCACAGAAGCTCCCCCCGGCCCCCGGCGCTCCGACCGCACCCGGACAGCGATCCTCGACGCCGCCCGCCAGCGCTTTGCCGCCCAGGGCTTCGAACGCACGACAATCCGGGCCGTCGCGGCCGACGCGGGCATCGACCCCTCCATGGTCATGCGCTACTACGGCAGCAAGGCCCAGCTCTTCGACGCCGCCCTCGACATCGACCTGCGCCTTCCCGACCTGTCCGCCACCCCGGCAGAGGAACGGGCCGAAGCCCTCGTGCGGCACTTCCTGCACCGCTGGGAGCACGAGGGCGCCGACGACGCGCTCCTGCTGCTTCTGCGCTCCGCCGTCACCAACGACCAGGCGGCACGCCGCATGCGGGAGATCTTCGCCGCCCAGGTCTCCCCGGCCCTGGGCCCCGCCACCAAAGACAACGTCGGGCTGGTCTCCGCCCAGCTGCTCGGCCTCGCCCTCACCCGCTATCTGCTGCGCATCCCAGCCGTAGTGCGCATGACGCCTGAAGAGATCGTCGCCGCCTACACGCCCGCCGTCCGGAGCATCCTCGAACCGCAGGCATCCGCCCATTGAACAGGCAGATCAGACGACGGAACCGGTCAAAGCCCCAGGCGGTGCCGCCGGCCACCTCGTGTCCACCGCCGCGGGGCTGAAGCCGTGAGCGGTCAGGTCGCCTGCCTGTGCGGCGGCCTTCACGGCGGGACCGTGCTTCCCGCGCAGTCCAGTCCTGTCGGCCGGCCCGCTGCATGACCGGCCGCCCGTTCGTCGTGACACGCTTGCCCCTCTCCCGTACTTCGGCGGTGATCTGGGCGCCACCGGGTGCCGTCCGCGACGCGGTGCACCTCGCGTATCCGGGTGGCGGGTCCGGCATCGGCTGCACGGTGGGGCCTGATCAGCGGCGAACTCCCTGATACGTCGCCGCCGGACGTGATCGGCACAGCGCGGCCGCGGCCACCTCGGACCCGGCGCAACCACGCTGCAGGACCACGCGATCCACGTTTCAGACCGACTCGGCACCTCGTATGTCCGAGATCAGGGCCAGCACCTCCTGTGAGACGTATGGCCTGCCCCCGGCCGCCCGGATGGGCAGGCATTACTCATCTCCGATTCCCCGGCTCACGGTTGACTGGCCCCGCTTGCCCGAGCAAGCGGTGCCAGAGGCGGGCAAGTTCGCGGTGAGAGAGGGCCGCCCGCCCGGAACGCCTCTTAGCGCGGGGGCCCGGACTCCGGCCGCTCCCGATGTCAGCGGGTCGCCGAGACGGCAGGGCGGCCGGTTCCCGTTGCACGGGGCCGCGCGGTGGCGGATCCCGCCCGCAGCACTGCACGACATCCGGCTGTGCCCCGGCCACCCGCCCCGCGGGCAATGGCCAACTCCGCCGGCAGAACAGCATCACAGAAAGAAGGAAGATCACCCCGATGAACAAGCTCATAGGCTCCCTGGGCGCAGTGTCGGCAGCCGTTGTTCTGGCGGTCATGCCCACTGCGGCGCAGGCAGACGGAATCGAAGACGGCGCCCCTCTGGTGGCCGCCGAGAACGAGATCATCGACCAACTCGCGGCGCTGGGCTGGCCGGGACAGGACCCGGAGAACTTCTACCCCGGTGCCGGCGCCCACGCGGACTCCGCCACAGCCACGGTCGTCTGGGGCACGCCCGGCGATCCCAGCTCCTATCAGGTCGAGGCCAAGTGCGCGCAGTTCCTCACCGCCTCTCTGAAACATGCCTACTCCTGGGCCACCGACACGTGGTTCACCTCCGGTATCGGCTTCCGCAGCCCGACCTCGGAGCAGTACTACGACGCCTTCACCGACACCTCCGCCGGCGGCGCGCTCGATGACATGAGCGATCACGTCAGCCGCCCCTCCGCACAGCGGGTCAGCGACCTGCATGCGGGTTCCGTCATCGCGGTGAAGTACCTGGACGGCTCGGACGGGGACGCTACCGGGCACATGATGGTCGTGCAGTCCGTGGCACCGTTCGAGCGCGACGGCAACAGCGCCACCCAGGAGTACGCGGTCAGGGTCTCCGACAGCACCTCCAACCCGCACGGCGTCGCCTTCTCCTCCAAGACGTCGACGCACTGGGCGTTCCGGGACAGCCGGGTCGAGGGCTCTCCGGGACTCACCGCGAAGGAATGGAGCGGTGCCGGCCGGGGAACGATCTTCATCCAGGCCGACGCCCTCACCGGCAAGCCGACCGGTCACTGGTGGGGCCGCAACGAGGCCGCGTTCCACACCGTCGCCGACCGGCCCATGGTCTTTGTCGACATCACCCGCTGAGCCTGCAGGGCGGCGGCAGCGGCGCTCACCGCCGCGGCCGTCGCCCCCGGCCGCCCGCTGGGTGCCGGCAAGGCGCGACCTGGGCTGTGTGAGCACCTGCGTGCCGCACGAGGCTGGGGACCCGTGATATTCAATGGTGATGAATAAATCTCGTGGACGTCCGCGTGGAGGCTCCGACGCCAAGGAGAGGATTCTGGCGGCGGCCAAGACGGCGTTCATGCGGCACGGCTACAACGCGACGACGATGCGAGCCGTTGCCTCGGCAGCCGGCGTGGACCCGGCCCTGATCAGCTATCACTTCGGCTCCAAGCAAGGGTTGTTCGGTGGGGCGATGGCGCTCGGGATCAGCCCGGGCCAGGTGATGGCCCGCGTGCTCGAGGGTGATCCCGGGCAGATGTCCGAACGGATCATCCGGGCTGTCCTGGCCGTATGGGATGATCCGGAACTCGGTGGTCCGCTGACGCTCCTGGTCACCCAGGCCCAGCGGGACCCGGCGCTCATGCGCGCGTTCCGCGAGTACGTCGAGCGGGAACTGACCGCCCGGCTGGCGGAACACATCGGTGGAACCAACGCCGCAGAACGAGCGGGGGCCGTGCTGACGACGACTCTCGGACTGATCTCCAGCCGTTACGTTCTCAGGCTGAACCCGATGGCCGCCATGGACTCCGAGCGGATCATCGGCCTCCTGGCTCCAGGACTTGGTGCACTACTCCCTCCGGCCCGATCCGCCGATGAATGAGAGAGCCGGGACGGGAGCCGGCGCAATCCGGGACGCCGCCGCCCGCCCGTAGGCCGCGTGAAGCACGGCGTGACGCCCGGCCCGGACGGTCCGTCGCGCCAAAGGCTCCTCTCGCTTCCGGCCCAGCCGTGGCGCCGATGGCCGCACTGATGCCGTGGGCGATGGCGAACGCGCTGGTCACCGCGGTTTCCACCCTCCTGTGTACAGAACTGCGCGCACGTTGCACCTTCCAGGCCGGTAGACCTGCCGATGACGCCGGCACCGGCAGCCCGCCGGATCTGCCGCGGCCGCCTACGTGATGACCTGTGCCGCGACGCTCCTCCTGCACCTGCAGTCGGCCGGCATGCCGAGCGAGCAGGTCGCCCGCCTCGGCGCTGGACGGCTCTGCCTCTGCGCCTCGGCCGAGTTCTCGTCCTCTTCGCCCTCGAGCGTCCCTGCCGCCGCGCGCCCCTGAGGTGCGGTGACGGGAAAAATGAGTACCGATTACTCATTTCGGGATCTCGCGGGTGACCCATATTCATGCGCATGGGCTGTCTGCTCAAGGCGGCGTGCAGCAGTGAGCCGCTCGACGGAGCGGCTGCCGCGCCTTCCCGCCCACCGCTGTGCGGAAAGGCGCGATCCTTCAGGCGGGCGCGACCTGCGGATTGCGCGTGTTGCTCCGTTTCACGGGCACGCGACGCCCCGTCAGGGCTCCCGGGTGAGGCCCAGCATGCCGCTCAGCTCACTCAGGCACTGTTCGTAGAGCGGTTGCATGTCGGTCAGGACGAAGTCCATCTGGTGAAGGACTTCCAGGCACAGCAGTCCGTAGAGCCGGCTCCAGCAGGTCACGTACACATGCACCGCTTCGGGGGGCAGACGCCGGTCGATCAGACGAGAGTACGCGTGCAGTTGTTCAGGCAGGCCCTCGGGCAGCGCCTCCAGTTCCGGCACCGGGAACGGACGAGTGTTCCACACCTCGACGATCATGTCGATGAAGACGTTCTCGAAGCGCAAGCCGGCCTGATGCCGGGCGGAATCGGGCTGGTGCTGCGTGCCGCTGACGGGGCTGGCGAAGATCCACTCGAACTCGGCGGGATGGGATACGGCCCAGGCGCGCATCGCGCGGCACGCTCCCAGGAACCGGTCCGCGGGCGGGGCGCCCGTGCGCTTGTCCCGGTCGTGTTCCATGGCGTCGGCCAACTCATGGAAGAACCCCGCAGTCACCGCGTCCACCAGCGCGTCCCGGCTGGCGTAGTAGTGGTAGAGAGAGGGCCCGCTCATGCCCATCTCGCGGGCGACGGCGTTGATCGTGACCGCTGCCGACCCCTTGGTGACCAGCAGTGTCCGAGCGCTCTGGTGAATCTCCCGCACGGTGGCCTCGCGCACCCGGTCGCGTCGGCCGTCGCCCGTCGGTCGCCGGTCCATGAACACCTGCCTTCATCGCATCGATCTAGAGGGTCTAGAATTATCTAGAGCCTCTAGAGAGGTTGGGGAGTGGGCCGCAAAGGCGGACGAGCTATGCACAGACAAGACATTCCACGGGAGATCGTTCGAGTGAGGAGGGAGAAGGAGCCATATGTCCATGCATTCGTGACCGTGCCGGTCTGGCGCAACCCGCGTGCCGATCAGGGGCACCCGCGCCGCGATCATCTCACCCCACCCCGCGACGCACAGACCACCGGGCGTTCCGATCGCATGGTCGCAGCGCTGTTCACCGCAGCGGCGCTGGCAGGCGCCGGCTTCGTCGTCTCCTACGCGGCGATCCCGAACGATGCATCGATCCTCGTCATGCCCATGGGGAGCATCAGAGCGCTAAACTTCGCGCTGGGCTTGACGCTGAGCGTCGCCCTGAGCTGCCTCGGTGCGGGTTTTCGCCGCTGGGCACGCATCCAGCTTTCCCGCGCGGGTGCGATGCCCCCCTTCCCACAACGAACAGATGAAGGCTGCCTCGAAGCGCCCGGCGACTTCGAAGAGCCCGTCGTCCCTGTATTCCGGGAGCGCGCTTGAGCACCGAATCCACCACCGAACCGCCCGCGCGCAGCAAGGCGCCGGCAGGCGAGCGCCTGGCCGACTGGGCCGACGGCCGACTGGGGATCTACACCCTGGCCAAGGCCAACATGCGCAAGATCTTCCCCGACCACTGGTCGTTCATGCTGGGCGAGGTCTGCCTCTACAGCTTCCTGATCCTCATCCTGACCGGTGTCTATCTGACGTTGTTCTTCCACCCGTCGATGACCGAGGTCGCGTACCACGGCAGCTACGTCCCGCTGCAGGGACAGATGATGAGCGAGGCGTACAAGTCCACGCTCGACATCAGCTTCGACGTACGGGGCGGGCTGCTGATCCGCCAGCTGCACCACTGGTCGGCGCTGGTCTTCCTCGCCGGGATGATCGTGCACATGATGCGTGTCTTCTTCACCGGCGCGTTCCGCAAGCCGCGCGAGGTCAACTGGGTCTTCGGCGTCCTGCTGTTGTTCCTGGGCATGTTCACCGGGTTCACCGGCTACTCGCTCCCCGACGACCTGCTCTCCGGGACCGGCATGCACTTCATGGAGGGCGCGATCCTGTCGATCCCGGTCGTCGGAACGTACCTCTCCTTCTTCCTCTTCGGCGGCGAATACCCCGGGCACGACGTCATCCCGCGGTTCTACTCCGTCCACGTGCTGCTGCTGCCCGGGGTCATGCTCGGCCTCGTGGTGGCGCACCTGATCCTGGTCTTCTACCACAAGCACACGCAGTTCGCCGGGCCCGGACGGTCCAACAAGAACGTGGTCGGCATGCCGCTGCTGCCGGTGTACGCGGCCAAGGCGGGCGGCTTCTTCTTCCTGGTCTTCGGCGTCCTCGCGGTCATCGCGGGCATCGCCCAGATCAACCCGATCTGGGCCTTCGGCCCCTACCGGGCCGACCAGGTCGCGGCAGGCTCCCAGCCCGACTGGTACATGGGCTTCGCCGAGGGACTGCTGCGCATCATGCCGGGCTGGGAGATCAACTTCTGGGGCCACACACTGGCCTTGGGAGTGTTCATCCCCCTCGCCGGCTTCGCCGTGGTCCTGGCGCTCATCGGGGTCTACCCGTTCGTCGAGTCATGGGTCACCGGCGACAAGCGCGAGCACCACGTCCTGGACCGCCCGCGCAACGTGCCCACCCGTACGGCCTTCGGAGTCGCCTGGCTGACGGCGTACTTCGTGACGATGATCGCAGGCGGCAATGACATCTGGGCCACCCAGTTCCACCTGTCGCTCAACGCGATCACGTGGTTCGTGCGGATCTTCTTCTTCGCCGGACCGGTCATCGCCTTCGTCCTCACCAAACGGATCTGTCTCGGCCTGCAGCGCCGGGACAAGGACAAGGTGCTGCACGGCCGGGAGACCGGCATCATCAGACGCCTGCCGCACGGTGAGTTCATCGAGGTCCACGCCCCCCTCAGCCAGGAGCAGCTGCACACCCTCACCGCGCACGAGCAGTACGAACCGGCCGCGCTGAGCCCGCGGCTCGACGAGAACGGTGTCGAGCGCCCACCCACACGAACGCAGAAGCTACGCGCGAGGCTCAGCAAGGCGTACTACGGTGCGGACGGCCAGATCAGCAAGCCGACCGCCCAGGAGTACGAGGAGATCACCAGCGGCCGCGGCCACCACTGACCGCTTACGCAGACCCACCCGTGACCGGCCTGCGGCCGGCGCCTCCACCAGCCGCAGGCCGGCCCGCCAGGCAGTCAGCCGTCGCCCGAAATGCCATGAACAGGGAGGCGGCCCGTGGTCCTATTCCCGCGCAAGCCGGAACTCGGCCATGAGCAGGCCGGGCGCCCGCTCGACGGTGCCGACATGGGTGAAGCCGAGACGCTCATAGAGAGCGATGGCCGGACGATTGTCCGCGCCCGTGCTGACCAGCGCCGGCCCGGTGGGGGCCAGCTCGGTCAGCAGGTGATCGAGCAGCCTCAGAGCCAGACCGCGGCGAAACCATTCCGGATCGACGCATACCCGGTCGATATCGATGCCGTCTTCCCCCGCCAGGCGCTGCCAGGCAACGAAGGCGGCAATGTGACCGTCACGCGTCGTCATCCCGAGCCAACGCAACGGCTGGGCCTGCATCTCCTCCAGGCTCTCCAGGAGAGCGGGTATCTCGTCGAAACCGATCAGCGCGGCCTCGACCGCATACGACCGGCGGCCGGTCAGGTGCACCGCCGTCGCCGTCGCTACGTCCGTCAGGTCCAGCTCGCTGACGAACACAGCCGGACCGCATTCACTGCCCCCGCGCCGCTCGAGATGAGACGCAACTCTGCTGTACGAACGCATGACATGCCTTGCCGTAGAGGTCTGAAGGTCAGCGACAAGCGTGCGTCGCGGCCGGCATGCAGCACCTGAGCAAGAGGCACTCATGTGCCCCACGACTCGCCGCTGCGCAGCCGACCATCCGAAGTCTGACTGCAGCCCGCTACCCCCGGGTTGGTGACGGCCGTGGCAACGCCGCGCCGAAACGCGGGGCGGTCGTGGGCTTTTGCTGACAGGCCCCCTGAACGTCAGAGGGAGGACGCGATCAACTGCCGCTCGTCGGCGTGCGTGACGCGACAGCCCGCAGTGAGTACATGATCGGCAGGTAGGTATCGCTGAAGGGGAACCGGTAGAGACCGTCGGCGCCTCGAGGCAGGATGTGGCGGCCGTCGGATTCCGTCTCCGTATGCTCTGCCAGCCGTTCCACAACCAGGCCCGCCGAAGCGGCGGCAGTCACGATCTCACCGATCGAGTAGGGGAACTGCACGGTCTGCCGCGGCGCCGTCACGACGCTCGGATCTGCATAAGTGCCGGTCAGAGTGACGTACTGAGCCTCGCCGCCGCCGTAGGGCCAGTCGGCTACGAAGGGTTCGAAGCTGAGGACGGTCTGGAAGGCCGGATGAATGTCCACCAGGACCAGCCGGCCTCCCGGCCTGAGCGCCCGCGCGGCCCCCCGCATCCACGCGTTGACATCCGCGATCCAGGACAACACGCCGTACGTGGCGACGACGACGTCGAACCCGGCCGCAAGGCCGTCGGGCAGGCGCTGGGTGTCCGCCACGACGAAGTCCGCGACCAGTCCCGCCTTTTCGGCGAGGTCCCGGGCACGGGCGATCGCTACGGGGGAGAAGTCGACTCCGGTGACCCTCGCGCCCAGGCGGGCCCAGTTCAAGGTGTCCATGCCGAAGTGGCACTGCAGGTGGAGCAGATCCTTGCCCGCTACGTCACCGGCCAGTTCACGTTCGATGCTGCGCAGCGTCTGCTGACCGCCGAGAAAAGCCTCCACGTCGTAGGACTGATCGGTGGCTGTCGTGCCGTGGGTTTCGGCCAGGGAATCCCACAGCGCCAGGTTGGCGGCAAACCCCTCAGCGTGCCCGCCCCCGCGCACGCTGGCCTCCGCAACGCCGAAGCCGTCCTCTGCAGCCATCGCGAACCTCCTGTCCCTGGCCGTACTCGCGCACGGCCCCACGCGTCGGGATTCTCCAGGACGCAGGAGCACCCCCACATGAGTAGGAGATACTCGGCCGGAGCAGAAGCTGCCCGCCCGAACGCGCTGAGCCCTCCGATGCGGACAGCCGGCCCCGACACGCGCCTCCCCCTCGAAGACCGTCCTGGTGACCGGCCTCGCTCGGGTTTGAGTACTGCTTGCTCAGTCGCCCCAGGGCTGCGCAACGTCTCCTGGAAGAGTCACCCAGCAGCTCTCCGAGGCCGTGACCACCATGACTTGCACCGCACCTCCCACTGCCGCCAGGACGACAGAAGACTCCCTCACCCTCGCCGCGACCGGAGATTCCACGCCGGCTCGGACCGCCCCTCAAAGCAGTAGCCCTCACCGCAGCCGTAGCCGGCGTGCTGCTCGCCGCTCCCATCGTCTCGATCGTCGCGGCGAGGGCGGCAGTCCCCGTCCACATGGACGACGGTGCCGCACTGCCCGATGCAGAGCACGACATCGTTGATCGGCACGACGACACCGGCTGCCAGTATGACAACACGACCAGGGAAGGCGCGGTCGTCATCCGCCCCGGCAACGCGACCGGTCTGCCCGACGGCTGCTGGTGGGTCGTCCCATGATGTTCGTCGAGGTCACCCGGACCGAGTGACCCCCCGGCGCATGACGGCCGCGCAAAGGCTCCGACCGGCGCTGAGTGCCGAGGGTTTGCGTCCACTCCCTGCGAGCGGCTCGCCAGATGACCGTCCATACCTGACAAGGATGACCGACCCATGACTCTCGTCACGCTCAACGACCTGCATACCGCCCGTCAACGCCTGGAGCCAGTGCTCTCCCGTACGTCGCTGCTCAGGGCTCCGTGGGCCTCCTGCGGACATCGGTCTCTCTTTCTGAAACCAGAAAACCTGCAGATCACCGGCTCGTTCAAAATACGTGGCGCATGCAATCGACTGTCGCGGATGTCCGAGGCGCATAAGGCCCGCGGCGTCATTGCACGATCGAGCGGGAACCACGGCAAAGCACTTGCCTACGCGGCCCGGGAGAACGGCGTGAAAGCAACGATCGTCATGCCCTGCACGGCCGCCAAGGTGAAAATCGACGGGGTCCTGGAGTACGGGGCCGATGTGCGCTTCGCTTCCCCCGAGGAGTGCCCGGCCCTGACTGAGCAGTTGGCCGCGGAACACGGCTATGTGATCGTGCCGCCCTTCGACGACCTTGACATCATCACGGGCCAGGGAACGGTCGGCCTCGACATATCCGACGAAGCGGTGGCTGCGGGACTCGACATCGGCACGGTGCTGGTGCCCGTCAGCGGAGGCGGACTGATCTCAGGTGTCGCCGCTGCACTGAAGCTCACACGCCCCGGAATCCGGGTGGTGGGCGTCGAGCCGGAGCTGGCGGCCGACGCCGGCGAAAGCCTGCGCGCCGGACGGCGCGTGACCTGGCCGACCGAGCGTGTCAGCCGGACCATGGCCGACGGATTGCGCATGACAACCGTGGGGGAGCACACCTTCGAGCACATGCGCGTTTTCGTCGACGACATCATCACCGTCACCGAAGAGGAGATCTGCTCGAGCGTGGCCCTTCTGGCGCGGCGCGCGGGCATGATCGTCGAGCCGTCCGGGGCGGTCACCACGGCGGCATACCTGTACCACGAGCACGACCTCCCCGCTGCCGGGGGGCACGTGGCGGTGATCAGCGGAGGGAACGTCGATCCCGACCTGTTCGAACTGCTATGCAAAGAAGCCCCGCTGCCCTTCCAGACCTGCCGCAGGTGAAGCAAGGCCGAGGACGAAGCACAGCACATGTTCCACGCGGTGAGGCGGACGAGCCATTGGAACTGCGCCCCTGCCGCGCGCGTGCCCAGGATGAGCGCACGAGGTAAATGTGCGAGCCTCATCGCTTAACGCGAAATCCTCCTGACACCACCTAGACGAATGATTCCGAAGTTCAGGTCAGTGTTTTCTGCAGCACGATGACGGGCCTGCCGTGTTCATTGGTTGCGCCGCGACGGATTTCCTGCCATCCCAAAGCTGTCCAGAACGCCAGAGAGGACGGCATGCTTTCGAAGACGCACAGTCGTAGGTCGTCCTGACCTGCTGTCTGGAAGCGGTCCTCGATTGAGGCGGCCAGTTGGCGGCCCAGCCCGCGTCTCTGCATCGTTCCGTGCACGATCAGCATTCCAATCCACGGGTGACCGTCCTTCGGGTGCTGATGCAGCAGGGAGATCAGCCCGAGTACCGTGTGCTGCTCGTCCCGTGCGAGCAGCACCTCGCAGCCGTCAGTGCCGGCTTCCTCCCGCAAATCGGATTCGACTTGATCAGGCCGGACATCATGGGGGTCGTACTCGCCGGCGGCGCGGCAGTACTCCGGATTGCTCGCGTATAGCTCGACGACTGCGGTGATCTCCTGCGCAGAGAAGCCAAGCGGAGACAAGGAGAGAGTGGGCATGCGGGCCAGGGTAGTCAGCCCTGTGGGTGGTGGCTGAGCACGAGAAGAGGGCATCCAAGATCAGGTTGTGACTGACCTGGATACCCTTGGCGGGTGCCGCCCACAGCGCAGGCGGCCCGGCGGCGTGGACAGGGCGCCCAAGAGGCAGCGCGCCACTGGTCAAGCGGGCAGTACACCTGCTCCCGACTTCTGGTCCGACACCTACCTGGCGTGCACCCGGCCGGCATGCCGATCCTGTGGGGTCCCTTGCGAACCCCGAGCGCGAGTTCTGCGTGCTGCTGCGCAACAGCCGCCGGCAGCAGCACACCAGGCGAAACTCTGCCGCCGGTATAAAGACGATGTCGAGGCTTACGACGGCGAATCCCCTGCCTCTCGATCACCATGCCGCTCATGCCGTCCGGTAGCATTATCCGACCGGTCGCCCCTTGAGGGAGCACTTGAATGCAGGGCTGGGCAGACAGATGGCCGCTCATCGGGCGGCAGTCATTCATGGATTCCTTCGCCCGGGACCTGTCCGACGGACACACCCGCGGCTGGATGATCTGCGGGCCGGCGGGAGTGGGCAAGACCCGCCTGGCTGACGAGTTCCTGGAACTGGCAACCGCCCAGAGCGGACACCGCACTGCGCGGGCCGTAGCCGGCAAGGCTGCCGGGCAGGTACCCCTCAGCGCGATCGCCCACCTGCTGCCCCCCGACGCCGATCTCGCAGACCCGGTCAGCGGCTTCCGAGCCGTCGCCCGGACCATAGCCGGAGAGCCGGGCAAGCCCACCGTGGTCTTCGTCGACGACATGCACCACCTGGACAGCTCATCAACCGTCCTGCTCAACCAGCTCCTGGACTCCCAGGTCATCGTCCTGGTCGGCACCGTCCGCACCGGTGAACCAGCCAATGACGCTGTCGAGGCGCTGCTTCGACGCGGGGACCGCGTCCGCCGCATCGACTTGTCCCACATGGACCGCACCCAGGTCGAGACACTCGTCCAGCGCGTACTCGGCGGCCTCGTCGGCCGCCGCACACTGCACGCGCTGTACACCGCAAGCGGTGGAAACGTCCTTTTCCTGAAGGAACTCGTCCTGGGAGCCATCGAAGCAGGCACCCTCAGCCTCAACGGCGAAGTCTGGGAGATCCCCGATCACTGGCTCGCCGTCACCCCTCATCTCAACGACCTGATCACCGCCAAGATCGCGGCAGCGCCGCCCGCAGCGCTCCCGCTCCTGCAAGCCCTAGCCCTCTGCGGCCCCCTGTCCGTGACCGACGCCGCATCTCTCATCGACCGCGTTCACCTGGCCGAAGTCGAGAACTCAGGCATCATCCGGGTCACCGCAAACGGACGAAGAATCACCGTTGCGCTGTCCCACCCCCTGTACAGCGAGGTCATAGCCGCCGGAATCTCACCCCTTCAGCGCTACGACCTCGGTCTGTGTCTGGCCGAGCGTCTCGAGACTCACGGACTCAGACGCCGCGACGACGCCCTCCAGGTCGCCTCCTGGCGACTGGCGGCCATCGGCACCGCCGACCCCGCCCTCCTGACCCAGGCCGCCGCCATCGCGATGAACGCCAACGACAGCGAACAGGTCATCCAGCTGCTCACCGCGATCAAACCGGACCAGCACACCCTGGAGACCCGGATCCTGCTGGGCAGAGTGCTGACGTACACCGGTCGCCTGGAACGCGCCGAAGCGGTCCTCGCCGACGCCGACGCCCACGCACGCGACGATCAGGAGAAGATCACCGCAGTAACCGCCCGCAGCATGAATCTGTTCTGGTCCAGCCCGCGACTCGACCAAGCACTCTCCGTGTGCGCCGAGGCCCGCACAGTGCTGCGAAGCCGGATGGCGAAGCAACAGCTGCATTTCATGGAAGGAGCCATGCAGGCTGTCTCCGGGCTGCCTGAGGCCGGGCTCCAACTACTCGACAGCCTCCCCGGAGCCCCGCATCAGGAAAGCCCTGACATATGGCTGCTGGCGACGACCAGCAAATCCCTGGGCCTGGCCGCTGTCGGCCGCGTAGCACAAGCCAGGGCACTGGCCGAGCACGGGCACACCATGCACCAGGCAATCGGCGGAGGAACCCTTCTGCCCCATCCCGCAATCCAACTGGCACCGCTCACGCTGGCGCTCTCGGAGGCCGGTCTGATCAGTGAGGCCCGCGAGACCTGCCTGAGCGCTTTCGACACGCTTCATGATTCGCCCTCCCCCCTCGCCCGCCAGTGGCTCGCCTACTTCATCGCGCGAACAGACTGGCTGGCCGGGCACCCCTCCAGTGCCCGCCGCTGGTATGCGGAAGCCGCCGCCATCGCGCGTACGTACCAGCACACCAGGACCACCAGGCTCTACATATCGGGATTGATCGCCTGCGCGGCACTGGCCGGCGACATCGACACGGCCGAGTCCCTGCTCCCGGAACTCGAACAATACGCACCGAGCGGATTCATGGCCGGCGAGGAGACTCTCGGCACTGCCTGGCTGCACGCCGCCCAGGGCAAGCTCAGCCGCGCCCGCGACGTCCTGCGCACCGCGGCCGGCGACGCTCGTCGCACCGGCCACCTCCTGTCCGAGGTCCTCCTGCTCACCGACATCGCACGCCTCGGTGACGCCCCGAGCGTCCAGCACCGCCTCACCGAACTCGCGACCCAATGCGACGGAGCCCTCACCCACACCCGCGCACGGTTTGCCACCGCCCTCGCCGACAACGACCCAGGCCGCCTCATGGAGTGCTCACACACTTTCCAGCAGATGGGCTCGCCCATCCTCGCCGCTGAAGCATCAGCCGCATCAGCCGGCGCCTGGACCCACCAGGGTGACCCCCGCAAAGCCACCGCCGACGCCACTCGGGCCACAGCCCTCGCGGCCCAGTGCGAAGACGCCCGGACCCCGCTCCTGTCCACGCTCGGCACCCCCTCCGTCCGCCTGACCAAACGCGAACAAGAGATCGCCCTTATGGCCGCCGCCGGGAATTCCAGCAAAACGATTTCTGAACACCTCACACTTTCCGTCCGAACTGTCGACAACCACCTCCAGCACATTTATCTCAAACTCGGCGTACGCACCCGGGCCGACCTCGCAAAAGCCCTTGAATACGAAGCGGGCCGCCAGTAGAACTCGCCTGGAGTTGACCCGACTATCCCGCCACTCAAACCGGGAACGTCCTGTTCCTCAGTCGGAACGGCGGCCTCATGCCGGACCCCCGCGGCTGCTTTGGAACCGAGACGGCCGAGAATCTGCACCGCAAGTCCGTTCAGCAGTGGGGCGACGCCTGGTGTCGCGACCGGCACTCCTCCAGGCTCGCCCGGCGCACCTCCAGGCCGCCGATCGCCTCCCCGCGCTCCTCGAAGAGCCGACGCCCCTCAGCGGTGAGGTGATGCTCGATGCGGCGGCCGTGTCCCGGCCGCCGGTCGACGAGCCCTTGCGCGACCAGCCGGCCGGCGAGCGTGCCGAAGGCCTGCTCGCTCTGGAACATCGCCGCCGCCAACTCCGCGTGTTCGCACAGGCCACAACAGGTAGATCAGGAGGGTGTCGATGTTCGGCGGCGAGGTGCCTGGGTCAGCGGGCGACCCATCAACTTCTTCATCGTCCTGGATCTCCCGCTGTGTTGGGCAGGATTATCGCCGGTGCCACCGATGCGGCCACGCCGCGAGCGGGGGAGACCCCCAAACCTCAAATCTTCCATAGTTTTGAACCAAGGAAGCACCCAAACGGAGGGTGCCTTGATCGCCTACTTGACAAGGCATCAGCAGGAGGGCCGACGGGACAGCCCCCGTACTCCCAGCCAGCCGGGCCGGCCACGGAGTGGACGGCCCCTTCAACTCACCTTGACTGCAATCAGGGTTCAGAGGAAGTGCAAGTTCAGGCCCGATCGATCCGCGGAGCGGATCAGTCGGTCCCGGAGGGACCGGCCGTCTCCGCGGAGCGGAGACGGCGGTACCGACGCGTAGCGTCGGCGCGTCGTTCCTGCGGAGCAGGACGCGCGC
>NZ_JBIARD010000013.1:59218-107830 GCF_042889585.1 Streptomyces sp. NPDC002566 | reverse complement strand
CCACCCTTCCGGAGCCGCCTCCGGTCCGCCCCTTTTCACAGGGCCGCCCCCCCCAACCCCCACCCCCCCGCGGGCTTTCCCGCCCCCCACACCCCAACCCGCCCGGCCCAGCTCAGCCGGCCTTCGTCCCCACCAGGACGAACTCGTTGTACGGGAACACCTTCCCCACCGAGCGCGGGAACGGGAAGGAGAACGCCCGCGCCACCGTCAGCCCCGCCTTGTCCGCATGCCGGCGCAAATCCTCGAAACCCACGAAACGCACATGCGTCGCGTCCGTCTTGTAACCGGCCTCCTGCGGAGTGATCAGCACCACCCGGCCCCCCGGCTTCACCAGCGGCAGGTACTGCGCCAGCACATCCGCGCCCAGCGCCTCGTCCATGTGCTCCAGGACATGCGCGCACAGCAGCGAGTCGAACGACCCCGGGCCGCAGTCCGGCGCCTTCGCCAGCTCCTCCGGCACATACGCCGTCAGCCCACGCTCACGACACGTCGCCACCGAATGCTCGTTGTGGTCCACACCCACACTGTCCGGCCCGCAGTTCAGCAGGTTCCGCCCCAGACCGCAGCCCACGTCGAGAACCCGCCCCAGCCGAAGCCGCTTCAGGTTCCACCGGTACGGCGCCTGCGTCGGCAGGAACCGCTTGATCCCCGAGGTTTCCAGCCGGGCGAGCCGCTTCGTGTAGTCGGAGCCCTCCGTGCTCGCCTCGGGCTTACCGTTCTTGGCCTCGGACATCGATGACCGCCATTCCCAGATGAGAGATCGACAACGGGCCACACCGGCGGAACGAACGGAACCCACAAGGAAACCCCAAGCGCGGGCCCGCATCGCGTCCCGCCCTCGCGGCCCATGTCCCACCCGCCATGTGACCTGATCCACAAGGCTATGAGGCACAAGGGAACAGGTAAAGCCGAACCGGCCGATGCCCGCAAGCAATTTCGACCAGCCACCCCGCCCCCGGCCGCACCACCCCCCCCCGACGAACACCCGCCCCCCACCATCGTGGTCGGCGACCCCCGCAAACGCCGGTAGTCTGGTCACATGTCCGAACCGACCGGTGCCGCCCGCAGGCGCGGGCCCTTCAAGGTCGGGGACCAGGTTCAGCTGACCGACCCCAAGGGCCGCCACTACACGTTCACGCTCGAAGCCGGAAAGAACTTCCACACCCACAAGGGTTCCTTCCCGCACGACGAACTGATCGGCGCACCCGAGGGCAGCGTGGTCCGCACCACCGGCAACGTCGCCTACCTCGCGCTGCGCCCCCTGCTCCCCGACTACGTCCTGTCCATGCCCCGCGGGGCAGCCGTCGTCTACCCCAAGGACGCGGGGCAGATCCTCGCCTTCGCCGACATCTTCCCCGGCGCCCGCGTCGTCGAAGCCGGCGTCGGCTCCGGCTCCCTCAGCAGCTTCCTCCTGCGGGCCATCGGCGACGAGGGCATGCTGCACAGCTACGAGCGCCGCGAGGACTTCGCCGACATCGCCCGGCAGAACGTCGAACGCTACTTCGGCGGCCCCCACCCCGCCTGGCAGCTCACCGTCGGCGACCTCCAGGACAACCTGTCCGACCCCGACGTCGACCGCGTCATCCTCGACATGCTCGCCCCCTGGGAATGCCTCGAGGCCGTCTCCAAGGCCCTCGTCCCCGGCGGCATCCTGTGCTGCTACGTCGCCACCACCACCCAGCTCGCCCGGACCGTCGAGTCCATCCGCGAGATCGGCTGCTTCAACGAGCCGACCGCCTGGGAGTCGATGATCCGCAACTGGCACATCGAAGGCCTCGCCGTCCGCCCCGACCACCGCATGATCGGCCACACCGGCTTCCTGCTCACCGCCCGCCGCCTCGCCGACGGCGTCGAGCCCCCCATGCGCCGCCGCCGCCCCGCCAAGGGCGCCTACGGCGAGGACTACGCCGGCCCCAACGCCGACGCGGGCAACGGCCGCTGACACAACGCCCCCTCAACGCCACGACGCCGTGACCGAGTTCCCCGCCACACCAAGGAACCCGGCCACGGCGTCACCGCGTTGACACCCCGCCCCACCCGGCGCCCCACCGGCCCGGCCCCGCACCCCGCCGTTCCCCCGCACTGTGACGTGTGGCACGATGCTGGCCACCCCACCCCCCGGCACAGCCCAGGAGACGCACCTCGTGCAGCAACCCGCCGTCCCGGAACTGGCACACACCCACACCCGGCCGATCCACTGGCTAGCGACCGCCACCGCCCTGGCCGCC
Organism: Streptomyces sp. NPDC002566; assembly: GCF_042889585.1. NCBI lineage: Bacteria > Bacillati > Actinomycetota > Actinomycetes > Kitasatosporales > Streptomycetaceae > Streptomyces > Streptomyces sp. NPDC002566. Next base: position 105,602 of record NZ_JBIARD010000013.1, on the reverse strand, counting down.
GTCATAGCCCTCTCCTCGGTCCTCCAACCCCGGCCGGCGACCGCCGCCCAGACCACCGACCCCCACCCCGCCACCGTCGCGGCGCCCGCCACCACCGGAATCGACTTCCCCCTCCGGTGCGGCCCCGTCAAACCCCTCGTCGTCAAGAAAGCCACCGGAGACCTCGACGGCGACGGCAGGCCCGAAACCGTCGCAGCCGTCCACTGCGACTCAGCCATGGGCACCCCACCCGACGGCCTCTACGTCCTCACCCAAGGCGCCGACACCCCCCACCCCCGCCTCGTCGCCACCCTCCTCGACCCCGAGGAACGCAGGACCGTCACCGCCCTCACCGTCCAGGACGGCGCCGTCCTCGCCACCTACCTCGGCTACTCCTCAGCCGACGTGCCCAGTTGCTGCCCCGACGTCAGAGCCGACGCCAAGTGGCGCTGGAAGGACAACCTGTTCATCCGCTCCACCCCCGCGGGCACCCACACCGTCTGACACCCGCCCACCGCCCCCACGCACCCCGCGCAGCGGCCGGCACCCACAACTCGCCCCTCAGGCAGGCCTCACCGCGTCACCCCACGCGCACGCGCACTCACTCAGCGTCAGGGCCGTACACCTCGACACTGTCCGAAACCCTTCGCACATGGATGCACTCACCCGGACACTCCCGCGCCGAATCCACCACATCCGTCAGCAACGGCAGCGGAACCGGCGCCGACGCCCCCGGAGCCTGCAAAAGCTCCTCACCCGCACCCTTCACATACGCCAGCCCGTCGATGTCCAGCTCGAACACCTCCGGCGCGTACTGCGCACAGATGCCGTCACCGGTACAGAGATCCTGGTCGATCCAGACCTCCAGCGCCTCACCGCCGACCACCGCATCCTGCTGCACGCCCATATCTCCTGCCGTTTAGAACCGAGCCCCACGGGAACCATGCGAGCCCTGACGGGTGTTGAACACTTCGACCCTACCTCTGGCGGCTTTCCAATCATGTTCGGTGGGTATTCCCCTGGCGTGAGGGAGAGCGCAAGGGTGAAGATCGGACACACCCCGACAGTCTTTGTGATCTAGGGGTTTCAATCGACACCCACCCAGGTAGGGTCTGGAAGCGTCCAGCTCCCCTTGGAGGAGGTGAGGACCGTGGCAGCCCACGACGACGACATGAACCGCGGCATCCGCCCGGGACGAGGGTCCGACGACCCGGCCGGGCAGATTGCCTACCTTGAGCAGGAGATCGCCGTCCTGCGACGCAAGCTCGCCGACTCTCCGCGGCACACGAGGATTCTCGAAGAGCGGATCGTCGAGCTGCAGACCAACCTGGCCGGCGTGTCCGCTCAGAACGAGAGACTCGCCAACACACTCCGCGAGGCCCGCGACCAGATCGTGGCCCTCAAAGAGGAAGTCGACCGGCTCGCCCAGCCGCCGGCCGGCTTCGGAGTCTTCCTGCAGGCCAACGAGGACGGCACCGCCGACATCTTCACCGGAGGCCGCAAACTCCGCGTGAACGTCAGCCCCGGCGTCGAGCTCGAAGAGCTCCGACGCGGCCAGGAACTGATGCTCAACGAAGCGCTCAACGTGGTCGAAGCCATGGAGTTCGAGCGCGTCGGGGACATCGTCACCCTCAAGGAGATCCTCGAGGACGGCGAACGCGCCCTGGTGCTCGGGCACACCGACGAGGAACGGGTGGTACGGCTCGCCGAGCCGCTGCTGGACGTCACCATCCGCCCCGGCGACGCCCTGCTGCTCGAACCCCGCTCCGGCTACGTCTACGAAATCGTCCCCAAGAGCGAGGTCGAAGAACTCGTCCTCGAAGAAGTCCCCGACATCGGCTACGAACAGATCGGCGGACTCGGCGGCCAGATCGAAGCCATCCGCGACGCGGTCGAGCTGCCCTACCTCTACCCCGACCTGTTCAAGGAGCACGAACTGCGGCCCCCCAAGGGCGTCCTGCTCTACGGACCCCCCGGATGCGGCAAGACGCTCATCGCCAAGGCCGTCGCCAACTCGCTGGCCAAAAAGGTCGCCGAAGTCACCGGCCAGGCCGCCGGCAAGAGCTTCTTCCTCAACATCAAGGGACCCGAGCTCCTCAACAAATACGTCGGCGAAACCGAACGCCAGATCCGCCTCGTCTTCCAGCGAGCCCGCGAGAAGGCCAGCGAGGGCACCCCCGTCATCGTCTTCTTCGACGAGATGGAATCCCTCTTCCGCACCCGCGGCTCCGGAGTCAGCTCCGACGTCGAGAACACCATCGTCCCGCAGCTCCTCGCCGAGATCGACGGCGTCGAAGGCCTGCAGAACGTCGTCGTCATCGGCGCCTCCAACCGCGAGGACATGATCGACCCGGCGATCCTGCGCCCCGGCCGGCTCGACGTCAAGATCAAGATCGAGCGCCCGGACGCCGAGGCCGCCAAGGACATCTTCGGCAAGTACCTCACCGAACGCCTCCCCCTGCACTCCGACGACCTCGGCGAGCACGGCGGCAGCAAGGCCACCACCGTCGACAGCATGATCCAGACGGCAGTGGAACACATGTACGCCGAATCCGAGGAAAACCGCTTCCTGGAAGTCACCTACGCCAACGGAGACAAGGAAGTCCTCTACTTCAAGGACTTCAACTCCGGCGCCATGATCGAGAACATCGTCGGCCGCGCCAAGAAAATGGCCATCAAGGACTTCCTCGAAAAGAACCAGAAGGGCCTCCGCGTCTCCCACCTCCTCCAGGCCTGCGTGGACGAGTTCAAGGAGAACGAAGACCTCCCCAACACCACCAACCCCGACGACTGGGCCCGCATCTCCGGAAAGAAGGGCGAACGGATCGTCTACATCCGCACCCTCATCACCGGAAAGCAAGGCTCCGACACCGGGCGCTCCATCGACACGGTGGCCAACACCGGACAGTACCTGTAAAACCAGGGCGGCTGCGGGTGCCCTCCACGGGGGTACCCGCAGCCGACTGCTTTTCGGGCCACGGCTGGAGCAGCCAATGACGCAAATGATCTCCCCGCCAGCGCAGAGCCGTTCTAGGCTCTTCCGTACCGCCGGGCGCAGTGCGGGGACGGGCACCGCACACGCACCGGAGCACCCGCGGTACTGGAGTGGCGCCCACGACCGAGGGCGCCGCCGGGCAAGGAGGGCCGCATGACCGTACGGCGAGTAATGGGCATCGAGACGGAGTACGGGATCTCCGTCCCCGGCCACCCCAACGCCAATGCCATGCTCACCTCATCCCAGATCGTCAACGCCTACGCGGCCGCGATGCACCGGGCCCGCCGGGCCCGCTGGGACTTCGAGGAAGAGAACCCCCTGCGCGACGCCCGAGGATTCGACCTCGCCCGCGAGGCCGCCGACGCCAGCCAGCTCACCGACGAGGACATCGGCCTCGCCAACGTCATCCTCACCAACGGCGCCCGCCTCTACGTCGACCACGCACACCCCGAATACAGCGCCCCCGAAGTCACCAACCCCCGCGACGCCGTCCTCTGGGACAAGGCCGGCGAACGCATCATGGCCGAAGCAGCCGAACGCGCCGCCGCACTCCCCGGCGCCCAGCCCATCCACCTCTACAAGAACAACACCGACAACAAAGGCGCCTCCTACGGCACGCACGAGAACTACCTGATGAAGCGGGAAACCGCCTTCTCCGACATCGTGCGCCACCTCACGCCCTTCTTCGTCTCCCGCCAGGTCTTCGCCGGAGCCGGCCGCGTCGGCATCGGCCAGGACGGCCACGAGCACGGCTTCCAGCTCAGCCAGCGCGCCGACTACTTCGAAGTCGAGGTCGGCCTGGAGACGACGCTGAAACGCCCCATCATCAACACCCGCGACGAACCGCACGCCGACGCCGAGAAGTACCGCCGCCTCCATGTGATCATCGGCGACGCCAACCTCTCGGAGATCTCCACCTACCTCAAACTCGGCACGACGGCCCTCGTCCTGTCCATGATCGAGGACGGCTTCATCGCCGTCGACCTCGCCGTCGACCAGCCCGTCCGCACCCTCCACCAGGTCTCCCACGACCCGACGCTCCAGCGCCTCGTCACCCTGCGCAGCGGACGCACGCTCACCGCCGTCCAGCTCCAGATGGAGTACTACGAGCTGTCGCGGAAATACATCGAGGAACGGTACGGCGCGGACGCCGACGCCCAGACCAAGGACGTCCTGGCGCGCTGGGAGGACACCCTCACCCGCCTGGAGAACGACCCCATGAGCCTCGCCGGCGAACTCGACTGGGTCGCCAAACGCGAACTCATGGAGGGCTACCGGCGCCGCGACGACCTCGACTGGGACGCCGCCCGCCTGCACCTCGTCGACCTCCAGTACGCCGACGTACGGGCCGACAAGGGCCTGTACAACCGGCTCGCCGCCCGCGGCCGCATCAAGCGGCTGCTGGACGAGGCCGAGGTCGAGCGGGCCAAGGCCAAGCCCCCGGAGGACACCCGCGCCTACTTCCGCGGCCGCTGCCTGGAGCAGTACGCCGACGACGTCGCCGCGGCGTCCTGGGACTCGGTCATCTTCGACCTTCCGGGTCGGGACTCGCTCCAGCGGGTCCCAACCCTCGAACCTCTTCGCGGAACGCGAAATCACGTCAAGGAACTCCTGGACCGCTGCCGGACCGCGGAAGACCTGGTCAGGGTCTTGTCGGGCGGCTGACCGGGTACTCGGCCGGACCCGGGCGAGCGGGGTGAGAGCCCCGCCGTCCGGGAATCATCGAGGTGGCGCCCGTACGTTCCAGGAACTGCGGGGCCGATGTCGGACCCGGCTTGTAGGGTCTGATCATCACCGATCGGCAGGAAAGCCGACCTGTCGACCCATGTCGGGCGAACTGAGCGGGGTGAGGGTAATGGCGACCAAGGACACCGGCGGCGGCCAGCAGAAGGCGACGCGCTCCACGGAGGAGGTCGAAGAGCAGGCCGCGGAGACGCAGGCCTCGGACGACCTCAAGGAGCGCCAGGAGAAGCTGAGCGACGATGTCGACTCGGTTCTTGACGAAATTGACGATGTACTCGAAGAGAACGCCGAGGATTTCGTGAGGTCCTTCGTTCAGAAGGGTGGGGAGTGATCTCACCTTCGATGTGAAGGTGAGACCGGGGAAGCTTCCAAGTGGACAAAGATTCGCGGACGAGACGCTGCTCTCGGTGTAAGCAGCACCTGCCGCAAGTGGCGTTCGCAAGCAACAAGTCCATGCCCGACGGTCTCCAGGCGTACTGCCGGGAGTGCGCTGCCGCGTACTACCGGCAGCGCCAGGAGGCCAAGGGCAAGAAGGTCCGGCAGAAGGTCTCCGTTCCGGAGGGCTTCAAGCGGTGCCCTCAGTGCGAGGAGGTCAAGCCCCACTCCGCCTGGGAGCGCAACAAGTCCTCGTCGGATGGCTGGGCCAGCTACTGCCGAGCATGCCGGGCGGAGAGGAACCGGATCAGCTACTTCAAGCGCAAGTACGGCCTCACGCCGGCTGACTTGGAGGCGCTGATCGCGGAGCAGCGCGGCGTCTGTTGTATATGCCTCGCTGCTCCTGCGGAGCATGTGGATCACTGCCATCAGACGGGTAGGGTCCGTGGCGTACTGTGCTTCAGCTGCAATGCAGCACTGGGGCAGTTCAAGGATCGGCCCGATGCCATAAGGCGGGCTGCCGCTTACGTGGAAGGAATCGCGTGGAAGCCAACACTCGTAGCACCGGGCGTCTACCAGCTGCCTTCCTGACGCCTGGGTCCTCGTCCTTCATGGACTTTCTCTCCGAGCACCAGCCGGAGCTGCTGCCGGGCAAGCGGCAGCTGCCGCCGACGCAGGGTGTCATCGAGGCGCCGCACGGGACGACGATCGTGTCCGTGACGTTCCCGGGCGGTGTCGTGCTCGCCGGCGACCGCCGGGCGACGATGGGCAACGTCATCGCGCAGCGGGACATCGAGAAGGTGTTCCCGGCGGACGAGTACTCCGCGGTGGGCATCGCCGGCACGGCCGGTCTGGCGGTGGAGATGGTGAAGCTGTTCCAGCTGGAGCTGGAGCACTTCGAGAAGGTCGAGGGCGCTCAGCTGTCGCTGGAGGGCAAGGCGAACCGGCTGTCGACGATGATCAGGTCGAACCTGGGCATGGCGATGCAGGGGCTGGCCGTGGTGCCGTTGTTCGCCGGGTTCGACGTGGACCGGGGCAAGGGGCGGATCTTCTCCTACGACGTCACGGGCGGGCGTTCGGAGGAGCAGAACTACGCGGCGACCGGTTCGGGTTCGATCTTCGCGCGTGGTGCGATGAAGAAGCTGTTCCGTGAGGACCTGACCGAGGAGCAGGCGACGACGCTGGTGGTGCAGGCGCTGTACGACGCGGCTGACGACGATTCGGCGACGGGTGGTCCGGATGTGGCCCGCCGGATCTTCCCGATCGTCACGGTGATCACGGAGGACGGTTTCCGCCGGCTGACGGAGGAGGAGTCGTCTCAGATCGCCCGGTCGGTGCTGGCTCGGCGTCTGGAGCAGCCGGACGGTCCGCGGGCGGCGCTGCTGTAGTGGGCCGGTTCCGCTGGTTCAGGTGATCGAGTGACTTTCACAGAAAGGGACGGATAACCGGTGTCGACGCCGTTCTATGTCTCACCTCAGCAGGCGATGGCCGACCGTGCGGAGTACGCGCGGAAGGGTATTGCCCGTGGTCGCAGCCTGGTCGTGCTGCAGTATGCCGACGGGATCGTGTTCGTCGGCGAGAACCCGTCCCGTGCGCTGCACAAGTTCAGCGAGATCTATGACCGGATCGGTTTCGCCGCGGCCGGTAAGTACAACGAGTACGAGAATCTGCGGATCGGTGGTGTGCGGTACGCGGATCTGCGGGGTTACACCTATGACCGTGACGATGTGACGGCGCGTGGTCTGGCGAACGTGTACGCGCAGACGTTGGGCACGATCTTCTCTTCGGCGGGTGAGAAGCCGTACGAGGTGGAGTTGGTCGTGGCGGAGGTCGGGGAGACTCCGGACGGGGATCAGATCTACCGGTTGCCGCATGACGGTTCGATCGTGGACGAACACGGTTCGGTCGCGGTGGGCGGTAACGCGGAGCAGATCAGCGGTTACCTGGATCAGCGTCATCAGGACGGCATGAGTCTTGCCGAGGCGTTGAAGCTGGCGGTGCAGGCGTTGTCGCGGGACACCAACGGTACGCAGCGGGAGATTCCGGCGGAGCGTCTTGAGGTGGCGGTGCTGGATCGTACGCGGCCGCAGCAGCGGAAGTTCAAGCGGATCGTGGGGCGTCAGCTGGCGCGTCTGCTGGAGTCGAGTGGTGCGGTGTCGGAGGCGGAGAGCGCCGAGGAGTCGGAGGACGATTCGTAGGCGTCGGTCCTGCTTGATGTTGCCCTGTTCTGTGCCCCGGTCGGTCTGCCGTCCGGGGCGCAGGGCGTTCGGGGGTGGTTCTGGGGCCTTCAGGGGGTGTGTGGGGGCGCTGTGGAGCCTCGGGTGATGAGGTGGACGGGGATGTCCTGTGCGTCCGGTGTGCGGCCGTCCAGGACGGCGAGGAGGGCGTGCATGCCGCGTTCGCCGAAGAGTTCGGCGTCGAGGTGGACGGTGGTGAGTTCGGGGTCGAGGGCGCCGGCGAGGGCGAGGTCGTCGATGCCGGTGACGGAGAGGTCGTCGGGGATGCGCAGGCCGAGGCGGCGGGCGGCTTTGTAGGCGCCGGCGGCGAGTTTGTCGTCGTCGCAGATGACGGCGGTGGGGCGGTTGTGGGGGTGGTGGAGGGCGGTGAGGGTGGCGGTGAGGGCGCCGTCGATGGAGATGGGGGCGGGGGCTGTGCGCAGGGTGGTTCCGGGTGCCGCGGCGAGGCGGGTGGCGAGTTCGCGGGCGCGGAGGTGGAAGGTCCAGGAGGGGATGTCGGCGGCGAGGTGGAGGTAGTGGCGGTGGCCGAGGTGGAGGAGGTGGTCGGTGATCTGGTGGATGCCGTCGGCGATGTCGAGGTTGACGGTGGCCGCGGCGGGGTGGGCGGCGGGGTCGCTGTCGAGCATGACGAGGGGGAGTTGGTCGCCGCTGATGGCGGTGAGGGCGTCGGCGGCCATGGAGGAGGCGATGACGCCGTCGAGGGCGGCTTGGGCGGAGGCGAAGGGGTCGCGGGCGGGGCCGACGCCTTCGGGGGAGGGGTAGAGGACGACGCCGAAGCCGTGTTCGGCGGCGATGCGGGCGGCGCCGGTGTAGACGCCGGCGAAGAATTCGGTGGTGAGGGCGGGGACGACGAGGAGGACGGTGCGGGTGCGGCCGAGGCGTAGGTGGCGGGCGGCGAGGTTGGGGCGGTAGCCGAGGTCGCGGGCGGCTTGGCGTACGCGTTCGGCTGTGGTGGTGGAGACGCGGCCCTGCCATTTGTCGCCGAGGACGAGGGAGACGGTGGCTTGGGAGACTTGCGCGGCTTGGGCGACGTCGCGGCTTGTGGGGCGGGTGCTGCCTCGTGCCACCGTGGGCCTGCTCTTTCGTCTGGACTGGTGAACAGCGCACATGGTACGTATGACGGACGACGTTATACGTACAACTAAGGCGGTTCGATGGCGGCGGGATACGGCGAGATCCTCAGGGCGAGGCATGCGGCCCGGCTGCTCGCGGGCACGCTCGTGGGGCGGTTGCCCAATGCGACGGCGGCGATCGCGATCGTGTTGTTCGTGCGGGGCGAGGGGGGTGCGTACAGCCTGGCGGGCGCGCTGGCCGCGGTGTACGGCGTGGCCAACGCGGTCGGTCAGCCGCTGCTGGGGCGGCTGGTGGATCTGTACGGGCAGCCGAGGGTGCAGTTGCCGGCCGCGCTGGCGTCGGCGCTGGCGATGGCGGGGTTCGCCCTGTCGGGCACGGGGGTGCTGCCGCTCGCGTATGCGGCCGTGGCGGCGGCGGGGCTGTTCACGCCGCCTCTGGAGGGCGGGCTGCGGGCGTTGTGGCCGTCGGTGCTGCGCCGGGAGGACCAGGTGCACACGGCGTACGCGTTGGACGCGGTGGCGCAGGAGGTGATGTTCACGGTGGGGCCGCTGCTGGTGACGGTGTGCGTGTCGCTGTGGTCGCCGGCGGTGGCGCTGGTGGTCATCAATGCGTTCGGGGTGCTGGGGGCGCTGTCGGTGGTGGTGTCGGCGCCTTCGCGGGCGTGGCGGTCGGCGCCGCGTGAGGCGCACTGGCTGGGTGCTCTGCGGTCGCCGGGGCTGCTGGTGCTGTTGGGGGCTTTTCTGTTCGTGGGGGTGGCGCTGGGTTCGATCACGGTGGCCGCGGTGCCGTATGCGGACGAGCACGGTGGTGATGTGGTGTACGGCTGGCTGATGGCGGCGGTGGGTCTGGGGGCGCTGGTGGGCGGTCTTGCGTACGGGGCGCGGGAGTGGCCGGGTGTGCCGGAGCGGCGGTTGCGGGTGCTGGTGGGGTTGCTGGCGGTGTGTTATCTGCCGTTGCTGCTGGTGCCGGGTGCGGTGGCGATGGTGGCGTTGACGGCGGTGGCGGGGGTGTTTCTGGCGCCGGCGTTGGCTTGTGCTTTTGTGATCGTGGATCGTCACGCTCCGCGAGGGACGGTGACGGAGGCTTTCTCGTGGCTGGTGACGATGTTCACGGTGGGGATGTCGGTCGGGACGGGTGTGGCCGGGCCGGTCGTGGAGCGGGGTGGTGCGGTGTGGGGGTTCGCCGTGCCGGGGGCCGCGGGTGCGGTGGCGTCGGCGGTTCTGCTGGCCGGGGGGGCGGGTGCTGGCGCGTCCGTTGGGGGGCGAGGTCGTTGCGGCTTCATCGGAAAATGATCCGAACCGTGCTGTCGAACCCCGTTTCAGTTCTGGTGATCGGGCGTAATGTTCAGTCATGGACCGCCGCATTTTCGGGCTGGAGAACGAGTACGGCGTCACGTGCACGTTCAGGGGACAGCGCCGCCTGTCGCCTGACGAGGTGGCGCGGTACCTCTTCCGCCGTGTCGTGTCATGGGGCCGTAGCAGCAATGTCTTTCTGCGGAACGGCGCCCGCCTCTATCTTGACGTGGGATCGCATCCGGAATACGCGACGCCGGAATGTGACAACGTGACCGAGTTGGTCACTCACGACAAGGCCGGCGAGCGCATTCTCGAAGGACTCCTGGTGGACGCGGAGCGACGCCTGCACGAGGAAGGAATCGCGGGCGACGTCTACCTCTTCAAGAACAACACGGACTCGGCGGGCAACTCTTATGGTTGCCACGAGAACTATCTGGTGGCGCGGCACGGGGAGTTCTCCCGGCTCGCGGACATCCTGATTCCGTTCCTGGTGACCCGGCAGCTGCTGTGCGGCGCGGGGAAGGTGCTGCAGACGCCCCGCGGGGCGGTGTACTGCGTGAGCCAGCGTGCCGAGCACATCTGGGAGGGCGTGTCGTCGGCGACGACGCGTTCCCGGCCGATCATCAACACCCGCGATGAGCCGCACGCGGACGCCGAGCGCTATCGGCGACTGCATGTGATCGTGGGCGACTCGAACATGTCCGAGACGACCATGCTTCTGAAGGTCGGCGCGACCGATCTGGTGCTGCGCATGATCGAGGCGGGCACGGTGATGCGTGATCTGACGCTGGAGAACCCGATCCGGGCGATCCGCGAGGTCAGTCACGACATCACGGGCCGGCGCAAGGTGCGGCTGGCGAGCGGCCGTGAGGCCTCCGCGCTGGAGGTGCAGCGGGAGTACTACGAGAAGGCGGTGGACTTCTGCGAGCGCCGCGGCATCCGCACGGGCACCGTGGAGCAGGTGCTGGAGCTGTGGGGCCGCACGCTGGACTCGATCGAGTCGGAGGATCTGGACCGGATCGGCACCGAGATCGACTGGGTGATGAAGTACAAGCTCATCGAGCGGTACCGGGCCAAGCACAACATGACGATGTCGCATCCGAGGGTGGCGCAGATAGACCTCGCCTACCACGACATCCACCGTCGTCGTGGGTTGTACTACCTGCTGGAGAAGAAGGGTCAGGCGGCCCGGATCTGCAACGACTTGAAGATCTTCGAGGGCAAGTCGGTGCCGCCGCAGACGACTCGGGCGCGGTTGCGCGGCGACTTCATCCGGCGGGCGCAGGAGCAGCGCCGTGACTTCACGGTCGACTGGGTGCATCTGAAGCTCAACGACCAGGCGCAGCGGACGGTGTTGTGCAAGGACCCGTTCCGTTCGGTGGACGACCGGGTGGAGAAGTTGATCGCGGGAATGTGAGCGGAGGCGTTGCGCCCCCGTGGCCTGGGGCGGAGCGTGTGCGGGGCGTCGTGCGTGATGCGTGCGGCGCCCTTGCCGTGTCGCGTGAGCCTCGGATCGGCGGGCGGGTGTCAGTAAGGTAGCGCGCACGCCATCAGCAAGATCGACCGATTACGAGGCCCTCACCGTGCGCCGACGCTCACTCATTCTCGCCGCCGTCCCCGCAGGACTGGTCTCGCTCGCCGGATGCGGCGACGAGAAGTCCGACTCGTCGAGCGCGGCGGACGGCAGCGCGTCGCCTTCCGCCTCTGCGCCTTCGGCGGCGCCGTCGCCGAAGATCGTCGACGGGCCGTTGCCGGCCATCACGGCGGGCGTGAAGTTCGGTGAGAAGCCGACGGTCGCCAAGGGCTCCGGTGAGCCGTCCGACCAGCTCGCGGTCAGGACGGTCATCGCGGGCGGCGGCCGCGCGGTCGCGGAGAACGACTGGGTCCAGGCGAACTACCTGGGGCAGATCTGGTCCACCGCGAAGGTGTTCGACAACTCCTACGACCGTAAGACGCCGCTGCTGATCCAGCTGGCGCAGGGCAGCATCATCGACGGCTGGCGGTACGCGCTGTCGGGGAAGAAGACGGGCAGCCGCGTGGAGTTCTCCGTCCCGCCGACCTGGGGTTACGGCACGGAGGGCAATGCGCAGGCCGGCATCAAGGGCACCGACACGCTGGTGTTCGTGGTGGATCTGGAGGCCACGTTCAACGCCAAGAGCTCCGCCGAGGGCAAGGAGGTCCCGCAGACGGACGCGGCGCTGCCCGTCATCGGCACGAACACCGACGGCAAGGCGCCCTCGGTGAAGATCCCGAAGTCCGGCCCGCCGAAGGGGCTCGTGTCGAACTACGTCATCGAGGGCGACGGTGAGGTGGTCAAGGCGGAGAACACCCTGTTGGTCCAGTACCAGGGCGTGTTGTGGGAGACGGGCAAGACGTTCGACTCGACGTACGGGCGGGGCGAGCTGACGTCGTTCCCGCTGCAGAACGTGGTCAAGGGCTGGTCGCAGGGGCTGACCGGGAAGAAGGTGGGCAGCCGGGTCGTCATCGTGATCCCGCCGTCGCTGGGTTACGGCGACAACCCGCCGGCGGGCAGCGGCATCAAGAAGGACTCCACGATGGTGTTCACGGTGGACATCCTCGCGAAGATGTGACGCCGTCGTGATGTAAGACTGGGGCGTTGCCTTTCCGCGAAACAGCAGGAGCGTTAGACGTGAGCATCGACAAGCCCGAGATCGACTTCCCGGGCGGCGAGCCCCCGGCGGACCTCGAGATCAAGGACATCTGGGAGGGCGACGGCGAGGTGGCGAAGGCCGGCCAGACCGTCACCGTGCACTACGTCGGTGTCGCCTTCAGCACCGGTGAGGAGTTCGACGCCAGCTGGAACCGCGGTACGCCGTTCCGGTTCCCGCTCGGCGGCGGCCGTGTCATCAAGGGCTGGGACCAGGGCGTGCAGGGCATGAAGGTCGGCGGCCGTCGTCAGCTGACCATCCCGGCCCACCTCGCCTACGGCAACCAGAGCCCGACCCCGGCGATCCAGCCCGGCGAGACGCTGATCTTCGTGGTGGACCTGCTCGGGGTCTGAGCCGCGCACGACGTCCCGGTCGATCACTGCGTGACCGATCGTGATCATCTGGAGCCCATGCCTGTCCGGGCATGGGCTCTCGGCTTTTGCCGGGGCACCGCGGAGCGGTACGGTCATCCGTCAGAAGCACCATAAGGAAGGCGAAGGGCGTCGATGGCCATTGCCAAGGCCGAGCGGCTGATGAACCTGGCGCTGTGCCTGCTGGGGACACGGCGGCCGCTCAGCAAGCGCGAGCTGCGTGAGTCCGTCGAGGCCTACCTGGAAGCGGGGAGCGACGACTCCTTCAACCGGATGTTCGAGCGCGACAAGGACGACCTGCGCGAGCTGGGCCTCGTCATCGAGACGGTGGAGAGCCTGGACGGGGAGGTGGGCTACCTCGCCCGCCGGGACAGCAACAGCCTCCCGCCGATCACCCTGGACGCCGAGGAGGCCGCCGCGTTGGGGCTGGCCGCCAAGGTGTGGCAGCAGGCACGGCTCGCCGGCGCCGCCAGCGGCGCCCTGCAGAAGCTGCGCGCCGCCGGACTTCCCGAGGACGTCGACCCCTACGAGGCGCACGGCGCGCTGGAGCCGCGCATCCCCGTGCACGAGGCCGCGTTCGAGCCGCTGATGCTGGCCTGCCGCGACCGCCGCCCGGTCGTCTTCGACTACCGCAAGGCCACCGCCGCCCGCCCCGAGCCCCGGCACGTCGAGCCGTGGGCGCTGGAGTGCTGGCGCGGCCACTGGTACCTGGCGGGCTTCGACCGCGACCGGGGCGCCGAGCGGGTCTTCCGGCTGTCGCGGATCACCGGCAAGGTCCGCTCCCGCGGCGGCCGCTTCACCGCCCCCGTCCCCGACGTCGTCACCGTCCGCGAGACCGTCGCGAGCTGGGCGGGGGAGAGCGCCGACCGCAGCGCGCGGATCCGGTTGCGCAAGGGCGCCGGGTACCCCTTGCGGGCGAAGGCCACGGCGGTTCGGGAACTCGGTGACGGCTGGGACGAGTTGGAGATTCCGTACGGGCACGGACTGGACGCGTGGCTGGTGGAGTTCGGACCGGACGTGGTGGTCCTGGAGCCCGCGGAGCTGCGGGCCGACGTGGTGGACCGGCTGCGTGCCGTGGCCATGGGCTGAGGGGGAGCGGAAAGAACTGTGGCAGGCAAACCGGTCAGGCCCGCGAACGCCATCGACCAGACCCGGCGGATGCTCTCGCTGGTGACGTATCTGCGCGAGCGCCCCGGCGCGCGCATCGAGGACGTCGCGCGCGCCTTCGGCATCACCGAGGACGAACTGGTCTGCGACCTCGACGTGCTGCCCATGTGCGGCACCAGTTTCAGGGGCGGTGACCTCCTGGACATCGACACTGACGGCGAGCGCATCTGGTGGCACAACCCCGCCGCGCTCGGCGCGGAGGCCGCCGAGCCGCTCCGGCTGGCCGCCGACGAGGCGACCGCGCTGCTGGTGGCCGCGCGGGCCGTGGCGACGCTGCCCGGGCTGCGCGAGGGCGACCGCCAGGCGCTGCTGCGGGCCACCGCGAAGGTGGAGACCGCGGCCGGCGAGGCGGCCGGCGCCAGCTCCCGGCTGTCGGTGACGTTCGAGTCCGAGGGCGGCGTCTTCGCCGACGTCGACCGGGCGATCTCCGAGCGGCGCCGGCTGTGGATCCGGTACTACTCGCCCGCCCGCGACGAGCTCACCGAACGGGAGATCGACCCGATCCGCCTGGTCAGCGTCGGGCACACGTACGTGGAGGCGTGGTGCCGCCGCTCGGAGGCGCGCCGCACCTTCCGGCTGGACCGGGTGGCCGAGATCCGCATCCTCGACGAGCCGTCCGCGCCGCCCGAGATCGAACTGCGGGACCTGTCGGAGGCACTGGTGCAGCCGGCCGCCGAGGACCCGGAGGTCGTCGTCGAGACCGGCCCCGGCGGCCGGTGGGTCGCCGAGTACTACCCCCACGACAGCGCCGAGGAACTCCCCGACGGCGGCCTGCGCATCACGCTGCGCACGCCGGACCCGGCGTCGCTGCGCCGCCTGGCCCTCCGCCTCGGCCGCGACGGCCGGATCGTCTCCCCGGAGGCCCTCGCCGACAGCGCCCGCAGCGCCGCCCGAGAGGCCCTCGCAGCGTACGAGGGGACCGAGGCGCAGGACTCACCGCGGGCGTCCGCCGGGACGGCCCGCCGCCCGTCGCCCGGCGACGGCGTGACCGCCACCGCGCGGACCCCCGAGCAGAGCGACGCTCCGGCCGGTGAACCGGCGGGCGGACCGGGCGCCGGTCCGGCCGGTGAGGCGGTCCTCGGGGCGGTGGCCGTCGTCGGCCCGGGCGGTGCCGGGGCCGGCGGAGCACGGGGAGCGGGCCTCGCGACCGGCGGCGCCGGGGGGCTGGGTCTTGAGTGAGCTCGGGGGCCGAGGGGTCTCCGTGGCCGCTGCCTTCGCGGGGATGCGCAGCGCCGACCCCGTCGTGTTCCGGGCCGGGTGCCCCGACTGCCGGGGCCGCTTCGAGCTCGCGGCGGGTGCGCTGCGCCTGGTGCTCGGGGCGTCCAGCCGCACCACGTTCTACTCCTTCACCTGCCCCGACTGCGGCGCGGCCGTGCGCAAGCCCGCGGGGGAGCGGATCGTCGAGCTGCTCACCGGCGGCGGCGTACGGACCCTGCGGCTCCACACGGCGTAGGACGGTCTAGGCTCAACGGCATGTTTTGGCCGATGTTCGCGGTAGCCATGGGGTTCCTGGGTCTGGTCGTACTGGCGGTGTTCGCGGTGCGGGTGTTCCTGGAGGCGCAGTGTCTGGGACGGCAGGTGGAGGACTCCGCCCGCCGTATCAGCAGGGCGGCGGAGGAGCTCGAGCGGGCGTCGCTGAGTGCGGCCCGCGCCGCGGACTCCCTGTGAGCGGGGCGGACCGTTCCTGTGAGTCCCGCCCGGGACGCGTTTTGGGCCGGTTCGGCCTCCCGGCGCGGCGGTTGAGGCAGGTACGCTGCTGGTCGTGGTCCCGAAAACGAGGCCAGGACCGCGACCGGGAGTACGCACGGGGATTGCCTCACGTTTACCCCTGAGCGTTACGATCGCTGACGACCCGATCGTTCGGACACATGTCCGATCGGTCGGACACAGCACCCCCACCCAGCCGCCTCGGTGAGAAGGTAAAGACTTATGTTCGGAAGGCTCGGCGCCCCCGAGATCATTCTCATCCTCGTCGTCATCATCCTGCTGTTCGGCGCGAAGAAGCTTCCGGACATGGCCCGCTCGCTCGGCAAGTCCGCGCGCATCCTCAAGAGCGAGGCCAAGGCGATGAAGGAAGACGGCAGCAGCACGGCGACTCCGGCGGGCCCGCCCAACCCCGGCGACCAGGCTTCGCAGCGCACCATCCAGGCCGCCCCCGGCGACGTGACCAGCTCGCGTCCGGTCAACGAGCCGACGGACACCACCAAGCGCTGACGCCGGGCCGGACGCCACCGGCTCGCCGCACGAGATGAGGACGTGGGTTGCTCAAGTCTGCCCGCAAGCAGCAGAAGGACCCCGAGGGGCGGATGCCCCTCGTGGAGCACCTTCGTGAGCTGCGCAACCGGCTCGGGAAGTCGGTCCTGGCGATCGTGATCGCGGCCGTCGCGGCCGCCGTCTACTACCAGGACATCATCGACTTCCTCACCGAGCCCATCCAGAGGTCGGTGGGCTGCCAGACGCCGTTCTCCGAGCTGGCCAAGCAGGGCGACGGGGTCTGCGGCAACATCACGATGTCGGGCCTCATGGGCCCGTTCACGCTGATGATCAAGGTGTCGCTGACCGCCGGCGTGGTCATCGCCAGCCCGGTGTGGCTCTACCAGCTCTGGGCGTTCGTCGCGCCCGGCCTGCACAAGCACGAGCGGAAGTACGCCTACGGCTTCGTGGCCA
This sequence comes from Streptomyces sp. NPDC002566, assembly GCF_042889585.1. Lineage (NCBI taxonomy): Bacteria > Bacillati > Actinomycetota > Actinomycetes > Kitasatosporales > Streptomycetaceae > Streptomyces > Streptomyces sp. NPDC002566. The sequence goes on along the minus strand of NZ_JBIARD010000013.1, from coordinate 89,030 downwards.
GCGGCGTCCCCCTGTTCCTCGCGGGCGCCTGGTTCTCGTACCACGTGCTGCCCGCCGCGGCGACCGTGCTGCTGGAGTTCACGCCGTCGTCGGCGGTCAACCTTCTGCCGCTGGACGAACTGCTCGACCTCGTGACCCGCATGGTGATCGTCTTCGGGCTCTCCTTCGAGCTGCCCCTGCTGCTGGTCATGCTCAACATGACGGGGATGATCGGCGGCCGCCGGATGCTGGGCTGGTGGCGGGGCATGATCATGGGCGTCACCGTCTTCGCCGCCTTCGCCACGCCGACGGTCGACCCGGTCTCGATGCTCTCGCTCGCCGCGCCGATCATCGCGCTGTACTTCCTCGCCACCGGCTTCGCCCTGCTCAACGACCGGCGCAGGCGGCTGCGGGAAGCCGAGGGCCCCGCCGACGACGAGGCGTCCGAGCTGGACCTCACCCCCGAGGACATCGGCGAGATCGAACAGGTGCCGGCCGCCCGCGCGCTCCCCGAGCAGACCTCCCGGGAACGGGTCAACGGCTACGACGACGTCACCTGACGCACCACCGACGCGGTGAAAGGGCCGGACGGATTCCGTCCGGCCCTTCGCCGTGCCCGCCCACCCTCACCTGACCTGCACGGATCATATGTTTGTCGAGGGCGGATCCGGATAATGATCGTCCTGTTGTCAGTGACGCCGGGTACGCTCGAAAGCACGATGACAGAGGACCTCTCCCCGGCCGAGCGGTACGCGGCTGCGCGCAGGCGCGCGGCCGAGCAGGCCACCGCGCTCGCGTCCTTCCGCGAGATGTACGACTTCGGTCTCGACCCCTTCCAGGTCGAGGCGTGCCAGGCGCTCGAGGCGGGCAAGGGCGTCCTGGTGGCCGCCCCCACCGGCTCGGGCAAGACGATCGTCGGCGAGTTCGCCGTCCACCTCGCCCTCCAGCAGGGCAAGAAGTGCTTCTACACGACACCCATCAAGGCGCTGTCGAACCAGAAGTACTCCGACCTGTGCCGACGGTACGGCGCCGACAAGGTCGGCCTGCTCACCGGCGACAACAGCGTCAACTCCGACGCCCCCGTGGTCGTGATGACCACCGAGGTGCTGCGGAACATGCTGTACGCCGGCTCGCAGACCCTCCTCGGGCTCGGATACGTGGTGATGGACGAGGTGCACTACCTCTCCGACCGCTTCCGGGGCGCGGTGTGGGAGGAAGTGATCATCCACCTGCCCGAGTCGGTCACCCTGGTCTCGCTCTCCGCGACCGTGTCCAACGCCGAGGAGTTCGGCGACTGGCTGGACACCGTCCGCGGCGACACCGAGGTGATCGTCTCCGAGCACCGGCCGGTGCCGCTGTTCCAGCACGTGCTGGCCGGGCGGCGCATGTACGACCTGTTCGAGGAGGGCGAGGGCCACAAGAAGGCCGTCAACCCCGACCTCACGCGGCTGGCCCGCATGGAGGCGAGCAGGCCCTCCTACCAGGACCGCCGGCGCGGCCGGATGCGCGAGGCCGACCGGGAGCGCGACCGCCGGCAGCGCTCGCGGGTGTGGACGCCGGGCCGGCCCGAGGTGATCGAACGGCTCGACGCCGAGGGGCTGCTGCCCGCCATCACGTTCATCTTCAGCCGCGCCGCCTGCGAGGCCGCCGTCCAGCAGTGCCTGTACGCCGGACTGCGCCTCAACGACGACGAGGCCCGGGCCCGGGTGCGCGCCCTCGTCGAGGAGCGCACCGCCGCCATCCCCCGCGAGGACCTGCACGTCCTCGGCTACTACGAGTGGCTGGAGGGACTGGAGCGCGGCATAGCGGCTCACCACGCGGGCATGCTGCCGACGTTCAAGGAGGTCGTCGAGGAGCTGTTCGTGCGAGGCCTCGTGAAGGCCGTCTTCGCGACCGAGACGCTCGCCCTGGGCATCAACATGCCCGCCCGCTCGGTGGTGCTGGAGAAGCTCGTCAAGTGGAACGGCGAACAGCACGCCGACATCACCCCCGGCGAGTACACCCAGCTGACCGGCCGCGCGGGCCGGCGGGGCATCGACGTCGAGGGACACGCCGTCGTGCTGTGGCAGCGCGGCTCCAGCCCCGACCACCTCGCCGGACTCGCCGGCACCCGCACCTATCCGCTGCGCTCCAGCTTCAAGCCGTCGTACAACATGGCGGTGAACCTGGTCGAGCAGTTCGGGCGGCACCGCTCGCGGGAGCTGCTGGAGACGTCGTTCGCACAGTTCCAGGCGGACCGGTCGGTCGTCGGCATCTCCCGGCAGGTGCAGCGCAACGAGGAGGGCCTGGAAGGCTACAAGGCGTCCATGACCTGCCACCTCGGCGACTTCGACGAGTACGCGCGCCTGCGCCGTGAACTCAAGGACCGCGAGACCGAGTTGGCCAAGCAGGGCGCCGCCCAGCGGCGCGCCGAAGCGGCGGTGGCGCTGGAGAAGCTCAAGCCGGGCGACGTGATCCACGTGCCCACGGGGAAGTACGCGGGCCTGGCCCTGGTGCTGGACCCGGGCCTGCCCGCCGGCCGGTCCAACGGTCACCGCGGCTTCGACCACCACGACGGGCCGCGCCCGCTGGTGCTCACCGCCGAACGGCAGGTCAAGCGGCTGGCGTCGATGGACTTCCCGGTGCCGGTCGAGGCGCTGGACCGGATGCGGATCCCCAAGACGTTCAACCCGCGTTCGCCGCAGTCCCGCCGGGACCTCGCCTCCGCGCTGCGCAGCAAGGCCGGGCACATCACACCGGAGCGGGCCCGCAAGAAGCGCTCCCAGGCCGCCGACGACCGCGAGATCGCCCGGCTGCGCACCGCGCTGCGCGCCCACCCCTGCCACGGCTGCTCCGACCGGGAGGACCACGCCCGCTGGGCCGAGCGCTACCACCGACTGCTGCGCGACACCTCGCAGTTGGAGCGCCGTATCGAGGGGCGGACCAACACCATCGCCCGCACCTTCGACCGGATCGTCGCGTTGCTGACCGAGCTGGACTATCTGCGCGGTGACGAGGTCACCGAGCACGGCAAGCGGCTCGCCCGGCTCTACGGCGAACTGGACCTGCTGGCCAGCGAATGCCTGCGCGCCGGGGTCTGGGAGGGGCTCGCCCCCGAGGAACTCGCCGCGTGCGTCTCGGCGTTGGTGTACGAGGCGCGGGTGGGCGACGACGCGATGGCGCCCAAGCTGCCCTCCGGCAAGGCGAAGGCCGCGCTCGGCGAGACGGTGCGGATCTGGGGCCGGCTGGACGCCCTGGAGGAGGAGTTCCGCATCTCCCAGACCGAGGGCGTCGGCCAGCGCGAGCCCGACCTCGGCTTCGCCTGGGCGGCGTACATGTGGGCCTCGGGGAAGGGGCTCGACGAGGTGCTCCGGGAGGCGGAGATGCCGGCGGGGGACTTCGTGCGGTGGTGCAAGCAGGTGATCGATGTGCTGGGCCAGATCGCGGCGGCGGCTCCTTCGCGGGAGGGCTCCACGGTGGCGCGGGCTGCCCGTAGGGCCGTTGATCAGTTGCTGCGGGGGGTTGTGGCCTACTCGTCTGTGGGGTGATGGTGCGTCGGCGGGTGCGGGAGGACTGTGGCTTGTCGCGCAGTTCCCCGCGCCCCTTGGTCAGTTGTTCTGCTGTCAGTTGATTCGTGCGGTTGCCTCATCCGTTGTGGTGAGGCTTTTCGTTTGCCTACTCCTCGTTACTGCGTGTGTTCGAGTGGGTGCTGAGGGTTTAAATCGCCGACGTTACTCCAGGTGCCGTTGCGGTTTCAGGTGGTTGCCGAATGTGACGCGGCGTTGATCCGGTCGGACTAGGCTCGCCCGCGGCGCACCGAGTTGAGGGGTGATCGTGCGCTTGTTCCCGAATGTTCCGAAGACTCCGACATGTCCCTACCGAGGGTGCCTCTATGGTGAGTGTTCAGTCCCCACCCGGCCGCCGTGAACCGGCGTACGCCCGACCGCTGTTGCTGCCGGTGATACTGATGGCCGCGGCGACCGGAGCCGCCGTCGCCCTGGTCGCGGCCCCGGCGCGGCTCGCCGTCGGCGTGTGCGGAGCCGTCGCCACCCTCCTGGTGACCGCCACCGGCGCCGAATGCGCCCGCCGCGGCAGGCGCATTCGGCGACTGCGCGTCGAACAGGACCAGCGCGTCGACCGGTTGGAGCGGCGGATCTACGCCCAGGACGAGCTGAACCTGCGGATGGCGCGGGAGTTCCTGCCCCGGACGGTGAAGTGGATGCGCAGCGGGCATTCCCCCGTCGAGGTGGTCCGCCACCTCCAGGACACGGACCCGTCCGCCCGCGACCTCAACGAGGCCCAGAAGGCCCTGCTGCTGGGAGCGTTGGAAGCCGTCGACCACGAGCAGTCGCTGCGCGAGTCCAACCAGCGCTCGTTCGTCAGCATCGCCCGGCGCGTCCAGGCCATCGTCCACCAGCAGGCCGACGAACTGCGGGAGATGGAAGAGGACCACGGGCGCAACCCCGAGGTCTTCGACGACCTGCTGCGCATCGACCACGGCAACGCGATGATCGGCCGTCTCGCCGACTCCATCGGCGTGCTCGGCGGCGGCCGGCCCGGCCGCAGCTGGCCCCGGCCGGTGCCGCTGTACAGCGTGCTGCGCGGCGGCATGTCCCGGATTCTGGAGTACCGGCGCATCCAGCTGAACTCCATCGCCAAGGTCAACATCCGGGGCCTGTCCGTCGAGCCGCTGATCCACGCGCTCGCCGAGCTGCTCGACAACGCCACCCGTTACTCGCCCCCGCAGAGCAAGGTGAACGTCAACGCCGTCGAGGTGCAGACCGGCATCGCCATCGAGATCGAGGACGCCGGCGTCAGCCTCAGCGAGGAGTCCCGCGCCCGGGTCGAGGAGATGCTGGAGAAGGCCAAGGAGGGCGTCGACATCCAGGAGCTGGGCGGGAACCCGCGCCTGGGCATCGCGGTCGTCGGCCGGCTGTGCACCTCCTTCAACCTGGACGTGGCGCTGCGCAAGTCGGCGTACGGCGGCGTCCGCGCGGTGCTCATGGTGCCGAGCGAGATGATGACCACCGACCCGGCCCCCGGTTTCGCGCACGGCATCGGCGCCACCGCCGTACCCGAGATGACCTTGTACGACGCCGTCGAGGGCCCCAAGCGCGCGCCGAAGAAGCGCCGCCCCACCAGCCCCCGCGTTCCCGCCGGGGTCTCGCTGACCGACGACGAGGTCCCCGAGATCACCGAGTGGACGGAGAAGGGGCTGCCGCAGCGCCGCAGCAAGGTGAAGATCCCGCTCACCCAGCGCTACGCCGAGGCGGCCGAGTCCGAGCGCCTCGAGCGGGAGGGCACCCCGGACGTCTGGACGCAGGCGGCCCGCGCCGAGGAGGAGGCGGCGGCCAGGCGGAAGTCCGAGCGGAAGCGGTCCGAACCCGGAGTGGCGTTCGAGGCCTTCTGGGAGGGCCTGAAGAAGGACAACCCGGGCGTCCACCCGACGGACTTCACCCGCAATCCGACCGCCTATCTGCACCTGATCGAGGACAAGGCCGAGAACCGGGCCGACGACGAGGGGGACCCCACGTGATCCAGCAGCGCGCCAACTTCGACTGGATGCTCAAGGAGCTCTACAGCGGCGTCCCGGGCATCCACATGATCGTGGTGCTCTCGTCCGACGGTCTGCGCCTGGCCCGCTACGCCGGTGACCCCGACGCGGCCGACCGGGTCGCCGCCGCCTGCGCCGGCCTGCAGAGCCTGGCGGGCGCCGTCGCCCAGGAGATCCCCTCGACCGACGGCGACATGAACCTCGTCGTGATCGAGATGGACGGCGGCTACTTCTATCTGATGGCCGCCGGCGCCAACGCCTACCTCGCCGTCCTCGCCGACGTGCGCTGCGAGCCCGGCCGGATGAGCGGCATGATGCGCGACCTCGTGGTGCGCATCGGCGCCCATCTGACCAGTCCGCCCCGGCGTGACGGGCACAGCGTATGACGCCTACGCGACGCCACAGGCGGCCGTCGATGCCGCACGAACCGCCCGCCGGGGAGCCGGACGAGGCGGCGGAGGGCGACGGCGAGGCGGACAAGCACGTCGAGCGGCTGTACACCATCTCGGCCGGCGACGGCGAACGCGCGCCCCTCGACCTGGTCACGCTGATCGTGACGCGGGCCGAACCCCCCTCCTCCGCGACCCCGGAGCAGCTCGCGGTGCTCCGGATGTGCCGGGCCCCGCTCGCGGTGGCCGAGGTGTCGGCCTACCTCGGTCTGCCGTTCAGCGTGGTGACGGTGCTCCTCACCGAGATGCTGGCCGCCGACCTCGTGCACGCGCGCGACCCGATCGTCCGGCAGCAGCTACCCGACCGTTCCCTCCTCGAAGCGGTGATGCATGGACTTCAACGGCTCTGACGCGATCCCCGGCCCGCGCGCCGAGGACTGTCTGCCGGACACCATCCAGGCGGCGGCCAAGATCGTCATTGTGGGCGGCTTCGGCGTCGGCAAGACGACCATGGTCGGCTCGGTCAGCGAGATCAAGCCGCTGACCACCGAGGAGACCATGACCCAGGCCGGCATCGGCGTCGACGACGACTACGGCTCGGACTCCAAGACGGCCACCACCGTGGCGATGGACTTCGGCCGTATCCGCATCACCGACCAGGTCGTGCTCTACCTCTTCGGCACCCCGGGCCAGGAGCGCTTCTGGTTCCTGTGGGACGGCCTGTTCGAGGGCGCGCTCGGCGCGGTCGTCCTGCTCGACACCCGCCGCCTGGAGGTCAGCTACGAGGTCATGGGGCGGCTGGAGGAGCGCTCCGTGCCCTTCGTCGTCGCCGTGAACAACTTCCCCGACGGCCCCCGTCACCCCGTGGAGGACCTGCGCGTCGCGCTCGACCTGCCGCCGTACGTGCCGATCGTGGAGTGCGACGTGCGGCGCCGGGCCTCAAGCCGTGACGTGCTGACGACGCTGGTGGGTTTCCTGCAGTCGCTGCAGCTGAGCGGCAGTCTCCGCTGAGCCGCGCGGCGCCCTGCCGCGGCCTCCCGTCCCGCACCCGACCCCGACTCGATTCCCCCCTTTCCGGAGCGATCCCAGTGACGCCTGAGAACCCCTCCACGGCAGGCCCTCCCGACCTGGCCCCGGACGCCGGCCCCGGCCCGGCCCTCGACGCGCCCCCCGGCTGCCCCGCGCACGGGCGCGGCCCCGGAGGGCTGAAGCGGCTGTACGGTCCCGGCGCCCAGGACCTGAAGGAGCTCTACGAGGAGCTGCGAGAGAAGCACGGCCCGGTGGCGCCCGCCCTGCTCCACGACGACGTGCCGGTGTGGGTGGTCCTCGGCCACGCCGAAAACCTGCACATGGTGCGCACCCCCTCGCAGTTCAGCCGGGACAGCCGGACCTGGACGCCCCTGCTCGACGGCATGGTCAAGCCCGACCACCCGCTGATGCCGCACATCGCGTGGCAGCCGATCTGCGCCCACGCCGAGGGCGACGAGCACAAGCGGCTGCGCGGCGCGGTCACCTCGGCGCTGAAGGCCATCGACGACCGCAGTCTGCGCCGGTACATCAACCGCTCCTCCCAGCGGCTGGTCAACGACTTCTGCGAGAAGGGGCGGGCCGAGCTGATCAGCCAGTTCGTCGAGCACCTTCCCATGGCCGTGATGTGCCACATCCTCGGCATGCCCGACGAGTACAGCGACCGGATGGTCCATGCCGCCCGTGACGCGCTCAAGGGCTCCGAGACGGCGATCGCCAGCCACGCCTACGTCATGGAGGCGCTCACCCGGCTCACCGCCCTGCGGCGGGCCCGGCCGGAGGCGGACTTCGCCGGCCATCTCGTCAAGCACCCGGCGGGGCTGAGCGACGACGAGGTGAGGGAGCATCTGCGGCTGGTGCTGTTCGCCGCCTATGAGGCCACGGTCAACCTGCTGTCCAACGCGCTGCGCATGGTCCTCACCGACCCGCGGTTCCTCGCCCGGCTCAGCGGCGGGCAGATGACGGTTCCGGAGGCGGTCGAGCAATCCCTCTGGGACGAACCGCCGTTCAGTACGGTGTTCGCCTACTTCGCCAAGCAGGACACGGAGTTGGGCGGGCAGCGCATCAGCAGGGGCGACGGCCTTCTCTTCGCGCCGGCGCCGGGCAACGTCGATCCCCGGGTGCGGCCCGACCTGTCCGCGAACATGCAGGGCAACCGCTCGCACCTCGCCTTCGGCGGCGGCCCGCACGAATGCCCCGGGCAGGACATCGGCCGTGCCATCGCCGAGGTCGGCGTCGACGCGCTGCTTGCGCGTCTGCCGGACGTCCAACTGGAGTGCGACGAGAGTGAGTTGCGCTGGACGACGTCGATCGCGTCACGGCATCTGGTGGGGCTGCCGGTCCACTTCGAGCCGAGGCCGCAGCAGGACGTGATCGTCCAGCCGACGCACGGCGAGGTCCCGCGGCCCCGGGACAGCCTGCCGATGATCCCGCCGGCCACGACGTGGGCCACGGCCCCGTCGGAGGCCGCCGCGACGGGGCCGGCCGGAGCCGTGGAAGACGCGGCGACGCGGGGCGCGACCGCGGATGCCGCTCCCGCCCAGGACGCCGCCTCGCCTGCCACGCCGAACATCTGGCGCCGGTTCCTGGTTTGGTGGCGCGGCTACTGACCGCGCTCGCCTCGCGTCCAGTCGTCGTACGACGACCAGGCGGCCAGCGTCCGCCGGCTCCGCAGCCGGTGCTCCACCCCCGTGATCGGGTCGGTGAACTCCAGCTCGCGCGCGAGCAGTTGCAGCGGGCGGCGGAAGTCGCCGGCCGGGACGGGGTCGGTCACCTCGGGGTAGAGCGGGTCGCCGAGGAGGGGGACGCCCAACGAGGCCATGTGGACGCGCAGTTGATGGGTCTGCCCGGTCAGGGGCGTCAGCCGGTAGCGGGCGAGGCCGTCGCCGGGCCGGTGCTCGATCAGCTCGACGAGGCTCTCGGCGTTGGGCTCGCCCGGCACCTCGCGGGCGGTCAGCGTGCCGCGTTCCTTGACGATCCGGCTGCGCACGGTGACGGGCAGGGTGAGCGACGGGTCGTAGGGGGCGACGGCCTCGTACACCTTGCGGACGCGCCGGTCGCGGAACAGGCTCTGGTAGGCGCCGCGTTCGTCGGGGCGGACGGTGAACAGCACCAGTCCGGCGGTGAGCCGGTCCAGGCGGTGGGCGGCGCCGAGCGCGGGGACGTCCAGCTCGCGGCGCAGCCGCGCCAGCGCGGTCTCGGTGACATGGCTGCCGCGCGGGGTGGTGGCCAGGAAGTGCGGCTTGTCGGCGACGACGAGGTGGGCGTCGCGGTGCACGATCTCCACGGGGAACGGCACGGGCGTCTCCACGGGTGTCTCCCGGTGGAACCACACGAACATCCCCGGCGCGTACGCCGTGTCCGCGGGCACCGCACGCCCGTCGGCGCCGACGATCAGGCCCGCGGAGAACATCTGGTCGACGAGGCCGGCCCGGGCCGCGCCGAACCGTTCGCTCAGGTGCTCGCGCACGGTGGCCCAGCGTCCGCCGTCCCCGCCCGGCAGCCGCACCCGCACCGGATCGACGCCGTCACGCTGCGGCAGGGGCGAGGGCGGGGGAGGGGTGCGGCGTCTCATCGGGGTCAAGGGTACGGCGGTGCGCGGCGGGCGGGGCGGCGGGAAATCCCGTTGGAGGGGGCGGGGCCCGTTGGCAGGATGCGGATCATGCCGTATCTCACCCGTCCGGTTCTGCCCGCCGGAACGCTCGCCCGCATCCCGCAGCCCGTGCTCCCCACCGGCGACGGTCTGGTCCTGCGCCCGTGGCGGGCCGAGGACGCGCCCGCCGTCCACGCCGCCTTCCAGGACCCGCTCATCCACCAGTGGCACGTGCGTGCCTGCGACGCGGTGGAGGAGGCCGCCGGCTGGATCGGGGAGTGGACACGCGCCTGGGGCGAGGAGCGCGACGCGCAGTGGGCCGTCGTGGACGCCGGCAGCGACGTACTGCTCGGGCGGGTGGCGCTGCGGGACATCGTCCTGGCCGACGGTGTGGCCGAGACGGCCTACTGGACCACGGCCGCCTCCCGGGGGCGGGGCGTCGCGGCCCGTGCCACGGTCGCGCTGTCCCGCTGGGCGCTCGACGACGTCGGCTTCAACCGCCTGGAACTCCTGCACGCCACGGCCAACACCGCGTCCTGCCGCGTGGCCGTCAAGTCGGGCTTCGCGCTGGAGGGCACCAAGCGCAGCGCCGTCCTGCATCCCGACGGCTGGCACGACATGCACCTCCACGCCCGGGTGAGGGGCGACTGAGACGCTAGGACCTGTCTGACAAACCCCCGCCTGCTCTGCGACGCCTGGCACGCACTCCCCCACTGCCTGAAGGGCGTGGGGGCGCCCCCAGCCGCGTTGCCGGAGCGCCCACGTGACTCCGCCACGCGGGCGCTCCGGCGCCTTGCGATCGCACGCTCCCCCACGCTCGAACCCGCACTCGCGCGGGAGGTACCCCCATCGCCGCCGCAGAGCCCGCCCTTCGGGCGGACGACGGGGATTTGTCAGACAGGCCCTAGGTGTATTGATCACGAGCGTTGTTGACACTCGCTGGTGCTTGATCATGGCGAAGACCTCCGGTGTGGTGGAGCTGTCTAGGACTGCACCGCACGGAGGTCTTCGTGTCCCACCGTAATGCCCGCCTGACCGTTCACGGCAGACGGGTGCTGGTCGAACGTGTCTGCGCGGGCCGCCCGGTCGCTCATGTGGCCGCCGAAATGGGCGTCTCGAGAGCAACGGCCCACAAGTGGGTCCGCCGCTGGCGGGCCGAGGGCGAGAAAGGCCTCGCCGACCGCTCCAGCCGCCCCCGCACGACACCGCACCGCACTCCGGCGGCCGTGGAGGCCCGGGTCTGCCGGCTCCGGAAGACCCGCAAACTCGGTCCCGCACGGCTCGGGCCGGTCCTGGACCTGCCCGCCTCGACCGTGCACCGGATCCTGGTCCGCCACGGCCTGAACCGGCTGGCCCACCTGGACCGGCCCACCGGCCAGGTCATCCGCCGCTACGAACGCGACCGGCCCGGCGAACTCCTCCACGTCGACGTCAAGAAGCTCGGCCGGATCCCCGACGGCGGCGGCCACAAGGTGCTGGGCCGCCAGGCCGGACGGGCCACCCGCAGCAAGATGGGCTTCGACTACGTCCACTCCGCCGTCGACGACCACAGCCGCCTCGCCTACAGCGAAGTCCACGCGGACGAGAAGGCCGTCACCTGTGCCGGCTTCCTGCGCCGCGCCGCGGCCTTCTTCCACGCCGCGGGCATCGACCGCATCGAGCGGATCCTGACCGACAACGCCTGGCCCTACCGCAAGAGCTTCGCCTGGCAGCAGGCGCTCGCCGACCTGAGCGCGGCCGGCAAACTCACCCGCGCCTACCGGCCCCAGACCAACGGCAAGGTCGAACGCTTCAACCGCACCCTGCTCGACGAATGGGCCTATCTGCGGCCCTACACCTCAAACGACGAGCGGACCGCAGCCCTGACAGACTTCCTCCACACCTACAACCACCACCGCTGCCACACCGCACTCGGCGGCCAGCCACCGATCAGCCGCGTGAACAACGCTGCGGGCCAATACACCTAGGTCACGCGGCCGGGGTCGTGGTCTCCTGTTCCGCTTCCACGCGTGCGTTCCACTCGCGTTTGGCGGCCTGCCAGCCGTCCTCGTTGTGGCCGAGACGCCAGTAGCCGGAGATGGAGAGGTCGTCGCGGGGGACGGCGTGGTCGACCCGCAGGAGCCGGCGCAGCTCCTTGACGGTGGCGGCCTCGCCGTGGACGAAGGCGTGCACGCGGCCCTCGGGCCAGCGCAGGGCGCGGACGGCTTCGAGGAGTTTCTCGCCGAGGGGGCGGTCGCCGCGGTGCAGCCAGACGACCTCCACGTCGGAGTCGATCTTCTGCTCCTCCTCGGGTCCGGCCACCTCGATGAAGGCGTGGGCGACGGCGCCGGCCGGGAGGGACTCCAGGGCGGCCGCGATCGCGGGCAGGGCGCTCTCGTCGCCGGCCAGCAGGTGCCAGTCGGCGGCCGGGTCGGGGGCGTAGGCGCCGCCGGGGCCCATGAAGCGGACGGTCTCGCCCGGCTGGACGCGCGCGGCCCACGGCCCGGCGAGGCCCTCGTCGCCGTGGAGCACGAAGTCCACCGTCAGCTCGCGGTGCTCGGCGTCCCAGTGGCGCACGGTGTACGTCCGGGTCACGGGCCACTGCTCGCGGGGGAACTCGGCGCGGACGCGCTCCAGGTCGAAGGGCTCCGGGTAGGTCACGCCCTCGGCGCCGAACAGCAGCTTCACGTAGTGGTCGGTGCAGCCGCCGAGCTCGAACTCCGCGAGGCCCGCGCCGCCGAGGACGACCCGCTGCATGTGCGGGGTGAGCCGTTCGGTCCGAACGACCTGCGCGGAGTGCGGCTTCCGCGGCCTGCGTGCCGGGCGTTCTGCCATGACGGCCTCCCTGCCGAATATGGTTAGGGTTACCTAAGTTAGCATCCCCGTCGGTGACGGCGACACTCACGAGCCCAGCGTCGTCAGCAGCCGCTGCAGCGAGCCGCCCAGCCCCCAGCGCCGCGCCAGTGCCTCCAGCGTCTCCGGGTCCCGTGGCGCGCGCGGCAGCGTGACGTCCACCTCCGGCAGCGCCACGTCCGCGGCGACCCGCACCACCTTCGGCGCGACCGCCACGTACGCGCGTGCCTCGTCGAGCCGCTTGCGCTGCGACGGCGTGAGCTTGGCCTTCGGGTCGTTGACCGCCGCCATGATCCCGGCCAGGTCGCCGAACTCGGCCAGCAGCTTGGCCGCGGTCTTCTCGCCGATGCCGGGGACGCCCGGCAGGCCGTCGCTCGGGTCGCCGCGCAGCAGCGCGAGATCCGCGTACCCGCGGCCGTCGACCCCATACTTCTCGCGCAGCCACGCCTCGTCCGTCACCTGGAGCGTGCCGACGCCCTTCAGCGGGTACAGCACCCGCACCCCGCGCGCGTCGTCCACCAGCTGGTACAGGTCGCGGTCGCCGGTGACGATGTCCACCGGGCCCTTCGCCCGCGCGGTGAACGTGCCGATCACGTCGTCCGCCTCGTACCCCGTCACCCCCACGCGCGCGATGCCGAGCGCGTCGAGCACCGCCTCGATGACCGGGACCTGCGGGGAGAGCGTGTCGGGGACCTCCTCCTGGTCCGGGCCGGCCGCGTGCTCCTCGGCGACCCGGTGCGCCTTGTAGGAGGGGATGAGCCCGACCCGCCAGGCCGGCCGCCAGTCGGCGTCCATGCAGGCGACGAGCTCGTCCGGCCGGTGGTCCTTGACCAGCCGGTCGATGAAGTCCAGCAGTCCGCGCACGGCGTTCACCGGCGTGCCGTCGGGCGCCTTCACCGAGTCGGGGACGCCGAAGTAGGCGCGGAAGTAGAGCGAGGCGGTGTCGAGGAGCATCAGCTGTCCGGTCACGCACGCATCATGCCGCACGCGCGTGGCGCCGAAGTGCCCGCGTTCACCCGCCCAGCACGGCCTGAAGAGGTCCCTGCGTCGCGCCCGTCCCGGTGTGAAGGGGTCGGTTTCGGCCGTGAAGGGCCTGTGAACTGGCCCACTGGCGCGTTTGCACCGCTTCGACCAGGGCAGGCGCGGCCTCGAAGTGACGCCGGTTGCGTGTTCAACCGTTCGCGACCGCCAAGGGGCTCCGGCCCCGGCAGGGCCTGGCGGCCTTCGGCGCCACCTCCCCCCTGCCCCCTATGCGAGAAGGTATGTGTGTCCTCCAGGCTTGAGGCCGAGCACCTGTACAAGGTGTTCGGCAGACGACAGGACGAGGCGGTCGAACGGCTCCGCGGCGGAGCCGACCGTGAGGAGCTGCGCGGCGACGGCGCCACGGCCGCCGTCATCGACGCCTCCTTCACCGTCGACCCCGGCCAGATCTTCGTCGTCATGGGCCTGTCCGGCTCCGGCAAGTCCACGCTGCTGCGCATGCTGAACGGACTGCTGGAGCCCACCTCGGGACGCGTCCTGTTCGACGGCCAGGACCTCACCGCGCTCGGCGACCGCGAGCTGCGCGAGGTCCGCGCCCACAAGATCAGCATGGTGTTCCAGCACTTCGCGCTCTTCCCGCACCGCAGCGTCCTGGACAACGCCGCCTACGGCCTCGCCGTGCAGGGCGTCCCGCGCGCCGAGCGCGAGGAACGCGCCGCCGAGGCGCTGCGGCTGTGCGGCCTGGCCGGCTGGGAGAGCTCCTGGCCGGACGAGCTGTCCGGCGGCATGCAGCAGCGCGTGGGCCTCGCCCGCGCCCTCGCCACCGACGCCGACCTGCTCCTCATGGACGAGTCCTTCAGCGCGCTGGACCCGCTGATCCGGCGCGACATGCAGGACCAGCTGCTCACGCTCCAGCAGACGCTGAAGAAGACGATCGTCTTCATCACCCACGACCTCAACGAGGCCATGCGCCTCGGCGACCGCATCGCCGTCATGCGCGACGGCCGCATCGTGCAGACCGGCACCGCCGAGGACATCCTGGTGCGGCCCGCCGACGACTACGTCGCCTCCTTCATCCAGGACGTCGACCGCTCCCGCGTGCTGACCGCCGCCGCCGTCATGGACGCCGACGTCCGCGGCGACGAGGCCGACTGCGGCTGCGCCACCGCCACCGTCGACACGCCGTTCACCGAGCTGTGCGCGCTCAGCGCCCGCGTCCCCCACCCCGTCGCCGTGCTCGACGCGGAGCGCGCCCTCGTCGGCGTGGTCCCGCGCAGGCGTCTCGTCGCCTTCATCGGCGACGAACGGGACACCGAGGCCTGCTGCGACAGCGCGTCCACCGCCGGCAAGGAGGCCGCCCATGCCTAGGCTCCACCTCGGCGACTGGGTCGACTCCGGCGTCGACTGGCTCGTCGCCCACATGTCCTGGCTCTTCGACGCGATCAAGACCGTCGTCGAAGGCATGTACGACGGTCTCGACGCCGTGCTCACCGCCCCGCAGCCGCTGCTGCTCGCGGGCGTCCTCGCCGTGCTCGCCTGGTGGCTGCGCGGCTCGGTCGCGGGCGTCCTCGGCTTCGCCGGGTTCGCGCTCATCGACTCCCTCGACCTGTGGGAGGAGGCGATGTCCACCCTGTCCCTGGTGCTCGTCGCCACCGTGATCGCCCTCGTGGTCTCGGTCCCGCTGGGCATCTGGGCCGCCCGCTCCAGGACGGTCAGCGCCACCCTGCGGCCCGTCCTGGACCTGCTCCAGACCATGCCGTCCATGGTGCTGCTCATCCCGGCGATCCTCTTCTTCGGCATGGGCGTCCCCGCCGGCGTCGTCGCCACCCTGATCTTCGCGCTCGCCCCCGGCGTGCGCATGACCGAACTCGGCATCCGCCAGGTCGACGCCGAGCTCGTCGAGGCCGCCGAGGCCTTCGGCACGACGCCTCGCGACACCCTGCTGCGGGTGCAGCTGCCGCTCGCCCTGCCGACGATCATGGCGGGCGTCAACCAGGTGATCATGCTCGGTCTGTCCATGGTCGTCATCGCCGGCATGGTCGGCACCGGCGGCCTCGGCGGCGCCGTCAACGAGGCCATCGGCCAGCTCGACATCGGCCTCGGCTTCGAGGCGGGCCTCGGCATCGTCGTCCTCGCCATCTACCTGGACCGCATGACCGGCGCCCTGGGCACCCGCATCTCCCCCCTCGGCCGGCGCGCCGCCGCCAAGGCCCGTACGACGGTGTGGACCTACCGCCCCCGCCCGGCCGTGGCCCTCGCCGGGGTGTCCGCGCTCGCGCTCGTCGCCGGCGGCATGGGCGTCCTCGGCCCGAAGGCCGGCACCGCCGAGGCCTCCGCCGCCGACGTCGGCAAGGGCAAGGAGATCACCATCGGCTACATCCCGTGGGACGAGGGCATCGCCTCCACGTTCCTGTGGAAGGAGCTGCTGGAGGAGCGCGGCTTCGACGTCAAGACCACCCAGTACGCCGCCGGCCCCCTCTACACGGGCCTGGCCACCGGCCAGATCGACTTCCAGACCGACTCCTGGCTGCCCACCACCCACGCCGAGTACTGGAAGAAGTACGGCAAGCAGCTCGACGATCTCGGGCAGTGGTACGGCCCCACCTCCCTGGAGCTGACCGTCCCGTCCTACATGAAGGACGTGAACTCGCTGGCCGACCTCAAGGGCAAGTCCGCGCGGTTCGGCGGGAAGATCACCGGCATCGAGCCCAGCGCCGGGATGATGGGCCTGCTCAAGGACAAGGTTCTGGGGGAGTACGGCCTCGGCGACTACAAGGTCGTCGACGGCTCCACCCCGGCGATGCTCGCCGAGCTCAAGCGCGCCTACGCCAAGAAGGCCCCTGTCGTCGTCACCCTCTGGTCGCCGCACTGGGCCTACAGCGAGTACGGCCTGAAGAAGCTGAAGGACCCGCGCGGCGCCTGGGGCAAGGGCGACGGCGTGCACACCCTCTCCCGCAAGGGCTTCGCCGCCGACAACCCCGAGGTCGGCAAGTGGCTGGAGAACTTCTCGATGACCGAGAAGCAGCTCACCGGCCTGGAGGCGGAGATCCAGAACGCGGGCAAGGGCAAGGAGCAGGACGCCGTCCGCGGCTGGCTGAAGAAGAACCCGGGCCTGCTCGACAAGTTCGCGCCCGTGGCCGGCGCGGGCGCCGAGAGCCGGGCGGCGGGGTGACCTGACAGTCCCGCGGCCGCCCGACGAGGGGCGGGCACCGGCGTACGCGACGAGGCGTGCGACGGGGCCCGCCCCTCTTCGTCCGTCCCTTCACTCACGGCAAGGATCCGGCCAACCACGCAGCGCCAAGCCCACACCCCGGCTCACCGTCCCGCCCGGCCCCGCCGACGGCCGTCCCACCGGCCCGGCCGGAGCCGGCGCGTACCGGGAACACCCGGCGGCCGGCGCGCATTGAACCGGTGAGGACGAAAACGGCGGAAACGCCACCCCGCCGGCAGCCCGCCCGCGATGATCGACTGGCGTGATCCGGGGGGTGGGGCCGGGCGGCGTGCGGCTCCGATGCGGCGGCCCCGTGAAACGGTTTGCCGAACATGCGTAGGGTGCAGAGAACTCATCGGAAGAGGTGCGTCCGAACCGGGCCACACGGGGTAGTCGGAGCGACGGGCGAAGGAGGGAGCCGGGGCCATGGGCGACCACAAGGAACAGCCCCTGCGGGTGGGCGCGGCCGTCCGGCGACGACGCCGGTCCCTGGACCTCACCCTCGCCGTCGTGGCCGAGCGCAGCGGCCTGTCCGTCCCGTTCCTCAGCCAGATCGAGAACGACCGGGCGCGGCCCAGCACCAGTTCCCTGGAGAAGGTCGCCGACGCCCTGCGTACGACGGCCGTCGAACTTCTCGCCGCCGCCGACCCGGCCTGCAGCGTCGACGTCGTCCGCGCCGAGCTGACGGATCCCGGCCCCGAGCCGAACAGCCGGTCCCTCGTGCGCGGCCACCACCAGATGCACGCCAGCGAGTACACCGGCGGCCATGAGGCCGGCCGCGAGTTCCAGTACCGCAACGACCAGTTGATGTACGTGGCGGACGGGGCCGTGGAGATCGAGGCGGAGGGCCGCGCCTACCGTCTCGGCCGGGGCGACACCCTGTACCTCACCGGCGGGGTCCGCCACCGCTGGCGGGCGACCGTCGCGGACACCCGGGTGGTCGTCGTCGCGGTCGCCGAGCACATCGAGGCGGTCCGGAACCGGAAGCGGTAGTGCGGGTCGTCTCCCTGGTGCCGTCGCTCACGGAGGCGGTCGCCGTCTCCCTGCCCGGCGCCCTGGCCGGCGCCACCGACTGGTGCACGCACCCGGCGGACCTCGACGTCCCCCGGCTGGGCGGCACCAAGAACCCCCGTGTCGACGAGATCGTCGCCCTCGCCCCCGACCTGGTCGTCGCCAACGAGGAGGAGAACCGGGGACCCGACCTCGCCGCACTGCGCGCCGCCGGCGTGCAGGTGCTGGTCACCGAGGTGCGGGACGTGCCGCAGGCCTTCCGCGAACTGGAGCGGGTGCTGCACGCGTGCGGGGCGCGCGGCCGTCCGCGCTGGCTGGACGAGGCCGAGGCGGCGTGGGCCGCCGTCGAGCCCGGCGCGCCCCGCAGAAGTGCCGTGGTGCCGATCTGGCGCCGCCCGTGGATGGTCCTGGGCCGGGACACCTTCGCCGGGGACGTCCTGGCCCGCTTGGGCGTCGACCACCTTTACGCCTCCCACGCCGACCGCTACCCGAAGGTCCCCCTGGAGGAGCTGCGGGCCGCCGCCCCCGACCTGGTCGTCCTGCCCGACGAGCCCTACCGCTTCACCCCGGGCGACGGACCTGAGGCCTTCCCCGGCCTGCCCTGCGCGCTCGTCAGCGGACGGCTCCTGACGTGGTACGGGCCGTCGCTCGCCGTCGCACCACGGGAGCTGGCCTCGGCGCTGCGAGCAGCCCGCCCCTGACCAGGGCGATGACCGTGCGCACGGCGACGAGGGCCCACACGCCGACCAGCACGACGTACAGCCCCGCCGCCGCAGTGGCGAACCCCGCGAGCCCGGTGTGCCGGGCCAGCGCCGCCGCCCCCGTCACACAGGTGCCGACGGGGAAGGTGAACGCCCACCACGTCATCGCGAAACCCATTCCCTGCCCACGGGCGCGTGCCGCGCGGACGGCGGCCAGGCACAGCCACAGCAGCGCGAGGCCCATCACGGGCACCCCGTACCCGACGGCGGCCGGCGCCGCCACGCGCGCGTGGGGCTCGGACACCACCCCGGGCGCGACGTCGGCGAACTGCCCGACGGCCGTGGTGGACTGGCCGAGCGGCCCGAGGACGAGGAACAGGGTCGGCGTGAGCGCGAGGGGCAGCGGTCCGCCGCTGACCAGCCGGCCGAGGACGACCGGCAGCAGGGCGAGCGTGGCCGGCAGGCTCAGCGCGAACAGCGCGCAGCACACGACGAGGAGCGCCGCACGGGGCGGCCCGGCCGGCAGGTGCGGCACGAGCGCCGGCCCCGACGCGGCCGGTACCAGCGGCGCCACCAGCGGCAGCAGCCACACCGGTGTGGCCTCGTGCCGCCGCACCCGGTGGCGTACGGCCATCAGGTACGGCACGGCGACGGCGACCGTGAGTGCGGCGAGCGTGCCGGCGGTGAACAGTGCGGCGTCGAGGGCGAGTGCCGCCGGGGTTCCGATCCAGTCCCGGCCGACCGCGAGGGCGCCGCTGCCGACGGCGACCAGCGCCATCGCCGGGCAGCCGTAGAAGGGGGCGATGGCCGGGTCGTGAAGGTGCGCGCGGACCTGGTCGCGGTGGTGGCGCCGGTGCAGGGAGCGGGCGGCCAGGAGGGTGGCCAGCAGGGCGAGGGACAGTGCCCAGACGGCCGTGCAGAACGGGCGCAGGCCCGGGAGGGGGTGGGGGAGCGAGGCGCCGGCGGTGGCGACGATCGCGGTGCCCATGACCGTGGCGTACCAGTTCGGGCCGAGGTGGCGGACGGAGGTGATCACCATTGAACGGTCGCTCGTGCGGGCGTTCGCGACCAGGGAGGACGGACCTATGAGCACATAAACTGGGCTTATGAGCAGTGGTGCGGGCAGCGGGACGGGGGACGGCGAGCGGGGCGGGAGCGGTGCCGGGGGCGCGGGGTCGCTCGCGCACCGGGTTCCCGATCTCGGGGCGCTGGAGCTGCTGTTGGCGGTGGCCAGGGTGGGCAGCCTCGGGGCGGCGGCGCGTGAGCTGGGCATCACCCAGCCGGCCGCGAGCAGCCGGGTCCGGTCCATGGAACGGCAGCTCGGGGTGGCCCTGGTGGACCGGTCGCCGCGCGGGTCGACCCTCACCGACGCCGGGGCGCTGGTCACCGACTGGGCGCGGCGGATCGTCGAGGCGGCGGAGGCCTTCGACGCGGGGGCGCAGGCCCTGCGGGACCGGCGCGACTCGCGGCTCAGGGTGGCGGCGAGCATGACCATCGCGGAGTACCTGCTGCCCGGCTGGCTTCTCGCGCTGCGCGCGCAGCGGCCGGACACGGCGGTGTCGCTGCACGCGGGGAACTCCGCGGGGGTGGCGGAGCGGGTGCTCACGGGGGAGGCCGACCTGGGCTTCGTGGAGGGTCTCACGGTGTCGTCGGGGCTCGACTCGGCGGTCATCGCCCATGACCGCCTGATCGTGGTGGTCGCCCCCGGTCATCCGTGGGCGCGCCGTCGACGGCCGCTGGCGGCGGGGGAGTTGGCGTCCACGCCGTTGATCCTGCGGGAGAAGGGGTCGGGGACGCGGCAGGTGCTGGACGCGGCGCTCGGGGGGCTGGCGCGGCCGTTGATCGAGCTGTCCTCGACGACGGCGGTGAAGGCGGCGGCGGTCAGCGGGGCGGGCCCTGCGGTGCTGAGCGAGCTGGCGGTGGGGGAGGAGCTGGGGATGCGGCGCTTGGTGAGTGTGCCGGTGGAGTCGGTGGTGCTGGCGCGGGAGCTGCGGGCGGTGTGGCCCACGGGGCATCGGCCCGCGGGGCCGGCGCGGGAACTGCTGTCCCTGACACGGGGGTAGCGGCGGGACTTCACTGCACGGTGCCGGATGCCGCCTCGATCAGGCCCTGCATCACCCTCAGGTCCTGGCCCATCTCCGGGTGCCATTGGACTCCCAGGACCCAGCCACGGGACGGCGGCAGTTCCACCGCCTCCACCGTGCCGTCCGCCGCGTGGGCCGACGGGATCAGGTCGGCGCCCAGGCGGTCCACCGCCTGGTGGTGGAAGGTGGGGACGGTCGTCTCCTCCGGGACGAGGGAGGCGTAGCGCGTGCCGGGGACCGGTTTCACCGGGTGCTCGCCGAAGACGCCCACGGTCTCGGCGTGGCCGTCGAGATGCTGGACGAGGGTGCCGCCGGCGGCGACGTTCAGCAGCTGCATGCCGCGGCAGATGCCGAGCAGAGGGGTGCCGGCGGCCAGGGCGGCGTGGATCAGGGCGAGCTCCCACGCGTCGCGGCGCGGCGCGGGCGGGCCGCAGCGCGGGGAGCGTTCGGCGCCGTAGTGCACCGGGTCGACGTCCGGTCCGCCCGCGATGACGAGGCCGTCCAGGCGGGCGACGGCCTCGGCGGCGTGGGCCGGGTCGTCGGGCGGCAGCATCGCGGCGAGGCCGCCCGAGGCCTGCACCAGGCGGGGGTATCCGACCGGCAGCAGGGCCGCCTCCAGCTCCCAGACGCCCCAGCGGGCGCCGGGCTCCAGGTACGTGCTCACACCGATCAGCGGCCTCGCCATGCTCACTCCCACGTCTCTCAGTCCCGGGTCAACTCTGCCTCGGCCGCGGCCAGCGCCGCGAACTCCTCCTCCGGCGCCTTCGCCACCAGCCGCTTGCGGCTGTAGAGCGCGAAGTAGGCCGCGGCCACCGCGTACACCGTCAGCGCGATGAGCGCGGCCGTCACGTCGACGAGGAACGTGGCGACCAGCGCCGAGCACGCGAGGACCAGCGCGACCGAGGAGGTCAGCACCCCGCCCGGGGTGCGGTACGGCCGCTCCAGCCCCGGTTCGCGGCGACGCAGCACGATGTGCGACAGGGACATCAGCGCGTAGCTGATCGTGGCGCCGAAGACGGCGATGTTCAGCATCCGGCCGCCGTCGCCGGTGCCGGCGGCCAGGGCGAAGCCGATCGTGCCCGGGACCAGCAGGCCCAGGTACGGCGCCTTGCGGCCGCTGGTCAGCGACAGGAAGCGGGGCAGGTAGCCGGCCCGGGAGAGCGCGAACAGCTGTCGGGAGCCGGCGTAGATCAGCGAGAAGAACGAGGCGACCAGGCCGGCCAGCCCCGCGTAGTTCACGAAGCGGCTGAGCGCCGTGGCCTTCCCGTCCGGCTGGAGCGCCTCGACCAGCGGGTTGCCGGCCGCCTGGACGGCGTCGGAGCCGCGCGCCCCGGCCGCGGCGAAGAAGGTGACCACGGCCAGCACCACGAGGACGCCCATCGACCAGCGGATGGCCTTGGGCAGTGCGCGGGCCGGGTCCTTGGTCTCCTCGGCGGCGAGCGGCACGCCCTCCACGCCGAGGAAGAACCACATGCCGAACGGGAACGCCGCCCAGATGCCGAGCAGTCCCATGGGCAGCCAGGAGTTCGCGCCGAAGGCGGAGGTGTCGACCGGGATGTCGTCGAGGGAGGAGGCGTCGAAGCCGGGCAGCGCGCCCAGGGCGAACACGATGAGGGCGAAGACCGCGATGCCGGTGACGACGAAGCTGAACCGCAGGGCCTCGCCGACGCCCCACAGGTGGATGCCGATGAAGATCGCGAAGCAGGCGAGGTAGACGGGCCAGCCCGACTCCAGGCCGAACAGGCCGAGCGACTCGACGTAGTCGCCGATGAAGATCACGATGGCGGCCGGGGCGAGGACGTACTCGATGAGGATGGCCGTGCCGGTCAGGAAGCCGCCCCACGGGCCGAGAGCCCGGCGGGCGAAGCCGTAACCGCCGCCGGCCGTGGGCAGGATCGCGGACAGTTCGGCCAGGGCGAAGACCATGCAGGCGTACATGGTGCCCATGAGCACCGTGGCGATCGCGAGACCGCCGAAGCCGCCTTCGGCGAGGCCGAGGTTCCAGCCGGAGAAGTCGCCGGAGACGACGTAGGCGACGCCGAGGCCGGTGAGGAGCACCCAGCCGGCGCTGCCGCGACGCAGCGCTCGGCGCTCCAGATAGTCGTCCGCCTCCTCGGCGGGGCTGGTGGGCGTGGATTCCAGGGACATGACGCGACTCCCCACGGGCGGTGGACGAACGCAGCGGTGGACGAACGCAAGGGAACTCAGGACTGCGCAGGGGACCTCAGGCCAAGGCGCCGGAAGGCATGCGAACCAAGGGAACCCAATGGAATGGATGCATACCTTTGCGGTCCGGGGGCCGGATGGCAATACCCCTGCGTGAAACCCGCGTAAAACCCACGCGTCCGCCGCCCACCCCCGCCGCTCACCCCAGGAAGCCGCGCAGCAGCGCCGCCGTGCCCGCGCAGTGCTCGCGCATCATCTCCCGCGCCCCGTCCGCGTCCCCGTCGAGCACGGCCTCCACGATCGCGGTGTGCTGGCGCTGGGAGTGCTCCAGGTTGCGCACCAGCAGCGGGATGCAGTCCAGCAGGTCGTTGACGCTCGCCCGGACCGCCGCGTACCGGGCCGTCAGCGACGGCGACCCGCACAGATCCGCGAGCGTGAGGTGCAGCAGCGTGTCCTGGCGGCGGTAGTCGGCGAGCGGCGCGTCGTGCGTGCGGGCCAGCGCGTCACGCAGCCGGGCCGCCTGCTCGTCGTCCAGGCCGTGCGCCGCGCACAGCCCGGCCGCCCCCACCTCCAGCACCTCCCGGAAGCGCAGGACGTCCTCGACGTCGATCCGCTCGATCCGCCGCCGCAGCTCGTCCTCGCCGCCCCCGTCGGCCCGGGGCAGCACGAACGTGCCGCCGTAGCGCCCGCGCCGCGCCTCCACCAGGCCCTGGTCCTGAAGCACCTTCAGCACCTCGCGCAGCGTCACCCGGCTGATCCCGAGCCGCTCCGCCAGCTCCCGCTCCGCCGGCAGCCGCTCCCCGGCCGGCACCAGGCCCAGCCGGACGACCTGGAGGATCTGCTCCAGCGCCTCCTCGAAGCCGTTGCCCGCCCGCACGGGCCGCAGCACCGGCGTCAGCCGGTCCTCCGCACCGCCCTCCGCGTCCAGAGCCATGTGGCCGCGCCCCCTTCCCAAACAATGGTTCTCGGCAATACCTTATGGCTCTCGGCCCGGCCGGAGAAGTGCGCGGCGGCCCGAAGGACAGCGCGCAGCAGCCCGAAGGAGGCCCTCCCGTGGCAGACCGCACACCCCCGCTCAGCGTCGAGGAACTGCACGCCCTCGTCGCCGGCGGCGAGATCGACACTGTCGTCCTGGCCTTCCCCGACATGCAGGGCAGACTCCAGGGCAAGCGGTTCGCCGCCCGCTTCTTCCTCGACGAAGTGCTCCACCACGGCACGGAGGGCTGCAACTACCTCCTCGCCGTCGACGCCGAGATGAACACCGTCGACGGCTACGAGATGTCCTCCTGGGACCGCGGCTACGGCGACTTCGCCATGCGCCCCGACCTGAGCACCCTGCGCCGGGTGCCCTGGAACGAGGGCACCGCCCTGCTCATCGCCGACCTCGCTTGGGACGACGGCGCCCCGGTCGCCGCCGCCCCCCGCCAGATCCTGCGCCGCCAGCTGGAACGCCTCGCCGGACTCGGCTACACCGCCCAGGTCGGCACCGAGCTGGAGTTCATCGTCTTCAAGGACACCTACGAACAGGCCTGGGACGCCAACTACCGGGGCCTCACCCCGGCCAACCAGTACAACATCGACTACTCCGTCCTCGGCACCGGCCGCATCGAACCCCTGCTGCGCCGGATCAGGAACGAGATGCAGGCCGCCGGCCTCACCGTCGAGTCCGCCAAGGGCGAGTGCAACCCCGGCCAGCACGAGATCGCCTTCCGCTACGACGAAGCCCTGGTCACCTGCGACCAGCACGCCGTCTACAAGACCGGCGCCAAGGAGATCGCCGCCCAGGAGGGCGTGTCGCTCACCTTCATGGCCAAGTACAACGAGCGGGAGGGCAACTCCTGCCACATCCACCTCTCCCTCGCCGACGCGTCCGGCGACAACGCGATGGCCGGACCCGACGGCATGTCCGACGTCATGCGGCACTTCCTCGCCGGCCAGCTCGCCGCCCTGCGCGACTTCTCCCTGCTGTACGCGCCCAACATCAACTCCTACAAGCGGTTCCAGCCCGGCTCCTTCGCGCCCACCGCCGTCGCCTGGGGCCACGACAACCGCACCTGCGCCCTCCGCGTCGTCGGCCACGGCCGCTCCCTGCGGTTCGAGAACCGGCTCCCCGGCGGCGACGTCAACCCGCACCTCGCCGTCGCCGGCCTCGTCGCGGCCGGCCTGTACGGCATCGAGCAGAAACTCGAACTGCCCGAGCCCTGCCCGGGCAACGCCTACACCGCCGAATACGCCCACGTGCCCACCACCCTGCGCGAGGCCGCCGAACTGTGGGCCAACAGCCCCATCGCCAAAGCGGCCTTCGGCGACGAGACGGTCGCCCACTACGCCAACATGGCGCGCGTCGAACTGGCCGCCTTCGACGCCGCGGTCACCGACTGGGAGCTGCGCCGCTCCTTCGAACGCATGTGAGAGGTCCAGCCTTGTCGTACGAGCACGAACTCCAGGTCCTCAACCCGGCCACGGAGGAGGTCATCGCCACCGTCCCCGCCGCGAGCGCCGGCGACGTCGACGCGGCGGTCGCCCGCGCCGCCCGGGCCCAGAGCACGTGGGCCGCGCTCCCGCCGGCCGACCGCGCCCGGCTGCTGCGCCGGTTCGCCGCCACCGTGGACGCCCACCTGGAGGAACTGGCCCTGCTGGAGGTCCGCGAGGCCGGACACACCCTCGGCAACGCCCGCTGGGAGGCCGGCAACGTCCGCGACCTGCTGGACTACGCGGCCGGCGGAGTGGAACGCCTCACCGGCCGGCAGATCCCCGTCGCCGGCGGCATCGACGTCACGTTCCTCGAACCCCTCGGCGTCGTCGCCGTGATCGCCCCGTGGAACTTCCCCATGCCCATCGCGGCCTGGGGTACCGCCCCCGCCCTCGCCGCCGGCAACGCGGTGCTCCTCAAACCCGCCGAGACCACCCCGCTCACCGCGCTGCGCCTGGCCGAACTCGCCCTGGACGCGGGCCTGCCCGAGCACCTCTTCCAGGTGCTGCCCGGCGCGGGACCCGTCGCCGGCGACGCCCTCGTCGAACACCCCGGCGTCGCCAAGATCGTGTTCACCGGGTCGACGGCCGTCGGCAAACAGGTCCTGGCCAAGGGCTCTGCCCAGCTCAAGCGCGTCACCCTCGAACTCGGCGGCAAGAGCCCCAACATCGTCTTCGCCGACGCCGACATCGAGGCCGCCGCGGCCGCCGCCCCCATGTCCTTCCTCGACAACTCCGGCCAGGACTGCTGCGCCCGCACCCGCATCCTCGTCCAGCGGTCCGTCCACGACCGCTTCCTCGAACTCCTCGCCCCCGCCGTCGAGTCCGTCCGCGTCGGCGACCCCGCCGACGAGAACACCCAGATGGGCCCGTTGATCTCCCGGACCCAGCTCGACCGCGTCCGCGGCTACGTCGATCCCGGCGCCGAGGGCATCCGCGGCAAGGCGCCCGAGGGCCCCGGCTTCTGGTTCCCGCCCACCGTCCTCACCGGCGTCCCCGCCGACGCGCCGGTGGCCGTGGAGGAGGTCTTCGGACCCGTCGCCGTGGTCCTGCCGTTCGAGGACGAGGCGGACGCCGTCCGCCTCGCCAACGACACCCCCTACGGCCTCTCCGGCTCCCTCTGGACCCGGGACGTCGGGCGCGCGCTGCGCGTCTCGCAGGCCGTCCGCGCGGGCAACCTGTCCGTCAACTCCCATTCCAGCGTGCGCTATTCGACCCCGTTCGGCGGCTTCAAGCAGTCAGGCGTCGGCCGTGAACTCGGACCCGACGCGCTCGCCGCCTTCACCGAAACGAAGAACGTCTTCATCAGCACGGAGGGCCCCGCACAGTGAGCTCATCGACCGCACAGCACACCTGCCGCCGCCTGGTCGGCCGTACCGCCGTCGTCACCGGAGCCGGCAGCGGCATCGGCCTCGCCGCCGCCCGCCGCCTCGCCTCCGAAGGCGCGCACGTCGTCTGCGCCGACGTGGACGAGACCCGCGGCAAGAGCGCCGCCGAGGAGGTCGGCGGGATCTTCGTGAAGGTCGACGTCACCGACCCCGAGCAGGTCGAGGCCCTGTTCAGGACCGCCTACGACACCTACGGCAGCGTCGACGTCGCCTTCAACAACGCGGGCATCTCCCCGCCCGACGACGACTCCATCCTGGAGACCGGCCTGGAGGCCTGGAAGCGCGTCCAGGAGGTCAACCTCACCTCCGTCTACCTGTGCTGCAAGGCCGCCATCCCCTACATGCGGCGCCAGGGCAGGGGCTCCATCATCAACACCGCGTCCTTCGTGGCCCGGATGGGCGCCGCGACCTCCCAGATCTCCTACACCGCGTCCAAGGGCGGCGTCCTCGCCATGTCCCGTGAACTCGGCGTGCAGTTCGCCCGGGAGGGCATCCGCGTCAACGCGCTGTGCCCCGGCCCGGTCAACACCCCGCTGCTGCAGGAGCTGTTCGCCAAGGACCCCGAGCGCGCGGCCCGCCGCCTCGTCCACATCCCCGTCGGACGGTTCGCCGAGGCCGAGGAGATCGCCGCCGCCGTCGCCTTCCTGGCCAGCGACGACTCCTCGTTCGTCAACGCCACCGACTTCCTGGTCGACGGCGGCATCTCCGGCGCCTACGTCACGCCCGTGTAGGCACGCCCTACAGGAACGTGTGGCCCTCACCCCGGTAGGTGGGGGCCGTCGCCGTCACCTCGTCGCCCTCGATCAGGTGCAGCTCGTCGAACCGCTCGCACAGCTCGCCGGCCTTCGCGTGCCGGAACCACACCTTGTCGCCGATCAGCAGATCGTCCGCCGGGGAGCCCAGCAGCGGGGTCTGCACCTCGCCCGGGCCTTCCTGCGGGTCGTAGCGCAGCCCCTCCGGCAGGTACGGCACCGGCAGCCGGTCGCGGCCGGCGGCGCCCGACGCCGGGTAGCCGCCGCCGAGGACGGTCACGACCCCCACGCCCGGCCTGCGCACGACGGGCTGGGCGAACAGCGCCGCCGGACGGCCCGTGAACGACGTGTAGTTGTCGAACAGCCGCGGCACGTACAGCCCGGAGCCCGCCGCGATCTCCGTCACCGCGTCCTCGGCCGCCGTGTGCTGCACACTGCCCGTGCCGCCGCCGTTGACGTACTCCAGATCCGGCGCCACGGCCCGCACCGCGCGCACCACCGCGGCGCGCCGCTCGGCGAGCTCACGCCGGGCGGTCGCCTGCATCAGCCGGATCGCCCGCGAGCGCAGCGGCCGGCCGGCCAGCGAGTCGCCGACGCCCGCGATGTGCCCCTCGTACGCCATCACACCCACCAGCCGGAAACCCGGCCGCCGGGCCACCGCCCGCGCCAGATCGGCCACTTGGGCGGGGGAGTGCAGCGGGGAGCGCAGCGCGCCGACCCGCACCCGGCCGCCGAGCAGCTTCAGCGAGGTGTCCAACTCCAGGCAGACACGCACCACTTCGCGGCCGCCGGCCCGCGCCGCGTCGATCAGGTCGAGCTGGGCCACGTCGTCGACCATCACGGTGACGGCGGCGGTCAGTTTGGGATCGCCGGCGAGTTCCGCGAAACCGGCCCGGTCGGCGGAGGGGTAGGCGAGCAGGATGTCCTCGAATCCCGACCGCGCCAGCCACAGGGACTCGGCCAGGGTGAACGACATGATCCCCGCGAAGCCGTCCCTCGCGAGGACACGCTCCAGCAGCGTGCGGCAGCGGACGGACTTGCTGGCCACCCGGATCGGCTTCCCGCCCGCCCGGCGGACCAGGTCGTCCGCGTTGGCGTCGAAGGCGTCCAGGTCGACGATCGCGAGAGGGGCTTGGAGATGGGCGGTGGCCCGGTCGTAACGGGCCCGGTCGGCGGCGCGCGCAGTCATGAACGCAGCCTGCCAGACCGGATTACCGCAGGGTAGGGGGACGATCCGGGCAGATGCCCCCGGGGTCGCCGACTGGTTCCCGCTACCGCGGCAACTAGCCGTAGAGTGACGCGCACGTACGGGGAGACGGCTCCGGCCGGAGACCCCGTGCCGGGATGCCGGCCCACCCGTGCGGGTATGCCTGCCCGGGACGGACCAGCCACGTCCGCCGCCGGGCCCGCGCGGGCACGAGAACCGCCCGAGCGGAGCGACGGCGGCCGGGTGGACGACGGCGGCCGCGCGCAGTGACGGCGGCCGGGCGCAGTGACGGCGGCCGGGCGCAGTGACGGCGGCCGGGCGGAACACCGGCGGCCGAGTGGATGTACGACGGTTCGAGCGGACGTGACGGCGGCCCGAGCGGGAGAACGACGGCCCTGGCACGAGGAAACGGGGGGTGCATGAGCACGGAAGCACGCCGCGCCACGATCCCCCCACGGCCCACCGCACCCCCGCCCCCGAGCGCGCCTCCGCCCCCCACCGCGCCCCCACGCCCGACAGCCCCACCCCGCCCGAACCGCCCCCCGACGGCCACGACCACCGGGACGACGGCCACCGGGGCGACGGCGACCGGGACGACGCCGCCGGCCCCCCAGACGCCGCCACGGCCGACCCACGCCACGGATCCGGCCCCTGAGGCCACGCCTCAGCGGCCCGCGACCGGGGCCGCGCCCGGCACCGTGAACCCTGAGCGGCCCGCCGCCGGGGCCGCGACCGGCACCGCGACCCCTGAGCGGCCCGCCGCCGGGCCCTCCGTCGGAAACGGGACCGGGCCGTTGCCCCCGCAGCGCTCCGCCGCGCCCGCCCGGCCGGGCACCCCGCCTCCGCCCCTGCCGTCCTCAGCCCCTCCGGCCCCCAAGTCCCCTGTGACCGGCGGCCGTTCCGGCACGCCCCCGGAGGGCGGCTCCCTCGGCGCCGTGAAGCCCCCGACAGGGGACGCCGCACCCTCGACGGAACGCAAGGCTCCGCCCGACCGACTCGCCCCACCCGCCCCGCACTTGCGGGCCCCCCAGCCCACGGACTCCATGACCCCGCCCCCACCGCCGCCCCCGGCCTCGGCCCGCTTCCCGGACGCTCCCCCCTCGGGCACCGGCGGCTGGACGCCCCCGCCCGCGCGCAACCCCGAGTCCCGGCCCGCCGCGGCCGACGCCGATGCCCCCGGCTCGACGGAGGTTCCGCCCGCGCGTCCGACCGCTGCCCGCCCGGTACGCCTGGAGACCATCCGCCCCGCCCGCACGGACGACGTCCGCACCTCCGACGACGACCGGGGTTCGCCCGCCGCGGGAGCCGACAGCCCCGCCCGCCCGGGCGTCACCCGCCCGGCCCGCCTGGAGAACCCCCGCTCCTCGTCGCCGGCAGGCGGCGCGGAGGGTGCCCGCGCCCCGGGGGCGAGACCGTCCCGCTCGGACGCGACCCGCACGGCCGGCCCGGAGGGTGCGGCCGCGCCCCACGCGGACGGTGCCCGCCCC
>NZ_JBIARD010000013.1:0-59119 GCF_042889585.1 Streptomyces sp. NPDC002566 | reverse complement strand
GCCCGCGCCCCGGGGGCGAGACCGTCCCGCTCGGACGCGACCCGCACGGCCGGCCCGGAGGGTGCGGCCGCGCCCCACGCGGACGGTGCCCGCCCACCCCGTGCCGACAGCGGCGACCCCGCCCGCCCCGGCGTCACCCGCCCGGCCCGCCTGGAGAACCCCCGCTCCTCGTCGCCGGCAGCCGGCGCGGAGGGCGCCCGCGCCCCGGGGGCGAGACCGTCCCGCTCGGACGCGACCCGCACGGCCGGCCCGGAGGGTGCGGCCGCGCCCCACGCGGACGGTGCCCGCCCGCCCCGTGCCGACAGCGGCGACCCCGCCCGCCCGGGCGTCACCCGCCCGGCCCGCCTGGACGGCGCACGCCCCACCACCGCCGGCGCCGACCGCCCGGGCTCAGCGGCCCCGGCCGGTGACCGTGCCACGCGCACCTCCGCCACCACCCCGGCGAGCGGCCGCCCCCCGCGGCCGGACGCCGACCGCCTCTTCCGTCCGGCACCCTCCACCGCCCCGCCCGCAGGGACCGACGGCGCGCAGGCGCCCGGGGAAGGGAGCGCCTGGAGCCCCTTGCCGCGAGGTTGGGCGGCCGCTCCCGCTCAGGCCCCCCGGGACGCGCTGTCGTCCGCCGTGCCCGGACAGGGAGGGGTGTGGTCGCCCGCCACCCCCGTACGGCACCCCGACTTCGACGTGCCGGACGGGCACGAGCCGGAGTTCGACGCCCCGGCCGCCCGGATCCCCCGCCCCGCGGACCCCGCACCCGGCGGCCCCACCCCCGACCCCTCCCTCTCGTGGAGCGCGCCCCCGCCCGGCGGCGGCGCGACACGGCCGGTGGTGACCTTCGCGCAGCCCGAGGGGTACGGCGACACACCGCCGCGCGCCGGACGCAGACGCGTACGCGGGCGCACCCTCGCCGCCGCCACCTGCGTCGTCCTCGGACTCGGCCTCATCGGCGGCGCCGCCACCGGCAGCTGGCTCGTCGGCGACGCCGCCGGCTCGGGGGAGCGCGGCGCATACGCCACTGCCGGCGGCCTGTGGCACAACGTCCCCGTCGACCAGCTGTTCCCACCCACCGTGGACGGTCAGGGCGCGGGCCCCGGCGGCGCCGACCGCACCTGGACGCGGGTCGCCGTCGCCCCGGACAGCGGCTGCGCCGGCGCCCTCGACCCGCTGCTGCTCCAGGTCCTCGCCCCGGTCGGCTGCGGGCGCCTGCTGCGCGCGACCTACGTCGACGCCACCCAGAGCTATGTCACCACCGTCGGCATGGTCTTCACCGAGGCCGACGAGGCCGGCATGCGCGCGCTGGACACCCGGTTCGACAAGGAGGGCCTGGCCCGCCGGACCGACCTGATGCCCCGCACCTACGCCCCGCCGGACACCGTCGCCGCCGGCTTCGGCGACGCGCAGCGCGCCTCCTGGACGGTCTCCGTCCTCACCGACGCGCCCGTCGTCGTCTACGCCGTCTCCGGCTGGGCCGACGGCCGTACCGTCGCCACCCCCGAGCCCGCCGCCCGGGCCGCCGCACCCGGCGCCACCTCGGCCCCGGCCCAGGCGGGTCTGGGCAACGAGGCGAAGGGCCTCGCCGACCGCGTCGAACGCGGCCTGCGCAAAACCGTCGCCGCCCCCTCGGAGCAGCCCTCATGAGCAGCCGTAGGACGACACCCCGGGCGGGCCTGCTGTGCTGCCTCCTCGCCGCCTCCCTCGCCCTGCTGCCCGCCGCCCCCGCGCAGGCGGACGGCATCCGCGCCCAGCAGTGGGGCCTTCAGGCCCTGCACACCGACCAGATCTGGCGGACCACCAAGGGCGCGGGCATCACCGTCGCCGTCCTGGACACCGGCGTCGACGGCGAGCACCCCGACCTCGCCGGGAACGTCCTCACCGGCAAGGACCTCGTCGGCTTCGGCGCGCGGCGCGGCGACGCCGTCTGGGCCCGCCACGGCACCGCGATGGCCAGCATCATCGCCGGCCACGGCCACGGCCCCGCGGGTGAGGACGGCGTCATGGGCATCGCACCCGAGGCCAAGATCCTCCCCGTCCGCGTGATCCTGGAGGACCGCGACGCGGCCCGCACCAAGGCCCGCAACACCCGCGGCAACGCCCTCGCGGAAGGCATCCGCTGGGCCGCCGACCAGGGCGCCGACGTCATCAACCTCTCCCTCGGCGACGACTCCGCCTCCGCCCACCCCGAACCCTCCGAGGACGAGGCCGTCCAGTACGCCCTGAAGAAGGGCTCCGTGGTCGTCGCCTCGGCCGGCAACGGCGGCGACAAGGGCGACCACATCTCCTACCCGGCCGCCTACCCCGGCGTCATCGCCGCGACCGCCGTCGACCGCTACGGCACCCGCGCCTCCTTCTCCACCCGCCGCTGGTACGCCACGGTCAGCGCGCCCGGCGTGGACGTCGTGATCGCCGACCCGGACCACCGGTACTACCAGGGCTGGGGCACCTCCGCCGCGGC
Organism: Streptomyces sp. NPDC002566; assembly: GCF_042889585.1. NCBI lineage: Bacteria > Bacillati > Actinomycetota > Actinomycetes > Kitasatosporales > Streptomycetaceae > Streptomyces > Streptomyces sp. NPDC002566. Next base: position 56,670 of record NZ_JBIARD010000013.1, on the reverse strand, counting down.
GGCCTTCGTGTCCGGCGCCGTCGCCCTCCTCAAGGCCGCCCACCCGGGGCTGACCCCGGCGCAGATCAAGAAGCTGCTGGAGGACACCGCCCGCAACGCCCCCACCGGCGGCCGGGACGACTCCCGCGGCTTCGGTTTCATCGACCCGGCCGCCGCGATCAAGGCCGCCGGCGCGCTCAAGCCCGAAGGGCTGCGGGCCGCGTCCCACGGCGACGCCTACTTCGGCCCCGGGCCCGACGCGGAGAAGGCCGAGGAGGACACGTCGAGCTGGGCCGCCCCGCTCGCCGGCGGCGCCGGGGGCCTGCTGCTGGTCGCCGCGGTCGTCCTGTGGCGCGGCCGCCGCGAGGAGGAACGGCAGGACGCGTACGACGCCCTCCAGCGGGACCGGTACGAGGTCCTCTAGAACGCCGACACCCCCGCCCGTGCCCCGGGCCCCGCACCGGGCCGGCGGACGTCCCCCGATAGGGTCGGTGACCGTGGTGAACAAGAACATCCCCGACCCCGGCTACTCCGACGACGACGGCTCCGCCGACCCCGCACTGAGCGCGGCCCTCGCCGCCTGGGCTCAGGACCGCGCCGCCGTCGGCCCGGTCCTCGAAGCGCTCAAGGGCGCCCGCCTGCTCGTGCCCGTCGTGGCCGTGCTCGGGGAGGTCGAGGAGGACGAGAACGGGCTGCGCCGCGAGAAGACCAGCGACATGGCCGTCCCCACCCTCAAAGCGGGCGCCCGCGTCGCCCTGCCCGCGTTCACCTCCACCGAGTCCCTCGCCCGCTGGGACCCCGAGGCCCGCCCCGTCGCCGTACCGCTGCACCAGGCGCTCCAGGCCGCCGCCCACGAGAAGGCCGACACGGTCGTCCTCGACCTGGCGGGGCCGGTCCCCTTCGAACTGACCGGGCCGGCGCTGCTCGCCCTCGCCGAGGGCCGCACCACGACCGACCCGCTCACCGACCCGGCGGTCCTCGCCGCCGTGCGCGCCGTCGTGGCCGCCGAACCCGCCGTGCTGCGCGCCCACCTCGGGCCCGGGCAGGCCGACGGCACCCTGGCCCTCGTCCTGGACCCGGCCGCCGCCCCCGCCGAGGCCGCCCGGTCGGTGGCCCGGCGTCTCGCAGGTGACGAGACGCTGAGGGCCCGCCTGGTGCGCGGCCTCGACCTGGCACTGCTGCCGGCCGGGACGACGCCTCCGGGCGAGCCCCTGTACGTACGCGGATGAGCTGACGGCGTCCGCGGACTACTTGCCGTAGACCGCCCCGGTGTACTTCTCGCCCGGGCCCTGGCCCGGCTCGTCCGGGACGATCGACGCCTCGCGGAACGCCAGCTGCAGCGACTTCAGGCCGTCGCGCAGCGGGGCCGCGTGGAAGGAGCTGATCTCGGTCGCGGACGCGTCGAGCAGGCCGGCGAGGGCGTGCACCAGCTTGCGGGCCTCGTCGAGGTCCTTGTACTTGTCGCCCTCCTCCGTCAGGCCGAGCTTCACGGCGGCGGCGCTCATCAGGTTGACGGCGACCGTCACGATCACCTCGACCGCCGGCACCTCGGCGATGTCGCGGGTCATGTCGTCGAAGCCGGCGGCACCGGGGGTCTCGGGGGCGCCCGGGGAGGGGGTCTCACTCATGCCCCACACGATAGGGCCAGCGACACGCCCTGCCGACAGCGCCCTCTTGACAGCGCGGGGCGGCGGACACCTGATTCGCGCGCGCCTTCTCGACCTGCTAATCTCGTGTAACGACCGGTCGGACACGCGTGCCACTCAGCAGGCGGGCCCGGCCCACAAGTGGAGACTCCGAGCTCCCACCCGACTGTCCCCAGGGCGGCGGGTCACCCCGGTCAGGCGACCACCATCGTTCCGTACGGACGATGGAGTCGCCCGGTAGCGCGCCCCGCGATCCTCGCGGCGGTGCTCCGGTAGTGCTTGGAGCCCCGCCTGTGATCGTCCGGGGCATTTTTTGTGTTTCGGCGTGGTTATAGGTCTATCGAACACAGACGTTACGCGGCCGTCCGCCAGACGCTCGCGTGGTGCTACCGAGGAGGATCCATCAGCGCCGAGCCCCGCATCAACGACCGGATTCGCGTTCCCGAGGTGCGACTTGTCGGTCCCAGTGGCGAGCAGGTGGGCATCGTCCCCCTGGCCAAGGCACTGGAGCTTGCGCAGGAGTACGACCTGGACCTGGTCGAGGTCGCGGCGAACGCCCGCCCGCCGGTCTGCAAGCTCATGGACTACGGGAAGTTCAAGTACGAGTCGGCCATGAAGGCCCGTGAGGCGCGCAAGAACCAGGCGCACACGGTCATCAAGGAGATGAAGCTCCGGCCGAAGATCGACCCGCACGACTACGACACCAAGAAGGGTCACGTCGTCCGGTTCCTCAAGCAGGGCGACAAGGTCAAGATCACGATCATGTTCCGCGGTCGTGAGCAGTCCCGGCCCGAGCTGGGCTACCGACTGCTGCAGCGTCTCGCGGAGGACGTCCAGGACCTCGGGTTCGTCGAGTCGAACCCCAAGCAGGACGGCCGAAACATGATCATGGTTCTCGGTCCGCACAAGAAGAAGACCGAGGCGATGGCCGAGGCCCGTCAGGCACAGGAAGCCCGCAAGGCGGAAGCGAAGGCCAACCCCGGCCGCTCGCAGAACGCCGCGGACGCCGTGCACGACGAGGCCCCCGCCGAGGTTCCTGCAGAGGCCCCTGCCGAGGCTTCCGCCGAGGCGTGATCCGAGGGACAGCGGTCCCGCGGACGTAACCGAAACAAGAGCGACGCTCCACCCGTGCCCGGTTGTGACGACCGGGCACCGGAGCGCCATCGACGAGGAGAGAACGGCGCTATGCCGAAGAACAAGTCGCACAGCGGTGCCAGCAAGCGCTTCAAGGTCACCGGCTCCGGCAAGGTGCTCCGCGAGCGCGCCGGCAAGCGCCACCTGCTCGAGCACAAGTCGTCCCGCGTGACGCGTCGCCTCACGGGCAACGCCGAGATGGCCCCGGGCGACGCCGCGAAGATCAAGAAGCTTCTCGGCAAGTGACGTCGGGCGCGGATCTTCCTCCCGCGCCTGATCTCTGACCGGGACCCAATCGATTACCGGGTCGTGTGAGTCCAACCACGGCCCCGCTACAAGGAGTCAATCAAGTGGCACGCGTCAAGCGGGCAGTCAACGCCCACAAGAAGCGCCGGGCGATCCTCGAGCAGGCCTCCGGCTACCGCGGTCAGCGTTCGCGCCTGTACCGCAAGGCCAAGGAGCAGGTCACCCACTCGCTGGTCTACAACTACAACGACCGCAAGAAGCGCAAGGGCGACTTCCGTCAGCTGTGGATCCAGCGCATCAACGCCGCTGCCCGCGCCAACGGCATCACGTACAACCGCTTCATCCAGGGTCTGAAGGCCGCGAACGTCGAGGTCGACCGCAAGATCCTGGCCGAGCTGGCCGTGAACGACGCCGGCGCCTTCGCCGCGCTCGTCGAGGTCGCGCAGAAGGCGCTGCCGAGCGACGTCAACGCCCCGAAGGCGGCGTGACGCTGCGCCGGCTCCAGCCGACGTGACCGGACCCGCAGGCCCCCCGGCCTGCGGGTCCGACTGCTTCCCCGAGGGCTCCGCCCCCGGACCCCCGGCGCTTGCCCGGCTCCGTCACACGTCCCGCTCCCACCGAAGGTGCCATGCCCCCCGCCACCCCCGACCTCATCTCCCCCCGCTCCCCCCGCGTCTCGGCCGCGAGGCGTCTGGCCCGGCGGAACTTCCGGGGCAAGGAGCGACTGTTCCTGGCGGAGGGACCGCAGGCCGTACGGGAGGCCGCCGCACACCGCACCCCGGGCGGCGCGGACGCGACGCTCGTCGAACTCTTCGCCACCCTCGAAGCCGCGGAGCGCTACGCGGACATCATCGGCGAGGCCCGCGCCGCCGGCGCCCGCGTCCACCTCGCCGACGAGCAGGTCATCGAGGACATCTCCACCACCGTCACCCCGCAGGGCCTCGTCGGCGTCTGCCGGTTCCTGGACACGCCGTTCGAGGACATCCTCGCCGCCCGCCCCAAGCTCGTCGCCGTCCTCGCGAACGTCCGCGACCCCGGCAACGCCGGCACCGTCCTGCGCTGCGCCGACGCCGCCGGCGCCGAGGCCGTCGTCCTCACCGACGCCTCCGTCGACCTGTACAACCCCAAGGCCGTACGGGCCTCCGTCGGCTCCCTGTTCCACCTGCCGGTCGCCGTCGGCGTCCCCGTCGAGCGGGCCGTGGCCGGGCTCAGGGACGCCGGGGTGCGCATCCTCGCCGCCGACGGGGCCGGCGCGCACGACCTCGACGAGGAGCTCGACAAGGGCGCCATGGGCGGACCGACCGCATGGGTGTTCGGCAACGAGGCCTGGGGCCTGCCGGAGGAGACCCGCGCCCTCGCCGACGCCGTCGTCCGCGTCCCCATCCACGGCAAGGCCGAGAGCCTGAACCTCGCCACCGCTGCGGCCGTATGTCTCTACGCGTCGGCCCGCGCCCAGCGCGCCCCCGAAGGCTGCCGCACCGTCAGTTCCACCTAGTAGGGTGACCAGCTCGGGGGCCCCTCAGCCGTCTGAGAGGTGGGGTAAGGGGAATGAGCGTCGGCATGAGCAGCACACGGGAAGCACGGGCCGTGCCGCACGCCGCCGCGTCCCCGTCGCCCGGTGACGCCGCCGGAGTCGACCCCGACGACCTGCCCGACGGACTGGTCGTCGCCGACGAGCACGGTCACGTCGTCTGCTTCAACGCCGCCGCCGAACGCATCACCGCCCTGTCCGCCGAGGACGCCCTCGGCAGCCGGCTGGAGAAGGCCCTGCCGCTGGAGGACCTCGAAGGCCGCCGCTGGTGGCCGCTGACCGACCCCTACGGCGGGCTCGCCATCCGGGTGCGCCAGCCCGAACGCAACCTGCTGCTGCCCGGCGGACGCGAGGTCCTCGTCTCCGCGCGGTACGTGCGCAGCGAGCCCACCGGCCCCGTCCGCCGCGTCGTCGTCTGCCTGCGCGACACCGAGGCGCGTCGCCGCACCGAGCGCAGCCACGCCGAGCTGATAGCGACCGTGGCCCACGAGCTGCGCTCCCCGCTCACCTCCGTGAAGGGCTTCACCGCCACCCTCCTCGCCAAGTGGGCACGGTTCACCGACGACCAGAAGCGGCTGATGCTGGAGACGGTCGACGCCGACGCCGACCGCGTCACCCGGCTCATCGCCGAACTGCTCGACATCTCCCGCATCGACTCCGGCCGGCTGGAGGTGCGCCGCCAGCCCGTCGACATGGGCGCCGCCGTCGGCCGGCACATCCAGGCCTACGTGGCCGCGGGCCAGCCCGCCGACCGGTTCCTGCTGCGCGTCGAGCAGCCGCTGCCCGACCTGTGGGCCGACCCCGACAAGGTCGACCAGGTGCTCAGCAACCTCATCGAAAATGCGGTGCGGCACGGCGAGGGAACCGTCACCATTGACGTCACGCCCGCCCCGTCCCCCCGTGAGGGGGAGGACGCCGGCACGTCGGTCACCGTGAGCGACGAGGGCGCCGGCATCCCGGAGGAGTCCATGAACCGCGTCTTCACCCGCTTCTGGCGGGGCAGCAAGCGCGGCGGCACCGGACTCGGGCTGTACATCGTCAAGGGCATCGTCGAGGCCCACGGCGGCGTCATCACGGTCGGCCGCGCCCCCGAGGGCGGCGCCGAGTTCCGATTTACGTTGCCCGTGAGCGCTCCGGCCTATCTGAGCTGAGTGCCCGCGGGCGCATTCGCACACCTCCACCCCGTTAGACTCGGCCTCTGGCACCCATGTGTCCTGCACACGGCCCTCCGCGCCGCTCACGGGGACCATCCGCCAGCCAACCGGAAGCACGGGAAGAGATGTCGGCACCCAATAAGTCGTACGACCCTGTAGAGGTCGAGGCCTTGAAACCGGAAGAGATCGAGCGCATGCGGGACGAGGCGCTCTCCGCCTTCGCCGCCGCGGACTCCCTCGACGCGCTCCAGGAGGCCAAGGTCGCCCACACCGGCGGCACCTCCCCGCTGGCCCTCGCCAACCGCGAGATCGGCGCGCTGCCCCCGCACGCGAAGGCCGCCGCCGGCAAGCTCGTCGGCCAGGCCCGCGGCGCCGTCAACAAGGCCCTCGCCGGCCGTCAGGCGGAGCTCGAGGACGAGCGCGACGCGCGCGTGCTGGTCGAGGAGGCCGTGGACGTCACGCTGCCCTACGACCGCGTCCCGGCCGGCGCCCGCCACCCGCTCACCACGCTGTCCGAGCGCATCGAGGACGTCTTCGTCGCCATGGGCTACGAGGTCGCCGAGGGCCCGCAGGCCGAGGGCGAGTGGTTCAACTTCGACGCCCTCAACATCGGCCCGGACCACCCCGCCCGCGGCGAGGCCGACACGTTCTTCGTGCAGGCCCCCGACGGCGGCGGCGACAGCGGTGTCGTCCTGCGCACCCACACCTCGCCCGTGCAGATCCGCTCCCTGCTCCAGCGCGAGCTACCGGTGTACGTGATCTGCCCCGGCCGCGTGTACCGCACCGACGAGCTGGACGCCACGCACACCCCCGTCTTCCACCAGGTCGAGCTGCTCGCCGTCGACGAGGGCCTGACCATGGCCGACCTCAAGGGCACCCTCGACCACATGGTCCAGGCGCTGTTCGGCGAGGGCATGAAGACCCGGCTGCGGCCCAACTTCTTCCCCTTCACCGAGCCGTCCGCCGAGATGGACATGGTGTGCTACGTCTGCCGCGGCGAGTCCGTCGGCAACCCCGACCGCCCCTGCCGCACCTGCTCCTCCGAGGGCTGGATCGAGCTCGGCGGCTGCGGCATGGTCAACCCCAAGGTGCTGACCGCCTGCGGCGTCGACCCGGAGAAGTACAGCGGGTTCGCCTTCGGGTTCGGCATCGAGCGGATGCTGATGTTCCGCCACAACGTCGAAGACATGCGAGACATGGTCGAGGGTGACGTCCGGTTCACCCGGCCGTTCGGGATGGAGATCTGATGCGGGTCCCGCTTTCTTGGCTGCGGGAGTACGTCGACCTGCCGGCCACCGAGACCGGCCGTGACGTCCAGGCCAAGCTCATTTCGGCCGGCCTCGAGGTGGAGACCGTCGAGCACCTCGGCGCCGACCTCAAGGGCCCGCTGGTCGTCGGCCAGGTCCTGACCATCGAGGAGCTGGAGGGCTTCAAGAAGCCGATCCGCTTCTGCACGGTCGACGTCGGCCAGGCCAACGGCACGGGCGAGCCCCAGGAGATCGTCTGCGGCGCCCGCAACTTCGCCGTCGGCGACAAGGTCGTGGTCGTCCTGCCCGGCGCCACCCTGCCCGGCGGCTTCTCGATCTCCGCGCGCAAGACCTACGGCAAGACCTCCCACGGCATGATCTGCTCCGGCGACGAGCTGGGCATGGGCGACGACGGCACCCACGGCATCATCGTGCTGCCGCCGGAGACCGAGGTCGGCAAGGACGCCATCGAGCTGCTCGAACTGGTCGACGAGGTCCTCGACATCGCCGTCACCGCCAACCGCGGCGACTGCCTGTCGATCCGCGGCGTCGCCCGCGAGACCGCCATCGCCTACGGGCTGCCGCTGCGCGACCCCGCCCTCATCGACGTGCCCGCCCCGAACGCCTTCGGCTACCCCGTGCAGGTCTCCGACCCGGTCGGCTGCGACCGCTTCACCGCCCGCACGGTCACCGACCTCAGCCCCGAGGCGCGCTCCCCGATCTGGCTCCGGCGCCGGCTCCAGAAGGTCGGCATGCGCCCGATCTCGCTCGCCGTCGACGTCACCAACTACGTGATGATGGAGCTGGGCCAGCCCCTGCACGCCTACGACCGCTCCCTCGTCCAGGGGACGATCGGCGTGCGCCGGGCCGCGGAGGGCGAGAAGATCGTCACCCTCGACGGCGTCACCCGCACCCTGCACGCCGAGGACCTGGTGATCACCGACGAGCGCGGCCCGATCGGCCTCGCCGGCGTCATGGGCGGCGCCGACACCGAGATCGCCGACCACGAGGCGGACGGCGGCACCACCGCCGTCGTCATCGAGGCCGCCCACTTCGACGCGGTCTCCGTCGCCCGTACGGCCCGCCGGCACAAGCTGACCTCCGAGGCCTCGCGCCGCTTCGAGCGCGGCGTCGACCCGCAGGCCGCGGCCGCCGCCGCGCAGCGCACCGTCGACCTGCTCGTGCTCCTCGCGGGCGGCACCGCCGAGGCCGGCGTCACCGAGGTCGTCGCGCCGTCCGCGCCGCACACCGTGACCACCCCGGCCGACCACCCGGACAGGGTCGCGGGCGTCACCTACGGCCGCGAGACCGTCGTACGCCGGCTCCAGGAGATCGGCTGCCAGGTGCAGGGGCAGGACGAGCTGCTCGTCACCGTGCCGTCCTGGCGGCCCGACCTCGTCGAGGCCAACGACCTCGCCGAGGAGGTCATCCGGCTGGAGGGCTACGAGAACCTGCCCTCCACGCTGCCCAAGCTGCCCTCGGGCCGCGGTCTGACCCACCGGCAGCGGCTGCACCGCCGCGTCGGCCGGGCCCTGGCCGGCGCCGGCTACGTCGAGGCGCCGAACTACCCGTTCGTCGGCGAGCAGGTCTTCGACCAGCTCGGACTGGCCGCCGACGACCCGGCCCGCCGTGTCGTCAAGCTGGTCAACCCGCTCAACGACGAGGAGCCCGCGCTCCGCACCACGCTGCTGCCCGGCCTGCTGGCCGCGCTGCGCCGCAACGACGGCCGGGGCAGCCACGACCTCGCGCTGTTCGAGACCGGGCTCGTCTTCCACCCCCGCGAGGAGCGGCCGGCCGCGGTCCGTCTGCCGGTCGACCGGCGGCCCACCGAGGCGGAGATCGCCGCGCTCGACGCCGCGCTGCCCGAGCAGCCGCGCCATGTCGCCGTCGTCCTCGCGGGCGCCCGCGAGCAGGCCGGCTGGTGGGGCAAGGGCCGCCCGGCCGACTGGGCCGACGCCGTCGAGGCGGCCCGGACCGTCGCCCGTGAGGCCGGCGCCGAACTGATCGTGCGCAGCGGCCAGTACGGGCCGTGGCACCCGGGCAGGTGCGCCGAGCTCGCCGTCGTCGTCGACGGTGACGAGCGGGTCGTCGGACACGCGGGCGAACTGCACCCGCGGGTGCTGAAGGCCCTGGGCCTGCCCGTCCGTACGTCCGCCATGGAGCTGGACCTCGACGTCCTGGAGCGGGTCGGCGACGACACGCCCCAGGCGCCGAGCATCTCCTCGTTCCCCGTCGCCACGCAGGACGTCGCCCTCGTCGTCGACAAGTTCGTCCCGCACGCCGACGTCGAGGCCGCGCTGCGTGAGGGTGCGGGCGAACTGCTGGAGAACATCCGCCTGTTCGACGTGTACGAGAACGCGGAGCAGCTGGGCGAGGGGCGCAAGTCGCTGGCCTACGCGTTGCGCTTCCGCGCGGGGGACCGGACGCTGACGGTCGACGAGGCGTCGGCCGCCCGCGACGCGGCGGTCGCCCTGGCGGGCGAGCGGACGGGGGCGGTTCTGCGGGGCTGATGTCGTCGCCGGCTGCCGCTGGGTTGTGGCTGGTCGCGCAGTTCCCCGCGCCCCTGGGGGGCACGGGGCTGCGCCCCAGCCCCCAGGGGCACCCCTGCTGGAAACGCACGTGAGGGCAACTCCCCAGGGGCGCGGGGCTGTGACATATGCGGCTCCGCCGCGTGGGCGCGACCAGCCCCGAACGACCCGCGCCGGACAACGCACCCGGTACCGAAGCGGCGCCCCCGGCCAAACCCGCGGAGCGAACCGCCGGGCCGTCGCTTTCGAGGGGGAGCCGACGGCCCGGCGAACCTCTTGCGAGGCATTTCAGTCAACCGGCTGTGCACGGTGAGCGACAGCATGCACACGGCTCGGGTGCGCGCACTCGGTTCACACCCCGTGTGAAGCGGGACCCATTACCCTGGCGGCATTGAGCCACCGGGGGGCACCCATGCAGCCCAACACACTGCTCGACGCGATCCTGGACGAGGCGGGGATCTCCCACGCGGGTCTCGCCGCCCACGTCAACCAGGCCGGGCAGGCTCGGGGGCTCGCGCTGCGTTACGAGCACACGGCCGTCGCGAGGTGGCTGAAAGGGCAGCGTCCGCGCGGGCAGGTGCCCGACCTGATCTGCGAGGTGCTCGCCGGACGGCTGCGGCGCCCCGTCACCCTCGACGACATCGGCCTCGGTGTCCCGGGAGAGCCCTCCACCCCGCACGGCGCGTCGCTGTCGGGCTTCGTCGAGCGGGCCACCGCGCTGTGGCGCTCCGACGAGCAGCAGCGCCCGCACATCCTGGGCGCCCCCGCCGTCACCGGCACGCCCGCCGTGATGCCGGTGTGGGAGTGGGAGAACCCGCCCGAGGACGTCGACGTCTCGCGCGGCGGCCGGCACCGGGTGACGTCCGCCGACATAGAGACGCTGCGCGCGGCCCGCGCCCACTACGAGCAGATGTACCGGAAGACGGGCGGCGTGGCGACGCGCAGCCGGATCGTCGGCTTCCTCAACGCGGAGGCGGCCCCGCTGCTGCGCGGCGGCTACACCGACGCGACGGGGCGTCAACTGCACCGTGCCACGGGTGGGTTGGTGGCGATCGCCGGCATCTGCGCGTACGACTCGGACGCGCACGGGCTCGCGCAGCGCTACTTCCACCAGGCGCTGCGGCTGGCCAAGGCCAGCGGCGACCGGGGGCTGGGCGCCTATGTGATCGCGCTGCTGGTGAACCAGTCGCTGTTCATGCGGGAGCACCGGCAGGCCGTCGCCTTCGCTGAGGCCGCGCTGCGCACCGCGGGCAAGCACATCACCCCGGCCCTCGCCTCCGACCTGTACGCGATGCAGGCGAAGGCGTACGCACACCTCGGCGACGGCACCAGCGCCCTGTCGTGCATCCGCAGCGCCGAGACGGCAGCCGACCGGATCATGCGGGGCCGGGAGCCCGACGAGACCGGCTACGTCCAGCCGGGACTGGTCAACGTACAGGTGGCCGAAGCCCTGTTGAGCCTGGGCGATCTGACGGCGGCAGCGGAGCACGCCACGGCGGCCGTCGGCAGTCCCGCCCACGACCGGGGCCGGGTGCACCGGCTGGCCATGCTCAGCACGATCGAACTGCGCCAGGGCAACGCCGACAAGGCGGTGGCCATCGCGGTGGAGATGGCGGAGCAGGCGCGGGGGATGGAGTCCCAGCGTCTGCGCGACAGACTCCGGGCGGTGCGCGAACACCTGGTGCGCAGCGGCTGCGCGGGCACGTCCGAGGCGGCCGAACTCATCGACGGGGCACTGCGCGTACCCCTGTAGCGTCGTGAAGCGTCGTGATGTGGCCTGACTCCGGATCGGCTCGGCACGGTGCCTGCTGCGATATTGCCCCTTACCCGACGGAAGGCGGCAGAACCGTGCAGTGGGCGAAGCAGAACGAACGAACCGTGTATGAGAACCGCTGGTTCAGCGTCAATCTGGCCGATGTCGAGCTGCCGGACGGCCGGCACCTCGACCACTTCCTCATCCGGCTGCGGCCGGTCGCCGTGGCGACGATCGTCAACGAGGCGGACGAGGCCCTGTTGTTGTGGCGCCACCGCTTCATCACCGACAGCTGGGGCTACGAACTCGCCGCCGGGGTCGTGGAGGACGGCGAGGACGTCGCCCGCGCGGCGGCCCGGGAGCTGGAGGAGGAGACCGGCTGGCGGCCCGGCCCCCTGCACCACCTCATGAGCGTGGAACCCTCCAACGGCCTCACCGACGCCGTCCACCACATCTACTGGGCGGACCGGGGCGAGTACGCGGGACCCCCCGTGGACGACTTCGAGTCGGACCGCCGGGAGTGGGTCCCCCTGGAACGCGTACCCGACCTGGTCGCCCGGGGGGAGGTGCCGGCCGCCAACATGGCGGCCGCGTTGATGCTGCTCCACCACCGCAGGTTCGGCTGACCCGGGCCGGCCGGCCTCAGGCGTAGGTGTAGAAGCCCGAGCCGGTCTTGCGGCCCAGGCGGCCGGCGTCCACCATGCGCTGCAGCAGCGGGGGAGCGGCGTACAGCGGCTCCTTGTACTCCTCGTACATGCTCTGCGCGACCGAGGCGACCGTGTCCAGCCCGATCAGGTCGGACAGCTTCAGCGGGCCCATCGGGTGGGCGCAGCCCATCTCCATGCCGTTGTCGATGTCCTCGCGGCTGGCGATGCCCGTCTCGAACATCCGGATCGCGGAGAGCAGGTAGGGGATCAGCAGCGCGTTGACCACGAAGCCGGAGCGGTCCTGGGCGCGGATGGAGTGCTTGCCCAGCAGCTTCTCGGCGAACAGCTGCGCCCGGCCGAGCGTGCCCTCGGAGGTGGTCAGCGCCGGGATCAGCTCGACGAGCTGCTGGACCGGGGCCGGGTTGAAGAAGTGGATGCCGACCACGTGGTCGGGCCGCGAGGTGGCGACCGCCAGCTTCACCAGCGGGATGGAGGAGGTGTTGGAGGCGAGGATCGCGTCCGGGCGGGTCACGACCTGGTCCAGGACCTGGAAGATCTCGGTCTTGACCCCCTCGTTCTCGACCACGGCCTCGATCACCAGGTCGCGGTCGGCGAACTCGCCGAGGTCCGTGGTGAAGGCCAGGCGCGCCTGCGTGGCGTCCCGCTCCTCCGCGCTGATCTTGCCGCGGTCGGCGGCCTTGGCCAGGGAGTTGTACAGCCGGGTACGGCCGATCTCCAGGGCCTCGCCGGTGGTCTCGGCGACCATGACGTCGAGTCCGGCGCGGGCGCAGACCTCGGCGATGCCCGCCCCCATCTGGCCGCAGCCCACCACTCCGACGCGTGAGATGTCTCCCGCTGGGATGCCTGTCACATCGTCCCTTTCCCGCGCTGACTCGAAGCGCTTGATCGACGTCCGGGGGAGCCTTCCGGGTCTCGGACGGCTCTGCTCCGATCGTGCACGTTACTAGCAAGTATCGATGATCGATCGTCGGGGTGGGGGCATGCTGTGCCCGGACGACGATCCGTGACCGCACGGATCCACGGCGTGTGTGGGGATGTGCGCGATGGGGCGACTGACTCGGCGGGCGTTCGCGCTGGCGGCGTTCTCGACGGTCTCGGCCTTCACGACCGGGGCGACGACGGCCGGGGCGGCGGCGAACGCGCTGCGGCCTCCCGGCCACGGGAGCGGCGGCCACGGCAGCGGCGGCCATGGGCACGGCGGCGGTGGCGGCGACCTGCGGGCGACGCGGGAGATGCGGGGCATGTGGCTCGCGACCGTCGCCAACCGCGACTGGCCGTCCCGTGCGGGGCTGACCGCGGCCCAGCAGCGGGCCGAGCTGATCGGCTGGCTGGACCTCGCCGTCCGCAAGCGCCTGAACACCGTGATGCTCCAGGTGCGGCCCACGGCGGACGCCCTGTGGCCCTCGTCGTACGAGCCGTGGTCGCAGGTCCTCACCGGCGTGCAGGGCAGGTCGCCCGGCTGGGACCCGCTCGGCACCGCCGTGAAGGAGGCCCACGCCCGCGGGCTCGAACTGCACGCCTGGTTCAACCCCTACCGGGTCGCCACCCACGCCGACCCCTCCCGGCTCGTCGCCTCCCACCCCGCGCGCAAGCACCCCGACTGGGTCGTGCGGTACGGCGGGAAGCTGTACTACAACCCCGGTCTGCCGGCGGTCCGCGCCTTCGTGCAGAACGCGATGCTCGACGCGGTGAAGAAGTACCCCGTGGACGCGGTGCACTTCGACGACTACTTCTACCCCTACCCGGTGGCCGGCCAGACCTTCGACGACGACGACGCCTACGACCGCCACGGCTCGGCCTTCTCCACCCGGGCCGCCTGGCGGCGCGACAACATCGACAAGCTGGTGCGTGAGACGGCGGCGCGCATCAAGGCCGTCCGCCCCGGCACGCAGTTCGGCGTCAGCCCGTTCGGCGTGTGGCGCAACGCCTCCACCGACTCCCGCGGCTCGGACACGAGCGCGCTGCAGTCGTACGACGCCGTCTACGCCGACACCCGCAAGTGGGTGCGCCAGGGCTGGATCGACTACATCGTGCCGCAGCTGTACTGGCACATCGGCATGAGCGCCGCCGACTACGCCAAGCTCGTGCCCTGGTGGGCGCAGGTCGCGCGGGGCAGCCGGACCAGGCTCTACCTGGGGGAGGCGCTGTACCGGGCGGGGGACTCCGCACAGGCCGCGGCCTGGCAGAAGCAGAACGAGCTGTCCCGCCACCTGACCCTCGCCAAGAAGCACCCGGAGGTCCGCGGCCATGTGTTCTTCGCCGCCAAGGACGTGCGCACGGACCGGATCGGGGCGATGGCACGGGTGATCGCCGACCACTACGGGCAGCCGGCGAAACCCCCGCGCTGAAAGGCCTACATCTGTTCCTGGACCTTGTGGCGGATCTCGGTGTCCGGCCCGGGGGAGCACACTCCCTCGTGCCCGTCCTCGAAGCGGACGCGGTACGGGGGGTTGCCCTCCTGACCCAGCACCTCGACGATCTCGCCGACCTTGTCGTGTTGGCCGACCACCCTGCCGTGCTGGATCAGCTGGTCGCCCGTGGTTGCACGCATCTGTGGGGCCTCCTCACCGTGTGGGCGGCGTGTTGCGCTTGTGCGGCGCACGGCGCTGCCCCGGAGCCGGCGCGTGCGCGCCCGTCAGCCGCGCGCCCGCTGGGTGACGGCGATGCAGACGAGGACGGCCGCGGCCGTCAGCGGGGCGGCCGGGGTCAGCCGTTCGCCCAGAAGCAGCACCGACCACACCAGTGTGAGCAGGGGCTGCGCCAACTGCAACTGGCTGGCCTTGGGGATTCCGACGGCCGCCATGCCCCGGTACCAGACGACCAGACCGAGGAACTGCGAGCCCGCCGCGACCCACAGCAGCCCGGCCACGCTGTGCGCCGTCAGGTGCGCCGGCTCGAACGCGAGGGCGACGGCGGCGGCCGGCGCGCTGAGCGGCAGGCAGAGCGTCAGCGCCCAGCCGATGACCTGCCAGCCCGGCATGACCCGGGCCAGTCGGCCGCCCTCGGTGTAGCCGGCCGCGCACACCAGCAGCGCCCCGAAGAGATACAGGTCGGCCGAGTTCAGTGCGCCGCCGCTCTGCTGCACGGTGAACGCAGCCACCGCGCACGCCCCGGCCAGCGCCGCCGCCCAGAAGGTGCGAGAGGGGCGTGAGCCGACGCGCAGGGCGGAGAACAGGGCCGTGGTCAGCGGCAGCAGCCCGACCACGACGGCCGCGTGCGCGGTGGTCGAGGTCTGCAGGGCGAGCGTGGTGAGCAGCGGGAACCCGACGACGACCCCGGCGGCGACGACCGCGAGCCCCGGCCAGTGCCGCCGGGCGGGCAGCGGCACCCGCAGCGCCAGCAGTGCGCCGCCCGCGATCAGCGCGGCGAGGACGCTGCGCACGGCGGTCAGCGACCAGGGGCCGAACCCTTCCAGCCCCCAGGCGGTCGCAGGGAAGGTCAGCGAGAAGGCGACCACCCCGAGCGCGGCCTGAAGGGTGCCGAGGTTCCGGCCCCGGGGGGCGGTCACTGCTATCGCGGGAACGGTGGTAGCGCTACTCTGTGTCTTCATGCAAGAGCGTAGCAGCGTGAGTGAACTGGCGAACCAGCTGCGACAGGAACTTGACCGCTACTCTCCCGGTGGAAAGCTCCCGTCGAGCCGGGCCCTGGTGGAACGCTTCCGGGTGAGTCCGGTGACCGTCTCGCGCGCGCTGGCCCAACTCGCCGCCGAGGGCCTGGTGGTGACCCGCCCCGGAGCCGGCGCCTTCCGCGCCGGGCCGCGGCGTACGGCCGCCCCCTCGGCCGGAGACACCTCCTGGCAGGAGGTCGCGCTGAGCGCCGACGGCGCCGCCGACCTCGTGCCCCGCTCGGTGGACGCCTCCGGAGTCACCGTCTCGCTGGCCGCCCCGCCGCCCGGCGTGATCGAGTTCAACGGCGGCTATCTGCACCCCTCCCTCCAGCCGGAGCGCGCCATGTCCGCGGCCCTGGCACGGGCCGGACGGAGGCCCGGCGCGTGGGGGCGGCCGCCCCTGGAAGGGCTGCCCGAGCTGCGCGAGTGGTTCGCCCGCACCATCGGCGGGACGGTCACCGCGGCCGAGGTGCTGGTCGCCGCAGGCGGCCAGGCGGCGCTGACCACCGCCCTGCGCGCCCTCGCCCCGCCCGGCGCGCCGGTGCTCGTGGAGTCGCCCACCTACCCCGGCATGCTGGCCATCGCCCGCGCCGCCGGACTGCGCCCGGTCCCCGTCCCGGTCGACCGGGACGGGGTGAAACCGCACCTGCTCAGCGACGCCTTCCGCGCGACCGGCGCCCGGGTGTTCGTCTGCCAGCCGCTGTTCCAGAACCCCACCGGCGCGGTCCTCGCCCCCGCCCGGCGCGGCGAGGTGCTGCGCATCGCCCGGGAGGCGGGCGCGTTCGTCGTCGAGGACGACTTCGTGCGGCGGCTCGCGCACGAGGACGCCGGACCGCTGCCCCGCCCGCTGGCCGCCGACGACCCGGACGGCGTCGTCGTCCACGTCGGCTCGCTCACCAAGGCGACCTCGCCCAGCTTCCGGGTCAGCGCGCTGGCCGCCCGCGGCCCGGCCCTGGAACGGCTGCGCGCCATCCAGGTCGTGGACGCCTTCTTCGTGCCCCGGCCCCTCCAGGAGGCCGCGCTCGAACTCGTCGGCTCACCGGCCTGGCCCCGCCATCTGCGCTCCATCGCCGCCGAGTTGAGGACGCGACGCGACACGATGACGGCGGCCCTCGCGCTGCGCCTGCCCGAACTGGAGCTGCCGCACGTCCCGTCCGGCGGCTACCACCTGTGGGTCCGCCTCCCCGGCTCCGCAGGAGAGGCGGCGTTCACGGCGGCCGCCCTGCGCGCCGGCGTCGCCCTCGCCCCCGGCCGCCCCTACTTCAGCGCCGAACCCCCCGCCCCGCACGTCCGGCTCAGCTTCGCGGCGGTCGCGGGGACCGAGGAGATCGAGGAGGGCGCCCGCCGCCTGCGGCAGGCGTGCGACGAGGCGCTCATGGAATCCGTTCGACAGCACAGCCGCGATCTGTGAGGGTCCGGGCATGAACGACACCCCCGCCCTCGCCGCAGGCTACGAGCTCTCCACCGACCCAGGCCGCGTCGACGCCGAGCGCGTCCACCGATGGCTGTCCACGGACGCCTACTGGGCGCTCGGACGCGAGCGCGAGAAGCAGGACCGGGCGATCGCCGGCTCCCTCAACTTCGGGGTGTACGACGTGGCGTCCGGGGAGCAGGTGGCTTACGCCCGGGTGGTGACGGACCGGGCGACGTTCGCCTGGCTGTGCGACGTGTACGTGGATCCGGCGGTCCGGGGGAAGGGCATCGGCACCTCGCTCGTCGCCGCCGTACGCGATCACCTGCAGCCCTACGGGCTGCGCCGGATGCTGCTGGCCACGCAGGACGCGCACGGGGTGTACGAGAAGGCCGGCTTCGAGGCGCTGGAGGACCCCGGCCGGTGGATGGCGCTCATATTCGAGAAGTTCTCCCTCGGCACCCCTTGACCCGCCTACCCGGTGGTCCCACCATCGCCGCATGGCACTCCGGGTCACGTTCGTCGCCGCCGCGCGCAGCTCGCCGATGCTCGCGGAGCGCTTCGAGGACGACCGGCCGCTGGACCAGGCGGCCTGGGGCGAGGTGCAGCGCGTCGTGGGCGATCTGCTGCCGCTCGCGGCGGCCGAGCTGCGCTACTGTTCGCCGACCCCGCGCAGCCGGGCCACCGGGGACGCCCTCGGATACGCCCCGCTCGTCCAACTCGCCCTGAGGGACTGTGACATGGGGCGGTGGCGGGGGTTCACCCTGGGGGAGGCGATGGCCCGGGAGCCGCAGGCGGTGGACGCCTGGCTGGCCGACCCGTGGTCCGCGCCGCACGGCGGTGAGTCGCTGCTCGCGTTCATCTCCCGGGTGGGCGGCTGGCTCGACACCCGGCCGTTGGAGGACGGCGGCCGGATCGTCGCCGTGGCAGAGCCCAGCGTCATCCGGGCCGCCCTGGTGTACGCGCTGAAGGCGCCGCCGTCGTCGTACTGGAACATCGACGTGCGCCCGCTGTCGACGACCACCGTCACCGGGCGCCACGGCCGCTGGAACCTGCGCTTCGAGGGCGCGCCTCAGCCCTCGCGGACGTAGTCGGTCGTCAGCACCAGGTCCTTGGCCGGGCCGCGCACCCGCCACACGCTTCGCCAGCGGCCGGCGTCGAGGACCGTGAACTCGCCGCGGTAGAGGTCGGCGGAGCACGGATGGTCGGCCGTGTGCCGGCCGGTCGTCAGGTCCAGGAGGTGGAAGGGGCGGCCGTCGGCGAACCGGACGTCCGCCGTGCCGGGCGCGGGGCCCGGCAGGAAGCGCAGGGTCCGCTCGGCGGGACGCGGCACGCCCTGCCAGGTGAACACGCCGGACTCCGCGTGCAGCAGTCCGCAGCCGTCCAGTGGCCGGAACACGGTCGTGCCGGTGAAACGGCCCTCGTCGCCGCTTCCCGCATCGCGCACCGAGCGCTCCACCCGCCAGCTCCCGGCGAGGTACTCCAGGACGTCCGGCACCGGCCAGAACCCGCCCATCGCGTGCCGCCCTCCGTCGGATCAGCCCTCGCACGCCCCATTGACGCGCTCAAGTCACCTCCCTATCTTGCCGTTCGAAGTGCTGATCAAAGTCCGATATTTCGAACGCCTGAATGAGCCGCGGAGTATCCATGTCACCCAGCACCACGACCGCCCGCTGGAGAACCGGTCTCACCGCCACCGCCCTGCTGACGGCGACCGCCCTCCTGCCCGTCCCGGCGCACGCCGAGGCGGTCGCCGACTACACCATCACCGTCGATCCGGCCCGCCGGGGCGCGACGATCGACGACACGATGTACGGCGTCTTCTTCGAGGACATCAACCGCGCCGCCGACGGCGGCCTGTACGCCGAGCTGGTGCAGAACCGGTCCTTCGAGTACTCCGCCGTCGACAACCGCTCCTACACACCGCTCACCTCCTGGACGGTCGACGGCGCCGCCGAGGTCGTGAACGACGCCGGCCGCCTCAACGAGCGCAACCGCAACTACCTTTCCCTGAGCGCCGGTTCGTCCGTCACCAACGCCGGCTACAACACCGGCGTCCGCATCGAGCAGGGCGAGAGGTACGACTTCTCGGTGTGGGTCCGCGCCGAGCAGGGCACGAGCCTGACGGTGTCGCTCCAGGATGCCGACGGCGCCCTCGCCACCGCCCGCCGCGTCGCCGTGCGCCCCGGCGGCTGGGCGCAGTACAGGACGAAGTTCCAGGCCGCCCGCACCAGCAGCACCGGCCGCCTCACCGTCGCCTCCACCGCCGCGGCCGCCCTCGACATGGTGTCGCTGTTCCCGCACGACACCTACAAGCACCAGCCCAACGGGCTGCGCAAGGACCTCGCCGAGAAGATCGCCGACCTGAAGCCCGGCTTCGTGCGCTTCCCCGGCGGCTGCCTGGTCAACACCGGCTCCATGCAGGACTACAGCGAGGCCTCCGGCTGGCAGCGCGCCCGCTCCTACCAGTGGAAGGACACCATCGGCCCGGTCGAGGAACGCGCGGTCAACTCCAACGTCTGGGGCTACAACCAGAGTTACGGCCTCGGCTACTACGAGTACTTCCGCTTCGCCGAGGACGTGGGCGCGATGCCCCTGCCCGTCGTGCCGGCCCTGGTGACCGGCTGCGGCCAGAACAAGGCCGTCGACGACGAGGCGCTGCTCGCGCGGCACATCCAGGACACCCTGGACCTCATCGAGTTCGCCAACGGCCCCGCGAACTCGACCTGGGGCGCGAAACGCGCGTGGATGGGACACCCCGAGCCCTTCCACCTCACCCACATCGAGGTCGGCAACGAGGAGAACCTCCCCGTCGAGTTCTTCGCCCGCTTCCAGCGGTTCCGCGCCGCGATCGAGGCGAGGTACCCGGGCGTCACCGTCGTCTCCAACTCCGGCCCGGACGACGCCGGCGCGACCTTCGACAAGGCCTGGCAGCTCAACCGCGACGCCAAGGTCGGCATGGTCGACGAGCATTACTACAACAGCGCGCGGTGGTTCCTGCAGAACAACGCCCGCTACGACTCCTACGACCGCAACGGCCCGAAGGTCTTCCTCGGCGAATACGCCTCCCAGGGCAACGCCTTCAGGAACGGCCTCGCGGAAGCCGCCTTCATGACCGGCCTGGAACGCAACGCCGACGTCGTCGAACTCGCCTCCTACGCACCGCTGTTCGCCAACGAGGACTATGTGCAGTGGCGCCCGGACCTGGTGTGGTTCAACAACCACGCCTCCTGGAACTCGGCCAACTACGAGGTCCAGAAACTGTTCATGAACAACGTGGGCGACCGTGTCGTCCCCTCGGCGGCCACCGGCACCCCCTCGGTCCAGGGCCCGATCAGCGGCGCCGTCGGCCTGTCGACCTGGGCGACCTCGGCGGCGTACGACGACGTGAAGGTCACGGGCGCCGACGGCGCCACCCTCCTCGCCGACGACTTCTCCGGTGACGCCTCCCGCTGGACGCACACCGGCGGCGGCAGCTGGTCGGTGCGGGACGGCCAGTACGTGCAGAGCGACGCGGCCGCCGAGAACACCATGGTCTCGGCCGGCGACCCGAACTGGCACGACTACGACCTGCACGTGAAGGCCACCAAGAAGTCCGGCAAGGAGGGCTTCCTCGTCGCCTTCGGCGTCAAGGACACCGGCAACTACTACTGGTGGAACCTGGGCGGCTGGAACAACACCCAGAGCGCCGTCGAGCAGGCCGTGGACGGCGGGAAGTCCACGCTGGTCTCCAAGGCCGGCAGCGTTCAGACGGGCCGCGCCTACGACATCGACGTCAAGGTGCGCGGCCGCCAGGTCACCCTCTACCTCGACGGCCAGGAGTGGGGCCGCTTCACCGACGACACCCCGGCCGAACCGTTCCGCCAGGTCGTCACCGAGGACGAGGAGACCGGCGACCTGATCCTCAAGGTCGTCAACGCCCAGGCCGCCGACGCCCGCACGACCGTCGACCTCGGCGGCGCCCGGGTCCGCTCCTCCGCCCGCGTGACCACGCTGACCGCCGCGCCGGACGCGGTCAACAGCGAGACTCAGACCCCGGTCGCCCCGGTGACCTCCACGTTCACCGGAGTCGCCGACAGGTTCACCTACACCTTCCCGGCGAACTCGATCACCTTCCTGCGGATCAGGCAGAAGTAGGACGCCACCCCCTCCAGCTGCCCGCCCCACCAGCCCGCCCCCGGCCCCCGGCCGGGGGCGGCACGTATGTCCGTGCGAACAAGATTGCATAAACGTGCAGCGAAACGTATAGTCATGCCATTGCTGGAGGAGGATTCCATGACGGTACGTGCGGCAGTGGCCGGAGCGAGCGGATACGCGGGCGGTGAGGTCCTGCGTCTGCTCCTCGCGCACCCCGAGGTCGAGATCGGCGCCCTGACCGGCAACTCCAACGCGGGACAGAAGCTGGGCGCGCTCCAGCCGCACCTGCTCCCGCTGGCCGGCCGGGTCCTGGCGCAGACCACCGCCGAGAACCTCGCCGGCCACGACGTCGTCTTCCTCGCCCTCCCGCACGGCCAGTCCGCCGCCGTCGCCGAACAGCTCGGCCCGGACGTCCTCGTCGTCGACATGGGCGCCGACTTCCGGCTGAGGGACCCGGCCGACTGGGAGAGGTTCTACGGCTCCCCGCACGCCGGGACCTGGCCCTACGGCCTCCCCGAACTGCCGGGGGGCCGCGCCGCGCTGGAGGGGTCCAAGCGCATCGCGGTCCCCGGCTGCTACCCCACCGCCGTCTCCCTCGCCCTCTTCCCGGCGTACGCCGCCGGACTCGCCGAGGCCGAGGCAGTGATCGTCGCCGCCTCCGGCACCTCCGGCGCGGGCAAGACGCCCAAGCCGCACCTCCTGGGCAGCGAGGTCATGGGCTCCATGACGCCCTACGGCGTCGGCGGCGGCCACCGGCACACCCCCGAGATGATCCAGAACCTGAGCGCGGCGGCGGGGGAGCGGGTCTCCGTCTCCTTCACCCCGACCCTCGCGCCGATGCCCCGCGGCATCCTCGCCACGTGCAGCGCGAAGGCCGTCGCCGGCGTCACCGGCGAGTCGCTGCGCGCCGCCTACGACAAGGCCTTCGCCGACGAACCCTTCGTACACCTGCTGCCCGAGGGGCAGTGGCCCGCGACGGCGTCCGTCCACGGTTCCAACGCCGTTCAGGTGCAGGTCGCGTACGACGAGGCCGCGGGGCGCATCATCGTCGTCAGCGCCATCGACAACCTCACCAAGGGCACCGCGGGCGGTGCCGTCCAGAGCATGAACATCGCCCTCGGGTTCCCCGAGGACACGGGACTTTCCACGATCGGAGTCGCACCTTGAGCGTCACGGCAGCCAAGGGATTCACGGCGGCGGGCGTCGCCGCCGGGATCAAGGAGAACGGCAACCCGGACCTGGCCCTCGTGGTCAACACCGGGCCGCGCCGCGCCGCCGCGGGCGTCTTCACCTCCAACCGCGTCAAGGCCGCGCCGGTGCTGTGGTCCGAGCAGGTCCT
The DNA here is from genome assembly GCF_042889585.1 of Streptomyces sp. NPDC002566. Classification (NCBI taxonomy): domain Bacteria; kingdom Bacillati; phylum Actinomycetota; class Actinomycetes; order Kitasatosporales; family Streptomycetaceae; genus Streptomyces; species Streptomyces sp. NPDC002566. Next base: position 34,290 of record NZ_JBIARD010000013.1, on the reverse strand, counting down.
CAAGAGCGGCGAGTTGAGCGCCGTCGTCCTCAACTCCGGCGGCGCCAACGCCTGCACGGGGCCGAAGGGCTTCCAGGACACGCACGCGACCGCCGAGAAGACCGCGGACGTGCTCGGCGTCGGCGCCGGCGAGGTGGCGGTGTGCTCCACCGGCCTCATCGGCGTCCTGCTCCCCATGGACAAGCTGCTTCCGGGAGTCGAGACCGCGGCCCGGGCGCTGAGCGAACACGGCGGCGAGAAGGCCGCCATCGCCATCAAGACCACCGACACCGTCCACAAGACGTCCGTCGTCAGCCGCGACGGCTGGACCGTCGGCGGCATGGCCAAGGGCGCGGGCATGCTCGCCCCCGGCCTCGCCACCATGCTCGTCGTCCTCACCACCGACGCCGACCTCGACAGCGCGACCCTGGACAAGGCGCTCCGCGCGGCCACGAAGGTCACCTTCGACCGCGTCGACTCCGACGGCTGCATGTCCACCAACGACACCGTGCTGCTGCTCGCCTCCGGCGCCGCCGAGGTCACCCCCGGCTACGAGGAGTTCGCGGAGGCCGTCCGCGCCGTCTGCGACGACCTCGGGCAGCAGCTCATCCGCGACGCCGAGGGCGCCAGCAAGGACATCAAGGTCGAGGTGGTCAACGCCGCGACCGAGGACGACGCCGTCGAGGTGGGCCGCTCCATCGCCCGCAACAACCTCCTCAAGTGCGCCATCCACGGCGAGGACCCCAACTGGGGCCGCGTCCTGTCCGCGATCGGCACGACGTCCGCCGCCTTCGAGCCGGACCGGCTCAACGTCGCCATCAACGGCGTCTGGGTGTGCAGGAACGGCGGCGTCGGCGAGGACCGCGGACACGTCGACATGCGCTACCGCGAGGTGCACATCGTCGCCGACCTCGCCGCCGGCACGGAGACCGCCACCATCTGGACCAACGACCTCACCGCCGACTACGTCCACGAGAACAGCGCCTATTCGTCATGAGCCATCCCACGCGGAAGCACACCGCCCTCCCCAAGGCCCAGATCCTCATCGAGGCGCTGCCGTGGCTGGTCCGCCACAACGGCAAGACCGTCGTCATCAAGTTCGGCGGCAACGCCATGGTCGACGAGGAACTGAAGGCCGCCTTCGCCCAGGACGTCGTCTTCCTGCACCACGCCGGCCTCAGGCCCGTCGTCGTGCACGGCGGCGGACCGCAGATCAGCGCCGCCCTCGACCAGCACGGCATCGTCAGCGAGTTCAAGGCCGGCCTGCGCGTCACCACCGAGGACGCCATGGACGTCGTACGGATGGTGCTCGCCGGGCAGGTGCAGCGCGAGCTGGTCGGGCTGCTCAACGAGCACGGGCCGCTCGCCGTCGGCCTCACGGGCGAGGACGCCCACACCATCACCGCCACCAAGCACCGGCCCGAGATCGACGGCGAGTTGGTCGACATCGGGCGGGTGGGCGAGATCACCTCGATCGACACGGGCGCGATCGAGGCCCTGCTCGCCGACGGCCGCATCCCGGTCGTCTCGTCGATCGCCCGCTCCGAGGACGACGGGCATGTCTACAACGTCAATGCTGATACGGCGGCTGCGGCACTCGCTGCGGCACTGGGGGCCGAGACCCTCATGGTCCTCACGGACGTCGAGGGCCTCTACGAGGACTGGCCGAACTCCGACGAGGTGATCAGCCGCCTCACCGCCTCCCAGCTGGAGAAGCTGCTGCCGGACCTGTCCGCCGGCATGGTCCCCAAGATGGAGGGCTGTCTGCACGCCGTACGCGGCGGCGTCACCACCGCCCGGGTCATCGACGGACGGGTCCAGCACTCCATCCTGCTGGAGATCTTCACGGACGAAGGCATCGGCACGATGGTCGTGCCCGACGGACAAGAGGGGGAGCAGGCATGAGCAACCAGGAACTGGCCGCGCGGTGGCAGGGCGCGCTCATGAACAACTACGGCACCCCGAGGATCCCGCTCGTGCGCGGCGAGGGCGCCCGGCTGTGGGACGCCGACGGCAAGGAGTACCTCGACTTCGTCGGCGGCATCGCCGTCAACGCCCTCGGCCACGCCCACCCGGCGGTCGTCGAGGCCGTCAGCACGCAGATCGCGTTGCTCGGGCACGTCTCCAACCTCTTCATCGCCGAGCCGCCCGTCACGCTCGCCGAGCGGCTCCTGCGGCACTTCGGCCGCGACGGCAAGGTCTTCTTCTGCAACTCCGGGGCCGAGGCCAACGAGGGCGCCTTCAAGATCGGCCGGCTGACCGGGCGCACCCACATGGTCGCCACCGACGGCGGCTTCCACGGCCGCACCATGGGCGCCCTCGCGCTCACCGGCCAGCCGTCGAAGCAGGAGCCGTTCCTTCCGCTGCCCGCAGACGTCACCCACGTCCCGTACGGCGACGCGCAGGCGCTGGCGGCGGCCGTCACCGAGGAGACGGCCCTCGTCATCATCGAGCCGGTCCAGGGCGAGAACGGGGTCGTCGTCCCGCCCGCCGGGTATCTCAAGGCGGCCCGCGCGATCACCGCCGCCACCGGCTCCCTGCTCGTCCTGGACGAGGTGCAGACCGGTGTCGGCCGCACCGGGAACTGGTTCGAGTACCAGGCCCACGAGGGCGTCCTGCCGGACGTCGTGACGCTGGCCAAGGGGCTCGGCGGCGGGCTGCCGCTCGGCGCTACCGTCGCCTTCGGGCGCGCCGCCGAACTGCTCCGGCCCGGCCAGCACGGCACCACCTTCGGCGGCAACCCCGTCGCCTGCGCCGCCGGGATCGCCGTCCTCGACACCATCGAGAACGACGGGCTCCTGGAGAACGTCAAGCGCCAGGGCGAGCGGCTGCGGGACGGAATCGACGCACTCGGACACCCGTTGATCGATTATGTCCGGGGCGCGGGCCTGCTCCTGGGTATCGTGCTCACCGAGCCACTCGCGCCCCAGGTGCAGCAGGCGGCTCAGGAGGCCGGAATCCTCGTGAACGCGCCCGCCCCCGACGTCGTCCGGCTGATGCCGCCGCTGAACCTCGGCGACGACGCGGTGGACGCCTTCCTCGGGGCCCTTCCCGGCATCCTCCAGGCAGTGGGCGGGGACGGACGATCCGGGGAATGAGACGACGATGAGCCAGGCGCAGGACCACGAGCAGCCGGGGGCGAACGGGCCTGCCGTACCGCAGACCCGCACCGCCCGTCACCGCCGGATCGTGGACATTCTCAACCGGCAACCGGTGCGGTCCCAGAGCCAGTTGGCGAAGCTCCTCGCCGACGACGGGCTGAGCGTCACCCAGGCGACGCTCTCCCGGGACCTCGACGAGCTGAACGCGGTGAAGATCCGCAACACCGACGGCGACCTCATCTACGCGGTGCCCAGCGAGGGCGGTTTCCGCACGCCGCGGGCTCCGCTCGGGGGGTCGGCGAAGGAGGAGCGGATGCGGCGGCTCTCGCAGGAGCTGCTGATCTCCGCGGAGGCGTCCGCGAATCTCGTCGTCCTGCGCACCCCGCCCGGCGCGGCCCAGTTCCTGGCCTCGGCGATCGACCAGGCGGAACTGCACGACATCCTCGGCACGATCGCCGGCGACGACACGCTGCTCCTGATCAGCCGGGACCCGACGGGAGGGCAGGCCTTGGCCGACCACCTCCTGAGGCTGGCCCAGAACGGCCAGTGAGGCGCGCGGCGCGGGGCGTGTCGTCGACTGCGGGTGCGCGGCGGCTGGTCGCGCAGTTCCCCGCGCCCCCGGGGTGGGACCGGCCGGCGGTGCTGGCAACTCCCGTCCCCAGCTGCGGGCGGTGGTGTGGTGCGGGTGCGTGGTGGCTGGTCGCGCAGTTCCCCGCGCCCCTGAGGTGGGACCGGCCGGCGGCGCTGGCATAGTCCGCCCCTGGCTGCGGGGGGCTGCGTGGTCTGGTGCGGGTGCGTGGTGGCTGGTCGCGCAGTTCCCCGCGCCCCTGAGGTGGGACCGGCCGGCGGTGCTGGCATAGTCCGCCCGTGGCTGCGGGGGGCCCGCGCCCCTGGGGTTGGGGCAGCTGGCGGTGCTGGCACAGTCGCCCCAGCTGCGGGCGGTTGTGCCGCTGGGGCGGCACGGGCGGGCGCAGCGGCACCCCGCAGCGCGGGGGAGTAGCACCCCGGCCCGAGCAACAACTCCGCCCGGCTGGGCACCCGGCCCGGTTGGGCACCCGGCCCGGTTGGGCACCCGGCCCGGTTGGGCACCCGGCCCGGTTGGGCACCCGGCCCGGTTGGGCGACCCCGCCCGGGTGGGGGCACTCAGCCCAGTCGGGAGGCCAAGCCCCCTGTGCAGCGGACCTCGTCGCCCGCGGTGATCAGCAGCGCCTCCACGTCCGGCAGTGACTCCAGCCACGCCAGCCCCTCCCGCGACCCCATCGCGAACGCCGCCGTCGCCCAGCAGTCCGCCCACGTCAGCCGCGGCGCGACCACCGTCACGGCGACGAGATCCGTCACCGCGGACCGCCCCGTACGCGGGTCGACGATGTGCGCCCCCCGCTCCGCCGTACCGGACGTGGCCACCGCCAGCTCGTCCGCTCCCGCCGCCGAGACCACCGCCGCCAGCCCGCCGGGCCGCAGCGGATCGGACACGCCCACCCGCCACGGCCGCTCCGGCCCGGGCATGCCCAGCAACTGGACGTCCCCGCCGCCGTTCACGCTCACCCCGGAAACCCCGGCCCCGGCGATCAGCCGGGCCGCCCGCTCGGCGGCCCACCCCTTCACGATCCCGGTCGGGTCGAGCCGGCCCTCGTAGCGCATGCTGAACCAGCCGTCGCTCACCCGCTCCGCCTCGGCGCCCAGCTCCAGCACCTCGGCGACCTCGGGATCGCACTCCTCGACGCTCAGCTCCCCGCGCGTCATCCGGGAGACCTGGCTGTCCTCGCGGTAGGTGCTGAACACCTCGTTCACCCGGTGCAGCCCGGCGACGGCCTCGTCCAGCGCCGCCCGCACCGCCGCGGGGTCCCCGCCGCGGACGTCGAAGGAGAAGACGGTCCCCATGACCTCCTCCGCGTGACGCACCACGGCGGGAGCCTGTCCCGACTCGGTCACCGGCTCAGCCGCCGGCCTGGTCGAGGGCGGACTGCAGGGACTTCTTGTAGCCGCCGCTGGTGTAGGTGGCGCCGGACACGGCGTCGATGTCGCCGTCGCCGGACGCGACCGCCGCCTGGTTGAGCTTGGGCACCGCGTCGCCGTTGATCTGGTCGCTCATCCCGCCCTTGGGCTGCTGGACGGCCTCGGCCTTGGTGATCTTGCCGCCCGCGACGGTGACCCGGACCTGCACGGGACCGTACTGCGTCTGCACCACGGAGCCCGTGAAGGTGCCGGACGCCTGAGCGCTGCCGGCCCCCTGCGAACCCGAGCCCTGAGCGGAGCCGGGAGCGGACCCCGAACCCTGGGACCCGGACCCCTGGGACCCCGACCCCTGCGACCCCGACCCCTGCTGGCTCGCGCTCGCGTTCGCCTTGTCGATCGCCGACTGGAGGGACTTCTTGTAGCCGGTGCTCGTGTACGTCGCCCCGGATACCATGTCCACGTTGGGGCTCTGCGCGGCGACGACGGCCTGGCCCAGCTTCGGGACCGCGTCGGCGGTGATCTGGTCGCTCCGCCCGCCCTTGGGCGCCTGCACGGCCTCCGACTTGGTGATCTTGTTGTTCTGGACGGTGATACGGACCTGCACCACCCCGTACTGCGTCTCCTCCGCGTCACCGGTGAAGGTGCCCGAGACCTGCGCCGCGCCGGCGCCCGACCCCTGCGCGGACCCCGCGCTCGCCTTCATCTTGTCGATCGCGGACTGCAGCGACTTCTTGTAGCCCTGGCTGGTGAAGGTGGCCCCGGACACCGCGTCGATCTGCGCGCTCTGCGCGGCGACGACGGCCTGGTTGAGCTTGGGCATCGCGTTGCCGTTGATCTGGTCGCTCTGCCCGCCCTTCGGCTGCTGAACGGCCTCCGCGACGGTGATCTTCCCGCCCGCGACGGTCAGCCGGACCTGCACCGGCCCGTACTGCGTCTGCTGCACGTCACCGGTGAACGAGCCGGTGCCGGCGGCCTGCGCGCCGCCCTGGACCGACGACTGCGGGGGCACCGCGCTCGCCGCGGCGCCCGCCGGGTCGGAGTCCGGCTTCAGCGACAGCAGCAGAACGATCCCGGACACGGTGGCGGCGCTGGCGAGCACAATGCGCCGCATGGGGTGGCTTTTCTTCATCGCTCCTGGTTCCCGATTCCCGATTCCCGTAGTTTCCCGTGGATCCGTGGATTGGCGTCGCTCACATCTCGAACGACTCGTGGTGGATGCGGCGGGCGGGGACCCCGGCGCCGCGCAGTGCCTCGTACACGCCCTGGGCGAAGCCGTTCGGCCCGCACATGAAGACGTCGTGCTCCTCGATGTCCGGCAGCTTGCGCTGCAGGGACTCGGCCGAGATGTCGGGGCGCTCCCCGTCGGGGCTGTTCACCGCGTACATCAGCCGCGCCCCGCGCTCGTCGGCGATCTTCGAGAGCTCGTCCCACAGGGCCAGGTCCTGCGTGCTGTTGGCCCGGTAGAGCAGCGTGATGTCACCGGCGCCGCCGGGCAGCGTCTCGAACAGCGCCCGCATCGGCGTGATGCCGACGCCGCCGGCCACCAGCAGCACCTTGCCGCGGCTGCGGCGGGACGCCGTCATGGCGCCGTAGGGGCCTTCGGCCCACACCTTGGTGCCGGGCGTCAGCTCGCGCAGCGCCTCGCTGTGGTCGCCGATCGCCTTGACCGTGATCCGCAGCAGGTCCGGGCGGGGCGGGGCCGACAGGGAGTACGGGTGGGAGCTGAAGCGCATCCCGGGCGCCATGAACCGCCAGCGGAAGAACTGACCGGCCTCCGCGCCCATCCGGTGCAGCTTGTTGCCGCCGATCAGCACCGACACGATGCCGGGCGTCTCCTCGATGACCGCCTCGACGTACATGCGGTGGCGCAGGTTCAGCCGGAGCGGGGTGAGGATGCGGTACCAGACGACGAGCGCGCTGACCGAGCCGTACAGCGCGTACCAGACGGTCTTCGCGGTCGGCTCGACGGCGAAGTCGTTGCCGGTGGTGATCTGGTGCCAGAACGTCAGGAACACGGCGGCGTACGTCAGCAGATGGATGTGGTACCAGGTGTCGTACGGCATCTTGCGGCGCACGGGGCCGATCGAGACGACCCCGATCACCAGCAGCAGGCCCGTGCCGATGGCGGCCTTGCCCATGTCGGGCAGCTGGTTCACCGAGTCGACCGTCTGCTGCACGATGTCGCCGAGCGTCTTGCCCGCCTGGAGCGCGTACCCCCACATGATGAGGAAGACGTGCGCGAAGGTGAGGCTGAGCGTGTAGCGGCCGCTCATCGCGTGCCAGCGGGCGACCCGGTCCGAGCCGACCCGCCGCTCCAGAGCCGGCACGCGTGCCATCTGGAGGACGACGAGCGCCATGAGGTACCCCGCCAGCAGGCCGGTGATCCGGCCCGCCTGGAGGATCTTTCCGTTGGTGTCCGCGATGGACGGGGTGTTGTTCCACCACAGCCACAGCACACCCGCGGCGCCCGCCCATACGGCGATCAACAGCGGGACGGCCGGGGAGCGGCGCGGACGGATGCGGCGCATCGTCTGGCGGCGGGCGGCACGGCCGCCGGCGATCGTCGTGGTCACGGTTCCTCCGTGGGTACTGACCCTTGGCCCACAGATACGGACCGCGAGCACGCTGTGTTCATCCGCCCGTCCACGACGGTGGTGACGGGGGCGACGGAGGCAGCGGGAGGGGGAGTCCGGGGAGGTCGTCCAGGCTCGTGGCGATGTGCGGCTTCTTCTCGAAGTACGCGCTGAGCGAGGCGTCGTCCTCGCGGGCGAACCGTCTGCCGTGGAGGTCGCGGTCCTCTTCGTACGTCATGTACGGCACCGCGTATCCGCAGCTGTCGCGGACGACCTCGGCGTGCACGACGACGATCGCGCGCAGGCCGTGCCGGGTGGCGTCGATGTCCGGGAAACGGGCGAGGAGTTCGCCGAAGCGGGCGTCGTCACGGAAGACCGGCTCGCCGCGGCCGTGCACGCGCACGATGTTCGGCGGCCCCTGGAACGCGCACCACATCAGGGTGATCCGGCCGTTCTCCCGCAGATGCGCGACCGTCTCCGCGGTGGACCCCGCGAAGTCGAGGTAGGCCACGGTGAGTTCGTCGAGCACGGCGAACGAGCCCTTGAGGCCCTTGGGGGAGAGGTTGACGGTGCCGTCGGCGGACAGGGGGGCGGTCGCGGTGAAGAAGAGGGGCTGCTCCTCGATGAACGTACGCAGCCTGCCGTCTATGCGCTCATAGGTCTTTCCCATGACCCATGACTGTCCGGCAACGCCACGCGCGATGCCGGGAGTTTCACATGGCGGAAGCCGCCCCTGGCCGACGTCTCGGCGGGGGGCGGCTTCCGTCAGGTCAGGTCACTTGTTGAGCGTGCAGGCCGCGAGGGCTTCCAGGCCCTGGGGCTTGGCGGCGGTGCGGCCGATTGCGGTGGCGATGCGGTTGACCGTCGAGACGCGCTTGTCCTTGAGCGGGCCGAGGATGGCGTTGTTGACGAAGTTGGGGCCGCCCTGGCCGACGGTGTCGACGAGGCGCTTGTTGGCCTCGGCGATCTGGGTGTTGAGCAGCGCCAGGTTGCGGTCGACCTCGGCCTTCGCGGAGGCGGGGATCGCGGGCAGCTGCGAGGCCACGTCCGGGCAGGAGATCGTGCCGGCGGCACCGGCGTTGCCCGCGTTGCCGTTGTTCCCGGCGTTGCCGTTGCCGTTCCCGTTGTTGCCGGCGTTGCCGTTCCCGTTGTTGCCGGCGTTGCCCTTGTTCCCCATGTTGCCCTGGTTCCCGGCGTTGCCCGCCGCGCCGCCGGCGTTCACGCCGCCCCCGTTCAGCGCGCAGGGCGCGAGGGCTTCGAGGCCCTGGGGCTTGGCGGCGGTGCGGCCGATCGCGGTGGCGATGCGGTTGACCGTCGAGACGCGCTTGTCCTTGAGCGGGCCGAGGATGGCGTTGTTGACGAAGTTGGGGCCGCCCTGGCCGACGGTGTCGACGAGGCGCTTGTTGGCCTCGGCGATCTGGGTGTTGAGCAGTGCCAGGTTGCGGTCGACCTCGGCCTTGGCGGAGGCGGGGATCGCGGGCAGCTGCGAGGCCACGTCCGGGCAGGAGATCGTGCCGACGGAAGCGAGCGTGTTGGCGTTCGCGGTGCCGTTCTTGGACGACTCCCCGGCGAGGGCGGAGTTCACGACCACGGCGCCGGTCAGCGCCAGCGCGGCGGCGCCGCCGATGACCGCAACGCGACGCTTGTTGTACTTCGGAAGTGCCCTGGACATGCGGATGCCTCACTTGGGTTCACGAGGGTCAGGAGTGGTGGTGCAACGCGGCGCCGGCGTTCGGTCGGAAGTACGGGTAAGCGGTTGCCGATGTTCAAAGCGGCTTCAAGAAATTCTCAGAACCCCGTCCGGCAGCGGACCGGATTGACGAATCATGCGGCCTCCTGCATACTCATGCATGTCAGCGAATGCAGTGTGAGGAGAAACCCGTGACCGAGCGCGTCGTACTCGCCTACTCAGGCGGTCTGGACACCTCCGTCGCCATCGGCTGGATCGCCGAGGAGACGGGCGCCGAGGTCATCGCCGTTGCGGTCGACGTCGGCCAGGGCGGCGAGGACCTGGACGTCATCCGCAAGCGCGCCCTCGCCTGCGGCGCCGTCGAGGCCGAAGTCGCCGACGCCCGCGACGAGTTCGCCGACGAGTACTGCCTCCCGGCGATCAAGGCCAACGCCCTCTACATGGACCGCTACCCGCTGGTCTCCGCGCTCTCCCGGCCGACGATCGTCAAGCACCTCGTCGCCGCCGCGCACAAGCACGGCGCCACCACCGTCGCCCACGGCTGCACCGGCAAGGGCAACGACCAGGTCCGCTTCGAGGCCGGCATCGTCGCCCTCGCCCCCGACCTCAAGTGCATCGCCCCGGTCCGCGACTACGCCATGACCCGGGACAAGGCCATCGCCTTCTGCGAGGCGAAGAACCTCCCGATCGCGACCACCAAGAAGTCCCCGTACTCCATCGACCAGAACGTCTTCGGCCGCGCCGTCGAAACCGGTTTCCTCGAGGACATCTGGAACGCCCCGATCGAGGACATCTACGAGTACACGCAGAACCCGGCCACCCCGCGCGAGGCCGACGAGGTGGTCATCTCCTTCAAGGAGGGCGTCCCGGTCGCCATCGACGGCAAGCCCGTCACCGTCCTGCAGGCCATCCAGCAGCTCAACGAGCGCGCCGGCGCCCAGGGCATCGGCCGGATCGACATGGTCGAGGACCGCCTCGTCGGCATCAAGTCCCGCGAGGTGTACGAGGCTCCCGGCGCGATCGCCCTGATCACCGCGCACCAGGAGCTGGAGAACGTCACCGTCGAGCGTGAACTCGCCCGCTACAAGCGGCAGGTGGAGCAGCGCTGGGGCGAACTGGTCTACGACGGCCAGTGGTTCTCCCCGCTCAAGCGCGCCCTGGAGGGCTTCATCGACGAGGCCAACCAGCATGTCTCCGGCGACATCCGGATGACCCTGCACGGCGGCCGCGCGGTCGTCACCGGCCGGCGCTCCGAGTCGTCCCTGTACGACTTCAACCTCGCCACCTACGACACCGGCGACACCTTCGACCAGGCCGCGGCCAAGGGCTTCATCGACATCTACAGCCTGTCCTCGAAGATCGCCGCCAAGCGGGATCTCGCGTAACCCTTCCGCCTGCCTCGCACGCACCAGCCTGACGGCCGCCTCCTCACTCACGTCGTGGGGAGGCGGCGGCACATCCGGAACCGGAACTCCCAAGGAGCACAGCAAGTGAGCAGCAACAGCGGTGACGTTCGGCTCTGGGGCGGCCGTTTCGCCGACGGTCCCGCCGAGGCCCTGGCCAAGCTGTCCGCGTCCGTCCACTTCGACTGGCGGCTGGCGCCCTACGACATCGCCGGCTCCCGCGCCCACGCGCGCGTGCTCCACAAGGCGGGCCTGCTCACCGACGACGAGCTGACCGGCATGCTCGCGGGCCTGGACCGGCTGGAGGCGGACGTGGCGTCCGGCGACTTCGTCGGCACCATCGCCGACGAGGACGTCCACACCGCCCTCGAACGCGGCCTCCTGGAGCGCCTCGGTCCCGACCTCGGCGGCAAGCTGCGCGCCGGCCGCTCCCGCAACGACCAGGTCGCCACCCTCTTCCGCATGTACCTGCGCGACCACGCCCGCATCGTCGGCGGCCTGATCGCCGAGCTCCAGGACGCGCTGATCGGCCTCGCCGAAGCCCACCCGGACGTGGCGATGCCCGGCCGCACCCACCTTCAGCACGCCCAGCCGGTGCTCTTCGCCCACCATGTCCTCGCCCATGTGCAGTCCCTGTCCCGGGACGCCGAGCGGCTGCGCCAGTGGGACACGCGCACGGCCGTCTCGCCGTACGGCTCCGGCGCGCTCGCCGGCTCCTCCCTTGGCCTCGACCCCGAGGCGGTCGCCCAGGACCTCGGCTTCGAGCACGGCAGCGCCGGCAACTCCATCGACGGCACGGCGTCCCGTGACTTCGTCGCCGAGTTCGCCTTCATCACCGCGATGATCGGCGTGAACCTCTCCCGGATCGCCGAGGAGATCATCATCTGGAACACGAAGGAGTTCTCCTTCGTGACCCTGCACGACGCGTTCTCCACGGGCTCGTCGATCATGCCGCAGAAGAAGAACCCGGACATCGCGGAGCTGGCGCGCGGCAAGAGCGGCCGTCTGATCGGCAACCTCACCGGTCTGCTGGCCACGCTCAAGGCGCTGCCCCTCGCCTACAACCGCGACCTCCAGGAGGACAAGGAGCCCGTCTTCGACTCCTGCGACCAGCTGGAGGTCCTGCTGCCCGCCTTCACCGGCATGATCGCCACCCTCACCGTGCACCGCGAGCGCATGGAGGAGCTGGCCCCGGCCGGCTTCTCGCTCGCCACCGACATCGCCGAGTGGCTGGTCAAGCAGGGCGTGCCGTTCCGCGTCGCGCACGAGGTCGCCGGTGAGTGCGTGAAGGTCGCCGAGGCCGAGGGCAAGGAGCTGGACGAGCTGACGGACGCCCAGTTCGCCGAGATCTCCGCCCACCTCACCCCCGAGGTCCGCACGGTCCTCAACGTCCCCGGCGCCCTGGCCTCCCGCAACGGCCGGGGCGGCACGGCCCCGAGCGCGGTGGCGGTCCAGCTGGCGGAGGTCAAGGCGGACGTGGCCGCCCAGCACGCCTGGGCGACGGCGAAGAAGTAGCGCTCGCGGCAGCGCGGCGACCGAGCTGCGAAGCGGAGGTCGTCGCGGGTTACGTTGGTCACGAGCCGAAAGCCGACCCACGGAGCCCGCGATGCCCTTCGCCCGCCTGGCCGCAGCGACAACCCCCACCTGCCACATCGGCTTCGGCCTGGCCGCAGTCGGCCGCCCCGGCTACATCACCCTCGACCGAGACCAGGACCTCGGTGACAACCGCAGCGTGGAAGCCCTCCGCGCCCGCACCCACGAACTCCTCGACGCGGCCTACGCCCAGGGCGTCCGCTACTTCGACGCGGCCCGCTCCTACGGCCGCAGCGAGGAGTTCCTCGCGGACTGGCTGAACCGGAACCCCGGCCTTGACGACGTGGTCGTGGGCAGCAAATGGGGCTACACCTACACCGCGGACTGGACCACCGACGCCGAGAAGCACGAGGTCAAGGACCACGGCCTCGCGACCTACGAGCGTCAGCGCGCCGAGACCGCCGAACTGCTCGGCGACCGGCTCGACCTGTACCAGATCCACTCGGTGACCCCGGACAGCCCGGCCCTCGCCGACAAGGAACTCCACGCGCGGCTCGCCGAGGCCGCCGCGCAGGGCGTGACCGTCGGCTTCTCCACCAGCGGCCCCGCCCAGGCGGACGCGATCCGTGCCGCCCTCGCCGTGACCGTCGACGGCGAGCCCCTCTTCCGTACCGTCCAGTCGACGTACAACGCCCTGGAGACCTCGGCCGGCCCGGCGCTCGCCGAGGCGCACGCCGCCGGGCTCACGGTGATCGTCAAGGAGGGCATGGCGAACGGCCGCCTCGCCGATCCGCACGCGCCGGACGCGCTCAAGGCGGTGGCGGAGGAGACCTCCCTCGGCTGCGACGCGGTCGCCCTCGCGCTGGTCCTGCGGCAGCCCTGGGCCGGCGTCGTCCTCTCCGGCGCCGCGACCACCGCCCAGCTCGCCTCCAACCTGCACGCCGCCGCCGTCGACCTCGACGAGGACCAGCTCACCCGCCTCGCCGCCCTCACGGAGGAGCCCCACACGTACTGGGAACACCGCGCCCGGCTGCCCTGGCACTGAGCGACCGCGCGGGACATCGAACCCCCGAACACACCTCCTCTTGATACCTGCGAGCCCCGGATGAGACATCGGTGTCTCACTTGCGGTATAGTCGTCTCATGGCTGTCGACCGTGACCACGTGCTGCGCAGTGCCGCCGCGCTGCTGACCCGCAAGTCCACCGCGACCATGGACGAGGTCGCCAAGGCCGCCGGGATCAGCCGGGCCACCCTGCACCGGCACTTCGCCGGGCGGGACGCGCTCGTACGGGCGCTGGAGGCGCTGGGCATCGCCGAGTGCGAGGCCGCCCTCGACGCGGCCCGCCTCGACGACGGGCCGGCGGGCGACGCCGTACGGCGACTCGTGCGCGAACTCGAACCGGCCGCCGGACTGCTCGCCTTCCTCTACAGCGAGAACCAGCTCTACGAGGGCGAGGAGCAGAACGAGGGGTGGGCCAGGATCGACGCCCGCATCTCGGCGCTCTTCCGGCGCGGACAGCACGACGGCGAGTTCCGCATCGACCTCACCCCGGCATGGCTCACCGAAGCCCTGTTCGGGCTGCTCGCCTCGGGCGCCTGGGTCGTGCTCTGCGGCAAGGTCGCCCCCAAGGACTTCCACCACATGATCGTCGAGCTGCTGCTCGGCGGCGCGCTACGGAGAGAGGAACCATGACCAGCACCCTGCAGCCGGTGATCACGCCCGAGGCGGTGAAGCGCCCGGGCCGCTGGCTCGCGCTGTCCGTCCTCGTGCTCGCCGTGCTGCTGGTGGCCGTCGACGCGACCGTCCTCGGTCTCGCGACCCCCTACATCAGCGAGAACCTCGCGCCCTCGGGCACCCAGCTCCTGTGGATCGGCGACGTCTACTCCTTCGTCATCGCCGGCCTGCTCGTCTCCATGGGCAGCCTCGGCGACCGCGTCGGCCGCAAGCGGATCCTGCTCGGCGGCGCGACCGCCTTCGGCGCGATATCCGTCCTGAACGCCTACGCCACGACGCCCGAGGCGATGATCGCGGCCCGTGCCCTGCTCGGCGTCGCGGGCGCGACCCTGATGCCGGCCACGCTCGCCCTGATCCGCAACATCTTCCACGACCCGCGCGAGCGCAGCCTCGCCATCGGCATCTGGGGCGCGACGGCCTCCGCGGGCACCGCGGTCGGCCCGATCACCGGCGGCTTCCTGCTCGAGCACTTCTGGTGGGGCTCGGTCTTCCTGATCAACCTGCCCGTCATGGCGGTCCTCGTCCTGGTCGGCGTCAGGACGCTGCCGGAGTCCCGCAACCCGAACCCTGGCCCCTGGGACCTGCCCAGTGTCGCCCTGTCCCTCGTCGGCATGATCGGCATCGTCTACGCCGTCAAGGAGGCCGCCTCCCACGGCCCGGCCTGGCCCACGCTCGCCGTCGGCCTGCTGGGCGCGGCCGCGCTGTACGGCTTCGTACGCCGCCAACTCACCCTGCCTGCCCCGCTGCTGGACATGCGCCTGTTCGGCAGCCGCGGCTTCAGCGGCGCGGTCCTGGCCGACCTGCTGACCGTCCTGGGCATGTCCGGCCTGGTCTTCTTCCTCTCCCAGTTCCTGCAACTCGTCCAGGGCAGGAGGCCGTTGGAAGCGGGGCTCGCCGAACTGCCCGCCGCCGTCGGCGCGGTGGCGGCCGGCCTGCTCGCGGGACGCGCGGCCCGCCGCTTCTCCGTCCGGACGGTGGTCTCCGGCGGCCTCGCGGCGATCGGCCTCGCCCTGGCCGCTCTGACCGTCGTCGACCGGTCCACCGGCTACCCCCTGCTGGGAGCGGCCCTCCTCGTGGTCGGCGTCGGCGCCGGCCTCTCCTTCACCGTCACCTCCGACGTGATCCTCTCCTCCGTCCCCAAGGAACAGGCGGGAGCGGCGTCGGCCGTCTCGGAGACGGCGTACGAACTGGGCGCGGCCCTGGGCATCGCGGTCCTCGGCTCGATCGTGACCGGCGTCTACCGGGACTTCCCCGCCCCGCCGGGCACACCCGAGAGCGCCCACGAATCCCTGGGCGGCGCGATGCAAGCAACAAGCACCATGCCGACGGCACAGGCGCAAACAATGCTGAACTCAGCGAGAGACGCGTTCGTCGACGGCCTGAGCGTCGCCTCCGCCGTGGGCGCGGCCGTCCTTCTGGCCACAGCGGCAACGGCATGGCTACTGCTGAAGGAACAACGCCTCGGAAACACCGGGTAAGCAACGCAACCAAAGGGGCGAGTCGTCGCCGCCTTGGAATCACCGGGTCAGCGCCCCAACCAAAGGGGCGCGGGGCTGTATCGATGTGCGGCTCCGCCGCGCGGGCGCGACCAGCTAGGAGTCGTCGCCGACTTGGAATCGCCGGGTCAGCGACCCAACCAAAGGGGCGCGGGGAACTGCGCGACCAGCCACAACGCACCCGCGCGTACGACGGCTCCACGGCAGCGACGGTCTGCGGCGAGGCCGACAAGCCGCACCACTCACCGCCCGCCCACAAGTCACCCCGCACAACCGCCGGAGGCCTACGCCGCTTTGGCCTTGGTTGCGTACATGTCCACATACTCCTGCCCCGACAGCCGCATCACCTCGGCCATCACGGAGTCCGTCACCGCCCGCAGCACATAGCGGTCCCGGTCCATCCCCTCGTAGCGGGAGAACTCCAGCGCCTCGCCGAAGCGGACGGTGACCCGGCTGGGGCGGGGCATCCCCGAGCCGCCCGGCTGGATCTTGTCGGTGCCGATCATCGCGAACGGCACCACCGGCGCGCCGGTCATCAGGGTGAGCCGGGCGATGCCCGTACGCCCCCGGTACAGCCGCCCGTCGGGCGAGCGCGTGCCCTCGGGGTAGATGCCGAAGACCCGGCCCTCCTCCAGGATCCGCCGCCCGGTCATCAGCGCCGCGACCCCGCCCTTGCCGCCGTCGCGGTCCACGGGGATCATGCCGACGCCGGTGAAGAACCAGGCCATCAGCCGGCCCTTGACGCCCTTGCCGGTGACGTACTCGTCCTTGCCGATGAAGAAGACCTGCCGGTCGCACACCAGCGGGAGGATCATCGAGTCGATGAAGGTGAGGTGATTCCCGGCCAGGATCACCGGACCCTCCCCCGGGATGTGCTCCACGCCTTCCACCCGGGGGCGGAACATCAGGCGCATGATCGGTCCGAGCACTGCCTTGATGAGCGCGAAGCGGGACAACGAACCCTCCGATGTCAAGGGGAACGGTATGTGTATGTGCAGGTGAGGACGATACTCGCGGCTGCCCCGGTCCTGCACACCGGGTTCACCGACGCCTTACGCACTGTTGACGCAGGTTTACCTCCACCGGCCCAACAGTCGCGGCCCGTCACCGGCCCGTCACACGGACGGTACCGCCCGGCTACCCGGGTCCGTGACACCGAATCCGACGCAGCGTCATGTTCCGTCGAATATGCGCCATCAGGCGTCACCCACCCGTTCGCACCAGGGTCTCCCACCGGTCACGTCCGCGCCCCTACGATCGGCGCGCACCGGACGAACCGACGGCAGGAGGACCCACATGGGCGGGCACGAGTCGCAGCGGGCGCAGGACGAGCGTGAGCCGGAGCGGCGGTCGGGCGGCACCGCGCGGCGTGCGTTCCTCGGCGCGGCGGCCGCCTTGGGCGCCGGTGGGGCGACCCTCGGACTGAGCGGCACGGCGGGAGCCGCCGACGCCGGGTACGGCAGCGAAGGCACTGGTGGCAGCGGCAACCGCGGCAAGGGGCTCAAGAGCCTCCCCGTGCCCACGATCATCGGTCACCGCGGTGCCAGCGGCTACCGCCCCGAGCACACCTTCGGCTCGTACGAACTCGCCCTCGACCTCGGTGCCGACATCGTCGAGGCCGGCGACCTCGTCCCCACCAAGGACGGTCACCTCGTCTGCCGTCACGAGCCGGAGATCGGCGGCACGACCGACGTCGCCGACCATCCCGAGTTCGCCGCCCGCAAGACGACCAAGACCCTCGACGGCGTCCCCACCACCGGCTGGTTCACCGAGGACTTCACCCTCGCCGAGCTGAAGACCCTGCGGGCCGTCGAGCGCGTCCCGGCCAACCGTCCGCACAACACCCTGTACAACGGGCGCTGGCAGATCCCCACCTTCGAGGAAGTCCTGAAGTGGCAGGACCGGCAGACCCGTGAGCGCGGCAGGCAGGTCTGGATCTACCCCGAGATCAAGCACCCCACCTACTTCCGGGCCCTCGGCCTGAACATGGAGGAGCGGGTCGCCGCGCTGCTGCGCCGGCACGGCAAGGACGGCAAGAACGCCCCGGTCGTCATCCAGTCCTTCGAGCCGACCAGCATCCAGCGCATGAACAAGCTGGTCGACAACCCCCTGGTGGTGCTTCTCTCCGGCGCTTCCACCCGGCCCTGGGACTTCGTCGCGACCGGCGACCCGCGCACCGTCGCCGACCTGGTCACCCGCAAGGGACTCCGCGAGATCGCCGGCTACGCCCAGGGCATCGGGCCCACCCTCGACCTCGTCATCCCCAAGGACGCGGCCGGCCGCCTCACCACCCCCACCACCCTGGTGCGGGACGCCCACGCCGTCGGCCTGATCCTGCACCCGTACACGATGCGCAACGAGAACCCCTTCCTGCCCGCGGACTTCCGCAAGGGCGCCGACCCGGACGGCTACGGAGACGTCTTCGGCGCCTACCGCACCTACTTCGCGACCGGTATCGACGGCGTGTTCACCGACCAGCCCGACACCGGCGTGCTGGCCCGCGAGGACCACGTCGGCCGCTGATGCGACCAGCGCTCACGTACCGGAAGATCGCGGGGGAGTTGGGTATCTCACAGGGAAGTCTCGGACCGTAACGTTCCAGATGTCCGTGATGTCTTCGACGTCTCCTGGCGCCGGTGGTTGCGGCTCGCGAAGTGCGGGGATAGGAGTGAAGGACCACAGGCGATCAGGTGAGCGGGAGGCGTGCGCACATGGGCATGAGCGTGACCATCTCGGTGGCTACCGAGCAGGATGCCGAACAGATCTTCAGGCTGCAGTACCTGTGCTTCCAGGGGGAGGCGGCGCTGTACGGCAACTACCGCATCGCCCCGCTCGTCCAGTCCCTCGACTCGGTGCGCGAGGAACTGGCCACCGACTGCGTCTTCGTGGCGCGGCTGGGCGACGAGGTCGTCGGCTCGGTCCGGGGCTCCATCACCGAGGACGGCGCCGCCGCCATCGGCAAGCTCTGCGTCCACCCCCGCCTCCAGGGTCACGGCATCGGCGCGCGGCTGCTCCGCGCGGCCGAGGCCGCCCTCGCCGAGGAGCGCGGCGCCAAGAGGTTCCGCCTCCACACCGGCCACCGCAGCGAGGGCCACCTCCGCCTCTACCGCCGGGTCGGCTACGAGACCGTGGGCACCTCCCAGGGCGCGGACGGCGTCCCGATGATCGTCCTGGAGAAGGCGGCGGGAGCGTACGCGGCTACGGCGTGACCGTGCGGGACCGGCGCAGCCAGTACAGCGCGGTCAGCGGCAGCAGCACGGGGATGAACACATAGCCCATCCCGTAGTCCGACCACACGGTCGCGTCCGGGAAGGCGGACGGCTCGATCAGCGTCCAGGTGCCGACGGTCAGCACGCCCGCGAGTTCGGCGGCGCAGCACACCTGTGCCGCCCTGCGCGCCGTCTCGCCTCCCCGCACCAGCGAGTACGTGATGAACCCGTACACCACGCCCGCGACCGCCGACAGCGTGTAGGCGAGCGGCGCCCGGTCGAACTCCGTGGCGATCTGGTACGCCGAGCGCGACACCGCCCCGACCACCATCACGCCGTAGAACCACACCAGCACCAGGCCCGGCCCGCCGATCAGGCGTCGCGGCCTCTCCTGCGCGGCCGTCATGTCAGCCTCCCCAGATGTCGTAGAGCCGCACCTCGAGAACGGCGAGGACGACCGCCGCGGCCGCGACCGTCACCGATCCCCACCGTGTCCGCTCGGCCAGCGACATGAACCCCGCCGCCGGCAGGCACGCCAGCGCCCCCAGCAGATACGCCACGAAGATCGTCGTGCCCTGGGCCGGCTTCTCGCCCCGTGCCAGCTGCACGATCCCGATCACCAGCTGGGCCAGGGCCAGCACCGAGACCACGGCCATCCCGATGAAGTGCCAGTCCTTGGTGGGCTGGTCGCGGTAGGCCGCCCAGCCGCACCACGCGGCGAGCAGCAGCGCGGCGACACCGGTCGCCAGCGTCAGGGCATCAAGCATGCAGTGACCCTATTACGCCCTTGACGGGCCTCTCGCGTCCGGTCCCGCGAGGCCCCGCGGCGGCCTTGGGCGAGGCCCGGCGGGGGCCTGAGGCGAGGGTGCGCGGGCCGGATCGATCCGTGGCCTTGGTCACCACCTCCGTGCCGCCGGCTCCGGCCCCCTGAGGGGCGCTCGCAGCCGGACCGGACCGTTAACGCTGGTCAACGGCGGGGGAGCGGAGCGGGCGCGAACACCCCGGGGCCCACCCGAGGGCTGTCCACGGCTGTCCAGCATGCGGACAGCCGAGGCCTGTCAGGACCGTACGTCTGGTTTACTGATCGCATGACCACGACGAGCGACCGCACCCCTGCGACCGAGGCGACCATGACGCCCGGTGCTCGTTGTATGTGTCGAATGTGCGCCTTCTAGAGGGCCCCCGCACCACCCTGAGCTCGCGCCCCGAAGCGAGACGCGGTGGCACGTGCGTACGCAGTGAGCCGATGAGCCGTACGTGACGCACAGCCGCCCCGCGCACATGTTCTCCCCGATCCAGCGTCACAGCGAGAACCGTGTCGCGTCCTTGAACGAACGCATCCGTGCCCGGGCACACCCACGCCCGCGCACTCGACAGTGACGGAAACCCACGTGATCACCACCACGGGCCTCACCAAGGTCTACCGCGCACGCGGCCGGGAGGTCACCGCCCTCGACGGCGTCGACCTGCACGTCCGCGAAGGCGAGGTGTACGGCGTCATCGGCCAGTCCGGCGCCGGCAAGTCCTCGCTGATCCGCTGCATCAACCTCCTGGAACGCCCCACCTCCGGCACGGTCACCGTGGACGGCCAGGACCTCACCGCCCTCGCCGGCCGCGGCCCGCGCGCCGGCCGTGAGCTGCGCCGCGCCCGCAGCCGTATCGGCATGGTCTTCCAGCACTTCAACCTGCTGTCCTCGCGGACCGTGCAGGACAACGTCGAGCTGCCCCTGGAGATCCTCGGCACCACCGGGAAGGAACGTTCCCGCAAGGCGCTGGAGCTGCTCGACCTCGTCGGCCTCGCCGACAAGGCGAAGGCCTACCCAGCCCAGCTCTCCGGCGGCCAGAAGCAGCGCGTCGGCATCGCCCGCGCCCTCGCCGGCGACCCCAAGGTGCTGCTCTCCGACGAGGCCACCAGCGCCCTCGACCCGGAGACCACCCGCTCCATCCTCCAGCTGCTGCGCGACCTCAACCGCCAGCTGGGCCTGACCGTCCTGCTCATCACCCACGAGATGGACGTCGTCAAGTCGATCTGCGACTCCGCCGCGCTCATGGAACAGGGCCGCGTCGTCGAGTCCGGCACGGTCAGCGAACTGCTCGCCACCCCCGGCTCCGAACTCGCCGCCGCGCTCTTCCCGGTGAGCGGCGAGGCCGAGGGCGACGGCCGCACCGTCGTCGACGTCACTTTCCACGGCGAGGCCGCCACCCAGCCGGTCATCTCCCAGCTTTCGCGCACCTACAACATCGACATCTCGATCCTCGGCGCGGCCGTCGACACCGTCGGCGGTCTCCAGGTCGGCCGGATGCGCATCGAACTGCCCGGCCGCTACGAGGACAACGTCGTGCCGATCGGCTTCCTGCGCGAACAGGGCCTGCAGATAGACGTGCTGGGCGCTTCCGCCGAGGAGCCCCTGCTGGTGAAGGGCGGTGCCAAGTGACCTGGGCGGAACTCTCCGAGCGGTGGCCCCTGTTGGAGCAGGCGTGTGGTGACACCCTCTACATGGTGGGCTGGTCCACCCTCATCGCGGTCGTCGGCGGCCTCCCGCTCGGTGTCCTGCTGGTCCTGACCGACCGCGGCGGCCTGCTCCAGAACGTCGTCGCCAACAAGGTGATCGGGCAGGTCGTGAACGTCGCCCGCTCGATGCCGTTCATCATCCTCATGGTCGCGCTGATGGGCTTCACCCGGTCCGTCACCGGGACGACCATCGGCCGCGAGGCCGCCATCGTGCCCCTCGCCGTCGGCGCCATCCCGTTCTTCGCCCGGCTCGTCGAGACGGCTGTCCGCGAAGTGGACGGCGGACTCGTCGAGGCCGTGCAGTCCATGGGCGGCAACACCTGGACCATCGTGCGCAAGGTGCTCGTGCCCGAGTCCCTGCCCTCGCTGATCGCCGGCACCACCACCACGATCGTCGCCCTCATCGGCTACTCCGCGATGGCCGGCACCGTCGGCGCCGGCGGCCTCGGCGACATCGCCATCCGCTACGGCTACCAGCGCTTCGAGACCGACCTGATGTGGATCACCGTCGCGATCCTCGCCGTCGTCATCTCGCTCATCCAGTTCGCCGGCGACTTCGCGGCCCGCTCACTGCACCGGCGCGGCGGCCGCTCCGGACCCGCCCCGAAGCTCCGCCTGCTGAAGGCCAAGGAGCCGGCCACGGCCGACGTCGGCAAGGTCGCCTGAACAACCCCCCCCATGACTCCCCGTACCACCCATCACGGGGTCGCACCATCCTCAGGAAAGGCACTTTTCGTGCGTAACACCGCCAAGTTCACCACCGCCGCCCTCGTCACCGGAGCCCTCACCCTCGGGCTCTCCGCCTGCGGCTCCGGCAACGCCGCCAACGACACCAGCGGCCCGCTGATCGTCGCCGCGAGCCCGGTCCCGCACGGCGAGATCCTCACCTACGTCAAGGACCACCTCGCGAAGAAGGCGGGCCTCGACCTGGAGGTCAAGGAGTTCAGCGACTACACCACGCAGAACCCCGCGACCGCCGACGGCTCGGTGGACGCCAACTACTTCCAGAACAAGCCGTACCTCGACGACTTCAACAAGAAGAACGGCACCGACATCGTGCCCGTCGTCACGGTCCACCTGGAGCCGCTCGGCCTCTACTCCAACAAGGCCAAGAGCCTCGGCGACCTCAAGAGCGGCGCCACCGTGGCCGTCCCCAACGACACCGTCAACGAGGCCCGGGCGCTGAAGCTGCTCGCCGCGAACGGCCTGATCACCCTCAAGGACGGCGCCGACAACTCGGCCACCCCCGCCGACATCGCCAAGAACCCCAAGAACCTCAAGTTCAAGGAGCTGGAGGCGGCCCAGACCCCGCGCTCCCTGAACGACGTGGACGCCGCCGTCGTCAACGGCAACTACGCCCTCTCCGCCGGCCTCAAGCCCGCCCAGCAGGCCCTCGCCCTGGAGAAGGCCGAGAACAAC
Organism: Streptomyces sp. NPDC002566; assembly: GCF_042889585.1. Lineage (NCBI taxonomy): Bacteria > Bacillati > Actinomycetota > Actinomycetes > Kitasatosporales > Streptomycetaceae > Streptomyces > Streptomyces sp. NPDC002566. The sequence continues at coordinate 11,682 of NZ_JBIARD010000013.1, read as the reverse complement.
CCGTACGGCAACTTCCTCGCCGTGAAGAAGGGCAACGAGGACGACCCGCGCGTCCAGAAGCTCGCGAAGCTCCTCACCTCCCCCGAGGTCAAGAAGTTCATCGCGGACAAGTACGCCGGCTCCGTCGTCGCCTCCTTCTGACTCGCACACGCCTTCGGGGTCCGCACCGTTCGCCCGGTGCGGACCCCGTGGTGCGACAGGGTGCTTTCATGCTGCATGCTGGGCAGTTCAGCGGGTCTGACGGTCAGGCAGGTCGGACCCCGACGGTCTCGAAGGTTACGGAGCGACCCATGACGAGCACCTTCCCCTCCATCTCCATCAGCACGGAGCGGTTGGTGCTGCGCCCCCTCGACGAGGACGACGTCCCGTCCATGGCCGCGATGATGAACGACGAGCAGATAGTCGCCTGGACCGACGTCCCCCAGCCCTTCACCGAGACCGCGGCCCGCACCTGGATCACCCGGTACGCCCCCGCCGAGCGCACCGCCGGCCGCGGCCTCGACCTCGCCGTCACCGAGTTCCTCACCCAGCGGCTCGTCGGCATCATCCAGCTCACCAAGACCAACTGGCACGTGCGCGCCACCGAACTGTCGTACATCGTCGCCCCCTGGGCCCGCGGCGAGGGCTACGCCTCCGAGGCGTCGCTCGCCACCGCCCAATGGCTGTTCACCGACCAGCGGTTCGAGCGCATCGAGCTGCGCACGGCCGCCGACAACACCGCCTCCCAGCAGGTCGCGCAGAAGATCGGCTGTATCAGCGAGGGCGTCCTGCGCAACGCCTGCATAGCCCGGGCCCGCACCGAGGAGGGCTCCTGGACCGAGGTGCGCACCGACTTCATCGTGTGGAGCCTGCTCCCGGAGGACCTCGAAGGCTCGGGCGAGCAGTTCGCGGAGAGCGGCGGCTTCACCTCGTACACCGACTGGAACTGATCCCCGGCTCCCGGCCGGAACCGGTCCTGCGTCGTTGGCCGGAACCGATCCACCCTGATCACGGGCCCGCCGCCGCCCCGCCCGGCCCCGCGCGACCAGGTACCCTCACGGGACCGCTGCCTGCGCAAACCCCGGGAGACTGAGGACGATGGCCGACCGCGTCACGGTGATCGGCTGGGACGGTTCGCCGCTGACCGCCGCGGCCCGCTCCGCCCTGAGCGCCGCCACGCTGGTGGCAGGCGCCGCGCACCATCTGGCGCTGCCGGAAGTGCCTCCCGCCGCCGAGCGCCTGCGCCTCGGCAGCGTCGCCCTCGCCGCCCGCCGCATCGCCGGCCACCGCGGCACCGCCGTCGTCATCGCCGACGGCGACCCCGGCTTCTTCGGCGTCGTCCGCACCCTGCGCGCACCCGAGTTCGGCCTGGAGGTCGAGGTCGTCCCCGCCGTCTCCTCCGTCGCCGCCGCCTTCGCCCGCGCCGGCATGCCCTGGGACGACGCCCAAGTGGTCGTCGCACACCGGCGCACGCTGCGACGCGCTGTGAATGTATGCCGCGCCCACACCAAAGTCGCCGTACTCACCTCACCCGGCGCCGGCCCCGCCGAACTCGGCCTGCTGCTGGAGGGCGTCCACCGCACCTTCGTCGTCTGCGAGGAACTCGGCACCGACCGCGAGCACATCAGCGTCGTCACCTCCGACAAGGCCGCCGACCACACCTGGCGCGACCCCAACGTCGTCATCGTCATCGGGGGGACGGCGGCCGCGGCGCCCCAGGCCGACAGCGGCTGGATCACCGGCCGCGCCCCCGACGCGGGCCCACGCGGCTGGGCGCTGCCCGCCGAGGCGTACGGCGGCGAACTCGGCGAAGGGGAGACGGAACTCCTGCGCACCGCCCAACTGTCCCGGCTCGGCCCGCGCGTGGGCGACCTCGTCTGGGACATCGGCTGCGGCAGCGGCGCCTTCGCCACCGAGGCCGCGCGGGCCGGCGCCGCCGTGATCGCCGTGGACCGGGCGCTCGAGGCGTGCGCCCGCACCGACGCCACCGCCCGCCGCTTCGGTGTACAGCTCCAGATCGTCCGCGGCGCCGCCCCGCACGTCCTGGAGAACCTGCCCGAGCCGGACGTCGTCCGCCTCGGCGGCGGGGGAGCGGCCGTCGTCTCCGCGGTCGCCGACCGCCGCCCGCAGCGCATCGTCACCCACGCCATGACCCGCGACGCCGCCGAACTCATCGGCCGGGACCTCACCGAACACGGCTACCGCGTCGAGTGCGCCCTCCTCCAGTCCCTCGAACTCGACACCCGGGCCTGGACGGAGAGGGAACGGAGCGTCGCGTTCCTGCTCAGCGGTGTGTGGCCCGAGCGTCCCGCGTAGACCGTTTTGCCCTCCCGGTGATCCGGTTGTCGTACCGCGCGCGGTAGGCTGGCCGATCGTCGTACCGCATCCGGTCGCCCGGCCTTTCGTCGGTCAATGTCCGGAAAACCCATCCGTTTTGGGCGGGCGTGGTACGTCGAAACCCGTGGGCGCGCAACGTGGCGCAGTCCACAGCGGAGCGTCTCGGATCAAGCTGTCGCGAGGCGACGACGGCCGCGACAATGCCACTGAATGGCTTTGTCGTCTTTTTCGGGCGGGTCGTTCGTGCCGCTGGGCGTGGACGCTCGTTCTTCACTGCGGGGCGGTCGGTGCGCCGTTCCGGGTGAGCTGGTCGTAGGAGCACTAACCGATGGGCGAGGGGTACGCATGACCGACACCGGCCAGGTCCCGGGCGAGGGACTGCCGGAGAGCGCAGACACGGCAGAGCAGCCGGGCGTCTCCACGTCCGGCGCGTACGCCTACCTCTCCGAGACCACCGCCGAGGACGAAGACCTGTTGCTGCTGCCGGGCGCCCAGAGCGCATGGGGCAACGAGGTCGCGCCGCCCGCGCCCGAGCCGGTGGTCGAGACCGTGCACGAGCCCGGCCCGCACGAGATGTCCGGCCGCGACACCGGCTCGGTCGACCTCGGCGCCGTCCGCCTCCCGGGCCCGACGCCCGCCCCGGCCGCGCCGCGTCGCCCCCTGCACCTCGGCCCGCCCATCCCCGACGCCTTCGCCGGCCCGGTCCGCTCCCTGGCCGACCGCGGCCCCGCCGGCGCACCCGTACGCCAGCCGGCCGCGCCCGCGCCCGGCCCCGAGTACCTCGACGCCGCCCCCCAGCACGCGACGCCCCCGCAGGGCGCGGCGCCGTGGGGCGCGCAGGTCGCGGCACAGGCCGTCGCCCAGGCGCCGGTCGCTTCCGGGGCGGCCCCCGCCGAGGCGGCCGCCCCTCCCGCGCAGGCCGGACCGGTGGGCGTGGCCCAGGCGGTCGTGGCCCGGGTGGCCACGGAGGCGAGCGCGGCGACGGGCGCTCCGCAGGAGGCGGAGGCCGGGCAGACCGCCGAGCAGACCGTGCCCGCGGGTGCTCCGCAGGAGGCCGATCCGGTGCACGCCGGTGTCGCCGCGACCGGTGCCACGGAAGACGTGCAGGTCCCGGCCGGGGCGGAGTCCGGCGGCGCGGAGGTCACCGCGGCCGTCTCGGTCCCGGTTCCCGCGTCGGCTCCCGTCGAGGTGCCGGCGTCGGAGGCCGCTCCGGAGGCGGTGTCGGAGCCCGAGCCCGTTGCCGAGCCCGAGCCCGAGCCCGAGTCCGTGCCCGTTGCCGAGCGCGAGTCCGTGCCCGTTGCCCAGCCCGCGCCGGAGGGCGAGGTCGCGGCGGTGCCGACGGTGGACGTGGCCGACGCGGCTGCCGCGGAGGCCGTCGAGGCATCCGCGAGCGCGCCCGTGGAGGAGCCCGTCTCCGAGGCGGAGGCGGCCCAGGAGGTCGAGCCGGTGGCGGCCGCAGTTGTGGAGGCCGCTGCGGCCCCCGAGGCGGACGTCGCGGTCGCTCCCGAGGCTCCGGAAGCCGTCGAGGTTCCGGCGGTCCCGGCCGCCCCGGCGGCCGAGGAGCCCGAGGCGGTCGTCGACACGCCTGCGGCGGAGGCCGTCGAGGAGGCTTCCGCGCCTGCCGCCGAAAGCGCCCCCGAGCCCGTCGTCGCCGCACCGGAGGCAGGTCGGACGCCTGACATGCCGGCCCCCGAAGCGCCCCAGGCGTCCGACGCCCCGGCGGCTCCCGCCGAGCCCGCGCCGCAGGCCTCGGAGCCCGCGCCCGAGCCGGCCCAGGTTCCCGAGGTCGTCCAGGAAGTTCAGGAAGCCGAGCCGGTCGTCGTTTCCGAGCAGCCCGAGGCGGTCGAGCCCGCTGCCGAACCGGTCGTACCTGAGCAGGAAGCGGTCGTACCCGCCCCGGAAGCGGTCCCTCCCGTACCCGAAGCGGTCGTCGAGGCGCAGACCGAGGCCCCTGTCGCAGCGCCTTCGGCGCTCGACACGCTCTACCCGAAGCCCGTCGCGGCAGCGGAGCCGGCGCACCCCGAGCACCCCGAGGTCCCGGAGGGTGCGGAGCACCCGGAGCCGACGCCTGCCCCCGCCGACCAGATCGCGGACCAGGCGTCTCACGCCGTGGACGATGTGGAGCCCCAACCGGCCCAGCCCCAGGACGACTTCACGTCCGCCGAGGCCGAAGCCGAGGCCGACACCCCCCACGTACCGGAGCCGCTGGTGGAGCAGACGCCCCACCCCGTCGCCGAGCCCCCCGCAGTGATGGTCCCCGCCCCCCGCGCGGCCGAGGCCGCCCCCGCCCCGGCCACTCCGGAAGCGGAGCCTCAGATGGACCAAGAGCAGCCCGACCCGAACGTCGCACAGAACCCGGACGACCTGGACACCATGGCCGCCGACCACGACGAGCTGACCGAGTCGCAGGAGCCGCACGCGCTCCACGCGCCGGCCGAAGAGAACGCGCCGGCCGAGGCGAACGGGCAGGCCGAAGCGAACGAGCAGGCCGAGCCGAGCGAGCGGGAGCACGAGGGCGCTGAGGCCGAGGCCGTCGAAGCTCCCCGTCGGCCCGTCGGCCCCCCCGCGCCCGCGTACGCGGACGCCGAGCGCGAGGCCGTGCTGAAGGTCATCCGCGAACGCCGTGACATCCGCAACGGCTTCCGCAGCGACCCCATCCCGCACGAGGTGCTGCTGCGCGTCCTGGAGGCCGCGCACACCGCGCCGTCCGTCGGGCACTCGCAGCCCTGGGACTTCGTCGTCATCCGCTCCGCCGAAACCCGCCGGGCCATGCACGAACTGGCGCAGCGTCAGCGTGAGGCGTACGCGAAGTCGCTGCCCAAGGGCCGGGCGAAGCAGTTCAAGGAACTGAAGATCGAGGCCATCCTCGACACCCCGGTGAACATCGTCGTCACCGCCGACCCCACCCGCGGCGGCCGGCACACCCTGGGCCGTCACACCCAGCCCCAGATGGCCCCGTACTCCTCCGCGCTCGCGGTGGAGAACCTCTGGCTCGCCGCCCGCGCCGAGGGCCTCGGCGTCGGCTGGGTCAGCTTCTTCGACGAGCGCGAGATGGTCCGCGCGCTGGACCTGCCCGAACACCTGGAAGTCGTCGCGTACCTGTGCGTGGGATACGTCGACGAGTTCCCGGAGGAGCCCGAGCTGATGCAGGCCGGCTGGGCCAAGCGCCGCCCGCTGTCGTGGGTCGTCCACGAGGAGACGTACGGCCGTCGCGCGCTGCCCGGCGCGGACCCGCACGACCTGCTCGCGGAGACCGTCGCCAGCGTCCGCCCGCTGGACGCCAAGGCGCTCGGCGAGGCGTGGGAGCGGCAGAAGCGGATGACCAAGCCGGCCGGCGCGCTCGGCATGCTGGAGATCATCTCCGCCCAGCTGTCCGGTCTGTCCCGCCAGTGCCCGCCGCCCATCCCCGAGCCCGCGGCCGTCGCGATCTTCGCCGGCGACCACGGTGTGCACGCGCAGGGCGTCACCCCCTGGCCGCAGGAGGTGACGGCCCAGATGGTCGCCAACTTCCTCGGCGGCGGCGCGGTCTGCAACGCCTTCGCGAGCCAGGTGGGCGCCGAGGTGTGCGTCGTGGACGTCGGCGTGGCGACCGACCTGCCCGCCACGCCGGGTCTGCTGCCCCGCAAGATCCGCGCGGGCACCTCCGACATGACCACCGGCCCCGCGATGACCCGCGAGGAGGCCAAGCAGGCCATCGAGGTGGGCATCGAGACGGCCCGGGATCTGGTCGCGGCCGGCAACAAGGCGCTGCTCACGGGTGAGATGGGCATCGCCAACACCACCGCGTCCGCCGCGCTCATCTCCGTCTTCACCGGCGCCGACCCGGCGGAGGTCACCGGTCGCGGCACCGGCATCAACGACGAGACCCTCGCCCGCAAGACCGAGGTCGTCCGCCGTGCCCTGGAACTCCACCAGCCGGACCCCGCGGACCCCGTCGGCGTCCTCGCGGCGATCGGCGGCTTCGAGCACGCGGCGATGGTCGGCCTCCTGCTGGGCGGCGCCTCCCTGCGCACGCCGGTGATCCTGGACGGCGTCAGCGCCGGGGCCGCCGCCCTGGTCGCCCGGGCCATCGCCCCCGAGGTCCTCGCGGCCTGCATCGCCGGCCACCGCAGCGCCGAACCGGGGCATGTCGCCGCCCTCAACAAGCTGGGCCTGCGCCCCCTGGTCGACCTCGACCTCCGCCTCGGCGAGGGCACCGGCGCCCTCCTCGCACTCCCGCTGGTGCAGAGCACGGCCCGGGCGATGCACGAGGTGGCGACGTTCGACTCGGCAGGGGTGACCGAGAAGTAGTCCACCCACCGGGGCCCGGGGGCAGAGCCCGGGCCCCGGTCAGGGGCGGGACAGGGGGAGAAACACCCCACCCGCCCCCGCCCACCCTCCGGACGTGCGCTTAAAATCCGCACGTCAGGGCCGCTCCGAAGCCGCAGTGCGCCCACTGAACAACCGCCTGTTCGAGGAGCCGCACCTCATGGCCGAAAACCCCGCCTACCCCGTAGGCCTCCGCCTCGCCGGCCGCAGGGTCGTCGTCCTCGGCGGCGGCCAGGTGGCCCAGCGCCGCCTCCCCGCCCTCATCGCGGCCGGCGCGGACATCCACCTCGTCTCACCGTCCGCCACCCCCTCCGTCGAAGCCATGGCGGACGCGGGCGAGCTCACCTGGCACCGCCGCCGCTACGCCGAAGGCGACCTCACCGACGCCTGGTACGCCCTGATCGCCACCAGCGATCCGCAGGCCAACACCCAGGCCTCCGCCGAGGGGGAGGCGCACCGCGTGTGGTGCGTGCGCTCCGACGACGCCGACGCGGCGACCGCCTGGACCCCGGCCACCGGCCACAGCGCGGGCGTCACCGTCGCCGTCCTCACCACGGACGCGCGCGACCGCGACCCGCGCCGCACCGCGGCCATCCGCGACGCGATCGTCGAGGGCCTGCACGACGGCACCCTGGTCGCCCCCCACCACCGCACCCGCACCCCGGGCGTCTCCCTCGTCGGCGGCGGCCCCGGAGACCCGGACCTGATCACCGTCCGCGGCCGTCGCCTCCTCGCCGAGGCGGACGTCGTCATCGCCGACCGCCTGGGCCCGCGCGACCTCCTCGCCGAACTCCCCTCCCACGTCGAGGTGATCGACGCGGCGAAGATCCCCTACGGCCGCTTCATGGCGCAGGAGGCGATCAACAACGCGCTGATCGAGCACGCCAAGCAGGGCAAGGCGGTCGTACGGCTCAAGGGCGGCGACCCCTACGTCTTCGGCCGTGGCATGGAGGAGCTCCAGGCGCTCGCCGAGGCGGGCATCCCCTGCACGGTCGTCCCCGGCATCTCCAGCTCCATCTCGGTGCCCGGCGCGGCCGGCATCCCGGTCACCCACCGCGGCGTCGCCCACGAGTTCACCGTCGTCAGCGGCCATGTCGCCCCCGACGACGAGCGCTCCCTCGTCGACTGGGCCTCCCTCGCCAAGCTGACCGGCACGCTCGTGATCCTCATGGGCGTCGACAAGATCGGGAAGATCGCCGAGGCACTCGTCGCCCACGGCAAGCCGGCCGACACCCCCGTCGCCCTCGTCCAGGAGGGCACCACGGCGGCCCAGCGCCGCGTCGACGCGACCCTCGCGACCGTCGCCGAACGGGTCCGCGCCGAGGACGTGAAGCCGCCGGCCGTCATCGTGATCGGCCCGGTCGTCGCCGTCGGCCCGCAGCCGGACGCCACCCGGGCGTAACCCGGAGCCGGACGCCACCCGGGCGTAACCCCGGGTAACAGAACCTGTGCCGAGCCGTTGGCACCACACCCAGGACAAGGCAGTATCACCCCTGTGGCCGATCTCATCACCGTCGAGGACCCCGCCGACCCGCGCCTGCGCGACTACACCGGCCTGACCGACGTCGAACTGCGCCGCCGGCGCGAGCCGGCCGAGGGCCTGTTCATCGCCGAGGGCGAGAAGGTCATCAGACGGGCCAAGGAAGCCGGCTACGAGATGCGCTCGATGCTGCTCTCCGCCAAGTGGGTCGACGTCATGCGCGACGTCATCAACGAACTCCCCGCACCCGTCTACGCCGTCAGCCCCGAACTCGCCGAGCGCGTCACCGGCTACCACGTCCACCGCGGCGCGCTCGCCTCCATGCAGCGCAAGCCGCTGCCCACGGCGGCCGAACTGCTGCGGACCGCCCGCCGGGTCGTGATCATGGAATCGGTGAACGACCACACCAACATCGGCGCCATCTTCCGGTCGGCGGCGGCCCTCGGCATGGACGCGGTGCTGCTCTCCCCGGACTGCGCCGACCCGCTCTACCGCCGCAGCGTGAAGGTGTCCATGGGTGCGGTGTTCTCCGTGCCGTACGCCCGTCTCGACACCTGGCCCAAGGGCCTGGACTCGGTCCGCGAGGCCGGCTTCACCCTGCTCGCCCTCACCCCGGACGAGAAGGCCCGCAGCCTCGACGAGGCGGCGCCGCACACCATGGACCGCGTCGCCCTCATGCTCGGCGCGGAGGGCGACGGCCTGTCCACCCAGGCCCTGGTCGCCGCCGACGAATGGGTCCGCATCCCCATGTCCCACGGAGTCGACTCCCTCAACGTGGGCGCGGCGGCGGCGGTCGCCTTCTACGCGGTGGCCACGGGCCGACCGCTCGGGTAGAGCTCCGGTCTTCGTCTTCGCCCGCTCTCGCGAGCCGGTCTACGAGCCGTCCTCGGCGCGCTAGCCGGCCTCGGGGGCCTCGGCGCCCGTCGGCAGCTGGTGCGTGTGCCTCTGCGTCTGCGTCTGCGTCTGCGTCTGCTCGGTCCGGGAGCTGCCGCCGCCGAGTCCTCGGGCCGATCCCTGGCAGCCCTGCACGAGGGCGATGCCGAGAGCCACCAGCAGCGTCACGACGACGAACACGAACAACCGCTGCCGCAGCAACCGGGGGTTGGCGGGCCGCCGTCCGGTCCCCGTGGTTCTCGGCCCGGGCCGGCCGCTGCGCGGCGCGGGCCGACTGCCGCTGCCGGGCCTGCCGTTGCGCTTCGCCGGCGTGTTCCGGGGAGCGGGGGTGGGGCGGGCGCCCGGCCGCGAGTGCGAGACGCCGCCGCGCGAACCGCTCCCGCCGCGCGAGGACGTCCCCCCGCGCGACGGCGTCCCCCCGCGTGACGGCACCGGACCGCGCGAGGACGGGGCCCCGCCCCGCGGCGCGGGGGTGCCCGGCTGCCGTCCCGCACGGTCCGGATAGCTGCTGTCCGTCAGCCGTCCCGTCGGCCGGTCGGCCTCGGCGGCCCGGGGCGCCGGGGGCCGTGCGTCGGCCATGCCCTGCGCCTCCCGCGCCGCGATCTCCTTCAGCCGCAGGGAGAGGTCCAGCGTGCTCGGCCGCTCCTCGGGGTCCTTGGCGAGACAGGCGCGGATCAGCGGGGCCAGGGCGTCGGGAACGCCGTTCAGATGGGGCTCCTCGTGCACCACCCGGTACAGCATCACCTCGGAACTGCCGTGCCCGAAAGGGGAGTCGGCGGTCGAGGCGTACGCGAGGGTGGCGCCCAGCGAGAACACGTCGGTCGCCGGCGTGACCATCGCGCCCCGCACCTGCTCGGGCGCGAGGAAGCCGGGGGAGCCGACCGCGGTGCCGACGTGCGTCAGCGTCGAGGCGCCCGTCGCCCAGGCGATGCCGAAGTCGATGATCCGCGGACCCTTGGGGGAGAGCAGGATGTTCGAGGGCTTCAGGTCCCGGTGCACGACCCCGGCCTCGTGGACCGCGACGAGGCCCTCCGACAGCGAGGCCCCGATCGCCGCGAGTTCGGCGGCCCCGAGCGGCCCCTCGTCGTTGACCTTGTCATGGAGGGAGGGGCCGGGCACGTACTGCGTGGCGAACCACGGCCGGTCGGCGTCCAGATCCGCCGCGACCAGCCGGGCCGTGCACCCGCCCCGGATCCGCCGCGCCGCCGACACCTCCCGCGCGAACCGCGACCGGAACTCCTGGTCCTCCGCGAGGTCCGGCCGGATGACCTTCAGCGCGACTCGCTGCCCCTTCTTGTCGGAGCCCAGGTAGACGACGCCCATCCCGCCCGCGCCGAGTCGTCGGTGAAGCTTGAACGAGCCGACGACGCGCGGGTCCTCGCGCCTCAGGCGCATCATCGCCATGTTCATCCCCGCTGCCCGGTCCGTGTGACGTGGCACAGCTTACGTTTCCACGGCCGTCCGCGCGCAGAGGCCGCGCCCTCTCGCTCCGATCGATTGTCAGTGCCGGATGGGACACTTGAGAGGTGCTCAGGGGGTCTGCGAACAAGGGCGCGTTGTCGCCCCTGTGGCCCCAACCACCTGTCACAGAAGGGGGATTGAACCCGTGAAGGGTGATCGAGTGGAGATAGTCGTCGACGCCGGCGACACGACGCGGACGTACGAGGTGGTGGCGAGCAGAGCGGGCCGCCGGGTGGAGACGGCGGTGCGCCGAGGGGTGGTGGAAGTGAGCGAAGTCACCCGAAACGGCGCTGTCGTCCGTACCGCCCGCTTCACGGCGAACCGGGTCCTCGCCCTGGTCGAACAGCCCGTCCCCCGCGAGGACGGCTCGGAAATACCGGCGCGAAGTGGGCAGCCCCTCCGGGAAGACCCCGAGACGTAGGCCCGCGTCTCCACCCAGGGGAGTACGCCGCAGGTCATGGCTCATCCTCCGGGAGGCCCGTCAATCGGTACGAGGGCATGACGTGCGATGCCCTCCACGCGCCTAGATTTGAGGTCAAGCGGCGGGTGCAGCACTCGTCCCCCGAGGTCAGACGCCCGCCGCTGCCAACCACAACGGAGAACGGTTCAGGAGAGGGACCATGGCCCACACGGCACCGCTGACGCACCTGCGCACCCGACCCCGCCGCACGGGCCGTCGCCACCCACTGGTGGCGACGCTCATGGCCCTCCCTCTGGCCGCACTGCTCCTGGTCGTCTTCGACGGCTGGGAGACGGTGGCCGCACAGGCGTCGTCCGTGGGCGTGATGCTGGGGCGCTGAGCGGCGACCCCAGGCCCGGAAGAGCGGTCCGGGCGGGGACATCCACCCATGAACCCCGTGGGGACGGGGGTATGGCGGACGGCAAATGATGCCGGCGCAGCTGGGGAGCTGCGCCGGCATTGCTTTTGCCTCCGGCGGTTGGGCGGTTGGGCGGTTGTCGGGTGCGGGTCGGTGGGGGCGGGGGTTTTGCGCAGTTCCCCGCGCCCCTGAGTGCCTGCGGCGGCCCGTTTCGGGTCGGTGGGGGCGGGTGTAGCGCGGTCGGTTCGGTGGGTGGGTCGGGGGCGGGGTGGGGGGGGCTGCGGACCCAGCGGCTTGGGGTGGTGTTGGTGTGGGGGCAGTTGGGGGTGATGGTGCCTGGCGGCGCGCCGCCGCACCGGGACGGCTGCTCACGGTGTCCTGCGGATGGCGCAATCCCGGGGAACG
>NZ_JBIARD010000012.1:0-152977 GCF_042889585.1 Streptomyces sp. NPDC002566 | reverse complement strand
GGGGGGGTACTGGGGCCCCCCCCCCCCGGGGGGGGGGGGGGGGCCGCGGGGGGCGGGGGGGGGGGGGGGGGGGGGGGGGGGGGGGGCCCCCCCCCCCCCCCCGGGGGGGGTGTCAGCTGGGGCGGGCCATCGCCTTGACGAAGGCGCGTTCGACGTCGGCTGCGGACAGGACGCCGTAGATCGCGCCGGTCTCCTCCACGACTAGGTATTCGGTGGCGGGTGTCGCGCGCAGGGCGTCCAGGAGGTCTTCTCCGGCGAGTTCGGCGGAGACGCGCATGCCGTCGGTGAGGTCCTGGGCGAGGCCGCTGACGGCCACCCAGGGGCGGCGGTGTTCGGGTACGCCGACGATGGCGGCCTCGCGGACCAGGGAGAGCGGTTCGCCGTCGGCGTCGACGACGACGAGGGCGCGGGCGCCGGCGTCGTTGGCGCGGCGCAGTGCCTCGGAGAGCGGGGTGGCGGACTCGACGGGGACGGCGCGGCGGGTGAGGTTGCGGGCGCGCAGTTCGGGGAGGTGTTCGCGCAGTCGGGCCATGCGCAGGCTGTTGCCGGCGCCGGTCCAGATGATCGCGGCGAGGATGGCTGCGAGCAGGGCGTCCATGACGGTGTCCATGCCGACGCTGTCCTCGGCGGCGTCTCCGAGGGCTCCGGACTGGGTGAGCAGGGGCAGTCCGATGAGGACGGAGACGGCGAGGGCGCGGCCGACCCAGGCGGCGGCGACGGTGCCGGTCATGGGCTTGCCGGTGATCTTCCAGACGACGGCGCGGAGCATGCGGCCGCCGTCGAGGGGGAGGCCGGGCAGGAGGTTGAAGGCCGCCACGATGAGGTTGGAGATCATCAGGCCGGCCAGGAGGACGCCGGGGACGGTGCCGGGCTCGACGGGTTGCATGGCGAGGTAGAAGACGCCGGCGAGGGCGAGGGAGAGCAGGGGGCCGACGAAGGCGAGCCAGAACTCGCGGCCGGGGGTCTCGGCTTCTTTCTCGATCTCGGAGACGCCGCCGAAGAACTGGAGCTGGATGCGGCGGACGGGGAGTTTGAAGCGGAGTGCGGCGACGGTGTGGGCGAGTTCGTGGATGAGGACGGACGCGTAGAAGGCGACGGCGAAGAAGAGGGAGACGAGGTAGCGGGCGGCGCCGAGTTCGGGGAGCACGCGGTCGAGCTGGCCGCCGAACACCCAGGTGATGAGGGCGGCGACGAGGAACCAGCTGGGGGCCACGTAGACGGGTACGCCGAAGGGGCGGCCCATGAGGAGTCCGCCGCGGGGTTCGGGGGCTTTGGGGGGGCGTCCTTTGCCGGCGGGGGCTTGTCCGAGGGCGGGGCCCGGTGCCGCGCCGCCCGGGGTGTGGGCGTGGGGGCGTTCGGGGTGGTGGTCGCCGTGCGTGTGGGCGGGGGTTTCGTGGGGTCGCGCGGCGTCGGCGGGTGCGGAGGCGTCGGGGAGTGCGGGGGTTTCGCCGGGTGCCGGGGCGTCGCCCGGTGCCGGGGTGTCGGTGTCCGGTGGGGGCGGGCCCTCGGTCGGTGTCGTGGGGGGCTTGGCCGGCTGTTCGCTGTCCGGCCGCGGCTGCCCGTTCCCGCCGCTTTCCACCACGGTGTCCCCTCGTTCGATGCGTCTCCCGTCCTGGCGGGCGGAAGGGTCTCGGGATCGATGGTATGCGGCCGTGGTGGCGTGTTCCGCCCCGGCACCCCTGTGTTTTCACTGCTGTAGCGGACGGAGTGGGTGACTGTCAGTGGTGGGCCGTATGGTCTGGGGCATGGAGAGCAGCAGCGAGCGGGTCGCCGGGGCGGTCGGGGGCGGTGTGGTGGAGTCGCGGGTGGAGTCGGAGGCGCGGGTGGAGTCGGAGTCGGGAGCGGGGTCTCAGGGGGGCGCGGCGGCGGGTGGGAAGGCGGTCGCCGCTGTGGCGCCCGCTTCGCTGTCGCCGTCGCGGGCCGGCGATTTCATGCAGTGCCCGCTGCTGTACCGGTTCCGGGTGATCGACCGGTTGCCGGAGAAGCCGAGTGCGGCGGCGACGAAGGGGACGTTGGTGCACGCGGTGCTGGAGCGGCTGTTCGACGCTCCGGCGGTGGAGCGGACGGCGCCGCGGGCCAAGTCGCTGATCCCGGGTCAGTGGGACCGGTTGCGTGAGTCGCGGCCGGAGCTGGTGGATCTGTTCGCGGACGACCCGGAGGGTGAGCGGCTGGCCGGGTGGCTGGCGGAGGCGGAGGGGCTGGTCGAGCGGTGGTTCACGCTGGAGGATCCGACGCGGCTCGAGCCTGCCGAGCGGGAGCTGTTCGTGGAGGCGGAGCTGGAGTCGGGGCTGACGCTGCGCGGGATCATCGACCGGGTGGATGTGGCGCCCACGGGTGAGGTGCGGATCGTCGACTACAAGACGGGCAAGGCGCCGCGGCCGGAGTACGCGGAGGGCGCGCTGTTCCAGATGAAGTTCTACGCGCTGGTGGTGTGGCGGCAGAAGGGGGTGGTGCCGCGCCGGCTTCAGCTGGTGTATCTGGGCAGCGGTGATGTGCTGACGTACGACCCGGTGGTGGCCGATCTGGAGCGGGTGGAGCGCAAGCTGCTGGCGTTGTGGGAGGCGATCCGCCGGGCCACGGAGACGGGTGAATGGCGGCCGCGGCCGACGAAGTTGTGCGGTTGGTGCGATCACCGGGCGCACTGTCCGGAGTTCGGTGGGACTCCCCCGCCGTATCCGCTGCCGGTGAGGGCGGTCGGGCCGGCGGTGGACGCTCAGGGCAGAATGGGGCCGGACTAACTAAGGAGACTTACGTGGCCATCCGCGTCCTACTGGTCGACGACCAGCCGCTGCTGCGTACCGGCTTCCGGATGATTCTGGAGGCGGAGCAGGATCTCGCGGTGGTCGGTGAGGCCGGTGACGGTTTGCAGGCCCTCGACCAGGTGCGGGCTCTGCAGCCCGATGTGGTTCTGATGGACATCCGTATGCCGCGGATGGACGGTGTGGAGGCGACGCGGCAGATCACGGGGCCGGGTCGGGACGGTCCGGCGAAGGTGTTGGTGCTGACGACGTTCGACCTCGACGAGTATGTGGTGGAGGCGCTGCGGGCGGGGGCGAGCGGTTTTCTGTTGAAGGACGCGCCCGCCAACGAGTTGGTGCAGGCGATCCGGGTGGTGGCCGACGGTGAGGCGATGCTGGCGCCGAGCATCACGCGCAGGCTGCTGGACAAGTACGCGACGCATCTGCCGTCGGGTGAGGAGCCGGTGCCGGACACGCTGCACACGCTGACGGACCGTGAGGTGGAGGTGCTGAAGCTGGTGGCGCGGGGGTTGTCGAACGCGGAGATCGCGGCGGATCTGTTCGTGAGCGAGACGACGGTGAAGACGCATGTGGGGCATGTGCTGACGAAGCTGGGGCTGCGGGACCGGGTGCAGGCCGCGGTGTACGCGTACGAGAGCGGGCTGGTGCGTCCTGGCGCGCAGTAAGAGGCGTCTTGTGGCGGCCGTGTGGCGGTCTTGAGAGGTGCGGTACGACGGAAGGGCGCCCCCCGTGGGGGGCGCCCTTCGTGGTGGTGTGGCGGCCGGGTCAGCCCTTGTGGAGTTCCCAGAAGCGGAAGACCGTGGAGGCGTCGAGGCAGTTCTCCAGGCCGTAGACGTTCTCATGGACGACGGCGTACTGCTTGGCCTGCCAGACGGGCAGGACGGGCATCTGCCGGGCGACGATGTCCTGGAGTTCGGCGAAGTCGGTGTCGGTGGAGGTGCGGGTGCTCTGGGCGGCGGTGCGCGGGATGAGCTTCCCGGTGATGGTGTCGTTGGCGTAGTTGTTGTTGAGGACGTTGCCCTCGCCGAAGAAGGGGGCGGTGAAGTTGTCGGCGTCGGGGTAGTCGGGGACCCAGCCCTTGACGTAGACGCCGTACTTGCCGGCGGCGATGTCCTTCTCGTACTGGTCGTAGGCGACGGACTTGACGTCGGCGGTGAACAGGTCGCTGGCGTTGAGCTGGGCGGCGATGGCCTTGAGTTCCGCGTCGGTGGCCGGGCCGTAGCGGGAGGGGGTGGACCACAGGGTGAGTTTCACCTTGTCGGTGATGCCGTCCTCCTTGAGCGCGGCGGCTGCCTTGGCCTTGGAGGGGCGGGCGCCGTAGCGGTCGAAGAAGGCGGTGTTGTGGCCGCCGATGCCGGCCGGGATGATCGAGTACAGCGGCGTGGCGGTGCCTTTGTAGACGTTCTCGATCAGGGCTTCGCGGTCGATGAGGTGGGCGATGGCCTTGCGGACGCCGAGCTTTCCGGCCACGGGGTCGTCCATGTTGAAGACGAGGTGCTGGACTTCGGCGCTGGTGCCTTCGACGACTTCGACGCCCGTACTGTCGTTGCTCTGTTCGACTTCGGAGATGTCGGCGGCGGTGAGGCCGCGGTAGGCGATGTCGATGTCGCCGGCGAGGAGGGCCTTCTTCAGGGCGCCCTGGTCGCCCTTGAAGAACCTGATCGTGACGCCGGTGTTCTGGACGTCGGCGGTGCCCTCGTAGTTGTCGTTGACGGAGAAGACGGCCTCGTCGTCCTTGAAGGAGTCCAGCTTGTAGGGGCCGGAGCCGACGGCTTCGCCGTCCTCGCGGAGTTTGCCCGCGTCGTAGGAGCGGTGGTCGACGATGGAGCCGGCGCCGGAGGCGATCTTGCTGGGGAAGGTGGCGTCGGGGACCTTCAGCTTGAAGACGACGGTGTGCTCGTCCGGTGCTTCGACCTGGTCGAGCATGGGGAACATGATGGCCGGGCCGGCGTCGTCGTTGATCTTCAGCATGCGGTCGAAGGAGAACTTGACGTCCTCGGACGTGAGCGCTTCACCGTTGCTGAACTTCAGGCCGTCCTTCAGGGTGCACTTGTAGACCGTGGTCCGGGTGTCGGTGAAGGAGCATTCCTTGGCGGCGTCGGGCTGAGGCTCGGTGCCCCCCTTGGGGAAGCTCAGCAGCGACTGGAAGACGTTGTTGAACAACAGCCATGAGCCCGGGTCGTATCCCGAGGCGGGGTCCGTGGCGAGGACCTCGTCGGACATCCCCATCACGACGGAGGAGCCGTCGCCGCCGGAGCCGCCGTCCTGCGAGCCGCATCCGGTCAGCAGTCCGGAGGCCAGCCCCGCCATGATGGGCAGGAGCGGCCACTGGTTGCGCATGTTCACGTAGGTGTGCCTTGTCGTCGAATCTCGGTGTCCCGGGGCCGTGGCCGCCGCAGGTCCGGGCCCCGGGACGTCGATGAGAGAGGTGCGTCAGCCGCTCACGCCGCGGGAGAGCTCCCACAGCTGGAGGCTCGCGGAGGAGTTGAGCACGTAGGCCGTGCCGGTGATGTCGTCGCTGGATGCGACGTACTGCTTGCCCTGCCACAGGGGGATGACGGGGACGTCCTGGGCGACGATGTCCTGGATCTTCGTCAGGCTCTTGGCCGCGGTGAGCCGGTCGGCCACCCGGCGGGACTGCGGGATGAGGTCGTCGATGATGTCGCCGTTCTTGTAGGGCGACTTGAGGAAGTTGTCCTTGTCCAGGAACGGGGCGAGGAAGTTGTCGGCGTCGGGGAAGTCGGGGAACCATCCCATGCCGTAGACCTCGTACTGGCCCTTGCGTTCGGCGGGGACGAAGGTCGCCCAGGGCGTGCCCTTGATGGTGACGTCGAACAGTCCGCTGGCGTTGAGCTGCTTCTGCAGGTGCTCGAACTCCTGCTTGGTGGCCGCGCCGTAGTGGTCGGTGGTGTAGTTCAGGGTCAGCTTCACGGGGGTGCTGACGTCGGCTTCCTTCAGGAGCGCCTTGGCCTTGGCGGGGTCGGGGTCGCCGTAGGTGTTGAAGAACGAGTTGGAGTGGCCGGTGATCGAGGCCGGGACCAGCGAGTAGAGCGGTTCGGCTTGGGTGCCGTACACCGCGGAGACGAGCTCGCTGCGGTTGATCACCTGGGCCATGGCCTGGCGGACGGCCTTGGTCTTGACCGTGGGGCCGCTCGTGTTGAAGGCGAGGTAGCGGATCTCCAGGCCGGCGAGTTCGACGAGGGATTCCTTGTTGGCGCCGCCGGCGTCGGAGAGCTTCTTGATCTGCTCCGGCGTCATGGTGCGGGTCATGACGTCGATGTCGCCCTTGTCGAGGGCGGCGCCCATGGCGTCGGCGTCCTCGAAGGAGACCATGTCGACCTTCTCGTTCTTCACGTCGAGGACCCCCTTGTACTCGGGGTTCTTGGTGAAGACGGCCTTGGTGACGGCGTCGCCGTCGGTCTCGGTCTTCAGGGTGTAGGGCCCGGAGCCGTCGATCGCGAAGCCTTCGCGGAGCTTGCCCTTGTCGTAGTCGGCGGGGTTGACGATGCCGGCGACGGGGGTGGACAGCTTGAACGGGAAGGTGGCGTCGGCGGTCTTGAGGTGGAAGATGACCTCGTTGTCGCCCTGCGTCTCGACGGTGTCGATGGTGGACAGCAGGGCGAAGACGCCGGAATCGGCCTTGATGGAGCGGGCGCGGTCGATGGAGAACTTGACGTCCTCGGCCGTGACGGGGTCGCCGTTGGAGAACTTCAGGCCGTCGCGGAGCTTGCAGGCGTAGCGTTCGTTGCCGCTGTCGGTGAAGCCGCAGCTCTGGGCGGCCTCGGGGACGGGGTCGCCGTCGCCCTTGGGCTGGATCATCAGGGTCTGCACGGTCTGGCGCAGGACGTTCCAGGTGCCGACGTCGTAGGAGTAGGCGGGGTCGAACGGCGCGGGGGCGTCCTTGGTGGCGGTGAACCGGTCCGTGGTGCCGACGACGATGGCGCCGTTGTCGCCGCCGCTGCCGCTGTCGGACCCGCCGCACGCGGCGAGCACGGGCGCGAGCAGACCGACGACGGCCGGCAGCACCAAAGTCTTGCGGTTCATGCTCGAGTTTCTCCAGAGCTCTCAAGTCCGTGTACCCGGCATGCAGGGGTGTCGCGGCGGGACACGGGGGTAACTGCGTTGTTCTCGCGTCGAGGTTAGTCCGGGTCGGCACGGCGGTTCGCGGGCACCGGAGTTGAAAGCCCATCACGCTGCGAAACCGGGTGCGGACGGACCGAAAACCCGAGCGGGGAATGTTTCGTGCAGCGTCTGACCAATCGGGACACATGGGCGCGTGCGGACCCCCCTCGCGGGGGTGACCAGCACACGGTGGCGTCCGTGTCGACCCCGTCTCGCGTGGGGAACGTCACAGGTCCCGGGGGGTGCGGTGGAAGCGGAATTCAGCCGTCGGTGATGGTTCGAATTCACCGTGCGCACGGATGCGGAATTCCCGTCGTCGCCGGTCGCGCACGCTGGGTGAACGTCCGCTCTTTTCCGTCGCCGGCGCGCCGCCGGTGATCTTCAGACGGTGATGAGGCCGCGCAGGAATGTCAGGTCGACGTGTTCGAGTGAGGGGACGACGGTGCGGCGGGCGGCGGGCGGGATGGGCGCCACGGAGGGGACGGCGACGACGTGGCAGCCGGCGGCCTCGGCGGCGGCGACGCCGGTGGCGGTGTCCTCGACGACGGCGCAGCGGGCGGGGTCGGCGCCGAGGCCGGCGGCGGCGAACAGGTAGGGGTCGGGGTGGGGCTTGGTGCGTGCGACTTCGTCGCCGGCGACGGTGAGGGCGAAGTGCTGCGGGCCGAGGAAGGTGAGGACGCGGTCGATGATGCGCCGGTGCGAGGCGGAGACGAGGGCGGTGGGGACCTCGTGTTCGGCGAGTTCGGCGAGGAGGCGGGTGGCTCCGGGCATCAGGGGCAGGGTGCGGGTGATGCGGTTCTCGAAGCCCTCGTTGAGCAGGACGGTGAGCTCGGGGAGGGCGATGTCCGCTCCGGTCGCCTCGATGAGGAAGCCGGCGCTGCGGCTCATGGGGCCGCCGACGACGACGTGGCGCCAGGAGTCGTCGAGGGTGTGTCCGAGGCCGGCGAAGACCTCGACCTCGACGTCCCACCAGAAGCCCTCGGTGTCGACCAGGGTGCCGTCCATGTCGAGGAGCACGGCCTGCAGGGCCGAGCCTTCGGCCGTCCGTGTGCCGAGCGCGGGAACCGTACTGGTCATCCACGTACCTCCTGGAGGGACGAGCAGGCCGGCTGCCCTTTTCTCGCGAAGAGGCAACCGGCCTGCCGGGGACCGACCAGTGTACGACTTATCCGATCAGTGTGCTGGGTGTGGCGCGCCGCGTCGTGTGACGCGGGCCGCTGTGTGCACGCGGTGCGGGGGGCGTCACCGTGCGTTGAAGTACTTGGCCTCCGGGTGGTGGATGACGATGGCGTCGGTGGACTGCTCGGGGTGGAGCTGGAACTCCTCCGAGAGGTGGACGCCGATCCGCTCGGGCTGGAGGAGTTCGGCGATCTTGGCGCGGTCCTCCAGGTCGGGGCAGGCGCCGTAGCCGAGGGAGAAGCGGGCGCCTCGGTACTTCAGGGCGAACATCTCCTCGATGTCGGCCGGGTCCTCGCCGGCGAAGCCGAGTTCGGAGCGGACGCGTGCGTGCCAGTACTCGGCGAGTGCCTCGGCCAACTGCACGGACAGGCCGTGGAGTTCGAGGTAGTCGCGGTAGGAGTCGGAGGCGAAGAGCTTGGCGGTCTCCTCGCCGATGCGGGAGCCGACGGTGACGACCTGGAGGCCGACGACGTCGGTCTCGCCGGATTCCTGGGGGCGGAAGAAGTCCGCGAGGCACAGACGGCGGCCGCGGCGCTGGCGGGGGAAGGTGAAGCGGGTGCGTTCGTTGCCGTGCTCGTCGAGGAGGATGAGGTCGTCGTCCTTGGACACGCAGGGGAAGTAGCCGTAGACGACGGCCGCTTCGAGGAGGTTCTCGGTCTGGAGCCGGTCGAGGAGGCCGCGCAGGCGGGGCCGTCCCTCGGTCTCGACGAGTTCCTCGTAGGTGGGGCCGTCGCCGGTGCGGGCCTGCTTCAGGCCCCACTGGCCCTTGAACAGGGCTCCTTCGTCCAGCCAGGAGGCGTACTCCTTGAGCTGGATGCCCTTGATGACGCGGGTGCCCCAGAACGGCGGTTCGGGGACCGGGTTGTCGACGGCGACGTCGGAGCGGACGTGGCCTTCCTCGGGGCGTTCCTCGACTTCGGCGGCGGCGGTGGCGCGGACCCGGCGCTGCTTGAGTTCGGGCAGCTTCGCGCCGGGGACGCCTCGCTTGACGCCGATGAGGGCGTCCATCAGGCGCAGGCCCTCGAAGGCGTCGCGGGCGTAGCGGACTTCGCCCTCGTAGACCTCGTGGAGGTCCTGTTCGACGTAGGCGCGGGTGAGGGCGGCGCCGCCGAGGATGACGGGGTAGTCGGCGGCCAGGCCGCGCTGGTTGAGCTCCTCCAGGTTCTCCTTCATGATCACCGTGGACTTGACCAGGAGCCCGGACATGCCGATGACGTCGGCGCGGTGTTCCTCGGCGGCTTCGAGGATCGCGGAGACCGGCTGCTTGATGCCGAGGTTGACGACGTTGTAGCCGTTGTTGGACAGGATGATGTCGACGAGGTTCTTGCCGATGTCGTGGACGTCGCCGCGCACGGTGGCCAGGACGATGGTGCCCTTGCCGTCGGCGTCCGACTTCTCCATGTGCGGTTCGAGGTGGGCGACCGCGGTCTTCATGACCTCGGCGGACTGCAGGACGAACGGCAGCTGCATCTGGCCGGAGCCGAAGAGTTCGCCGACGACCTTCATGCCGTCCAGGAGGGTCTCGTTGACGATGTCGAGGGCGGGGCGGTCCTGGAGGGCCGCGTCGAGGTCGGCCTCCAGGCCGTTGCGCTCGCCGTCGATGATGCGGCGCTTGAGGCGCTCGTCCAGCGGGAGGGCGGCCAGTTCCTCGGCCTTGCCGGCCTTGAGGGACTTGGCGGTGGCGCCCTCGAAGAGCTGCATGAGCTTCTGGAGGGGGTCGTAGCCCTCGCTGCGGCGGTCGTGGATGAGGTCGAGGGCGGTGGCGACCTCCTCCTCGGAGAACCGGGCGATCGGGAGGATCTTCGAGGCGTGGACGATGGCGGAGTCCAGGCCGGCCTTGACGCACTCGTCGAGGAAGACGGAGTTGAGCAGGATGCGCGCGGCCGGGTTGAGGCCGAAGGAGATGTTGGACAGGCCGAGGGTGGTCTGCACGTCGGGGTGGCGGCGCTTGAGTTCGCGGATCGCCTCGATGGTGGCGATGCCGTCCCCCCGGGACTCCTCCTGGCCGGTGCAGATGGTGAAGGTCAGGGTGTCGATGAGGATGTCTTCCTCGCGGATGCCCCAGTTGCCGGTGAGGTCGGCGATGAGCCGTTCGGCGATCTCGACCTTCTTCTCGGGGGTGCGGGCCTGGCCTTCCTCGTCGATGGTGAGGGCGATGAGCGCGGCGCCGTGCTCGCGGGCGAGCTTGGTGACCTTGGCGAAGCGGGATTCGGGGCCGTCGCCGTCCTCGTAGTTGACGGAGTTGATGACGGCGCGGCCGCCGAGCTTCTCCAGGCCCGCCTGGATGACGTCGACCTCGGTGGAGTCGAGCACGATCGGCAGGGTGGAGGCGGTGGCGAGGCGGCCGGCGAGTTCCTCCATGTCGGCGACGCCGTCGCGGCCGACGTAGTCCACGCACAGGTCGAGCATGTGCGCGCCTTCGCGGATCTGTTCGCGGGCGATCTCCACGCAGTCGTCCCAGCGGGCCTGGAGCATCGCCTCGCGGAACTTCTTGGAGCCGTTGGCGTTGGTCCGCTCGCCGATGGCGAGGTAGGAGGTGTCCTGGCGGAAGGGGACGCTCTGGTAGAGGGATGCGGCGCCCGGTTCGGGGCGCGGGTCGCGCTCGGCGGGGGCGAGGCCGCGGACGCGTTCGACGACCTGGCGCAGGTGTTCGGGGGTGGTGCCGCAGCAGCCGCCGACCAGGGAGAGGCCGTAGTCGCGGACGAAGTTCTCCTGGGCGTCGGCGAGTTCCGGCGCGGTCAGGGGGTAGCTGGCGCCGTCCTTGCCGAGCACGGGCAGGCCGGCGTTGGGCATACAGGCCAGCGGGATGCGGGCGTTGCGGGCGAGGTAGCGCAGGTGCTCGCTCATCTCGGCGGGGCCGGTGGCGCAGTTCATGCCGATCATGTCGATGCCGAGCGGCTCCAGGGCCGTCAGGGCGGCGCCGATCTCGGAGCCGAGCAGCATGGTGCCGGTGGTCTCGACGGTGACGGAGACGATGAGCGGCAGGTCCAGGCCGGAGAGTTCGCGGGCGCGTTGGGCGCCGAGGACGGCCGCCTTGGTCTGCAGCAGGTCCTGGGTGGTCTCGACGATGAGGGCGTCGGCTCCGCCGGCGATGAGGCCCTCGGCGTTCTGCTGGAAGGCGTCGCGCAGGGTGGTGTAGGCGACGTGGCCGAGGGTGGGCAGTTTGGTGCCGGGGCCGATGGAGCCGAGGACCCAGCGGGTGCGGCCGTCGCGGGCGGTGTACTCGTCGGCGGTCTCGCGGGCGATGCGGGCGCCGGCCTCGGACAGTTCGTGGACGCGCTCGGGGATGTCGTACTCGGCCATGGCCGCGTAGTTGGCGCCGAAGGTGTTGGTCTCGACGCAGTCGACGCCGGCGTCGTAGTACTCGGCGTGGACGGAGCGGACGATGTCCGGGCGGGTGACGTTGAGGATCTCGTTGCAGCCCTCGAGGTGCTGGAAGTCCTCGAGGGTGGGCTCCTGGGCCTGGAGCATGGTGCCCATGGCTCCGTCGGCGACCACCACCCGGGTGGCCAGGGCCTCTCGGAGCTCGGACACGCGGGTCCGGCTGTCGGCGGAAGGGGTCGGCGGCACTGAGGCCATGTAAGGGCTCCCTCGGGTGCGACGGCTGTCGGCTTCTTCGGCGCCGGCTCCGCGGTCGCTCCCGGGAGCCGCCCGGGGCGGGCGGCGCACCGATCTTCCGTGGAGGGCGCTCGCCGCCAGCGTAGCCGGGTCGGCGGGCTTATGGTCATGGCGTCCACGGGACGGACCGCGGCGGCGTGCGGTTCACCCGTGTGGGGCGAGTGCTGTAACACCTTCCGGCCGACCATTAGCGGGAGGTCGGCATGGACCGGTAGTGTTCGACATTGCCGAACGACGGCGGTACTTGCCGCGCGTGGACGGTCGAGGGGACGGAGGCAGGACGGCGATGGCACGGAACATCCAGTCGCTCGAACGGGCGGCCGCGATGCTGCGGCTCCTCGCGGGCGGCGAGCGGCGGCTCGGTCTGTCGGACATCGCCTCGTCGCTGGGCCTGGCCAAGGGGACCGCCCACGGCATCCTGCGCACCCTCCAGCAGGAGGGGTTCGTCGAGCAGGACGAGGCCTCGGGGCGGTATCAGCTGGGCGCGGAGCTGCTGCGTCTGGGCACCACCTACCTCGATGTGCACGAGCTGCGGGCGCGTGCCCTGGTGTGGACGGACGACCTGGCGCGCTCCAGTGGGGAGAGCGTCCATCTGGGAGTGCTGCACCAGCAGGGCGTGCTGGTGGTGCACCACGTCTTCCGGCCCGACGACAGCCGGCAGGTGCTGGAGATCGGGGCCATGCAGCCGCTGCACTCCACCGCGCTGGGCAAGGTGCTGTCGGCGTACGACCCGGTGGCGCACAGCGAGGTGCTGGAGGCCGACCGCAAGCCCTTCACGGATCGCACGGTGTGCGAGCTGGAGGACTTCGAGCAGCTTCTGGACCTCACGCGCGCGCGTGGTTACGCGGCCGACGTGGAGGAGACGTGGGAGGGCGTGGCCTCGATCGCCGCGCCCGTGCACGACCGCCGGCGCATGCCGGTGGGGGCGGTCGGGATCACGGGGGCGGTGGAGCGGCTGTGCCGGGAGGGCGAGCTGCGGCCCGAGCTGATCGCGGCGGTGCGGGACTGCGCCCGCGCGGTGTCGCGGGATCTGGGCGCGGCGCGGTTCTGAGCGCTGCTCGCGTGACGTGGGCCTGAGGGGCCTGCGCGGCGCGGTTTCGCCGAGCAGCGGCGCGGTTTCGGGAAGCAGGTGAGAGCGGGCCGGGGCGCCGTACGGGCGTTCCGGTCTTCGCCATACCCTGAAAGGGACATTCCGGACAGGCTCGACCACAGGTTCGATCACACGTTCGATGACCGGAGCCGATCAATAACGATCCTGCATTCGACAACACAGCTCTTGACGTGCACGGAACGCCGGAGAAAGACTCCCGTCCATCGGTCGGCATTGTCGAACACCTACCGGCAATACGCGCTAGAGTGTGGCAACGCCATGGGCCGGCATCGCTCTCACCCCCGAGGGCGGCTCGAACCCCCGGAGGGACCCGGGGTTCGGTCCCCTGGACGAAGGACAAAGGAGTCGCGGGTGTCCAGCTCCGACATCTTCATCGGCGAGACCATCGGTACCGCCATACTCATCCTGCTCGGCGGCGGCGTCTGCGCGGCCGTCACACTGAAGGCCTCCAAGGCCCGTAACGCCGGCTGGCTCGCCATCACCTTCGGGTGGGGTTTCGCCGTTCTGACGGCCGTGTACACCTCGGCGCCGCTCTCCGGCGCCCACCTCAACCCGGCCGTGACGGTCGCACTCGCGATCAAGGACGGCGAGTGGAGCAACGTTCCGACCTACTTCGCCGGACAGCTGCTCGGCGCCATGATCGGCGCGGCGCTGGTCTGGCTGGCCTACTACGGCCAGTTCCACGCCCACCTCACCGACCGTGAGATCGTCGGCGGCCCCGGCGCCCAGTCCACGGCGGCCAAGGCCGTGGAGGCCCAGGAGAAGGGCGCGGGCCCGGTCCTCGGCGTCTTCTCCACCGGCCCGGAGATCCGCAACGTCGTGCAGAACCTCGCCACGGAGATCATCGGCACCGTCGTGCTGGTGCTCGCCGTCCTCACCCAGGGCCTGAACGACAAGGGCAACGGTCTGGGCACCCTGGGCGCACTGGTCACCGCGCTCGTGGTCGTCTCGATCGGCCTGTCCCTCGGCGGCCCCACCGGCTACGCGATCAACCCGGCCCGTGACCTCGGTCCGCGCATCGTCCACGCCCTCCTGCCCCTGCCCAACAAGGGCGGCTCCGACTGGGCCTACGCCTGGATCCCCGTCGTCGGCCCGCTGATCGGCGGGGCGATCGCCGCAGGCATCTACAACGTCGCATTCGCATAGGCCAGGCTGCACCTTGCACCGCCAGCACGCGCCG
This sequence comes from Streptomyces sp. NPDC002566, assembly GCF_042889585.1. Lineage (NCBI taxonomy): Bacteria > Bacillati > Actinomycetota > Actinomycetes > Kitasatosporales > Streptomycetaceae > Streptomyces > Streptomyces sp. NPDC002566. The sequence continues at coordinate 139,008 of NZ_JBIARD010000012.1, read as the reverse complement.
TACGTACTGCCCATCACCCACGGAACTCCCAGGAGCACACAGTGACCGACGCCCACACCGCCGGCCCCTTCATCGCGGCGATCGACCAGGGCACCACCTCTTCCCGCTGCATCGTCTTCGACCGCGACGGGCGCATCGTCTCCGTCGACCAGAAGGAGCACGAGCAGATCTTCCCCAAGCCGGGCTGGGTCGAGCACGACGCGAACGAGATCTGGACCAACGTCCAGGAGGTCGTCGCCGGAGCCGTCGAGAAGGCCGGCATCACCCGGGACGACATCAAGGCCATCGGCATCACCAACCAGCGTGAGACCACGCTGCTGTGGGACAAGAACACCGGCGAGCCCGTCCACAACGCCATCGTCTGGCAGGACACCCGCACCGACGGCCTGTGCCGGGAGCTCGGCCGCAACGTCGGGCAGGACCGCTTCCGCCGCGAGACGGGCCTGCCGCTCGCCTCGTACTTCGCCGGCCCCAAGGCCCGCTGGCTGCTGGACAACGTCGAGGGCCTGCGCGAGCGCGCCGAGGCCGGCGACATCCTCTTCGGCACCATGGACACCTGGGTCATCTGGAACCTGACCGGCGGTGTCAACGGCGGCAAGCACTACACCGACGTCACCAACGCCTCCCGCACCATGCTGATGAACCTGCACACGCTGGAGTGGGACGAGAAGATCGCCGAGTCCATCGGCGTCCCCCTGGCGATGCTCCCCGAGATCCGCTCCTCCGCCGAGGTGTACGGCGAGATCAGCGGCGGCAGGCTCGGCGACCTGCTGGGCGGCATCCCGGTCGCCTCCGCGCTCGGCGACCAGCAGGCCGCCCTGTTCGGCCAGACCTGTTTCGCCGAGGGCGAGGCCAAGTCGACCTACGGCACCGGCACGTTCATGCTGATGAACACCGGCGAGAAGATCATCAACTCCTACTCCGGGCTGCTGACCACCGTCGGCTACCGCATCGGCGACGACAAGCCGGTCTACGCCCTCGAAGGCTCCATCGCCGTCACCGGTTCGCTGGTGCAGTGGATGCGCGACCAGATGGGCCTGATCTCCACCGCCGCCGAGATCGAGACCCTCGCGCTCTCGGTCGAGGACAACGGCGGCGCGTACTTCGTGCCGGCCTTCTCCGGCCTGTTCGCCCCGTACTGGCGCTCCGACGCCCGCGGTGTGATCGCCGGCCTCACCCGGTACGTCACCAAGGCGCACCTCGCGCGCGCCGTCCTGGAGGCCACCGCCTGGCAGACCCGTGAGATCACCGACGCCATGACGAAGGACTCCGGCGTCGAGCTCGCGGCCCTCAAGGTCGACGGCGGCATGACCTCCAACAACCTGCTGATGCAGACCCTCTCGGACTTCCTGGACGCGCCCGTGGTGCGCCCCATGGTCGCCGAGACGACCTGCCTCGGCGCCGCCTACGCCGCCGGCCTCGCCGTCGGCTTCTGGACCAGCACCGACGACCTGCGCGCCAACTGGCGCCGGGCCGCCGAATGGACCCCCCGCATGGACGCGGACACCCGCGACCGTGAGTACAAGAGCTGGCTCAAGGCCGTCGAGCGGACCATGGGCTGGCTCGAGGACGAGAGCTGACGAGAGCCGGCTCCCCGCTTCGAAGCCGGCCGCGGCCGGAGCTCACATGAGGAGTAAGAACCCGATATGACCAGTCAGTCCACCCTCCAGTCCGTGCCTGCCCTGGGTACGCACCCGGCCTCCGGCTCCAACCCGAGCCGGGCCGAGACCCGGGAGCAGCTCGCAAAGGCGTCGTACGACCTCCTCGTGATCGGCGGCGGCATCCTGGGCATCTCCACCGCCTGGCACGCCGCGCAGTCCGGCCTGAGGGTGGCCCTGGTCGACGCCGGCGACTTCGCCGGCGCCACCTCCTCCGCCTCCTCCAAGCTGCTCCACGGCGGTCTGCGCTACCTGCAGACCGGCGCGGTGAAGCTGGTGGCGGAGAACCACTTCGAGCGCCGTGCGGTCTCCCGTCAGGTGGCCCCCCACCTGGCGAACCCGCTCACGTTCTACCTCCCGGTGTACAAGGGCGGGCCGCACGGCGCGGCGAAGCTCGGGGCGGGCGTGTTCGCCTACTCCGCCCTGTCGGCCTTCGGCGACGGGGTGGGCCACCTGCTCTCCCCCGCCAAGGCCGCGCAGGACGTGCCCGAGCTGCGCACCGACAACCTCAAGGCCGTGGCCGTGTACGGCGACGACCAGATGAACGATGCCCGGATGGCGCTGATGACGGTCCGCGCGGCCGTCGAGGCGGGCGCGGTGGTGCTCAACCACGCCGAGGTGAAGGGGCTGCGCTTCACCCGCGGCCGGGTCACCGGCGCCGATCTGCACGACCGGGTCTCCGGCGACGAGTTCGGCGTGAACGCCCGTCTGGTGCTGAACGCGACCGGGCCGTGGGTGGACCACCTGCGCCGCATGGAGGACGAGAACGCGGCGCCGTCGATCCGGCTGTCGAAGGGCGCGCACCTGGTCCTGAAGCGCACCTCGCCCTGGCGGGCCGCGCTGGCCACCCCGATCGACAAGTACCGCATCACCTTCGCCCTCCCCTGGGAGGACATGCTGCTGCTCGGCACCACCGACGAGGAGTACGAGGGCGATCCGGCCGACGTCGCCGTCAACGACGCCGATATAACCCAGATCCTGGACGAGGCCGCGTTCTCGATCCGGGACCAGCAGCTCAGCCGTGATCTGATCACCTACTCCTTCGCGGGCCTGCGGGTGCTGCCGGGCGGTCCCGGCGACACGGCCAAGGCCAAGCGGGAGACCGTCGTCACCGAGGGCCGGGGCGGCATGCTGTCCGTCGCGGGCGGCAAGTGGACGACGTTCCGCCACATCGGCCGTACGGTGATGCAGAAGCTGGAGGCGCTGCCGGGCCACCCGCTCGGTGACGACTTCGAGCCGATCTCCTCGCTGCCGAAGAAGCTGCCGCTGCCCGGTGTCGCCAACCCGCGGGCGGTCGCCCACCGGCTGCTGGTGGACAACCCGGCGCCCGGCCCGCGCATGGCCGCCGACACCGCCAAGCACCTGGCGACGCACTACGGTTCGCTGGCCTTCGACATCGCCCGGCTGGCGAACGAGAACCCGGAGCTGGGCGAGCGGGTCCACCCGGACGCCCCCGAGATCTGGGCGCAGGTCGTCTACGCCCGCGACCACGAGTGGGCCGAGACGGCGGACGACGTGCTGCGCCGCCGTACGACGCTGACCATCCGCGGTCTGGCCTCGGACGAGGTCCGGGCGAAGGTGCAGGGCCTCCTCGACAAGAAGTAGTCCCGCCGGGGGCCTCGTCGAGGGCCGACACCGTGAGAGGGGCGTCTCCGCACTGCCGGAGGCGCCCCTCTCGGCGTGGGGAGTCGGGACGCCCGGTTGACCGGCGGTCGAGCCGTGAGCGGCTTCGGGGGACGGGTGTTCGGGGGTCGGGATCGGGGCAGTGATCCGTTCACTCCCCCGTGCGAGGGGGCTGCGGGCGCCCCCGCGGAACGCCGTAAGGTTGGGTGGTCAGGCGAGGGCACGTCGGAAGGAGGCGCTGGGTGATCGAGCTCGAGGGGGTTCCCGAGCTGATCGACCCGGTCATGGTGGCCGCGTTCGAGGGCTGGAACGATGCCGGCGACGCCGCCTCCACCGCGGTCGCGCATCTGGAGCGGGAGTGGAAGGGCGAGGTGTTCGCGGCGCTGGACGCCGAGGACTACTACGACTTCCAGGTGAACCGCCCCACGGTGTTCATGGAGTCCGGCGTCCGCAAGATCACGTGGCCGACGACGAGGCTGTCGGTGGTGCGGGTCGGCGGTGAGAAGCCGCGCGATCTGGTGCTGGTGCGCGGGATCGAACCGTCCATGCGCTGGCGCTCGTTCTGCAACGAGCTGCTCGGGTTCGCCCACGAGCTGGGCGTGGAGCTGGTGGTCATCCTGGGCGCCCTGCTCGGCGACACCCCACACACGCGTCCCGTGCCGATCAGCGGGACCACGTCCGACGCCGACCTGGCCCGCCGGATGGACCTGGAGGAGACCAAGTACGAGGGGCCGACCGGCATCGTCGGCGTCCTCCAGGAGGCGTGCACGCACGCGGGCGTGCCGGCGGTGAGCCTGTGGGCGGCGGTGCCGCACTATGTGTCGCAGCCGCCCAACCCCAAGGCGACGCTGGCTCTGCTGAACCGCCTGGAGGACCTGATCGACCTGCGGATCCCGCTGGGCGAACTGCCCGAGGACGCCCGGGCGTGGCAGACCGGGGTGGACCAACTCGCCGCCGAGGACAGCGAGGTGGCCGAGTACGTCCAGACGCTGGAGGAGGCCCGGGACACCGCGGAGCTGCCGGAGGCGTCGGGTGAGGCGATCGCCCGCGAGTTCGAGCGGTATCTGCGGCGCCGGGACGGCGGGGGTCCGCCCGATCCCGGTGAGCGGACCCGCCCGCCGAAGCCGCCCAAGCCGGCGAGCGACGACGAGGATTCGTCGGAGGACTGAAAGCCCGACGCAGGGTGGGCAGGTGGAGGAGGGCGGTGCGCGTCGGCGCACCGCCCTCTCGTCGTCAGACGCGGTCCACGGCCACCACGTCGTAGTCGGTGGCGGGCGTCGGGTCGACGTCGAAGCGGGCGTTCGGCAGGTAGAGGCGGTCGCCCCACGCCGCGGCCGTCGTCGGGATGCGGAAGCGCGGGTCGGTGATCCGGGCGATGGCCGTGCCCCGGGTGCCGGCCGCGTTCAGCCGGAACACGTCGATCGCGTTCTGCCGCTGCTGGACGACGTAGAGGATCCGGCCGAGCAGCAGCAGGCCGTCGCCGTTGGGCAGCCGGGCCGGCCCGAGGTCGACCGCGCGGGCGACTCCGGTGGCCGGGTCGACCCGCATCAGGCCGCCGCCGTCGGCGACGGTGTCGACCACCAGCAGCGCCCTGCCGTCGGGGGTGCGTTCGATGCCGTTGGCGGTGAACTCCTCGCCCTGCACCCAGTCGCCGCTCAGCGGCAGGGTCTCCAGGGCCTGCGGCGTGCCGTGCCGGCCGAGGACCAGTTTGTAGAGCCGGGGTGCGAAGGAGTCGGTGAACCAGGCGGCGCCCGGGGTGAGGATCACGTCGTTCACGAAGACGCCGCCGGTGGCGTGGACCTGCTCGGTCTCGCCGGTGCGGGCGTCGGCGACACGGATCTCGCCGCTCGGGCCGCCGGCGAGGAAGAGCCGGTGGTGCCGGTCGATCTTCAGTCCGACGGTGGGGTGGCCCTCGCCGAGGCCCTTGACGGCGAGGGAGCCGCGGCCGGTGGCGAGGCTCACCCGGTGGACGTCGCCGTTCGCGAGGGAGCCGAGGTAGGCGTGGGGGCGGCTGCCGATGGTGATGCCCTCGGGCTGGAAGCCGTCGGGCAGGGGGAACGCGGCGGGCCATGCCGTGCCGCGCGCGCCGGCGGCGTGGGCGGTGGTGGCGCCGGTGCCGCCGAGGAGCGCCGCGCCGGACAGGGCGGCGGTCGCGGTGAGAAGTCTGCGGCGGGCTAAGGAGCGTTCTGTGGATGCCACTGTGCGTCCTTCCGCGTGGGGGCCGGCTCGTGGCCGGCGGAGCGGTTGTCGTCAACGCTCACACCCCATCACATGACAGGCGTCACCGGCAGCCTGACGACGGGTCGGGCGGGGGAACGGCAAGTGCCCTTCCGCTTCGGGGTGTTGCTCCCGAGGGGAAGGGCACGTGCCGCTTTCTCGCGCGCGGGTTACAGCGCCACGCCGAGCAGGGCGTCCACCGCTCGCGACACGACGCCGGGCGCCCCGGTGTCCGTGCCGCCCCGCTCCTGCTGGAGCGCGGCCCAGCGGTCGACGGCGGCCAGCGCGGCGGGGGCGTCCAGGTCGTCGGCGAGGGCGTCGCGGATCTCCTCGACGAGGGCCTCGGCGGGCGGGCCGTCGGGCCGGGAGACGGCCGCGCGCCAGCGCCCGAGCCGGTCCTGCGCGTCGGGGAGCACCTGGTCGGTCCACTCCCAGTCGGCGCGGTAGTGGTGCGCGAGCAGGGTGAGCCGGATCGCCGCCGGGTCGACGCCGTCGCGGCGCAGTCGCGAGACGAAGACGAGGTTGCCCTTGGACTTGGACATCTTCTCGCCGTCCAGGGCGACCATGCCGGCGTGGACGTACGCCTTGGCCATGGGGAACTCGCCGGTGAGGACCTGGGCGTGGGAGGCGCCCATCTCGTGGTGCGGGAAGGCGAGGTCGGAGCCGCCGCCCTGGATGTCGAAGCCCATGCCGAGGTGGTCCAGGGCGATGGCGACGCACTCGATGTGCCAGCCGGGGCGGCCGCGGCCCAGGGAGGCGCCGTCCCAGCTGGGCTCGCCGTCCCGGGCGGCGGTCCACAGCATCGGGTCGAGCGGGTTCTTCTTGCCGGGGCGGTCGGGGTCGCCGCCGCGTTCGGCGGAGAGCAGCCGCATGGCGGCGGCGTCCAGGCGGGACACCGTGCCGAAGTGCAGGTCGGACTCGACGGAGAAGTAGACGTCGCCGTCGAGTTCGTAGGCGGCGCCGGCGTCGCGGAGCCGCTCGACGAGGGGCACGATGCCGGGTATCGCCTCGACGGCGCCGATGTAGTGGCGCGGTGGGAGCATGCGCAGGGCGGTCATGTCCTCGCGGAAGAGGGCGGTCTCCTTCTCGGCGAGGGCGGTCCAGTCGACGCCGTCGCGCTGGGCCCGCTCCAGGAGCGGGTCGTCGACGTCGGTGACGTTCTGGACGTAGTGGACCTGCCGCTTGGTGTCGAGCCACACGCGCTGCACGAGGTCGAACGCGTTGTAGGTGGCCGCGTGACCCATGTGGGTCGCGTCGTACGGCGTGATTCCGCAGACGTAGATTCGGGCGACGGGACCGGGGTCGAGGGTGACGAGGCCGCCGGTCGCGGTGTCGTGGATCCTCAGGTCGCGGCCCTGACCAGGCAGGGCGGGGACCTCGGAAGCGGGCCAGGCATGCATGTCATGAGCCTAACCGGACCGGAGTTCCCGTTACGAACCGGAGCCCGCCGGTTGACCGGGAAGGCACTCTTGCGCGTCCGTCGCAAGTGTGTTCAGACGGGGGGCCAGGGGATCGCCGGCCAGTCGCCGCCGGGCTCGGGGTGTCTGCCGGAGGCCAGCAGGTCGTCGACGCGCGCGCGGGTGGCGTCGGTCTCCGCCGGTGTGATGAGCCCGGCCAGGACGCCGGTCAGCTCCCCCGCCGGTTCCAGGGCGGTGCGCAGGCGCTCCAGGGCTTCGACGGCGTCCGGGGTGAGGGGTTCTCCGGCCCAGCCCCACAGCAGGGTGCGCAGTTTGTTCTCGGCGTTGAAGGTGACGCCGTGGTCGATGCCGTACAGGTGCCCGGTGTCGGTGGTCAGCAGGTGGCCGCCCTTGCGGTCGGCGTTGTTGACGACGGCGTCGAGCACGGCGAGCCGCCGCAGCCGTTCGTCGTCGGCGTGCACGAGGAGCGCCGTGCGGCCCTCGCCGACGTCGGCGAGGCCGATCGCCTTCCAGCCGGGCTCCGGTTCCTCCGCGTCGACGAGGGCGAGCAGCCCGTCCTCCGCGGAGGCCTCGATCCACAGCTGGCACATGCCTTCGCCGTACGGTCCGTCGCGCAGGACGGTGGGCGGTACGAGTCCCCAGCCGGTGGCCTCGGAGACGGCGTACGCGGCGACCTCCCGCTGGGCGAGGGTGCCGTCGGGGAAGTCCCACAGGGGCCGCTCCCCCGCGACGGGTTTGTACACGCAGGCGGCTTCGCGGCCCTCGTGGGCGACCGTGCAGTACAGGGCCGCGTTGGAGGCGTCCTGGATGCGTCCGCGCACGGTCAGCTCGCCCCGGGCGAGCAGGTCGGCGAAGTCGGGGCCGGCGGTCGTCACGCCCCGCGGCGGTATCCGTTCTGGCGCGGACATACGTGTCCTTCCGGGTCGAGCGGCAGACTGCACAGCGGGCACGGCGGCCGGCCGGCGTTGACGACGTCGAGGGCCCGCTTGGCGAAGGCCCGGGCCTGGGCGCCGGTGAGGCGGACCCGCAGCATCGGGGGCCCGTTCTCCTCGTCCTGGAGGAGCCGCTCCTCCGCCTCGGCGAGGTCTTCCTCGGAGTCGGCGTCGAGTTCCACGAGGGCCTGCGCCTCGACGATCATGCGCTGTTCCTCGCCGTCCCAGGCGAGGGCCATGGTGCCGACGCGGAACTCCTCCTCGACCGGCGTTTCGAGGGGCGCGGTGTCGGCGACCTCGGCGGGCGCCACGGCGGGTACGGCGGCGCTCCCGCCGCTACGGCGTACGACCTCGTCCAGCAGCTCGTCCATGCGCTCGGCGAGTGCGGCGACCTGGGTCTTCTCCAGTGCCACACTGGTCACCCGGGAGCCTGCGGCGGCCTGGAGGAAGAAGGTACGGCGTCCGGGCAGTCCGACCGTACCGGCCACGAAGCGGTCCGGGGGGTCGTAGAGGAACACCTGACGGGACACGTCCTGTCTCCATGGGAATCGTGGGTACGTGAACGTCCATGCGTGAACGTGCGTATGCGGACCGCTTCACCCTACTGCGGCCGACGATCACGGTGCGCCCGCACCGCCTCCGACCGCGGCGTCCTCGGCGGGGGGCTCCTCGCGGGGCGTCAGGGAGGCGAAGTCGCCGGTGTCGCCGAGGCGCACGAGGAAGGGCCGCACGCGGGTGTAGCGGATCGCGGTGATGGAACACGGTTCGACGGAGATCCGCTGGAAGAGGTCGAGATGGAGTCCGAGGGCGTCGGCGACGAGCGACTTGATGATGTCGCCGTGCGAGCACATGAGGTAGACGGCGTCGGCGCCGTGGTCGCGCTCCACGCGCGCGTTCCACTCGCGGACCGCTTCGGCGGCGCGGGTCTGCATGGCGCGCATCGACTCGCCGCCCGGGAAGGCGGCCGCGGAGGGGTGCGCCTGGACGATGTCCATGAGCGGTTCGTCCTTCAGCTCGGCGAGCTTGCGGCCCGACCAGTCGCCGTAGTGGCACTCCCCGATCCGTTCGTCGGTGTGCGCGGGCAGGCCGGGGCGGGCGTCGAGGAGGGGCTGGACGGTTTCCTGGCAGCGTTGCAGGGGGCTGGCGACGACCTCGGCGATCGGCAGTCCGGCGAGCCGCCCGGGGAGTGCGGCGGCCTGCTCGGCGCCGCGCTCGTCGAGGGCGACGCCGGGCGTCCAGCCGGCGAGGAGGCCGGCGGTGTTGGCGGTGGACCGTCCGTGCCGGACGAGGATCAGCGTGGGCATGCGGCCCAGGGTAGGCGTACGCCGGGGGGCGAAGAGGAACGGCCGAAGGGAGAACACGCTCCGTGATCGTGGACTGTGCCATCTACCGTGACGGGCACCGCAGTGACGGCCCGCAGGACTTCTCCGACGCGCTGGACGAGGCGCGCGCCGCGGGCGGTTTCGTGTGGATCGGGCTGCATGAGCCCACCGAGAAGGAGTTCGACCACGTCACGCGGGAGTTCGCGCTGCACCCGCTGGCGGTGGAGGACGCGTTGAAGGCCCATCAGCGGCCCAAGCTGGAGGTGTACGACGACTCGCTGTTCCTGGTGCTGAAGCCGGTGGTGTACGAGCAGGAGAGCGACACGGTGTCCTCGGGCGAGGTCATGGTCTTCCTCGGCGACTCGTTCGTGGTGACCGTGCGGCACGGTGAGGGCGCTCCGCTGGCGGCGGTGCGGCAGCGGCTGGAGCACGAGCCGGAGCTGCTGGCGAAGGGGCCGACGGCGGTGCTGTACGCGATCGCCGACGCGACGGTGGACCACTATCTGGATGTGGCGACGGAGTTGCAGACGGACCTGGAGGAGCTGGAGGCGGAGGTGTTCTCCCCGGACGGCGGCGGTTCGCGGCACACGGCGTCGCGGATCTACACGTTCAAGCGGCAGGTGCTGGAGTTCCGCCGGGCGACCGGTCCGCTGGCGCCGCCGATGTCGCGGCTGGCGGGCACGGGGGCGATGGGGTCGACTCTGCCCTTCGTCAACGACAAGGCGCGGCCGTTCTTCCGTGACGTCAGCGATCACCTCGCGCGCGTGAACGAGTCCGTGGAGAGCCTGGACCGGCTGGTGTCGGACATCCTGTCGGCTCACCTGGCGCAGATGAGCGTCCGCCAGAACGACGACATGCGGAAGATCTCCGCGTGGGCGGCGATGGCGGCGGTGCCGACGATGATCGCGGGCATCTACGGCATGAACTTCGAGCACATGCCGGAACTGCACTGGGTGTGGTCGTATCCGGTGGTGATAGCGGTGATGGCGGCCCTGGAGGTGGGCCTGTACCGGTTGTTCAAACGGCGGGGCTGGCTGTAGCCGCGGGTTCGGGGCCGCCGAGGGCGTTGGTGCGCAGGGGTGGTTTCAGGGTGACCATGCGGTGCCAGCCGGCGAGGCGTTCCCAGGCGTGGACGGCGTGGATGCCGGCGGCGAGGGCGGTCCGTTTGGGGCGGCTCCAGCCGAGGATGCGGCCCATGTGGGCCATGACGGCGAGGCTGACGTCGCGGTAGACGCGGATCTCGGCGAGCGCGCATCGGCGCAGGGTGCGCTGGATGGTCCGGCCGTGTCCCGCGCGCGCGTAGCGCAGCAGTTCCTCGTGGCAGTAGGCGAGGTGGTTGTCCTCGTCGTGGGAGATCATCTTCACCGCGCGGCCGAGGTCGGGGTGGTCGCCGAAGTGCTTGCGCAGCAGCCGCATCTGTTCGGAGGCGCGTTGTTCGGTGACGCGGCTGTGGGCGAGGTAGGTGACGATGTCGGGCACGGTGAGCGGCTCGTCTGCCCGGAGTCGGTCGTGCTGGAGGCCGATGCCTTCGCGCTCCAGGAGCATCGTGTAGTCGGTCTCGGGGGGTACGGGGGCAGGTGACAGGCCCCGTTTCCTCAGGAGGGCTTCGAAGATCCGGCCGTGTTTGTCCTCGTCGGCTCCGTGCCGGGCGATCTTGGGGGCGAGGTCGCGTTCACCGGGTGGGACGAGGGCGGCGATCCGGGCGTTCTCCCAGCCGCCCTGGGACTCGCCGCCGGCGGCGATGGAGCAGAACAGCCGGAACGACTCGTCGTCGTCGAGGATCTCCTGGAAGAGGTTCTTGGCCGAAAGCATGGGGGCACCTCTCTGCATACCGGGAGAACGAGTCAAGTGCCGTATGTGAGGGGCTGCAACAGGTGCGCCGGACGGCTCGGCCGAAAAGGTGACGGCCTCGCTCGCCGCGGGGGCGTAACCGGCCGGGTCCCGACGCGTTGTTCCCCGTGACGGCCGTGGCGGGGAAGACCCCCGAGCCCCCACCACGGCCGCTGAACTTCTGGAGGGCCTACGCCAGGCCGGAGAGCTCCAGGGCCTCCGCGCCGGCCCGCAGGGAGGCGAGGCGCTCGTCGAGGGAGAAGCCGGCGGGGGCGAGGCTGAGGGTGGTGACCCCGGCCGCGGCGTAGGCCTTCATCCGGTCGGCGATGCGCTCCACGGAGCCGAGCAGCGTGGTGCTGTCGATGAGTTCGTGCGGCACGGCGGCCGCGGCGCCCTGCTTGTCGCCGGAGAGGTACTTCTCCTGGATCTCGGTCGCCGCCTGCTCGTAGCCCATGCGGCGGGCGAGCTGGTTGTAGAAGTTCTGCTTGGGGCTGCCCATGCCGCCGACGTAGAGGGCGGTGTAGGGGCGGAAGGCGTCGGCGAGCCGCTCGACGTCCTTGTCCTCGCCGACGGCGAGCGGCAGGGTCGGGCAGACGTCGAAGCCGTCCAGCGTCTTGCCGGCCTTCTCGCGGCCCGCGCGCAGGTGCTTGACGGCGGTGTCCTCGAGGTGGTCCGCCGAGGGGAAGATCAGCAGGGCGCCGTCGGCGATCTCGCCGGTCTGCTCCAGGTTCTTCGGGCCGATCGCGGCGATGTACAGCGGGATGTGCTCGCGCTGCGGGTGCACGGTCAGCTTGATGGGCTTGCCGGGGCCGCCGGGCAGCGGCAGCGTCCAGTGCTCGCCCTCGTAGGACAGCCGCTCCCGCGTCATCGCCTTGCGGACGATCTCGACGTACTCACGCGTGCGGGACAGCGGCTTGTCGAACTTGACGCCGTACCAGCCCTCGGAGACCTGCGGGCCGGAGACGCCGAGGCCGAGGCGGAAGCGGCCGCCGGACAGCGAGTCGAGGGTGGCGGCGGTCATCGCGGTCATCGCCGGCTGGCGGGCCGGGATCTGGAAGATGGCCGAGCCGACGTCGATCCGCTCGGTCTGGGCGGCGACCCAGCTGAGCACGGTGGCCGCGTCCGAGCCGTAGGCCTCGGCGGCCCAGCACACGGCGTACCCCAGCCGGTCGGCCTCCTGGGCCACGGCGAGGTTGTCCCCGTCCATTCCGGCACCCCAGTAGCCGAGGTTGATCCCGAGCTGCATGGCCGATTCCCCTTACTGATCAGTAACGACGCTGTTTCCGGAGACAGTAGCGCGGGGCCGCCCGCCGGGTCAGGTCGGTGTGGCGAGGGTCGCGTCCGCCGGGCGGGCCTCCGGCCTGCGCCGATCCGGGGCGCGGCGGCCGGAACCGTTGTCCACAGGCAACCCATGGCCCAGTTCTGGCCAGTAATCTCGGCGTCCATGGAGCAGAGGCATCTCGGCCGTACGGGCCTGCGCGTGTCCCGGATCGGGCTCGGCACCCTGACCTGGGGCCGCGACACCGACGAGCATGACGCCGCGGACCTCCTGAAGACGTTCTGGGAGGCGGGCGGCACCCTCGTCGACACCGCGGACGTGTACGGCGACGGGGAGGCCGAGTACCTGCTGGGGCGGCTCATGGACGGGCTGATCCCGCGCCGGGATCTGGTCCTTTCCACCAAGGCGGGCAGCGTGCCCGACCCGGACCGGCGGGTCGACGGCTCCCGCGGGCATCTCCTCGCCGCACTGGACGCCTCGCTCGCCCGCCTCGGCACCGACCACGTCGACGTGTGGCACGTGCACGCGTACGACCCGGACACGCCGCTGGAGGAGACGCTCCAGGCGCTCGACATCGCGGTGGCCAGCGGGCGCGCCCGGTACGCCGGCGTCTCCGACTTCTGCGGCTGGCAGCTCGCCAAGGCCGCGACCTGGCAGCTCGCCGCGCCGGGCACGCGGACCCGGCTGGCCGGCACGCAGATGGAGTACTCGCTGCTCCAGCGGGGCGTGGAGCGCGAGGTGCTGCCGGCCGCGCTGGATCTGGGCATCGGGCTGCTGCCGTCCTCCCCGCTGGGGCGGGGGGTGCTCACCGGCAAGTACCGGGGCGACGCGCTGCCCCCGGACTCGCGCGGCGCCTCCGAGCACTTCGCGCCGTTCGTGGAGCCCTACCTCGACGACACGGCGAGCCGCATCGTGGACGCGGTGACGACCGCGGCGGACGGGCTCGCGGTGACCCCGCTGCAGGTGGCCCTGGCGTGGGTCCGCGACCGGCCGGGGGTGACCGCGCCGATCATCGGCCCGCGCAACGCGCTGCAGCTCACGGGGGCTTTGTCAGTGGAGGCCCTTAGTCTTCCTGACGAGATCTGCCGTGCGCTCGACGATGTGTCGGCGCCGGTGCACCGCTATCCCGATCACGACTGGAGCACGCTGTGAGCACGGAGCCGGACCCCCCGGAGCACGAGGCGCCCACCGGGCCGGCCACCCCGGAGACGGGCCCTTCGGAGACGGAACCGACGCCGGCCGAGACCGTGGAGGACACCGAGGTCGCCGAGGTCACCGAAGCCGGTGAGAGCACCGCGGACACGGAGGCCGCGGCCCCCGTCGTCGACGCACCGCCCGGCGAGCCTGCGGCGGACGCTCGGGCCGAGGGGGAGGGGGGGCAGGTTTCCGAGGCCCAGGCGGAGCTTGCCGCTCAGAAGGCGGAGCGGGAGCGGATCGAGCGGCGCAAGGCCGAGCGTCAGGGGCCCGTCGAGGCGGGCGGCAAGCTCAGCGGGAAGGCCGCCGATCTGCTCGCCGCGGTGCGCGCCGTGGAGGGCGGCGCGAAACCGGCCGCCACGGTCTTCGCCGACCCCGAACCCGCCCCGCGCCGCCCCGCCGCCCAGGAACCCGTGCGCCGCCCCCAGCCCGCCCCCGCGCCCGCCCCGCAGGGGCCCGCGCCGGAGACCGTGGAGGCCGTGCGCCGCGTCCTCACCGGCGCGGGCGCCCCCGAGTCGCTCGCGCCGCAGGTCGCGGCCGTGCTCGGCGAGGGCGCCGGGGAGGCGCTGGCCGAGGACCCCTGGCAGTTGCTGCGCGTCCCCGGGGTCCGGCCGGAGCAGGCCGACGGCTTCGCGCGGGCGCTGCTCGGCCCCGACTGCGCGCCCGACGACGAGCGGCGCGCCCGCGCGGTCACGGTGTGGCTGCTGGAGCAGGCCGCCCTGGCCGGACACACCGCGCTGGAGCTGCCCGCGCTGACCACCGCGCTCGGCAGGCAGGGCGTCCGGGACGCCGACGCGGCCGTGCAGAGCACCCTCGCCGAGGGCGAGGCCCTCGTCTTCCAGGACGCCCTGGACGAGCCCGGGGCCGCGAAGCCCGCCGACGCGTCGGCGGAGGGCGAGGAGGGCGAGGAGGAGGCGCGTCCGGTCCGGGTCCTGGTCGGGCTGGAGCGGTACGCGCTCGCGGAGGAGAGCCTCGCCGACGGCCTGGCCCGGGTGGCCACCTCGCCGGCCGAGGACGCCCCGGCGCGGTGGGAGCAGGCCGCGGCCGGGGCGTCCGGCGGCGCGGCCGAGCTGATCCGCGCGGTCGCCGGGCACGGACTGGTGCTGCACACCGGCGGCGAGGCCGCCCGCGCCGAGCCGGCGGCCCTGCTCGCCGCCGCCCGGTCTCTCGGCCTGCGCGCGGTCGCCGCGTGCCACACCCCGGACGGGCGGCGGCGGTTCGCCGCCCTGCTGAAGGAGCCGGGCGAGGACGTGGTCACCGTCGCCGGTCTGCTCGCGGGCGCCGAGGGGCCCGGCCGGGACGCCGACGGCGCCCTGGCCCTCGATCTGCTGATCCTTCCGGACACGCCGCAGCTCGACGTGGAGAGCGCCGCGATGCTGGTGGAGTCCCTGCCGGACGGGGCCCGGCTGGTGCTCGGCGGGGACCCGGCGCTGCTGTGGTCGGCCGGTCCCGGCCGGGTCTTCGCCGACCTGCTCGCGGCGCGCGTGTGCCCGCAGATCGCCTCGCGCACGCCCGACCCCGGGCCGCTGGGCGAGCTGACCTCGGGCATCGGCTTCGGTGAGCTGAACCAGGTCGAGGCGCCCGGCAAGGAGCTGGTGATCGTGCCGGTGCGCGACGCGGGCGAGGCCGTGCACAGGACCGTGCAGCTCGTCGCGGACTCCGTGCCGCGCGCGTTCGGCATCGCCCCGGAGCAGACGGTGGTCATCACCCCGGGCCACGGTGGCGCGGCGGGCACCCGCGCGTTGAACGCGGCGCTGAAGGAGCGCCTCAACCCCGGCCCGGGCCGCTTCGGCGGCTTCGACCCGGGCGACCGGATCGCGTACACGCCCGCGCCGGGCCGTACGGTGCCGGGTCAGGTGGTGGGGGCCGACGCGGACGGCCTGCACCTGTCCTGCGCGGACACCGCCGTGGTCGTGCCGAAGGAGCGGGTGGAGCAGTCGGTGCGGCACGGGTGGGCGCTGACTGCGCACCAGGCGGTGGGCGGCCGGTGGCCTGCGGCGGTGGTGGTGCTGCCGGGAGACGCGGCTCAGGCCCTGTCCCGCCCCTGGGTGTACACGGCGTTCGGGCGCGCGGAGCGCCATCTGTCCGTGGTGCACGGGGTCGAGCAGGCCCTGCCCCGGGCGGTCGCCGAGGTCGGGCCGAAGCCCCGCACGACGCGGCTGCCGGCACTGCTGCGCGCCCAGGTGCCGGCGGCGGGCTGACGCGGACGGCGGCGGTCACGGCGGGTCTCCCCTGCCGTGACCGCCGCCGTCACCGCGCGCGTCACGTCACGTACTGCCCCTCACGACGTCACCGGTCGGCGCGGTGCCCGTCCAGCGGCGCCGCGCCCTCGTCGTCCGTGTCGTCGTCGTCCACGTCGTCCAGCTCGTCGTCGAAGACCGAGCTCACGTCGAAGCGGCACACCACCTGTTCGGGGTCGGGCTGGTCGAACGGCGTCTCCAGCCAGTCGCCGGGGTCGGCCGGTTCGTCGGCGGCCACGACCCAGAGCGTGGAGTCGCCCTCCTCCAGGCCGAACTCCTTGTGCCTGGAGGCGATCTCGTCCGGCTCGAACTCGCCGAAGAGCAGGCCGAGCGCCCCGTGGACCGTGCCTGAGGCCTCCGTGTCCGTGCCGGCGCCGTCGGACTCCGCCGCCTCGACCCGCTGGGCCTGCGCCAGCAGCCGCTGCGGTTCCGCCACGGAGTAGTCGCGGCGGATCAGCACGCTGAGCGCGTTCGGTTCCTCGGGACCCGCGTACGGCGGCAGCGCGTCCTCCGCGGCGGGGATCTCGAAGGGGGTGACCTCGTCGTAGCGGTCGTAGAGCAGTTCGTCGTACGCCTCGGCGGCCGCGGCCAGCTGGTTGAAGGCCTCGTAGACGGCCTGGTCGTCCTCTCCCGTCCTGCGTTCGACCGCGGCCAGGTGGCGGTCGAGCGCGGTCTTGACCGCCTCGGCGGCGGCGCGTACCTCGGCAGCGGTGGGCTGCGCAGCATCAGACATAGTGCAGACGCTATCCGTACCGGGCCCCAGACCGCACAATAGATGCGATGCCGGAATACGAATTTGTCGACGTGTACGTACCGCGCGGGGTGTCCCGGAGCGAGGCGACACGACTGCTGACGGACCACGCGGAGTACGGAAACTGGGAGCTGCACCGTCTGAGCCTGCTGCGGGACGGCAGCCGCAGGGTGCGGTTGAGGCGACGGATCATCCGCCAGGTGCGGGCCACTTGGTGAGCCGAGGATGACGCGAACGGAGCGGGCCCCGCCGAGGCGGGGCCCGCTCCGTCGTGCGCGGTGCCGTGGGGGTGCCGGCTACGCCTGGGGGCGCGCCTTGCGGTAGAGGACCGCGCCAGCGAGCAGCGCGCCGGCGCCGACGGGCACGGCGAGGCCCAGCGGGAGTTCGCTGCCGGTGGTGGCGAGCTGTGCGGTGGCCCGGCCGGCGGGCTGGTGTGCGGCGGTGGAGGAGCCCGCCGGGGTCACGTGGCGCGGCGTGGACGGCTTGCCTTCGGGCGTGGTCGGGCTGGAGGTGCCCGGGTTGGTCGGGGTGCCGGGGTTCTGGTTGCCGGGCTCGGGGGGCTGGTGCTCGCCGCCGGGCGGCGTGCCGTAGTCCCAGTCGGGGGCGGGGCGGCTGTCGTTGTCGCAGCGGTTGCCCATGGTCGGGTTGAGGATGCCGACGGCGTCGATGCCGTTGCCGCAGAAGTTCACCGGCACGTGGACGGGCGCCTGGACGTGGTTGCCGGAGCCGATGCCGGGCGAGCCCTCGGTGTGGCCGCCCGCGTGCGCGCCGCCGTGGCCGCCGTGCGCGCGGGAGCCGCCGTGGCCACCGCGGTCGTCGTGGCCGCCGTAGCCGCCCTGGTCGCCGTAGCCGCCGTGACCGCCGTAGCCGCCCTGGTCGCCGTGACCGGAGTGGCCGCCGTCGCGTCCCTCCGACCGGCCGCCGCGGTCACTCCCGTTGGAACAGGCGTTGCCCGTGGCCGGGTTGAGGGCGCCGATGACGCTGACGGTGTTGCCGCAGACGTTGATCGGCACGTCCACCGGCACCTGGACGGTGTTGCCCGAGAGCACGCCGGGCGAGTGGGACGCGCCTGACTGCGCACCGGAGTCGGCGTGGGCGTAGCCGCCTGCGGCGGCGATCACGCCCGTGGCGGCCGCCACGGTCATGAGGCCTTTGCGGGTGACCTGTCGCATGACTGAATCCCTTGCTTTCTTCGTCGAATGTCTTCGGCGTTTCACGCCGACAAGGAGTGCCTCGAGAAAAAGACCGGTAGGCCCCGGAGCGCATGGCGTGCGCTCCGGAGCCGACGGTGTGGACGACCCCTCAGCGGGTCGATGTCACTTGTTGAGGCAGGCGTTGCCGAAGGCGGGGTTCAGCGCGCCGATCGCCGAGATCGTGTTGCCGCAGACGTTCACCGGGATGTGCAGGGGCGCCTGGATCACGTTGCCGGAAGCGACGCCCGGGGAGTGCACGGCGGCGGCCTGAGCACCCGAGTCGGCGGCGGCCATGCCCGCGCCCGCGAGAACCAGTCCACCGGTGGCAGCCGCAGCGGCGACGACCTTCTTGATCATTGTTCCTCCTTGTTGGCAAACCTTGTCGGCAAAGCGATCCCAATCAGCGGATCGCATCACCAGTAACGAGGAGGAATTAGTGGGGCTACGCGCTTATCGGCGCATTCACTCGTCCCAGTCACGTCCGTACAGGCGGCCGAATGCCGAAGTGTCGATTCAGCGGGAGGAATCAGGACGCGTCGATGAAGCGGTCGAGCACCCGCACGCCGAACTGGAGCCCGTCCACCGGCACTCGCTCGTCGACGCCGTGGAACATGCCGGCGAAGTCCAGCTCCGGCGGCAGCTTGAGCGGGGCGAAGCCGAAGCCGCGGATGCCGAGGTCGTCGAAGGACTTGGCGTCGGTCCCGCCGGAGAGCATGTACGGGATGGCCTTGGCGGTCGGGTCCTCGGCGAGCAGCGAGGACTGCATGGCCTCCACCAGCGCCCCGTCGAAGGTGGTCTCGACGGCCTTGTCGGCGTGCACGTCCTCGCGGCGCACGTTCGGGCCGAGGATGCGGTCCAGGTCGGCGAGGAACTCCTCCTCATGTCCGGGCAGGAAGCGCCCGTCGACGTGGGCGGTGGCCTCGCCGGGGATCACGTTGACCTTGTAACCGGCGCCCAGCTGCGTCGGGTTGGCGGTGTTGCTCAGGGTCGCGCCGATGAGCTTGGCGATGCCGCCGAGCCGGGCGAGCGTCGACTCCATGTCCTCCGGATCCAGTTCGGTGCCGAGCGCGTCGCCGAGCTCGTCGAGGAAGGCCCGGGTGGTCTTGGTGACCCGTACGGGAAAGCGGTGCCGGCCGAGGCGGGCGACGGCCTCGGACAGCTCGGTGATCGCGTTGTCCCGGTGGATCATCGAGCCGTGCCCGGCGGTGCCGGCCACGGTCAGCTTCATCCAGTGCATGCCCTTCTCGGCAGTCTGGATCAGGTAGAGCCGCCGCTTGTCGTCGACGGTGAAGGAGAAGCCGCCCACCTCGCTGATCGCCTCCGTGACGCCCTCGAAGAGCTCCGGGTGGCGGTCGACGAGGTGGCGTGCGCCATAGGTGCCGCCGGCCTCCTCGTCGGCGAGGAAGGCGAGCACGATGTCGCGCGGGGGCCTGCGGCCCGAGCGCAGCCGGTCGCGCACGACCGCGAGGGTCATCGCGTCCATGTCCTTCATGTCGACGGCGCCCCGCCCCCACACACACCCGTCGGCGACCTCGCCGGAGAAGGGGTCGTGGGTCCAGTCGGCCGCGTTGGCCGGTACGACGTCGAGGTGGCCGTGGATGAGCAGCGCGGGCCGGCTCGGGTCCGTGCCCTCGATGCGGGCCACCGTGGAGGCGCGGCCCGGGTGCGACTCGAAGATCCGGGGCTCCAGCCCCACCTCGGCGAGCTTCTCGGCGACGTACTCGGCCGCCTTGCGCTCACCCGGACCCGAGTGGTCGCCGTAGTTGCTGGTGTCGAACCGGATCAGGTCGCGGCAGAGGTCCACGACCTCGTCCTCGCCGGTGACGCCCCTGGCCGTGTCGTCCGTCGCGCTCACTCTGCTTCCTCCCGCTGTCACTGCTGGTGGTCCCCTTCATCCTCCCCCTCCCCCGCCGCTCGCCCAAGAGCGCTCCCGGCCCGTCACACGCCGTTCACGCCCGGCCCGTGATCGGGCACCCTCGAAAGCCTGGTAATGTTTACGTCGTCGCCGCGGGGAAAACCCGCACGACAGACACCTTGTCCGGGTGGCGGAATGGCAGACGCGCTAGCTTGAGGTGCTAGTGCCCTTTATCGGGCGTGGGGGTTCAAGTCCCCCCTCGGACACTGAAGATGAGTGAGGGCCGCGACCATCGAGGTTGCGGCCCTCGGTCGTGTCCGGGGGCGTGTTCCGGCCGCGCTCGTCGGGGTCCGGTGCCCTTCGGTGGCCCGGTGCGGGCGACCGGCACAATGGGGGGCATGTCCCGACGTACCGCCCGCCCCGGGCGTCCGGCCCGGCCCGCCCGTGCCGCCGCCGCTGCCGCCGTCTGTCCCTGCGGTCTGCCCGAGGCCTACGAGGCCTGCTGCGGTCGTTTCCACTCCGGCGCGGCCGTCGCACCGACCGCCGAGGCGCTGATGCGTTCGCGGTACAGCGCCTTCGTGCGGGGCGACGCGGGGTATCTGATGCGGACCTGGCATCCGCGGACCCGGCCTGCGGGGCTCGACCTCGATCCCGGCACGCGGTGGACCGGCCTGGAGATCCTCGCCACGGCGGAGGGCTCCCCGTTCCACTCCACCGGCATGGTGGAGTTCCGGGCGTCCTACCGGGGCGGGTCGCTGCGCGAGCGGAGCCGGTTCGAGCGGGTGGACGGCGCGTGGGTGTATGCGGACGGGGAGTTCCCGGACGCGGCCTGACCCTCGGCCTTACGGGGCGAGGATGTCCAGTTCCTTCAGGGCGCCCGCGGTGACCTCCCGGGTCAGCCGCTCCGCGCGCTCGGCGTCGCCCTCGCGGACCGCCTCGGCGAGCTGGACGTGCAGGGTGACGGCGGCCGGGTCGGGGTCGTGGAACATGACCTCGTGCTGGGTGCGGCCGGTGAGGACCTCCGCGACGACGTCGCCGAGGCGGGCGAACATCTCGTTGCCGGAGGCCGTGAGGATCACCCGGTGGAAGGCCACGTCGTGGAAGAGGTATCCCTCCAGCCTGTGGCCGCGTGAGTTCGCGACCATGCCGAGCGCGCACTCGGTCAGTTCGGCGCACTGCTCCGCCGTGGCGTGCTGGGCGGCCAGGCCCGCCGCGACCGGCTCGATCGCCGAGCGCAGCACGGTGAGCGAGCGCAGTTGGTGTGGGCGGTCGGCACCGGCCAGCCGCCAGCGGATGACCTGCGGATCGTAGACGTTCCACTCCGCCTTGGGGCGGACCGTGACGCCCACGCGGCGGCGGGACTCCACCAGGTGCATGGACTCCAGCACGCGGACCGCCTCGCGCATCACGGAGCGGGAGACGTCGAAGCGCTGGGCCAGTTCGTCGGTCCGCAGCACGCTCCCCGGCGGGTAGTCGCCCGCCGTGATCGCGGGGCCGAGGGCGTCCAGTACTCGGCCGTGCAGACCCCGGCCCGGAGTGGTCATGCACTCAGCGTACGGGGTGGATCAAGGACTCAAAAAGTCAGACTTATTTGCCACAGTCTCTTGAATTCGTCGTACCTAATGCGTTTCAGTGTCGTCGACATCAGGTGTCGAGGAAGACAGTGAGGCAGAGATGCGCACCCCGCACGTCGTCGTGGTGATGGGCGTCGCCGGCACGGGCAAGACCACGATCGGTCCTCTGCTCGCGGCCCGGCTGGGCGTCCCGTACGCCGAGGGCGACGACTTCCACCCGCCG
Organism: Streptomyces sp. NPDC002566; assembly: GCF_042889585.1. Lineage (NCBI taxonomy): Bacteria > Bacillati > Actinomycetota > Actinomycetes > Kitasatosporales > Streptomycetaceae > Streptomyces > Streptomyces sp. NPDC002566. Next base: position 117,699 of record NZ_JBIARD010000012.1, on the reverse strand, counting down.
GCCAACATCGCCAAGATGTCGGCCGGCACCCCGCTCGACGACGACGACCGGTGGCCGTGGCTTGACGCCATCGGCGCCTGGGCGCACGGGCGGGCGGGGCTCGGCGGGGTGGTCAGCTGCTCGGCGCTCAAGCGGTCGTACCGCGACCGGCTCCGGGCCGCCGCGCCCGGTGTGGTGTTCGTGCACCTCGCGGGCGACCGGGCGTTGATCGAGGACCGGATGGGGCAGCGGCAGGGGCATTTCATGCCGACCGCGCTGCTCGACTCCCAGTTCGCCGCGCTCCAGCCGCTGGGCGCGGACGAGGCCGGGGCGGCGGTCGACGTCTCGGGCTCCCCCGAGGAGATCACCGAGCGGGCCGCCAAGGCCCTGGCGGAGCTTCCGGACGCGTCATAGCCGGAGGCACCCGAAGCGGTAGCCGCGGGCACCCCCAAGCGGTAGTCCCAGCGTGCCCGTAGGACCTCGGGCGCCCGTCCGCACCCGTAGTACCCCGACCCATACCCGTAGTCCCCCCGTATCCGCAGTCCCCCATACCCGCAGTCCCCGTACCCGTAGTACTCGCATCACCCCCCTTCCCCCCGTCCCCGTATCTGCAAGGAACCCCCGTGACCAGACTCAGCGTCGAGATGCTGGCAGCGGACTCGGCCGAGCCCATCACCTCGGCCGGCCACGCGCAGCTGGGCATCGCCGTGCTGGCGGGCATCGCCCTCATCGTCCTGCTCATCACCAAGTTCAAGCTTCACGCCTTCCTGGCGCTGACCATCGGCTCGCTCGCGCTCGGCGCGTTCGCCGGGGCGCCGCTGGACAAGGCCATAGCCAGCTTCACCACCGGGCTGGGCACCACGGTCGCCGGTGTGGGCGTGCTGATCGCGCTCGGCGCGATCCTCGGCAGGCTGCTCGCCGACTCCGGCGGCGCCGACCAGATCGTCGACACCATCCTCGCCAAGGCGGGCGGCCGTTCCATGCCGTGGGCGATGGTGCTGATCGCCTCGGTGATCGGTCTGCCGCTGTTCTTCGAGGTCGGCGTGGTGCTGCTGATCCCGGTGGTGCTGATGGTGGCCAAGCGGGGCAACTACTCGCTGATGCGGATCGGCATCCCGGCGCTGGCCGGTCTGTCCGTGATGCACGGGCTGGTGCCGCCGCACCCCGGCCCGCTGGTCGCGATCGACGCGATCGGCGCCGACCTGGGGGTGACGCTCGCGCTCGGCGTGCTCGTGGCCGTCCCGACCGTCGTCATCGCCGGCCCGGTCTTCTCCCGTTACGCCGCCCGCTGGGTGGACGTCCCGGCCCCGGACCGCATGATCCCGCAGCGGCCGTCGGAGGAGCTGGAGCGGCGGCCCGGCTTCGGCGCGACGCTGGCGACCATCCTGCTGCCGGTGGTGCTGATGCTGGCGAAGGCGCTGGTCGACATCGTCGTGGACGACCCCGACACCACCGTGCAGCGCGTGTTCGACGTCGTCGGCTCGCCGCTGATCGCCCTGCTCGCCGCCGTGCTCGTGGGCATCTTCACGCTGGGCAGGCCGGCCGGGTTCTCCAGGGAGCGCGTCTCGCAGCTCGTCGAGAAGGGGCTCGCGCCGATCGCGGGCATCCTGCTGATCGTCGGCGCGGGCGGCGGCTTCAAGCAGACGCTGATCGACTGCGGCGTCGGGCAGATGGTGCTGGACGTCTCCGAGGACTGGTCGATCCCGGCCCTGCTGCTGGCGTGGCTGATCGCGGTGGCGATCCGGCTGGCCACCGGTTCGGCGACGGTGGCGACGATCTCGGCGGCCGGGCTGGTCGCCCCGCTGGCCGCCGACATGTCCACGGCCCACGCCGCCCTGCTGGTCCTGGCCATCGGCGCCGGCTCGCTCTTCTTCAGCCATGTCAACGACGCCGGGTTCTGGCTGGTGAAGGAGTACTTCGGGCTGAGCGTCGGGCAGAACATCAAGACCTGGTCGGTGATGGAGACGATCATCTCCGTGGTCGCCGGCGGGCTGGTGCTGCTGTTGTCGCTGGTCATATAGAGGTAGGGGCGAACCCCCAGGGGGCGTCAGGGGCGCGCGGTGATCCGCGCGCCCCTTCCGCGTTCCAGTCACCGGCGCCCCTTCTGCGTTCCGGTCACCGGCGCCACCGCCGGTGCCGGCGTCATCGGCGCCACAACGGATGCTCGCGCTCGGCCCATTCCTCGCTCACGGTTCCGGTGCGCATGCCGCGCCGGGCCTCGGGGTCGGCGAGGGCCATGCCGATGTGGCCGGCGAGGACGATGCCGACGGTCAGGGCCAGCCAGTCGTGGACGAAGGTCGCGCTGGTCCGCCAGACCAGCGGGGTGAGGTGGGTGAACCACATCAGCAGCCCGGTGCCGAGCATGACCAGCGTGGCCCCGGCGATCCAGGACGCGTAGACCTTCTGCCCCGCGTTGAACTTGCCGGCCGGGCGTGAGGCGCGTCGCCGGTCCCGGCGCAGGGCGGCCCGCAGCCAGCGGCGGTCGTGCGGGCCGAACCGGTTGAGCCGGCCGAGGTCGGCGCGGAAGGCCCGGGAGGCGAGGCCCGCCAGGACGGGTGCGGGAAGGGCGAGGCCGGCCCACTCGTGGACGCGGACCACCAGCTCGCGGCGGCCGACGAGCCGCGCCAGCTCGGGGATGTAGAGGAAGGACGCCGTCACCACGCAGACGCCCATCAGGACGGCCGTGGCGCGGTGGATCCAGCGTTCGGCGCGGCTGAAGCGGTGGACGCGGGCGGGGGCGGCCGGCGGGGCGTCAGCTCGTAGGCTCATCGTCCCGCCCGTTCGAACGGCCCACCCAGGCGTCGACGTCGTACCCGCGCTCCTCCCAGTAGCCCGGCCGGACCTTCTCGGTGACGGTGATACCGGAGAGCCACTTGGCCGACTTGTAGAAGTACATGGGGGCGACGTACAGGCGGGCCGGGCCGCCGTGGTCGTGGCCGAGGTCCTCGTCCCGCATGCGCAGGGCGACCAGGACGTCGGAGCGGCGGGCCTGGGCGAGGGTGAGGCTCTCGGAGTACACGCCGTCGAAACAGGTGAAGCGGACCGCGCCGGCGCCGGCGCGCACGCCGGCCGCGTCGAGCAGCGTGGAGAGGCGGACGCCTTCGAACGGTGTGCCGGGGACCCGCCAGCCGGTGACGCACTGCACGTCCTTGACCACGCGGCTCTGCGGCAGGGCCTTGAGCTCGGCGAGGGTGTAGGCGGCGGGCCGGTCGACGAGGCCGTCGACGGTGAGGCGGTAGGACCCGGCGTCCTTGTGCGGGACGGAGGAGGCCACGGAGTAGTAGCGGAAGCCGCCGCCGTTGGGGAGGAGCCCGGTGAGGCCGGTGGGGTCCTTGTCGGCGGCGCCGCCGAGGAAGTCCTCCAGGCCGCGTTGCAGGGTGGGCGCGGCGAAGACGCCGAGGGCGCCCAGGCCTAGGGTGCCGAGGAAGACGCGGCGGCCTATGGGCGCGCCCCGTTCCTCGGTCGGTTCGGGATTCACCTTTCCATTCGAGCACTCGGGAGGACCGCGGGGCCAGGGTTTGCGGTGCCGTTAAGGACTTCGTAAGGAGGCGGCGGGGGTGGCGCTGCCCGTAGGGGGTGTCCCGGCCGGGGGTCGTGCGGGCAGGAGGTGGAGTCGGGTGCCGAGGGAGCGGTTGCGGGCGGCGTGGAAGGCGGCGTAGGGGTCGCGGTCGGGGTAGGACCAGGGGGCTGGGGTGACGTGGTCGCCGATGCGGTGGAACAGGGCGGCGGCCTCGGCGGGCCGGCCTTCGCAGATCTTGGCGTGGGCGAGGTAGTTCAGGTCGATCAGGCGGCGGGGGGTGGTCGTCGTGCTCCCATTCGAGCCACCAGTCGAAGGCGGCTCTCATGACGGCGCCGGACCGGTGGTCGCGCCAGTGGGCTGCGGTGGCCGGGTCGGCGGGGGCGAGGCCGCGGACGGCGAGGGCGCGGTAGCGCTCGGCGTGCGCGACGACGGGGAGGATGGCGAGGGGCGAGTCGGCGGGGGCCTGTTCGGCGGCCCGGGTGGCGAACGCGTAGACCTCGTGGAGCGGGTCGGGGCCGGCGGCGGCCCGGCGTTCGGCGAGCAGGGCGACCATCAGGTGGTGGGCGTGGTGGTGGTCGCGGTGCCGGGTCGTGATCTCCTCGAAGATCTGTACGGCGTCGGCGCCGCCGGTGTGTTCGAGCTGGAGGAGGCCGAGCCAGGGGGTGGGGTCGGCGGGTGCGAGGGCGGCGGCGTCCCGGCAGGCGGCGCGGGCGGCGGCGGTGTCCTCGGCGCCGGCGAGGGCGCGGCGTGCCCGGGCCAGGGCGAGCAGGGCGGTGGCGTCGGCGGATCCGGGTTCGGCGCGCAGCCACGCGTGGGCGTGCGGGACGGCGGCCGGGTCGAGGGCGAGGACGGTGAGGCGGTGACCGCGCCGGTCCCAGTCGTCGCCGGTGCGGGCGAGCAGGGAGCGGGCGGTCTGCCAGCGGCCCTCGGCGAGGTCGGTCCGGGCGGCGGCCAGCTCGGTGTCGTCGAGTGCCTCGGGTCCGGGGCGGGGCGTGCGCGGGGGCGGGATCAGTGGCACCGGGGGTCTTCTCACCCTCCTCGTGACGGGCCTGGTGTCGGCACGCGAACGGCCGATCAGCGCCCAGCCAAACGTCAGCGAGCGCTTGCCGTCAAGGAGCCGCGCCCATATGACAGCGGTCAACTACCGCATGGAAGAAGGGACTTGGTGACACTCCTCGCTGGTGGAAGCGGTTGCGGCCGAGCGGATGTGGCGTACGCCATGGCGCGGGCCGCCGGGGTCGCGGACCATGGGCGGTACGGCCGCCCCGCACCCACGGCCCCGGACCCCGCGCCGGTCCCGTCGGGTGTGCCGCGACCGCGTCAGGCTCCCGGCCCCGGGTTGCTCCCGGGAGCGTCCTTGAGGGCGATTCCCAGGGACAGCCGCCGAAGGCGCTGGGACACTGAAGTCGGCCACTGCGTCTCCCGTGGCCCGACCCGATGATCGAGGTACGCAGCGTGTCGGTTGTGGTTCTGGTTCTCGCCGTGAGTGCGGCCTGTTGCCTGGGCTTCGGCTTCGTCCTCCAGCAGAGCGCGGCCCAGAAGGCTCCCCTCGGCGACTTCCTCTCGCCCCGGCTGCTGCTCGACCTGATGCGGATGCCGCGCTGGCTGGGGGGCATCGCGTTGATGGTGGCCGGCATGGCGCTGGGCGCGGTCGCGCTCGGCAACGGCGAGATCTCCCTGGTGGAACCGCTGCTGGCGACGAACCTGCTGTTCGCGCTGGCCCTGTCGCGCCACCAGAGCAGACAGCCCCTGGGCCGGCAGGGCTGGGCGGGGCTGCTGCTGCTCGCGGGCGGGGTGACGGCGTTCATCGTGGCGGGCCAGCCGCGCGGCGGCACCGCGGTCACCGATCCGCTGCGGCACTGGCTGATCATCGGCCTGATGGTCGGTGGGGCGCTGCTGCTCACGGGGTACGCCAAGCGGCACGCGAGCGTGTCCTCGGCCCCGGTGTTCCTGTCCCTCGCGGCCGGGGTCCTGTACGGCGTCCAGGACGCGTTGACGCGGGTGAGCGGCGAGCGGTTCGGCGAGGGCGGTCTCCTGGAACTGCTGAGCGGCTGGCAGCCGTACGCGGTGCTGGCGCTCGGGGTGACCGGTCTGGTGCTGGTGCAGAGCGCCTTCGAGACCGCGCCGCTGCGGATGTCGCTGCCCGCGTTGACGGCGGCGCAGCCGCTCGCCGGGATCGCCTGCGGAGTCGGCTTCCTCGGTGACCGGCTGCGTACCGACACGGGCGCGCTGGCGTGGGAGTCGGCGGGTCTCGCGGCGGTCGTGGCGGGCATCGTCCTGCTGGGCCTGCATCCCGCCATGCCGCAGGGCGGGGCGGAACGCGAACGCTTCCGCGATCTGCAGCCTCAGTAGCCCCTGGTTGGATGGGGGTATGAGTGCTGCTGACGAGATCATCGACGTCGTCGATGAGACGGACCAGGTCGTCGGACGGTCCCCGCGCGGGGAGGCCTATGCCCGGGGGCTGCGTCACCGGTGCGTGTTCGTTCTCGCCCGGGACGCCGAGGGGCGGGTCTTCGTCCACCGGCGCACGGCGGACAAGCTGGTCTTCCCCTCCCTCCACGACATGTTCGTCGGCGGGGTGGTCGGCGCGGGCGAGGCCTACGACGACGCGGCTCTGCGTGAGGCCGAGGAGGAGCTGGGCGTCGCGGGGCTGCCCCGGCCCCGGTTCCTCTTCAAGTTCCTGTACGACGGCGGGGAGGGCCGCACCTGGTGGTCGGCGGTGTACGAGGTCCGCTGCGAGCTGCCGGTCAGCCCCCAGGTGGAGGAGGTCGCCTGGCACGGCTTCCTCACCGAGGAGGAGATCGAGCGCCGTCTGACCGAGTGGCGGTGGGTGCCGGACGGTCTCGCCGCGTACGACCGGCTCAAGGAGTTCCGTGCCCGGCGGTGAGTTCGTGCGCAACGTCCGGCTGTGGTTCGCGCCGGAGGGCGTCCGGGAGGAGGGGCGGACGCCCGACTACCGCTTCTCGCTGGCCAACGAGCGGACGTTCCTCGCGTGGCTGCGGACGGCGCTCGCGCTGATCGGCGGCGGGTTCGCGGTGGACCAGTTCCTGCCCGACCTGCCGTGGGGGTGGCGCGTGGGTCTCGCGCTCGCGCTGCTCGCGGCGGGGGTGCTGTGCTCGCTGCGGGCGGTGAACCACTGGGTGCGGTGCGAGCGGGCGATGCGGCGGGGCGAGGATCTGCCGGCCTCCCGGTTCCCCGCGTTGCTGGGCGTCGTCGTCGCGGTGGTGGCCGTCGCGATGGTCGTGGTCGTGCTGCTCGGGTGGGACGGGTGAGCGGCGGACGCGATCCCGGCCTTCAGCCCGAGCGGACCCGGCTCGCGTGGCGGCGTACGACGCTGTCGAGCACCGTCGCGGCCGTGCTGGCCGGGAGGGCCGCGCTGCACGGCGGGGTGTCAGCCGCGGGGGTCGTGGCGTGCGCCCTGTGCTGCGCGGCCTGGCTGGGCTTCCTGCTGCTGGCGCACCGCCGCATCAGCGGGCTCACCTGGACGGGTCAGGGCGAGCGGCCTGCGGGGGCCGGGCCGGCCGCCGGGGGTGTCCGGGCCGGGCGGCCCCCGGAGGCCGACGGACCCGGACAGCCCACGACGGTCGCCGAGCCGCCGGCCCTGAGCCCTCGGCACGCCGCCCTGGCGGCGCTGTGCACGGTCGCGGTGGCCGTGTGCGGGGCGGTGCTGGTCCTCTGACGGCGGCCGCGCGTCGTGGCAGCCGTCGGGGCAGCCGTCTTCAAGGACCCGCCCGCTACGACTCCCAGTCGACCGTGACGACGATCTTGCCCCGGGTGCGGCCCTCCTGGTTGCGCCGGTGAGCCTCCTCCGCGCGCTCCAGGGGGAACGTCTCCGACACGTGCACCGAGACCACGCCCTGCTCGGCCAGTTCCGCCAGACGGGTGAGGTCCTCGGTGTCGGGGCGGACGAAGCAGTAGCGGCCGCCGTACTCGGTGACGTCGCCGTCGGCGATCGAGGCGAGGCGCCCGTCGGGGGCCAGCAGGTTGGCGGAGGCCTTCAGGGTGTCGCCGCCGATCGTGTCGAAGACGGCGTCCACGCCCTCGGGCGCCAGCCCGCGCACCCGTTCGGCCATGCCCTCGCCGTAGCTCACCGGTTCGCCGCCCAGCGAGCGCACGAAGTCGTGGTTGGACTCGCTCGCCGTGCCGATCACCCGCGCGCCGAGATGGCGCGCGATCTGCACGGCGACCGAGCCGACGCCGCCGGCCGCCGCGTGGACCAGCACGGTGTCGCCGCGCTTGACCTCCAGGGCCTTGGTCAGCACCTGGTAGGCGGTGAGCCCCACCAGCGGCAGGCCCGCCGCCTCCTCCCAGGTGAGGTTGCGCGGCTTGCGGGCGAGGGTGCGCACCGGAGCGGCCACGTACTCGGCGAAGGTCCCCCGGGAGAGGAAGTCCTCGCGGACGTAGCCGATGACCTCGTCCCCGACCGCGAACTCGGTGACGGCGGCTCCGGGCTGGACGACGACCCCGGCGACGTCCCAGCCGGGGATCACCGGGAAGACGGCGTCGAGGACGCCGTCGAGGTAGCCCTCGCGGCACTTCCAGTCGACGGGGTTGACGGCCGCCGCCCGCACCTTGACCAGGACCGAGTCGGGCCCGACCTTGGGGTCGCGCACCTCCCCGTACTCCAGGACCTCGGGCCCGCCGTACCGGTTGTATGTGATGCCCTTCATGCCACCGACCCTCCGGGGTGCTCGATCGCCACGCAAGCCCGGATGCCCCGAGATGTGCCGTTCGCGTGGCGGCCTGTCCGTCGTCACCCCCGTACCCCGGAAGAGGTACGCCATGGCCGGCCTTCACCCGGAGCACACGGGTCACACCCGCGCGCGGGGCGGAGGTTAGGGTGGCTCCGATCACGTTCGTCGTCGCCCCTGGACTACATACCGACCGGTCGGCATCATAGGGCGCGAGTCCTCGTTCGTCTGCCGTAGGAGTCCCGCATGAGCCCCGACCACCCGCCCGGCCTCGACCTGGACCGGCTGCGCACCCTGCTCGACCGCGAGCGGCCCGGTCTGGTCCACGGCCCGCTGACCGGCCGGCTGATCGAGGGCGGGCGCTCGAACCTCACCTACACGGTCGCCGACGGCGAGTCGAAGTGGGTCGTCAGGCGGCCGCCGCTCGGTCATGTGCTGGCCACCGCCCACGACATGCGGCGCGAGCACCGGGTGATCAGCGCGCTGCACCCGACGGACGTGCCGGTGCCGCGCCCGGTGCTGCTGTGCGAGGACGAGGACGTGCTCGGCGCGCCCTTCTACGTCATGGAGTTCGTCACGGGCACGCCGTACCGCACGGCGGAGCAGCTCGCCCCGCTCGGCCCCGAGCGCACCCGCAACGCGATGCTCTCGCTCGTGGACACGCTGGTCGACCTGCACGCGGTGGACCCCGCCGAGGTCGGGCTCGCCGACTTCGGCCGCCCCGAGGGCTTCCTGGACCGGCAGTTGCGCCGCTGGGGCAAGCAGCTGGACGCCTCACGCAGCCGCGAGCTGGCGGGCGTCGACGAGCTGCACGCGGCCCTCGGGCGCAGTCTGCCCACGTCGCCGGCCCCGGCCGTCGTGCACGGCGACTACCGGCTCGACAACGTCCTGATCGGTGAGAACGACACGATCAGAGCCATCCTCGACTGGGAGATGTCGACCCTCGGCGACCCGCTGACCGACCTCGGCCTGCTGGTGATGTACAGCGTTCCGCTGGAGGTGGCGAACTCGCCGGTGTCCACCACCGCCACCGCCGCCGGGCACCCCTCGCCCGCCGAACTCGTCGAGCGGTACGCCGCCCGCTCGGGGCGGGACGTGTCGGCGGTCGCCTGGTACACGGCGTTCGCCTGGTTCAAGCTCGCCGTGATCCTCGAGGGCATCCACTACCGCTACACCCTGGGCCAGACGGTGGGCGGCGGCTTCGACCGCATCGGCGACCTCGTCCCCGTCTTCATCGACCACGGACTGACCACGCTGCAGGAAGGCTGAGGCCATGGACTTCGCGTTCGACGCGCGCACCGAGGAACTGCGCGGCAAGCTGCTCGCCTTCATGGACGAGCACGTGTACCCGGCGGAGGCGGTCGCCGAGGAGCAGCGCGCGCTGCTGGCCTCGCCGTGGGACACGCCGGCGGTGGTCGAGGAGCTGAAGGCCGAGGCGCGCCGGCAGGGCCTGTGGAACCTGTTCCTGCCCGACTCCGAGTACGGCGCGGGTCTCACCAACCTCCAGTACGCGCCGCTGGCCGAGATCACCGGGCGCTCCCCGCAGCTGGCGCCGACCGCGCTGAACTGCGCCGCGCCGGACACCGGCAACATGGAGGTGCTCTCCCAGTTCGGCGACGAGCAGCAGAAGAAGCAGTGGCTGGAGCCGCTGCTCGCCGGTGAGATCCGCTCCGCGTTCGCGATGACCGAGCCGGAGGTGGCCTCCTCGGACGCCACGAACATCACCACGTACATCGAGCGGGACGGCGACGAGTACGTCGTCACCGGCAGCAAGTGGTACATCTCCGGGGCGATGAACCCGGACTGCAGGATCCTCATCGTGATGGGCAAGACCGACCCGGACGGCGACGACATCCGCCGCCAGCAGTCAATGGTGCTGGTCCCGGTCGACACCCCGGGTGTCACCGTGAAGCGGGCCATGCAGGTCTTCGGGTACGAGGACCACTACCACGGCGGCCACGCCGAGGTGATCTTCGACCACGCGCGCGTGCCGGTGTCCCACCTGATCGGCGAGGAGGGCGGCGGCTTCGCCATCGCGCAGGCCCGGCTCGGTCCGGGCCGTATCCACCACTGCATGCGGCTGATCGGCATGGCGGAGCGCGCGATCGAGCTGATGTGCCGCAGGGCCGTCTCCCGTACGGCCTTCGGCAAGGCGCTGGCGCAGCAGGGCGTGGTCCACAACTGGATCGCCGACGCGCGCGTGACGGTCGAGCAGCTGCGGCTGCTGGTGCTGAAGACGGCCTGGCTGATGGACACGGTCGGCAACCGGGGCGCGCACACCGAGATCCAGGCCATCAAGATCGCCACGCCTCGCGCGGTCGTCGACATCATCGACCGGGCGATCCAGCTGCACGGCGCGGGCGGGGTGAGCCAGGACTTCCCGCTGGCCGAGCTGTACGCGGGGGCGCGGACGCTGATGATCGCCGACGGCCCGGACGAGGTGCACCAGCGGTCGCTGGCGCGCCGGGAGCTGAAGAAGTACCTGTGAGGTGACGGGTAAGGGGCGGTCGCCATGGCGACCGCCCCTTACGCATGCCCGGTGAACGACGGCTCAGGGGCGCAGGGCCCGCAGCAGGAGGTCGGCGAGGTGGTCGGCGACCTCCTGGGGGGTCATCGGCCCGTCGGGGCGGTACCAGGTCGACAGGTGGTGGACCGAGCCGAAGTGGTAGTCGACGACCAGGTCCGCCGGGGTGGCGCTGGAGAAGACGCCGGTCCGCTGGCCCTCCTCCACGAGGGCGCGGAACCGCTCGTGGTAGCGCCGCCGCTCCGACCGCACCTGCTTGTTCTTCTCCGGGCTCAGATGGTGCATCGACCGGAAGAAGATCATCGCGTCGTCGAGGTTCTCGATCGTCGTGACGACGACGTCCGCCGCGGCTCCCCGCAGCCGCTTCTCGATCGGCTCGTCGGCGTCCGCGAACGCGTCGAGGCGCTCCTGCTGGACGCGCAGCACACGCGCGTACACCTCGTGGAGCAGGTCGTCCTTGGAACCGAAGTAGTGATACAGCGCCCCCTTGGTGACGCCGGCCGCCTCGACGATCTCCTGCACCGAGGTGCGGTCGTAGCCGCGCTCGGCGAAGAGCCGGGTGGCGGCGGCGAGGAGCCGCTGCGGCACGGGCGTCCCGTCGCCCTCCGTCGTTCTGGGCACTGCCGCCACCTGCCTTTCGTCTGCCTTACTGGCTGTCGTGCGCGCGGGAACGCGGTTCCCGACGGAGGATCTTCCCACTCGCCGCCCTGGGCGAGCCGGGCAGGACCTCCGCCTGCCGCGGGTACTTGCAGGCGGCCAGTCTCTCCTTGCGGTGGACCGCCGGTGCATCCGGGTCCGTGTCGGCGCCGGGCGGAGGCGGGTGGCCCCTCCTCCCGCGGTGGCCGGACGGGGTCATCCGGCGGCCTCCCACTTCTGCTGGAGGTGGTTCATGTTGGTCAGCCAGCGGTCGGGGTCGGCGGCGCGCGCCTCGTAGTACCCGGAGACCTCAGGGTGGGGCAGGATGAGGAAGCGGTCCTCCTCGATGCCCTTGAACAGGGCGTCCGCGACGTCCTTCGGTTCGATCGCGGTCGGTTTCAGCACCAGGTCGCCGGCGGTGCCGGTGGCGTCCAGCATGTCGGTGCGGACGCCCTGGGGGCAGATCGCGTGGACCTTGACGCCGCGGTGGCGGTAGGTCAGCGACAGCCATTCGGCGAAGGCGTACGCGCCGTGCTTGGTGACGCTGTAGGGGGCCGCGCCGATCATCGTGAGCAGGCCTGCGGCGGAGACCGTGGAGACGAACCGGCCCCGGCCGCGCTCCAGCCAGTGCGGGAGCAGGGCGTGGGCCGCGCGGACGTGCGCCATGACGTTGACGTCCCAGGCGAGGGCCCAGACGGCCTCCTCGGCGGCCTCGGACCCGCCCGAGGCGACGCCGGCGTTGGCGCAGTAGACGTCGACCGTGCCGCCGAGGGCGTCGCGTGCCTCGGCGACGATCCCGGAGGCGTCGCCCGGCACCGCGATGCCGCCGATCTCGTCGGCGACCGCCTTCGCCCGGTCCGCGTCGAGGTCGTTGACGACGACCCGGGCGCCCTCGGCGGCGAACCTCCGGGCGAGGGCGGCGCCTATGCCGCCTCCCGCGCCGGTGACGACGACTCCAGCACCCTGCACGGCTTCCACGATCGGTCTCCCTCGGCACGGCTCCGGCTCCCCTACGGCTGCCAGACTAACCGGTCGGTATGTCAGGGAGAAGGGTATTACGCCGTACGGGTGCCGCCGTGACGTCTGGCCAACCGCCGCCGTTGGCAGGACGATGCGCTCACCTGGCGCACGCTGCGGGGCAAGGGGGCCTGTGATGGCGGATGCGGCGACCGGCGCGACGAGTTCGATGAGCGTGGTTCCCTACTGGGAGGTGACCTTCGACGCCGACGGAGACGTCGACGGCGGGCAGCGGGACCGGCTGCTGGCCGGGGTGGTCCGGCAGGGTGTGCGGGACCTGGTGGTCTTCGCGCACGGCTGGAACAACGACCGCTCGGGCGCGACCGCGCTCTACAGCCGCTTCTTCGCGCCGTTCCCCCGGCTCGCCCCGGCGGCGAGGCTCGGGTACGTGGGTGTGGTGTGGCCGTCGATGCGGTTCTCCGACGAGCCGATCCCCGATCTGCCGCGCTCCTCCGTCGCCGCCGGGCCGGCGCGGCGCCCGGCGCTGGAGGAGGACACGCGGGACGCGTTGCTGGTGACGTTCCCGGGCCGGGCGGCCGTGGTCGAGCGGATCGCGGGGTTGCTGGAGCTGCGGCCGCCGGGGGACGCCGGGCTGGAGGAGTTCGGGCGTCTGGTGCGGCTGCTGGTGGCGGCCGCGCCGTCGGGGCCGCAGGAGTCGTGCGCGGCGGACGTCCTGACCGGGGGCGCGCCGCAGGAAGCGCCGTTGATGCTGCACGCGCCGACGGCGGAGGTCTGCGAGGACTTCGCGCGGGCGCTGGCCCTGATGGAAAGCGGCTCGGGGGCGGCCGGGTTCTCGATGCCGAACCCGTGGGACGGCGCGCACGAACTGCTGCGGCAGGCCACGTACTATGCGATGAAGCGGCGGGCGGGCACGGTCGGCGAGCGGGGACTCGGACCGCTCGCCGGACGGCTGGCCGGTGCGGCGCCGCAGGTGCGGGTGCACCTCGTGGGGCACAGCTTCGGCGGGCGGCTGGTGTCGTTCGCGCTGCGGGGGCTGCCGGAAGGGGTGCGCGCGGTGAAGTCGGTGACGCTGCTTCAGGCGGCGTTCTCGCACTACGCGTTCGCCGCGCGGCTCCCGCACGACGCGCGCGCGGGCGGTGCGCTGAACGGCCGGCAGAGCCGGGTGGACGGGCCGCTGGTGTGCTGTCACTCCCGCTACGACTCGGCGCTCGGCACGATCTACCCGCTGGCCTCCCGGATGGCGGGCGACGAACGCGGGGCGGCCGAGGAGTTCGCGGCGGCGGACGAGCCGGGAGCGGCCGGTGAGCCCGGAGCGGCCGGGACCGTAGCGGGAGTCGGGGCGGCCGGCGAGCTGGAGTTCGGCGGGGAGTTCGGGTTCGGCGGGGTGTCCGGGGCCAAGTGGGGTGCGATGGGGTACGGAGGTGTGCGGGCGGTGCCGGGTACGCGCGCGTGCACGCTCGCGGAGGCGCTGGCCGGTCCGCTGCCGGCGTCGGGCTGCGTGAACGTGGACGTGGCGGAGGTGGTCCGCCGGGGCGGGCCGCCGTCCGGGGCGCACAGCGACATCGTGCACCCCGAACTGGCGCGGCTGGTGCTGTCGGCGGGCCGCGTCCGTTGAGACACGGCCCGCCTCGGGCGGGTCAGCGGTGTGAGGTGAACTCCACCACCTGCTGGTAGGTGGGACGGTTCTGCCAGCTGATGTTGCCGTGCTTGATGCCGCCGAGGGTGCGCTGCACGATCGAGTCGGCGCACCACTGGTTGCCGGCCGCGCACAGGGCGTCGCCGGGGTAGACCTGGGCCGCCGTACGGCCCGCCGCTTCCTTCAGGGAGGTGAGGAGGGCGTCGCGGCAGACGCTCAGGCTGCCGCCGCCGCAGTACTTCTGCGCCAGCGGGCCCTTCACCGGCTCGCCGAGCACGGCCCGCAGGTCCTTGTCGACGTAGCTCCACCAGCCGTACTGGAAGGAGCTGCCGGCGTGGGCGCCGGTCGGGCCGTGCGCCGCCGAAGGGGGCTCGTCCACGGGCAGGTCGGCGGTGAACGCCGTGTACAGGCCGGCGCCGAGGCCGGGTTCGAACTGGGCCTTCACCAGCAGCGGCCACCAGGCGTCCAGGATGCGGACGGCGTCGGCGTTCGCGTACGTCTTCGAACCGGCCGTCGTCTCGGTGCGTTTGCCGCCGGCGGTCAGCCAGGCCTGGAGCTTGCCCACCGCCGCGGCGGCCGCGGTGTCGGTGACCGGCGCGCTGTTGATCACCTTCAGCAGGTCGGGCAGGACGTCCTCGGCGCGCAGGTCGGCTAGAGCCGCGTCCGCCATCGCCTTGACCAGGGAGGCGCGGGTGACGCCGCCGGCCTGGACGAGCTTCTTCACCCGGGTCTCCAGCAGGTTCCCGCGGTGCACGGAGCCGTCGCCCCAGGGCGCGGTCGTGTAGTCCTGGGCCTGCTTGTTGTTCCAGGAGATGTAGTAGTCCTGGTCGACGGAGTTGGGGTGCTGCGAGGGCGGGGTGTAGGAGGCGGTGTTGGTCGCCGGGTTCCAGCCGCGCCACTCGTACGCGGGCTGCGCCCACGCCGGGAACTCCGCGTCGACGCCGGCGGCGCGCACCGGGTTGTCGCCGCTGTTGTAGTACGCGGTGTGCTCGGAGTCGGCGTAGAACCAGTTGAAGGTGTAGTTGATGTGCTGCGCCGCGCTCTGGAAGGACTCGGGTCCCGTCACGTAGTCGGGGTCGTTGAGCATCTGGAAGCCGATGATGGAGTCGGCCTCGTGGAAGTAGGACGAGCGCAGGGTGGTGTAGGCGACCTTCTTGCCGCCCACGGTCGCGCGGTGGGTGACGGGGCCGTACTTCGTGCGCCAGACGCGCATCGTGTACGAGCCGGCCGGGGAGTTGTCGGCCGTGGTGGGCTTCCAGGCGTTCTTCTGCTCGATCTTCTCCATCGCGGTGCAGGCGCCGCGGTAGAGGTAGTGGAAATCGTCCTGGCACAGCTCGACGGCGTAGGTGTCGATGATGTCCTGGCCGGAGGTGGTGGCGCTCCAGGAGTAGTCCTGGCCGCGGCCGAGTTCGACGTACATGCTCAGGCCGGCGAAGGAGGCGCCGCGGGCGCTGATGCCGGGGCCCTGGAGCTCCTGCAGGAGCAGGAGTTGGGGGGCGAAGTAGCCGGTCTGGGGGCCGAAGACGGCGACGGGGTGGCCACTGGCGGTGTGGTCGCCGCTGACGACGAGGGCGTTGGACATGCCGCGCCGGGCGGAGCTGAAGGCGGTGGCGGCGGCCGTGGCGGAGGCGGTCGCCGCGGTGGGCGCGGCGGCGGCGCCGGTGCGGTCGTACACGAGGGGTTCCTCGACGACCGAGCCGGCGTCGGGGAGGGCCTGGCCCTGGGGGTTCTCCGGCTTGGCTGCGTAGGGGAAGCTCTTGCCGTCGTGGACGGTCAGGACGGCTTCGGGGTCGTTGCGTTCGCGGAACGACTCCCAGACCCTGGTGCCCTGTTCGACGCCGTACTTCTGCTGCGCGGCGAGCAGGGAGATCGCGTTGTTGACCTCGCCGCCGCCGCCGGAGCCGAAGAGGGCGCCGATGACCGAGCCGAGGGCCACCAGGTCGGTGATCTTGAAGTGGGCGATGGAGCCCGCGTTGGTGATTGAGTCCTTGTGCCCGGTCAACACGTATTCACCGGGGAAGTAGCGGCCGCTGTCGGAGGCGTCGATATAGGCGTTGACCCCGGCGAGATAGGCGTTCGCGTCGGCGAGCGCCAACTGTCCGCGGGCGCCGTTCACGGCGACCGCGTTGTCGATCTGGGCCTGGAGATCGGCCTCGGTGTACGGGGCGTTCCGCCAGAACTGCTGTTCAAGGCCCTGATTGTCGGCGGCGCCGCCGGCGAAGGAGGTGAGTTGACCGCGACCGACGTGCCGGAACACGTCCATGAGCCACAGCCGGTCCTCGGCGGCGGCATATCCGGCGCCGAACTCGGTGCCGTATCTGGTGGTGCCGGTGATGTGCGGTACGCCCGTCTTCTTGTCGCGGACGATGGTGACATCGCCGCGGCCGGCGGGTTTCACGGTGGAGGCGACTTGATCGGCGGGGACCCCGAACGACGCGTCGTTGAAGAACGTGTTGATCGTCTGGTCGGTCAGCGCCGGATATCCCTTGGCCAGGTTGGCGTAGGGCCCGAGCTGGTCCTCGGCGTGCGCCGGCTGGGCGCCGAAGGCCTGGTTGAGCAGGATCTGGGCGAGGGTGGCGTTGCCGTTCTGCCCGGGCGGCAGGATGTCGGAGCACTGCGCGCCGCAGTGGTCGTTCACGGCCGTGAGCTCGGCCGCGGACGCCGTGCGAGCGGTCCCGACGGAAAATGGCGTCAAAAGACCGGCAATCAGGGCGCATACGGATGCGGTCTTCAGGAACCCGGGGAATCTGCCGGGAGTTCTCAGTCTGACGGGAGCGGTGCATGGGATTCGCCGTGGCATCGGCAACTCCTAGCGAGGGGATGGCCGGAAGGTTACCGCCGGTATCCCCGGTATTGAAGATGAACATGCGTCATGTTTCGAAGTCGCCTCATCAAGCTCATGGGCGGCATCGCGGATCGGATGGAACCGAAGGGAGCCGAATCGCTTGTCGATACGTCTATTCGGCGATGCCGCGCGAAGTCCTCGCGGACGGTGCGCGAAGTCCGAGCGCGACGAACGCCGAAGTGACCGAAGTGCAGGTGCAGATGTGACGGAGGTGCAAGGCGATGGCCGGTTTTCGGAGTCTGGCGAGACAGGTGCGTGACGCGCGGTGCGATCTGGCGCTGCGGCGTTACTCACTGCGTAAGTGCCTGGAGCGGTTCGCTCCTTACGGGCACAGGGCGACCTGGGACCATCTCTGCTCGCGGGCCGGGTTCGGCCCCGAGGACCGCTCCCCCGATCCTGCGCGGCTCGTGGCCGCGTTGGACGAGCTGGAGGAGGCGCGGGCGGTGTGGCTGGCCTACGAGGTCGAGTTCGCCGAGCGCCGCAGGAAGGAGAAGTACGACGGGCTGCGCCGGCCGGGCACCGTGGACGACTGGCACCGGATGACCTGGGGCGGTTTCGGCGTGGCGTGGTGCGACGACCCGCGGGTGCATCCCCGTGAGCCGCTGGCCGAGGTGCTGCGCCGGCTGATCACCGCCCTGGAGCGCGAGCCGGGCTCCGCCTGTCCGGTGTGCGGCGGGGCGCGGCTCCAGTGGAAGTACGACCTGGACCACGAACCGTCCTCCGGCCCGGTCTGCACGGACTGCGGCATACTCGTCCCCCGCCCGGTCCTCACCGCCGAGGCGCTGGCGTACGCGAGGCGGGGACGGCTGCTGATGTCGGCGTGAGAACCGGCCGCCGGCGCGAGCCGGTGGCTGTCCGGGAGCACGGCGCGTGTACGGCACGGGGTGCGCAGCGAGGGTGTGGCGCACCCCTGTTCCGCCGTGGGCGGCGCGGGGCGATGCGACGGCTGGTGACGGTACCAGCCGCTAATCCGGTCGCTCCAGCGCTTTGTCATGAGGACAGTCGGGAGGGATGAGACCCGTCTGAGGCCCTGAAGGAGCCCCCTCATGTCGACGCTGCGCGTCACCGCCGAAGTGCTGACCGTCCACGAGCACCCCAACGCCGACGCCCTCGAACTGGCCCAGGTGGGCCTGTACGGCGCGGTCGTCGCCAAGGGGGCGTACCGCACCGGGGACGCCGCGCTCTACATCCCCGAGCAGGCGGTGCTGCCGGCCTCCCTGATCGAGGAGCTGGGGCTGACCGGGCGGCTGGCCGGGAGCAAGGCGGACCGGGTCAAGGCGGTCCGCCTGCGGGGCGAGCTGTCGCAGGGGATCGTGTGCCGGCCCGCGGCGCTGGCCGACGTCGACCTGGAGCGGGCGGCGGAGGCGGGGACCGACTTCGCGGAGCGGCTGGGCATCACCAAGTGGGTGCCGCCGATCCCGCCGACGATGAGCGGCGAGGTCGAGGTCGCGTCCGAGCTGCTGCCCTGGGTCGACATCGAGAACGTCCAGCGCTATCCGGACATTTTCGCTCCGGGTGAGCCGGTGGTCCTGACGGAGAAGCTGCACGGGTCGGCGTGCCTGCTGACGTATGTCGCGGACGAGGGGCGGGTGCACGTCTCCTCCAAGGGCTTCGGCGGGAAGTCGCTGGCGCTGAAGGAGGATCCGCGCAACCTGTACTGGCGTGCCGTACGGGGGCACGGCGTGGCGGAGGCGGCGGCCGGGATCGCCGAGCGGCTCGGCGCGCGGCGGGTCGGGATCTTCGGCGAGGTGTACGGGGCGGGCGTGCAGGATCTGGCGTACGGCGCGGACGGGCGGCGGGAGAGTCTCGGGTACGCCGCGTTCGACGTCTCCGTGGAGGTCGGGGGCGTGGTGCGGTGGCTGGACCCGGGGGAGGTGGTGGAGCTGCTGGACGGTGAACTGCCTCTGGTACCACGGCTGCTCGAGGGGCCGTACGACAGTGAGCGGGTGCTGGAGCTGGCGAGCGGGCGCGAGACGGTGTCCGGGCGGGAGCTGCATCTGCGGGAGGGCGTGGTGATCCGTCCCGCTGTCGAGCGGTACAGCACGGTGACCGGCGGCCGCGCGATCGCGAAGGCGGTGAGCGCGGCGTATCTGACGCGGAAGGGTGGAACGGAGTACGAGTAGAGGTGACCGGGGGGGTAGGTGACCGTGGGTCGTCGCGGGCCGGGCGGAGTCGCGGAACCCGGCGCTGCCGAGGTGCCGCCGCGCCCACCCGTGCCGCCCAGCGGCACGACTGCCCGCGGCTAGGCGCGACTTGAGACCGAGGCGACCCACCCAACCCAGGGGCGCGGGGAACTGCGCGACCAGCCGCACACAAGCCGCACCAACACCGCCGGGCAGGCGCCTACCGGGCCCCTCCCGCGCCGGGCTTCTCCGTCAGCAGCCGTGACCCCGCCGCCCGTTCGCCGAAGGCATCGTTCGGGTTGGAGAGGACGCAGGTGTGCAGGGACAGGCACCCGCAGCCGATGCAGTCGGTGAGGTGGTCGCGCAGACGGTTCAGCTGCCTTATGCGTTCGTCGAGTTCGGCCCGCCAGGCCTGCGACAGGCGGGCCCAGTCCTCGCGGGTCGGCGTGCGCTCCTCGGGCAGTTCGGCGAGCGCCTCGCGGATCGTGGCCAGCGGGATGCCCACCCGCTGGGCGGCCCGCACGAAGGCCACGCGCCGCAGCGTGTCGCGATGGTAGCGGCGCTGGTTGCCCGGTGTGCGGCGGCTGCTGATCAGCCCCTTGGCCTCGTAGAAGTGCAGCGCGGAGACGGCGGCGCCGCTGCGGGCGGCGAGCTGGCCGACCGTGAGCTCGTGGATCTTCTCGGGTATCTGGGGCACCCCTCAGAGACTACCGATCAGGCAGACCGGTCGGCTCGCCTCCTCGATCCGTTGACACCGACCCCGCCGCCGACCATGCTAAGCAGTCGCTTAGACGTCACACGAGAGGCCGGGACATGGCTGAGCCGAGGATCTTCACGTCCGTCGACGAGCTGAAGGCTGCGGTGGGCGAGCAGCTGGGGTACACGGACTGGGTGGAGGTCGACCAGAAGCGGATCGACCTCTTCGCCGAGGCCACCGGCGACCACCAGTGGATCCACGTGGACCCGGAGAAGGCCGCCGCCGGGCCGTTCGGGACCACCATCGCGCACGGGTACCTGACGCTGTCGCTGCTGCCGCTGTTCGGGCCGCAGCTGATCTCCGTCGAGAACGTGAAGATGGGCGTCAACTACGGGACGAACAAGGTCCGTTTCCCCTCCCCCGTGACGGTCGGCTCCCGGCTGCGCGCCACCGCGACGATCACCGCGGTGGACGAGGTGCCCGGCGGCGTCCAGCTCACCGTCGCCTTCTCCGTGGAGCGCGAGGGCGGGGACAAGCCGGCGTGCGTCGCGGAGTCGGTGTCCCGGTACTACCTCTAGAGGGGAACGGGCCGCCGCCGGCGGCTACTTCGCCGCGCCCACCATCCGCAGCACGAGGTCGGCGTACAGCGCGCCGACCTCGTCGGGCGTGCGCGGGCCGTCCACGTTGAACCAGCGGGCCACGTCGATGCACAGCGACAGCACGGCGAGGGTCGTGCCGTGCACGTCCAGCACGTCGAACTCGCCGGCCGCCACGCCGTCCTCGATGATCCCGCGCACCTGCGCGTCGACCTGCCGGCGCAGGTCGAGGATCTCGGCGCGGGCGTCGGGGCCGAGGGCGTCCAGTTCGTACTGCACGACCCGCGCGGTGGTGCGCCGCCCGGCGTGCCACCGGACGAAGGAGCTCACGGCGTCCGCGAGCCGCCGCGTCGCGTCGCCGTCGCCGTTCGCGGCCGTGCGCAGGATGTCCAGCGCGCGGTCGTGACCGATGCGGCTGATGCGGTGCAGCAGCTCTTCCTTGGTCTTGTAGTGGATGTAGAGGGCGGCCGGGCTCATGCCCGCGCGGCCCGCGATGTCGCGGGTGGTGGTCGCGTGGTAGCCGCGCTCGGCGAAGGCCTCCACGGCGGCGACGAGCAGTCGCCGGGCCGCGTCAGGGGTGACCTCTTCCCACGGCTCGACGTCGCCGCCGGCCGTCTCCTCCGCCGTACTCATCGCTGGTTCGCCCCTCTCGCTACCGGAGCTACACCATACCGCTGAAGCTGAGCGGCCGCTTAGCGCCGCCGCTCGGAAGCCCTCAGGCGTAGGGGAATCCCTCGCGGGCCGGGCGAGCCCCTCAGAGCTTCTCGAAGGGGTCGTGCTCCGCGAGCAGCTTCTCCAGCCGCGCCTGGTCGACCCGGCTCACGATCGCCCCCGCCTCCTGGCGGTCCCTGATCACCTTGGCCAGGGTGAAGGCGGACGTGACCAGGTACAGCACGGCGATGGCCAGGAAGCCGCGCACCCAGGCGTCGGCGTTCAGCCGGAAGATGCCGATGGCCGTGGCCGCCATGGCGACCGCGAAGGACGCGACCGCCTGGCCGTAGAACGCGGCGGTGCTCTGCTGCTTGACCGGTGTGTCACTCATGGCCACAGCATCGTCCGGGCGTGGCGCGCGCCACATCCGCGCACGTACTCAGAACCTACTCAGAACGCCGAGACCCCGGTCAGCGCCCGCCCGATCAGGAGCTTCTGGATCTGGCTGGTGCCCTCGTAGAGGGTCATCACCCGCGCGTCGCGCAGCAGTTTGCCCGCCGGGTACTCGTCGACGTAGCCGTAACCGCCGAAGACCTGGAGGGCGTTGTTGGCGGCGCGGACGGCGGCCTCCGAGGCGAACAGCTTGGCCTTGGAGGACTCCACGGCGAAGGGCCGCCCGCGGTCGATCAGGTCCGCGACCCGCCAGGTGAGGAGCCGGGCGGCGTCCACGTCGACCGCGATGTCGCTGATCAGCTCCTGGACGAGCTGGTGGTGGGCGATGCTCTTTCCGAACTGCTCGCGCTCTCCCGCGTACCGCACGGCCGCGTCCAGCGCGGCCTGGGCGATGCCGACGCAGCCCGCCGCGACCGACATCCGCCCCTTGGCGAGGGCCGACATGGCGACGGAGAAGCCCTTGCCCTCCTCGCCGAGCAGCGCGGAGGCCGGCACCCGGACGCCGTCAAGGACCAGTTCGGCGGTGGCCTGGCCGCGCAGGCCGAGCTTGCCGTGCAGGGTGCGGCGGGTCAGGCCGGGGGTGTCGGCGGGGACGAGGAACGCGGAGACGCCCTTGTGGCCGGGGGCGTCGGTGGAGCGCGCGAAGAGCAGCACGACGTCGGCCCAGGTGCCGTTGGTGATGAACATCTTCGTGCCGTCGATGACGAAGTCGTCGCCGTCGCGGACCGCGCGGGTGGTGAGGTTCCCGGCGTCCGAGCCGGTGCCGGGCTCGGTCAGGCCGAAGCAGCCGACGTACGCGCCCGAGGTCAGCCCCGGCAGCCAGCGCCGCTTGTGCTCCTCGTTCCCCCAGGCCGCGATCGTCTTGGCGACCAGGCCGAGGGAGACGGACACGATCCCGCGGACCGAGGAGTCACCGCGGCCGAGCTCCTCCGTGACCAGGCAGTACGCGAGGTGGTCGCCGCCCGAGCCGCCGTGCTCCTCGTCGATCGTCAGCCCCAGGAAGCCGACCTCGCCGAGCTTCTTCACGATGCCCCGGTCGACCTCCTCGGCACGGTCCCAGGCTGCGGCGTGCGGGGCGATCTCGCGCTCCACGAAGTCCCGGGCGAGCCGCCGGACGGCCTCCTGCTCCTCGCTGAGCCCCAGACGCATGACGCGACACCCACCCTTTAATTAGCACTGCTAGTTTCCTGTGTCCGCCCTACTATGTGCGCCATGGCCCGACCGCGCAAGCCCTTGCTGAGCACCGACCGCATCGTCGTGACGGCCCGCGCGCTGGTGGACGCCGAGGGCCTGGCGGCCGTCTCCACCCGGCGGCTCGCCGCCGAGCTCGGCGTGAGCGGGCCCTCGCTCTACAACCACTTCCGGACCAAGGACGAGATCCTGGAGGCCGTCGCCGACTCGGTGAGCGCCCAGGTGGACCTGGCGATGTTCGAGGACGGCCGGGAGTGGCGGACCGCCCTGCACGACTGGGCCGTCTCCTACCGGGCCGCCCTGCGCGACCACCCCAACATCGTGCCGGTCCTGGCCCGCGGCCCCGGCCGCCGTCCGGCCGCGCTGCGGCTCGCGGACGCGGTGTACGGCGCGATGGTCGACGCCGGCTGGCCGCCCGCGCAGGCCACCTCGATCGGCGCGCTGATGCGGTACTTCATCATGGGCTCCGCGCTCGGTTCCTTCGCGGGCGGCTTCGTCGGCGACGCCGGCGCGTACGACCCGGCCGACTACCCGCACCTCGGGCAGGCCC
Organism: Streptomyces sp. NPDC002566; assembly: GCF_042889585.1. Lineage (NCBI taxonomy): Bacteria > Bacillati > Actinomycetota > Actinomycetes > Kitasatosporales > Streptomycetaceae > Streptomyces > Streptomyces sp. NPDC002566. The sequence goes on along the minus strand of NZ_JBIARD010000012.1, from coordinate 94,629 downwards.
ATCTGCTGGCCGACCAGCAGGAGAAGATCGACGAACGCGCCTTCGAGACGGGGCTCACCGCGCTGCTGGACGGGCTGGCCCAGCAGTACGAGCAGGTGCGGCGCGGCGCATAGCCCCGACCGCACACACTTCGGCCGGCGCCGAAGCGTCCGTGTCGCATGCTGGGAGGCATGACCACCAGGGATGCGCGGGCTCCGCTGCTGGCCCGGCTGGCGGGGCTGCTCGCCGACGAGACACGGGCCGCGTGTCTGCTGGCGCTGCTCGACGGGCGGGCGTGGACCGCCGGTGAGCTGGCGCGGCACGCGGGGGTCGCCGCGTCGACGTTGAGCGAGCACCTGGGCAAGCTCGTCGCGGGCGGGTTGCTCGCCGAGGAGCGGCAAGGGCGGCACCGGTACGTGCGGCTGGCCGACGCCCGGGTCGCCCAGCTGGTGGAGGACCTGGCCGCCCAGGTCGCCCCCGACGCCGTCGCCGCACCCCGCGGTCTGCGGGCGTCGAGCGTGGGCTCGGCGCTGGCACGCGGCCGCACCTGTTACGACCACCTCGCCGGGCGGCTCGGCATCGCGGTCACCGACGCGCTCACCGCGCGCGGGCTGCTGCTCCAGGAGACGGGGTTCGCGCTGACCCGGGCGGGGCTGCGGTGGTTCGACGGCGCGGGCATCGCCCTCGACCGCACGGGCCGGCGGCCGCTGGCCCGCGCCTGCCTCGACTGGACGGAGCGCCGACCCCACCTCGCCGGGGTGGCGGGGGCCGCCCTGTGCCGGCACGTCTTCGACTCGGGGTGGTGCGAACGCATCGGCTCCGAGCGCGCGGTGCGGGTGACGGCGTCGGGAGAACGCGCGCTGAACGAACTGCTGGGCGTCGACCGGGCCGCGCTGAGGTAGCCGCCGCTCGCCCTGTCCGAAATCCGCGAGACCTCGCCCCTTCTCTTCCCTAGCCTCTGGAGCATGATGCACTCCCCACGTCGTACGGAACTGCTCGCGGCCGGTGCGGCCGCCGTCACCGTGGTGCTGTGGGCCTCGGCGTTCGTGTCGATCCGCAGCGCGGGCGACGCCTACTCGCCGGGCGCGCTGGCCCTCGGCCGACTGCTGGCCGGGGCCCTGACGCTGGGGGTGATCTGCCTCGTACGGCGGGAGGGGTGGCCGCCGCGATCGGCGTGGCGCGGGATCGGGATATCGGGGGTGCTCTGGTTCGGCTTCTACATGGTGGTCCTGAACTGGGGCGAGCAGCAGGTCGACGCGGGAACGGCGGCCCTGGTGGTGAACATCGGGCCGATCCTGATCGCCCTGCTCGGCGCGCGCTTCCTGGGTGACGCGATGCCGCCGCGGCTGCTGGCCGGGATGGCGGTGTCGTTCGCCGGTGCGGTGACGGTGGGGTTGTCGATGTCGGGGAACGGCGGTTCCTCTGTGCTCGGGGTGGCGCTGTGTCTGCTGGCGGCGATCGCGTACGCCGCCGGAGTCGTGGCGCAGAAGCCGGCGCTGGGGCGGGCGAGCGCGCTGCAGGTCACGACGTTCGGGTGCCTGGTCGGGGCGGTGCTCTGCCTGCCGTTCGCCGGGCAGCTGGTGAGCGAGGCGGCGAAGGCCCCGGTGCCGGCCACGCTGAACATGGTCTACCTGGGCGTCTTCCCGACCGCGCTCGCCTTCACCACCTGGGCGTACGCCCTCGCCCGTACGACCGCCAGCCGCATGGGCGCGACGACGTACGCGGTGCCCGCGCTGGTCGTCCTGATGTCGTGGCTGGCCCTGGGTGAGGTGCCGGGGCCGCTCACGCTGACGGGCGGGGCGCTGTGCCTGGCCGGGGTCGCGGTGTCGCGGTCGCGGGCCCGGCGGGCGCCCGAGGCCGCGGCGGTGGAGCCGCGGCCGGAGCGACTGGAGGAGTCAGCGTGAACGGGCCCTGTCGGACAGGACCTTGATGGAGACGAGCGCGATCACCGAGAGGCCGACGATGTAGGCGGCGACCGACATCGACGTGCCCGTCGCCTCCAGGAGAAGGACCATGACGAACGGCGCGAGTCCGCCGCCGCCGACGGCGGCGATCTGGTAGCCGAGGGAGGCGCCGGTGTAGCGCATCTCGGGCGTGAACAGTTCGGCGAACAGGGCGGCCTGGGGGCCGTACATGATGCTCAGGAAGCAGCTCGCGACGAACGTGCCGACCGCGAGCCACAGCAGTGACCCGGTGTCGACCAGCAGGAACAGCGGTACGGCCCACACCGCGATGCCGACCGCGCCGAACGCGTAGATCCTGATGCGGCCGACGCGGTCGGACAGCGCGGCGGAGGCCGGGATCAGCACCAGTTGGGTGAGGCTGACGCAGAGCGAGACGGTGAGGACGGCGCCGCGGTTCATGCCCAGTTCGCGGGTGGTGTAGTCGAGGACGCCGGTGATGAGGATGTAGAAGGTCGCGGTGTTCACGGCGAAGGAGCCGCCGGCCAGGAGGACCGTGCCGAGGTGGTCGCGCAGGACCGTGCGCAGGGGCGAGCCGCGCTCCGACTTCTCCTTCTCGGCGAGCGCCCGCTCCGCCTCCCGGAAGGCGGGCGTCTCCTCGACGCGGGTGTGGATGTACCAGGCGAGCACGAGGACGAACAGGCCGACGAGGAAGGGCATCCGCCAGCCCCAGGCGGCGAAGGCGCTGTCGGTGGTGAAGGCGCCGGCCAGCAGGAACACACTGTTGGCGGTCACCACGCCGATGGGGACGCCGAGTTGGACGACGCTGCCGTAGACACCGCGCTTGCCCTCGGGGGCGTACTCGGTGGCCAGGAGCATCGCGCCGCCCCACTGGGCGCCGACCGCGAGCCCCTGGACGACGCGCAGGGTGACCAGCAGGACCGGGGCGGCGACGCCGATCGTGTCGTACGTCGGCAGCAGGCCGATGCCCGTGGTGGCCACGCCCATGAGCGTGAGCGCGAGGACGAGCATCGGCTTGCGGCCGCGCTTGTCGCCGAGGTGGCCGGCGACGATGCCGCCGAGCGGGCGGGCGAGGAAGCCGACGGCGAAGGTGGCGAAGGAGGCGAGGACCCCGGCGGTGGGGCTGCCCGCCGGGAAGTAGAGGTCGCCGAGGACGAGGGCGGCGGCGATGCCGAAGACGAAGTAGTCGTACCACTCGACGGCGGAGGCGAGGGCGGCGGCGGTGGCCACACGGCGGCGATGGGGGGTCGGCGCGGCGGTCACGGTGGCGGGTCGATCGGTGGGGAACGTGTCCATGCGTGCACACTCCGATGGGTGCGGTGGGGACGTTCCCGGGAACATACTGACCGGACGGTATGGGGTCAACGGTCGTGTACGAAGATTGCCCGGAGCACCCGTGGGGCGCTCCGGGCAGACTCGGGCTCAGAACGTCACCAGCGCCCTGCCGCCCTTGCCCGCGAGCATGTTGGCGAAGGCCGCCGGAATCCCCTCGAGCGCGATGCGTTCGGTGACCAGTGCGCCCAGGTCCAGGCGGCCCGCCCGGACGTGCTCGGCCAGCACCGGCAGGTCCCGCGCCGGGTCCGAGTTGCCGTAGACGCAGCCGGAGAGGGTCCTGCCCCAGTGGAAGATCTCCAGGGCGTTGAAGGTGACCTGCTGGTCCTTGCCGCCGATGCCGACGACCGTGGTACGCCCGCCGCGCCGGGTGGAGTCCCAGGCCGCGCGGATGGTGCTCGCGCGGCCCACGCACTCGACGGCCACGTCGACGCCCTGCTTGCCGGTGAGCGCGCGGATCTCGCGGGCGGTGTCGGCGGAGGCGACGACGAAGTCGGTGGCGCCGGCGGCGCGGGCGAGGTCCTCCTTCTCCGGGGAGACGTCCACGGCGACGATCGTCGAAGCGCCGGCGATCCGGGCCGCCTGGAGGGTCGCGAGGCCCACTCCCCCGGCGCCGAACACGGCGACCGTCTCACCGGCCCGCACGCGCGCGCTGTGGTGGACGGCGCCGTAGCCGGTGAGGACCGCGCAGCCGAGGAGCGCGGCGTCGGTGAGCGGGACGCCGTCGGGCAGGGGCAGGACGCAGGAGGCGGCGACGACCGTCTCCTCGGCGAACGCGGCGACGTTGAGGCCGGGGTGGAGGTCGACGCCGGCGGCGGTGCGGGCGTACACGTCGGCGGATCCGCTCAGCGCGTCGGCGCACAGCCAGACCTCACCGAGCGAGCAAGCGTGACAGTTGCCGCAGGAGGGGGCCCAGTTGAGGACGACATCGTCTCCGGGCGCGAGGTGCGCGACCCCTTCGCCCACGGCGACGACCGTCCCCGAGCCCTCGTGGCCGAGGACGGCCGGGACGGGGACGCGCATGGTGCCGTTGGACAGGGAGAGGTCGGAGTGGCAGACGCCGGCGGCGGCGAGCCGCACGCGGACCTGTCCGGGGCCGGGGTCCGGAAGGTCGATCTCGGTGATCTCCAGGGGTGCGCCCACGGCGGGCAGAACGGCTGCTCGAACCATGTGAGGGCTCCTCAGAACTGGAGGGACTTGGTCTGGAGGTACTCGGCGAGGCCGTGCGCGCCGAGTTCGCGGCCGACGCCGGACTGCTTGTAACCGCCGAAGGGCGCGAGCGGGTTGAAGCGGCCGCCGTTGATGTCGACCTGTCCGGTGTCCATCCGGCGGGCGAAGGCGACCGCCTCCGCCTCGTCGCCGGCCCAGACCGCGCCGGCGAGGCCGTAGATCGTGCCGTTGGCGATGCGCAGGGCGTCCTCCTCGTCGTCGTAGGGCAGGATCGACAGGACCGGGCCGAAGATCTCCTCCTGCGCGACGGTCATCTCGGGCGTGACGTCGGCGAGGACGGTGGGGCTGACGAAGTAGCCCCGCTCGCGCGGGGATTCGGCTCCGCCGGCGACCAGCCTGGCCCCTTCGGCGACGCCCTGCTCGATGTAGCCGACCACGCGTTCGCGCTGCTTGGCGTTGACGAGCGGGCCGATGCGGTCGCCGTACTTGGCGGCGGCCGCCGCGGCCAGCTCGACGGCCTCGTCGTAGTGGTCGCGGTGGACGAGCATGCGGGTCCAGGCGCTGCACGTCTGGCCGGAGTTGGACATGACGTTGGCGACGCCGACGTTGACGGCCTTGGCCAGGTCGGCGCTCGGGAGGATGACGTTGGCGGACTTGCCGCCGAGTTCGAGGGCGACCTTCTTGATCGCCGCGCCGGCCGTGGCGGCGATGCGGCGGCCGACGGCGGTGGATCCGGTGAAGGAGACCAGGTCGACGCCCGGGTGTTCGGCGAGGGCCTGCCCGGCGACCGGGCCGAGGCCGGTGACGAGGTTGAACACACCGGCGGGGACGCCGGCCTCGTCGACGGCCTCGGCGAAGAGCTGGGCGGTGAGCGGGGTGTCCTCGGCCGGCTTCAGGACGACGGTGCAGCCCGCCGCCAGGGCGGGGGCTACCTTGGCGACGATCTGGTGGAGCGGGTAGTTCCAGGGGGTGATGGCGCCGACCACGCCGATCGGCTCGTGGAAGACGGTCGAGTTGCCGACCTTCTCTTCGAAGGGGTGGGTGGTGGCCAGTTCGGCGTAGGAGCCGGCGACCGCGATCGGCAGGCCCGCGTGGACGGCCTGGGAGAAGGCCGGCGGGGAGCCGAGTTCGGCGGTGACGGTCTCGGCGATCTCGTCCTTGCGGGCGGCCAGCGCGTCCCGCAGGGCGGCCAGACGCGCGGCCCGCTCGGCCGGCGGGGTCGCGGCCCAGGCCGGGAGGGCGGCGCGCGCGGCCCGCACGGCGGCGTCGACGTCCTCGGCGGTGCCCGCCGGGACCGTGGCGATCACCCGCTCGTCGGCCGGGTCGACGACCTCGATCACGTCCTGGCCTGCGGCGGGGCGCCAGGCGCCGTCGAGGTAGATGCCGTCGTGTGCCTTCATCGTGCTTCCCTCCGGGCGGTCCTCGTCGTCCGCGCCCTAAACTAGCGTCGATAGTTTTTGGGCGCCAGAGGCGCCCGGGTGCGACGCCTCACGGTGACACGAGCGGGACATCAAGGGGGCACGAGCGGGGCTCGGGAAGGGAAAGGGACAGGGCGAGGGACAGGGGCGGCGCGGGGGACAGCCGGCCGGGGAGGTGGTACTGCGGACCGGGGGGACGGATCAGCGGGTGGCCGTCAGGTGGGCGAAGACGACGACGTTGCTGGAGTAGCCGGTCTTGCGGTCGAAGAGGCCGCCGCAGGTGAGCAGCCGCAGCTCGGGACGCTTGCGGGGGCCGTAGACCTCCTTGTCGGGGAAGCGGGCCTTGTCGAAGATCCTGACCCGGTCGACGGTGTAGACGGCGGTACGGCCGTCGGCGCGCCGGGCCTCGATGCGCCCGCCGGCCTTGACGCGGTGCAGGGCGGCGAAGACGGCGGCGCCGGTCTTGGTGTCCCGGTGGCCGACGACGACGGCGGTGCCCCGCTCGCCGGGGCTGGGACCGTCCGCGTACCAGCCGACGACCTTGGGCTTGTCGAGCGGTGGGGTCCCCAGTTCCCGGCCGGGACCGAGCCGCAGGGGGACGACCGGGGCGTCGATTCCGAGTGAGGGCACACGCAGGGTGGTGGCCCTGGACCTGGGGAGCGGGCGGGGCGGGGACGTCGAGGAGTCCGCCCCGGACCCCCCGGCCTCGGGGCGTGCGTCGGCCCCCGCTGCCGGGGTGGCCGGCTGGGAGGGGCCGCCGCACTGGACCCCCGCCGTCACCAGGACGGCCGCGATGACGGCCGTCCTGGTGAGGCGGTAGAGGCGGGTCCGGTACCAGGGCCTGCGTCGGCGCCTACGCGGCACCATGCGAGCGACGGCGGGACATCCGGACGTACGCGGCGCCGCCGACGACGACCGCGCCCACGGCGGCGGCCGCGCTCAGCGGGGTGTACGCCTCCATGGTGTCGAAGAGACCGCCGCCACCGGCGTGGACGCCGCCCTTGGGACCGCCGGAGGAGTGTCCGCCCTGGCCGCTGTCCGAGATCGGGCTGCCGGGGTCCTCGCCCCGGCCGCCGCCGTTGCCGCCGCCGTTGGCGTTGGCGTTGTCGTTGCCCTGCGGGCCGTTGCCCTGCGGGCCGTTGCCCTGCGGACCGTTGCCCTGCGGACCGTTGCCCTGGCCGCCGGCCGCGTTCTGGCCATTGGCGTCGCAGTTGACCCGGAAGACCTTCTCGCGCGGGCCGCTGCCGCCCACGACGGTCCAGGTGAGCCGGTACTGGCCGTCGGCCAGGCCCAGCGTGTCGGTGTGACCGGCGCCGCCGGCGAGGGTGATGCTGCCGGTGACCGTGGCGGCGGTGGGCAGCGGGGGCTGCGCCTCGATCGTGTAGGCGACGGTCGTCAGCTCGCCGAAGTTGGCGGCGTCGAGGTAGAAGCGGCAGACGACGGGGTCGTCCTTCGACACTCCGAAGGGCACGCGCTCGTTGTGGATCCGGATGTCGGCGCCGTCTCCGGGTGCGGCGACGGCGGTGGGGGCCGCGAGCCAGGTGGCCCCGGCGGCGCCGAGCACCGCGAGGGCCGTGACGCCGAGGCGGGTGCCGGCCGCGGACGGGAGCATCATGCTGGACATGGACGTTCCTCCGAGTCAGACGATTTTCATACAAATCGCGCTTTCATCTGACTCTCTTTCACACCCGGGCCCCGCCGGCCCCCGACTTCGCCCGACACACCGTCACATTTCCCTCGCTCGGCCCAATCGGGACGGCGTCCCTCAACGCCGCGCCGTGCGTCCGTCCTCCGCCGCGCGGGCCGCTCCGGCCGCCTCCCGGTCCCCCGCCGGGGCCTCGGCCGGGGCCGACCGCAGGGCGACCCCGGAGGACAGCAGCAGCAACCCGCCGAGCATCACGAACGGTGCGGCGACCCCCGCCGCGCCCGCGATCAGCCCGGCGCCGGCCGGCGCGGCCACCTGACCCAGGCGGTTCCCGGTCAACCGCAGCGCCAGCGCCGTGGAGCGCGCCCCCTCCGGCGCGGCCTGCACCACCGTCGTCATCGACAACGGCTGCCCCACCCCGAGGCAGAACCCCAGCACCGCGAGCATCACGGCCAGCACCCACACCGGCGTCGGCAGCGCGACCCCCGCGCACAGCAGCGCCGCCAGCAGACAGGTCACCGTGAGCAGCGCCCGCCGCCCGAGCAGCCGCAGCAGCGGGGTGAGCACCAGCCGGCAGGCGATGCTCGCCGCGGCGCGCAGACTGAGCAGCAGGCCGACGACGGTCGGCGCGATACCGCGCTGTTCGCCCACCACCGGCAGGTAGGCGGTGAGGATGTCCGTCGCCGACAGCACCGACAGGCTGACGAGGATGCCCCCGGGCACCCCCCGGGCGCTCAGGATCCGGCCCACCGGCACCCGGTCCCCGCGCTCGGCGCGGGAGGCGGCCGCGGTGTCGCGCCGCTCGATGCGCCACAGCGAGGTGAACGCGACGGCGGCTCCCGCGCCCGCGACCAGCAGGGCGAGCGCGCTGGTGCGGGCCATGTCGTGGCCGCCGATCAGGGCGCCCGCCGCGATCGGTCCGACCAGCTGGCCGAGGGACGCCCCGATGGTGAAGTGGCCGAAGTTGCGGTCCTGTTCGTGCGGGGCGGACTGGCGGGCGACCAGCGACTGCGAGCCGATGACGAAGCAGAGGTGCCCGAGGCCCATCACCCCGCTCCACAGGGCCATCGTCGCCAGTGAGCCGGCGACGCCGCTCAGCGCGCAGCCGCCGGAGATGAGGACCACGCCGACCGGCAGCAGGGGCGCGCACCGGCCGTGGTCGGTGCGGCGCCCCAACGGGACCGCGAAGAACAGCGGAAGCAGCGCGTAGACGCCGGCGATGACGCCGACCGCACGCTCGTCCGCGCCCAGCGCGAGGGCCCGGTAGGAGACGGCGGGCCGGGCCATCGACACCGCCCCCTGCGCGAAGCCGAAGGCGATGACGAGGCGGAGCAGCCAGCCGCGGTTCCCACCGGGCCCCATGGTTCTTCCTCCCGAGGAGAGCTGACGTGGATCAGATGATGCCGAACAGCATTCCCGCGCCCAGGATCACCAGGCAGGTGAGTGCCGCCCACTTGACCACGAAGCGGGTGTGGTCGCCGAACTCGACCTTGGCCATGCCGACCAGGACGTAGACGGCCGGGACGAGCGGGCTGGACATGTGCAGCGGCTGGCCGACGAGGGAGGCACGGGCCATCTCCAGCGGGGTGACGCCGTGCGCCGCGCCCGCCTCGGCGAGAACCGGCAGGACGCCGAAGTAGAAGCCGTCGTTGGACATGAAGTAGGTGAGCGGAAGGCTCAGCACACCGGTGACCAGGGCCATGTGCGGGCCCATCGCGTCGGGGATGACGCCCACCATCCACTTGGCCATGTGGTCGACCATGCCGGTGCCCTGGAGGACGCCGGTGAAGACGGCGGCGGCGAAGACCATGCCGGAGACGTTGAGGACGTTGTCGGCGTGGGCGGCGAGCCGGGCCTTCTGGTCGGGGATGTGGGGGAAGTTGACGGTGAGCGCGAGCGCCGCGCCGAGCAGGAACAGCACCGGGATCGGCAGCCACTCCATGATCATGGCGGTGAGCAGCACGACGGTGAGCAGCGCGTTGAACCAGTACAGCTTGGGGCGCAGGGTGGGGCGTGCGGGGTCGAGGGCCGCGAAGGTCTCCTGCGGCCGGTCGTCGTCCGCGTCGGCGTCCGTGCCGGAGCCCGAACCGCCGCTGAGCGCAGGGGACTTGGCGTCGGCGGAGCCGCCCGCGCCGGCGCCCACGAGGACCGCCTCGGTCTCCTTCTCCTCGACCTTCGCCGCGGCCTGGTCCTTGACGAAGCCGGGCTTGTCCTCGACCAGGACGTCGTCCAGGGTCAGCACGCCGAGCCGCTTGCGCTCGCGGCGGCCGAGGACGTAGGAGAGCGCGACGACGAACAGCAGGCCCACGGCGAGCGCCGGGATCATCGGCACGAAGATGTCGCTGGCGTCGAGCTTGAGGGCGGTGGCGGCGCGGGCCGTCGGTCCGCCCCAGGGCAGCGTGTTCATCACGCCGTTGGCCATCGCGGCGACACCGGTCATCACGACCAGGCTCATCTTCAGGCGCTTGTACAGCGGGTACATCGCCGAGACGGTGATCATGAAGGTGGTGGAGCCGTCGCCGTCGAGGGAGACGATCGCGGCGAGCAGCGCCGTGCCGACGACGACGCGGAGCGGGTCCGCCTTGCAGAACTTCAGGATGGCCCGCACGATCGGGTCGAAGAGGCCGACGTCGATCATCACACCGAAGTAGACGATCGCGAACATGAGCATCGCCGCGGTGGGGGCGAGGCTGGTGACGCCGTCGATGACGTAGTCACCGAGCTTGGCGCCCTTCCCGACGAAGACGCAGAAGAGCGCCGGGATCAGAACGAGCGCCGCGATCGGCGACATCTTCTTCATCATGATCAGGACCAGGAAGGTCGCGATCATGGCGAAGCCGAGGATGGTCAGCATGAGTGGATACCTAACGTTCGCCCTTGAACATCCCACCTGGGGGTCGGCGGTGCGTCGACGTTAGGACCGTTCAACCGGTGTTAACAAGACGTTGATGTGCGAGCAATAAGCGCAGAAGTCCTGGTCACAGCTTTGCTCAGGTCAGCGGCATGACCTTTTCGGTCATCAGGGCGACCTCGACGGGGACGCCGTTGAGGACCGCGTTGCCCGACAGGGGGTCCAGGAGGCTGCCGTCGAGAAGCTGGTTGACGTTGACGCCGGGGTCGGTGGAGGCGTGGCTCAGCCGGGTGCCGGGGCGGTCGTGCCCCCAGCCGTGGGGGAGGCTGACGACGCCGGTGCGCACGGCGTCGGTGACCTCGGCCGGGGCGGTCACCTCTCCCCCGGCGCCCTTGACGCGCACCGGGTCGCCGTCGCGGACGCCCAGGCGTTCGGCGTCCTCGGGATGCAGGTGCAGGGTGCAGCGGTTGGTGCCGCCGGTGAGGGCGGGCACGTTGTGCATCCAGCTGTTGTAGGACCGCAGGTGGCGGCGTCCGACGAGGAGGAGCCCGGTGGGGCGCTCCGCCGCCGCGGCGCGCAGCCGGGGCAGGTCGCCGGCGATGGGCGCGGGCAGCAGTTCGATCCGTCCGCCGGCGGTCTTCAGCGGCTGGGGCAGGCGGGGTCGGAGCGGTCCGAGGTCGATGCCGTGCGGGTGTTCCAGCAGCCTGGCCAGGCTCAGCCCGTCGGGGCGGGCGCCGAAGCCGTCGCCGTAGGGGCCGAGGCGCAGCATCATGTCGAGCCGGCGTTCGGGGCCGCTCTCGCCGGTGAGCTGTGCCGCGAGGTCGAGCGGGTCGCGGCCGTGCACGGGTGAGTGCGCTTCGGTGACCGCCTTGCCGAGGGTCTGGCCGATGACCAGGTCGTCGACGGCGGACGGCTCGGCGCCGTGCATGCCGGTCGCGGCGAGGACGAGCCGGGCGAGGATCTCGCTCTCGGCCATGCGGCCGGCCTCCAGCGGGACGGCGGGGCGGCTGTAGCGGACCTGGTTGCGGACGGCCAGGGTGTTGAAGGCGAAGTCGTGGTGCGGGCTCTGGGAGGGCGGGGGCGGCGGCAGGACGACGTGGGCGTGGCGCGAGGTCTCGTTGAGGTAGGGGTCGACGCTGACCATGAAGTCGAGGGAGCCGAGCGCCTTGTCGAGGCGGTCGCCGTCGGGTGCGGAGAGCACCGGGTTGGCGGCCACGGCGATCAGCGCCCGGATCGGTGTGCCGTCCTCGGTGGCGGTGTCTATCTCCTCCGCGAGTGCGGAGAGCGGCAGTTCGCCCTTGGCCTCGGGGTGCCGGCTGACGCGGGAGTGCCAGCGGCCGAGGGCGAAGCCCCGGCCGGGTCCGGCGGGCCGGGGGGTCTTGTCGGTGGCGGCCTGCGGGAAGAGGGCGCCGCCGGGCCGGTCGAGGTTGCCGGTGAGGATGTTGAGGACGTCGACGAGCCAGCTGGCGAGGGTGCCGTGGGGGACGGTGCAGCTGCCGATGCGGGCGTACACGGCGGCGGCGGGCGCGGCGGCGAGTTCGCGGGCGAGGGCGCGGATGGCGCCGGCGTCCACGTCGCAGGCGTCGGCGACGGCTTCGGGGGTGAAGTCGGCGAGGGCGTCCCGGAGTTCGTCGAGGCCCTGGAGGTGCGGGGTCAACTCGCCGGGCCGGGTGAGGTCTTCCGCGAAGAGGGTGTGGGCCATGGCGGCGAGCAGCAGGGCGTCGGTGCCGGGCCGGATCGCGATGTGCCGGTCGGCGAGGCGCGCGGTGCGGGTGCGGCGCGGGTCGATCACGGTGAGGGTGCCGCCGCGGGCCTTGAGGGCTTTGAGTTTGCCGGGGAAGTCGGGCGCGGTGCACAGACTGCCGTTGGATTCCAGGGGGTTGGCGCCGATGAGCAGCAGGTGGTCGGTGTGGTCGAGGTCCGGCACGGGGATGGCGTTCGCGTCACCGAAGAGCAGCCCGCTGGAGACGTGTTTGGGCATCTGGTCGACCGTGGAGGCGGTGAACACGCTGCGGGTGCCGAGCCCGGCGAGGAGGACCGGCGGGTAGAGCGCGCCGGCGACGGTGTGCACGTTGGGGTTGCCGAGGACGACGCCGACGGCGTTCGGTCCGTGGGCGTCGACGACCGTGCGGATGCCGGCGGCGACGGCGTCGAAGGCCTCCTGCCAGGTGGCCTCGCGCAGTTCGCCGTCGCGGCGGACGAGCGGGGTGCGCAGCCGGTCGGGGTCGCCGTCGACGGCCGCGAAGGCGGCGCCCTTGGGGCAGATGAATCCCTTGCTGAACACGTCTTCGCGGTCCCCGCGGGCGCCGGTGACCCGGGGTCCGTCGAGGGTGAGCGTCAGCCCGCAGGTGGCCTCGCACAGTGGGCAGATTCGCAGGGCGGTGCGGGACACGGGTCCTCCCGGGGGCAGCGGTGCCGTTTCCGCGTGAGCATACCGACCGGTATGGACGGTGGGGAGGCCCTGGCGCCGGCCGCTCGCCGCCGTCCGTGCGTCACGTCCACGCGGCGGGCGCGCCCGCCCGTCAGTCCAGCGCCCGCGCCAGATAGGCCCGCAGCAGCTCCCGGGCCTCCTCGATGATCTTCTCGTCCCCTTCGGGGGCCATGCGGAAGGCCAGGTGGACGAGGGTGTCCGCGGTCTCCACGGCGATCAGGAAGACCCGTCGGAGATCGTCGTCGGGCTCACGGCCGAGGTAGTCGGAGAGCAGGTCGGTGAGGCGGTCGGCGACGCGGTGGTTGGGTTCGGCGCGGGAGCCGACGGGAATCTGGTTGCCGAAGTCGACGAGGGAGAAGCCGGGCGCGGTGCGCTTCATGGCCAGGTACTCGTCGAGCACGGCGTCCATGGCGGCCCGCCAGTCCCCCTTGCTCCCGGCCTCGCCGGAGCGGGGGTCGCCGCCTCGCCGGGCGTCCTTGAGGCGCTCGGTGACGCGTTCGGCGTAGCGCTCCAGGTTGCGCAGGGCGAGGGCGTCGGCCATCTGCCGCTTGTTCCCGAAGAAGCGGTAGACGGAGCCGATGGGGACGCCGGCGCGCTGGGCGACGGCGCGGGTGCTCAGGGCGTCGTAGCCGACCTCGTCGAGGAGGTCGGCGCAGGCGTCGAGAATCCTGGTCAGGCGTTCGGCACTGCGCCGCTGCACGGGCGCACGGCGTAGCGATGTCGCATGGGGCACGGGCTTCATGATGCCTTTCCGCCGCGGAACGGTGAACCTCGCCCCCGGATACGGAGAAAGGTGCCCGATGCACTCAACGGGGCGTCGCGGTGGCGGGCGAGACCGCGGGGACCTGTGGGGCGGGCTGCGACTGCGAGGCGGTGATGTCCGCCGTGCTCTCGACCGGTTCGCCGTCGACCGCCCACACCGTGCCGTCGTCGGCGCACAGGCGGGCGGTGACGTGGTGGGTGCCGTGCGGGAGCAGGCCGGCCGGGATGCGGTAGCCGGCCGAGCGCAGCTCGGCGACCGGACGGTCGTCCACGAGGAGGCGGGCGGTGCCTCGGCCGGGCACGGCCCGTGTCCCGGCCCCGGCGGGCGAGAAGCGGAAGCGGGTCACTTCCAGGCGGACGTCCCAGCTGCCGTCGGCGTCGGGCTCGACCTCGACCCGGACCGCCGGCGCCGCCTCCTCGTCCACCTCGCGGTAGTGACGTCCACCGGAGCCGGTGTCCCCCAGGGCCTCGCCGACGGGCGACGGCGCGGGCGAGGCGCCCTTGCCGCGGTCGCCTCCGGTCCCCTGTTCCGCCGCACCGCTGGTGCCGCAGCTCGCGACCCCGGTCAGCAGGACACAGACCGCGAGCACGGCGGTTGTTGCGCGCTTCCACGACATGGCGGGGAGCGTAGAACAAGGGCGCGGGGGCTTGGATCCCCCTGGAGTCGGGTTCCGGGGGCCCGTGATCGTCCTGAGGGGGGACGACCCGGGCCGGCCTCTTGCGCCCGGGAAACCGCAATCCTACGGTGATGCACAGGATTCGGCGGCGCGAGGGAGCACACGCATGAGCAGCGGGGACGCACGCAAGACGGCCGAGGGGCTGACGTACCTCTCGGGCTTCGGCAACGAGCACGCGTCGGAGGCCGTCCCGGGGGCCCTGCCCGAGGGCCGCAACTCGCCGCAGCGCGCCCCGCTCGGCCTGTACGCGGAGCAGCTCAGCGGCACGGCGTTCACCGAGCCCCGCGCCCACAACCGCCGCTCGTGGCTGTACCGGATCCGCCCGTCCGCCGCGCACCCGGCGTTCACCCGTGTGGACGCCGGCGACCTGCGCACCGGCCCGTTCACCGAGACCGTCCCCGACCCCAACCGGCTGCGCTGGGACCCGCTGCCGGAGCCCGCGCCGGGCACCGACTTCCTGGCCGGACTGTGGACGCTCGGCGGCAACGGCGACGCCGCCCAGCGCACCGGCATGGCCGTGCACCTGTACCACGCCGACACCTCGATGGACCGCGTCTTCAGCAGCGCCGACGGCGAGTTCCTGATCGTCCCCGAACAGGGCGGGCTGCTGCTGCGCACGGAGTTCGGGCTGCTGAGCGCCGAGCCCGGCGAGATGGCGCTGATCCCGCGCGGCGTGCGCTTCCGCGTCGAACTCCTGGACACCGCCGCCGACGACGGCAGCAGGCCGACCGCCCGGGGCTACGTCTGCGAGAACTACGGCGCGCCCTTCCGGCTGCCCGACCTCGGCCCGATCGGCGCCAACGGCCTGGCCAACCCCCGCGACTTCCGCGCGCCGGTCGCCGCCTACGAGGATGTGGAGGGCGAGGTGGAGGTGGTCAACAAGTACTGCGGCCACCTGTGGAGGGCGACCTACGGCCACTCCCCGCTCGACGTCGTCGCCTGGCACGGCAACCACGTCCCCTACGTCTACGACCTGCGCCGCTTCAACGTCATCGGCACGATCTCCTACGACCACCCGGACCCGTCGATCTTCACGGTGCTGACGTCGCCGTCCGACACCCCGGGGCTGGCCGGCGTGGACTTCGTGGTCTTCGCGCCGCGCTGGCTGGTGGGCGAGGACACCTTCCGCCCGCCGTACTTCCACCGGAACGTGATGAGCGAGTACATGGGCCTGATCGAGGGCGCCTACGACGCGAAGACCGCCGGGAAGGGGGGCTTCGTGCCGGGCGGCGGTTCGCTGCACAACATGATGTCGGCGCACGGCCCGGACCGGGAGACGTTCGACCGGGCGAGCGCCGCCGAGCTGGGGCCGCAGAAGGTGGACGACGGGCTGGCGTTCATGTTCGAGACGCGCTGGCCCATCGCCCTCACCCCGGGCGCGGCCGGCGCGGACCATCTCCAGCAGGGCTACGACGACGTGTGGTCTGGCCTCGAACGGCACTTCCGCCCGTTGCACTGACCGTCGCCCGACCGGTACGGATAGCCCCGTGACCTCCTTCGCCCCGGACTCGATCGTCCTGAACCGGAAACTGCCGCTGTGGTACCAGGTGTCGCAGTCGCTGCGCGCCTCGATACTGGGCCGCTCGCCCCGGGAGCCGCTGCGGCTGCCCACCGAGGAGCAGTTGGCGGGGCACTACGGGGTGAGCGTGCTGACCATGCGGCAGGCGCTGAAGGAGCTGGAGGACGAGGGGCTGATCACCCGGCACCGCCGGCGCGGCACCTTCATCGAGCCCGGCGTGCGACGCGGCGCGCCGGTGCGGCTGCTGGGCTCGGTCGACGCGATCGTGGCCCAGCAGTCCGGCATGGCGACGCGGCTGCTGGACCACGGGACGACGCCACCCCGGGCCGAACTCGCCGAGCACTTCCCGGAGTTGCCGGAGGTGGCGACGTACCACCGGCTGCGCAGCGACGAGAAGACGGGCGAGCCCACCAACCACGCCCGCAACTACGTCCGTCCGGAGCTCGCCGCCCGGATCGACCCGGCCGACCTGGTGCGCTGGCCGATGACGAAGGTGCTGCGGGACGTGGTGGGCGCGGACATCGGCAGCATCACGGACACGGTTCAGGCCCGGCTCGCCGACCCGGAGACGGCCCGGCTGCTCCAAGTGCCGCTGCTGAGCCCGATCCTGCACTACACGGGCGTCACCCGCGACCCCGACGGCCGGCCCCTGGACGTGGCCGTCATCCACTACCGCGGCGACCGCTTCTCCTTCACGGTGACCCTGGACGCCACCTGATCCGCCGTCGGCGGGCCGTCGTACGATGCCCGGCGTGACGCACGACGACGCTCCGCGACTGGCGGACCTCATGCCGTGGTCCGTCGCACCGCCGCGGCTCGGCCGGGCGTGGCCGGCGGCGCCCGACCCGGCGTCCCTGAAGGCCCGTTGGGACGCGCTGACGAAGGCCGGGGGCCCGGACCGCGAGGCCCTCTTCCAGCCGACGCGCGCCCGCACCCCGCGCACGGCGGTCGGGCAGCTGCCCGGGCACGGCGGCGGCACGGGCCGGCTGTGCCACGCCCCGGGCCCGTGCGCGGAACCGGTGCGCGTCCTCGCCGCCCCGTTCGACGAGCAGTGGCTGATCCCGGACCACCGGCTGATCGACGCGGCCCGCCCGGAACTGTGGCGGGTGGCGGACGAGCACCAGGTGTTCGTGGTGGAGACCCCCGGCCCCCCGTTCCTGCTGGCGACGTCGCTGTTCCCGGCGCTGCGCACGGGCCGGGTCCGTCCCCTGTACCGCCGCCCGGGCGGCGGGGAGCCCAATCTGGCCCCGGGCCTGCTGGCGCACCTCGGCCACCGCGCCGGCCCGCTGGACTTCCTGGCCTGGACGCTGGCCGCCGTGCGGGCCGACCTCACCGTGCCGCTCCCCCGGGATCCCGAACTGTGGGCGCGGGGCGTCGAACGGGGCCACCGGATGCTGTGGCTGCTGCGCCGCGACGGCGAGCGCCCCAAACTCCCGGGCGGGCGCCGCCCCTACGTCCGCGCGCCGCTGCCCGCCTTCCCGCTCACCCTGCGCTACGACCGCGAGGAGGAGACGCTCCATCTGGAAGAGGGCCGGATCGCGCCGGTGCCGCCGGAGGCGTGGGACTTCGGGGTGGGCGACACCCGGGTCCTTCAGCAGTGGTTCGCGCGGCGGACGGAGCCGGCCGAGCCGGGCACGCTCGCCGCGATCCGCCCGGCCGTCTGGCCGCAGGCGTGGACGTCGGAGCTGCTGGAGCTGATCACCGTGCTGGCCCTGCTGGCGGAGGTCGCGCCGCTGCGGGAGGAGCCGACGCCGGCGGAGACGGTCACGGCGGCGGATCTGCGCGCGGCCGGCGTCCTCCCGGTCCCGGAGCGGGTCCGGCGTCCGGCGTCGATCCTGGGCCACGGGGAAGAGGGCCCCGAAGGACAGTTGGCGCTGCTCTGAGCCGGCCCGGCGGCGCCTGATGGGCCGGCGTGCATGACAAACCCGCGGGGCTGCCGTCATGATCCACCCCATGGACCAGCTCCCCGCGCCCCTCGAGGGCATCACCGTCGTCGCCGTCGAGCAGGCCGTAGCGGCCCCGTTCGCCACCCGGCAGCTGGCCGACCTCGGCGCCCGGGTGATCAAAGTGGAGCGGGTCGACGGCGGTGACTTCGCGCGCGGCTACGACACCGCCGCCCGCGGTCTCGCCTCGCACTTCGTGTGGTGCAACCGGGGCAAGGAGTCGGTCGCGCTGGACCTGAAGGACCCGCGCGGGCTGGACGCCGTACGGCGGCTGGTGGCCGGCGCGGACGTGTTCGTGCAGAACCTCGCGCAGGGGGCGGCGGCCCGGCTCGGCCTGGACGCGGCCGCTCTGTGCGCGCTGCATCCGCGGCTGGTCGCCGTGGACATCTCCGGTTACGGGGCGAGCGGCCCGTACGCGGACAAGCGGGCCTACGACATGCTCGTGCAGTGCGAGGCGGGGCTGGTGTCGGTGACGGGGACGCCGGAGCGGCCGGTCAAGGCGGGGATCCCGGCGGCCGACATCGCCGCGGGCATGTACGCGTTCTCGGGCGTGCTGGCGGCGCTGGTGCGGCGGGGTGTCACCGGGCGGGGCGGTCCGGTGGAGGTGTCGATGCTGGAGGCGCTGGCGGAGTGGATGGGCCATCCCCTGCATCACTCGATGCACGGCGGCGACGTCCCGGCCCGCACGGGTCTGGCGCACGCCGTGATCGCTCCCTACGACGCCTACCCGACGGCGGACGGCGGCCGGGTGCTGCTGTCGGTGCAGAACGACCGCGAGTGGCGGCGGCTGGCCGAACAGGTCATCGGACGACCGGAGTTGGGTTCGGATCCGCGGTACGCGACGAACGCGGAGCGGGTCGCCCGCCGGGAGCGCACGGACGCGCTGGTGGCCGGGGCGCTGGGCGTGCTGGACACCGACGAGGCGCTGGCCCGGCTGGAGGGCGCGGGCATCGCCTGTGCGCGCCTGCGGGACGTGCGTGAACTGGCGGAGCATCCGCAGCTGGCGGCCCGCGAGCGGTGGCGGGAGGTGGACTCTCCGGCCGGACCGCTGCGGGCGCTGCTTCCTCCGATCACACTGCCGGGTGGGGCGGAGGCGCGGATGAGGGCCGTGCCCGCGCTCGGGGAGCACACCTCGGCGGTGCTGCGTGCCGTGGGGATGACGGACGAGGAGATCGCAGCGTTGCGCCGGGAGGGTGTGGCCGCCTGAGCGCGGGCCTCAGTGCCTGTTGCCGCCGAACAGCGAACGGCGCAGGCGGCGCAGCGGCGCGAAGAGCAGGACGCGGCTCACCCGGGCGCCACGGGGGCTGCGCCGGGCCGGCTCACGGGCCGTCAGTTCGCGCATGAGCGAGGTCGCCTCGAGCGTCTCACGCTGCGGTATCGCGGGACCTCCCAGCACCGAGAGATGGCGGTCGAGTCGCGAACTGGTCGCGCTGCTCCCGCAGGTGACGGCAGGGACCCTCGCCCTGCTGCGCATCGTTATCTGTTCCATGTCACTCCCCACCCGTACGAGTCCACCCGGCCCGGGCAGGGTAACCCTATCGTCCCGGCGGGGCACACGTGTATCGCGGTCCCAGGATTCACCTTCCCCGTAAGGGGGTTGACGATGCCTTTTCTGTCACTCTCCGAATCCGACCGATTTCAGGGTGAGTTGGACAACCGGCTGAGTGGTGGGCTGGGCCGATCCGCCGTCCGGCTCGACGGTCACAGCGAGTGACGCCGAGGACGGGTCGAGGTCGGTGGCGACGAGGGGCGCGTCACCCTTGAAGAGGCCGAGGGAGCGCGGTTGCGTATGGGGGCGCATGACCCACAGCTGGTGCACCTGTCCGGTGGGAAGGCTTCCGTATCCGCTCAGCGTGACGATCGCCTCGCCGGTCGACGCGGAGGCGACCACCGCGATGGTGCCGCCCCGGGAGTCCTTGCCGCTGTTGGTCCGGGCGTCCGGGGCTGCGAGAACGTGGGCGATGTCACGCGCCTGGGTCCGTTCGGCGGTCAGCTGGTCCTGGGCGCGGTCCGCCTCGAAGGCGAAGAACGCGGCGGCCGCGACGGCGGCGACCGCGGTCACCGCGGCGAACGGCGCGAACACGGGCCGGCGCGCGCGGGGCGCACGGGTGCGCGGGGGCAGCGGCTGCGTGCCCCAGACGTGCGGCGGCAACTGCCCGGGCAGGCGCTGCTCGCGCACGGCGGCCGGCGCGGGATCCTGCGGGGTGGTCCGTATGGCGGCCAGCACCCGGTCGCGCATCGCGAGCGGCGGCGGGGCGGCGGCCGACCAGGCCAGCCGGACGGCGTCCTCGGCCAGTTCGCGCACCTCGGCGGTGCAGCGGTCACAGGTCTTCAGATGCTTCTCGAACCGGCGGCGCTCGTCGGGCTCCAGCGCGTCCAGGGCGTAGGGGGCGGCCAGCGAGTGCGGGTCGTTCCGGCGGAAGAGTCCGAGGAAACTCATGCGGCCCCTCCCAGGCAGTCGCGCAGCCGCGTGAGTCCGTCGCGCATACGGGTCTTGACGGTGCCGAGCGGCAGCGAGAGCCGTTCGGCGACCTCGCGGTAGGTGTAGCCGTCGTAGTAGGCGAGGGTGACGGACTGGCGCTGAAGGGCCGTCAGCCGGTTGAGGCAGCGGCGCACCCACTCGCGCTCCAGGCCCGCCTCCACCTCCTCGGTGACCTGGTCGAAGGCGGGATGGTGGGCCCGCTGGGCCTCTCGCTGCTCGCGTTCGCCGGCCGCGCGTGCGCTGCGCACCCGGTCGACGGCGCGCCGGTGGGCCAGGGTGAGGATCCACGACAGGGCGCTGCCCCGCCCGGGATCGAACCGCGCGGCGGACCGCCAGAGTTCCAGCAGCACTTCCTGACTCACCTCCTCCGACTGCGCCGGGTCCCGCACCACTCGCCGCACCAGACCGAACACCGGCCCGGACACCAGTGTGTAGAGCTGTTCGAATGCGTTCTGGTCGCCTCGCGCGACGAGCAGCAGCAGCTCGTCCGCCTCCATCCGGTCCCCCTCCCCGCGGCCACAGCCGGACCGTCCCGTCATACCAGGCATTCGCAACGCACACACCTCCGGAGGAGGTACGTACGCGGAGCCCGAAAACGCGGGTGAGCAGGAAAGAAAAAGTTTTTTGGCTTCGACCAATCCGATCGGGCCCTCCGCTCCGTATAGCTCTCCGTCAGGCAAGTTGGGACAGAGGACGGACGGCATGACAGGTATCTCCAGGAGCGGCTCCGGACGCAGGGGCGTCGCGACCCTCATATGCGGTGCTCTCGCTGCCGGGGGGCTCACGGCCGCCGGTGTGGCCGCGCTCGCGCCGGGGGAGGCCGCCGCCTCCAGCCACCGGGAGGCGCCGCTCATCTCCAGCACCCCGCAGTACGACAACACCGACGTGTACGCGTTCGTCAGCCCGGACCACCCGGACACGACGACGATCGTGGCGAACTGGGTCCCGTTCGAGGAGCCCGCGGGCGGCCCGAACTTCTTCCCGTTCGCCGAGGACGCCCAGTACGACCTCCGCATCGACAGCGACGGCGATGCGCGCGAGGACCTGGTGTTCCGGTACACCTTCAAGACGCACGTGAAGAACAAGAAGACGTTCCTGTACAACACGGGCACGGTCGAGAGCCTCAACGACCCGGACCTGAACGTCACCCAGTCGTACGACCTCGAGCTGATCAAGCTCAAGAAGGGCAAGGTCCAGCACAAGACGAAGCTCGCGGACGACGTGCCGGTCGCGCCGTCGAACGTCGGCAAGGCGTCGATGCCGAACTACGCCAAGCTGCGCGAGCAGGCGGTGTACAAGCTCCACAACGGGGCGAAGACGTTCGCCGGCCAGGCCGACGACCCGTTCTTCCTGGACCTGCGCGTCTTCGACCTGCTGTACGGCGGGAACCTCTCCGAGGTCGGCAACGACACGCTCAAGGGCTACAACGTCAACTCCATCGCCCTCCAGGTCCCGAACGACCTGATCACCGAGGCCAAGCACCAGCCGATCGTGGGCATCTGGTCGACCACGCAGCGCCAGAACGCCGAGGGCTACTACTCCCAGGTGTCGCGCCTGGGCATGCCGCTGGTGAACGAGGTCGTCAACCCCATCAAGGACAAGGACAAGTTCAACGCGTCCGTGCCCAAGGACGACGGCCAGTTCCTGAAGAACGTCACCAACCCCGAGCTGCCCAAGCTCATCGAGGCGATCTACAAGATCAAGGCGCCGGCCGAGCCGCGCAACGACCTCGTCGACGTGTTCCTCAAGGGCGTCAAGGGCCTCAACCAGCCTCCGTACGTGACGCCTTCGGAGCAGCTGCGGCTCAACACCTCGATCAAGCCGACCGCCAGCCCCAAGCGGCTGGGCGTGCTCGACGGTGACAACGCGGGCTTCCCGAACGGGCGCCGGCTCACCGACGACGTGATCGACGCGGCGCTGCAGGTCGTCGAGGGCGAGCTGCTGGGCGCGAAGAACGACCTCGGTGACGCGGTCGACAAGAACGACAAGTCGTTCGAGAAGGCCTTCCCGTACGTCGCGCTGCCGACCGAGGGTTCGCGCGGCGCGGTCGCCAAGGGCACCGGCAACGACGTCCGCAACCAGCTCGGCGACGCCCTCACGGGCACCTCGGGCAGCGACACCGGCATGATCGCCCTCTCCGCGGGCGCCGGTGCGATCGGTGTCCTGCTCATCGGCGGCGGCCTGATGTGGTGGCGCCGGCCGCGGGGCCGTCGCGCCTACTGAGGCCTGACGGGCCAGGCCCCTTCTGACCGGGCCGGGGAGAAACCTGCGCTCCCCGGCCCCACCCCCACCGACTGGTGCGGCCCGCGTACTCATCCCCCACGGCGCGGGCCGCGCCACCAGCAGGCTGTTCCACCCCAGGCGACCTAGGAGAGGGCATGTCCCCGCGTACCAACGACGGCGAACCGGAGCGCGAGCTGCCGCGTACCGGCCAGGACCACGACTCCGAGGCCGCCTCCACGACTTCGCAGGGGACCCCCGTCCCGGAGGGGACGACTCCTGAGCCCGCCGCCGAGGCGGCGCGGGCGGCGGCTCCCCCGGCGGCTGAGGACGGCGTCGCCGTCGAGGCCGACGGGGACGTCGACGTGCGGGTCGCCGCCGTTCGCCGGGTGGCCGCCGCCGGGCGGCGGTGGCGGTCGGTGCAACTGGGGGCGTGCGCCGCGATGCTGGCCGTCGCGATGACCGCCGGCGCGATCGCCTTCGGGGCCGCGCGGGACCGCGACAGCGTGCCGGTCGTCGCGGCCGCCGCCGTCTCGCCGGGACTGCTCGCCGGCGGGGACATCGACGCCGGCATCACCGCGCTGCAGGCTCATCTGCGTGCCCAGCCGAAGGACCTCGGCAGCTGGGCCACCCTCGGCCTGGCCTACGTCGAGCAGGCCCGCACCAAGGGCGACCCCTCCCGCTACCCGCAGGCCGAGAAGGCCCTCGACCGCTCCCTGGAGCTGCGGTCCGACAACGACCAGGCCCTCGCCGGCCGGGCCGCCCTCGCCGCCGCCCGCCATGACTTCCCCGGCGCGCTGAAGTACGCCGACCAGGC
The DNA here is from genome assembly GCF_042889585.1 of Streptomyces sp. NPDC002566. Taxonomy (NCBI): domain Bacteria; kingdom Bacillati; phylum Actinomycetota; class Actinomycetes; order Kitasatosporales; family Streptomycetaceae; genus Streptomyces; species Streptomyces sp. NPDC002566. The sequence goes on along the minus strand of NZ_JBIARD010000012.1, from coordinate 71,461 downwards.
GCTGGAGCACAACCCCTACAACGAACGCGCCCTGTGCTCCCGTGTCGACGCGCTCGTCGAGCTCGGCCGGTACGAGGAGGCCCAGAAGGCCGCCGTGACCGCCGACCGGCGGCGCCCGGGCATACCGGTGTTCACCCGCTACGCCTACGTCCACGAGCTGCGCGGCGACGTCGCCACCGCGCGCCGGGTCCTGGAGCGCGCGCTGAAGGCGGCGAGCTCGCCCGGCGACATCGCGTACGTCTCCGCCCAGCTCGGCCAACTCGTGTGGAACCAGGGCGACTACGACGGCGCCCTCACCTACTACGCCCGCGCCCTCGCCGCCGACGAGAACTACCTCCCGGCGCTGGAGGGCCGCGCCCGCGCCCAGGCGGCGAGCGGCCGGCCGGCCGAGGCGGTCAAGGGCCTGGAGCAGGTCGTCGCCCGCTTCCCGCTGCCCGGCCCGCTCGTCGAACTGGGCGAGCTGTACGAGACCCGGGGCGACGCGGCGAAGGCCGAGGACCAGTTCACCCTCGTCGACGCCTGGACCGCCCTCGCCCGCGCCAACGGCGTCAACGCCGACCTGGACACCGCGCTCGCCGCCGCCGACCACGGCGACAAGGCGGCGGCGCTGCGCGCGGCCCGCGCGGAGTGGGACCGCCGCCGCACGGTGCACACCGCGGACGCCCTCGCCTGGGCGCTGCACGTCAACGGCAAGGACGCCGAGGCCCTGCCCTACGCCCGGCAGGCCACGGCCACCGGCTACCGCAACGCGGCCTTCCTGTACCACCGGGGCATGATCGAGCGCGCCACGGGCCACGCCGCGGACGCCCGCGCCCACCTCTCGGCGGCGCTGAAGCTCAACCCGGGCTTCTCCGCCGAGGGCGCCCGCGAGGCGCGTGCGGCACTGAAGACGCTGGAGGCGGACAAGTGAAAACCCGTCGTCCGTTCGCCTCCTGCGCGGCCGTCCTGACGGCCGGCTGCGCGCTCGCGCTGCTCCCTTCCGGCAGCGCGAGCGCCCACCCCCTGGGCAACTTCACCGTCAACCGCTACGACGGTCTCGTCGTCGCCCCGGGCGAGCTCCGCGTCGACCACGTCGAGGACCTCGCCGAGATCCCCGCGACCCAGGCCAAGCCGGACGTCGAGCGGCTCGGCATGACCGAGTGGGCCCGGCAGCGCTGCGCGAACGCCGCCGAGGACAGCGGACTCACCGTCGACGGCCGTGCGGTCCCCCTCACGGCCGGCGCCGCCAAGGCGGTCGTACGGCCGGGTCAGGCCGGGCTGGAGACCCTGCGCGTGCAGTGCCGGCTGACGGCCCCGCTGCCCGAGGACGCGACGGTCTCCCTCGCCTTCCACGGCGCGGGCGGCTCCACCGGCCCCGGCTGGCGCGAGATCACCGCGCGCGGCGACCGTATGACGCTCACCGGCTCCGATGTGCCGGCCGAGTCGAACTCGAAGGAACTCACCGAGTACCCGCAGGAGTTGCTCTCCTCGCCCGCCGACACCGCGACCGCTTCCCTGCGGGTGCGGCCCGGCGGCGCCGCCCTCGCCGCCGCCGAGGACCGTGACGCGCCCGCCGCGTCCGTCCTGCCGCGCGGCGCCGACCGCTGGACCCGGGCCCTGGACGACCTGGTCGCCCGGCAGGACCTGACCGTCGGCTTCGCCGCGCTCGCCCTGCTCCTGGCGATCGTCCTCGGCGCGATGCACGCGGTGGCCCCGGGCCACGGCAAGACCATCATGGCCGCGACCGCGGCCGCCCGGGGCGGCAAGGCCCGGATGAAGGACGTCCTGCCCCTGGCCGCCTCGGTGACGGTCACCCACACACTTGGCGTGGTCGCCCTCGGCGTCCTGGTGACGGCCGGGTCGGCCGCCGCGCCGTCGGTGATCGCCTGGCTCGGCCTGGCGAGCGGCGCGCTCGTGCTGTTCGCGGGCGGCACCCTGGTACGCCGCGCCTGGCGCACCCGCCGCCACGGCGGCGGGCACACCCACTCCCACGGCGGCCACGGGCACACGCACGACCACGATCACGGGCACGGGCATTCCCACGGCCACGGGCACGACGACGCGCACGACCACGACCACGACCACGCGCACGGGCACAGTCACTCGCACGAGCCCGCCGAGGCGCCCGCGCGGCAGCTCGCCCTGGTCGGCTCCACCACCGACGGGACCTCCACCGAGGGGACCTCCACCGACGGGACCTCCACCGAGGGGACGACCGCCGTGCACAGCCACCACGAGCACGACCACGGTCATGAGCACACTCACGACCACGACCACAGTCACGGTCACAGCCACGGGACGCACACCCACACCCACGGCGGTTTCACGCACTCCCACGACATCGCGCCCACCCTGCGCGGCACGATCCTGCTCGGCTTCGCCGGGGGGCTCGTGCCCAGCCCGTCCGCCGTCGTCGTGCTGGTCGGCGCCGCGGCGCTGGGGCACGCCTGGTTCGGGCTGCTGCTCGTCGTCGCCTACGGCGTCGGCCTCGCGCTGACCCTCACCGCCGCCGGGTTCGCCGTCGTCAGGATGGGCTCGGGTGCGGCCCGGTTGCTGGACCGCAGCCCGCGCTGGATGACGCACCCCGTCGCGGCGCTGGTCCGCCGCAACATGCCGCTGTGGTCCGCGCTGGTCGTCGTCGCCCTCGGGATCGGACTCGTGCTCAAGGGGGCCGCATCCGTCGTCGCCTGAGCTAGTTTGTGGAGGTGGTGGAGGTTTCGGCCGTGATGCGAAGGGGGCGCGGTGTCCGAAGAGCCGGGCGGTGAACGGCTGATCGCGGGCCGGTACCGGTTGCTGTCGCCGCTCGGCGAGGGCGGCATGGGCACGGTGTGGCGGGCGCGGGACGAGGTGCTGCACCGCGAGGTCGCGGTCAAGGAGGTGCGCGCGCCCGCGGGGCTCGCCGGCTCCGACGTCGAGCGGATGTACGCCCGGCTGGAGCGCGAGGCCTGGGCCGCGGCCCGGGTCGCGAACCGGAACGTGGTGACGGTGTACGACGTGGCCACGCAGGACGGCCGGCCGTGGATCGTCATGGAGCTGGTGCGGGGCATCTCGCTGGCCGAACTGCTGGACGCCGAGGGGCCGTTGGAGCCCGCGCGGGTCGCGCACATCGGGGCCGAGGTGCTGGCCGCGCTGCGGGCGGCGCACGAGGCGGGAGTGCTGCACCGGGACGTGAAGCCGGCCAACGTGCTGATGTCGAACGACGGCCGGGTGGTGCTCACCGACTTCGGCATCGCCTCGGTCGAGGGCACCTCGGCGATCACGATGACGGGCGAGGTCATCGGCTCCCCCGAGTTCCTCGCGCCGGAGCGCGCGCTGGGGCGTACGCCGGGGCCCGAGTCGGACCTGTGGTCGCTGGGCGTGCTGATGTACGCGGCGGTGGAGGGGAACTCCCCGTTCCGTCAGAACACCCCGCTGAGCACGCTGCGCGCGATCGTCGACGAGGAACTGCCGCCGCCGTACCGGGCGGGCCCGCTCGCCCCGGTGATCGAGGGGCTGTTGCGCAAGGACCCGGGAGAGCGGCTGCCGGCCGCCGACGCCGAGCGGGAGCTGCGGGTCGTCGCCGCGGGCGGCGCGCCCCGGCCGGGCGCCCACCCGACGACGGCCGCCGGGCCGCTCGCGTCGGGGCGCACGGAGCCCTTCACACAGTCGCCGTCGCCGTCGCCCGCGGACGGCTTCCCGCCGTCGCGGCCGACCCCGCCGTGGACGGGCTCCGACACGACCTCGCAGACCGACCCGGAACGCGGCCGGCGTGCCGCCTTCGTGCTCGTCGCGGGGGTCGCGGCGCTGGCGCTGGGGATCGGCGGTCTGACGTACGCGCTGCTGAACAAGGACGGCGACGGCGACGGCACCGGCGGGGACGTCACGGTCAGTCAGTCGCAGGGGGTGTCCCCGACGCCCGAGAAGAGCGCGACGGGGAGCAGCCCGAAGCCCTCGCCGAGCCCCAGTCCGAGCGCGAGCGAGACGGAGAGCGAGAGCTCCCCGAGCGCGCAGCCGGCGCAGTCCGTCACGGTGAACGTGACCGGCGCGCACACGGAGTACACCGGCTCCTGTCCGCCGCCGGACGACTCCGCCCCGGCCTTCACGGCCACGTTCACGGTCGGGCGGCTGCCGGCGACGGTGTCGTACCGCTGGGTGTCGAAGGAGGGCGAACTCTCCGGTCAGACCTGGAAGACGCTCGACTTCCCGTCGGGGGGCGGGAAGTCGAGGCAGGACAAGGTGGTCGTGTCGACGTCCGTGCGGAGCGGGACGCGGCAGAACGCGATCGGCGTGGAGGTGCGCGACCCGGTGGCCGTCACCTCCGACTACGTGCCGTTCTCGGTGACCTGCGAGACGGAGGCCCCGCCCTCCGGGACCTCCCCCTCGCCCTCGTCCACCGAGTAGCGCCGGGCAGTGCCGAACCGGTCAGGCGGCGCTGTCGAGAGCCGGCAGGTAACCGCCCGACTGACCGGACGCGGTCGGGTGGTAGGACTCGCCGATGTCGAGCCAGTTGACGCTGTGCAGCCAGGAGCCGCCGGAGCAGATCTCATGGCCGGCGAACGACGTGCGGACGTCGCCGAAGACGAAGCCGTGGGCGGCGGCGCGCCGGGCGATCGCGGCGTCCAGGTGGTCGGCGGCCTTGTTGATGGCGGCGCGCTTGGTCTCCGACAGGCCGAGGCAGGCGGTGCCGAGCTTGTAGAAGCGGGGGTAACCGAGCACGACGACACGTGCGTTGGGGGCCTTGGAGCGGATGGCCGAGTAGACGCTGTCGAGTTTGCCGGGGAGCGTGGAGTCGACGTACGCCCGCGCGGTGTCGATCCGGGCGACGCAGGTGCTGTCGGAGCTGGTCACACACGTCGTCATGACGTCGGCGAATCCGGCGTCGTTGCCGCCGACGGTGACGGAGACCAGCCCGGTGGAGGCGTTGAGCGGGCCGAGCTGCCCGGCGAGAACATCACCCGTTCGAGCGCCCGAGCAGGCGGTGAAGGCGAACGACGAGGGTGAGTGGGCGGCGTTCCACAGGTACGGGAACGCCTTGCCGCTGCGCTTGCAGGAGCCGCTGGAGCTGACGTAGGAGCCGGCGCCGACGCCGGAGGAGTAGGAGTCGCCGAGCGCCACATAGCCGCCGTCGGGGGCGAGTCGGGACGCGTGCGCCGCGGTGGCCCCGGTGAGGGCGGTGACGGCGGCGAGGAGGAGTGAGCTCGCGAATACGACAAGTCGGGAACGTCTCATGGAACCTCCCTTTAGCAGGATCTCTGCCACAACCGTCGTACCAACTCCGCGTGTTGACGGGAAGTGTCCATGCCAATCCAGTCGGCGGCCCGAGGGGCGGTCAAAGGAACAAAAAGGTGAGTCTCCTCCCAGGTCTTGCCATACAGGCGCAATCGTCAATACCGTCAGACATCTCACCCGCATCGGACCGTCAGCAAGCGGCTCTGGGGCGCGTTCACCACACGCCCCATGGGGAGGGCTCAAGGAACGCGCGGTGGTGTGTCCGGCGCGGGGCGCGGCAGGGGGGTGCCGTGCTCGGTGAGCGCACTTGTCATCGGGCCGTGCCGCGCAGGTCGGTTCGCCGTTCTCCGGAGCCGGCCGGCAATGCCAGCTCACCCGGCGTGCGCGGGGAAGTCCCCCGCCACGGAGCGCCGTGGGGCGGCGGAGAGGTCTTCCGTCCTGCCGTGCGGCCGCGGGTGGGAAACAACCCCCCTTTCGAACCGGACGTGAATCCGGGCCGCCCGGGGGAGGGCGGCCCACCGGACGAGAGGGACCTCAAGTCATGAGTTCCGTTCTGCAGCCGGCGACACCGGGCCAGGATCACAAGGCCCCGCCCGCCGCCGGCATCTACCGGCCCGTCTCCTCTCACCTGGCGATCGCACCGCCGGTGAGCGTGGTCATCCCCGCGATGAACGAGGCCGAGAACCTCCCGTACGTCTTCAAGACGCTGCCCGACTGGGTCCACGAAGTCGTCCTCGTCGACGGCAACTCCACCGACGACACCATCGCCGTCGCCCGCGTTCTGTGGCCCGGCGTCAAGGTCGTGGAGCAGCGGGGCCGGGGCAAGGGCGACGCCCTGATCACCGGGTTCGGGGCGTGCACCGGCGACATCATCGTGATGGTCGACGCGGACGGCTCCGCCGACGGCAACGAGATCGTCTCCTACGTCTGCGCGCTGGTCTCCGGCGCGGACTTCGCCAAGGGCTCCCGCTTCGCCAACGGCGGCGGGACCGACGACATGACCTTCGTGCGCCGGCTCGGCAACCGGGCGTTGTGCGCCGTCGTCAACCGCAAGTTCGGGGCCCGGTACACCGACCTGTGCTACGGCTACAACGCCTTCTGGCGGCACTGCCTGGACCGCATCGACCTCGACTGCACCGGCTTCGAGGTGGAGACCCTGATGAACATCCGGGTCGTCAAGGCGGGACTGAGGGTGCAGGAGATACCCAGCCACGAGTACCTGCGCATCCACGGCGTCAGCAACCTGCGGGCCGTGCGCGACGGGTTGCGGGTGCTGCGGGTGATCCTCCGGGAGCGGTCCAACCGGCGGGCGCTGCGCCGCAGAGGCCGCCACCGGTCGCCGATGCTCGACTCCGTGCTCGACCCGGTGCTCGATCCGGCGCTCGACCCGGTCGCGGGAGAGATCTCTTGAGCGGGCCCGGCATCTCCGTGGTCGTCTGCGCGTACACCGAGGACCGCTGGGACGACATCCTCGCGGCGGTCGCCTCGGTACGCGCGCAGAGCCGGCCGGCGCTGGAGACCGTGCTGGTCGTCGACCACAACCAGGCGCTGACGGACCGCCTGACCGAGGAGTTCGCGAGCGCCGGGTCCCGGGCGGCGGACGGCGAGGTGCGGGTGCTGTCCAACTCCGGCCCGCGCGGCCTGTCGGCCGGCCGCAACACCGGCGTCGCGGCCGCGCGCGGCGACGTCATCGCCTTCCTCGACGACGACGCCGTCGCCGAACGCGACTGGCTGCGCTGGTTCGCCGCCGGCTACGACGATCCGCGCGTGATGGCCGTGGGCGGGCTGACGCTGCCCGTGTGGGCCTCCGGGCGACGGCCCGTCTGGTTCCCCGAGGAGTTCGACTGGGTGGTGGGCTGCTCCTACCGGGGCCTGCCGCCCGGCCGGGTCCGGGTGCGCAACGTCCTCGGCGGCAACGCCTCGTTCCGGCGTACGGCGTTCGACCTGGCGGGCGGCTTCGCGACCGGCATCGGACGCGACGGGGACAGGCGCCCGCTGGGCGGGGAGGAGACGGAGCTGTGCATCCGGCTCAGCCGCGCCCGGCCGGACGCGATCCTGCTGGTCGACGACCGCGCGGTCATCCACCACAAGGTGCCCGAGGCCCGCGAGCGCTTCGCCTACTTCCGTGCCCGCACCTACGCCGAGGGCCTGTCCAAAGCCCTCGTCGCCCGCAGCGTGGGCGCGGCCAAGGGGCTGGAGACGGAACGCCGGTACACCACCCGCGTACTCCCGTCCGGCGTGGCCCGTGGCCTGCGCGACGCCGCCCTCGCCCGCCGAGGCGGCGCCCGCAGAGCAGCAGCCATCATCACCGGCACCCTGACAGCAGCAGCAGGCTACGCAGCAGGCACAACACGCCTAGCCGTGGGCAGCAGCCTAGTTGCGGGCAGTCGTGCCGCAAGCACAACCACACCCCACCCAGCTGGGGGCAGTCGTGCCGCTGGGGCGATGGGGGTCCCCCCGCTCGAGCGAAGCCGAGAGTGGGGGAGGGTGGGCGCAGCGGCACCCGCGCAGCACGCGGAAGGCTCCCGCCCCGCTCGCACCGGCACCGGCACCGGCACCGGCACCGGACAGGAGGCCGCCGGATGACCGCACCCGGGGTACCCATCCTCATGTACCACTCGGTGTCAGCCGACCCCACCGACGCCACCCGCACCCTCTCCGTCTCACCGAAAGCCTTCACCGAGCACCTCACCCTGATCGCTGAGCGAGGCCTCACCCCCATGACCACCGCCGACCTCGCCACCCGCTGGCGCACCGCCCGCCCCCTCCCCCACCGCCCCGTACTCCTCACCTTCGACGACGGCTACGAGGGCGTGCACCGCCACGCCCTCCCCGCCCTGGCGGAACACGGCTTCCCCGCCACCCTGTTCGTGTCCACCGGCTGGCTCCGCGGCGCCCACGACACCGGCGCCGGCCCGGACACCATGCTCGACTGGCCGCAGGTGCGCGAACTGGCCGCCGCAGGCGTAGAGATCGGCGGCCACAGTCACACCCACCCGCAGCTCGACCAGCTCGACGACACCGCACTGCACACGGAACTGACCCGCTGCCGGGACCTCGTCGCCGACGAGCTGGGCGTCCCGCCGGTGTCGTTCGCCTACCCCTACGGCTACTCCAGCCGCCGGGTGCGCACCGCCGTACGGCAGCACGGGTTCGCCCAGGCGCTCGCCGTGGGCAACTCCCTCGCCCGCCGCGCGCAGGGCCCGTACGCCCTGCGCCGGGTGACGGTACGGCGGGACACGGACGCGGAGGAGTTCGTACGGCTCCTCGACGGCCGGGCCGTCGCCCGCGCCTTCGCCCGGGACCGCGCGCTCACCAAGGGCTACGCGATGGTGCGCGCCGCCCGCCGGATGTGCCGCAGGACGGCGGGCGTCCTCGGGTGAGCGGCCGGACGAATCCGACACACCGGCGCGCAGCACGGAAACCGGGTGCACACGGGCCCGGTGTGCCGGATCATGGCGTCCATGTCCGCGCACCCACACGACGCTCTGCCGATCCGGCTCACCGTCGACGACTCCGACTCCCCGTCCGACGTCGTCGACGCGCTGTTCCTCGGCCGCTTCGCGACGGGCGAGCAGCCTTACTCGCACGCGGCGAACATCGACCGCGTGCGCTCCGGCGCGAACCTGATCCCGCCGGACGCGCGCGTGCTGCGCGTGGCCCGCGACGACGACCGCAGCGCGACCCTCGCCGAGGGCGAGGGCTGGACGCTGCTGGTGTCCCGCTGGAACCGGGGCGCCGACGTCACGGTCACCGCGACCAGCCCCGAACTGGCCGCCAGGGTGCTCAGCGAGGCCACGGACGGCGCGGCCGACGAGCCCGAGCCGCAGCCGGAGAACGTGACGATGGGCTTCTGGTACGTGTCGCCGCGGCGCGGCCCGCACCGGACGACGCGTCAGATCTCCGCCGGCACCTGGGAGGAGGTGCGGCACAACTACACCGCCCCGGTGGCGGACGCGATGGACCGTCTGATGACGACGACCCCGCAGGACATCGCCGGCCGTCTGCTGCTCCTGCACGGACCGCCCGGCACCGGCAAGACCTCCGCGCTGCGCACCCTGGCCCGTTCCTGGCGGGACTGGTGCCAGGTGGACTGCGTGCTCGACCCGGAGCGGCTGTTCTCCGACGTCGGCTATCTGATGGACATCGCGATCGGCGAGGAGGACGGCCCCGGCAAGGGCCGCTGGCGGCTGCTCCTGCTGGAGGACTGCGACGAACTGATCCGCGGCGAGGCCAAGCACACCGCCGGCCAGGCGCTGTCCCGGCTGCTGAACCTGACCGACGGTCTGCTGGGCCAGGGGCGCAACGTCCTGGTCGGCGTCACCACCAACGAGGACCTGGAGCGTCTGCACCCGGCCGTCGTCCGCCCCGGCCGCTGCCTGGCCCGGATCGAGGTCGGTCCGCTGACCCGCCCGGAGGCGGTGGCGTGGCTGGGCTCCGAGGAGGGCGTCGGCCGTGAGGGCGCGACCCTGGCGGAGCTGTACGCGCTGCGCCGGGGCACGTCCCCGACGTCGCTTCCGGAGCCGCGCGGCGGGGCGGACGCGGGGCTGTACCTGTGAGTGCTGTGACCGGCCCCGTGATGCTTTGATGGGGTTATGACCCTGTTCGTCGGCACGTCGGGCTGGCAGTACAAGGACTGGCGGGGCGTCCTGTACCCGCCCGACGTGCCCGTGCGGCTCTGGCTGGAGGAGTACGCGGCGCGGTTCGCCACCGTGGAGATCAACAACGCGTTCTACCGGCTGCCGTCACGGGAGACCTTCACGTCCTGGGCCGAGCGCGTCCCGCCGGACTTCACCGTCGCGGTCAAGGCCAGCCGGTATCTCACCCACGTCAAGCGGCTGAAGGACCCCGAGGAGCCGGTGCACCGGCTGATGAGCCACGCGGCCGGGCTGGGGGCGCGCCTCGGCCCGGTGCTGCTCCAGCTCCCGCCGACTCTGCGCTGCGACCCGGGACTGCTGGACGCCTGCCTGGCCTGCTTCCCGTCCGGGACGCGCGTGGCGGTCGAGCCCCGGCACGACTCCTGGTGGACGCCGGCGGTCCGCGACGTCCTCCGCTCCCGGGGCGCGGCGCTGTGCTGGGCCGACGTCCTCGCCCGCCCCGTCGCCCCGCTGTGGCGGACGGCGGACTGGGGGTACGTGCGCTTCCACCAGGGCCGGGCCCGCCCCTGGCCGCGGTACGGCCGCCGGTGCCTGGAGACGTGGCTCGACCGCATCGCGACGACCTGGCCGGCCGACGCTGAGGTGTACGCCTACTTCAACAACGATCCGGGCGGTGCGGCGGTGCGCGACGCGGTCACCTTCGTGAGGGCGGCGGAGCGGGCGGGCCTGCGGCCGACCCGGGTCCCCGCCCGGGGGTCCCTCGCCGGGCGCTGAGCGCGCCGCATCGCCGGCGCGTCACGGGTGTTCGCGTCCGCTCACTCCCCGTGGGCCGCCCGCAGGGCGTCGCGCACCGCCGCCACCGCGTCGTCCTGTGCGACCCCCAGCCGGCGTGCCCGCTCGGCGTACGCCTGCGCGGCGGCGGCCAGTTCACGCGCCGCCGCCGAGTCCGCGGCGGCGACGAACGTGCCGTTGCGGCCCCGGGTCTCGATCACCCCGTCCGCCTCCAGGGCCCGGTACGCCTTGGCGACGGTGTTCGCCGCCAGCCCCAGCGACTCGGCGAGCCCCCGCACGGTCGGCAGCCGGTGGCCGACCGGCAGCGCACCGGACCGCGCCTGCTCGGCGATCTGCGCCCGCACCTGCTCATAGGGAGCGGCGCCCTCAACGATGTGGATCTTCAAGGTCACGGGGCCGATTCTCCCGTACCGGCGGGAAAATGGGAGGCATGCCCGAGCGGCGTCCGCATAGCGTGCGGCCCATGACCGTCATCGTGCGTGATCTGCGTCCCGAGGGGCCCGGGGAGGTCGAGGCCTTCGTCCGGGTGCGGCGGCTCGCCCTCCCGTTCATGGTGTCCACCGCCCGCTCAGTGGTCCACGACCTCGCCCACGCCCGTCCCGAGGCCCGGTACCGGCAGCTCGTCGCGGAGGAGGACGGCGAGATCGTCGGCACCGCGCAGGTCGGCGTCGCCCATGAGAGCCCGCGGCCCGGTCTGGGCTTCGCCAACGTGTACGTGCACCCGGAGCGGACCTGCCGGGGCGCCGGCTCGCTGCTCGTCCGCGCCGCCGAGGAGCACCTCGCCGCGCACGGCACGACCAGCGTGTACTCCTGGGTCCTGGAGGGTCCGGGCAACCTCGCCTTCGCCGAGCGGCACGGCTACCGGGCGAGCCGCTCCGCGCACTTCCTCCGCCTCGATCTGGCGGACGGGACGCTGCCGCCGCTCCAGGCTCCCCCGCCCGGCGTCGAACTGCGCACCGCCGCCGACTTCGCCGACGACCCCCGCCCGCTGTTCGCACTGGACGCGGAGACGACCGCCGACGAACCGAGCGACGTCGGCGCCGAGTTCACCGACTACGAGGCCTGGCTGGAGGAGACCTGGCGGCATCCGCTGCTCGACGCCGAGCTGACCACGGTCGCCGTGGTCGACGGCCGCCCCGCCGCGTTCACGGCGGCTCACACCGACGGCGCGACCCGCTACGCCTCCGGCATGACCGGCACCGCCCGCGCCTTCCGCGGCCGGGGCCTGGCCAAGCTGGCGAAGAACGCCTCGCTGCACCGCGCCCGCGCGGCGGGCTACCGGGAGGCGTTCACCGGTAACGACACCGGCAACGGGCCGATGCTCGCGATCAACAAGTGGTTCGGCTACGAGATCTGTGCGACGGAGGTGCGCCATGTCCGCGAACTCGGATGACGGCTCGGTCCTGGCGGACGCCGTGGAGGTCGTCCTCGTCAAGGCCGGACGGACGAAGATCCGCTACCCGGCCGAGCTGCTGTCCGACGACGGCGCCCGGATCGCCGTGCGCGCCTCCTGGGCGGGCGAGGGCGTACGCGACTTCGGCTTCGTACGCTTCGAGCCGGGTGACGTCTTCACCGAGTACTACTGGCGCGACCGCTGGTACTCCGTGAAGGAGGTCCGCGCCGCGTCCGGCGCCCTCAAGGGCTGGTACTGCGACATCACCCGCCCGGCGAGGCTCAGCGGAGCGGAACTGGTCGTCGAGGACCTCGACCTGGACCTGTGGCGCTCCGCCGACGGCACCGACGTACGGCGGCTGGACGAGGACGAGTTCGCGGAGAGCGGCCTGGCCGACCGCGACCCCGAGGCGGCGGCACAGGCACTGAGGGCGCTGGACACTCTGGAGACCCTCGCCACGACCGGGAACGGCCTCGAACGGCTGCTCGCCTGACTCTCCAGTGCGTCCGCCGGATCGACCGCCGTCAGGCCACCGAGGCGACCACCGCGTACCGCTCGTCCTCCACGGCTCTCCCCCACAGCTCCGCGTCCCCGGACAGGCGCTCCACGCGGGCGTGGGCGGTGAGCGGGGTGAGCAGGCCGGTGAGCCGGTCCGCCGGTATGCCGACCGGGGTCACCGTCCCCCACACCCCCTCGACCAGCACGAGCCGGCCTCCGGGCCGCAGCAGGTCACGCCAGTGCCGCAGGGCGCGCGCGGGATCGGGCAGCGCCCACAGCACGTGCCGTACGAGGACGACGTCGAAGCGCCGCTCCCCGACGGGCGGCGCCGCCGCGTCGCCGAGGAGGAACACGGCGTCACGGCCGGCGAGTTTCTCGCGCGCCCGGCCGAGCATGGCCGGGGAGAGGTCGACGCCGGTCACGCGGTGGCCCCGCTCGGCCGCGAGGAGCGACAGGCTGCCGGTGCCGCAGCCGAGGTCGAGCAGATCACCGGGGCGCTCCGGCAGCCAGTCCAGCAGCCTGCGGGCCCAGGCGGCCCGGACGGCGGGGTCGCGCAGCCCGTGGTCCGGCTCGTCGTCGAAGCCGGCCGCCTCCGCGTCCCAGTCGACACGCTCCGCAGCGTTCACATCACTCTGGTCGGTCATGCGCCAAGAGTGACACCCGCCACTGACAATCCCCTCGTGGTGTGACAGCCGCCACTGACAGAACAGGCGTCGATGAGGAACTCTCGCGAAAAGGGTCTACCTCCGTGAGATCGCGGAAACACGGTAGCTCTGAAGGAGGCAGCCATGCGCCGTACGACCGTGCAGAAGCCCCTGAAGAAGACGGACTCCCGCCGGCTCCGCGAAGAGGTGGACGAACGCCCCGCCGGGCGCCCCGAGGTGCGCAAGGACATCGCCCGCACCTGGTGGCCGGACGGCTGACCGCGCCCGCGTCACCGTCGACCGATCTCTCACGCCCTTCCTTCCCGCCGGTCGCCTCCTGCCTGAGCCCAGGCTCAGGGGTTCCTTAAGGCGGTCCTAAAGATCGCCGGAACCGTTCGCCTGCGGGCGCATCCGCGGTTTCTTGGTACTCGGCACGTTTCCCCATCCGGGTCCTGACCGGCGGCTCAGGCCGGTCAGGTCCCGGCGGGGCGGCCCGTGTCAGCTCAGGACGGACGCGCAGGTCGAGGGCGTGGCGTGGGCGGGGTCGAGCGCGTTGGCCACCTCGTGGAAGGCGATCCGGTCGGTCAGCCCGAGCAGCGCGTGCTCGGACAGGTCGAGCGCGCAGCGGTCCTGGATGAGGACGTTGTCGACGTTCGCGCCGCTCAGGAACTGGGTCCGGTAGGGCGTGACGACCTCGTCGTACCGGGTGGCGATGACGGTGTAGCGGACGCCGGGGACGGTGTCGCCGCCGGCGTTGAGCTTCGCCATGAACTCGGAGCCGGCGATCTGCTGGGCGAGGGCGGGGGTGGCGGCGGTGAGGAGGTCCTCGGCGCCGGGGAAGTACGGCAGCAGGTGGGTGAGCCCGGCCAGGGTGGTGCCGTGGTTGTTGGGTGCGATGCCGACGAGGGCGTTCACCTTGGCGGCCCCGCCGAGGAACTTGAGGTAGTAGCGGGGCATCATGCCGCCCTGGGAGTGGCCGACGATGTCGGCCTCGGCGGCGCCGGTCGCGGCGAGCACCCGGTCGACGTAGGCGGAGAGCTGCCCGGCGGACTCGTCGATGGGGCCGAGGGCGTGGAAGAAGGGGACGCCGGGCAGTTGGCCGTAGTCGAGGGAGAAGACGCAGTAGCCCCGGTGCGTGAGGTACGGCGCGAGGGAGAGCCAGTTGTCGACGGAGTTGGCGAAGGTTCCGTGGACCAGGACGACGGGGCGGGGGTGGGCTGCGGAGGGCCGGCAGTCGTAGTCGTTCCAGCCGCCCTGCGACGACGCGGAGGTCGCGGCGGACGACGACTCGGCCGAGGCGGGGGCGGTGGCGGTGGCGCTGAGGGCCGCGGTGGCCAGCAGCAGGGCGGCCAGGGGTCTGGCCAGGCGCTTCCAGGGCAGCATCGCGTGATCTCCTTGCGGCTCAAGGGGGATTCGACGGCCTTACGCCTGTGATCCGGATCACGAGGATGCTGTTCACTTGTCAAGTTACGGGCGAGTAGATGAAGTGAGAAGTTACGGATCGGTAAAAACTTCCGACAACAGTCGACGCATGTGCTACCCCTGACGTCCCGTCACCAGGCAGGCCTGACCGGACCGTAGGGCGCGATACGCCCCAAACCGTCCCGCAACACGCTCATTTCACCCTCCCCGAGCACATCGCCCCACCCCCGCACCACCTCCACCGCGACCTCCTCGGCCACCCTGGTGCACGCCCAGCCCCGCTCGGTCAGGACGACCAGCCGGGCGCGCGCGTCAGCGGGGTGCGGCCCCCGCTCGACGTACCCCTTGCGCACCAGCTCGTCGACGAGCTGACTCGCCGCCTGCTTGGTGACGCCCAGATGCACGGCCAACTCGGTGACCGTCGCACCGTCCGGGGCGAGCCGGGCGAAGGCGAAGCCATGAGCGGGCCGCACGTCGGAGAACCCGCGCGCCCGCACCCCCTCGTCGATGCGTCGCGTGAGGTCGCCGGCGGCGGCGAGCAGGGCGGCGGTCAGGGCGAGGGCATCGGAGTTCTGCACCTCCGCATTGAAACACCCTTGACGATTTGGTCAACCTGCTTGACCATGAGTCCCGACAAGTAGTCAAGCAGCTTGACCATTCACTGCCGAGTCAGGAGCCGTCCATGCCTGTCGTCCGTTCCGCCGACGCCGTCACCCACGAGATCCACGGCGCCCGCTTCGTCTCGTACGCCACCCCGCTCACCGGCAGCAGGGAACTCGCCGCCTGGCGCGGGGAGATCCCGCCGGGCACGAAGGCGCCGGCGCACACCGTCAGCCGGGAGGAGGTCTTCCATCTGCTCGTCGGAGAACTGGACGTCACGCTCGACGGGCGCACCGCGCGGATCACGGCGGGTGACACGCTGATCGTCAACGCCGGCTCCACCCTGAAGGTGGAGAACCCGACCGGTCACACCGCCCTCACCTGGGTCACCACCAGTCTCGGACTGGAGGCGGTGCTGGCCGACGGCAGCCGGATCGTGCCTCCGTGGGCCAACTGAGCCGTCCAGTGGGCGGAGTCGTGTTCAGGCCGCCAGGCCGCCGGGCATCACCGCTCGCGGGCCGAACTTCGCCCGCGCGCGGTCGGCCACCTCCTCGATACGGCGGGCCTTCTCGTCGGCGGGGTCGAAGGTGAGCTGGTGGGAGGCCCGGTCGGCGGGGCCGAGGCCCTCGGCGCGCAGGGCGATCGCGCGGACCCGGGCGCGCTGCAGACCGAGCGCCTCGTACAGGGAGTACGCCGTCCGCGTCAGGTCCGCCGAGTGCGCGGTCGGCTCCCCGAGGGTGCGGCCGCGGGTGGTGGAGACGGGGGTCCCCCCGCTCGAGCCTGTTCGAGAGTGGGGGAGGTCGGCGTAGCGGACGGTGAGGGTCAGGGTGCGGCAGACCTTCTCCACGGCGCGCAGCCGGGCGCCCAGTTCCTCGCCGGCCGACAGAAGCGCCCTGCGATGCCGGACCGGGTCCAACTCGTCGCGTGGGAAGCGCCGTTCGGCGGCCAGTGATCGGGAGACCGCGTTCGGGACGACCCGGCCGCGGTCGACCCCGTTCGCCTTCTCGTGCAGTTCCCGGCCGGCCTTCGCGCCGACCAGGCGCTGGAGCGTGGACAGGGGCGCGGCGGCGACCCGGCCGAGGGTGTCGAGGCCGTACTCGCACAGGGTGCGGGCGGTGGCGGCGCCGACGCCGGGCAGGGCGGCGACGGGTTTCCCGGCGAGGAAGTCACGGGCCTCGTCCGCGGAGACCGCACAGGTCACCCCGGGCCGTGCGGCTCGCTGCGCCACACGGGCCAGCATCGGGCCCGGTCCGGCGCCGATCACGCAGTCGACGCCGTGCAGCGCGAGGGCGCGGACCCGGATCACCGGGGCCAGTTCGACCGCGCCGCGCCCGAAGTAGCGCTCGGCGCCCCGCAGATCGGCCAGCGCCCCGTCCGGCGGCAGCGCCTCGACGACGGGCGTGAACTCCTCCAGCAAGCCGAGCAGTTCGGGAAACGCCGTCTCGTGCGCCGACGGCAGCTGGAAACGTACGCAGAGGATGGTCATCCCGCACTCCCCGGACTCTGGTGCCACAACTTCCTTCCCACCGCGGGCCCTTCGCCCGCGGGGCGCAGATCCGCCCAGGGGTGCATCTCGTACCCCGTGGGCAGGCGGATGCGCCGTCGCTCCATCGCGTCCTGGGCCGCGGAACCGGCCGGCGCGGGCAGCCCGTCCGAACCGGCGAGCCGCCTGCGCGCCGGACCGTCGGCACCGGCTTCGGCGTCGGCGTCGGGCGCGGGGCCGGGAGGTTCCGCGAGCCGGGACGCGACCCCTTCGAGTCCCTCCTCGCGCCGCACCTCCAGCAGTTCGGCCAGGTTCCAGGCGGCGGCGCCCACCACGCTCAGGCTGCGCGGGCCGCGCCGCTGCACCGTCCCGCGCACCAGCAGCAGCCAGGAGTGGAAGACGGTGTGGGCGCAGACGTCGTGGGAGTCGTCGAAGAAGGCGAGGTCGACCAGGCCGGTGCCGTCGTCCAGGGTGCTGAAGATGACCCGTTTGCCGGAGCGGATCGGCGGGGTCTGGGTGGCCGCCTTGGCGCCCGCCACCAGCACCGTCTCCCCGTGCCGCGCCTCGCGCAGCCGTCGCGCCGACACCACGCCCAGTTCGCGCAGGAACTCCCGGTGGTCGTCCATCAGATGGCGTGAGGCGTCCATGGACAGCACGCCCAGTTCGGCGCTGAGCCGCTCCGCCGAGGTGAGGTCGGGCAGCCCGGCCGGAGCGGTCTTCCGCCCGCCCGCCAGCGGGAGTTGGCCGCCACCGCCCCGGGAGCCCCGGTGCAGCTCGGCCAGGTGCAGTTGCAGATCACGGCGGTTGCCCCCGAAGTCGTCCAACGCACCTACCTGAGCCAGGCGTTGGGCGAGGGGACGGCTCGGGTGCGCCCGCTCCCAGAAGTCGAGCAGCGAGGCGTAGGGCTGCCCGTCCGCGATCCGCCGCGCCTCGGCCTCGCTGATGCCGTGCACGTCGGAGAGGGCGAGCCGAAGCCCCCACACGCCGGAAGGCCCGGCCGACCCGGAGTCGGACACCAGTTCGATGCGATGTCCGACCCCCGACCGGTTCACGTCCAACGGCAGGACCGGCACCCCCCGCCGCCGGGCGTCCGCCAGCAGCAGCCGCTTGGGGTACATCCCGGGGTCGTGGGTGAGCAGCCCCGCGTAGAAGGCGGCCGGGTGGTGCGCCTTCAGCCAGGCCGACTGGTACGTCGGCACGGCGAAGGCGACCGCGTGCGCCTTGCAGAAGCCGTACGAGCCGAAGGCCTCGACGATCTCCCAGGTGCGCTGAATCGTTTCCGCGTCGTAGCCCTTCGCCGCCGCCCGCTGGGCGAACCACACCTTGATCCGCCCCTGCGACTCCGGTTCGGACAGCCCGCGCCGCACCCGGTCCGCCTCGCCGCGCCCGCAGCCGGTCATGACGGCGACGATGTCGATGACCTGCTCGTGGAAGACGACGACCCCGTAGGTGCCCTTCAGCGCCTCCTCCAGGTCCGGGTGCGGGTAGCGCACGGGGGCGCGCCCGTGCCGGGCCTCGATGAACGGCCGCACCATGTCGGCGGCGACCGGGCCGGGACGGAACAGGGAGATGTCGACGACCAGGTCGTGGAAGGTCGCGGGCTGGAGCCGCCCGACCAGGTCCCGCTGCCCCGGCGACTCGATCTGGAAGCAGCCGAGCGTCTCGGTGGACCGGATGAGCCGGTACGTCTCCGGGTCCCCCTCCGGGAGCGCGTCCAGGTCGATCCGCTCCCCCGTCGCCCGCGCCACCTCGGCGACCGCGTGCGCCATCGCCGACTGCATCCGCACGCCGAGCACGTCCAGCTTGAGCAGCCCGAGGTCCTCGACGTCCTCCTTGTCGAACTGGGACATGGGGAACCCCTCGCCGCTGGTCGGCACGACCGGCGTGCGGGAGAGCAGGGAGGCGTCGGAGAGGAGCACGCCGCAGGGGTGCATGGCGACGCCGCGCGGGAGGGCGTCGAGGGACTCGACCAGTTCCCACAGCTTCCCGTACCTCTCCCGTTCCCCGGCGAGCGCCCTGAGTTCGGGCAGTTCCTCCAGCGCCGCGCGGGCGTCGCGCGCGCGGATGTGCGGGAAGGACTTGGCGACGCGGTCGATGTCGGCGGGGTCCATGGACAGGGCGGCGCCGACGTCCCGGATCGCGTGCCGGACCCGGTACGTCTCCGGCATCGAGACGGTCGCGACGCGCTCGGCGCCGAACCGGCCGATGATCGCGCGGTAGACCTCCAGCCGGCGCGCGGACTCCACGTCGACGTCGATGTCGGGCAGCACGACCCGTTCCCTGGACAGGAACCGCTCCATCAGCAGCCCGTGCTCGATCGGGTCGGCGTGCGCGATGCCGAGGAGGTGGTTGACGAGCGAGCCCGCGCCGGATCCGCGCGCGGCGACCCGGATGCCCATCCGCCGTACGTCGTCCACGACTTGGGCGACGGTGAGGAAGTAGGAGGCGAAGCCGTGGTGGGCGATGACGTCGAGTTCGTGGTGCATCCGCTCCCAGTAGTCGCGCCGTCCGTCGTAGCCGCGCAGCAGCATCCCCGCCGCCGCCCGGGAGGCCAGGGTCCGCTGGGCGGTGCGGCGGCCGGCGCCGACGAGGTGCGGCTCGGGGAAGTGGACGGTCCCGATGCCGAGATCGTCCTCGGGGTCGACCAGGCACTCGGCGGCCGTGGCCCGGGTCTGCTCCAGCAGACGGTGGGCGGTGTCGCGGCGGAAGCCGGCGGCCTCCACGATCCGCTCGGCGGCGCGCAGCATGGCGTCCGGCCCCTTGAGCCAGGCCTCCCCCGAGTCCAGTTCCCCGGTCGGGTCGATGGGCACCAGGCGGCGGGCGGCGTCCAGGACGTCGGCGACCGGGCCCTGGCCGGGGTCGGCGTAGCGGACGGCGTTGCTGAGCACCGGGCGGATCCGCTGTTCGGCGGCGAAGCCGACGGTGCGGGCGGCCAGGCGCAGCGAGCCGGGTCCGGTGCCGGTGCGGCCGTGCCAGACGACTTCCAGGCGCAGGGCGTCGCCGTGGACCTCCCGCCAGAGGGCGAGGAGCCTGGCCGCGCGGTCGGGGCGGCCGGCGGCGAGGGCGCGGCCGACGTCGGAGGCGGGGCCGAGCAGGACGGTCAGGCCGTCTCCCCGGTTGTCCGCCCAGGGCAGCAGCGGGGTGCCCTCGCTCCCGTGCGCCGCCGTGACGATCCGGCACAGGTCGGCCCAGCCGCGGGCGCCGTCGCGGGCGAGGAAGGTGACGCGGGGGGCCGACTCGTCGAGGAAGGCGCCGCCGCGCACGGGGGTGCGCCGCCTCTCCCGTCGTACGTCGCTCTCGTGGCGGGCCGGCGCGGCCACCGCGAGGTCCGCCCCGAACAGCGGGCGCACCCCGGCCCGGGCGCAGGCCTTGGCGAAGCGGACCGCGCCGGCGACGGTGTCGCGGTCGGTGAGGGCGAGGGCGTCCATGCCCCGCTCACCGGCGCGCTCGGCCAGCCGCTCCGGGTGCGAGGCCCCGTATCGCAGGGAGAACCCGGAGGCGGTGTGCAGATGCGTGAAGCCTGGCACACGCACCTCCCGCGATCCCGCTCTCGAACATCAGTTCCCTAATCCCTCACCCCCACCATAGACCAATTCCCGAACATCTGTACGACGACCGTTCGAGCATCTCCCACCTGCGGAAACACACCGAAACAGCCGCAAACACACCGAGGTCCCGCCCCCGGGTACGGGGCGGGACCTCGGTGGCGCCGGGAGGGTCAGCCGATCTGTGCGCCCGTCGCCGAGAGCGCCTCCGTCACCGGCTGGAAGAACGTCTCCCCGCCGGCGGCGCAGTCGCCGCTGCCGCCGGAGGTGAGCCCTATCGCGCTGCTCCCCGAGAAGAGGGAGCCGCCGCTGTCGCCGGGCTCGGCGCAGACGTCGGTCTGGATGAGGCCGCTGACGACGTCGCCGTTGCCGTAGTTCACGGTGGCGTCCAGGCCGGTGACCGTGCCGGAGTGCACCTGGGTGGTCGAGCCGCTGCGGGTGACCTGCATGCCCACGGTGGCCGCGGCGGCGCCGGTGATCTTCTGCGTGGAGCCGTCGTAGAGGTTCACCTCGCTCGGGTGGGCGACATCGGCGGTGTACTTGACCAGGCCGAAGTCGTCGCCGGGGAAGCTGGAGGTCTCGTTGGCGCCGATCCGCTTGCCGGAGGAGTCCGACCAGGTGGTGATGGACTCGGTGCAGTGGCCCGCGGTCAGGAAGTAGGGCTCGCCGCCCTTGACCACGTTGAACCCGAGCGAGCAGCGACTGCCGCCGCCGGTGATGGTGTCGCCGCCCGCGATGAAGGGCTTGTACTCCCCCTTGGTGCGCTGGAGCTCCACCGTGGCGCCGAGGCTCTCGGCGACCTTGGTGAGCTTGGCCCACTCGGCGCCGGAGACCGTGCGGTCGGCGGTGACGACGACCTTGTTGGCGGTGGGGTCGGTGACCCAGGCGGTGCCGGGGACGGCCGCGTCCCTCGCGAGGGTCGCCCGGGCGCTGCGGAGCTCGGCGAGGGAGTTCTCCACCAGTCTCGCCCTGGCCCCTGCCGCCTCGACGGCGTCCGCGGCACTCTCGTCGAGCACGTTCACCACGAGGCTCTTGGTTTCGGCGTCGTAGTAGGTGCCCGCCGCGTCGGCGCCGAGGTCCTGGCCCAGGGCCGAGGCGAGCTTCCCGGCGGCCAGGGCCGTCAGGAGGCGGGGCTGCGGAGCCTGCGGGGTCTCACTCGCGTTCGCGGTCTGGAAGGTGACGCCCGCGGCGACGAGCGCGGCGACGCCCGCTCCCGCCATGACGGCCCGTCGCCTGGCTATGCGTCGGTGCTTCAACTCACGTCCTCCTGTGGGGGGTTCGGCGCGCGGCGGCAGGCCGCCGCGGGCCGGAAGGTGGGGTGACGGCCGCCCACTCTTCCGAACCGCACAGGGGGCACACAAGGTCGACCGGCGGACGCGCACACGGTGAGCACAGCGCGCCCTCGACGCCTTCACTCCCCGGTCACAAAAGGCCGAGCCCCCGCACGCGTTCGCGTACGGGGGCTCACCTGCCGCCTGTGTCCGTGCGGGCCGCTGCCGCCGGCCGGTCTAGAAGACGCTGACGCCGTAGGCGTTCAGGGCCTCCACCACGGGCTGGAAGAACGTCGTGCCGCCCGAGGTGCAGTCGCCGCTGCCGCCGGAGGTCAGACCGTAGGCCACGCCGTTGCTGCCGTAGAGCGAGCCGCCGGAGTCGCCGGGCTCGGCGCAGACGTTGGTCTGGATCATCCCGTAGACGACGTCGCCGCCGCCGTAGTTGACGGTCGCGTTGAGCGCGGTGACGCGTCCGCTGTGGGTGCCGGTGGTCGAGCCGTCGCGGTAGACGGTGGTGCCCACGGTCGGGTTGGCCGCGCGGGTGATGTCGACGCCGCCGGCGGTGCCCGCCTTGGCGATCGAGGTGTTGGAGTACCGGACGATGCCGTAGTCGTTCGTCGGGAAGCTGGAGCCCGTCGTCGGACCGAGCACCGTGCTGCGGCCGGAGTTGGAGTACCACGTGCCCGCGCCGTCGGTGCAGTGGCCGGCGGTCAGGAAGTAGTAGTTGCCCGCGCTGTCACGGACGTTGAAGCCGAGGGAGCATCGCCAGCCACTCGTGTAGATGGCGTCGCCGCCCTGGATGTACTTCTGGAACCGGCCTTCGGTGCGCTTGATCGTCAGCGCGCCGGCGTCGGCGCCGGCCTGCTTCTTGATCTTCGCTATCTCGGCCTGGGACACCGTGCTGTCGGCCGTGACGACGACACGGTTGGTCTTGCTGTCGACGGTCCAGGCGGTGCCCGGGACGTCGGCCTTGAGCACCGCGCCGCTGACGCTGCCGAGTTCGGCGGCGCTGAAGGTGGTGACGTCCGCCGCGCTCGCGTGGGGGATCGCGATGGCGGCCGCGGCCACGAGCCCGGTGGCGACGGCGGTCAGCCGGGTCCGTCTGGTGATGCCGCTGGTGGGGGTGGTGCGCTTGATCCTCACGTTTCGTTCCCTCCCAGGGGAAGTCGGGGGCCCGCGTGGGGTCGGGGCCCGTGAGGCGCAGTCAGAGGGCGCTCGAACGTCCGCAATCCGGACAGATAATGCCCCTGACAAGCGCTGAGGGGGAGTATTCGGCCGAACGGACGGTCGACGCAAGGGTGCCTTTCGGCCGCCGCCCCGCGCACCGGCCGGGTGCCGGGCCCGGGTGACGATCGCTCACATCAGGGCGCGCACCTCCGCCTCGGCACGGGCGGCTCTCACCGTTCGCCGTGATCGTCACCCCGTCCTCTTCGGCCACCCACGTCCCGGGAATGTCCGGAAGTCGTCCCTCCGGATGATCGCCCGGCGGCCGGTACGTGCTGTCGGTACCGGTGTGCGCGTCCGCCGGCGCGGGCTTCTCCACGGTGGAACGCGTCCACCGGCTCGCGCGGCGGAAGTGGGTTCATGCGGCTCCCCTGGGCGCCGCGTACCGGTGGGCGGGGCGGGTCAGGCCCAGGTGCTCGCGGAGTGTGCTGCCCGGGTAGAAGGTGCGGAACAGACCGCGGTGCTGGAGCAGCGCGACCGTGCCGTTGACCAGCCGCTCCAGATCACGGCGGGGTTCGACGGGGGTGAGGTGGAAGCCGTCGGCGGCCCCTTCCCGGTGCCAGGTCCCGATCAGTTCGGCGAGGTCGACGGGCCCGCCCCGGTACAGCGGGCCCAGGTCGCTGTACCGGGGGCCGCCTCCGCCGTGGCCCGGTTCGGCGGCGTGCTCGCCCTCCCCGAGGTCGATCAGCAGACCGGCCAGGACGCGCAGGGAACCCGGGTCCCGCCCCGACTCCGCCGCGGCGGCGCGCAGTTCCTCCCGTACGGCGCGGGCCCGGTCGGCGTTCGCCGCCCGCACCAGGGCGACGTCGGCGTACCGGGCGGCGACGGCACGGGCGTGGCCCTCGGTCGCGTCGACGACCCGCACGGGCCGGCTCGACACGGCCTCGCTCCCCCAGCCGCCCCGGCCGGCTCCGGCCGGTCCGCTCGCCTCGCCGGCGCCGACCGCTTCGGCCGCGTCCGCCTCGCGCCACAGCGCCTCCAGCGGCACGGGAGCGGAGCCGTCCCCGGCCGCGGGCGCGTCGAGCCGCCAGCCGGCCCGGCCCCGGCTGATCCGGTCGAGGGCGGCCACGGCGGCGACGGCGGCCCGGACGCGCAAGGGCCCGGTGTGGGCGGGGACCAGCCCGACGCGGTGCGTGACGGCCGCCGCCCGGGACAGCACGGCCGACGCGTCGGTCCCCGGGCTGCCGGGACAGTCGTCCAGCGTCACGAAGTCGAGCCCGCCGCGCTCGGCGAGCCGCACCAGTTCGACGTGGCGTCCGGCGTCGGCCGCCTCCGTCTGGTCCACGGCGGCGGCCAGGTGCAGCAGGCCCCGGCCGGGTATGGAAGTCATCTCGGAGTACCCCTTCGGTCCCGATGTGGTCGGTCGGCGGCTCACGCGGCGGCGCGCAGCCCCAGGTCACGCAGGAAGGCGAGGGCGGCCCGCGCGGTGGCGTCGTTCTGCCGGAACGCGGGCCCGCCGGTGCGCGGCCGGGTGAACGCGCCCGGCGTGCGCCCGTCGGTGTGCGGCCCGAGCGCGAAACGCCGCGGGTGCGGCCGGCCGGACCGGTCGAGGATCCGTCCGTCGGAGCGGTCCACCCGCAGCAGCCCGTCCGGCGTCTCCGCGGCCCCGTCCTCGTGCAGTGCGCGCAGCAGCGCGTCGCGGGCGCGCCGTACCGTCGGCTCGGGCAGCCGGGCCTCCACCAGGGCCCGCGCCTCGACGGTGAAGCCGGGCACGCTGGGGCTCGACGCCCGGAACACGCCGTCCTCGGCCCGTACGGCCATGTCCGCGCCGACGAACCTCACCACCCCCGCCCGGGACAGCGCGAGCAGTTGCCGCAGCCTGGGTCCGGGCGGCCCGGAGGCCAGGTAGCTGAAGAATCCGTGCCACCAGGGCCCGATGCCCCCGAGCCGCACCAACTGGCCGTAGACGGACAGCAGCGCCAGGAAGACGGCCAGGTCCGTGCTGTGGGCGGCGTCGTGACGGCGGCTCAGGTCGCTCTCCACGTACTCCCGCAGCGCCTCCTGAAACTCCTCGGAGGAACCGTGGCGCACCCCGTCCAACGGCCTGTCCAGGGCGTCCAGGTCGAGCCGGTCGCGCGGGTCGGGCACCGCGGACGCGACGAGCGCCTCGCGCTCCACGGCCCCTTCGGCCGCGGCGTACTTCTCCTCGAAGTCGGCCCAGGCGAGAGCGGTCCGCTCGGGGTGGGCGGTGAACAGCCGGTGGTAGTGGGCGAACCCCAGCTCCTTCTCCACCAGCGGCCACACGTCCCGCCGGAAGTCGAACCCGCCGGGCCGCGCGAGCAGCCCGTCGATCTCGGCGGGCCCCAGGAACCGGGGCAACGGCGGCCGCTCCCCGCTCCAGTCGTAGCCGATCTTCGCGTGGTACGGCACCCCGCGCCGCGAGCCGACGTACAGCACCGGCTCACGACCGGAGGGGATGTACGCGTCCCCCTCGTACCGCCCGCCGCGCCCCTCGGTGAGGAGCACCATCAGGTCCACGAAGGCGAGTCCGAAGCCTCGCACCAGGACGGGTTCGCCGGGCCGCAGCGCGGACAGGTCGCTGTCGGCGGTGAAGTCCGGCGGCAGGTGGACGAGCCCGTGTTCGTCCGCGTACGACGCCAACGCGCGCTGCTCGTCGTCGGGTTCGGAGTCGAGATGACCGAGGGCGAGGACCACGAGGTCGGCGAGGAGCGGCCGGGGCCTGCCCTCCAGCCAGACCTGCTGGCGCCCCTCGCGCGGCCCGCCGACCCGCACCGCACGCCGTCGGTGGTAGTGGACGGTGACCTCGGCGGGCAGGGCGGCGACGGCCTGCTCGTGTACCCAGCTCAGGTAGGAGCCCTGGAGCTGACGGTCGGCGAACAGCCGTCCGTCGACGCCCGCCCACTCGTGCAGGGTGGGCCCGGGGCGCACGGGCCCGGCCATGTCCACGGTCTCGTCGGTGAACATGGTGACGTCCTCGGCGTGCGAGTTCATCAACAGCAGCGGCGACTGCGCGGCCCGCCAGATGCGTCCCGCGCCGGGCGGATGCGGGTCGACGAGATGGAGGTCGAGGCCGGAACCGGCGTACAGCTCCGGCGCGTTGGCGGCGATCCGCTCGACGAGTCCGGTCCCCCGCGGTCCGGCTCCGACGATCACCAGCGACGGCCTCATCGTGCGGCTCCGCCGAACGGGCGCTCGTGCAAGGCTGGTTCGGCGGGGAGGCGGCCGGGGGCCGGCGGAAGGACGCCCCGTGCGGTGACCGGCGCGGGAGAGGGTGGAGGAAGGGCGGCTGAGGACATGCGAAGGCTCCGTGACGGCAAGTCGGACGGGTGTCCCTCCCGCCCGGCGGAGCCGGGAACGGTGAGGGCTGGTGCCTTCACACCGGTGCGCCGCGCGGCGCGCTACGGCCGAGCCCCTCAGCAGGGCCGTCCCCCGAGACTACGGCGGCGTTCGCCCTCACTGTCAAGGCTGTCCAGAGTGTGAGCCGTACGTCTCAGTTCGTTGACGGGACATCGGATGCCTGCTCCACTTGGCCCATGCATCCGCAGCAGTGGCTGGTCACCCGCTCCCACATCGACTTCGGTCGAGTGTGGTCCTGTTCCTGTTGAGCCGACCCCCTGCCGCCCCGCTCCCGGGGCGTCCCCGGCGTTCAGCCGCCTGAGTTCACCCCTTCGCCTTCACCCCGCGCGCCTTCCCCTCCCTCAGCGCTCTCCGCCCCGCCCCGGGACCCACCCGCGGGCGGGACGCGGCCGTGTCAGCAGTCGCAGCCGCAGCCGTCGCAACAGCAGCCGTCTCCGCACTTCCCGCAGCAGTCACAGCAGTCGCAGCAATCCGAGCAGTCGTCGCAGTCGCACCTTTGGCAATAGCCTTCCTTGGGCTCCCGGGTCCAGGGGCCTTCGTGCTCGCCGCAGCACAACTGGCACGTGCAGGCGAGGCCCGCCCAGACGACGCACCCGGCCAGCAGGCCGCGCCGGTCACGGCGCGGCGGCTCCGGCGGCGACGGCGGCCCGCCGGGCCCGGCCGGTGCGAACGGGTTGCCCGGCGGCGGCCCGAACTCGCCGTCGACACGGGCGTGCCCGCACGAAACCGTGCCGAAGGCGCGGTGAACGGCGTTGCCCAGCTCGTGCACCAGCAGCACATGGGCCAACTTCGCCTCCGCGCCGGGCTTGTCCGAGCCCTTCCCGGGCGCCCACTCGACCTCGCGCAGCGCGAGCCGGATGCCGTGCACGGCGTCGTCGGCGAGCCGCCGCGCCTCAGGCAGGGACGTCCCGGTCGCGGTGAGCGGGTTCCACGCGCCCGCGGCGGCGTCGGCCTCCCGGTCCTCGACGGCGTCCAGCAGATGCGCGAGCCGCCCGAAGAGCCGGCCGGCCTCGGCGAGCGGTTCCGCGTTGCCCGGCCGGCCCGCCAGCACGGCGGTGTGCGCGAAGGCCGCCGCGGTGGCCGTCTCGGTCGGTTCGGTGACGGTGAGCAACGGCGTCCCGGGTCCGGCGAGCGCCTCGACGCCGGTCTGCCGGTCCACGGCGTCGACGAGGACGGCCGTGTCGAACCCGACGGCTGATCCGGTGCGGGCCCCCGCCGCGCCCCAGCCCGCGGCCACCCGGCGTGCCGCCGAGGCCACCGGACGGCGGGCCAGCAGCCCGTCCCCGTCGGCCACATGGTCGCGCACCTTCGCGGAGGCCAGCACCAGGGACACGGCGGCCGCGAGCCGCGCGCCCTCGCCCCGCGCCACGGACGCCGTACGCATCCCGCGCAACGGGCAGGGCCCCGCCGTGCGCCGTGCCCCTTCTCCCTGCCCGGCCTGAGCCTCCGTCAGGACGGATATGAGCAGCCCGTCGTAGTTGGTGACGACCCGGGCGAACTGCCCGTGGTCCTTGCGCAGCGCGAGGCACAGTCCGCACAGATGCGCCATCCACTGGGCGCTGAGGCCCTCCCCGAGCCGGTGCCGGCACGGCCTGACGATTCCGAACACGCTCGATCCCCCGTGATCCTCGGTGCGTTGAGTGACGCCGAACCGTGCGCATCGTAGCCGTGGGTGACAGGCGGCCACGGCTCGCCCCTGTTCACCCGTACGCTCCGCCCGTCACCCGGTCGCCGAGAAGAATCATATTTCACTCTCAGTCAGCATCGGTGTGGGACGGGACCCTTGGGGCACCTGGACTCTCGACGGATCGGCTGTGCACCAGTACCGTCACAAACCCCCCGCGCGGCGTCTATCCACTTGGCGCGACATCCGCATCATGGACGACCATGGGGAATGCGGAAAGCAAGAATGACCGCAGTGAGAGGAGGCGTCCATGGGATCGGTACGCAAGGCGAGTGCCTGGCTTGGCCTCGTCGACGACAACGATGACGAGCGTTACTACGACGACGACTATTCCGAGGGGACCGACTCCGGCGACGCCTGGGTCACCGACCCCCGGGTGAAGGTCGCCACCGACTCGGCCGAGGAGAGGGGCCGCCGGATCGGCACCGTGACCCCGGACAGCTTCCGGGACGCGCGGGCGATCGGCGAGCTGTTCCGCGAGGGAGTCCCGGTCATCGTGAACCTCACGGCCATGGAGGCCGGCGACGCCAAGCGCGTCGTCGACTTCGCGGCCGGCCTGATCTTCGGGCTGCGCGGTTCGATCGAGAGAGTCTCCACCCGGGTGTTCCTGCTGACCCCGAACAACACCGAGATCGTCAACGGCGACCCGGCCTCGCACCGGTCGGACGGGTTCTTCAACCAGAGCTGAGGCAGGGCCGCTCGCCGGCCCTGCCCCTGCCGGGGGTCAGCGGAAGGCGTCGAGCCCGGTGAGCGCCTTGCCCAGCACCAGCTGGTGCATCTCGACCGTGCCCTCGTAGGTGAGCACCGACTCCAGGTTGGTCGCGTGCCGCATGACGGGGTACTCCAGCGAGATCCCGTTGGCCCCGAGGATCGTCCGCGCCGTACGGCAGATCTCGATGGCCTCGCGTACGTTGTTGAGCTTGCCGAAGCTGACCTGCTCGGGACGCAGGCGGCCGGCGTCCATGCGCCGCCCGAGGTGATGGGCGAGCAGGATCCCCTTGTGCAGCTCGACCGCCATGTCGGCGAGCTTGGCCTGGGTGAGCTGGAAGCCGCCGATCGGCCGTCCGAACTGCTCCCGTGTCCTCGCGTAGTCGAGCGCGGTCTCGAAGCAGGACCGCGCGGCTCCCATGGCCCCCCACACGATCCCGTACCGGGCGTGGGACAGGCAGCTCAGCGGGCCCTTCAGCCCCACCACCCCGGGCAGCACGGCGTCGGCGGGCAGCCGCACGTCGTCGAGGACGAGCTCGCTGGTGACGCTGGCCCGCAGCGACCACTTGTGCTTGATCTCGGGGGCGGAGAAACCGGGGGCGTCCGTGGGGACGACGAATCCCCGGATCCCTTCGTCGGTGTGCGCCCACACCACGGCCACGCCGGCCACGGAGCCGTTGGTGATCCACATCTTGCGGCCGGTGAGGATCCAGTCCGAGCCGTCCCTCTTGGCGTGGGTGCGCATGGCGGCGGGGTCGGACCCGTGGTCGGGCTCGGTCAGCCCGAAGCAGCCGATGACCTCGCCGGCGGCCATGCGGGGCAGCCACCTCTGCTTCTGCTCCTCGCTGCCGAAGCGGTGGACGGCGTACATCGCGAGCGAGCCCTGCACGGAGACGAGCGAGCGGATGCCGGAGTCGGCGGCCTCCAGCTCCAGGCAGGCCAGCCCGTACTGCACCGCGCTCGCGCCGGCGCACCCGTACCCCTCGAGCGACATCCCGAGCGCCCCGATCCCGCCGAGTTCGAGGGCCAGCTCGCGGATCCCGGGCAGCTCCCCCTTCTCGTACCACTCGGCGACGTACGGCAGCACCCGGTCCGCGGCCCACGCCCGCACGGTGTCCCGCACGGCGAGATCCTCGGAGTCCAGCAGCTCGTCGACGCCCAGGGGATCAGCGGGATCGAACGACACCATGACGACACCCTCCACCAGCCCAGGAAAACTAACACCGCTAGTCTCGCACCCCACCCCAACACCCCACCAGCACCCACCACCCGCACCCGCCGACGGCGAGCGCGCCCCACGGGCGACGTTTCACCTCCGGGGGAACGGTCACTCCCGCCCCCCCCCGGCCACACCCACCACCCGCCACCCGCACCCGCACCCGCCGACGGCGAGCGCGCCCCACGGGCGACGTTCACCTTTCAGCCGGCGGTCATGGGCGGCGCGCGGGTGGGGAAACTCCCCCGAAGCTCAGCGCAGCGTCCCCCGCGTCCCGAGGCGCCGGCACCTCCACCGCGGGCGCCTCGCACTGCATCACCCGCGGCAGCCGCAACGCGATCACCGCCCCCAGCAGCAACAACCCCGCGCTCACCAGCAGCGTCACATGCAGCCCGTGCACGAACGAGTCCCGGGCCGCCCGCCGCAGCGCCTCCCCCGCCGGCCCCCCGAGCCGCGCCGCCACCCCGTACGCCTCCCCCAGCGAATGCCCCGCCGCCGCCGACGCGTCGGAGGGCACCCCCGGCACCGACGACAACCCTGGCGCGTACGCCGCGTTCATCACGCTGCCCAGCAGCGCGATCCCGATCCCCGCCCCCAGCTGGTACGACGTCTCGCCGATCGCCGCCGCACCCCCCGCCTGCTCCGGCGGAGCCTCGCTCAGCATCGACTCGTACGCCGCGAACAGCGTCGTCTCCAGCCCGAACCCGAGCAGCACGAACCCGAACAGCAGCAGCCCGGCGTTGTCCGCCTGGCCCATCGCGGTGAGCGTCACCACGGCCGCCGCCGTGAGAACGAACCCCGCGCACACCATCCGCCGCGGCCCGAACCGCCGCAGCAGCCGCGCCCCGGCGAGCCCCGCGGCCATCGCCGCGAAGGTCAGCGGCAGCAGCCGCAGCCCCGTCTCCAGCGGCGACAGCCCCAGCACGAGTTGCAGGTACTGCGCCGCGATCAGTTCCAGGCCCACCAGCGCCAGCATGGCCAGCACGATGCACCCCACCGACGTGCTGAACGCCGGCCGCGCGAACATCCGCAGGTCCACCAGGGGATGCCGGCGCCGCCGCTGACGCCGTACGAACAGGACGATCAGCGCCGCGCCCGCCACCAGCGGCGCCACGGTCAGCGCGCCGAGCTCCCCGCCGCCCAGCCGCTTCACTCCCAGCACCACGCCGAACAGTCCGGCCGCCGCAGTCAGCGCGCCGACGACGTCCCACGGGCCGTCCGCCGCGCCGCGCGACTCGGGCAGCAGCAGCCGGCCCACCGGCAGGCTGACCAGCATCAGCGGGATGTTGACGAGGAAGACCGAGCCCCACCAGAAGTGCTCAAGGAGGAAGCCGCCGAGCAGCGGCCCGACAGCCGCGCCGACGGCGGCCACCGCGCTCCAGACGCCGATCGCGAGCGCCCGCTCCCGCCGGTCGGGGAAGACCTGCCGCAGGATGGACAGCGTCGCCGGCATGATCATCGCGCCGCCCACGCCGAGCAGCCCGCGCGCGACGATGAGCATCTCGGCGGTGTGGGCGAAGGCCGCGATCGCGGAGGCGACGCCGAACAGCGCGTAGCCGAGCAGCAGGATCCTTCTGCGGCCGACCTTGTCGCCGAGGGTGCCGAACAGGATCAGCAGCGAGGCGCAGACGAGCGGGTAGGTGTCGACGATCCAGAGCAGCTCGATCGCGCCGGGCCGCAGGTCCTCGGTGACGGCGGGCACCGCGACGTGCAGCACGGTCGCGTCGACGGCGACCAGGAGCAGGCTGACGCAGAGCACCAGGAGCACGACCCAGCGGTTGGCACCGGCCCCGGCCGCCCGACGGCGCAGCCCGACGGCGGCCGTGGTCGTCCCGGACATGTACGTACCTCCCAGGTGTTTCCTCGGATTCGCCTCGGGTTCGGCGGTCTCGCGGGGGTGCGGCCTCCCCGCGACCCGGCCGGAGAGGAGCGGTGGTCTCCGGCCCGCGCTGCGAACGACGAGTATTCGCAGCGTACGCGAGTTCACGCGCCGGCCACGTGGCGGACCTCTCAGAGGCCGGGGGGACCTGTGTGGTGTACGCCACGTGACGCGACCGCCCTCAGGCCACGGCGCTCCGCCGCTCTGCCCGCCCGGTCGATAATCGGGCGCGTGACGGAACTCGAAGTACCCACGACCGCCCGGGCGCCTCGGGCGGCGGCCGCCGGCTCGGCGTCCCTGCGCCGGGCGGCCCCGGCTCTGCTGGGGTACGCGGCCGTCCGGATCCTGTGTCTGCTCACGCTGGCCGTGTGGAGCGCGGCGCGCGGGAAGAGCGCGTACACGCTGCTGACCGCCCGCTGGGACGCGCTCTGGTACACCCGGGTCGCCGAGCTGGGGTACGGCTACGAGGTGCGCCTGCCGAACGGCGACGTGCACTCCAACCTGGCCTTCTTCCCGCTGCTGCCATGGCTGGAGCGTCTGCTGCACGCGGTGACGCCGCTGTCGTACGCCGACGCCGGCTTCGTGGTGTCCCTGCTCGCCTCGCTCGCCGCGGCCTGGGGGATCTTCGCGGTCGCCGACCACGTGTACGGCGGTCGGTACGGCCGTGGGGCCGGGGTGTGCGCGGTGCTGCTGTGGGCGGCCCTGCCGGTGGGGATCGTGCAGTCGATGGCGTACAGCGAGTCGCTGTTCACGGCGCTGGCCGCGTGGTCGCTGTACGCGGTGCTCACCGGCCGGTGGGTGACCGCGGGTCTGCTGGCGTCCGCGGCCGGGCTGACCCGGCCGGTGGGGCTCGCGGTGGTGGCGGCCGTTTGGGTGACGGGTGTGCTCGCGTTCGCGAGGGAGCGCGGCGGAGCGCGTACCGGCGCTCGCGCGGGGCGTGCACGGCGCGCCCTCGGGCTCGTCCTCGCTCCCCTCGGCACCGCCGGTTACGTGCTGTGGGTGGGCCGTCGCACCGGCGGGGGCGTGTTCGGCTATCTCGACGTGCAGGCGGGCTGGCGCAACGGCTTCGACGGCGGCTACGCCTTCGCCCGCTTCGTCGCCGACAAGTTCACGGCGTTCCCGTCGGCCCTCGCGGGGCTCGGCCTGGTGGTCGGGGTCGCGCTGCTGATCCGGCTCTACGTCGTCTGCGTCCGGCAGGGGCAGCCGGTCCCCCTGCTGGTGTACACGGGCGTGGTCCTCGCGCTCGCCCTGTGCGCGTCGAGCTACTTCGGCTCGAAGCCGCGGCTGCTGATGCCGGCGTTCCCGGTGCTGTTCCCCCTCGCCCTGGCCCTCGCCCGGCTGCGGACGCGGACGTCGGCCCCGGTGGTGGGCGCCGTCGTGGCGGTGGCGGCCGCGTACGGCGCGTGGTGGCTGAACGGTTCCGGTCCGCCGTGATCACCGCGAATCGATCAGGCTATTTATAAGTTTCCTAAAACAACCCTCCAGAACGATCAAAAGAATTGAAGGGGATGACCGGACGGGATTACGTAATCCGTAGGAATATCGGCCCCGTTGAGAGCAATCCCACATCACATCGTCATCACAAACCCGTGGAATCGGCCGGGAACAGAGATCACTCGCTGTAACGTCGATTGGGTGCGTACCGAACCAACCCCCACCCGACGGCTGGACCGGGTGTTCGCCAGGCTCGACCGAGAGCCCGAACGCCCGTCACACATCGATGTGCCGAGGATGAGCCGGCACAGGATCGTGCTGTTCTCGGCGACCCTGGCCTTCTACCTGGCGATCGTGTGGCTCGTGGTGATCACGTCGTGGCTGGTCCGCCTCGACTGGCAGGTCATGTTCTTCCGGCCGTACCAGCAGTGGTCGGGGATCCACTGGTTCGTCGACTACTACGTGGTCCTCGGCCAGCGCGGCCCGACCGCGGTGATGGTCGCCGCCTGGCTGGGCTGGAGATCCTGGCGGCAGCACACCCTGCGCCCGCTGCTCACGCTGGGCGCGTCGCTGCTGCTCCTGAACATCACGGTGGGGGCCGCCAAGATCGGCATGGGCCGCCTCGGCCCGCACTACGCCACCACGATCGGCTCGAACGAGATGGGCCTGGGCGGCGATATATTTCCCAGCGGCCACACCGCCAACGCGGTCGTGACCTGGGGAATCCTGGCCTATCTGGCCTCCACCCCGAGGGCGCGGCGCTGGCTGTCGGCGCTCTCCGCGGTGACCTCGCTCGGCGTCGGGCTGGCCACCGTCTACCTCGGCACGCACTGGCTGAGCGACGTGGTCCTCGGCTGGGCCGCGGGGCTGCTGATCCTGCTCGCGCTGCCCTGGTTCGAGCCGCTGATCGCCCGCTCCGAGGTCCGCGTCTTCGAGCTGCGCGACCGCTGGCGCGCCCGCCGCAGGGGCAGGGCCACCCTCCCGGCGCCGGTCCCCGTGCCGGTGTCGCTCACCGCGCGCACCGCGACCGCGGACGAGGTGCAGGTGTCCTGCGACGCCTCGGGCACGACCCGTTCGCCCAGGTCGACGCTGCATCTGGCGCCCGGGGCGCACGGCATCCGCTCGGAGCGCGCTCCGTTCAGCCCGGCCGGCAGCCGCCGCCCGCCGCACGCCGACCGCCTGCCGCGCGGGGCGACCACCTCGGCGGCCCGCCCGGTGACGGGCGGCTGACGGCCCACGCGGGCGCCGGTACGCACCTCGCGGCCCGCACGGCGAAGGCCCCGGTTCCTCGTCCAGGAACCGGGGCCTTCGTGGTCTCGGCGGAGGCGGCTCAGCCCTTCCAGGCGCGGTTCACCAGGCCGTCACTCACTTCGAGGTTCAGCCGGCCCGCGCGGTACTCCATGGTGATGACCGTGCCGGGCGCGAGCGAGCGCACCGTCGTCCATCCCCGTTCACGGGCGAGCCGCTCGGCGCTCTCGGCGTCGAGGCCGACGTATCCGTCCGGGCTGTCCTGGGGCTCCTCCACGGGAGCGGGATTCGGTGCCATACCGCCCACGCTAGGCGGAGCGCGCTCCTGCGGGAAGCCCGGACAGCCAAGCCCGGACCGGAGATGTGGATCACCCCGGTCACACTTCTGTCACAGGACCACGACACACGTTTGAGACTTCGGGAATCACCTTGCGGGGCACTGGCCCGTCACCCGTACGAGCGGTTTCCTGCGCCTTTCACGCCTATTCGAACGCAATTCCCGCGCGTCACCCGGGCGCCCCTGAAAAGGCGGCGGAAAGCGCCCGGAGAACCGTCCCGCCGAGCCCGTTCCCCTCACATTTCACAGCCCTCGCCGACGCCTTCCCGCCATGGGAAATGCACGGCTCCCTCACATCTTGTCCGTACTTCCCCCGTCGGAGCGGGTGACGGCGCGAGCGTCCGGCGACCGGCGAGCCGGGACAGCCCCGCCCGGTCGGGGCGGGGCCGGTGGGACGGAAGCCGGCTCAGAAGGCCAGGCGCAGGCCCGGCATGATCAGGTCGGGGTCGCCGCCGATGGCGTCCTTGTTGGCGGCGTAGAGCCGCTGCCAGGTGGTCCCGTTGCGGGCGGCGATGACGCTGAGCGTGTCCCCCTCGCGGACGGTGTAGTCGCCGCCGCGGGAGCTGCCGCGGCTGCTGTGGCCCGACCCCGTCGAACGCTGCGGGCTCTCCGCGCTGTGCGACTTCTCCGAGCGCTTCGCCGAGCCGCCGGCGGACGACGAGGAGGAGTACGAGGAGTTCGAGGACTTCTTCGACTTGTAGCGGTGCTCCTTGGTGCCGGACGAGCCGGACCCGGTCGAGCCGGAGTCGCCCCCGTGGGACGAGGGAGCGCTCCCGGACGCCCCTGCGCGCCCGGAGCAGACGGGCCAGGCGCCCCAGCCCTGGGAGCGCTGGACCTTGGTGGCGACGGAGATCTGCTGCGACTTGCTGGCCTTGTCGGCGGTGGAGGCGTACTGCCCACCGCCGTACGCCCGCCAGGTGGAGGCGGAGAACTGCAGTCCGCCGTAGTAGCCGTTGCCTGTGTTGATGTGCCAGTCGCCGCCGCTCTCGCACTGGGCGATGCGGTCCCACACCCCGCTGTCCGCGGCCGCGGCGTTGCCG
Organism: Streptomyces sp. NPDC002566; assembly: GCF_042889585.1. Lineage (NCBI taxonomy): Bacteria > Bacillati > Actinomycetota > Actinomycetes > Kitasatosporales > Streptomycetaceae > Streptomyces > Streptomyces sp. NPDC002566. The sequence goes on along the minus strand of NZ_JBIARD010000012.1, from coordinate 35,940 downwards.
CTCGCTGCCAGCAGGCCGAGCGGGGCGAGGAGCGCCGCTCCTGCGATGACCGCCGTCGTCCGGGCCTTGCCGGCGCCGGTGCGGGTGGTGGAGCGGGTGTTATCGGCACATTCGGACATGTAGATCCCTCTCTGCGGACCCGGGTCTCCCCCGGAGCGGGGCGCACCGTCCGCGCAAGGACGCGGTGGTGGCGCTCCGCCCTGTCCGCCGGCGGTGGTGCTGCGCTGTCCTGCTCTGCGCGGCCGGCGGACGTTCCCGGGCGGTGCTAGCTGCACACGGCGGAGGAATCTATGGACTCTGACGGTTCGTTAACAACCAACTGAAGGTTTTCGCAGGCCAGTTGATGGTTACCTTAGGTAACACCCTCGATTGAACGCACCACTTAATGCGTTCATGTCGCCATACGCCCGCCATGCCGCCCATGATGTCTGTGACTCAGCTCACGGAACCAACTTCCGTTGCCATCCCGTTACTTGACACTGAGTGTTCGATTCCGCACACCTCGTGACCGTGTGCGCGGGGCGGTTCGATTCGCTTGGGCCGACAGCGTGACTCCCGCCACAGATCCGCCGTTGTCTTCTGCATGAGCCGGGGACTCACCCGGCCCGCCAACGCACCGCATCCGAGGGAGCCACCCGTGCCGCGCATGCTCGACGTCAGCGACGAGGTACGCGCCGAGATCGGCGACGAAGAAGCCGACCGGCTGCTCACCGGAGAGAACGCCCCGGGCAGTTACGACTGCACGTCCTGCCGCACCCCGGGCGACTCCGCGCACGAGCGCACCAGCACCGTCCTGTTCATCGGGGACGAGACCGCCGTCCTCGCCTTCGCCCACTCCACCTGTCTGCCCTCACAGGTCGTCCAGGTCACCGAGGAGCAGCTCCAGGGCGCGGTCCGCTCCATCAGCGGCGACGCGGCCCGGGTTCCCGCGCAGGCCGCGCCCGAGCAGGCCGTCCTCGGGGTCACCAGCGGACTCGTCCTGATCGCCGGGGAGTTGCACCCCGCCCTCGTCGTCGAGCCGACCACGCCGATCGCACGCCCGGGCTCCTCCGGCCTGGGCGACGACTTCCTGCCGCTCCTCATCGAGCAGGGCTTCATGCCGCTGACCGAGCTGTCCGAGGCGCCCCCGGTGCAGCACGGCTGGTCCGTGCTGCTGGCGATGGGACAGCTGCACGCCGTCCTCCAGCCCTCCGCGGGCGGCGGCCAGCCGGTGGCCTGGTGGCAGGCGCACCAGCCGCTCCAGGTGACCGACGGGTGGCGGGCCGCCGCCAACAAGCACCAGCAGGTGCTGATGTTCGCCGCGCCGGCGGGCTCCATCGGGCGTCAGCCCCGGGAGGACCTGCTGCGGGACGCGCTGGACAAGGCGGCGGCGGGCGGCAAGCTCGTCGGCGCGGCCCTGCCGCTCGCGGGCACCTGAGCCGGGGGGCCCTTCCGCGCATCCCTTCCCGCGCCGGGTCGTTTGGACATACGTGCACACCTACGACGTTCCGCGCCGCCAGGCCTTCCAGTCGGTCCAGTCCTCCCGGCCGGCGGCCCAGGATCCCCAGGGCGGCCCCTCGGCCACGCCGATCTACGACGCGCTCTACGCCGAGTACGTCAAGTCGTTCCGTTCGCTGCCGGGCGATCGCAGCGGGGAGGAAGACCTGGGGTTGACCGCCTTCGGGTACGTCCCGCACAGCACCGGGTCGTTCAGCGGATCGCTCGGCAACTCGTTCAGCAGCGGCTACAGCGCCTACAGCGCGGGCGCGCAGAGCGCCCGCACCGGGCTCGGGCAGCAGTCGCAGTGGCAGCGGGTCGGGCCGCTCACCCCGGCCGGCCGGCAACCGCAGCCACAGGCCCAGCCGCAGGCGCCGACGACCACGCACCACGTCCCCGCGGCCCTGCCGCCGGCCCGAAGAGGCTACTGAGCGGCCGCAGGGCCCGGCGCGGCCTCGACGGCGCCCGCACGGCCGGAGGGCGGCCCCCGCGATGGGGAGCCGCCCTCCGGCCGTCATGTCACTTCTTCCTGCCGCGCTTCTCGCGCACCCGCACCGAGATGTGGATCGGCGTGCCATCGAAGCCGAACTCCTCGCGCAGCCGGCGCTCGACGAAGCGCCGGTAGCCGGCCTCGATGAAGCCGGACGCGAACAGCACGAACCGCGGCGGCTTGGTGCCGGCCTGGGTGCCGAACAGGATGCGGGGCTGCTTGCCGCCCCGGATGGGGTGCGGGTGGGCGGCGACCAGCTCGCCCAGGAAGGCGTTCAGCCGGCCCGTGGGGACCCGGGTCTCCCAGCCCGCCAGCGCGGTCTCGATCGCCGGGACCAGCTTCTCCATGTGCCGCCCGGTGCGCGCCGAGACGTTCACCCGGGGCGCCCACGCCACCTGGCCGAACTCGGTCTCGATCTCGCGCTCCAGGTAGTAGCGGCGCTCCTCGTCGAGGGTGTCCCACTTGTTGTAAGCGATGACCATCGCACGGCCCGCCTCCACGGCCATGGTCACGATCCGCTGGTCCTGGACCGAGATCGATTCGGAGGCGTCGATGAGGATGACCGCGACCTCGGCCTTCTCCACGGCGGCGGCGGTGCGCAGGGAAGCGTAGTAGTCGGCGCCCTGCTGGAGGTGGACGCGCTTGCGGATGCCCGCGGTGTCGACGAACTTCCAGGTGACGCCGCCCAGTTCGATCAGCTCGTCGACCGGGTCGCGGGTGGTGCCGGCCAACTCGTTGACGACGACGCGCTCCTCGCCCGCCACCTTGTTCAGCAGCGAGGACTTGCCGACGTTCGGGCGGCCGATGAGCGCGATACGGCGCGGTCCGCCGGCCACCGTGCCGAAGCTCTGCTCGGGCGCCTCGGGCAGCGCCTCCAGCACGGCGTCCAGCATGTCGCCGGTGCCGCGGCCGTGCAGCGCGGAGACGGGGTGCGGCTCGCCGAGGCCCAGGGACCACAGGTAGGCCGCGTCGGCCTCGCCGCTCGGGCCGTCGACCTTGTTGGCGGCCAGCACGACCGGCTTGCCGGCCTTGCGCAGCAGCCGTACGACCGCCTCGTCGGTGTCGGTCGCGCCGACCTTGGCGTCGACGACGAAGACGACGGCGTCGGCGGCCTCGATGGCGTACTCGGCCTGGGCGGCCACGGAGGCGTCGATGCCGAGGACGTCCTGCTCCCAGCCGCCGGTGTCGACGACCTTGAAGCGGCGGCCCGCCCACTCGGCCTCGTAGGTGACGCGGTCGCGGGTGACGCCGGGCTTGTCCTCGACGACGGCCTCACGGCGGCCGATGATCCGGTTCACCAGGGTCGACTTGCCGACGTTGGGGCGGCCGACGACGGCGAGCACGGGCAGCGGCCCGTGACCGGCCGCCTCGATGGCGCCCTCCACGTCCTCCAAGTCGAAGCCCTCTTCGGCGGCGAGCTCCATGAACTCCGCGTACTCGGCTTCGCCGAGCGCCCCGTGATCGTGCTCGAAGGCGTCCGAGCCGCCGGGCTGGATGTGGTCGTTCATGAAGTCCGTACCTCGTTCATCGTGGTGATCGGTGGACCTGACTCGGCAGGTGATCCACTACTCAGTGTCGCCTAGCGCCCGGTGAGACGCCTGGCGTTTTCCAGGTGGGCGGCGAGCTGCTTCTGGATGCGCTCGGTCGCCTCGTCCAGCGCCTTGCGGGTGCGCCGCCCACTGCCGTCGCCCGCCTCGAACGGGTCGCCGAAGACGACGTCGACCCGGGACCGCAGCGGGGGCAGCCCCTTGAACAACCGTCCGGGCCGGTCGGTGCTTCCCAGCACGGCGACCGGCACGATCTGCGCGCCGCTGCGCACCGCGAAGTAGGCGAGCCCCGCGCGCAGCGAGGCGAAGTCTCCCTCGCCCCGGGTGCCCTCGGGGAAGATGCCCAGCACTCCGCCGTTCTCCAGCACGCCGAGGGCCCGGGTGATCGCCGAGCGGTCGGTCGTCTCGCGGTCCACCTTGAGCTGGCCGATCCCGGTCAGGAAGGGGTCGAGGGGGCCGACGAACGCCTCCTTCTTGATCAGGAAGTGCGTGGGCCGGGGGGCCACGCCCATGACCATCGGTCCGTCGATGTTGTGGGAGTGGTTGACCGCGAAGATCACCGGGCCGGTCGCGGGCACCTTCCAGGATCCCAGCACCCGCGGCCGCCACAGCCCGTACATCAGCCCGACGCCGATCCGGCGTCCGACCTCGGCGCCCTTTTCCGAGGGCACGGACGGCTGAGTCACTTCCCCGCCCGCTTCTCCTCGACGAGGGTGACGACGCACTCGATGACCTGGGCCAGCGTCAGCTCGGTGGTGTCCACCTCGACGGCGTCGTCCGCCTTGGCGAGGGGGGAGGTCTTGCGGGAGGAGTCGGCCGCGTCCCGCTTGATCAGCGCCTCGCGGGTGGCGTGCACGTCCGAGCCCTTCAGCTCGCCGCTGCGGCGGGCGGCGCGGGCCTCCGGGGACGCGGTGAGGAAGATCTTCAGATCGGCGTCGGGCAGCACGGTGGTGCCGATGTCACGCCCCTCGACGACGATCCCCTTCTCGGCGGAGGCCGCCAGCGACCGCTGGAGCTCGGTGATCCGGGTCCGCACCTCCGGTACCGCGCTGACCGCGCTGACCTGGGAGGTGACCTCAGGGGTGCGGATCGGGGCGGCCACGTCGGTGCCGTCGACGGTGATCGTCGGGGCCGCCGGGTCGGTGCCGGAGACGATCTCCGGCTTGCCGGCGACGGCGGCGATCGCCGTGGGGTCCTCGACGTCGATCCCGTTGGCCACCATCCACCACGTGATCGCCCGGTACTGCGCACCGGTGTCCAGGTAGCTCAGCCCCAGCTGGGCGGCCACGGCCTTGGACGTGCTCGACTTGCCCGTTCCGGAGGGACCGTCGATGGCGACGATCACGGGCTGGGCGGCGCCGTTTTCCACGGGGGGACACCTTCCTGGTGCGAGGCGGAGGACTGCGGGGCGAGAACACGCCCCGCACAAGGTTACTGGGTACGACTCACTCGTCCGGCCGCACGTCACGGCGGCGCCGGGCAACCTACTGCCGCACCGCCCACCCCCGCTCCGTCAGCGCGGCGGACAGCACTCCCGCACTGCGCGGCTCGACCATCAGCTGCACCAGCCCCGCCTGCTGCCCGGTCGCGTGCTCGATGCGCACGTCCTCGATGTTGACCCCGGCCAGCCCGGCGTCGGCGAAGATGCGGGCCAGCTGCCCCGGCTGGTCGTCGATCAGCACCGCGACCACCTCGTACGCCCGCGGGGCGGACCCGTGCTTGCCGGGCACGCGCACCTGCCCCGCGTTCCCGCGCCGCAGGACGCCCTCGATGCCGCCGGCGCCCTCACGCCGCTTGGCCTCGTCGGAGGACTGCAGGGAACGCAGCGCCCGCACCGTCTCCTCGAGGTCGCCGGCGACGTCGGTGAGCAGGTCGGCGACCGGCCCGGGGTTGGCGGAGAGGATGTCGATCCACATCCGGGGATCGGAGGCGGCGATCCGGGTGACGTCCCGGATGCCCTGCCCGCACAGCCGTACGGCGGCCTCCTCGGCGTTCTCCAGCCGGGCGGCGACCAGGCTGGAGACGAGGTGGGGCATGTGGGAGACGAGGGCCACCGCCCGGTCGTGGGCGTCGGCGTCCATCACCACCGGGACGGCCCGGCAGTGCGAGACGAGCTCCAGGGCGAGGTTGAGCACCTCGGTGTCGGTGTCCCGGGTCGGCGTCAGCACCCAGGGCCGGCCCTCGAAGAGGTCGGCGGACGCGGCGAGCGGGCCGGACTTCTCGCGGCCCGACATCGGGTGCGTGCCCAGGTACGTCGACAGGTCGAGGCCGAGCGCCTCCAGCTCACGGCGCGGACCCCCCTTGACGCTGGCCACGTCGAGGTAGCCGCGGGCCACCCCGCGCCGCATGGCGTCGGCCAGCACGGAGGAGACGTGGGCGGGCGGCGCGGCGACGATGGCGACGTCCACGGGGCCTTCGGGAGGCGCGTCCGCGCCCGCGCCGAGCGCCGCAGCCGTGCGGGCCTGCTCGGGGTCGTGGTCCTCCAGGTGGACGGTGACGCCGCGCTGGGCGAGGGCCAGGGCGGCGGAGGTGCCGATCAGCCCGGTTCCGATGACGAGCGCGGTCCTCACCGGGCGACGCCCTCGCCCGGGGCCGCGCCCCGCTCCATGTGGCCGGCCTCGTCCCGCTCCCGCTGGACGGCCCCCCGGGCCGCTCGTACCGCCACGGTGCTGCTCCTCGTTCACATAGCTGTCGGCTCTGCGTCCAGCGTAGTCAGCCCGTCCGCGCGGGGTGAGCGCCGCCCGCCCGCTGAGACGGACGCGGGAGCCGTTCATCACATCCGAAATGTTCGTTTTGTGGCACTTATCAGGACTTGCTTCACGTTCGGCGCCTTCGGTGCCACGATTGTGCTCTGCGTCACAGCACCTTCCGCACCTTTCCGCACTTCTTCCCGCACTTTCGGAGTGACGACATGACCCACCCCGCCACCCGCCGTACGGTCCTCCTCGCGACGGGCGCGGCGGCTCTCGCCGTCGGCTGTAGCGACAAGGGCGACGGCGGCTCGGCCCCCGAAGCCTCCAAGAGCCCCGCCGCCGGTACCGCGGGCACCCCCGGGACCGAGTCCCCGGCCGCCTCCGCGGGCCGTGAACTGGCGACCACGGCCGACATCCCCGTCGGCGGGGGCACGATCTTCAAGGAGGAGAAGGTCGTGGTCACCCAGCCGTCGAAGGGCGACTTCAAGGCCTTCTCCGCGATCTGCACCCATCAGGGCTGCACGGTCACCAGCGTCGCCGACAAGACGATCAACTGCGCCTGCCACCGGAGCAGCTTCAGCATCGAGGACGGCGCGGTCACCGCGGGCCCGGCGACCAGGCCGCTGCCGGCGGAGAAGATCACGGTGGAGGGCGGCGCCATCAAGCTGGTGTGAGCCGCCGAAAACTGGTGTGAGCGGCCGAAAAGCCGCAGGCCCCCGGCGGCCGGGGGCTCTCCGCCCCCTTTTGCTGTCGAGGCGACCTTCTGTGGTCGAGGCGACTGTAAAAGGGGGCGCGGTTCGGTCACGACCTCCCGGTCAGAGGTCGACCTCCTGCATCAGCATCCCGACCTCGGTGTTCGACAGCCGGCGCAGCCAGCCCGACTTCTGGTCGCCCAGGGTGATCGGGCCGAAGGCGACGCGCACGAGCTTGTCGACGGGGAAACCGGCCTCCGCCAGCATGCGGCGCACGATGTGCTTGCGGCCCTCGTGCAGGGTGACCTCGACCAGGTAGTTCTTCCCGGTCTGCTCGACGACGCGGAAGTGGTCCGCGCGCGCGTAGCCGTCCTCCAGCTGGATGCCGTCCTTGAGTTTCTTGCCCAGGTCGCGCGGGATCGGGCCCACGATGTGCGCGAGGTAGACCTTCTTCACGCCGTACTTCGGGTGGGTCAGCCGGTGCGCCAGCTCGCCGTGGTTGGTGAGCAGGATGACGCCCTCGGTCTCGGTGTCGAGCCGGCCCACGTGGAAGAGACGCGTCTCACGGTTGGTGACGTAGTCGCCGAGACACTGACGGCCTTCGGTGTCCTCCATGGTGGAGACGACGCCGGCGGGCTTGTTGAGCGAGAAGAACTGGTACGACTGCGTCGCGACGGTCAGGCCGTCGACCTTGACCTCGTCCTTCTCCGGGTCGACCCGCTTGCCCTGCTCCAGGACGATCTCGCCGTTGACCTCGACCCGCGCCTGCTCGATCAGTTCCTCGCAGGAGCGCCGGGAGCCGTAGCCCGCGCGCGCGAGGACCTTCTGCAGCCGCTCGCCCTCCTGCTCGGCGCCCGGGAAGGTCTTGGGCAGCTTGACGTCCTTCTTGCCCGCGTAGCGCTCGCGGTTGCGCTCCTCGGCGCGCGCCTCGTACTCGCGGGAGCGGGCGGGCGCCGTACGGCCGCGTCCGCCGCCCTGCGGCTGCTTCGGGCCGCCCTTGGCGCCGCCGCGCGCCGCACCGCCGCGTCCCGACTTCGGGCCGTCGGGGGACGCGCCGGGGCCCACGTCGTAGCGCCGCTCCTCCGGGCGCGGCTTCTTGGGCCTGCCGCCCTGCCTGTCGTCGCGGTCGTTCCCGGCACCGCGGTAATTGCCGCGGCCACCGCTGCTCCCGCCGCGGCCGCCGCTGTTGCCACCACGGCTCCCGCCGTTGTTTCCGCTGCTGTTCCTGCCGCTGCTGCTTCGCATCAAAGTTCCGTCTTGTCGTCTGCGTCCTCGGAATCCGGGGCGTCCGGATCGAACGACGGGACCGCTTCCAGTGTTTCGGCCTCGATCGCCTCCGCCTCCGGGAGGAAGGGCGCGAGCTCCGGGAGCTCGTCCAGACCGCGCAGGCCCATCCGCTCCAGGAAGTAGTTCGTCGTCCTGTACAGGATCGCACCTGTTTCGGGTTCCGCGCCCGCCTCCTCGACCAGACCCCGTTGGAGGAGGGTGCGCATGACCCCGTCGCAGTTCACCCCGCGCACGGCGGAGACCCGGCTGCGGCTGACCGGCTGCCGGTAGGCGACGACGGCCAGCGTCTCCAGCGCGGCCTGCGTGAGCCGGGCCTGCTGGCCGTCCAGGACGAAGCGCTCCACGGCCGGGGCGTACTCGGCCCGGGTGTAGAACCGCCAGCCGCCGGCGACGAACCGCAGGTCGAAGCCCCGCCCCTGCACGGTGTACTCGTCGGCGAGTTCGCGCAGGGCGTCCGCGACCTGGCGGCGCGGCCGTTCCACGATCTTCGCGAGGTGCTCCTCGGTCGCGGGTTCGTCCACGACCATCAGGACGGCCTCCAGGGCGGGCTTGAGGTCGAGGTCCACGACGGCACGGGATCCGCCCGGGGCGCCGGCGGTGTCCTCAGTCACGGCGTCTTCTCCTTCTCGGACTCCCCCGGCACTTCGGGGGGCCGGTCGAACTCGTCGGTCACTCTGGGCGTCTCGTCCCCGTCGCCGCCGGTCCACCGCACCAGCAGCTCGCCGAGGGCCGTCTCCTGGTCCAGGGCCACCGCCTTCTCCCGGTACAGCTCCAGCAGGGCCAGGAAGCGGGCGACGACCGTCAGGGTGTCGTCGGTGTCCTCGACGAGCACCCGGAAGCTGGCCTCCCCGAGTTCCCGCAGTCGCGCGACGACGATCCCGGCCTGTTCCTGCACGCTGACCAGCGGCGCGTGGATGTGGTCGACGTACACCTGCGGCTTGGCCCTGGGCTGCATCGCCTTCACCGCGAGCCGGGCGAACCCTTCCGCGCCGATGGTGATGACGACCTCGGGCAGCAGCTCGGCGTGGTGCGCTTCGAGGCCGACGGTACGGGGGTAGCGGCGGGCCTCCTCCTCCAGCCGCCCGTTGAAGATGTCGGCGATCCGTTTGTACGCGCGGTACTGGAGCAGCCGCGCGAAGAGCAGGTCGCGGGCCTCCAGCAGCGCGAGGTCGGCCTCGTCCTCGATCTCGGCGGCGGGCAGCAGCCGGGCCGCCTTCAGATCGAGCAGCGTCGCGGCCACGACCAGGAACTCGGTCGTCTGGTCCAGGTCCCAGTCCGGCCCCATCGCCCTGATGTGTGCCATGAACTCGTCGGTGACCTTGGACAACGCGACTTCGGTGACGTCCATCTTGTGCTTGGAGATCAACTGAAGCAGCAGATCGAACGGCCCCTCGAAATTGGCGAGCCGAACCTTGAACACCCCATCGCCCACCTCACCCTCGGGCGCGGCCCCGCCCTGAGAGGCCGCGGCACCGCTCGCCGCCCCGGCCCCGCCTCCGTCCCGCCCGACGAGCGAGGCCTCCGACCGACCGTCACCACGACCGGCATCCGACAGCGACCGGCGCGCAGGCCCGATTTCGGGCAGCCCGACGTCCGGCAGCGACTCGCCCTCGACGTCGTCAAGGACAGCGGGCACGGCCGAGCGCACCGGGCTGGCCTCGCTGCGACCCGCGACCGGCGGCGCCCCGTCCCCGGGCCCGACATCGTGCCGCCCGGCAGAACGCGGCAGCTCAGCCCCGGCGACGTCCCGCCGAGCCTCATCACGGCCGGCGACCAGGGACGGCCCGCTCCCGAGCCCGGCTCCGCCGCCGCCCGCGACCGAGGACTCCGGCGGGGCCCCGTCGCGGTTCGCAGCCGATGATGGCTCGGTGTCCGGTCCGGGTTCGTTGGGGGCGGGGGGCGCGGGGGCCGGCTCGGGTGGGCGGGTGGTGGGGGGTGCCGGGCCTCGGCCCAGGGGGCGGCGGGCTCCCGGCGAGGGGGTGTTGTTCGAGGTCATGGCCTCCGCAGGCTACCGCTACCGGCCGCGCAGCCGGCGTACGAGGATGCTGGCGTCGCCCCGGGCCTCCAGGTCCGCCAGGACCACGGCGACCGCCTCGCGGACGATCCGTCCCCGGTCCACGGCCAGCCCGTGTTCGCCGCGCAGCACCAGCCGGGCGTGCTCCAGGTCCATCAGCTCCTCGGCGGAGACGTACACGGTGATCTTCTCGTCGTGTCGCTCCCGGCCGCTGGGCCGGCGGGCCGCGGCCCGGCCCCGCTTGCGCGGCTGGGCGGCCTCGCCGGCGGCGGCCGGTCCTTCCGGCGCCGCGCCCTGACGCCGCGCGGGGCGCTCCCCGCCGGCGGTCCGGCTGCGGGACTCCCCGGCGTCGCCCTGCTCGGCGTCAGCCGCCACGTGCTCGGCGCCCTCGCCGTCACCGCCCTGCGCGGGCACGGCCTGCGGCGCGTCCTCGGCCGAGGCCGCCGCTGCCGTGTCGCTCTCCCCGGCGGGAGCGGGTACCCGCGCCTCGCCGTTGGCCTGGCGTCGCGGTGCGGACGGCTGGAGCGCCATCCCCCCTGTCGTACGGAAGAGTTCGTCGGCCCCCGGCAGACTCACTCGGCGTGACACCGGGCGAGCACCTCCCTGGCGAGCTGACGGTAGGCGGCGGCGCCGACGGAGTTGGAGGCGTAGGTGGTGATCGGCTCACCGGCGACCGTGGTCTCCGGGAAGCGGACCGTGCGCCCGATGACCGTGTGGTACACGTGGTCGTCGAAGGCCTCGACCACACGGGCGAGGACCTCGCGGCTGTGGACCGTGCGCGAGTCGTACATCGTGGCGAGGATGCCGTCGAGCTCCAGCTCCGGGTTGAGCCGCTCCTGGACCTTCTCGATGGTCTCGGTGAGCAGCGCGACACCGCGCAGCGCGAAGAACTCGCACTCCAGCGGCACGATCACCTTGTGCGCGGCGGTCAGCGCGTTGACGGTGAGCAGGCCGAGCGAGGGCTGACAGTCGATGACGATGAAGTCGTAGTCGTCGAGGAGCGGCTTCAGCGCCCGCTGCAGCGTCGACTCGCGCGCGACCTCGGAGACCAGCTGGACCTCGGCGGCGGACAGGTCGATGTTGCTGGGCAGCAGGTCCATGTTCGGGACCGCCGTCTTCAGGAGCACCTCGTCGGCCGCCATGCCCCGCTCCATGAGCAGGTTGTAGACGGTGAGGTCGAGCTCCATCGGATTGACGCCGAGACCGACCGACAGCGCGCCCTGCGGGTCGAAGTCGACGAGCAGCACCCGGCGTCCGTACTCCGCGAGGGCGGCGCCCAGATTGATGGTCGACGTCGTCTTGCCGACGCCGCCCTTCTGGTTGCACATCGCGATGATCTTCGCGGGTCCGTGATCGGTCAGCGGGCCCGGGATCGGGAAGTACGGCAGCGGGCGTCCCGTGGGACCGACGCGCTCGCGACGCTGGCGGGCGGCGTCGGGCGCGAGGGTGGCCGCGTACTCGGGATCGGGCTCGTACTCGGCGTCGGGGTCGTAGAAGTGCCCTTCGGGCAGTTCGTCGTAGTCGGCGAAGTGGTTGCGGGGCGCGCCACTTCCGTCGCCGGCCATGGCGTTCACGTGATGGCCATCCATGCTGTGGTGTGCTGGCTGAGCCAACTGGGGGCTTCTGTGGCTCTGATGGTCTGCGAAGGTTCGGACAGCGACGGAGCCGACAGCCTCGCGCCCCGTGGGGCCCGGGCCCCGCGTAGGCGTTCCTGGATGACCACCCCCGGGAGAAAATGTCGACTCATTCACAAGTCGTCTTACCTCCTTGGTGACCAGGAAACTTCTAGACAAGGTCAGCGTGGCACCATGCCGACGATTGGCGACTCTATGGCGTGTCGGGCGTCCGCAGCAACACAATCCGCCGGACCCGGCCCGATGTGTCGGCAATGAAACATCCCGCTGTCAAGGGCGTACGGCCGTCGCACGGCAGGATTCACGGGTGTGCGAATCGGTTCAAGGGTTACGTTCGAGGCGAGTTGGCCGAGAGCGGCAAAGTGACCATACACACACTCGGCCGGACCTTGTATGGCAAGGTCCGGCCGTGCGCACGCCCTTGAGGCGTCGTGTTGACGTATCGCCTTTACGAAAAGGTGACTTGGCGGAGCGTCTCAGCCGAGCAGTGAGGCGAGCTCCACGTGCTCGAGGCCGTGTGCCTCGGCGACCTCGCGGTAAACCACCTTGCCGTCGTGGGTGTTGAGCCCCCTGGCCAGCGCGGGGTCGCGGCGCAGCGCCTCCACCCAGCCCCGGTTCGCGAGTTCGACGATGTAGGGCAGGGTCGCGTTGGTGAGCGCGTAGGTGGAGGTGTTGGGGACCGCGCCGGGCATGTTGGCGACGCAGTAGAAGACCGAGTTGTGGACCGGGAAGGTCGGCTCGGCGTGGGTGGTCGGGCGGGAGTCCTCGAAGCAGCCGCCCTGGTCGATCGCGATGTCGACAAGGACACTTCCGGGCTTCATCCGGGAGACCAGCTCGTTGGTGACGAGCTTGGGCGCCTTGGCGCCCGGGATGAGGACCGCGCCGATGACGAGGTCGGCCTCCAGGCAGGCCTTCTCCAGCTCGAAGGCGTTGGAGACGACCGTCTGGATCTTGGTGCCGAACACCTTGTCGGCTTCCTTGAGCTTGTTGATGTCCTTGTCGAGCAGGGTCACGTGGAAGCCCATGCCGATGGCGATCTGCGCGGCGTTCCAGCCGGAGACGCCGCCGCCGATGACGACGGCCCGGCCGGCCAGCACGCCGGGGACGCCGCCGGGCAGCACGCCGCGGCCGCCGTTGGCGGCCATCAGGTGGTAGGCGCCGACCTGCGGGGCGAGCCGGCCCGCGACCTCGGACATCGGGGCGAGCAGCGGCAGCGCGCGGTTCGGCAGTTCGACGGTCTCGTAGGCGATCGCCGTGGTGCCGGACTCGATGAGCGCGTCGGTGCACTCCTTGGAGGCAGCCAGGTGCAGGTAGGTGAAGAGCGTCTGGTCCTTGCGGAGGCGGTGGTACTCCTCGGCGATGGGCTCCTTGACCTTCAGCAGCAGGTCGGCGGTGGCCCACACCTCGTCGGCGGTGTCCAGGATCCGGGCGCCGGCGGCCACGTATTCCGCGTCCGGGATCGACGAGCCGACGCCGGCGCCCTGCTCGACGACGACCTGGTGGCCGTGGCGCACCAGCTCGTGCACGCCTGCCGGGGTGATCGCCACCCGGAACTCGTTGTTCTTGACCTCGCGGGGGATGCCGACCTTCACGTGGATCACGGTCCTTGGCTCAGAGGGTGTGGGGCATGGAACGACAAACCCGGATGCATTGGGCATACGGGGACATACCGCAGGAGAACGTGCGGCAGAGCCAGTCTAATGAAGGTGTTCCCGCTGTCCAGCCTTTCAATGCATCAATCTTCAGCAGGAGTACTGCGGATTTCGCAGGCGTCGGCCGTGTGTTCCGGCTCTGACTCGGTGCCGGGGGCCTCATCTCCCAGGATGCGCTCCGCCGCGCCCCGGTGCAGGCGGGCGGCCGCCGGGTCGCCGAGGTGCTCACAGGTGTCGGCCAGCCGCAGGTGCAGCGCGGCCCGCAGGCGCGCGTCCTTAGCGCGGTGGGCCCACTCCACCGCCTCCTGACAGGTGCGCAGCGACTCCTCGGGCCGGCCCGCGTACTCCTGGACTCGGGCCAGCTCGCTCAACGCCCGCGCCTGCGCGCCGACATCGCCGCTCTTGCGGTGCACGGCCACGGCGGCCCGCCAGCCGCGCTGCGCCTCCCCGTAGCGGCCGGCGTAGGTGTGCGCGGTCGCGATACGGCCGTACAGGCGGGCGGCGTCGGCGCGCTCGTCGCGGGCCAGCCGCTGGGCGAGGGCCCGGCCGAACCAGTCGGCGGCCCGCTCGTAGTCGCCGAGCTCCAGATGCGCGCCGCCTACGGATTCCATCGCGCGGCCGGTCGCGTACGGGTCGTTCGCCTGGCGTCCGGCGTCCAGCGCGGCCCGGTAGCGCACCAGGGCCTGGGCGGTGCGCCCGGTGCGGGCGTCCACGTCGCCCAGGTTCAGCAGGGCGGCGGCCTTCTCCCGGGGCAGCCCGCGGCGCTCGGCGACGTCCAGGACGAGCTGGTGGACGCCGTACAGGTCGGGCGCGGCGCCTTGGGCGCCGAGGTGGGCGACCATCGCCTTGACCAGCTGCGCCATCAGCCGCCTGGCCAGGGTGTCCAGCTCGCCGTCGGCGACCGCGAGCCGGGCGGCCCCGAGCAGCGCGGGCCGGCGCGCATCGAGCCACTCGGCGGCCGCCTGCGGGGAGGCGAAGCGCAGGGCGCTGGGCATGCCCTGGAGCTTCTCGCGGGCCTGGGGGTTGTCGGTCTCGGTGACGGCACGGCAGGACTGGAGCAGCCGCACCGTCCGCTCCAGCATGCGGGCGCGGGCCAGCTGGAGCTCGGCCGGCCGCTCGTGGGCCTCGGCGGCCGCGCGCAGCAGAGGGTGCAGACAGCCGGGGATCTCGTACTGGGGCGGTGTGGACGGCACGGGCCGCAGCAGGCCGAGGGCGGCGAAGTCGTCCAGGGTGCTGCGGGCGGCGCCGATCGAGCAGCCGGCGAGGGCGGAGGCGGTGTGGGCGTCGACGAGCCCGGCCGGGGCGAGGGAGAGCAGGCGCAGGGTGCGGGCGGCGGTGGGGGCCAGCCCGTGGTGGACGAGTGCGAAGAGGCGGCTGAGCGGGGTGCCCTCGTCGCCCTCGGCGTGGAGCTGCTTGGCGAGGTCGGCGACGGCCGACTTGGGGCGGGCGGCGAGCCAGCCGCCGGCGAGGATCAGCGCCACGGGGTGGCCCTGGCAGGCCTCGACGAGCCCTTCGGCGGAGCGCGGGTCGACGGTGATGCGGACCGAGCCGATGCGACGGGTGAGCAGTTCCAGGGCGGACTTGGTGTCCAGGCCGCCCAGGGTGCAGGGGCGCACGTCGGAGATGCCGGTGAGCGGTCCCGCGGAGACGGCGACGACCAGGCACTCCGGGGTGTCCGGGAGCAGTGCGTCGACCTGCTCGGCGCCGGCCGCGTCGTCGAGGAGGACGACGGCGCGCCGTTCGGCGAGCGCTTCGCGCAGGCAGGCGGAGAGGTCCTCCTCGGACGCGCCCGCCGGGGCCGGCCGCTCCAGGGCGGCGAGCAGTGCGCGGGCGGCCCGCTCGGCCGGGACGGGGGTGCCGTCGGCGTCGGCGAGGCGGGCGCGCAGCACGCCGTCCGGGTAGCGGCCGGCGACCCGGCGGACGAGTTCCCCGGCGAGGGCGCTGCGGCCGGAGCCGGGCCGTCCGGCGATGAGGAGGACCCGCGCGCGGGGCGGCTTGTTCCCCGCCAGGGTGTCCAGGCCCGCGCGCTCGATGTCCGCGCACAGCTCCTTCAACTCCCGGGTACGGCCCAGGAAATGGCCCTCCGTCGCAGCGTGTCCCGACAGCTTGACGCCGTCTGTGTCCACTGCCTGATCCGTCACGGGCCACCCTCCCGTCCACCGCGCACGCGAGCCCGCCGGACCTTTCGGATCGGGCGATTCCAGAGCCTAGTTCACGCTCTGAGACCTTCCGGGAGGAGCGCGGCGGAGACGTCGCCCGATCGGATCAACCGATCGTCACACCGGCCTCTGGGCCGTTCAGGCTTCGAACGGACGGGCCGGCCAGGGGGCCTCCGCCGGGCGCAGCGCGTCCAGGCCGTCGCCGGCGCGGGCGGCGACCAGCGAGAGGACGCCGACGACCAGGCAGTTGTTGTGCACGTCGCCCGCGAGCACCGCGCGCACGAGGTCGCCGACCGGCACGCGCGCGTGCTCCATGTCGGCCTCCTCGTGCTCGACCTCGAAGCGCCGCCCCTCGGCCTCGGACAGATTGCGGGCGAGGAAGATCCGTACGGCCTCATCGCAGCCGCCGGGCGTGGTGTAGACGTCGGTCAGCACCCGCCAGTCCTCGGCCTTGACGTGCGCCTCCTCGTACAGCTCGCGCTGGGCGGCGTGCAGGGGGTTCTCGCCGGGCACGTCGAGCAGGCCGGCCGGGATCTCCCACAGCTTCTCCCGGACGGGGTGCCGGTACTGCTTGATCAGCAGCACCCGGTCCTCGTCGTCGAGGGCGACGACGGCCACCGAACCGGGGTGGACCTGGTAGTCGCGGCGGACCACCGTGCCGTCGGGCATGACCACGTCGTCCGTGCGCACGGAGGTCTTGTTGCCCGTGAAGGGGGTCTCGGTCGCCCGGATCTCCCACTCCTCGGCGGTGTCCTTGATCGTCATGCCTGTCCTTCCGTGTCCTGCGCGACCTGCCGAAACGAAACCGGGGTGCGACCCCTCGGGTAAGGGACGCACCCCGGCCACCGTACAACCGGTGTGTTACTTCGCGGTCTTCTCCGCGCGCTGGGCCTGCTGGCGCTCGACGGACGCCTTCACGAGGCCGGCGAACAGCGGGTGCGGACGCGTGGGACGCGAACGCAGCTCGGGGTGCGCCTGCGTGGCCACCAGGTAGGGGTGGACGTCGCGGGGGTACTCCACGTACTCGACGAGCTTGCCGTCCGGGGAGGTGCCGGAGAACAGGATGCCCGCCTTCTTCTCCAGCTCCGCGCGGTAGGAGTTGTTCACCTCGTAGCGGTGGCGGTGGCGCTCCTCGACGTACTCCTTGCCGTCGTACACCTCGCGCACGATGGAGCCCTCGGCCAGCTTGGCCGGGTACATGCCCAGGCGCATCGTGCCGCCCATGTCGCCCTCGCCGGCGACGATGTCGAGCTGCTCGGCCATCGTCGAGATGACCGGGTGGGCGGTGGCGGAGTCGAACTCGGTGGAGTTGGCGTCGGGGATGTCGGCCAGGGTCCGCGCGGCCTCGATCACGATGCACTGCAGGCCGAGGCAGAGGCCGAGCAGCGGGATCCTGTTCTCGCGGGCGTACTTGATCGCGCCGACCTTGCCGAGCACGCCGCGGTCGCCGAAACCGCCCGGGATGCAGATGCCGTCGACGTCGCCGAGCTGCTGCGCGGCGCCCGCCGGGGTCTTGCAGTCGTCCGAGGTGACCCACTTGATCTTCACGCGGGCCCGGTGGGCGAAGCCGCCGGCGCGCAGCGCCTCGGTGACCGAGAGGTAGGCGTCCGGCAGGTCGATGTACTTGCCGACCAGGGCGAGGGTGATCTCGTGGTCGGGGTTGTGGACGCGGTCGAGCAGGTCGTCCCAGGTCGTCCAGTCCACATCACGGAACGGCAGGTCCAGCTTGCGTACGACATAGGCGTCCAGGCCCTCGCCGTGCACGGTCTTGGGAATGTCGTAGATCGAGCGGGCGTCGGGGCAGGCCACGACCGCCGCCTCGTCCACGTCGCACATCAGCGAGATCTTCCGCTTGATCGCGGTGGGGACCTCGCGGTCGCAGCGCAGCACGATCGCGTCCGGCTGGATGCCGATGTTGCGCAGGGCGGCGACGGAGTGCTGGGTGGGCTTGGTCTTCAGCTCGCCCGAGGGACCGATGTAGGGCAGCAGGGAGATGTGCACCACGAACACGTTGTCCCGGCCGACCTCGTGGCGGACCTGGCGGACGGTCTCCAGGAACGGCAGCGACTCGATGTCGCCGACCGTGCCGCCGACCTCGGTGATCACGACGTCGACCTCGTCCGTCGCCATCCGGCGGATGCGGTGCTTGATCTCGTTGGTGATGTGCGGGATGACCTGCACGGTGTCGCCCAGGTACTCGCCGCGCCGCTCCTTGGCGATCACGGTGTTGTACACCTGGCCGGTGGTGACGTTGGCGGAGCCGTCCAGATCGCGGTCGAGGAAGCGCTCGTAGTGGCCGATGTCCAGGTCGGTCTCGGCGCCGTCGTTCGTGACGAACACCTCACCGTGCTGGAAGGGGTTCATCGTGCCGGGGTCCACGTTGAGGTAGGGGTCCAGCTTCTGCATCACGACGCGCAGGCCACGGGCCTTGAGCAGCATGCCGAGGCTGGAGGCCGTCAGACCCTTGCCGAGCGAGGAGGCGACACCCCCGGTGACGAAGATGTGCTTGGTCGTCGAAGTGCTGTTTCGGAAAGCAGCGGGCGGCATGGCCAAGAGGGGGCTCCCGTGGTCGCGGTATGGGGGTGCGGTACGGCGCCACGGAGGCTTTCACCAGCGGATTCCGCCGGAGGTCTCCGGGGGTGCCGTCGCTGCGGTTCGGGGGTTTCGTGCCCACCGGTCCACGGGCTACCAGGGTATCAGCGCCTCGGGGAGATGGCTTCCGGCCACCCTGCGCGCACGGACCGCCACGGACGTGCGCACACACACGCGCCCGTCACCCGTTGCTCACCCGTTCGGCTCACCCGCGTTGCCCGGAGCGGCACACAGATCATCTACGTGCGTCGTATCCTGCTCGGACACTCACTGCCGAGCCCGTCCTTCCGAACGCGGCACCACCCCCGTCCGTATCCATCGGAACAACGAGAGTTCGTCAGTTCGTTGAGCAGAGATCGGCGTTTTTGCCAACACGGCTGGGCGACTGCTTTGCTTCAAGGCTCAACGACGCAGTACGACGTAATCACAACATCCCCCTTGACCGCACTGAGCGACAGCCCCCTCGTGGGGTGACGTGGCCGTTCGACTGGAGTTGCACGTGGCCGGGCGCATCGAAGACTACGCACTCATCGGAGACATGCAGACAGCCGCGCTGGTCTGCCGTGACGGCACGGTGGACTGGCTCTGCCTGCCCCGCTTCGACTCGCACGCGATCTTCGCAGGGCTGCTGGGCACCGAGGAACACGGCTTCTGGCGCCTCGGCCCCGCCCACGCCGCCGACACGGAACCGCCCCGGGCGGTCCGGCGCGGCTACCGCGGCGACTCGCTCATCCTGGAGTCGGAGTGGGACACCCCCCGCGGCACGGTCCGGGTGACCGACTTCATGCCGCCGCGTGACGGCGCCCCCCAGCTCATCCGCATCGTCGAGGGCGTCTCGGGCCGCGTCCCCATGCGCTCCACCCTGCGCATGCGCTTCTCCTACGGCCGGGTCGTCCCCTGGGTGCACAAGCACGAGGGCCGCACGGTGGCCGTCGCGGGACCGGACTCCGTGTGGTTCGACGCGGAGGCGGAGACCTACGGCAAGTCGCTGACCACGTACGCGGACTTCACCGTCACCCCCGGTGAGCGGATCGCGTTCAGCATCTCCTGGCAGCCCTCCCACAAGGAGCCGCCGGCGCTGCCCGAGCCGGAGCAGTCGCTGGTGGCGACGGAGGAGTTCTGGCGCGAGTGGGTCGAGCACTGTACGTACCACGGCCCCTACCGCGAGGCCGTGATCCGCTCGCTGATCACGCTCAAGGCCCTGACCTACGCGCCCACCGGCGGCATCGTCGCCGCGCCCACGACCTCCCTGCCCGAGGACATCGGCGGCGTCCGCAACTGGGACTACCGCTACACCTGGCTGCGCGACGCGGCCATCACCCTGTCCTCGCTGCTGCGCACCGGCTACCGCGAGGAGGCCCGCGCCTGGCGCGAGTGGCTGCTGCGCGCGGTCGCCGGCGACCCGGAGAACCTCCAGATCATGTACGGCATCGCCGGCGAGCGCGAGCTCGGCGAGGCGGAGCTGGACTGGCTGCCCGGCTTCGAGAACTCCGCGCCGGTCCGGGTCGGCAACGGCGCCGCCCACCAGCTCCAGCTGGACGTCTACGGCGAGGTCACCGAGGCGCTGCACCTCGGCCACATGACCGGCCTCGCCCGCAACGACTACGCCTCGCTGCTCCAGCTGAAGCTGATCCGCTACCTGGAGAAGCACTGGGACGAGCCGGACGAGGGCATCTGGGAGGTGCGCGGCCCGCGCCGCCACTTCGTGCACTCCAAGGTCATGGCCTGGGTCGCGGTGGACCGCACGATCAAGCTGATCGAGTCCGGCGACGCGGACGGCCCGCTGGAGCGGTGGCGCGAGCTGCGCGACGACATCCACCGGGACGTGTGCGAGAAGGGGTACGACAAGGAGCGCAACACCTTCACGCAGTCGTACGGCTCCAAGGAGCTGGACGCCTCGCTGCTGCTGATCCCGCAGATGGGCTTCCTGCCGCCCGACGACAAGCGCGTCATCGGCACCATCGAGGCGATCCAGCGGGAGCTGTCCACCCCGGACGGCTTCATCCTGCGCTACCCGACCTCGGGCGGCGAGGAGGGCGTCGACGGCCTCCCCGGCGACGAGGGCGCGTTCCTCGCCTGCTCGTTCTGGATGGCGGACGACCTCGCGATGATCGGCCGCGTGGACGAGGCCCGCAAGCTCTTCGAGAAGCTGCTGGCTCTGCGCAACGACCTCGGCCTCCTCGCCGAGGAGTGGGACCCCCGCCTCCAGCGCCAGGTGGGCAACTTCCCCCAGGCCTTCAGCCACGTCCCCCTGATCGACACAGCCCTCCGTCTGACGGCGTCGGGGGCCTACGGAGGCTGAACGGCTCGTCCGCCCCGCGGGCGCGAGGCAAGGGAGTCACTCCCGGTCCGCGGGGAGTGAGCCGTCCGGTCGCCAGGGGTAGCGTCCGCTGCATGGACAGCCCCACGGACCACCGTTTCGACACCCAGGGCGCCGGCATCACCGTGCGGCGCGCGCTGGAGCTGCCCGGTCTGCGCAGCGGGCTGCCGGAGGTCCTGGCCGGCGCCGAGCGGCTCGGGCGGACCGTGCGCTGGGTGCACGCGGGCGAGGTCCCGCACATCGCCTCCCTGCTCAAGGGCGGCGAGCTGCTGCTGACCACGGGCTACGGCCTCGGCACCCGTCCGGCCGAGCAGCGGGCGTTCGTGCGCACCCTGGCCGAGCGGGGCATCGCCGCCCTGGTGATCGAGCTGGGCCCGCGCTTCACCCGCCTGCCCTCGGCCCTGGTGGAGACGGCGCGGGCGACCGGCCTGCCGCTGGTCCAGCTGCACCGCGAGGTGGCCTTCGTGACCGTCACGGAGGAGGTCCACACCGAGATCGTCAACGGCCACTACGCGCTGCTCCAGCAGGCGGAGGAGGTGCACCGCCGGTGCACGCAGGCGCTGCTCGGCGGGGGCGGCATCCCGCAGGTGCTGGGCATCCTGGCCGACTTCAGCGGCAACCCCGTCTTCCTGGAGACGACGGACGGCCGGCTGCTGTACGCCGCCGGAGCCGGGCCGGAGGGCGCCGATCCGCTCCAGGTGTGGGAGGGCTTGCGCGACCCGCACAAGGACGCGCCGCCGCCCGCCGGCTCGGCGCTGGTGGACGTCCCCGGGGGCGGTCCGGGGCCGGGGGCAAGTTCGGCGCGGGCCCGGCTCGTGCTGCTGCCCGTGCGCGCCCCGCTCGCTCCGGTGCACCGGATCGCCGCGGAGCGGGCGGCGGGGATCCTGGCCGTCGTGCTGATGCAGGCGCGGCAGGAGGAGGAGCTCGCGGCGCGGGGCCGGGGAGACTTCCTCACCGATCTCGCCGAGGGGCGGATCGCGGCGGAGGACGCGCCGGCGCAGGCGCGCGTCCTGGGCTTCAGGCCCGGCGCCGGCCCGCTGCTGCCGGTGGTGATGCGGCTGGGCGACGCGCTCTCCCCGGGCGGCGGCTGGGCGGTGCTGGCGCGGGCGGTCGCGGAGGAGCTGGCCTCGGTGGGCGTGCCGGCGCTGCTGGGCGTGCGCCCGGTGGAGGGCCGGGTGCCCCTGCTGCTGGGGTTGCGGTCGGAGTCGGAGCGGCCGGCGGTGGCGGACCGGGTGGCGGCGGCGCTGCGGGCCGGGGTGGAGCGGGCCGGCATCCTGCGGCCGGGCGCCCAGCCGCCGGTCGTGGTCGTCGGGGTGGCGGGCGGCTGGGCGGCGGCCTCGGCGGGGCTGCGGCACGCGGCGGAGACGGCGACGGCGGCGCAGGGCCTGCCGGACCGCCCCTGGTACGACGCCCGCCGTCTGGACATCGACCTGCTGCTGTGGCGGCTGCGCGACCATCGCGACCTGGCGGCCTTCGTGGACCGCGCGATCGGCCCGGTCCGCGACCACGACCGCCGTTCCAAGCCGCCGCTGCTGCCCACTCTGGAGACGTATCTCGCCCATGCCGGCCGCAAGGCGGAGACGGCCCGCGAACTGCATCTGAACCGTCAGACGCTCTACAACCGGCTGGCCCGCATCGGCGAACTCCTGGGCAGCGACCTGGACGACCCGCAGACCGTTCTGGCTCTGAGCCTGGCCCTCCGGGCCCGCCGCCATGTGCCGTGAGCGTCCTGGTGCGCAGCCCGCGGGCGAGGCGGACAGCGCGGCGACACACGGTCAGATCATCGGCTGAGGTTGCGTCAACTCGTCGTAGACGCTGAGGACTTGGGCGACGGTCTCGTCCTCCGTGGGCCAGGTCGCGGCCTGGAGCGCGCCCAGGCGGCGCAGCCGTTCGCAGTGGTCGGGGTCGGCGAGGAGGCGTACGACGGCGGCGGCGAGGGCGTCCGCGTCGCCGTGCGGGACGAGTTCGGCCGCGTCGCCGACGAGCGCGCGCACCCCGCCGGTGAGGACGGCGACGAGCGGCACGCGTGCGTGCAGGGCCTCCTGGGCCAGGGCCGAGTGCGACTCCCCGTCGCCGGGCAGCAGCGCGAGGTCGGCGGCGGCGAGCAGTTCGCCCACGTCGTCCCGGTGCCCGATGAGCCGGACGGGCAACTCCTCGGCCTCGATGCGCCCTTGGAGCTCAGCCCGCAACGGCCCCTCCCCCGCGACGACGACCAGCGGCAGCGGATCGAGGCGGCGCCACGCGCGCGCGGCGTCCAGCAGGACGTCATGGCCGCGGTGACGGTCGAGAGGGCCGGCGGCCACCAGCAACGGGCGTCCCGTCGCGCCGAGTTCGGCCCGCACCTTGGGCCCCGGCAGCTCCGGGTCGGCCCGCTCCCGCCGGGACACGGCGAGCGCCACGGCGGCGAGCCGCGCGTCCCGTGCGCCCGTGCGGCGGGCCCGGTCCACGAGATCGGAGGTCGTGCCGAGCACCACGGCGGCGGCTTTCGCCACCCGCCGCTCCAGCAGCCGCAGCAGATGCGCGCGGGCGCCCTCGGCACGGGCCCGGCTGTGCCAGGTGACGACGAGCGGGGTGCGCCGCCCGCTGAGCGCGAGGACGGCCCGGAACGAGGCGTGCAGCCCGTGCGCGTGGACGAGGTCGGCGTCCGCGCAGGCCGCCCTCAGCGCCGCCACCGCGCCCGGGTCGCTGCTGCGCGGCACGTGCACGTGTGCGGCGCCGGCGTCCGTGAAGCCGTGGGCCTGGTCGGCCTCGGCGGGGGCGCACACCGTCACCCGCACGCCCCGTGCGACGAGCCCCGCGGCCAGCGAGCGCACGTGGGCGCTGCTGCCCGCGTTGCCGCCGCCCAGCACCTGCACGGTGCGCAGCGGCGACTGGCCGTGCGGTGAGTGGCTGCTCACGTGGCCGGAGCTCCTGGGTCGGCGTCGGACGGTCACGAAGAAACGTACGGAAGGGCCGGGCGAAGGGGTGGACCGCTCGAACTCCTCTCGTCCTGTGCCAAGGATGCCAGCACGTACGGGTGTTCCGTGCCGCCGAGCTGCCGCGTTCCCGGCAACACCGCCCCTGTTGTCACCCACACGAGTGAAGGAAGGCGGGGTTCCGTTCGATGTCGCCCACCGAAGGGCGAAGGGCGGGACGGCGGCCCGTAGACCTCCGTCCCGCCCCTCACCCACCGTGTGTCCTGCGCGTCGTGCCGCTCGCGCCGCCGGCCCGCACGCGAACGCGCCCCCGGACGCGCCCCTTCCGCGCCCTCGCGCGTCCACGCGTCCCCCGCACGCGCCGCCGGTCGTCCCCTACACGTCCGCCCGCGCCGTCGCGAGCAGCTCCTCCGCGTGCGCCCGGGCCGTCTCGGAGTCCTCCTGGCCCGCGAGCATCCGCGACAGCTCCCGGATGCGCTCCTCGCCCTCCAGGACCTTCACGCCGGAGCGGGTCACCGAGCCGTCGTTCGTCTTCTCCACCAGCAGCTGCCGGTCGGCGAAAGCCGCGACCTGCGGCAGATGCGTGACCACCACGACCTGCGCGGTCCTCGCGAGCCGCGCCAGCCGCCGCCCGATCTCCACGGCCGCCTTGCCGCCCACGCCCGCGTCGACCTCGTCGAAGAGATACGTCGGCACCGGATCAGTGCCCGCGAACACGACCTCCACCGCCAGCATCACCCGCGAGAGCTCACCGCCGGACGCGCCCTTGGCGATCGGCCGCGGCGGCGCGCCCGGATGCGGGGCGAGCAGCAGCTCGACCTCGTCGACGCCGGACGGCCCGTAGGCGACGGCCCGCCCGCCGACCTCCACGCCCTCCGCGTCCTCCGACTGCCTGATCTCGAACGACACACGCGCGTGCGGCATCGCCAGCGAGGCCAGCTCGGCGGTCACAGCGGCGGCGAACCGGTCCGCGGCCTCCGTCCGCGCGTCCGTCAACGCCTGCGCCAGCCCGCCCAGCTCGACCCGCAGCGCGTCCCGCTCCGCCGTCAGCTCGTCGATCCGCTCGTCGTCGCCGTCCAGCTCGGTGAGCCGTACGACGCCCCGCTCGGCCCAGGTCAGCACCGCGTCGACGCCCTCGCCGTGATGGCCGTACTTGCGGGTCAGCGCCGTGAGAGCGGCCCGCCGCTCCTCGACCGCCGCGAGCCGCAGCGGGTCGGCGTCGAGATCGTCGGCGTACCCGGCCAGCTCACCGGCCACGTCGCCGAGCAGGATGCCCAGCTCGCCGATCCGGTCCGCGAGCGCGGCCAGCGCCGGATCGTGCGACCGCACCGCCTCCAGGGCCCGTGCTGCGCCCGCTACGAGCGTGGCGGCGTCGATGCCCTCCGGGTCCTCGGGATTGCCGGCCAGCGCGGCGTGCGCGGCCGTCGCCGCCGAGGACAGCGCCTCCGCGTGCCCGAGCCGCTCCGCCTCCTCCGCCAGCTCCGCGTCCTCCCCGGCGCGCGGCTCCACGGCGCCGATCTCCTCCAGCCCGAAGCGCAGCATGTCGGCCTCCTGGGCCCGCTCACGCGCGCGCGTGGTGATCTCGTCCAGCTCGGCGGCCACGGCCCGCAGCCGCTTGTATGCCTCGGTGTACTTGGCGAGCGGCACGGCCACCGCGTCCCCGGCGTACCGGTCGAGGGCCTGCCGCTGCCGGGACAGCTTGAGCAGCCCCTGCTGGTCGGTCTGCCCGTGCACGGCCACCAGCTCGTCCGCGAGGTCGGCGAGCAGACCCACCGGCACGCTCCGCCCGCCGACGTGCGCCCGTGAGCGCCCCTCGGCGGAGACGGTACGGCTGATCAGCAGCGCGCCGTCGTCGAGCTCGGCCCCGGCCTCCTCGGCCCGTACGACCACCGAGGCGTCCGCGGGCACGGCGATCCGCCCCTCCACGACCGCCTTCTCGGCGCCGATCCGCACGAGCGCGGCATCGGCGCGCCCGCCCAGGAGCAGGCCGAGGCTGGTGACCACCATGGTCTTGCCCGCGCCCGTCTCACCGGTGACGGCGGTGAAGCCGGGCGACAGCTCGACGACCGCGTCGTCGATGACCCCGAGTGACCGTATCCGCATCTCCTCCAACACGGAGAAGACCTTACGAGGTCGGAGCCGGGGAGTGCGAGGCACCCTGTCACCCGGGTGAGTGGAGTTCAGCGCACCGCCCGTGAACCGCTCAGTGCCGTGCCCCCCGCCACCCGGCCACCGGCAGCGCGAACTTCGCCACCAGGCGGTCGGTGAACGACGCGTGGTGCAGACGGGCCAGCCGCACCGGCACCGACCCGCGCCGCACCTCCACCCGGGCCCCCGGCGGCAGCTCGAAGGTGCGCCGTCCGTCGCACCACAGCACGCCCGGCGGGATGTGCGGCAGCAGCTCGACCGCGAGCACCGAGTTCGGCGAGGTCACCAGCGGCTTGGCGAACAGCGCGTGGGCGCTGATCGGCACCATCAGCAGCGCCTCGACCTCGGGCCACACCACCGGCCCGCCCGCCGAGAACGCGTACGCCGTGGAGCCGGTCGGCGTCGACAGGACGATGCCGTCGCACCCGAAGCCGGTGACCGGCCGCCCGTCGATCTCCAGCACGACCTCGAGCAGCTTCTCCGCGCCGGCCTTCTGCACCGCCGCCTCGTTGAGCGCCCAGTCGGTGTGCACGATGTCCCCGTTGCGGTGGACGACGACGTCGACGGTCATCCGCTCCTCGACCTCGTACGCCTTCGACACCACCCGGTCGACGACCTTGTCGAGGTCGTCGCGCTCGGCCTCGGCCAGGAAGCCGACGCTGCCCAGGTTCACGCCGAGCATCGGCACCCCGGACGCCCGCGCGAACTCCGCGCCGCGCAGCAGCGTGCCGTCGCCGCCGAGGACGATGAGCAGCTCGCAGCCCTCCAGGCACTGCGGGGTGGCCTCGGAGACCAGCTCCACCTCGCTCGGCAGGGGCAGGTCGGCGGCCTCGTACTCGAGGACGCGCACCACGATGCCGGACCGCAGCAGCCCCTTGACCACCAGTTCCGCGCTGCGGATCGCCGCGGGCCGGCCCGTGTGGGCGAGCAGGAAAACAGTACGCGCTCGGTTCTGTGTCAACGCGGCCCCTCCGCCACTGCACGCTCGACATCGGCCGGGTCCAGGGCGGGCGCCCCGGCCCGGAGCCACAGGAAGTACTCGACGTTGCCCGACGGCCCGGGCAGCGGACTGGCGGTGACCCCCTCCGCCCCGAGTCCGAGCTCCCACGCCTTCGCGGCCACGCCCCGCACCGCCTCGGCCCGCAGCTGCGGGCTGCGCACGACGCCCCCGCTGCCCAGCCGTTCCTTACCCACCTCGAACTGCGGCTTGACCATCATCACCAGGTCGGCGTCCGGCTTGGTGCACCGCGCCAGGGCCGGCAGCACCAGCCCGAGCGGAATGAAGGACAAGTCCCCCACGACAAGATCCACAGGCTCCCCATCGATCGCTTCGAGCGTCAACTCGCGTACGTTCGTACGGTCCTTGACGGTGACGCGTTCATCGCTCTGCAGGGACCAGGCGAGTTGTCCGTATCCGACGTCGACGGCGACGACGTGCGCGGCGCCCGACCGCAGCAGCACATCGGTGAAACCGCCGGTGGACGCGCCGGCGTCCAGCGCCCGCCGCCCCTCGACGACAAGCCCCCGGGGCATGAACGCCTCAAGCGCGCCGGCCAGTTTGTGCCCGCCGCGTGACACGTAGTCGGGATCGTCGGCGTCGGTCGAGACGACGATCGCGGCCGCCGTCTCGACCTGCGTGGCCGACTTGGTCGCGACGGTCTTGCCGACCGTGACCCGCCCCGCGGCGATCAGCTGGCCGGCGTGCTCCCGCGACCGCGCGAGCCCCCGGCGCACCAACTCCGAGTCCAGACGACGGCGTGCGACTCCTGCCACGTTCGGTTCAGCTCCTGTGTTGTCCGTACGGTGGATCAATGCGGGGCGTCGAGCGCGGTGAGCGCGTCGCGCAGTCCCCGGTGGACATCCTCGTACACCTCGACGTGGCCGTCGGTGGCGAGGTGGTCGGCGTCGGCGAGCCGGTCCAGACAGGCGTCCACCTCGTCGCGGCCGGTGGGCGTGCGGCGGACGAGCAGGGGGGCGGGCGCGCCGGGGCCGGCCTCGCCGCCGCGCTGGTCGCCCTCCGGTGGGCCGTGCGGGACCTCGTCGTCCGGCGCTGAGTCGTTCATGCCTCGACGCTACCGCGAACCGCTGAGGTACCGTCGGGCGCTATGGCCACGATCGTGGAGTGCCGTACGGCACTGGAGAAGCTGTCGGACAAGATGCGGGACGCCGACGGCGACGTCCGGCAGGCCGCGGCCATGGACCGCTCGGTCAGCTGCCATGTCACCGACCTGGACGTCACCTTCACGGGGCGCATGGCCGACGGCCGCATAAAGGTCGACGACACCCTCCAGGGGCCGCCGCCGCAGAAGGCGCAGATCCGGCTGGCCATGACCGGCGACGACCTGGTGGCGCTGGTCGACGGCGAGCTGAACTTCGCGAAGGCGTGGGGCTCCGGCCGGGTGCGGCTGGAGGCGGGTCTGCGCGACCTGTTCCACCTCAGGAAGCTCCTGTAGCGGTCCGGCGCCCGGGTGCCCCCGCGAGCCGCCGGCTCAGGAGGTCTCGGCGGCCGCGACCTTCGTCACACCGCCCGCCCGTGCCTTCCGCGCCGCCGGCACCACCAGCGGGGTGCCCGTCTCCGGGTCGTCGATGACCTGGCAGCGCAGCCCGAAGACCTCCTCCACCAGCTCCGCGGTGACGACGTCGCCCGGCGCGCCCTGCGCGACGACCGTGCCGCCCTTGAGCGCGATCAGGTGCGTGGCGTACCGCGCGGCGTGGTTGAGGTCGTGCAGGACGGCGACCAGGGTGCGGCCCTGCTCCTCGTGCAGCTCGGCGCACAGGTCGAGGACGTCGATCTGGTGCTGGATGTCGAGGAAGGTGGTCGGCTCGTCGAGGAGCAGCAGCGGGGTCTGCTGGGCGAGGGCCATCGCGATCCACACGCGCTGACGCTGGCCGCCCGACAGCTCGTCGACGTACCGGTCGGCGAGTTCGCCCACGCCCGTGCGCGCCATGGACTCCCTTACGACCCGCTCGTCCTGCGCCGACCACTGGCGCAGGACGCCCTGGTGCGGGTAGCGGCCCCGGCCCACCAGGTCGGCGACGGTGATGCCGTCCGGCGCGATCGAGGACTGCGGCAGCAGGCCCAGCGTCCGCGCGACCTTCTTCGCCGGCATCGACTGGATGACCTGCCCGTCGAGCAGCACCCGGCCCTCGTTCGGCTTCAGCATCCGCGACAGCGCCCGCAGGAGCGTCGACTTGCCGCACGCGTTGGGGCCGACGATCACGGTGAAGGAGTTGTCGGGGATCTCCACCGACAGTCCTTCGGCGATGACCCGCTGGTCGTAGGCGAGGGTGACGTTCTCGGCGGACAGGCGGTTCACGGTGCTCCTAGCGTTGTTCGTCCCGCTGCCGGCGGGAGTGCGGGAACTCATATCCGGCCCGACCGGCGCTCGGCGACCAGCAGCCACAGCAGGTAGACGCCGCCGAGGACGCCGGTGACCACGCCCACGGGCAGCTGTCCGTCGCCGAACAGCCGCTGGGCGGCCCAGTCGGCGGTGACCAGCAGGGCGGCGCCCATGCACAGGGAGGGCACCAGGTTGGGTCCCGGCGAGCGGGTCAGCCGGCGGGCGAGCTGCGGCGCGGTGAGCGCGACGAAGGCGACGGGGCCGGCGGCGGCGGTGGCGGACGCGGTGAGCAGGACGGCGGCCACCATCAGCAGCATCCGCACGCGCTCCACCCGGACCCCGAGGGCGTTGGAGACGTCGTCGCCCATCTCCATCATCCGCAGGCCCCGCGCGTTGGCGAGGACGAGCGGGACGAGCACGCAGAACAGTCCGAGCAGCGGCCACACCTGCTTCCAGTCGCGGCCGTCGAGCGAGCCGGTCATCCACACCACCGCGCGGGCCGCGTCCACGAGGTCGGCCTTGGTGAGCAGATAGCCGTTGACGGCGGAGGCGATCGCCGACACGCCGATGCCGACCAGCACCAGCCGGTATCCGTGCACGCCCCGCTTCCAGGCGAGCAGATAGATGGCCGCGCCGGTCACGAGACCGCCGGCCAGCGCCCCCGCGGCGACCTGACCGGCGGAGCCCGACAGCAGCACGATCACCACGAGCGCGCCGGCCGTCGCACCCTGCCCGAGGCCGAGCACGTCCGGGCTGCCCAGCGGATTGCGGGACACCGCCTGGAACACCGCGCCGCCGAGGCCCAGCGAGGCCCCGACCAGCAGCCCGACCAGGACGCGAGGCAGCCGCAGCTCGTTGACGATGAACTCCTGCCCCTCGGTGCCGTTCCCGGCCAGCGTCTTCAGCACGTCCCCGGTGGAGATCGGGAAGTCGCCGGTGCCGATCAGCACCACGCTCGCGGTCAGCGCGGCGAGCAGCAGCAGCACGACGACGACCAGCGCACGGACGTCCACGCGCAGGGAGATCCCTCCGGGCCCGCGCAGCGCGCGGACGGCGCGGGACGTCCGGGCGCCCTGGCCCGCCTGACCGGGCCGGGCCGTTTCTCGTTCCCGCGGTGCGGTGTGGGATGCGCTCTTCACAGCTGGGCCGTCCTCCGCCGTCGTACGAGAAAGATGAAGACCGGGCCGCCGATGATCGCGGTGATGATGCCGACCTGGACCTCCGACGGACGGGAGACGACCCGCCCGATCACGTCGGAGCCGAGCAGCAGCACCGGCGAGAGGATCGCCGCGTACGGCATGATCCAGCGCAGATCGGGGCCGGTGAAGGAGCGGACGACGTGCGGGACCATCAGTCCTACGAACACGATCGGCCCGCAGGCGGCGGTCGCCGCGCCGCACAGCACGGTGGCGGCGAGGATCGACAGCGCCCGGGTCCGGCCGAGGTGCGCGCCGAGCGCCCTGGCGGTGTCGTCGCCCATGGCCACCGCGTTCAGCGGTCGGGCCAGGGCGAGCGAGAGCAGCGTGCCGACCGCGATGAAGGGCAGCACCTGCCGGATCGTGTCGTCGGTCGCCGAGGACAGCGAACCGACCGTCCAGAAACGCATCTTGGCGAGCGCCGCCTCATCCATGATCATCACGGCCTGGACGTAGCCGAACAGCGCGGCGCTGATCGCGGTGCCGGCGAGCGCCAGCCGCACCGGCGTGGCGCTGCGGCTGCCGCCGAGGAACCACACCAGCGCCCCGACCGCCGCCGCGCCGAGGAACGCGAACCACACATAGCCGCTCAGGCTGGTGACGCCGAAGTAGGTGAGAGCGGTGACCACGGCGGCCGAAGCGCCCGCGTTGATGCCGAGCAGACCGGGGTCGGCCAGCGGATTGCGGGTGAGCGCCTGGAGCACGGTGCCGGCCAGCCCGAGCGCCGCCCCGGCCAGCAGGCCCAGCGCGGTCCGCGACAGCCGCTCGTCGACGACGACGTCCGCGTACGTCCCCGAGCCCTCGAACACGCCGTGCCAGACCTGCCCCACCGACAGCTCCTTGGCGCCGATGGCAATGCTCGCCACCGCCACCAGCAGCAGGACCGCGACGGAGACGAGCAGTCCGACTGCACGTATCGCCCGGCGGGTTGGGGGCGCGGGGGCGGTCTCCGCGCGCTGTTCGGGAACACTGTCGACCAACACGCAGTTAGGTTAGCCTACCCTCCCAACCTGACCCGATCCCCGGTCACGAGCCGGACGCGGACCGCCTGGTCACCGGCCGGACGCCTGACCGCCTGCCTGGTCGCCGGCCGGACGCCTGACCGCCTGCCCGGCCACCGGCCGGCCCCGGACGGGCCGACTGGAGTGCGGACCGTCTCACAGACCCAGCCGCGCCAGCGCCTTCCCCGCATCGAGCCCGCACGAACCCTCGCCCGCCGACGTCCACGCCGCCGCGCACAACGCCCGCAGCCCGTCCAGGACTTCGCCGTCCCCGTCCAGCCGCAGCCTCCCCCGCTCCCGGCCTCCCTCATCCTGGCCGACCGCCCCGTCCGCCGTCGCCGTCCAGCCGCCGCACCGGAAACCGTCCCCGTCCGCCGTGACCTCCGGCTGTCCGGTGAGCATCCCCCGCAGATCGGCGTCCACATATGTCGGCCGGTGCTGCGGCGGCGCGGCCAGAAGCTGCGCCCCGTCGGTCACCCCGGTGAGGACCAGCAGCGAGTCGACCCCGCCGTTGAACGCGCCCTCGATGTCGGTGTCCAGCCGGTCGCCGACCACCAACGGCCGCTCCGCGCCCGTCCGCAGAATCGTCTCCCGGTGCATCGGGGGCAACGGCTTCCCCGCGACCTGCGGCTCGGCACCGGTCGCGATCCGCACCACCTCCACCGCGGCCCCGTTGCCCGGGGCGATCCCCCGCCCGCTGGGAATCGTCAGATCGGTGTTGGACGCGAACCACGGCACCCCGCGCGCGACCGCGTACGACGCCTCGGCGAACCGCCCCCACGGCAGATCCGGGCCGCCGAACCCCTGCACCACGGCCGCCGGATCGTCGTCGGCGGACTCCACCGGCACCAGCCCGCGCTCCCGCAGCGCGACCCGCAGCCCCTCCCCGCCGATCACCAGCACCCGCGCGCCCGCGGGCACCTGCTCGCTGATCAGCCGGGCCACCGCCTGCGCCGAGGTGATGACCTCACCGGCCTCCGTCGGAATCCCCAGCTCCGTCAGATGCCCCGCCACCGCGTCGGGCGTCCGCAGCGCGTTGTTGGTGACGTACGCGAGCCGCATCCCGCCCTCACGAGCCCGCTCCAGCGACTCGACGGCGTGCGCGATCGCGCTCCCGCCCGCGTACACCACCCCGTCCAGATCGAGCAGCGCCGTGTCGTACGCCTCGCTCAGGGCCCGCCCACTGGCCTCGGGCCTCGTCCTGACGCTCGGGCTCATTCCGCATCGCTCCTCGTTCGCTCGCTGTTCCCTCGATCATCGCGCACGCCACTGACACACGTACGATGCCGGGATGAACACTGCAGGTCACTCGGAAGCAACGGCGCCCCGAGGCCTGGAACTCACCCCGTTCCGAGGCCTGCGCTACGACCCCGACCGGGTCGGCAGCCTCGCCGCCGTCACGTCCCCGCCGTACGACGTCGTCGTCCGCCCCGACGGCCTGCACCAGCTCCAGGACGCGGATCCGCACAACATCGTCCGGCTGATCCTCCCTCAGGCCACCACACCGGCCGTCCGCAACGAACAGGCCGCGAAGACCCTCCGCGGCTGGCTCGCCGACGGCGTCCTGGCCCCCGACCCCGAACCCGCCCTGTACGTCTACGAGCAGCGGCACGCCGACGGCATGCTCCAGCGCGGCCTCATCGGAGCCCTGCGCGTCTCCGAACCGTCCGCCGGCGTCGTCCTCCCCCACGAGGACGTCATGCCCCACGTCGTCGCCGACCGCGCCGCCCTCATGCGCGCCACGTGCGCCAACCTCGAACCGCTCCTGCTCACCTACCACGGCGACGGCGCGACGGCGGACATCCTGGACCGCACCGCCGAGCGCCCCCCGCTCCTGCACACCACCACCGAGGACGGCTACAGCCACCGCCTGTGGTCCATCACCGACCCGGACGAACTGGCCCGCGTCCAGGCCGACCTCGCCCCCCATCAGGCCCTGATCGCCGACGGCCACCACCGCTGGGCGACCTACCGTCGTCTACGCGCGGAGCACCCCTCCCCCAGCCCCTGGGACCACGGCCTCGTCCTCCTCGTCGACACGCTCCGGTACCCGCTGCGGGTCCGCGCCATCCACCGGCTGCTGCACGGTCTGCCCGTCTCCGACGCCCTGGCCGCCGTCGACGGCCTGTTCCGCGTCCGCCGCCTGGACGTCGCGCTGCCGGACGCGCTCACCGCCCTGGCGGACGCGGCCGCCGCGGGCAACGCGTTCCTCCTCGCCGGCGACGGGGCCTTCCACCTCCTCGACCGCCCGGACCCGGACGTCCTCGCCCGAACCGTCCCCACCGACCGCCCGCCGGCCTGGCGCTCCCTGGATGCGACGGTCCTGCACGCGACGCTCCTCCACCACGTCTGGCACGTCCCCGAGGACGACCCGGCTCACATCGCCTACATCCACGACACGGCCGCCACCGTGGAGAAGGCGGAGCGCGACGGCGGCACGGCCGTCCTGCTGCACCCGGTCCGCGAGGAGGTCGTCCGCGACCTCGCCCGCCAGGGCGTCACCATGCCCCGCAAGTCCACGTCGTTCGGCCCGAAGCCGGCCTCCGGCCTGGTCCTGCGCGCACTGGACCTCTGACGCCGGGATCTCCCGGCCCCCGGTACGCGAAAGGGGCGGGACCCCGGTCGTGGCGACCGGGATCCCGCCCCTTCACTTCACGTGCGTCTCAGCTCTGAGCGTCGTCGTCGCTCTCGGCCGGCTCGTCCTTGACCGCGTCCTCGTCGAGCGCGTCGACGAACTCGACGCCGTCCAGCTCGGCCAGCCGGTCGGACGCGTCCGTGCTGCCGTCCCGGTCGGCCTCGACGGCCTTGGCGAACCACTCCCGCGCCTCGCCCTCACGCCCGGCGGCGAGCAGCGCGTCGGCGTACGCGTACCGCAGGCGCGCGGTCCACGGCTGCACGGAGTTGGAGGCCAGCTCCGGGCTCTGCAGCGTCACGATCGCCGCGTCCAGCTGCCCCATGTCGCGCCGCGCACCGGCCGCGACGAGCCGCATCTCGACCTGCGCGGCCTTGTCGAGCTTGTGCACCTCGGGGGCCCCGGCCATGTCCAGCGCCTTCTCCGGCCGTCCGAGCCCGCGCTCGCAGTCGGCCATGACCGGCCACAGCTCCACGCTGCCCGTCATCCGCCGGGCCGCCCGGAACTCGGCGAGCGCCTCGCTGTACTTCTGGTTGGCGTACGCCGCGAACCCGGCCGCCTCGCGCACCGCAGCGACGCGCGACGCGAGCCGCAGCGCCACCTTGCTGTACCCGTAAGCGCCCTCGGGGTCCTCATCGATGAGGCGCGCGACCATCACCAGGTTCCTGGCGACGTCCTCGGCGAGCGTCTTGGGCAGGCTCTGGAGCTCCTGCCGCACGTCCTTGTCGATCTCGTCGCCGGTGACGTCCTCCGGGATGGGCAGCCGCTTGATCGGCTCCCGGTCGCGGTCACGGTCCCGCTCGTCACGGAACCGGCCACCGCCACGGCGGTCGTCCCTCCGGTCGTCGCGTCGGTCGTCACGCCCACGGAAGCCGCCCGGTCGCCCGCCGCGGTCGTCACGACGGGGGCCACCACGGCCACCGCGGTCGTCCCTGCGGTCGTCACGCCGGTCGTCGCGTCCGCGGAAGCCACCGCGGTCACCGGGACGGCTGTCGTCACGGCGGAACCCACCACGGTCGCCACCGGAGCGAGTGTCGTCGTCGCGGCGGAACCCACCGCGATCGCCACCGGAGCGGCTGTCGTCACGGCGGAACCCACCACGGTCACCACCGGAGCGGGAGTCGTCACGGCGGAACCCACCGCGATCGCCACCGGAGCGGCTGTCGTCACGGCGGAACCCACCACGGTCACCACCGGGGCGGGAGTCGTCACGGCGGAACCCACCGCGGTCGCCACCACGGTCGTCCCTGCGGTCGTCTCGACGGTCGTCGCGCCGATCGTCACGGCGGAAGCCGCCACGGTCGCCGCGGTCGTCACGGCGGAAGCCGCGGTCACCGCCCCGGTCGTCGCGGCGGCCGTAACCACCGCGGTCGTCGCGGCGGTCGTCACGACGCTCGTCGCGCCGGTCGCCGGTGCGGCTGTCGTCACGGCGGAAGCCGCCGCGGTCACCGTCCCGGTCGTCGCGCCGTGCGTAGCCGCTGCGCTGGTCGTCGCGCCGGAAGGCCGGCCGGTCGCCACGGTCGCTCCGCTCGTCACGGCGGAAGCCGCGGTCGCGGTCGTCGCGCTGGAAGGCCGGACGGGAACCCCGGTCGTCGCGCTGGAACGCCGGGCGGGAACCGCGGTCGCCGTCACGACGGTCGTCACGGCGATCATCGCGCCGGCCGTAGCCGCCACGGTCACGATCGCCGTACCCGCCACGGGGGCTGTCGCCCCGCCGGTCGTCGCGGCGGTCGTCACGCCGGTCGTCACGACGACCGAATCCGCCGCGGTTGTCGTCCCGGCGGCCGTAGCCACCGCGATCATTGCCACCACGGTCGCCGCCGGGGCGGTCGCCGCCGCCGCGCCGATCGTTGTCGCGGCGGTCGAAGTCGCGGCGGAAGCCACCTCGTTCACCGCGATCGCCACGGCCACCACCGTCCCGTCGCCGCTGGTCGCGCTCCGGTCGGTCGTCGGGAGAGTTGGTGGACATGGTGACTCCTGTCTTCGGTACTGCACAAGCATATAAAAAAGGACCCCTGGTCCCAGCGTGAACGCTGGGACCAGGGGTCCTTCCAAAGATTGTTCGGCGGCGTCCTACTCTCCCACAGGGTCCCCCCTGCAGTACCATCGGCGCTGTGAGGCTTAGCTTCCGGGTTCGGAATGTAACCGGGC
>NZ_JBIARD010000011.1:68984-161649 GCF_042889585.1 Streptomyces sp. NPDC002566 | reverse complement strand
TTTTGGCACGCTGTTGAGTTCTCAAGGAACGGACGCTTCCTTTGTACTCACCCGAGAGACTCTCTCAGGCTTTCCTCCGGGCGCTTCCCTTCGGTGTTTCCGACTCTATCAGGGTTTTTCCGACCCCCTGACCACTCTCCCGCAGGCATGCGGAAGAAGATCCGAAGTAAGGATCCCACTGACAAGTTGGATGCCGCCCGGTCGAGCGCGCTCTTCGGCGTCACTCACCCCCAGGCAGGTCTACGACTGTACAGCGGGCGGCGGAGCGGGGGCAAATCCCGTAGGCTACTGGTCTAGACCACCGTCGCACTGTCATGCGGAACCGGTAGTTCATGTGACATACCCTGCTGGACAGTGCGCCGTCCGGGTCTGGCAATGACGGCCCTTGTACATCTCCACCCCTGGAGGCTTCCCATGACCACCGTGACGTCCCCTCTGGCAGGACGCGCCATCGGACTGGCGTCGGTGCCGGATCCGGTCTTCTCCGGGGCCATGGTCGGCCCGGGGACGGCGATCGACCCGGTGCGCGAGCCTTCCGAGGCCGTCGCACCCGTGGACGGCGTCATCGTCTCCCTTCACCCGCACGCCTTCGTCGTGGTCGACGCCGACGGGCACGGTGTGCTCACCCACCTCGGCATCGACACCGTGCAGCTCAACGGCGAGGGCTTCGAACTCCTTGTGAGCAAGGGGGACACCGTGACCCGGGGGCAGGGCATCGTGCGCTGGAACCCGGCCGCGGTCGAGGAGGCCGGCAAGTCGGCGGTGTGCCCGGTCGTGGCGCTCGAAGCCACGGCGGGCTCGCTGGACGAGCTCCGTGAGGACGGCGACGTGAAGACGGGCGACGTCCTCTTCTCCTGGCACTGACGCCGGCTCCCGGCACTGACGCCGAGGCCGTCCCCGTGACGGCGCCGGCCACGTAGGACAACCATCGCGGCGGCGGGACCCGCCGCACTATCGGAGACGGGTGAGATGGAGACAACGCTGCGAGGCGTCGGCGTGAGCCACGGTGTGGCCATCGGCGAGGTACGGCACATGGGAACGGCGGTGCTGGAACCGCCTGCCAAGCAGATTGCCGCGGAGGACGCGGAGCGCGAACAGGGGCGTGCCCGCAAGGCCGTGGAGGCGGTGGCCGCCGATCTGATCGCGCGCGGCAACCTGGCCGGCGGTGAGGCCCAGGCCGTGCTCGAGGCCCAGGCGATGATGGCTCAGGACCCCGAGCTGATGGCGGACGTGGACCGGCGCGTCGCCGTCGGCAGCACCGCCGAGCGTGCCGTCTACGACGCGTTCGCCGCCTATCGGGAGCTGCTCGCCGGCGCCGGGGAGTACCTCGCCGGGCGGGTGGCCGACCTCGACGACGTGCGGAACCGTATCGTCGCCCGGCTGCTGGGCGTGCCGATGCCGGGCGTCCCGGACAGCGACGAGCCGTATGTCCTGGTCGCCCGGGACCTGGCGCCGGCGGACACCGCTCTGCTGGACCCGACGCTGGTGCTCGGCTTCGTCACCGAGGAGGGCGGGCCGACCAGCCACAGCGCCATCCTGGCGCGTGCCCTCGGGGTGCCGGCCGTGGTGGCGCTGCCCGGGGCCGGTGAGCTGGCCGAGGGGACGATGATCGCCGTCGACGGCAGCACGGGTGAGATCTTCGTGAACCCGAGCGCGGAGAAGAAGGCGCGACTGGAGGCCGCGGCGGCGGAGCGCAAGGCCGCGCTCGCGGCGTCGACGGGGCCGGGCGCGACCGCGGACGGTCACAAGGTGCCGCTGCTGGCGAACGTCGGTGGGCCGGCGGACGTGCCGGCCGCCCTCGAGGCGGGTGCGGAGGGTGTGGGTCTGTTCCGCACCGAGTTCCTGTTCCTGGACGACAGCAAGAACGCTCCGTCCGAGGAGAAGCAGGTCGAGGCCTACCGGCAGGTGCTGGAGGCGTTCCCTGAGGGCCGGGTCGTCGTGCGCGTGCTGGACGCGGGTGCGGACAAACCGCTGGACTTCCTGACTCCGTCGGACGAGCCGAACCCGGCGCTGGGCGTGCGGGGTCTGCGGACGCTGCTGGACCACCCGGAGGTGCTGCGGACGCAGCTGACGGCGCTGGCGAAGGCTGCCGAGGGGCTGCCCGTCTACCTCGAGGTGATGGCTCCGATGGTGGCGGACCGTGCTGACGCCAAGGCGTTCGCGGACGCCTGCCGTGAGGCGGGGCTGCGGGCGAAGTTCGGCGCGATGGTGGAGATTCCGTCGGCCGCGCTGCGGGCGCGCTCGATTCTGCAGGAGGTCGAGTTCCTGTCGCTCGGGACGAACGACCTCGCGCAGTACACCTTCGCCGCGGACCGGCAGGTGGGTGCGGTCTCCCGGCTGCAAGATCCGTGGCAGCCCGCGCTGCTCGACCTGGTGGCGCTGTCCGCTGAGGCGGCCAGGGCCGAGGGCAAGAGCTGTGGTGTCTGCGGTGAGGCCGCGTCGGATCCGCTGCTGGCCTGTGTGCTGACCGGTCTGGGTGTCACCTCCCTGTCCATGGGGGCGGCGTCGATTCCGTATGTGCGGGCGACGCTGGCGAAGTACACGGTGGCGCAGTGCGAGCGGGCCGCGTCGGCGGCCCGGGCGGCGGACAGTGCCGAGGAGGCGCGAGCCGCCGCGCAGGCCGTGCTGTCCGGCGAGTAGCAGGCAGGGCCGTCGGTGAGGAGGGGCGCTCCGCCTTCGGGGGGAGCGCCCCTGCTGTGTCTCAGTGGTGGTGGTCCGGCGTCGGTCCTTGCCGTCCGGTGTCTTCGTGGTCGCCGAGGTCGGGCGGTGTGCAGTAGTCGACGCCCGACTCGGGTGCGATGAGGTCGCCGGACTCGGCGTCGGTGCAGTAGGCGTCGAAGACCTCGCCGGCGGTCAGGGGTTGGAGTCCGTTGTCGCGCATGCGCCAGCCGTAGACGCGGTCGGGGGCGCCTGGGGCGGTGGTGCGCATGACGAGGCCGCCGGGGCTGCGGGTGGCGAGGCCGACGGCGAGGACGGTGGTGAACTCGAGGGCTTCCGCGTCGTCGAGCGGGGTGGAGCCCTGCGTCGTCCGGTCGGCGTGGAGTGCGGCGACGAGGGTTTCGGGTGTCCCGGTGACGCTGCAGACGAGGTGCCGGTCGCCCGGCGGCGCGGTGTCGAGGATGCGGGTGAGCAGGTCGGAGGCCCGGTGGAAGGCGGTCCGGCCGAGGTCCTCGCCGCAGGTGGCGCAGGTTCCGAGGCGGGCCAGGAGGGTTGCCGCGTACTCCCAGGTCGCCTGGCGGACGGCTTCGTCGACGAGGGCGGGGACGAGGTCGGTGAGGGGCTGGCCCTCGTAGGGGAGGGTGGGCCCGGTGGTGGCGAGTTCCGCGGTGAAGAGGCCGCGGTGGGCCGGGACGTCGGGGTCCAGGCCCTGGATGGCGCAGAACTCTGCGTACTCCTGGGGGTCGAAGAGGGCGACGGTCGTGTGGATGCCTTGGAGGGCGCGGGTTTTGAGGAGGGACTCCACTTCTCGTAGGTAGGTGACGTGGTCGTCGAAGGTGAAGCTGCGGTAGTGCCGCATGGCGTGGAAGTCGTGGTCGTCGGTGAGCAGGCCGATGGTGCCGGCGATCTCGCGGCGCAGGACGCGTCGCATGGTCTGGCGGTCGGTGTGTGCCATGGTTCCCCCTGTTGTGCACAGTCGATCAATGCTCACTCACAGTAATCGACGGTACTGACAACGGGTCCTGCGCGGGGGTGCGGGGGTCAGGCCCGCTTGCGGGCGAGGTCCTCGTAGAAGTGCAGCAGGTCGAGGTTGTCGATGGATCCGGGGTTGACCGCCTTGTCGAGCGGGGTGCCTTGGAGGAGTCGCTTGACCGGGACCTCGATGCGCTTTCCGGTGAGGGTGTGCGGGATGCCGGGGACCTCGATGATCTCGTCGGGGATGTGGCGTGGGGAGAGCTGCTCGCGGATGGTCCGCTTGACGCGGTCGAGGAGGGCGTCGTCGAGGACGGCGCCGGGCGCGAGGTGGACGAAGAGGGGCATCCAGTAGCCGCCGTCGGGTTGTTCGATGCCGATGACCAGGGATTCCTTGATCTCGGGGAGTCGTTCGACGGCTTCGTAGATGTCGGCGGAGCCCATGCGGACGCCTTGGCGGTTGAGGGTGGAGTCGGAGCGGCCGTGGATGACGACGGAGCCGCGTGAGGTGAGGGTGATCCAGTCGCCGTGGCGCCATACGCCGGGGTAGGTGTCGAAGTAGCTGTCGTGGTACCGGCTGCCGTCGGGGTCGTTCCAGAAGCGGACGGGCATGGACGGCATGGGGTTGGTGACGACGAGTTCGCCGACCTCGTCGACGAGGGGCCGGCCGGCGGGGTCCCAGGACTGGAGGTCGGTGCCGAGGCCGGGTGCCTGGAGTTCGCCGGTGTGGACGGGGAGGGTGGGGACGGCTCCGGCGAAGCAGGAGCACACGTCCGTGCCGCCGCTGACGGAGGCGATCCAGAGGTCGGCCCGGACCTCGTCGTGGAGCCAGCGGAAGCCGTCGGGCGGGAGGGGGGAGCCGGTGGTGGCGACGCAGCGGACGGTGGAGAGGTCGAAGTCGCGGGCGGGGTGGACGCCGGCTTTCCGGCAGGCCATGACGTAGGCGGCGGAGGTGCCGTAGAGGGTGGCGCGTGTGCGTTCGGCGATGCGCCACTGGGCGGCGGTGTCGGGGTGGCCGGGGCTGCCGTCGTAGAGGACGACGGTGGTGCCGGTCAGGAGGCCGGAGACGAGGAAGTTCCACATCATCCAGCCGGTGGAGGTGTACCAGAAGAAGCGGTCCTCGGGGCCGAGGTCGCAGTGCAGGCCGAGTTGCTTGAGGTGTTCGACGAGGATGCCGCCCTGGGACTGGACGATGGCCTTGGGCAGGCCGGTGGTACCGGAGGAGTAGAGCACCCACAGGGGGTGGTCGAAGGGCACCTGCTCGAAGACGGGTTCCGTGTCCCCGGCGGTCAGGGCCGACCACTCCAGGGCTCCTTCGGGCGCGTCGGTGCCGAGGAGGGGGATGTGGACGACGGCGCGCAGAGTGGGGAGCTCGCGGCGGAGTTCGGCGACGGTGTCGCGGCGGTCGTGCTCCTTGCCGCCGTAGCGGTAGCCGTCGACGGTGAACAGGACGACGGGTTCGACCTGCTGGAAGCGGTCGAGGACGCTGCGGGCGCCGAAGTCGGGGGCGCAGGAGGTCCAGACGGCGCCGACGGCGGCCGTGGCGAGGAGGGCGACGACGGCCTGCGGGATGTTGGGGAGGTAGCCGCTGATCCGGTCGCCGGGGCGGACGCCGAGGGCGCGCAGTTCGGCGGCGAGGGAGCCGACCTGGCGGCGCAGCTCGGACCAGGTCACCGGGCGGGGTTCGTGGGTCTCGTCGACATGCAGGAGGGCGGGTTCGTCCGCTCGGGTGGCGCTCGCGCGCAGGGCGTGCTCGGCGTAGTTGAGGGTCGCTCCGGGGAACCACTGGGCGCCGGGCATGGCGCGGTCGCCGAGCACGCGCGTGTACGGGGTGGAGAAACGCACGTCGAACCACTGGACGACGGCTTCCCAGAAGGTCTCCAGCTCGTCCACGGACCAGCGGTGCAGGGCCGGGTAGCCGCCTTCGGAGGGGGCTCCGTGGTGCTCGGCGGCCCAGGCCTGGAAGCGGGTGACCTGTGCTTCGTCGATGCGCTGCGGATCGGGCCGCCAGAGCGGCTCGGGGTTCACGGTCGGCATGGGGCGGCTCCCGGGACTGTGTGCGCGTCGTGTGCGTCGACCGCGCACGGGCTGGGGTGTGCGCGTGACGCGGCTGACACGGACGATGCCATGTGATCGACTTCTGCACCAGGGTGTGCCCCACACAGTCCCGGTCATGAACATGTGCTCTGAGCACGGGTGAACGGCAGTTGAACGCGGCTTGTGCGAGGGGCGGTCAGTGACAGGGTGAGCAGCATGGACGGTCGTGACCTGGTGCGTTCGATGAAGGCGGTCGGTTCCGTGGGGGCGGCCCACGGGTTGGCCGCCGTGCGGGCTGCGTGGCGCAGGCGGCGCGCCGACGCGGACGGGTTGC
Organism: Streptomyces sp. NPDC002566; assembly: GCF_042889585.1. Lineage (NCBI taxonomy): Bacteria > Bacillati > Actinomycetota > Actinomycetes > Kitasatosporales > Streptomycetaceae > Streptomyces > Streptomyces sp. NPDC002566. The sequence continues at coordinate 155,648 of NZ_JBIARD010000011.1, read as the reverse complement.
CGACGCGGGGCGCCGAGCGGGCGCGGGTGCCCGGGCAGGTGGTGGAGGCGGTGCCGGGGCCGGGCGGTGGGACGATCCGGTTCAGCCGCTCCGAGCTGCGGATCCATGTGGCGGTGAGCGGGGCTGTGTTCTGGGGCTGGGACGGGGCCGGTCCGGAGCCGTCGTATGCGCTGGCCGGGGGCTGCCCGCCGGCGGATCCCCGGGCGGAGCTGGAGCCGGACAAGGACGGCGGCTGGCGGGTCGTGGCCGAACGGGTGACGGTCGTGGTGTCGCGGCACGGGGCGGTGGAGGTGTGCACGCCGGGCGGGGTGACTCTGCGGCGTGATCTGCCGCCGCGCTGGTGGGAGCCGGTGGGCGGCGGGCCGGGGCGCTGGATGCAGCGGTCGGAGGTGGCGGCGGACGCGCGGTTCTTCGGGCTGGGCGGCCGGGCGTCCGGGCCGCGTCTGCGTGAGGGAACGTACCGGCTGTGGAACACCGATCCCGGTCGCGCGTTCGAACGCGGGGAGGATCCGCTGCACGTCACGATGCCGGTGCAGTTGGTGGTGGCGGACGCGGCGTGCCATCTGGCGTTCCACGACTCGTCGTGGGACGGCACGGTGGTGCTGCGGGAGGGCGCGGAGGGGGCCGGTTCGGGGCATGACCGCCCCGGGGTGAGCGAGCTGCGGATGGACGGCGGGCCGTTGCGCTGCTGGGTGATGGTGGGCACTCCCGCGCGCGTGCTGCTCGCCTGGGCTTCGCTCACGGGGGCGCCCGCGGTGCCGCCGGCCTGGGCGTTCGGCCACCATCACGCGACGCCGGGTTCCGGCGGCGAGCAGGAGGTGCGGCGCGTGGTGGCGGGCCATGTGGAGCACCGGCTGCCGCTCGACGCGGTCCACCTGGGCGTGGGCCACCTCGACGGGCGGCGGGTGTTCACGGTCGACGAGGAGCGTTTCCCGAAGCTGCCGGTGCTCGCCGAGGAGCTGCGCCGGGACGGGATCCGTCTGGTGTCGGTGGTCGGTCCCGCGGTCCAGGCGGCCGGCGACGCCGTCCATGACGGAGGTGCGGCCGCGGACGTGTTCGTGCGGGACGCCTCGGGGCGGGTCGTCGAGGGGGTGGCGTCGCCGGGTGAGGCGGTGTTCCCTGATTTCACGCACGCGCGTGTGCGTGAGTGGTGGGGCGGGCTGTACGCGGAGCGGCTGGCGCGGGGGTTCGCCGGGTTCTGGCACGACATGAACGCGCCGACGTCGTTGAGCGCGTTCGGGGAGCCGACGTTGCCGCGGTCGGCTCGGCATGCCCTGGAGGGGCGGGGCGGCGACCATCGGGAGGCGCACAACGTCTACGGCCTGTGCATGGCCCGGGCGGGCTACGAGGGGCTGCGGGCGCTGTTGCCCGGGGAGCGGCCGTTGGTCGTCTCGGGGTCGGGCTGGGTGGGCCTGCAGCGCTACGGGGGCGTCTGGTGCGGGGGCGTCGCCGGCAGCTGGGCGGGGCTGCGGGCGTCGCTGTCGCTGGTCATGGGGCTCGGGCTGTGCGGGGTGCCGTACGCGGGGTCCGATGTGGGCGGTGTCGAGGGGACCGCGTCCGCGGAGCTGTATCTGCGGTGGTTGCAGCTGGGCGCTTACCTGCCTCTGTTGCGTACGCGGGCGGGCGGCCGGCCGGCCGGGGGTGAGGCGTGGGAGTTCGGCGCGGAGGTGCTGGAGCACGCGCGTGTGGTGCTCGCGGAGCGGCGCCGGCTGTTGCCGTACTTCGTGACGCTGGCGCATCTGGCGCGGCGTACGGGGGCGCCCTGTGTGCGTCCCCTGTGGTGGGGGTCGCCCGAGGACCGGGCCCTGCGGGACTGCGAGGACGCGTTCTTGCTGGGCGACTCCCTGCTGGTGGCTCCGGTGCTCGATCCGGGTGTGGAGCGGCGGGCGGTGCGGCTGCCGCGGGGGCTCTGGTACGACACGGCGACCGGGACGGCGTACACGGGGCCGGGGCGGGTCGTGGTGGACGCTCCCGTCGGGCGCGTGCCGGTGTTCGCCCGCGCGGGGGCCGTCATACCGGTGCGTGGGGAGGACGGGGGGACGGAGCTGGAGGTGTGGGCGCCGGCCCGGGGACGGACGGGCGGCGGTCTGGTGGTGCGGGATGCGGGCGACGGCTGGGAGATGCCCGAGATCGAGCGGTACGTCGCCCGCTGGGAGGGCGGTCGGGGGGTCGTGGTGGAGCGAGAGGGCCGGGCAGGTGTGGACGGCGTGTGCGAGCCGTCCCACCCGGTACGCGTGCGCGGGCTGGCCTGAGGCGCTCCCTGCGGGGCTCCGGACCCTAGATGTAGCGGCCCTCGAAGAACGCGCGTGCCGCCAGGGTGTGCAGGGGGAAGGCCAGTTCCTCCGGGCCGCGCAGGAGGTGCCAGCCGGCTGTCTCGTCGGTGGCGGCCGAGGTGGGGAGGCGGTCCGCGGGGCGTTCCGGCAGCAGGCCGAAGAGCAGGAGGTGGCCGCCGGGTGAGCTCATGGCGTCGGCGAGGCGCACGTCGCGGCTCTCGGCTTCGATGCCCGTCTCCTCCCTGAGTTCCCGGACGACGGCGTGCTTCCAGTCCTCGCGGTCGTCGATGTAGCCGCCGGGCAGGGCGATCCCGCCGTCGGCGGGGGCGATGGTTCGGGTGACGACGACGAGGGCGGTGCCCTTGGTGTCGTACACGGGCTGGAGGGCGACGGCGACCGGCAGGGGGTTGCGGTAGGCCACGCGGGCGCAGGCCGGGCAGGTGCGGGGCCAGCCGGTGACGCCTTCCCCGTAGGGCGCTCCACAGCTCGAACAGTGGGAGTCACGCGGGGAGTTGGAACTGGAGTGCTGAGTTTCGGACACGCGGCGGACTGTATCCGATCGGGGGACGCCGTCGCGCGCGGGTGACGCCGGCGGCGGTCCCGGCGCACCGGCGGACAGGTCACCGGGCGGGGCTGTCCGTTCCCGGTCCGCCGTGCCACACTTCTGACGTTCCATCAGATTACCTACCTGCGGGGGGTGTTGTGGCACGCAGGCGCATACCTGTGGTCTCCGGGTGGTTCACCGGGGAGGGCGAGGACTTCGCGCTCCTGGGGACGCGGTGCTCGGCGTGCGGCTCGGTGTTCTTCCCGCGTGAGGACACGTTCTGCCGCAGTCCCGGCTGCTCGGGCGGGGAGCTGAGGGAGGTTCCGCTGTCGCGGAGGGGGCGCGTCTGGTCGTACACGGACAGCCGCTACCGGCCTCCGTCACCCTATGTGAGCGATCCGGAACTTCCGTGGGAGCCGTACGCGTTGATCGCTGTGGAGCTGGAGTCCGAGCGGATGGTGGTGCTGGGACAGGCGGCTCCCGGGGTCACCGTCGCCGATCTGACGGTGGGCGCGGAGGTGGAGGTCGTCCCCGGCGTGCTCGCGGAGGACGACGGGACGACCTGGACGACGTGGCAGTGGCGGCCCACGGGGGTGAGGGAATGACCGAAGACGTGGCGGTGCTCGGCGTGGGCATGCACCCCTGGGGCAAATGGGGCCGCGGCTTCGTCGAGTACGGGGTGGCGGCGGCCCGCGCGGCGCTCGCCGACGCAGGTCTCGACTGGCGGGACGTCGACGCCGTCGTCGGCGCGGACACCGTGCGCGGCGGCTATCCGGGGTATGTGGCGGGCGCGACGTTCGCCAGGGCGCTGGGCTGGCAGGGAGCCCGGGTCACCAGCGTGTACGCGGCGTGCGCGTCGGGGGCGCAGGCGATCGACACGGCGCGGACGCGGATCCTCGCGGGGCTGGCGGACACGGTGCTCGTGGTGGGGGCCGACGCCGCGCCCAAGGGGTTCTTCCGTCCGGCCGGAGGAGACCGGCCGGACGATCCCGACTGGCTGCGGTTCCGTGTGCTCGGCGCGACCAATCCGGCGTACTTCGGGCTGTACGCGCGCCGGCGGATGGCGGTGCACGGGGACACGCCCGAGGACTTCGCCCAGGTCAAGGTGAAGAACGCCGCCATGGGGGCGCTGAATCCGAACGCGCGCTACCGCGAGCGGGTCACCGCGGAGGAGGTCGCCGCCTCGGCGGTGGTGGCCGATCCGCTGCGGCTGCTGGACATCTGCGCGACCTCGGACGGCGGGGCGGCCCTCGTGCTGTCCGGCCTGGAGTTCGCCCGGCGGCACGGCTCGGCGGATCCGGTGCGGATACGGGCCGTGTCCACGGTGACGCCCCGGTACCCGAGCACGGTGCTCGACCTGCCGGACATCGCGACCGACTCGTCGGCGGCGGTGGAACCGGCCGGCGGGTCGTTCAGGGCGTCGATCGCGGCGGCCGCCTACGAGGAGGCGGGCGTCGGGCCCGAGGATTTGTCGCTGGCCGAGGTGTACGACCTGTCGACGGCCCTGGAGCTCCAGTGGTACGAGGACCTCGCGCTGTGCGGTGAGGGCGAGGGGGCCAAGTTGCTGCGGGAGGGCGTGACGGCGCCCGGCGGTCGCATACCCGTGAACCCGAGCGGGGGGCTCGCCTCCTTCGGGGAGGCGGTCCCGGCGCAGGCGATCGCCCAGGTCTGCGAGCTGACCTGGCAGTTGCGGGGCCAGGCGGGCGCTCGCCAGATCGACGGCGCGCGCGTGGGGATCACGGCGAACCAGGGTCTGTTCGGGCACGGGTCGGCGGTGGTCGCCGTACGGTGAGCGGCGGCGCCTCGAAGGCCGGGCGCCGCCGCGCGGACGCCGCCGGCTACGCCGTGGTGACGGGGCTGCGGCGGTCGGCGCCGTACTCCATGGCGTGCTGGACGACGCCCACCAGGATGTCCTTGACCGATTCCCGGTCGCGGGCGTCGCACAGCAGCACGGGCACGTCATCCTCGAGGTCGAGGGCGCTGCGTACGTCCTCGACGGAGTGGCGGACGGTGCCCTCGAAGCAGTTGACGCCGACGATGAAGGGGATGTCGCGGCGTTCGAAGTAGTCGACGGCGGCGAAGCAGTCCTCCAGGCGGCGGGTGTCGGCGAGCACGACGGCGCCGAGCGCGCCCTCGGAGAGCTCGTCCCACATGAACCAGAACCGCTCCTGTCCGGGGGTGCCGAACAGGTAGAGCACGAGGTCCTCGCGCAGGGTGATGCGGCCGAAGTCCATGGCCACGGTGGTGGTGTGCTTGCGTTCCACGCCGGTGGTGTCGTCGACCGGGCGGCCGGCCTCGGTGAGGAACTCCTCCGTCCGCAGTGGTCTGATCTCGCTGACCGAGCCGACCAGCGTGGTCTTGCCCACGCCGAAGCCGCCGGCGACAAGGATCTTGAGCGTGACGGGCTCGACCGGGGGTCTGCCGCGCTCGGAGCGCCCGAGGATCATCGTTTGCTTCTCCTGCTCGAGGGGGTCACAGTGCCCGGAGGCCGTTGATCACGTCGCGGAGGATGCCCTCGTCCGGCAGTTCGGCCGGGGGCACGGGGCGGTTCACATGGACGAGCTCCGCGTGCACGAGGTCGCCGACGAGGACCCGGACGACGCCGATGGGCAGGTCGAGTCCGGCGGCCAGCTCGGCCACGGACTGCGGCGCCTCCTGGCACAGTTCCACGATGTGCACATGCTCGGGGGACAGTGAGGGGTCGTCCTCCGCTTCGTCGGCGTGCGGCTCGGCGACGACGACCGCGATCAGGTCGAGGCGGTGCTGGATCGCGCTGGTCGTGCGCCCGCGCGTCATGGCGTACGGGCGGACGACCGGCCCGGCCTCGTCGTCGAACCAGCGGCTGCTTGCCTGACCGTCTGTGCTCATGCCGTCCCACTACCCGCCCGAGGGCAGATCGGTGCGCGGGGCGGTCGCCAGATGTGCGCCGACCCGCTTCACCAGAAGCGTCATCTCGTACGCCACCAGTCCGACGTCGGAGTCGGCGTCCGCGAGGACGGCGAGGCAGCTGCCGTCGCCGGCGGCGGTGACGAACAGGAACGCCTCGTCGAGTTCGACGACGGTCTGGCGGACGCCGCCGGCGTCGAAGTGACGGCCGACGCCCTTGGCGAGGCTGTGGAAGCCGGAGGCGACGGCGGCCAGGTGTTCGCCGTCCTCCCGCGTCAGGTCCTTGGACACGCCGGTCGCCAGGCCGTCGCCGGAGAGCACGACGGCTTTGCGGATGCTGCCGACGCGGTCGACGAGGTCGTCGAGGAGCCAGTTCAGTTCGCCGTTGCCGGTGGTGTGGCCGGTCGCCTTCGGTGCGGTCATCGACCGTCCCCCTTTGTCGTTCCTCGTGGTGCCGTGCCGATGTGGGCTTCGTCGCCCGCGGCGTTCTCTGCGCGGCCGCGCTGCCAGCCCCGCTGGAGCGAGGCCATACGGCTGCGGACCTCGTCGGCGTCCCGGTCCGCCGGGTCCGTCGTGCGGTCGGCGGTGCGGGGCGCCGGGCCCTGGCGCAGTTGCGGGGCCAGGCTGGCCTGCCGCACGCGGCGCGGCAGGGCTCCCTGGACGCCGTCGGCGCCGCCGGTGGGCGCCGCGGTCTGCTGCCGGTCCCGCCGGGGAAGGGCGGGAGCCTGGGACGGTTCGTCGGCGCTGCGGCCGGGTTGATCGGCCGGGCCGGTGCTCCGGGGGATCTGGGGCGAGGCGCCTCGGCGTCGCGACGGCAGGGGGGCCGGGGCGTCGTCCTGCGGTCGCCGTGCGCCGGGCCCGCTCGGGAACTCCTCGACGGCGTCCGCGCCCCGGGAGCGCCGGCCGGTGACGGGGCGGCCGTGGGAGCTGACCAGCTTGGGCGTCCGGCGGTTCGGCAGGGACAGCGGGGCGACGGCGCCCTCGCCGGAGTCGGCCGGCTGCGGGGCGGGGGCGCCGCGGCGCTGGTCGGGGACCTCGGCGGCCGGTCCGTCCTCCGCTTCCGGCAGGGAGCGGCGCGGGCCGAACAGGGCGCTGTGTTCCGCGTCGTTGCCTTCCAGGCGGATCGGGAAGCCGTGGAGGGCGTCCAGGTCGACGGGCGCTTCCAGTTCGACGGGGCCGTCCAGCAGTGCGGCGGGCACGCCCGGCAGTTGGACCGGGGTCCGCGACAGCGCGCCCCGGCGGGCATCCGCGGGTTCGGCCTCCTTTGCGGGGCGGGGGCGGTCGAGGCGGAAGCCGATGCCGTTGGTGTCGGGGACGTCGTCGGTGAGCAGCGCGTCGGGGATGAAGATGACGGCGGTGGTGCCGCCGTACGGGGAGGGCTGGAGGGAGACGCGGACGTTCTGCCGCTGGGCGAGCCGGCTGACGACGAACAGGCCGAGCCGGTCGGTGTCGGAGAGTTCGAACTCGGGGGTCTCGGCGAGCCGGAGGTTTGCCTCCAGGAGCGCTTCGGGCGCCATGCCGAGGCCCCGGTCGTGGATCTCCAGGGTGAATCCGTTGGCCACCCGGTCGCCCATGACCTGCACGGCGGTGTGCGGCGGGGAGAACACCGTGGCGTTCTCCAGCAGTTCGGCCACGAGGTGGGTGAGGTCGGCGACGGCCGGGCCGGTCACGGCGACGCGCGGCAGCCGGCGGACCTCGATGCGTTCGTAGTCCTCCACCTCGGCGACGGAGGCGCGCACGATGTCCATGAGCTGGATGGGCTTGCGCCACTGCCGTGAGGGTGCGGCGCCGGAGAGGATCACCAGGCCCTCGGCGTGCCGGCGCATGCGGGTGGTGAGGTGGTCGAGGCGGAAGAGGTCGGCGAGTTCCTCGGTGTCCTCGGTGCGGCGCTCCATGGTGTCGAGCAGGGTGAGCTGCTTGTGCAGCAGGACCTGGCTGCGGCGGGCGAGGTTGACGAACACCTCGGAGACGCCGGCGCGCAGTTCCGCCTGTTTGACGGCGGCCTCGACGGCGGCGCGCTGAAGGGTGTTGAGGGCCTGGCCGACCTCGCCGATCTCGTTCTTGTCGTATTCGAGGCGCGGGACCTCGGTCTCGACGTCGACCTGTTCGCCGGCGGAGAGGCGGCGCATCACGCTGGGCAGGCGCACGCCGGACGCTTCGTGGGCGTCCAGCCGCAGCTGGCGCAGGTCGCGGATGTGGCTGCGGCCGATGCGCACCGACAGGTAGAGGGAGAGGAGCAGGGCGATCAGGCCGAAGACGCCGGCGATGACGGCCTTGACGATGACCCCGGTCGCCACGGGGCGGACGCGGTCCTGGTAGCGGTCGCTCGCCTGCTCGTCGAGGGTGCCGAGTTCGTCGAGGACGCCCGCGGCGGCGGTGTCCCAGCTCTTGGCGGTGACGCCGCGGGGCATCTGGCCCGGCGTGGCGGAGACGACGGCCTGCTCGGCGGCGCGCAGGGGCGCGGTGGTGGCGTTCTTCCAGAAGCTGTCGTAGCGGGCGCGTTCCGCGGCGGGCAGCTGGGCGAGGCTGATGTCGTAGAGGATGTCGCGCTGGGCCTCGAGGTCGGAGACGTCGCGGATCTCCTGGCGGCTGAGCCGGCCGACGACCAGCGCGGAGCCGAGCAGGGCGTCCTCGCGGGAGAGCAGTTCGCGGGCGCGGGCGACGCTGACGAGGGCCCGGTACTGCTTGTCCATCTCCACGCTGTCGACCACGTCGAGCTTGGCCAGCAGGGCGTAGCAGGGGTCGATCAGGCGGTTGTAGAGGTCCAGGGCCTGGGCGCGGGTGAGGCTGCCCTCCTCGACGCTGCGGCGCAGGGATGCCATGCCGTCGAAGGCGTCGAGGACCGCGGTCAGGCCGTCGCCGTCGTCCTGGTCGAGGACGTCGCGCACCTCGTCGTCCTCGGCGTTGGAGCGGATCTCGGTGAGGGCCTGGTCGGTGGCGTTGCGGGTGCGCCGGAGTGCCGAGAGCGCGTCGGAGGCGCGGGGGTCGGCGAGGTAGACGAGGGTCTGGCGGCGTTCCTGCTGGACGTAGCGGACGGTGTCCTCGATCGGGTAGCCGATCTTCTCCACGACGTGCGACACGGTGAACAGGCGGCTCGCCTCACGTCCCGTCAGCACCGTGGCGAAGCCCCAGATCGCCGTCAGGGAGAGCAGCGGCACGAGGAGCAGCGCCACGATCTTCCGGCGGATGGACTTCCCGCGAAAGCGCATGGCCTCCCCCAGCTCGGACCCCCACCGGTCAGGGGGTTCGCTCGTGCGTCAACAAACGGCGCGAGCCTACTACCGACACACAGTTAACTCGAAGAAGTGTCCGGAACCTGAACGTCCGTATCGACGTCGAGGCGTGACGGGTTGTCCTGGTATCGCGCGGGTTGGGCGCCGACGGGCCCGGTGTCAGGCCGATGCGGGAACCAGCGGGCACGGCGGGCGGGTTGGCCAGAATTTTTCCGAACCGGGGGAATCTTCGCGGCGTGTTCTTCGTCCTAATGATCAGGGGGCGGAACCGGCCACACGAGCCGCACGCCGTACCTGGGCGGCGTAAAAGAGCGCAAGCCGGGCAGCCAACTGGGGAGCCGGTCTTTTCGGACCGGGGCAAGCTGTCTGCCGGCGGTGGGGAGTGACACGGTGATGGGCACGGCGGAGCGGCGCACGGCAAGCGAGGACACGGCGCGGTCCGGTGCTTCTGTGCGAGCTGGGATCGGCGTCGGGAGAGCGGACGGCGGTGGCATGAGAGCCGAGCAGCGGGAGCGGCCCGTCCACCGGCCGTTGTGGGTCGAGGAACCGGCGCGTCGGCGTCGTCTTCCCGACCCGGTCCGTACGGCCGCCGTACGGGCGGTGATCATCATCGCTGTGACGCTGCTCCAGGCGATGGTCGCCTTCCTGTGCACCATGGCCGGATCCTGGCTGGCCTTCCCCATGGTGATCAGCAGCGTGGTGAGCACGGTGGTGGCGACATGGGGCGCGCTGGACGTCTGGGTGACGCGGCAGGTGTGGAACCAGCGCTACGGCGTGGTGTCGGCGCCGAGCAGCACCGCGCGGGCGCTGCGCCAGGAGCGCCGCCGTGCGCGCCGGCAGGCGCGGGCCGCCGCGCGCACCGAGCGAGGTCAGGAGCGGATACGTACGCGGCGCGGCGGGGCGGGACAGTTGTCCCACCCCTGAGCCGCACCTGATCAGGCGGTGGCGGCGGGCCGCTTGTACATGCGGGTCGCGGTGATCTCGCTGCGCACCGCCTCCCCCGCCTGGGGCTGCTGGGGCAGGCCCGGGCGGAGGTGTTCCTCGACGCTGATGTACTTCAGTCCCGCCCTCAGGTCGGCGTCGTTGCGCAGCCTGATGACCAGCGGGAACTCCGCCAGCGCCGTCGTGTCGAACAGGCCGGTGGTGTAGAGCAGCTGGACGCCGAGGGCGTCGGAGACGGCTCGCTGGAGTTCCAGCAGATAGGTCGCGTTGGCGCGGCCGATGGGGTTGTCGAGGAACAGCGTGCCGGCGTGCCGGTGCTTGTCCCGGCCCCGGTCGTTCGACCGGAGCGCGGCCATCGTGCAGTACAGCGCGATCGCGGCGGTGAGCAGCTGGCCGCCGGAGAAGACGTCGCCCATCTGCCCGACGGGCACCCGCTCGGCCCGCAGCACGGCGTCCGGCTTGAGGATCTCGACGGCGACGCCCTTCGGCTGGAGCGCGGCGGCCACTCCGCGCAGCAGCAGGGACATGCCGTCGCGCCGCAGGTCGGAGTTCTTCTTCACGGCCGCGCGGGTCGCCTCGTCGATGACCTCGCCGAGCCGCTCGACGAGGGTGGCCTGGTCGGGCTCGTCGAAGCGGATGCGCAGGAACTCCTGTCCTGACCACTCGCCGAGCCCCTCGGGCAGCCGGGACAGCCGCTGGGCGGAGCGGAGCGTGGCGAGCGCCGACTCGACCAGACCCCGCAGTCGGTCCACGATGGAGTCGCGGTTGCGTTCCAGCTGCTCCAACTCGTCGGTGAGGACGCGCAGTCGGGGCGCGAACGCGTCGGCCCACTTCTTGGCGTGCTCCGGCAGGGCGGCGGCGGGCAGTTCGCGGATCTGCTGCCGGGCGGGGGTGCGGACCTGCTCGTAGCGGGTGGAGTTGGCGTGCCGGACGAGGATGTCGCTCGCCTCGCGCACGGCGGACTCGGCAGCCGAGAGGTCGGCGGCGCAGCCGCGCAGGGAGCGGCGGGTCTCGGCGGCGGAGTGACGGGCCTCCTCCAGGGTGCCCGGGTAGGGCTCGGGCGTCTGCTGGTCGTCCTCGGGGGTGTGCTCGCGCAGCAGGTCGCGCAGCATGGCGGCGATCTCGTCGAAGCCGCCGGCCGCGTCCTCGGCGGCCCGGTGGGCCTCCAGCAGCTCGGCGTGCGCCGCGCGGGCCTGGTCCAAAGCCTCCACCCGGGAGGAGAGTTCGGCGGTCGCGGTGCGCAGCAGCGCCTGGGCGTGCTCGGCGTCGCGCGGTTGGAGCTCCTCGGACAGCTCGGTGTGGGCCTCGCCGTCCTCGGGGGCGAGCCGCTCGGCCTCGCCGCGCAGCCGTCCGAGCTGCTCGCTCGCGGTCGACATACGGGTCTCCAGGAGCTGCACCAGCTCCTCGGCGCGGGCGGCGGCGGCCTGCCGGGACGGCCCGTCGGAGCCGTCGGGCGACTGGAGCAGCTGCTCCGCGCGCGTGCGGACCTTGTTGCTCAGCCGGTCCAGTTCGGCACGTGCGGCGCTCTCGTCGCTCTCCGCGCGGGCCTGCTCGGCGCGCAGGTCGGCGCCGACGCCGACCTTCTCGTACAGCTGCGAGGCGGCCCGGTAGGCCTCGCGCAGGGCGGGCAGGGACGCCTTGGGCGTCGCGTCGGCGTCCTCCGGTACGTCGTCGGGGGCGCCGGCGATCTCGGAGCGCTCGGCGCGCAGCGCACGCGCGGTGCGGCGGGCGTCGTCGGCGGCACGCTGGGCGGCGCGGCGGTCCTCGTCGGCGGCACGGGCGCGCTCCAGGCAGGTCTGGGCGCGGGCCTCGGACTCGGCGGCGTCGTCGGCGAGTTCACGCAGTTTGACCTGCCAGCCGGCGCGTTCGCGCAGCCGGAAGGCGAGTCCGGCGAGGGCGTCGGCGGCGCGCCGGGCCTTCTGCGCGGCTTCCTGGCGTTCGTCGCGGACCTGCGCGGCCTCGGCGGCGGCCTCCTCGGACTCTGCGCGCGCGGTCCGCGCCTCGGCCAGCTCGGCTTCGGACTCCTCGGCGAAGGCGCGCGCCTCCTCCGCGGCCCGCGCCAGTTCGGTGAGCCGCCCGGCCGGGCAGCCGGTGCGCCAGGAGGTGAGGCGTGCGGCGAGTTCGCGGTCCTTGCCGAGCCGGGCGGCGAGCCGGCGGATCTCCTCGTCGCGCTCGGTGGCCCGGGCGCGCAGCGCCTGCCGTTCCTCGTCGGCGGCGTGCTCGTCGTGCATGGCCGGGTTCGGCGGCACGAGGAACACGTCCTGGCGGCCGGTGTCGGCGTCGGGCGCGGGGGTGGGGGCGAGAAGGGCGGCGGCGGTGCCGACCGCGACGGCGGAGCGGGGCAGCAGGGCGGCGTCGCCGAGCGCCTCGCGGGCGCGGGCGTGCGAGGCGGGGTCGGTGATGATCACGCCGTCGACCAGTTCGGGCCGGGCGGCGAGCACACGCGCGTGGTCGGCGGGGTCGACGGCCTGGGCGAGATAGCGCCAGCCGGGCAGGGCGGGGATGCCGTGCTCGCCGAGGAACTCCACGGTGGCCAGGACGTCGGGGCCGGGCGGCAGCAGTCCGCCGTCGCCGAGGGCGCCGAGGATGCGGGAGTCGTCGGCGGCGGCGGTGCGCAGGTCGAAGAGCTGGCGTTCGGCGGAGGAGACGGCGTCGTCGAGGAGTTCGCGCAGTTCGTCGGCGTAGCGGTCCAGGTCCTCCGGGGCGAGTCCGGTGGCGGTCTGCTCCTCGCCCGACCGCGGCTGCGGGATGGCGCGGCGTTCGGTGGCGCCGGTGACGCCCAGCAGTTCCGCGAGGCGTTCCTCGGCCGCCAGGGCCTCGGCGAGGCGGCGTTCGGCGTCGTGGGAGCGCTGGGCGGCGGTGGCGGCGTCGGCCGCGCGGGCCGCGGTCAGTTCGGCGCGGGACTCGGCGGAGGCGGCCTCGCGCGCGTGCTCGGCGGTCCTGCGGGCCTCCTCGCGGGCGGTGTCCCAGGCGGCGACGGTCGTCTTCTCGGCGTCGCTGGCGGCGAGGGCGGCGCGTGCGGGGTCGGCGTCGGGGGCGCTGTCGTCCAGCCAGCCGGCGCGCACGGCTTCGGCGGTCTCCTGCTCGACCTCGGTGAGGCGCTGGCGCAGGTGCCCGATCTCGCTGCGGGCGCGCTGGGCCTCGGTGGCCGCGGAGGTGGAGTCCCGGTAGGCGGTCTCGCCGGCTTCCTGGAGGGCCGCGGAGCGCTCCTCCTCCTCGTTGGCGAGGGTTTCGGCGCTCTCGGCGGCGGCGTGCAGGGCGCGGACCAGGTCGACGGCGGCGCGAGCACGGGCGGCGAGGGCGGGAGCGGCGTCGCGTTCGGCCTCCTGGATCGCGGCGGACACGCGTGCGACGCGGTCGGCGGCGGCGCGGTGGCGCAGGACGGCCTCGGCGGCCTGCCAGGCGGAGTGCAGGGTGCGCGCGTCGGCGAGTTCGCGTTTCTGCGCGGCGGCGGACTTCTCGGCGCCGGCCAGCGCCAACGAGGCGTGCCGGTACGCCAGTTCGGCGGCGATCAGGGCGCTGCGCTCGCGGGCGCCCTCGGAGTGCGTGACGGCGTAGGCGGCTGCGGTGACGCGCTGGGCGAGGTCGGCGGCGCGTGTCCGCTCCCGTACGCCCCGCGCGGACAGTCGCCGTGCCAGGGTGCGGGTGCGCCGTTCGGCGCCGGTGTGGACGTCACGGGCGCGTGTCCGCGCGTCGGCGGCTTCGACGATCCGCCCGAGGAGGTCCACCGAGCCGGCGGTGAAGTCCCGTTCGGCGATCAGTTCGGCGCGCCGGCCGAGTTTGTTGCCGAAGCCGCTGACGAGGTCGGCGAGGCCGTCGGTGTCGCGGGTGTCGGTGACGGCCCGCAGCAGCAGGTCGGTGAAGTCGGAGTCCTTCTTGACCGCGAACAGGCCGGCGGCCTCGCCCTCGTCGGCGTTCATCTCCCGCTGGTAGCGGAAGAGTTCGGGGTCGAGGCCGAGGTCGCCGAGGTGTTCGATCCACCGGTCGTGGATCTCCTCCCAGTGCACCTCCAGGTGCGGGTACGCCTTGCCTGCGTCGGTGAGGGCGTCCCGGAACCCCTTCATGGTGCGCCGGCGTCCCTGCGCGCCCGACTGCCCCTCGACGGACGGGCGCACGGCGGTGGACTCGGCGACGGGCAGGTTGTCCAGGGTGAGTCCGGGGCCGGGCCGGAAGGAGTACCAGGCCTCGGCGAACTTGCGCGGGTCGTTGGACACCTGGCGGCCGCGCCACTCGCTCACCTTGCCGACGACGACGCACTCGCCGGTCAGCACGTGCTGCCACTCCAGCGCGACGTGCCCGCAGTCGTCGGCGAGCAGGAACTTGCGCAGCACGCCGGAGCTGGCGCCGCCGAGGGTGTTGCGGTGGCCCGGGAGCATCACCGAGAAGATCAGCTTGAGCAGGACGGACTTGCCGCCGCCGTTCTCCAGGAACAGCACGCCGGCGGGCGCGGGCCGGCGGGGCGGCCCGACGGGCTCCTCCTCGAAGAACTCCGCCTGGGTCGGGGCGGGTTCGGGCACGACGTCGCCCACGCCCCTCAGGTCGAGCACGGTGTCGGCGTAGCGCGCACCTGCGGGCCCGATGGAGTAGAGGCGGACGCGGGACAGCTCGTACATGGCGGACTCTCGTAGGTCTTCGGCAGATCGGTGGGGGGCGGGCCACCGGGTTTCGGGGCCAGGGTGTTTCAGGAGTGGAACGGCAGTCCGGCGTCGGCCACCAGCTCCAGGTCGTCGCTCTCCTCGGCGGGCAGCAGCGTCGGCGAGCCGTCGGTGATCGGGACGACGCCCAGCTCCAGCAGCTCGGCCAGGGCCGCGCTGCCGGCCATGTCCCGCACCTGGAGCTGGTAGCGGGCGGTGGTGCGGTACGTGCCGCCGTTGTCGTCGCCGGTGCGCTGGAGGAATCCGGAGTCGGTGAGGAAGGCGACGGCCTTGCCGACGATCCCGGTCGTCGAACCCGCCAGCCGGCGGGCGTCTTTGGTGGCGCCGGTGGCGCTGCGCCGCACCCAGATCCGCCAGGCGGCCTCCAGGCCGGGCGCGTCGGTGGCCGGGTCGGTGTTCTCGCCCGCTTCCGCCGCCCGTTCCTCCAGCCGGCGGCAGGCCTGCCGGACGAAGGCGTCGACGCCGTTGACGCTGACGCGGCCGATGTAACCGTCGTCGGCGAGGTCCTCGGGCCGCGGGAAGGCCATCGCGGCGACGGCGAGATGGGCGAGCCCGTGCAGGAAGCGGTCCGAGCCGTCGGCGGACGTCCGCCGCGCGTAGTCGCCCATCCGCACCGCGAACACGGAGTCCTCGGCCGCGGTCACGGCCATGCCCGCGCGCGGGGACACCTCCAGCACGACGAGCCCGAGCCCGGTGGCCACCGCGTCGGCGAGCCGGGCGAACGCCGGGTCCTCCCGGTAGCGCCGCAGCAGTTCGGTGTACTCCTGGTCCCGCGCGGGCTGCGTCTTGGGCTGCAGTCCGAAGGCGACGAGCCGAGCGGCGTCGGCGGCGTCGGCGGGGGTGACGGCGGCGGGCGCCGACGGGGCGGGCGCTTCCGTCTCGCTCCACTCGACGTGCTCGGTCACGGTCTCGGCTCCTTGCTGCGCTGGTGTTGTTCGTGCATACGGTTCCCGGCCCTGCGTACGGGGCTCGGCCCTGCTCATGCCGCTTCCGTCCGGTCGGCGGCCATGCCCGCCGCGTCCAGCAGCGCCGTGCCCACTATCAGGTCGGCCCCGCCGAACTCGGGGTCGTCGAGTTCGGTGCCGTCGTCCACGGCGAACAGCAGCTTCTCCTCGCCCTGCCGGTAGGCGGTGCCGACCGCGGGGCTCGCCGCGTGCACCGCCAACAGCGCGACCAAGTAGGGCAGATCGAGGTCGCCGGTGCGCCGCGCCTCGGCCAGGAGTCCCGACAGTCTGCGCGGCGCGTCGGCGGGCAGGTCGAGCAGCTCCCTGGCGGCGGCGAGCTGCTCCTCGCTGAACCGGCTGTCGTCCGGCGTGGCGATGAGGTCGGGTTCGGGCATCTCGGCGCCCAGGTGCTCCCGCTCCACCGGCGGCGTCAGCAGCAGGTCGACCAGGTCGCCCACACGCACGGACGCGGGCGTGCGCAGTCCGGTGCCGCGGGCGAAGAACGCGTCGGTGACGCGTACGGCCTCTTCCAGGGGCAGCGGCAGCAGGGGGGCGAGGAGATGGCCGTAGAGGTCCGTGCCGGAGGAGGTCATCGGTGTGGCGAAGGCCTGCCGGTCCTGCTCGGCGCGGAAGAGGGGGCCCGCCTCCAGCAGGCGGGACTGGAGCTGGGTGTGCCGCCGGATGCAGTCCTTGACGATGTCGACGAGCTCGGCGGCCCGCCGCTTGTTGTCGGCGTCCTCGATCTCGTCACGGGCCTTGCGGATGTTGGTGAGGATCGCGTTCTCGTGGCGGTAGCGGTCGGCCACGTGGTCGAGGGCTTCGGCGATCATGTCGGGGACGGTGTGGAGCCAGTCCACCGCGCGTACGTTGCGCCGGGTCGCCTCCAGGGCCCTCCGCAGGGTCTCGGAGTACTGCACGGTGCGGTAGCGGGCCTG
The DNA here is from genome assembly GCF_042889585.1 of Streptomyces sp. NPDC002566. NCBI lineage: Bacteria > Bacillati > Actinomycetota > Actinomycetes > Kitasatosporales > Streptomycetaceae > Streptomyces > Streptomyces sp. NPDC002566. The sequence goes on along the minus strand of NZ_JBIARD010000011.1, from coordinate 139,236 downwards.
CTCGGCGGCGAGCTGGGCGTCGGCGAGGCGGCCGCGCCGGATGAGGACCTCCAGCTTGACCTCGGCGGCGATCTGGGCGCTGGTGACGTCGGTGTCGAGGGCGCCGACCAGGACGTTGACCGCCTCGTCGGTCGTGCGGAGGTAGACCGCGCCGCCGTAGCCGGGGACCTCCTCGATCAGCTTGAAGTCGTAGTCGCGGCGCACATAGGTGCCGTCGGCCGTGAAGGTGCCGTACACGGCGCGGAAGCCGCGGTCGACGCTGCCGACGTTGATCAGGTTCTCCAGGACCCAGCGGGCCACGCGCTCGTGTTCCTCGGCGGGCCGGGGCGGGGCCTGCGCGGCCACGCGCGGGACGAGGCGGGCGACGATCTGGTCGTGGTCAGCGCCGGTGTCGAAGTCCATGTTGAGGGTGACGAGGTCGATGGCTGCGAGGGCGATCTCCGCCATGCCGTACACCGAGTACTCGCCGGCCAGGTTCGCCTTGCGCGCGTCGAGGTCGTGGATCGGGGCGGTGCAGGCGAGCGCGCGCAGCCGCCGCGCCAGCCCCTCGTCGGCGGCCGGGCCCGGCGCCGGGCGCGGTCCCGCGCTGAGCTGGGGCGGAACACGGTCCGTCGAGTCCGTCGGTGCAGGCGAAGTCACGGTGCACAGACTAGGTCCTCGGTCTGACAACGACCCAAACGACGGCATGCCGTCAGGGGCGCTCAGCCGGCGGCTCGCCCCTCGTCGCCCACTCGGCGCCGGTACACCTCCACGATCCGCCGCAGCGAGTCGTGGAGGTAGACCACGAGCAGTTCCTCCGCCGCGCCCCTGTCCCCGGATTCGAGCGCCCGGAGGATCTGCCGGTTGCGCGCGAGGTACGGCTCGTGCAGCCGGTGCGGGTCGTCGACGACGTGGAAGGCGAGCCGCAGTTCGGCGAAGACGCCGCGCATGAGTTCGTCCGTGCGGGCGCTGCCTGCCAGCGCCACCAGCTCCTGGTGGAAGTGGATGTTGGCGGTGCCCAGCCCTTTCCAGTCGTTCCCGGCGGCCGCGACGTCCCCCTCGGCGACGGCCGCCCTCAGGCGGTCCAGCGTGTACGGCGGCTCCCCGAGACCGCGCACGACGGCGCACTCGACGAGGGCGCGCGTGCGGTAGATGTCCTCCACGTCCTCCACGGTCAGGACGCGGACGAACACGCCCCGGTTCAGCTCGTGGACGAGGAGGCGTTCATGGGTGAGCAGGCGGAACGCCTCGCGCAGCGTGTTGCGGGAGACGCCGAGCGCTCCGCCGACGCTGTCCTCGGACAGCCGGGTGCCGGGCGGGAAGCAGCCCTCGGCGATGCGGCTCCTGAGGATGTCCGCGACCCGCTCGGCCGTGCTGGTGCGGCCCAGGAGGGCGCGGTCGTCGGCCAGTCCCGCCAGCTGCTCTGCCATGCCCGGAATTCAATCGCAGGGGGGAGCGGAACAACAGGGGTATTGAAGGATTGTTGAACGATCCTCTAGCTTCGAAGGTATGACCGTCATCGACCTGAACGCCGACCTCGGAGAGGGCTTCGGCCGCTGGCAGCTGACCGACGACGAGGGCCTGCTGTCCGTGGTCACCAGCGCCAACGTGGCGTGCGGTTTCCACGCCGGGGACGCGCCCACCATGCGGCGGGTGTGCGAGCTGGCCGCCGAGCGGGGCGTGACGATCGGCGCGCAGGTCTCCTACCGGGACCTCGCCGGGTTCGGGCGGCGCGCGATGGACGTGCCGCCGGCCGAACTGACCGCCGAGGTGGCCTACCAGATCGGCGCACTGGAGGTCTTCGCGCGGGCGGCGGGCGCGCGCGTGGCGTACGTCAAGCCGCACGGCGCGCTCTACAACCGGGTCGTACACGACGAGGAGCAGGCCGCGGCCGTGGTCGCCGGTCTGCTCCTCGCCGGCTCCGCGCTGCCCGTGCTGGGGCTGCCCGGCTCCCGCCTGCTGGAGCTCGCCGCGCGGGCGGGCCTGCCCGCCGTCACGGAGGCGTTCGCGGACCGCGCCTACACCGAGGAGGGCACGCTGGTGCCGCGCGGGCTCGCGGGTGCCGTGGTCACCGACCCGGACGCCGTCGTGGAGCGGTCGGTGGAGCTGGCCCGGTCCGGCACGGTGGCCTCCCTGGCGGGGCCGCGCATCGACGTACGCGCGCGTTCCCTGTGCGTGCACGGCGACACGCCCGGCGCGGTGGAGCTGGCCCGGCGGGTCAGGCGGCGGCTGGAGGAGACGGGCGTACGGGTGGAGGCGTTCGCATGAGGGCGCTGGCCGTCGGCGTGGACGCCCTGCTCCTCGAGGCGGCCTCGGGCGAGGAGGCCCAGGCCCTGCACGCGGAGCTGCTGCGGCGCCGCGCGGAGGGCTCGCTCGTCGTCCGCGAGATCGTCCCCGCGGCGCGCACGGTTCTCCTCGACGGCCTGGCCGACCCGGTCCGCTGGGCCCGCGAACTGACCTCGGCGGCCGTCCCGCCCGCCCCCCCGCGCTCGGGCGCGGTGGTCGAGCTGCCGGTGCGCTACGACGGCCCCGACCTGGCCGACGTGGCCGCCCACTGGGGCGTTCCGGAGCGTGAGGTGGCGCGGATCCACGCCGCCACCGAGTTCCGGGTCGCGTTCTGCGGCTTCGCCCCCGGGTTCGGCTATCTCACCGGCCTGCCGGCGCGCTACGACGTGCCGCGCCGGGCCACTCCGCGTACGGCCGTCCCTGCGGGCTCGGTGGCACTGGCCGGGCCGTACACGGGCGTGTACCCGCGCTCGTCGCCGGGCGGCTGGCAGCTGATCGGCACCACGGACGCGGTGCTGTGGGACCACACGCGCGTGCCCGCGGCGCTGCTCACACCGGGCACACGGGTGCGTTTCGTCCCGGCGGGCCAGGGGGGCGCCGTATGACCGATCGCGCGCTCACCGTCGTCCGCGCGGGGGCGCTCACCACCGTTCAGGACCGCGGCCGTTCCGGATACGCGCATCTGGGCGTGCCCCGCTCGGGCGCGCTGGACGCGCCGGCGGCGGCGCTCGTCAACCGGCTGGTCGGCAACCCGCCGGAGGCGGCCGTGCTGGAGACGACGCTCGACGGCTGCGCCGTGCGCCCTCGTTCCCCGGTCACGGTGGCCGTCGGCGGCGCGCCCTCGGCCGTCACGGTGGACGGCCGGCCCGTCGCCTGGGGCGCGCCGGTGCATGTGCCGTCCGGGGCGCTGCTGGACGTCGGGCGCGCCCTCGCCGGGGTGCGCGGCTACCTGGCCGTGGGCGGCGGCGTCACCGTGGAGCGCGTCCTCGGCAGCCGTTCGACGGACCTGCTGTCGGGCCTGGGCCCCGCACCCCTCACGGACGGCGCGGTGCTGCCCCTGGGGCCGCCGCCCGCCCCGTACACACGCGTGGACGTCGCCCCGCAGCCGGCGCCGCCGGCCGAGCTCGTCCTGCGGGTGACGCCGGGCCCGCGCGACGACTGGTTCACCCCGGAGGCGGTGCGCGCGTTCACCACGCGCGTGTACCGCGTGTCGGCGTCGAGCAACCGGATCGGGCTGCGCACGGAGGGGCCGGCGCTGGAGCGCGCGAGGGCCGGGGAGCTTCCCAGCGAGGGCATGGTGCTGGGGGCGGTCCAGGTGCCGCCGGACGGCAGGCCCGTGGTCTTCCTGGCCGACCATCCGACCACGGGGGGCTACCCGGTGATCGGTGTCGTCCACCGGCCCGATCTGGCCCGTGCCGCGCAGGCGGTGCCCGGGACGCCGACACGTTTCGTGGCGGTGCGCCCTCGCTTCACCGCGCTCCGGACGACCGGGGCCCGGTAGAGCGCCGAGCAACCGGCGGGCCGGGCGGCGTCCATCTCCGCCTGGCCTGCCGGTCACCGCCCGTTCACCCGGCGGACGGACGTCCGCCGATGGGCCCTGTCGTCGGGGCCCTCGTCACATGGCCGAGGCCGCGTCCGGTCCGATCCTGCTGCGTACGGCCGTCTGGACCTCGGCCTCCTCGGCGGGGTCGGCGGCGAGCCGGCGCAGCCGTTCGACGACCCGGGCGTCGCCGGTCTCGGCGTGCCGGGCGGCGATCTCGCGGGTGGTCTCCTCGCAGTCCCACAGGCACTCGACGGCGAAGCCCGCGGCGAAGGAGGGGTCGGTGGCGGCGAGTGCGCGGGCGCAGCGGCCCCGCAGATGGGACGAGGCGGTCTCGCGGTAGATGTGCCGCAGCACGGGGGCCGCGCAGGCGATGCCGAGCCGCCCGGCGCCGTCGACGAGGGTCCACAGGGTCGGGGCGTCGCAGCCCTCGCCGCGGACGGCCTCGCGCAGGGCGCCGAGGACGAGGTCGCCGTCGTGGGCGCCGCCCCGGCAGGCGAGCACACGGCCGGCGGCGGCGCCGAGGGCGTCGGGCCGGTGGACCCAGCCGCGGGCGCGGTCCACGGCGGCCGGCACGCGCATGCGTTCGAAGGCGTCGACGGCCGCCTCCACCACGGCCGTCGAGCCCGTCACGACGGCCCGTTCGATCAGGTCGAGGGCGCCGGGATCGTCGCTGTCGGCGAGATAGCGCAGGGCGGTGCACCGGGCGCCGTCGCCGCCGTCCCGTGCGGCCCGCACGATCTCCGGCCGGTCCTCGGGGCCGGCCACCGCGGCCAGACATCGGGCCGCGGGGACATGGAGCGCGGCACCCCGGTCCAGGCCCTGCTGGGCCCAGTCGAAGACGGCCTGGACGCTCCAGCCGGGCCGGGGCCCGGTGGGCCTCATCTGCCGCTGCCACCGGTCGAAGGAACCGGCTTCCTGTGCGGCACGCACCCGCGTGGAGACGTACTCGCGCGGGTCCTCCGCCCACAGCCGCCACGGCCGCGGCTCGAAGGCGTCGCGTACGGCGACGGCCAGTTCCGCCTCGCCCTCGGCGTCGGTGGCGAACCGCGCGAGCACCGGGGCGGCCAGGGCGCGCAGCCCGGCGTCGTCGTCGCGCAGGGCGAGTTCGTCCAGGGCCCAGGCCCAGTTGGAGCCCGAGGCTGCGTAGCGGCGCAGCAGTTCCAGGGCGTCCCGCCTGCCGTAGGAGGCGAGATGGCCGAGGACGGCCAGGGCGAGGCCGGTGCGGGACTCCTCGGTGTCGAAGGCGTCCTCGACGTCGAAGAGGTGCGCCGCGATCTCGTCCAGCTCGCCGCCGAGGTCGAGGAAGAGCCGGGCGTAGTAGAGGGAGCGGTTCTCCACCTGCCAGTCGTGGCGGGGATCGCGCAGCACACAGTGGTTGAGGGCCGCGAGCGCCTCTCGGCGGGGCGCGGTGAGCGCGTGCAGCGTGCCGTCGCCGCGGCCCCGCTGCAGCAGGCCGAGCAGCGTACCGCTGGGCGCTATGACCGGATCGAACATGGGAAACAGCCTCACATCAAGCGTCGACGCAACCGGGGAACACGCGTTACCTGGCCACGTGACAACACGTCGGGGCGCCCGCCGTCTCTTGCTTGTTGTAGACCATCTCTCTCTGCCTCTCGTCGGTGGCCCATGCGGACCGTGTCACGGCCCGCGCGGTGCGGCAACACCTGCCCATCCGTCGCGTCCGTGAATCACGACGTCATGATGACCCGGCTGTTCTGCCTGCCGCGACCGATATTTCCGGCGGCCTCGTACCGCCTCCCCCGTGTTCGTCGTCCTGTCCGGTCGGGAACTTCGTTCCGGCTGATCAGGGACTGCCGGTGCGGTGCCCCCCGAACAGTTCGAGCAGCTCGGCCCGGTCGAACATCCTGGCCGTGTCGACGGCCGAGGGGGTGCCCGCGGTCGGGTCGGCGCCGGCTTCGACGAGGGCCTTGACGACCTCCGTCTCCCCCTTGAAGACGGCTCCCGCGAGCGGGGTCTGGCCTCGGTCGTTGATCCGGTCGGCCTCGGCGCCGCGGGCCAGCAGGGCCCGTACCGCCTCGGCGTGGCCGTGGTACGCGGCGAGCATCACGAGCGAGTCGCCGCGGTCGTTGGTGAGGTTGGCCGGAACGCCCGCGTCGACGTAGGCCACGAGCGTCTCCGTCTGTCCCTGGCGGGCCAGCTCGAAGATCTTGCTCGCCAGCTCCACGACCTCGGGGTCGGGGGCTTCGGTCATCTCGGACCGCCTCTCGTCACAGCCGTTCAGGTGAATCGCCAGGGTACTGGCTCGCCCGGCACATGGCGGGCCGCGCGAGAGGCAAAGATCAGCGCGAGACCCGTTCGACGCAACTCCGCTGCTCAGGCACCCCTTCGGGACTTCCGCCGACCGGGCGAAAACTCCCGGAATTCACCCAGTTGCACCTTTAATCGTATAGATACATCCTGTGATCCTGGAAGTACTCATGGTGACTGTCCCCACGAACCAGGAGAGCCCAAATGATCCTGTCCATCTCAGGTGTGGTCCTGCTCGGCATCATCGTCTTCCTGTTCTTCCGCAAGGACGGGCTGAAGGCGTCGCACGCCCTGGTCTCGGCCCTGTTCGGCTTCTACCTGGCCAGCACGGCCATCGCCCCCAGCATCAAGGCGGGCGGCGAGAGCCTGGCCGGACTACTGGGCGGCATCAAGTTCTGACGCCGCCCGGTTCCGCCGTCCCGTCCCCGCCGTCCGATCCGTCCGCCCCCACCTCCAGGAGACCGCAGTGGCCCGGCGCCCCCTCCCCCGCATCCTGAGCACAGGCAGCGCGCAGATCGCCCGGAGCCGGGAGCTGGCCCGGACGGCGGCGGACAGCGCCACCGACATCCTGCACCCGCTGATCACCGTCGCCCGCGGTCTGCGCCGGCTGGCCGCGGCCGGGCGGCTCAAGTGGGCCGAGACACCCAAGGACCGGCGCGGCCCGCTGCTGTTCCTGGCGGCCTCGGTGGTCCTGGTGGTGGCCCTCGTCCCCTACGGCCCGCTGCTCGCCGTCATCACCCTGATGGCGGCGGCAGCCTGGCAGGGCCGGGACCGCACCCCACCGGTCCCCGATGGCCCCGACGAGTCGCAGACCCAGCGGCTCCGGTCGCTGTACGAGGCCCTCGTCCCGTACTTCTCGACGGCCGAGGACCCCGCTCCCCTGTACGCCCACGGCGGCGACTGGGAGAAGGCCTTCCCGGAGTACGAGTTCGACGGGTCCGGCCGCGTCGCCCACCTCGAGGTCCACTACCCGGCGTACTTCCCCGACGGCGAGGCCGAGCCACGCGCGCGCGTGGAGCACCTCCTCGCCTCCAAGTCGGGCCGCGGCCGCGAGTACCTCTTCGACTGGGACGAGGAGGGCAACACACTCACCCTCCGCGTCCTCGCCCCGCTCCCCACCGACATCGCCGCCCAGCGTTTCGTCACCGCCCCCGGCGAGACGGTCCTGGGCTTCACCGACCCGTCCCACGTCCTGCGCACCCTGCCCCTCGGCCACGGCGAGGAGCGGCGGGACGTCCCGCCCGTCGTCTGGCGCACCGGCGTCCGCTCCACCGAGCCCCACCTCCTGGCCGTCGGCCGGCCCGGCAGCGGCACCTCGACCCTGCTGCGCTCCCTCGCCCTGCAGGCCCTCCAGTACGGGGACGTCCTGATCGTCGAGGGCGGCGGCACCGGCGAGTACGCCTGTCTCGCCGGCCGGGACGGCGTCCTGGGCGTCGAGGTGGGACTCGCCGGGGCGCTGGCCGGCCTGGAATGGGCCGCCCAGGAGACGGAGCGCCGGCTGATCGCCGCGAACCAGGCCCGCCAGGAGGGCAACCCCCCGCCGGACGACGTCAAGCGCCCGCTGTGGATCCTCCTCGACCGCCCCACCGCGTTCAGCCACCTCGCTGAGGCGGAGGGCCGCGCGGACCCGCAGGCATTCCTCCAGGTCCCGCTGCGGCACGGCCGCGCGGCCTCGGTGACGGTGGTCGTGGCCGAGCAGTTCGACAACCTGGACGCCCTCAGCGAAGCGGTACGGCAGCACACGCGCGCGCGTGTCGTCCTCGGGCCCGCCTCGGGCAGGCAGCTGGAGGCGATCCTCGGCGCGCCCGCGCACACCACTCCCGTCGACGACGTCCCGCCCGGGCGCGGCTACGCCCGGCTCGGCGCGGGACCGGTGCACCGCCTCCAGGTACCGGCGACCCCGGACCCCTACGACGACGCGACGAGCGACGGCCACCGGCAGGCGGTCCTCGACCTGCTGCCGCCCCGCTCGACCCCGGCGGACGCCGAGGCCCTGCCGGTCCCGGCGGAGGCCGTGGCCCTGGAGAGCTCGTAGGGACACGGGCGGGGCCTGCCGCCCGCACCCTTGCCGCACCGGCCGGGCCGGGCCCCGTCTACGCGACGAACGTGCGCGGGGCCTCCCCGCCCGCCGTCCCCCCGCTCTGCACGATCCGGGCCGCCGCCGCCAGCCGTGCCGCCGCCTCGTCGGCCACCGCGCCCCCCACGGTGAACGGCAGCCGCACATAGCCCTCGAAGGCGCCGTCCACCCCGAAGCGCGGTCCGGACGGCACCCGGACCCCGACCCGCTCCCCCGCCTCGGCGAGCCGCGACCCGGACAGCCCGCCGGCCCGCACCCACAGCGTCAGCCCGCCCTGGGGCACCTCGAACTCCCAGTCCGGCAGCTCCCGCCGCACCGCGGCGACCAGCGCGTCCCGGTTCTCCCGGGCCTGAGCGCGCCGCAGCTCCACGGCCTGCTCCCAGCCGCCGGTGCTGAACAGCCAGTTCACCGCCAGCTGCTCCAGCACCGGAGTGCCCAGGTCGGCGTAGGCGCGCGCGGCGACCAGGCTGCGGATGACGTCGGGAGCCGCCCGCACCCAGCCGATGCGCATCCCGGCCCAGAAGGCCTTGCTTGCCGAGCCGACGGTGATCACCGTGGACCCGGCCGGGTCGAAGCCGCACACCGGGCGCGGCATGGCGGCGGCCGCCTCGTCGTCGAGCCACAGCTCGCTCATCGTCTCGTCGGCGACCAGCACCGTCCCCGCCGACCGGGCCGCCTCCACGAGCCGCCGCCGCTGGTCCTCGTCGGCGAGGGCGCCGGTGGGGTTGTGGAAGTCGGCGACGACGTAGGCGATGCGTGGCGCGGCCTCGCGCAGGACCTGCCGCCAGCGGTCCATGTCCCACCCGGTGAGCCCCTCCGCCATGGCGACCGGGACCAGCCGGGCCCCCGCCTCCCGCATCAGCTGGAGGATGTTGGCGTACGACGGCGACTCGACGGCGATGCGTTCGCCCCGCCCGCCGAACAGATGGCAGATCGCGTCGATGGCGCCCATGGCGCCGGTCGTCACCATGATCTGCTCGGGCATGGTGGGAATCCCGCGCGCGGTGTAGCGCTCGGCGATCATCGCCCGCAGGGCGGGCAGTCCCGCCGGGTAGTCGCCGTGCGTGTGGGCGTAGGGGGGCAGCTCCTCCAGCGCGCCCTGCACGGCGCGGGTGAGCCACGGCTCGGGGGCCGGGAGAGCGGCGCAGCCCAGGTCGATCATCGAGCCCAGGGTCTCCGGCGGCAGGGGTTCGAGCCCGCGCGCGGGGACGGGGTTCCCGGCCGGGACGGCCGTCCAGCTGCCCGCTCCGCGCCGGGACTCCAGGAAGCCCTCCGCGCGCAGCGCCTCGTAGGCGGCGGCGACGGTCGTGCGGCTGACGGACAGCGCCAGGGCGAGCTCCCGCTCGGCGGGCAGCCGGGCCGCCACCGGGACGCGTCCTTCCAGGACCAGCAGCCGGACGCCGTCGGCGAGGGCGCGGTAGGCGGGCGGGCGGCGCGTGCCGGGGCCCGCCGGACGGTCCTGCTGGGAGTTGAGCAGCCGCGCCAGTTGCGCGGCCCCTACCGCGGAGGTCCACTGCGCCATGATTACCAGTCCACCTTCCCCGAATTGGCCATGGATGGAGTTTCCTCCCCCGCCACAGAGTGTCATGAGTCAGGCCACTACCACCACCAGGGGGACCACTTGTTCAGCAACGGCCACCAACTCGCCCGACGGCTGGTCCAGCTGTACGCCGGCCTCGCGCTCTACGGCATCAGCTCGGCCATGCTCGTCCGGTCCGGCCTGGGGCTGGAGCCGTGGAACGTGCTCCACCAGGGGCTCGCCGCGCACACCGGCCTGTCCATCGGCACCGTCCTGATCATCGTGGGCGTGATCGTGCTGCTCACGTGGATACCGATGCGGCAGCGCCCGGGGCTCGGCACGGTGTCCAACGTGATCGTCATCGGGATCGTGATGGACGGGGCGCTCGCCGTCATCCCCGAGGCGCACGGTCTGTCCGTGCGCGTGCCCATGCTGGTGGCGGGGGTCGTCCTGAACGGCGCGGCGACCGGCAGCTACATCGCGGCGCGCTTCGGGCCGGGGCCGCGCGACGGACTGATGACGGGACTGCACCGGCGGACGGGCCGCTCGATCCGGATGATCCGCACGGCCGTCGAGATCAGCGTCGTGGTGACCGGTTTCCTCCTCGGCGGCACCGTGGGCGTCGGCACCCTGCTGTACGCGCTGTCGATCGGGCCGCTGGCGCAGTTCTTCCTGCGGGTGTTCGACGTGCCCGCGGCACCGGCCGGCAGCACGATCATTGCCGCGGGGTCACCCCGTGGAGCGATACTGCGTCCGTGACCGTCCTCCTGCGCCACCCCTACCTCGACCATCCGGGGCCCATCCCCTTCGCCCACCGCGGTGGGGCCGCGGACGGTCTGGAGAACACCGTGGCGCAGTTCCGGCGCGCGGCCGAGGCGGGCTACCGCTACATGGAGACCGACGTGCACACCACGCGGGACGGCAGACTGGTCGCCTTCCACGACGCGACGCTGGACCGGGTGACCGACGGGGCGGGCCGCATCGCCGAACTGCCCTGGGCCGAGGTGCGGCACGCACGCGTGGGCGGCGCGGAACCGGTCCCCCTCTTCGAGGAACTCCTGGAGACCTTCCCCGAGGTGCGCTGGAACGTCGATCTCAAGGCGGAGCCCGCGCTGCACCCTCTGCTCGATCTGATCGCGCGGGCCGACGCCTGGGACCGGGTCTGCGTGGGCTCCTTCTCCGAGGCGCGGGTGCTGCGCGCGCAGCGGCTGGGCGGACCGCGCCTGGCGACCTCGTACGGCACCCGGGGCGTGATCGGCCTCAGGCTGCGGTCGTGGGGCGTGCCCACGGCGCCGCGCCGCTCGGCGGTGGCCGCGCAGGTGCCCGAGACCCGCTCGGGCATCCCGGTCGTGGACCGCCGTTTCGTGCGCGCCGCCCACGCGCGCGGGCTGCACGTGCACGTGTGGACGGTCAACGAACCGGATCGGATGCACCGGCTCCTGGATCTCGGCGTCGACGGCATCATGACCGACCACATCGACACGCTGCGGGAGGTCATGCGGGAGAGGGGCGTGTGGGCCTGACCCGGGCTGCGTCATGGCCGCCGTCGCGGCATGCGATCACCGGCGCGGGGAAACCGGTACCCGAGAAGATTTAGCGCTCAACGCCAAAGGGCGGTAGTGTACGCGTTTGGCCTGCACGGCGTACCGTTACCGCGCGTCAAAGATGCCGAAACGCTGGGTGACATCTGCTTTCAGATGTGACAAACCGGGCGCCTGTGGGTACTGCAATGGTTGACAAGGCTGCGGCTACGACGGCGACGCATGACCCGGAACGGGACACGGAACGGGAATCTTTACCGCCGACCGGACGTTGACCGGATGACGACGACAGCGACACCTGTCCTGTGGGCGACAAGCCCGGGAGGCACGATTCATGAGTGAGCGAGCTCTTCGCGGCACGCGCCTCGTGGTGACCAGCTACGAGACGGACCGCGGCATCGACCTGGCCCCGCGCCAGGCCGTGGAGTACGCATGCGAGAAGGGGCACCGCTTCGAGATGCCCTTCTCGGTCGAGGCGGAGATCCCGCCGGAGTGGGAGTGCAAGGTCTGCGGTGCCCCAGCACTCCTCGTGGACGGCGACGGCCCTGAGGAGAAGAAGGCCAAGCCCGCGCGTACGCACTGGGACATGCTGATGGAGCGGCGGACCCGCGAGGAACTCGAAGAGGTCCTCGAGGAGCGGCTGGCCGTTCTGCGGTCCGGGGCGATGAACCTGGCGGTGCATCCCCGCGACAGCCGCAAGTCCGCCTGACCCTGGGGCGGGAAGAAAGACATAACGACCGCGGGCGCCGCACATCCGAAAGGTGTGCGGCGCCCGCGGTCGTCGTGTGCCCGCTCGGCCGGAGGGGCGAGCCCCCGGATTCAGCGGATGTCGTCCCGGATGACCTCGCCCTGGACCACCTTGCCGTCCGGGCGGTGGATGCGCGCCTGCTGGAAGGCGTCGCCGAGGACGCCCGAGCCGGCGTCGCGCAGCTTGCGGTCCACGGTGCGCTGCGTGTAGCGGCCGACGGCCTTCTGGACCGGCGGGAGCAGCAGGAGCAGGCCCGCCGCGTCGGACACCAGGCCCGGGATCATCAGGAGCAGGCCGCCGAGCATCATCAGACCGTTGCCGCCGCCCCGGGTGGGGGCCGTGCCGCGCTGGATCGCCTCGTTCAGGTTGTGGAAGGCGCGCCGGCCGGCCCGCTTGATCACCACCGCGCCGAGGACGAGCCCGGTGAGGAGCAGTACGAAGAGCGCGAACCCGCCGGCCGTGCTCGCGACCACGGACAGCAGCCAGATCTCCAGCACCAGCCATGCGGCGAACCCCAGGGGCAGGAACGTCCGCAGCCGGGAGCGCCGGGGCCGGGGCTGCTGCACGGGCTGCTGCACGGAGTACGCGGGGGTCGGAGCGCCAGTCGTCATGCGTCCAGTGTGCCTGGACCCGGCTCAGAGCGGCATAAGGGGCGATCAGCCGTCGCTGTGCGGCTTCTCGGACGCCGCCGGGTCCTTCGTCTCGTCGCTCGCCGACGGCTGCGGACGCTGCGGGACGGCGGGCCTGCCGGTTCTGGCGGACTTGCCCGCGATCTTGCCGACGCGTTCGCCCACGCCCCACGCCGTGACGCGCCACAGCGCCTCGACGAGGATGTCTCGGCTCATCTTGGAGTCGCCGAGTTCACGCTCGACGAAGGTGATGGGCACCTCGACGACGTGGAAGCCGGCCTTGACCGCGCGCCGGGCGAGGTCGACCTGGAAGCAGTAGCCCTGGGAGGCGACCCCGTCGAGGCCGAGTCCCTCCAGGGTCTCGCGGCGGAACGCGCGGTAGCCGCCGGTGATGTCGCGCAGCGGGAGGTCCAGTGCGAGGCGCGAGTACAGGCTGCCGCCGCGGGAGATCATCTCGCGGGACTTGGGCCAGTTCACGACCCGGCCGCCCGGCACCCAGCGGGAGCCCAGGACCAGGTCGGCGCCCTTGAGCGCGGTGAGCAGCCGGGGCAGCTCCTCGGGCTGGTGGGAGCCGTCGGCGTCCATCTCGATCAGTACGCCGTAGCCGTTGTCCAGGCCCCAGCGGAAGCCCGCGAGGTAGGCGGCGCCGAGGCCTTCCTTGCCCTTGCGGTGCAGCACGCGCACGTGGTCGTCCACGGCGGCCAGCTCGTCGGCCAGCTTGCCGGTGCCGTCGGGGCTGTTGTCGTCGGCCACGAGGACGTGGGCCTCGGGGACGGCCTTGCGCACCCGGCCGACGATGGCCTTGATGTTCTCCGCCTCGTTGTAGGTCGGAATGATCACCAAGGCCAGGCCGAGCGGGCCGAACTTCCTCCCCCGGTCCTGTGCCGCGAGAGTCCCGTCGCCGTCGTTCACTGCTGCCCCTTCGAGTCCGTACGCAGGGGACCACCATAGTGGCCGCCGCCTGCGATGACATGGCGGGACCTTTCATAAGGTGGTGTCGTTTTCCGAAGATCGGGGTAAGTAGGTCTTTTTCGGCGTCTTCGGAAGCCCTGGCTCCGCGCCAGGGAGCGCGTGGGGCCGAGCGTACGCGTACGGGTGAGCCCGCGGTGTGCCGCGTCGCTGCGGATGGGGGCCCGGCGCCCTTCGGGCCGACCTGGGGCCCGCTGGCTGCGGGTCGACCTAAAGCCGTTGTCTACTGAGCGCCCGGGCCCCACCCGGGTCACACCTCCCCGACCGGCCGGAAAGTTCCCTCGCGCGCGGCGCGGGCGCTGAGCCTGGCTCCCAGTGACGGCGGCCCGGAGTGGCGCACCGTCCCTGACCCAGCGGCGCCGCGGCGAGTGCGTGAACGTTCGCCGGCGGGGTGTCCGGTGGTGGACCCGGCCGAACCTACCGGCCCCCCGCCGTCGGCTGTCAACAGCCGCCCTACCTGCGGGTCTTCGGTCAAAGCGCTGGTCAGCGCGGAGGCGGCGGGGTCCGCGGGGCGGTGCGCGGACGGGTGATCTTCGCCGCTCCGCGCGGCCGGATCACTCGCCCGGCCGTACGAACACCGTCCGTCCCGCGACCACCGTGCGCAGGCATACGGGCAGGTCGGCGCCCGGGGTGAGGTCGGGCAGGCCGGGCGTTCCGGAACGGGGGTCGGTGGACCAGCGGGCGACCCGGTCGTCGGGTGCCTGGACGACCAGGTGGTCCGTGCGCCACACCGCGTAGTCCGCGGGCGCCCCGGGCACCAGGACGCCGGCGTCGTCGCGCCCGATCGCCCGCCAGCCGCCTCGGGTGTGGGCGGTGAACGCGGCGCGCACGGAGACGCGGTGCTCGGGGGTGCGGTGGAAGGCGGCGGCCCGGACCGTGCCCCAGGGGTCGAGCGGGGTGACGGGGCTGTCGGAGCCGAAGGCGAGCGGCACCCCGGCGCGCAGCAGGGCCGCGAAGGGGTTCAGCGAGCGGGCCCGTTCGACGCCGAGACGCTGGGCGTACATGCCGTCCTCGCCGCCCCACAGGGCGTCGAAGGCGGGCTGGACGGAGGCGGTGAGGCCGAGTTCGGCGAACGCGGCGATGGTTTCGGGGGTGAGCATCTCGGCGTGCTCGACGCGGTGCCGGGCGGCGCGGATCCGGGCGAGGCCCACCTTCTCCGCGGCGGCCCGCACGCCCTCGACGACGGCGGTGACGGCCGCGTCGCCGATGGCGTGGAAGCCCGCCTGGAGCCCGGCCTCGGTGCAGGCGCCGACGTGCTCCGCGACCTGGCGGGCGTCGAGGTAGGCCTTGCCGGTGTGGGCGGCGTCGGTGTACGGGGCGTGCAGGCAGGCGGTGTGGGAGCCGAGGGCGCCGTCGACGAAGAGGTCGCCGGCCGCGCCGAGGGTGCCGAGGGCGCGCGCCTTCGCCACGCCGTCCGCGCCCTGTTCGGCCCAGTAGCCGACGATCCGGGGGCCCTCCTCCTCGGCGGCGAGCCGCAGCAGGCCGGTGAGGTCGTCCTCGGAGGAGATCTCGGGTCCGGCGCACTCGTGCACCGAGCCGATGCCGAGGGAGGCGGCGTGAGCGAGGGCGGCGCGCTGGGCCTCGGTGCGCTGCCCGGCCGTCACGGCCGCGAACGCGGCGGCGCGTACGGCGTGGTGGGCGTCGGCGGTGAGCGGGCCGTCGCCGGGACGGGCGGCCAGGCTCGGGACCAGGTCCAGCAGGGCCGTGGTGACGACCGCCGAGTGGACGTCGATGCGGGACAGGTAGAGGGGCCGGCCGCCGGCCGCCTCGTCGAGCTCCGCGCGCGTCGGGGGGCGGCCGCCGGGCCAGCGGGAGGCGTCCCACCCGTGACCGAGCAGCACCTTGTCACCCGGCCTGGCCGCGGCGAAGTCGCGTACCCGGGCGAGGGCCGTCGTCAGGTCGGGCGCGGTCGACAGGTCGAGGCCGGTCAGGGAGAGGCCCGTGGCGGTGGTGTGCACATGGGCGTCGGTGAAGGCCGGGGTGACGAGGGCGCCGTCCAGGTCGACCACCTCGTCGACGCCGTCGGCGAAGGCGTCGGCAGCGCCCTCGGAGCCGACCCAGGCGACCTGGCCGCGCTCGACGACCATCGCGGTCGCGAACGGGTCGGCGGGGCTGTGGACCTCTCCACGGCGGAGCAGGACGGTCTTCGGCTCGGGGGTGCGCTCACTCATGGGCACCAGTCTCGCGCCTCGCCGGGCCCGCCCCGCACACGGGCCCCGTCGGGCGCGCCCGGCCGGTCCGCCCGCCGGGCCTGCCGGACCCGGGCGGCCGGGCGTCGTCATATCCGCGGCGGCCGGGCCTCGTACGGCGTGGACAGGACGACCGTCGTACGAGTGGAGACGCCCGCGAGGGCGCGCAGCCGGCTCAGCAGCTCCTCCAGTTCGTGCGGGGTGGCCACCCGCACCTTGAGGATGTAGTTCTCGTCGCCGGCCACGCTGTGGCAGGCCTCGATCTCGGGCACGCCGGAGAGCCGGTCGGCGATGTCGTCGGGCGCGCTGGGGTCGAACGGTTTCACCGAGATGAAGGCCGTCAGGGGCAGCCCGACCGCCTCCGGGTCCACCACGGCCGCGTAGCCGCGGATGACGCCGCGCTGCTCCAGCCGGCGCACCCGCTGGTGCACGGCCGACGTGGACAGGCCCGTGGCCTTGCCCAGGTCGGTGTAACTCATCCGCCCGTCCTTGACGAGCAGCTGCACGATCTGTCGGTCCAGCTCCTCCATGGCGCAAGAACCTACAGTGCGCCCGATCTCCGCGTATACCTATGCAGCCCAGGTCATACGCGGGTTCGGGACGGAACGCGGGGGTGTGCGGGAGACGCGGGCGGGGCATGTGGAGGGACGCGGGGACGGGCATCTGCGTTTGGCATGTGACGAACGCCACAGCGTACGCCGACGGTACGTGAGTTCCTCGTGGTTACCGCCGAGACGTGCAGGGAAGTGCTTGCTGTGGTCGAGGCCGCAGTGCCGTCACGGCCCAGCCCTAGGGGGAGAATCCCATGCAGAGTCTTAAGCGCCCTGGTCGCACCGCGCCCAAGCGGCTCCAGCCGGTCGCCGTCGAACCCGAGCCGGAGGGCGTCGAACCCGACGACCTGGCCGACGAGTTCGACGCCTACGACACCTTCGAGATGTACCGGGTGATCTGCCCGGACTGCGCGCAGCCCATCGCGCTGCTGGCGGACGAGGAGGTCCTGCCGGAGCACGCGCTGTGCGCCTCGCCGTGGAACCCCTTCGGGCTCACGGTCTGCGCCGGCACGGGACGCGCGGCGGCCGAGGCCCGCCCGGCGGATGCGTCGGCGGAGCCTCAGGAGCAGGACACCGCGCTGCTGTTGACGCTCCCTCAGGGGCTCGACTGGCGTACGCAGCCCTTCTCGCACGTCGGCGGCCCGGGCTCGCGCCCCATGCGCGTACAGGTGCTGCGCCGCCAGGCCGCCTGAGTTCCTGGCCCGTCCGGCCGACTCGACTGCCGCCCTCGCCCCGGGCCACGGCATCCGCGGACCGCCGTGGTGCGGGACCGGCATGCCCGCGGCCGTCTTGGACGGCGGCCCCGGTGCGGCGACCGGCCCCCGGGGGAAAGCGGGCCTTCCCCGGCTGACGAGCCGTGACCTGGAGCCGAGGGTGCGCGTTGCCCTGGTATGACCCCCACCCACACGGCGGCACCCGGGCGGCACCGCCAGCTGTTCGTCCCCGCGCCGGCAGGAGCGGTCCCACCGGCTCCGCCGGCCGCGCAGGACCCGCCGATCTACCGTGACCTGATCCGGGTGTGGGCCGAGCGGGGCCGCACGCTGCCCGGGCGGCACGACCCGGAGTGGGTGCGGCTGGTGGCCCCGCTGGTGCGGCCGGGGCAGTTCAGCGGGTCTCCGGACCCACTAGGTGACGTGCGATGACCATGCGCTGGATCTGGTTCGTGCCCTCCACGATCTGCAGCGCCTTGGCCTCGCGCAGATAGCGCTCGACGGGGAAGTCGGCGGTGTAGCCGTAGCCGCCGAGGACCTGGACGGCGTCGGTGGTGACCCGCATCGCGGCGTCGGTGCAGTGCAGCTTGGCCATGGCCGCCTGCGCCGCGAACGGCCGGCCGGCGTCCCGCAGCCGCGCCGCCGCCAGGTACAGGGCACGGCCGGCCTCGATCCGGGTCGCCATGTCGGCGAGCAGGAAGCGCAGCCCCTGGAAGTCGGCGACGGGCCTGCCGAACTGCCGCCGGTCCCGGGCGTAGGCGACCGCCTCGTCGAGTGCCGCCTGAGCCACCCCGACCGCGCAGGCGGCGATGCCGAGCCGGCCGGAGTCGAGCGCGGCCAGGGCGATCGCGAAGCCCTGACCGGCCTCGCCGACGCGCCGCGCGTCCGGGACGCGCACGCCGTCGAAGTGGAGCTGCGCGGTGGGTGAGCCCTTCAGTCCCATCTTCCGCTCGGGCGGCGCGGCGCTCAGCCCGTCGGCGTCGCCCGGCACCAGGAACACGGTGATCCCGCGCCGGCCCTCGCCGCCGGTGCGCGCCATGACCGTGTAGAAGTCGGCGATGCCGCCGTGCGTCGTCCAGGCCTTGGCGCCGGTGATCACCCAGGTGTCGCCGTCGCGCACCGCGCGGGTGCGCAGGGAGGCGGCGTCCGAGCCGGAGGCGGGCTCGGAGAGGCAGTACGCGCCGAGGAGCCCGCCGCCGAGCACCGCGGGCAGGTACGCGGCCCGCTGCTCCTCGGTGCCGTGGGCAGCGAGCGGGTAGGCGGCCAGGGTGTGGACGCTGATGCCGAGACCGACGGTGAGGCGGGCGGCGGCGAGCTCCTCAAGGACCTGGAGGTAGACCTCGTAGGGCTGGTCGCCGCCGCCGTGGGCGGAGTCGTACGGCAGCCCCAGCAGGCCCGCTTCGGACAGCAGGGTGAACAGCTCGCGCGGGAAGCGGCCGGCCTCCTCGTCCTCGGCGGCCGTCGGGAGGATCTCGCGGCGTGCGATGTCACGGACGAGTGCGAGCAGGTCACGGGCCTCGTCGGTCGGAAGCGGCCGGTCCACCGGCGGCGGGAAGTGATCGGGCACGGTGACTCCTCTCCTCGCCGGCCGGCGGCCTCGCGCTGTGAGTATGCCCGCGGGCGGTCGCCGCCGCACGGGCGGACGGGCCGACGGCGGTCAGCGCACGCGGGCCGCGCGGCCCGGTCTCACGCGTCCTCCCGCTGGGCCTCCTTCGGGGCGGGGAAGGCGGGGTCGAGTTCCTCGATCGCGCGCAGGGCGCCGCCCAGGGTCCGCACGAGGAGTTCGCGCATGGTGTCGCGGGTCAGCCCCCGGGGGCGGTCGATCCAGTCGAGGGTGGCCCCCTCCACGCTGCACACCCAGGAGAGCAGGCCCATCCGGGGCAGCGAGGGGATGTCGGAGCGGCCGTAGGCGCCCTCGGCGATGGTGACCACGAAGGCCTCGCGCACGCCGTCCCGGATGCCGTGCACCTCGGCGTCGAAGCCGACGCCGCCGCTCACGATCGTGCGGTAGGAGGCCTGGTGGTCCTCGGCGAAGCGCAGATAGCTGTCGATCGTGCGGTGCACCCGGTCGAGCTGGGGCAGCTCCCGGCCGCTCGCCGCGAAGGAGACCAGTTCGGCGACGGAGTCCTGGATGATCGCCAGGTAATAGCCGCGCTTGGACTGGAAGTAGTAGTAGATCAGCCCCTTGGCGACGTGCGCCTGCCGGGCGATGTCGTCCATCGAGAGTGCGTCGTAGGACGTGTCGGCGAACAACTTCCGCCCGATGGCGATGAGTTCGGCGCGACGCGCGAGTGAGCGCTCGGTACCGCGCGCCCGGGGACGGGCGGCGTCGCGCTGGTGACTGATATTCAACTCGACCCTGGTCTCCAACGGTCGGCGGGACGACGTCAGTATGTCAGGTCGAAGCGTGGGTCAGGTCACACCGGTCACCGGCCGGAGGGCGGCGCTCCGCGCCGGTGTCAGACCAGTTGGAGCTGGGCCACGAGCATCGCGAGGACCACGACGAGGGTCCACCCCAGGACGTGTTCGAAGATCTTGGGGCCGTCGTCCTGAGGTCCGCCGGTGCGGGCTCGGGCGGGGGCGGTCGCGATGTGTGCGGTCATGGCGTCTCTTCGCTGGCTCTCTGCTGGCGGTGCGGGCGGGTGCCGGACTCGGTCTGTCCACCTTGCCACCGAAAAGGGCTTTTGCGGCAGAGAGCTTGCTCACACGAGATCACACAGCTCGGCGGCTCGGCGGCTCGGCGGCTCGCACGGGAACGGCCCCCGGCCATGTGCGCCGGAGGCCGCCGCGCGCGAGGTCACCGCACGCCGACCGCCGCCAGCGCCGTGCGCTGCGCCGCCGTCGGAAGGGCCGGGAAGTAGAGGTAGCAGACGCCTCCGCTGCCGGAGACGACCTTGCCGCCGGCGTTGAGGCGCTTGGTCCGCAGCCACACGTTCTCGAACTCCCGCCGCCGGTAGACGCGCCGCACCGCCGCGTTGGTCGGCGAGGCCGGGTCGTTGGCGATCACGTCGCCGTCCGCGGTGAAGCCGATCACGGTCATCAGATGGCCGGCGGTGCCGTAACCCGCGCCGGTCAGCTCCTCCTCGATGAAGGACTGCGACGTCATGGCCGGGATGCCGGCCGCGATCAGCGTCTCCAGGTCGGTCAGCGAGCCGAGCCGGGTCACCACGCCCTGGAGGCCCTCGAAGGTGGCCGCGTAGGCGGCGTTGAACGGCCAGTTGCCGCAGCCGGCGTACTGGTGGTCGTAGGTGTACCGGGCCGCGTGGCAGACCTGGGGGTCGGCGTAGGAGGGGTTCACCCAGGCCAGCTGGCCGGGGGTGAGGCGGCCGCCCCAGTACTCGATGATCATCTGCGAGGAGGTGGGGCTGCACCACGCCTCGCCGCCGTCGTCGTACTCCGGGTACTGGCCCTCGTGCGTCTCCTGCGAGTAGCGGGGCACGTCCAGCTCCCGGGCGACGCCTGGCACGGAGGCGGGGACGGTGAAGCGGTCGGGGACGTCGGAGCCCATCGCGCCGATCCGCCACACCGTCGGGGTGGTCTGCGCGCCGGGCCGGCGGTAGAGGGTCAGGCGCAGCCGGTACGTGACGAGGCGCAGGCCGCCGGAGGCGTCGTCGATCGCCACGGTGTCCGTCCAGACGGTGCTCTTGCCGTCGCTCTGCCCGCCCACCGAGGCCCGCTTGACGTCCTGGTCGCCGGACGCCCATCGGCCCAGCACGTACCAGGGGGTCTCCGTGCCGTCGGAGTACGTGCCCTCGAACTCGACGGCGATCCAGGTGCCGGCGGGGGTGCTCGCGTTCCAGGAGGCGATCGCCTCGGTCGCGGGGACGGGCAGCCGGTGGACGGGGGACGTCCAGGTCGCGTACTCCCAGCGGGCGGTGGTCCCGGTGTGCGGGTCGGTGTGGTCCACGACGCCGAGCGGCGTGTCGACCACGACTCCGGGCCGGTCTCCCGCGACGGCCCGGACGCCCTGGGCGACGCCGGAACGCCAGTCGTCGTACGTGGTCCAGGCCCGGTAGTCGACGGGGCGGGCGGGGGCCGCCGTCGCTTCGGGCGTCACGGTGTCCGGTCCGGCCGGGTCGACGGCCGCCGCGGACCCGGAGCCGCCCGCCACGGCGGCGACGACCGCGGCGGCGAGGACGGACCTGCGGGAGGGCCGGTCGGCGGCACGGGAGAGCTGGTCGGTCACGCCGGGGCCCTGGTCGGTCCCGCTGAACGGCTGTTCGGCTCGGCTCATGGACGGAAGACTCCCCAGGGGTGCGGGACGGGTCCGGTACGACGGTAGTGCGCCCACTATGAACGCGGACGCCCGGGCCCGCCAGCACCCGCACCCGTGCCACGCCGCCCGTCCGGCGAGGAGCGACCGAATAGACTCGTACGCCACCGGACAAGCCCCGCACACGCCGCACGCCCCTCCGGCGCGCCACCTCACCCGCCCCCTCGGGCCCGCCACCGGACAAGCCCTTCTGGAGCCGTCATCCACCAGCTCGCCGCCCGGCTCCGCCGGCTGCCGCCGTCCTGCGGTCCGGTCCGTCTCGTGGGCGTCGACGGACACGCCGGATCGGGGAAGTCCACCTTCGCCGCCCGGCTGGCCGAGGCCCTCGGCGGTGCGCCGGTCCTGCACCTCGACGACATCGCCAGCCATGACGAGCTGTTCGCGTGGACGCCGCGTCTGATGGCCGAGGTGATCGAGCCGCTCGGCCGGGGCGAGACGGCGCACTACTCCCCCTACGACTGGCGCGCCCGCCGCTTCGCCCCGCCCCGGCCGCTGCCGCCGGCCCCCGTGGTCCTGATGGAGGGCGTCGGCGCGGGCCGTCGCGCGCTGCGGCCGTACCTGGCGCGGCTGCTGTGGATGGAGATGCCTGCCGAGGAGGCCTGGGCGCGCGGGCGGGCACGTGACGGAGAGGAGCAGCGGGAGTTCTGGGACGGCTGGGTCCGGGCCGAACTGCGTCATGTCGCCGAGGACCCTTCGCGTCCCCATGCCGACGCGCTGGTACGGCAGTTGGGCGAGGGATACGAGGTGCTGCCGGGGCCCGCAGCCCGGTCTGGCCCGGACCGCGATGTCACACACCGTGAGGACCCGCGTTCGATGTGGTGAACCTGTGAAGGGACTTGCGCTCGAACTTGGCCAACTGCTCCGACGACGCTTGACCGGTGGCCGGGGCAGGACTTACGTTCTCAATGTGCGGCAATCGAAGCCGCCCGAAGGACGCGAAGCCCCCGGTTGTTCCCCCGTGATCGGGGGCTTCGTTCTGCCCGCGCCCCGTTCCCGCGCCCCTCTGCGAGCGCGATGTGACGCCGGACTCTCACTCAGCGTCACCGTGCTGTCATGCGCCCCCTCTGCTCCCACCTGGCCGGACGGCCCGTGCGGCACCCTACGGCGGGCCGCGTCCGCGCGGGTACGATGCCCTCGGTGCGACCTGGGAAAGCCGCTAGCACCTTCCAACTCCGGTCCGCGGCACAGTGGTTCGACCACCGGCGGGCGACGGTCCGGCGGCACACCGACGGGGGCAGGGTCTGTGGGGGACGTGATGGACTTCGGCACGCAAGGCCCCGACGCCCCGGCCGACCTGGCCTGGCTGCGCGGCGTGGACGCCTACACGATGGGCGCGTATCCGCAGGCGGAGGAGGAGTTCCGGGCCGCCGTGCGCATGGACCCCGGCATGGCCGACGGCTGGCTGGGCCTGCACGCGCTGCGCGTCGACACCACGACCGCGCTGCTGCGGATGTTCCGTCACCGCGACCGCTTCGGCGAACAGCGCACCCGGCACCGCCGGACGCTCAACTCCTGGTACTGGCTGGGCTGGTGGGTGCAACCGGTGCTGGAGAGTCCCCGCGACCTGCTTCTGGCGCACGCCTCGCACTGGCTGGACGGCCGCCATGTGCCCGAGCTGGACCGGGCGCTCGCGGGACTCCCGCCCGTCGACACCGACCACCAGGTCCGCTTCCTGCACGCCTGCCGCGCCTATCTGGTCAAGGACTGGGAGCAGCTCGCCCGGCACACCGACCCGCTGATCGACGACCCGCTGCTGGGCATCGAGGCGGGCCTGTTCGGCGGCATGGCCCGGGTCCGCCTGGAGATGTACGGGCAGGCGGAGCCCCTGCTCTCGGCGGCGCTGATGCGTTGCCGCAGCGAGCAGCCGCAGCGCAAGGAGCTGCGGTACTGGCTGGCCCGCGCCCATGAGGGCACCGGCCGTTCCGCCGCCGCCCTCCCCCTCTACCGGGCCGTGCACCGCGTGGACCCCGCGTTCATGGACACCTCGGCCCGGCTGGCCGCGATCGCCGAGGGCGACGGCTACGACGACCCCGCCGACTTCGCGGCGATCGCGCTGACCGGCGCCGGCCAGGACGCCGGGGACGGGCCGGACGCCCTGGACCCGCTGTTCGGCACGGAGGGCCGGGACCTCAGGCTCCCCGAGCCCGCCGATCTGCCGCCGGCCGGGCCGCTGCCGTCGGCGGTCGACCCGGCGGTGCGCGCGAGGACGCTCGGGGCCACGACCCTGCCCGCCGGCCCCACCGACCCGGCCCTGCTGCAGGAGGCGCTCGCCGAGCTGGAGCGCATGGTGGGCCTGGAGCCGGTGAAACGTCAGGTCAAGGCCCTGTCGGCGCAGCTCAACATGGCGCGGCTGCGGGCCGGGCAGGGGCTCCCGGTGCAGCCTCCGAAGCGGCACTTCGTCTTCTCCGGCCCGTCCGGCACCGGCAAGACCACGGTGGCCCGCATCCTCGGCCGGGTCTTCTACGCCCTCGGACTGCTGGGCGGCGACCACCTGGTGGAGGCGCAGCGGGCCGATCTGGTCGGCGAGTACCTCGGGCAGACGGCGGTGAAGGCCAACGAGCTGATCGACTCCGCGCTCGGCGGGGTGCTCTTCGTCGACGAGGCGTACTCACTGTCGAACTCCGGCTACGGCAAGGGCGACGCGTACGGGGACGAGGCGCTGCAGGTGCTGCTGAAGCGGGCCGAGGACAACCGGGACCACCTGGTGGTGATCCTGGCCGGCTACCCGGAGGGGATGGACCGGCTGCTGGCCGCGAACCCGGGCCTGTCGTCCCGCTTCACGACGCGGGTCGACTTCCCGTCGTACCGGCCGCTGGAGCTGACCTCGATCGGCGAGGTGCTCGCCGCGGAGAACGGCGACGTGTGGGACGAGGAGGCGCTGGAGGAGCTGCGGTCCATCGCGGGACACGTCGTCGACCAGGGGTGGATCGACGAGTTGGGGAACGGGCGGTTCCTGCGCACGCTGTACGAGAAGAGCTGCGCCTACCGGGATCTGCGGCTGTCGGTCTACCCGGGGACGCTGTCGCGGGACGACTTGTCGACTCTGCGGCTGCCGGACCTGATGCAGGCGTACGGAGAGGTGCTGTCGGGCCGGGGCCCGCAGGACCCTCCGGGGATGTGAGCCGGAAGGGCCCCGCGGGCAGCCGCCTCTCAGGGCGACACACCTGACACGCTCTCCTGCCGGGGCACTACGTCGCCATCACCACCTCGGGGACGCCGGGGGCGGAGCGGTGGGCCGGGTCGCGTACCTCGCCGACCAGCAGTTCGAGTACGTCCTCCAGGGCCACCAGGCCCAGGACCTTGCCCGAGCCGTCCACCACCTGCGCCAGGTGGGTGGCCGCCCGGCGCATGACGGTCAGCGCGTCGTCGAGCGGCAGGTCCGGGCGGAGCGTCGTCATCGGGCGCCACACCTGCTGGGGCACGGCCCGGTCGGACTCCTCCAGGTCGAGGACGTCCTTCACGTGCAGGTAGCCCATGAAGGCGCCGTTGCCCGCGCCGACGGGGAAGCGGGAGTAGCCGGTGCGGGCGGTCAGCCGGACAATCTCGCCGGGGGTGACCGACGGGCTGACCGTCACCAGGGACTCGCGCTTCAGCAGCACGTCCGTCACCGGGCGGGAGCCCAGCTCCAGGGCGTCCTCCAGCCGCTCCTGCTCCTCCGGGTCGAGCAGGCCCGCCTGGCCGGCGTCCTCCACCAGCCGGTTGAGCTGCTCGCTGGTGAAGACGGCCTCGATCTCGTCCTTCGGCTCCACGCGGAAGAGCCGCAGCACGGCCTGGGCGCAGGCGCCGAGGGCGACGGTGATGGGCCGGCACAGACGCGCGAACCAGACCAGGCCGGGGCTGAGCCACAGCGCGGTCTTCTCCGGGGCGGCCATGGCGAGGTTCTTCGGGACCATCTCGCCGATGACGAGGTGGAAGAAGACCACGGCCGCGAGGGCGATGACGTAGGTCAGCGGGTGGATCACGCCCTGCGGCAGGTGGATCCACTCGAAGACGGGTTCCAGCAGGTGCGCCACCGTCGGTTCGGCGACCGCGCCCAGGGTGAGCGAGCAGACGGTGATGCCGAACTGGGCGGCGGCCATCATCTGCGGCAGGCGCTCCAGGCCGTGGAGGACCTGACGGGAGCGGGCGGTGCCGAGGGGTTCGATCTGGCTGCGGCGCACCGAGACGAGCGCGAACTCGGCGCCGACGAAGAAGCCGTTCGCGAGCACGAGGAGGCCTGCGAAGACGAGTTGGAGGACGCTCATCGGGCGGCCTCCACGGCCACGCCGGTGCGCACCAGGCGGACCCGTTCGGCCCGGTAGTGGCCGACGCGGCGCACCGACAGCCGCCAGCCGGGCAGTTCGGCCCGGTCGCCGACGGCGGGGATCCGGCCGAGCAGGTCGGCGACGAGCCCGGCGACCGTCTCGTACGGTCCCTCGGGCGCGTCCAGGCCTATGCGCCGCAGGGTGTCGACGCGGCAGCTGCCGTCGACGTCCCAGGCGGGCCTGCCGTCCTCGGGCGGCACGGGGGCGAGTTCGGGCGTGTCCAGCCCGTCGTGCTCGTCGCGGACCTCGCCGACGATCTCCTCGACGATGTCCTCCAGGGTCACCACGCCGGCCGTGCCGCCGTACTCGTCGACGACGACGGCGATGGGCTGCTCGCTGCGCAGCCGGGCCAGCAGCGGCTGGACGGGAAGGGTCTCGGGGACGAGCAGCGCCGGGCGGGCGATGCGGCCCACGGGGGTGCGCAGCCGGTCCTGGACGGGGACGGCCAGGGCGTCCTTGAGGTGAGCCATGCCGACGATCTCGTCGATCTTCTCGCGGTAGACGGGGAAGCGGGACAGGCCGGTGGCGCGGGTCAGGTTGACCACGTCCTCGGCGGTGGCCGACGCCTGGAGGGCGCTGACCTTCACGCGCGGGGTCATCACGTGCTGCGCGGTCAGCTCGGCCAGGGACAGGGTCCGCACGAAGAGGTCGGCGGTGTCCTGTTCGAGGGCGCCGGCCCGGGCGGAGTGGCGGGCAAGGGAGACGAGCTCGCCGGGGGTGCGGGCGGAGGCCAGCTCCTCGGCGGGCTCGACGCCCAGGGCGCGCACCAGCCGGTTGGCGACGGCGTTGAGGCCGGCGATGACCGGGCGGAAGAGCCGGGCGAAGACATGCTGCGGGCCCGCGACGAAACGCGCGACCTGCATCGGCTTGGACACCGCCCAGTTCTTCGGCACGAGCTCGCCGATCACCATCTGCACGGCGGACGCCAGCAGCATGCCGACGGCGACGGCGACACCGGAGACGGCGCCCTCGGGGACGCCGACGGCGGTGACGGGGCCGTCGAGCAGCTCGGCGAGCGCGGGTTCGGCGAGCATGCCGACGACGAGCGAGGTGATGGTGATGCCGAGCTGGGTGCCGGAGAGCTGGAAGGACAGCTCCTTGAGCGACTCGACGACCGTGCGGGCCCGTCGGTCGCCTTCGGCGGCGGCCTTCTCGGCGTCCGGGCGCTCCACGGTGACCAGGCCGAACTCGGCGGCCACGAAGAACCCGTTGGCGAGAATGAGCAGGAACGCGGCTGCCAGGAGCAGCAGGGGCGTTGTCATGATGCCGCCGCCTCCACGTCGGAGGGGGCGGCGCAGGTACTACAGGACGAACCGTCCATCGCCGGAGAGGGTCACTCCTCGGTTAGCAGGAACCCCTGTGCACCCGGCCGGGCGCCACAGGGGTGGAGGCGAAAGGGGAACGCATCCGTCACCAGATTAATCAAGACAGGCGCTTTTGCGGCAGGGCGGGCGGCCCCGAGTCAGCCCTGATCCTTCCCCGGGCCGGGCTCGGGGTCGCGGACGGAGCGGTTCTCCACGAGGGCGCGCAGGGCGCGCGCGTCGGCGATGGCCTGCTGTTTGGCGATGCCGGGCTGGATGCCGAGCGCGGGCAGGCTGGTGCCGTCGCTGAGGTCGAGGAACACCCAGGGGTCGCCCGGCCGGAGGTTCACCCGGAGGATCTCCGCCCAGTCCAGACGCCGCTTGCTCGCGATGTTGACGACGGTGACGCCGGTGTCGTCGGCGACGACCCGTACCCGGGCGAGCTGGGCCAGCACCCAGAAGACGATGCCGCCGGTGACGATGAAGCTGAGCCGCTCGCCGGGGCCGAGCTGCTCAAGGAGCAGTGCGATCCCGGAGATGACGACGAAGATCACCGCTCCGGCCGTGAGAAGCACCACACGGGTGCGTCCGGGCCGGAAGGTGACGGGGAGGGCGGGCAGGTCGGACATCGCTGCGTGATCCCCCGGGTCAGAGACGGCAGGCGTGGATGGCCGTGGTGAGGATGGCGCGGGCGCCGATCTCGTAGAGGTCGTCCATGATCCGCTGGGCCTCCTTGGCGGGGACCATGGCGCGGACGGCGACCCAGCCCTCGTTGTGGAGCGGGGAGACGGTGGGCGACTCCAGGCCCGGGGTGAGCGCGACGGCCTTCTCCAGCTGCTCAACGCGGCAGTCGTAGTCCATCATCACGTACGTCCGGGCGACGAGGACGCCCTGGAGGCGGCGCAGGAACTGCTGCACCTTGGGCTCGGCCTCGTCGGGCTCGGCGCCGGTGCGGCGGATCACGACGGCCTCGGACTGCATGATGGGCTCGCCGAAGACCTCCAGGCCCGCGTTGCGCAGCGAGGTACCGGTCTCGACGACATCGGCGATGACCTCGGCGACGCCCAGTTCGATGGCGGTCTCGACGGCGCCGTCGAGGTGGACGACGGAGGCGTCGATGCCCTCCTGGGCGAGGTGCTTGGCGACGATGCCCTCGTAGGAGGTGGCGACCGTCTTGCCCTTGAGGTCAGCGAGGGTGCTCGCGGTGCCCGGCTTGGTGGCGTAGCGGAAGGTGGAGCGGGCGAAGCCGAGGGGGAGGATCTCCTCGGCTTCGGCGCCGGAGTCGATCAGCAGGTCGCGGCCGGTGATGCCGATGTCGAGGCGGCCGGAGGAGACGTAGATGGCGATGTCGCGGGGGCGGAGGTAGAAGAACTCGACCTCGTTGCCCGGGTCGACGATCCGCAGTTCCTTGGACTCGCGGCGCTGCTGGTAGCCGGCCTCATGCAGCATCTCCCCCGCAGGTCCGGACAGGGAACCCTTGTTGGGGATGGCGATGCGCAGCATGGGGTCGGCTTCCTTCGCGTGGTGTGTCGGCGTGGTGTTGACGGACGCGGGTCACAGGTGGGCGTAGACGTCGTCGAGGGAGATCCCCCGGGCGACCATCATCACCTGGACGTGGTACAGCAGTTGCGAGATCTCCTCGGCGGCCGCGTCCTTGCCCTCGTACTCGGCGGCCATCCAGACCTCGGCGGCCTCTTCGACGACCTTCTTGCCGATGGCGTGGACGCCCTTGCCGACGAGTTCGGCGGTGCGGGAGGTGGCGGGGTCGCCGTTGGCGGCCTTCTGCTGGAGCTCGGTGAAGAGCTCCTCGAACGTCTTCTTGGACATGGTGTCGCCCACTGTACGCGCTGTGCCGACCGGCCTAATGCCACGGTTCGGATACTGAGCGCAGGGTGGCCGCCGTGGCCACCGCCGCCGTCACCGCCTCGTGTCCCTTGTCCTCGTTGGAGCCCTCGATGCCGGCCCGGTCCAGGGCCTGTTCCTCGGTGTCGCAGGTGAGGAGGCCGAAGCCGACGGGGACGCCGGTCTCGACGGAGACCTGGGTGAGGCCCTGGGTGACGCCCTGGCACACGTACTCGAAGTGGGGGGTGCCGCCGCGGATGACGACGCCGAGGGCGACGATCGCGTCGTAGCCGCGTCCGGCGAGGACCTTGGCGACGACCGGGAGCTCCCAGCTGCCGGGGACCCGGAGCAGGGTCGGCTCGTCGATGCCCAGGTCGTGCAGGGCGCGCAGGGCGCCGTCGACCAGACCGTCCATCACCTTCTCGTGCCACTGGGCCGCGATGACGGCGACCCTGAGGTCGCCCACATTGCGTACGGACAGTTCGGGTGCGCCCTTGCCGCTCACGTTCTCGTCTCTCCTCGGTGCTGGTCTTGCCGGTTTGCCGCTTGCTGGTTGCCGCTTGGTTGCCGCTACTGGTTGCCGCAGGGGGACACGGGGGCCGCGTCCAGCCAGGGCAGGTCGTGTCCCATCCGGTCGCGCTTGGTGCGCAGGTAGCGGATGTTGTGCTCGCCCGCCTGTACGGGCATCGGCTCGCGGGCGCTGACCTTGAGGCCGTGCCGGACGAGCGCGTCGGTCTTCTCGGGGTTGTTGGTCATCAGGCGGACGCCGCGCACCCCGAGGTCCTCCAGGATCCGCGCGCCGGCCGCGTAGTCCCGGGCGTCAGCGGGCAGGCCGAGCTCCAGGTTGGCGTCGAGGGTGTCGTGGCCCTGCTCCTGGAGTTCGTAGGCGCGCAGTTTGGACAGCAGGCCGATGCCCCGGCCCTCGTGTCCGCGCAGGTAGACGACGACTCCGCGGCCCTCGGCCTGGATGCGCTCCAGGGAGGCGTCGAGCTGGGGGCCGCAGTCGCAGCGGGCGGAGCCGAACACGTCGCCGGTGAGGCATTCGGAGTGGACGCGGACGAGTACGTCCTCGCCGTCGCCGATGTCGCCGTGGACGAGGGCGACGTGCTCGACGCCGTCGACGGTGGAGCGGTAGCCGTACGCGGTGAACGTGCCGTGGACGGTGGGGAGCCGGGTCGCGGCCTCGCGGCGGACGGTGGGCTCGGCGGAGCGCCGGTAGGCGATCAGGTCCTTGATGGAGATGATCGTCAGGCCGTGCTTGCGGGCGAAGGGGATGAGTTCGGGGAGCCGGAGCATCCGGCCGTCCTCGCCGGCGATCTCGACGATCGCGCCTGCCGGGCGCAGGCCGGCGAGCCGGGCGAGGTCGACGGCGGCCTCGGTGTGGCCGTCGCGGACGAGGACGCCGCCGGGCTTGGCGCGCAGCGGGAAGACATGGCCGGGCCTGACGAAGTCGCCGGGTCCGGCGACGCCGCCCGCGAGGAGCCGCAGGGTGGTGGCGCGGTCGGAGGCGGAGATGCCGGTGGTCACGCCGTGCGCGGCGGAGGCGTCGACGGAGACGGTGAAGGCGGTCTTCATCGACTCGGTGTTGTCGGCGACCATCTGCGGCAGGTCGAGGCGGTCGAGTTCGTCGCCCTCCATGGGCGCGCAGATCAGGCCGCGGCACTCGCTCATCATGAAGGCGACGATCTCGGGGGTGGCCTTCTCTGCGGCGATGACGAGGTCGCCCTCGTTCTCCCGGTCCTCGTCGTCGACGACCACCACGGGGCGGCCGGCCGCGATGTCGGCGACGGCCTGCTCGACGGGGTCGAGGGTGAAGTCCTCGACGGGGTCACCGGGGTACGTGATCTGTGCCGGGTTCATGCCGGCGCTCCTTCCAGGGCGGGCCGCGGTCCCCTGCGGGAGCGCAGCCACCAGTCGCGCATGCCCCACAGGACGAGCGCGCCGTAGATGACGTAGACGAAGCCGGAGAAGGCGTAGCCGTTGGCGAAGTTCAGGGGGACGCCGACGAGGTCGACGAGGAGCCAGGCGAACCAGAACTCGACCATGCCGCGGGCCTGGGCGTACATGGCGACGATGGTGCCGACGAAGATGTAGGCGTCGGGCCAGGGGTCCCAGGACAGGTCCGGGTAGGCCTTGAAGAGAAGGGCGACGGCGACGGTGCCGGCGGCCGCTGCGGCGAGCATGGTCACGCGCTCGGTCCAGGTGGCGAAGCGGGGGGCGATGTGGCCGTCGTCGGTACGGCCCTTGTCGCGGTTCCACTGCCACCAGCCGTACAGGGCGACGACCATGACGACGGCCTGCTTGCCGGCGCTGCCGGTGAGGTGGCCGAAGAAGGCGCCGAAGAGGATGAGGCCGGAGAGGAACTGGACGGGCCAGCTCCAGATGGAGCGGCGCCAGCCGAGGGCGAGGGCGACCAGACCGAAGATGTTCCCGATCATGTCCGACCAGAGGATGTGCTGGTCGAGGAGGGTGAACGCCTCTGAGTTGAGCCAGTTCACCGGGTGCCT
Source organism: Streptomyces sp. NPDC002566 (assembly GCF_042889585.1). Lineage (NCBI taxonomy): Bacteria > Bacillati > Actinomycetota > Actinomycetes > Kitasatosporales > Streptomycetaceae > Streptomyces > Streptomyces sp. NPDC002566. The sequence continues at coordinate 108,000 of NZ_JBIARD010000011.1, read as the reverse complement.
CCCTGACCGGCCATCAGCCGCTCGACGTACTTGGCCACGATGTCCACTTCGAGGTTGACCGGGTCGCCGGGCTGCTTGCGGCCGAGCGTGGTCAGGGCGAGCGTGGTGGGGATGAGGCTGACGGTGAAGTAGTCGGGGCCGGCGTCGACGACGGTGAGGCTGATGCCGTCGACGGTGATGGAGCCCTTCTCCACGACGTACCGGGAGAGATCGGCGGGGAGCGAGACCTTGACGATCTCCCAGTGCTCGGACGGCTTGCGCTCCAGCAACTCGCCGGTGCCGTCGACATGGCCCTGCACGATGTGCCCGCCGAGGCGCGCGCCGACGGCCGTGGGCCGTTCCAGGTTGACGCGGGAGCCGACGGTCAGGGCGCCGAGGCTGGAGCGGTCGAGGGTCTCCGCCATGACGTCCGCGGTGAACTCGTCGCCCTCGTGTTCGACGACGGTGAGACAGACCCCGTTCACGGCGATGGAGTCGCCGTGCTTCGCGCCGTCGGTCACGACGGGGCCGCGCAGCCGGAAGCGGGAGGCGTCGCCGAGATTCTCGACGGCGGTGACCTCACCCAGCTCTTCGACGATTCCGGTGAACACTTCCCGGGTCCTCCTGCCTCTTCGGGCACGGACTCCGGGGCTGTCGAGACGACAGAAGTACGGGCGAGGACACCGGGGGCGACGCCGGACAGACCCGTCCGCGGACGAGTACGTATACGGCGGCGCGCACGAATGCCCGCCCGCCGCGCACTGCCTCCCATCCGGACTTTAACCGTCGGTCCAGGAATTCCACCTGGTCAACCGGTCGCTGGAAGCGACCGGGTCGCGGACTGTAACCGCCGGTTCGGACTTTCACCGACCCCGGAGTGCGCTGCTTTAGGTACAGGGCCAGTGTGCCACGCCGGATCCACGTCCATACGGGTGAAGAATGTGGGGTGCCTCACAGGGATTGGTCCGTACCTGTTGACGCATTGGTCTAGTCCTCTTAATGTCGACGGACACGGCCCCGGCGGCGGTGACGACGGCCCTTGCCCGCCGCCGGGAGCCCTGTCGCCGCGCGTCACCTGGCGCGCGAACGCCCTCAGCGCGCCTCGGGCGTCGCCCCGAACAACTCCCCCTGAGCGGACTGACGTGCGGTCAGCAGCGCGCCGTGCAGCACCGCAGCGCCGCCCAGGGTGCCGGGGCGCACCTCCGTCGGCAGCGGCGCCATCCGCCGCAGCCGCTCGGCCACCCGGGCGGCGAGCGCCTCCCCGCCCGCCTGGCCGACCTCGCCGCCGAGCACCACGCAGCCCGGATCGAGGACGGCGACGACGGACGCCACCCCGATGGCGACCCGGTCGGCCAGCACATCGAGGAACCGCACGGCGACCTGGCTCCCCGCGAGGCCGGCCGCCTGTGGCGCCTCGGCCTCCGGTCCACCGCCCCTCTCCCCCACCGCGGCCACGGCCCACCGCACCAGAGCGGCGGCGTCCGGCTCACCGGCCACCGCCCCCGGGTCCGCCAGCGCCCGGCCGCGCGCCGCCGGCACACCGCACTCCCCCGCCAGCTCCACGATCGCCGCCGAGCCCGCCAGGCTGTGGAAGCCGCCCTCGCAGTCCCTCGCCGACGGGAGGGCGCCGGTGCCCGGCACCGGGAGGAAGCCGATCTCACCCGTGCCGCCGGAGGCCCCCCGGCGCAGGGCGCCGTCCAGGACGACGGCCGCGCCGGTGCCGTGGCCCAGCCAGAGCAGGACGAAGGTGTCGCGGTCCCGGGCCGCGCCCGCGTGCTGCTCGGCCAGGGCGGCGAGGTTGGTCTCGTTCTCGACGCTGACGCGGGCCGCGGGGAGCCGTTCCTGGAGGGCGGCGACCAGCCGGCGGTGCCAGGCGGGCAGGCCGGAGGAGACCCGCAGTTCGCCGCTCGCGGGGTCGATCAGGCCGGGCGCGCCGATGCCGACGGTGTGCAGCCGGTCGGCCCCGGCCTCCTTCACCGCCCGCTCGACCAGCGTGACCGCCTGCTCCACCGCGGGACCGGTGCCGGCGTCGTCCCCGATCGGCGCGGACGCCTCGGCGAGGACCCGGCCGAGCAGGTCGGACACGACGACGGTGACGCCCTCGGTGCGCACGTCCAGCGCCGCGAGGTGGGCCCGGCCGGCGACGATGCCGTAGACCCTGGCGTTGGGGCCGCGCCGCTGCGCGCCGGTCTCGCCGACGACCTCGATCAGCCCGGAGGCGGCGAGGCGCTCGACGAGGTCGGCGACCGTCGGCCGGGACAGGCCGGTGAGCTCCTTCAACTGCCCGGCCGTCAGCGGGCCTTCGTCCTGCAACAGCCGCAGGGCGAGCCGGTCGTTGATGGCCCGGGCGGTGCTCGGGGATGCGGGCATGCGGGGAATCCTCCCATGGGGAGCCGGCGTCCGGTTCCTGGCGACCCCTATTTATCAGGCAGGCTTCCTGATAGTTTACGGCGCGCACCGTACGGCGGCCCGGAGAGGGGACAAGGAGCATGAGCGAAGTGATCTGCGCACCCGCGGAGGTGAAGCGGGCCCGGTACGCCGTGGCCGCCGTCTTCGCCGTGCACGGCGCGGTCACCGGCTCCTTCGCCACCCGCGTCCCCTGGATCCAGGACCACGCCTCGGTGAGCGCGGGACAGCTCGGGTTCGCCCTCGCCTTCACGGCGTTCGGCGCGTCGTGCTCCATGCCGCTGGCCGGCCGGATCTCCCACACGCTGGGCAGCCGGGCCGCACTGCGCGCGCTGATCGCGTCGTGGACGCTGGCCCTGGTCCTGCCCTCGCTGGCGCCGAACCTGCTCACCCTGTGCCTGGCGATGTTCGTCTACGGCGCCACGGCCGGCATGGCCGACGTCGCCATGAACGCGCTGGGCGTGGAGGTGGAACGACTGCTCGACAAGTCGATCATGTCCGGGCTGCACGGCCTGTGGAGCGCGGGCGCGCTGGTCGGTTCGGCGGGCGGGACGCTCGCGGCGCACCTCGGCGCGGACGCGCGCGTGCACCACGCGCTGGCGGCGGCCGTCCTGACGGCGCTCGGTCTGCTGGCCTGCCGCTGGGTGCTCGACGTGCGGCCCACCGAGGACGAGGAGCCGCCGCCGCGGTTCGCGCTGCCGCCCCGCTCGGCGCTGCTGATCGGCGCGGTCGGGTTCTGCGCGGTGTTCGCGGAGGGCGCCGCGCTGGACTGGTCGGCCGTGTACCTGCGCGATCAGCTGGAGTCGTCGGCCGGTGTCGCGGCGGCCTGCACGACGGGCTTCATGCTCACCATGGCGGTGGCCCGGATCGCGGGCGACGCGGTGGTGAACCGTTTCGGCGCGGTGCGCACGGTACGGGTGGGCGGCGTGCTGGCGGCGCTGGGCGGCCTGCTGATCGTGTTCGGGCGACACCCGGCGGTGGCCACCGGCGGGTTCGGGCTGATGGGCCTGGGCATCGCCGTCGTCGTCCCGCTCTGCTTCGCGGCGGCCGGGCACAGCGGGCCGAACCCGAGCCAGGCCATCGCGGGCGTCGCCACCATCACGTACACCTCCGGCCTGATCGCGCCGAGCCTGATCGGCGGGGTGGCACAGATGACGAGCCTGGTGGTGTCGTTCGGCGTGGTGACCTTGCTGGCCTGCGGCCTGGTGGTGTTCGCGGGGGTGCTGCGCGGCGGCGAACGGATGCCCGAGCGGGCCGCCGCACGGAGCGAGACGGTCGCCGAGCCCCGCGCCTGAGGGGCTCGACCAGGGGGCGGACCGGCAAGCGGTCGGTTGCATTCCGGTTTTCGCGTGAGAATGGGCCGGACATCCGCACCCGCACGAAAGCGAAACCGCACCATGGATCTTGGCGTCGGCTGGAAACTGCACGGCGACGGACGCACCCCCGCGCCGGGCGCGGTGGTCCGCCCCGACGAGCGGCTGTCCTGGCCCCGCACGGTGGGGCTGGGCGCGCAGCACGTGGTCGCGATGTTCGGCGCGTCCTTCGTCGCGCCCGTCCTGATGGGGCTCGACCCGAACCTCGCGATCATGATGTCGGGCGTCGCGACCGTGATCTTCCTGCTCGCCACCCGCGGCCGGGTGCCCAGCTACCTGGGCTGCTCGCTGTCCTTCGTCGGTGTGGCGGCCGTCATCCGCGCCCAGGGCGGCACGAGCGCCACGGTCACCGGGGCGGTGCTCGTCGTGGGCGTGGCGCTGTTCCTGGCGGGGCTGGCGGTGCAGCGGTTCGGCGCGCGGATCATCCACGCCGCGATGCCGCCGATCGTGACCGGCGCGGTCGTGATGCTGATCGGCTTCAACCTCGCCCCGGTGACCGCTTCCACCTACTGGCCGCAGGACCAGTGGACCGCGCTGCTGGTCATGGCGTTCACCGCGCTGGCCGTGGTCTGCCTGCGCGGCTTCTGGTCCCGCGTCGCGATCTTCCTGGGCCTGGTCTTCGGCTACGCCGTCTCCTGGGCGTTCGACCGGATCTTCGGGCGGATCCACTCGGCGGACGCGAGCGGCAAGGTCACCGACCACTGGCGGCTGGACCTGTCCGGGGTCGGCCGGGCGGACTGGATCGGCCTGCCCTCCTTCCACGGGCCGAGCTTCCAGTGGTCGGCGATCCTGGTCGCGCTGCCGGTCGTCATCGCGCTGGTCGCGGAGAACGCCGGGCACGTCAAGGCGGTCGGCGAGATGACCGGCGACCGGCTGGACGACAAGCTCGGCACGGCGATCGCGGCCGACGGCCTCGGCTCGGTGCTGTCCACCGCCGTCGGCGGCCCGCCGAACACCACGTACTCCGAGAACATCGGCGTGATGGCCGCGACCCGCGTCTACTCGACCGCCGCCTACTGGGCCGCCGCCGGTTTCGCGCTGCTGTTCGGCCTGTGCCCCAAGTTCGGCGCGGTGGTGGCCGCCGTCCCGGGCGGCGTCCTCGGCGGGATCACCGTCATCCTGTACGGCATGATCGGCCTGCTCGGCGCGCAGATCTGGACCAACGCGGGCGTCGACCTGAGCAACCCGCTGAACCTGGTCCCGGCCGCCGCCGGCATCATCATCGGCGTCGGCAACGTCACCCTGACGTTCACCGACACCTTCTCCCTCAGCGGCATCGCGCTCGGCACCCTCGTCGTCATCGTCGGCTACCACGCGCTGCGCGCCTTCGCCCCCGCCCACCTCAAGACCCAGCACCCGCTGCTGGACGAGGGCACCAGTTCCTACGACGACCCCGAACGCGCCAGCTCGTAGGCGTACGAAGGGCTGAACGACCCCGCCTCGCCCTTGCAGCCGTCGGACTCGCCCGGCAGTTTCACCCACAGGTAGGCGTCGACGCGGGCCTCGCCGGTGTCGAGGGTGGGGGCCCGGCCCACCGCACGGCCGTCCGGGTCGCACCACTCGCCGCCGGCGGGCGCGCCGTTGCCGTTGCGGCTGGTGTCGATGACCGCGCCGAGGCCCGCGGGGCCGCCCAGCGCGGCGAGGACCTCGCGGGCGTAGGCGACCTCGTCGGCGGTGCGCTGGTAGTTGGAGACGTTGCTGAAGATCCCGGCGGACCACGCGGAGGCGGCGCCCGCCTGCCTGAGCAGGTCCGCCTGCCGCGCCGGCCCGTTCCAGTGGGAGTGGCCGGCGTCGTAGTAGACGCGGGCCCTGGGGTCGGCCGCCGTGAGGACCTGGCCCGCGCGGGCCAGCGAGGCGAAACGGGCGGCCCGCCGCTCCGCCGGGAGGCAGTCGGCGTAGGCGATCGCGTCGGGCTCCAGGATGACGACGACCTCCCCCGAGCCGAGGCCGGCGGCGAACCGGTCGATCCAGGCGTCGTAGGCGTCGAGGTCGGGTGCGCCGCCCCCGGACGCCCCGCCGCAGTCCCGGTCGGGGATGAGGTAGGGCACGAGGACCGGCACCCGGCCCTGCGCGGCGGCGCCCGCGGTGACGGCGCGGACCCGGGAGGTGATCGTGTCCGGGGTGTGGTCGGCGAACCACACCGCGGCCGGCCGGCTCGCGATGCGCGACTCGATGACCGCGCGGCGCGCGTCGCCCGGGTTGGCCCGGACCCAGTCCGCGACCTGGGATTCGGGGTGGCGGTAGAGCCGGCCCGGCGCGGCCGCCCCGCGTCCCTTCCGGCGGGCCGTGGCGGTGGGCGCGGACGAGGCGCTCCGGCCGGCCGCGGGGGTCCTCCCGGAGGCTGACGGGGAAGGCGACGCGGCCGGGGACGGGGAGGCGGGCGCGAGGGCCCGGGGGCCGCTCGTCTCCCGCCGCAACGGCTCGCTCGCCCTGCCCCGGCGTCCGTCGCCGGTGTCGTCTCCGTCGCCGGACGACGCCACCATGGCGGCCGCCGCGGCCAGGGCGACGGTCCCCGAGGCGACGGCGACCACGACGCGCCGCCGGACGGCCCGCCGATGACGCGGTACTCGCACGGTGCTGCTCCCCCTCCCGCGCGACGGGCACGTCCCCCGTTCCGGGGAAGCCCCGGGCCCGCCGGCGCGCGAGTCAGCCTAGGGCTGCGACCCTTCCCCCATGCCGCACTCGGAACAGTCCGCCCCACCCGTCACCCCGGCCGCCGCCGCTCTCGACGGGGTGCTCGCCCGGATGCGCGACCTTGACGCGGCCCTGCCACCGCGGGACGGGATCGCGGTCTTCAACCGGGTCTGCCTGGCCGTCAGGCGGGAGGCCGAACGGCGCGTCGGCACGGGCCTGTTCACGGCCCCCGGCGCCGCCGGCACGCTGGACGTTCGGCTCGCCGAGCGCTACCTCACGGCGGTCGACGCGGACGCCCGCGGCCGCCGTCCGCCGGCCTGCTGGCGCCCGCTGTCGCAGCTGCGCCGCCATCCCGGCGTACGGCCCGTGCAGTTCGCGCTCGCGGGCATGAACGCGCACGTCGGCCACGACCTCGCGCTCGCCGTCGTGGACGCCTGTCGTAGCCTCGGCTGCGAACCGGCGGACATGGAGGACGAGTTCGACCGCGTGGGCGATCTCCTCGTCACGCTGGAGGAGCGCATCCGCGAGGAGCTGACGCCGGGCCCCGACCTTCTGCGGATCGCCGATCCGCTCACCCATCTCCTGGGCTCGTGGAGCCTGGAGCGCGCCCGGGACGCCGCCTGGTCCACGGCCCGCGCCCTGTGGGCCCTGCGCCGGCTCCCGGACCTCGCCCGGGAGTCGGCCGACCGCCTCGACGCGGCGGTCGGCTTCGCCGGCCGGATGCTGCTCACCCCGCTGTGAGCCCGGCCCTCAACCCGCCTCAGTCCTCGGGGAGTTCCACCGGGGCGATCTCGTCGTACAGGTCGCCCGGGCCCGGGTTGGTCGCGTCGGTCTCCCCGCCGAAGTGGTGCATCACTCCCCAGACCGCGTTCAGCGCGGTCTGCACGGCGCCCTCGGCCCAGCCGGCGGTCCAGGAGATGTCGTCGCCGGCGAGGAAGATGCCCCGCTTGTCCTCGGGGAGCCGGTCCTGCATGAAGTGGGTGAACAGACGCCGCTGGTAGCGGTAGTGGCCGGGCAGGTTGGCCTTGAACGCGCCCATGAAGTAGGGCTCGTTCTCCCAGGAGACCGTCACCGGGTTGCCGATGATGTGCTTCCGGATGTCGACCTTGGGATAGATCTCGCCGAGCGACTTCAGCATGACCTCCATCCGCTCGTTCGCGGACAGCGGCAGCCACTTCAGGCTGTCGTCGCACCAGGTGTAGGAGAGGCAGATGACGGCGGGCTTGTCCGGGCCGTCGTCGAGCAGGTAAGTCCCGCGCGTCATACGGTCGGTGAGCGTCATCGACATGACGTCCCGGCCGGTCGGGTTCCCCCTGTCGTCGACGGCCTTGTCCAGCCAGAAGGGGCGGTCCACCGGCACGAACAGCTTCGAGGACTCCATGTAGTGGGTGCGCTCGATGGCGGTCCAGTGGTCGATCGGGAAGAGCGAGTCGTCGCAGGCGATCTTCGACAGCAGCATCCAGGACTGGGCGGTGAAGATCGCCGCCTGGTAGGTGCGGATGTCGCCGTGCGCGTCCGTCACGGTGATGCGGCTGCCGGCCGTGCGGTGCAGCCGGGTCACCGCGGGGCGGGGCTCGCCGCCCTCGTGCAGGGTCGCGAGCGAGGTCCCCTGCGCCCAGTGGACGATCTTCTCCGGCTCACGCTCCCACAGGCGCAGCGGCAACTGCTGGCTGCCGCCGACGATGCCCCGGTGGTAGTCGTCGGCCTCGGTGTAGACGACGCGCAGGATCTCCAGGATGGAGTTCGGGAAGTCGGTGTCCCAGCCGCCGGTGCCGAAGCCGACCTGGCCGAAGATCTCGCGGTGGCGGAACGACTTGAACGCCTCGGAGTCGCAGAGGAAGCCGTAGAAGGTCTGGTTGTCGAGCTTCTCGACGAGCTTGGACCAGATCTCGCGGATGCGCGGCACGTCCCGCTCGCGCAGGGCGCGGTTCATGTCGCTGAAGTCGGCGCCCTCTTCGAGGCACTTCCCCCAGGCCTCCGCCACGTCCCGGTAGACCTGCGGGAGGTCGTCGATCGTCTCGGCGTAGTGGGACTCGCCCTTGAGGTCGACGACGGTCGAAGGCGTCGCCTCCGAGAGGGGGTTGGGGAACGGGCGGGTCTCCAGACCCACCAGGTCGATGTAGTGCTGGAGCGCCGTGGAGGACGGCGGGAAGCGCATCGCGCCCATCTCGGCGGTGAGCGAGGGGTCGCAGCCCTCGAAGCCGACGGTGCGCAGCCGGCCGCCGATGCGGTCGGCCTCGTAGACGACGGGCTTGAGGCCCATCTTCATCAGCTCGTACGCGGCCACGATGCCGGACAATCCGCCGCCGATGACCGCGACCTCGGCGCCGTGCTCGGTCGCCGGGATCTGGCCGAGCCCCGCCGGATGGGCGAGGAAGTCGTCGTAGGCGTACGGGAAGTCCGGGCCGAACATGGTGATCGGCGGCTGCTGCGCGTCGGTGTGCTCGACGGCGTTGGGCACCGTGGACGTCATGGGGTGCGGACTCCTTGCGGCGAGGAAGAACGGGGGTGGGGGCGGGGGCGGCCGGGGGCCGGGTCAGACCAGGGAGCCGTAGAGGCCGGGCCGGCGGTCCTGGAGGTAGGGGTTCGCCTCGCGGGAGGCGGCGAGGAAGGCGGGGTCCACGTCGGCGAACACCAGTTGCTCCTCGCGTCCGGCGCGGGTGCGGGCGACGCCGTCGGGGCCGGCCAACGTGGACAGCCCGACGAACTCGAACTCCCCTTCCACACCGACCCGGTTGACGTACGCGACGTACATCTGGTTCTCGAAGGCGCGCACCGGGATCATCGACTCGGCGACGAACTGGAAGGGGTGCATCTGCGCCGTCGGCACCACCAGGAGGTCGGTGCCGGCCAGGGCGTGGGCGCGGACGTTCTCCGGGAACTCGACGTCGTAGCAGACGAGGAGGCCGACGGTGAGGCCGTTCAGCTCGGCCTGGACGACCTGCTGCCCGCCGGGGGCGAAGTGGTCGCGCTCGAAGCAGCCGAAGAGGTGGGTCTTGCGGTAGCCGGCGAGGCGGGCGCCTTCGGCGGAGATCAGCTGGACGGAGTTGTGGACCGTCGCGCCCTCGCGCTCCGGGTAGCCGTACGCCACGGCGAGCCCGTGCCGGCCGGCGATCTCGGCGACCGCGTCGGCCGAGTCGCCGTCGGCGGGCTCGGCGAGACGGGCGATGTCGTCGCCGATCGCGTACCCCGTGAGGAACATCTCCGGGGTCACGAGCAGCCCCGCGCCCGCGTCGGCGGCCCGGCCGGCGGCCTCGTCGAGGACCTTGAGGTTCTCGGCGACCGAGCCGGGCCGGCCGGAGCTCTGGAGCAGGGCGGTGCGCATGCGTGATCCTCACCGGGGGCAGGGGTGATTGTGGGGGCCACCTAGACGGTACGGGCGTCGCCCTCGGCGGAACAAGAAGCACCCGTTGCGCGCTGACCAGCGGTTCGTTGCGTCGATTCCGGGCGGGGCGGCGATTCGTTGCACGCACTGGGGTGCGCTTCAGCGGCAGCGCGCTCGCGCCGGTCTCACCGCCCGTGCCGCGAGCACCGCCGCCACCAGCAGGTAAGGCGCCGCGAACAGCGCGAACGTCGTGGTGTGGGCGCCGGTGGAGGCGAGGGCGGTCGCGTACGCAGCGTAGACGGCGATGGTGGTCAGCTCGGTGGCCAGGCCCGCCAGCGAGGTGACGGTGGCCCGGCCGGTGCCCTCGATGCGCTGCTGGAGGCGGGCGTCGGCGAGCACCGTCGCCAGCTGGAAGCCGCCGAAGGCCGCGGCCACCAGCGCGATCCCGGCCGGTGTCCCGGCGGCCGCGCCGACGGCGAGGGCGAGCGCGGAGACCACGAGCAGCGCGGCGAGCCCCTTGGGCGCGCTGCCGAGGCGTTCGGCCGGACCGGCGAGCAGGCTGCCCGCCGTGACGCCCGCCCAGATCACCACGAGCAGGTAGGGGACGGTCGCGTCCGCCACGCCGGTTTCCCTGGCCAGCAGGGGGGTGTACTCGTCGAGCGCGCCCCAGACCGCCCCGACGGCCGGGACGAGCAGCAGCGCCCCGCGCACGGAGCGGTCACGGCGCACCTCGCCGAGCCCGGACCGCAGGGCGGCGGCCCAGCCGGCGGCCGCCCCCTCGTCCGCTCCGGAGGCGGGACCGGCGGCCGGGTGGCGGTGTTCGGGGAAGCGGGTCGCCGTCGCGGCGCAGAGCAGGCAGGCCAGGACGCTGGCCGCGCCGACGGCCGGGTAGCCGTGGGCCGCGAAGACCGGGCCGGCCGCCGCCATCGCCGTCATCGCGGCGGCCTGTCCGGCCGCGTGGGCCCGGCCCATGACCCGGGCGTAGGTGTCCGCCGTGCCGAGCCGCTCCAGCTCCTCGTAGACCAGGGCCTCCAGCGCCCCGGAGCCCAGCGCGCCGCGCGCGCCCCACAGGACGAAGCCGAGCGCGAAGGCCCAGTACGAGGGGAAGAGCACCCACAGGGCGAACCCGGCCCCGCCGAGCAGCGGGCCGAGCCACAGCAGGGTCCGGCGGGAGACGGCGTCCGCCCAGGCGCCGGAGGGGACCTCCAGCAGCACGCCGGTCGCCGACCACAGGACGAACAGCGAGGACATCTGCCAGACGGACAGCCCGGTGTCGGCGAACAGCAGCGCGTACACCGGGTAGAGCAGGACGAACTCGTCGAGGAACGCGTAGACGTACAGCGTGGCCGTGAGACGACCGGGGGTGGGTGACATGGGGCCTTCCCGAGGGAGCGGTTCGGAGGTCGTGGACACGACGTCCGAGGCGGCCCTCGGGAGGCATGAGCGGTGGATCAATGTCGCCAGGTCATGAACCCGATGCTAGCCCCGACCACCCCGCCGCCCCCGCAATTTCCCCGACCCGCAGCCCGGCCCCGCCCCACGGCTCAGCCCAGCGGCCCGCGTCACGTCGGGGAGCCCGACGAGAAGCGTCTCAGGAGGGGGGACAGGACCAGCACCGACTTGGTGCGTTCCACGAAGGGCTCGCCCGCGATGCGTTCCAGCACGCGTTCGAAGTGGCGCATGTCGGCCGCGAAGACCTGGGCGACCGCGTCCGCGTCCCCGGTGACGGTGGAGGCGGCGACGACCTCCTGGTAGCGCTCCAGGCCCCGCTGGATGGTCTCCGGGGAGGTGTTGCGCCGGCAGTAGATCTCGACGAACCCCTCGGTCTCCCAGCCGAGCGCCGCCGGGTCGACGCGGACGGTGAAGCCGGTGATGGCCCCGGTGGCGCGCAGCCGGTCCACGCGCCGTTTCACGGCGGGGGCGGAGAGGCCGACCAGCTGGCCGATGTCCGCGTAGGAGCGGCGGGCGTCCTCGGCGAGGGCGTGCACGATGCGTTCGTCGAGATCGTTCAGCACGGCGGTTCGTTCACTTCACTTCTGACGCAGCTGACGCTGCTGGCGGTGCGAGACGGGAGCGGCGGTAGCCGTAAAGGAAGTAGAACACGAGCCCGCCGGCCATCCAGACGCCGAAGACCACCCAGGTGATCGCGGACAGACTGCCCATCATCCAGACGCAGAAGGCGAAGCCCAGAACGGGCAGGAACGGCGACAGCGGGACGCGGAAGGTGCGGGACATCTGCGGGCGCGTCCGGCGCAGGACGACGACGGCGACGTTGACCAGCGCGAAGGCGAACAGGGTGCCGATGCTGGTGGCGTCGGCGAGCTGCCCGAGCGGGACGGCGGCGGCGAGGACGCCGCAGAACAGGGACACGATCAGCGTGTTGGCGCGGGGTGTGCCGGTCCTCGGGTGGACGCGGGAGAACACCTTGGGCACGAGTCCGTCGCGGGACATCGCGAAGAGGACCCGCGTCTGGCCGTAGAGCACGGTCAGGACGACGCTGGCGATGGCGACGACGGCGCAGAACGCCAGCAGGGTGCCCCAGAAGGACTGCCCGGTGACGTCCCGCATGATCTGGGCGAGCGCGGCCTCGGAGTCGTTGAAGCTCCGCCAGGGCCGGGCGCCGACGGCGACGGCGGCGACGAGGACGTACAGCACCGTCACGATGACCAGGGAGAGCATGATCGCGCGGGGCAGGTCGCGCTGCGCGTTCTTCGCCTCCTCGCCGGCGGTGGAGGCCGCGTCGAAGCCGATGTACGAGAAGAACAGCGTCGCCCCCGCCGCGCTGACGCCCGTCATGCCGAGCGGCATGAAGTTCTCGTAGTTGCCCGAGCGGAAGCCCTGGACGCCGATCGCGCAGAACAGCACCAGCGCGGCGATCTTCACGACGACCATGACGGTGTTGGCGCGGGCGGACTCCCGGGCCCCGCCGAGCAGGAACGCCATGGCCAGCAGAACGACGACGAGGGCGGGCAGGTTGAACACGCCCCCGTCGCCCGGCGGGGCGGACAGCGCGGCCGGGATGGTGACGCCGAGGGTGCCGTCGAGCAGTTCGTTGAGGTACTCGCCCCAGCCGACGGCGACGGCGGCCACGGACACGCCGTACTCCAGGACGAGGCACCAGCCGCAGACCCAGGCGACGAGTTCGCCCATCGTTGCGTACGCGTACGAGTACGAGGAGCCGGCGACCGGGATGGCGCCCGCGAGCTCGGCGTAGGACAGGGCCGAGAACAGGGCGGTGAGGCCGGCGATCACGAAGGAGAGGGTGACGGCGGGGCCGGCCTTGGGGACGGCCTCGCCGAGGACGACGAAGATGCCGGTGCCCAGCGTGGCGCCGATGCTGATCATGGTCAGCTGCCAGAGGCCGAGGGAGCGTCGCAGGGCCCCTCCCTCGCCCTGCCCGCCCTCGGCCACCAGGCGTTCCACGGGCTTGCGCCGCATCAGACTGGCGACCGGACCCGGGGGCGGCGGGGCGGCCTGGGTGCGGTGGTCGGGGGGTGCGCCATGGTCGAGCACGCTCTGACTCCTTCGTCGCTGCCTCTCGACGCGAGGGGGCCCCGCGGGCACACCTGCACCGGGCAGGAACCCACCGAGCGGGGTCCCCGCCACGCCACGTACAGCGCACGACACTATGACCAGGGACGTCGCAGGTGTAATGCAGCAACCATGCGCGCACACACAGAATCGTTGCGTTCATGGCGACGAGGTTGCACATCTGTTGCAGGCTGCCCGAGGGCACCCCGAGGGGCGCGGGGAACTGCGCGACCAGCCGCGGCCTCCCCGCACCCGAATCCGGCCCCACCAGCGGTGCTACCAGCTGGCGTGCAGCGGCTTGCCCTCCGCGTAGCCCGCCGCGCTCTGGACGCCGACGACGGCGTTCTCGGCGAACTCCGCCAGGGAGCCCGCGCCGGCGTAGGTGCAGGAGGAGCGGACGCCCGCGATGATCGAGTCGATCAGGTCCTCGACGCCCGGGCGGGCCGGGTCGAGGAACATGCGGGAGGTGGAGATGCCCTCCTCGAACAGCGCCTTGCGGGCGCGGTCGTAGGCCGACTCCTCGGCGGTGCGGTTGCGGACCGCGCGCGCGGAGGCCATGCCGAAGGACTCCTTGTAGGCGCGGCCGTCCGCGTCGTGCTGGAGGTCGCCGGGGGACTCGTAGGTGCCGGCGAACCAGGAGCCGACCATCACGTTGGACGCGCCGGCCGCGAGGGCCATCGCCACGTCGCGCGGGTGGCGTACGCCGCCGTCGGCCCACACGTGCTTGCCGTGCCGGCGCGCCTCGGCCGCGCACTCCAGGACGGCGGAGAACTGCGGCCGGCCGACGCCGGTCATCATGCGGGTGGTGCACATGGCGCCGGGTCCGACACCGACCTTGACGATGTCGGCGCCCGCCTCGATCAGGTCCCTGACGCCCTCGGCGGAGACGATGTTGCCCGCGACGATCGGGACTCGGGGGTCCAGGTCGCGCACCAGCCGGACGGCGTTGATCATCGACTCCTGGTGGCCGTGCGCGGTGTCGATGACGAGCGTGTCCACGCCCGCGTCGAGCAGCAGCTTGGCCTTCTCGGCGAAGTCGCCGTTGATCCCGACGGCGGCGGCGATCCGCAGCCTGCCCTCGGCGTCGGTGGCCGGCGTGTACAGCGTGGCGCGCAGGGCGCCCTTGCGGGTGAGGATGCCGGCGAGCCGGCCCTCGGAGTCCACGGCGGGGGCGTAGCGCCGGTTGCGGCGGTCGAGGGTGTTGAAGGCCTCGCGCGGGTCGATGTCCGCGTCGAGCAGCAGCAGGTCCTTGGACATGACCTCGCTGAGCTGCGTGAAGCGGTCCACGCCGGTGAGGTCCGCGTCGGTGACGACACCGACGGGGCGGCCGTCCGCGTCGACGACGACGCCCGCGTTGTGGGCGCGCTTGGGCAGCAGGGCCAGCGCGTCGGCGACGGTCTGGTGGGGCGCGAGCACGATGGGGGTGTCCAGGACCAGGTGGCGGCCCTTGACCCAGGAGATGACGTCGGTGACGACGTCGAGGGGGATGTCCTGCGGTATGACGACGAGTCCGCCTCGCCGGGCCACGGTCTCGGCCATGCGGCGGCCGGCGACGGCGGTCATGTTGGCGACGACCAGCGGGATCGTGGTGCCCGTGCCGTCCGGTGAGCTGAGGTCCACGCCCTGCCGCGAGCCCACGGCGCTGCGGCTCGGCACCATGAAGACGTCGTCGTAGGTCAGGTCGTGGGCGGGCTGGATGTCGTTGAGGAAACGCACGTGCTGCACATCCCGGTCGATCAGAGGTGACCCCCGGGCAGGTAGCCAGGGGGGAGAAGCACGTACTTCATTCTCCCACGGGGCCCGTGGCGCACCGCCCGGTCGGATCGTCCAGGGGAGCCGCGCCGCCGTTAGGAGGATCGTCCGAGGGCCAGCACCACGGAGAGGGCGGGCGCCCGGTCCACCGCCGAGGAGAACACCGCCTGCGCGATCTCCCACTCCTCCGGCCGCGCCTTCGCGTACGGCATCCAGTTCCGTACGACGACGAGCATGCCCTCTGTGTCGGGGCGGGCGGGCAGGTCGCTGAGGCTGTCGGCGAGGGCGTCCCAGTTGCGCCCGAACCGGTCGGGCAGCTCGAGGTCGCGGACGCAGGCGTCCATCAGGTCGGCCTTGTCCTCGACGCCGTCGAGGTCCAGCGTGAGCACGTGATCCGTCATCCAGGCACCGCCCTGCGCGAGTCGTGGTCTCCGGTTCCGGGGACGGCCGCGCGGCCGCCCCCGGGTCTGACGTTACGTCAGGAACCGTCGGGATCGGCGCGGTTGAGGGCCGGTTTCGGCATCGGTCCGGCCGTCATCAGGTAGTCCGCGGCCGAGGTGTCCGTCACCAGGCTGGTGACGAGCCCGGACCGCAGCACCGCGTCGATCGCGGCCGCCTTGCGCTGCCCGCCCGCGATCGCGACGACCTCGGGGACGCGGCGGAGCTGGTCGGCCTTGACGGTGATGCACCGCTCGCCCAGATCGCGCCCGACCCGGCGGCCGTCCGCGTCGAAGAGGTGCGCGGACATCTCGGCGGCGACGCCGAGCGAGGCGTAGTGGCCGCGTTCCTCGTCGCTGAGCATGTCGTGCACCGTGGAGATGCCCGGCTCCCAGGAGCCGATGGAGACGCAGGCGACCGTGACCTTGTCGAAGTACTCGAAGGCCCGGGCGATCCCGGTCTGGTGGCGCAGCGCGGCGGCGGTGGCGGCGTCCGGCAGCAGCATCGGCGCGTAGATGGGGTGCGCGTCGCCGCCGGACACCTGTGCCGCGCGGCGGACGGCCTCGACCGAGCCGCGCTCGGCGGTCCCGGCGTCGTACACGCCCGTCAGCTGCACCACCGTGCACGGGGGCAGCCGGTCCAGCGCCGCCGCCATGTGGATCGTGGAGCGGCCCCAGGCCAGGCCCAGGACATCCCCCTCGTTGACGAGTTCGCCGAGCAGGTCGGCGGCCACCTCTCCCAGGTTCTCCGGGTCGGGCGACTCCTCGACGTCCGCCGGGGACTCGACCACGACGGCGTGCCTGAGGCCGTAGCGGGCGCGGAGCGCGTCGGAGCGCTCGGCGTCCAGCTCGGCCGGCACACGGATCTCGATGCGTACGAGATCCCGTTCGAGAGCGGTTTCCAGGACCCGGGCCACCTTGAAGCGGCTGACGCCGAACTCCTCCGCGATCTGGATCTTGGACTTGCCCTCGAGGTAGAAGCGGCGGGCCATGGCCGCCGCCTGCACCAGCTCAGCGGGTCCCATCCGCATGGCTGACCGGCCCGCCGACATACCCGACACGGCGATCTCCTCACTGCTGTTCACACTTGGATTCGCCGTTCATCCTTGCAGATCCGGCGCATTCGATCAGTCCCGATGAAAGCCGTTCACGTACCTGTGGCTCAGTGGTCGCACGCCCAGGAGGCCTTGGCGGTGGCCGCTTCCGCCTGCGTGCGCAATGCACGTACCGCTTCGGCCGGGTCCTCGGCGCCGTAGACCGCCGACCCGGCCACGAACACGTCGGCGCCGGCTTCCGCGCACCGCTCGATCGTCGAGGCCGAGACACCGCCGTCCACCTGGAGCCACAGCTGCAGGCCGTGCTTGCCGATCAGCTCCCGGGTGCGGCGGATCTTGGGCAGCATGATGTCGAGGAACGCCTGCCCCCCGAAGCCCGGCTCCACCGTCATGATCAGCAGCATGTCCAGCTCGGGCAGCAGGTCCTCGTACGGCTCGATGGGCGTGGCGGGCTTGAGCGCCATGGACGCGCGGGCGCCCTTCGCCCTGATCTCGCGGGCGAGGCGGACGGGCGCGGCGGCCGCCTCCACGTGGAAGGTGACCGACGAGGCGCCCGCCTCGACGTACTGCGGGGCCCAGCGGTCGGGGTCCTCGATCATGAGGTGGCAGTCCAGCGGGGTGTCCGTCGCCCGGGCCAGGGACTCCACCACGGGCACGCCGAGCGTGAGGTTCGGGACGAAATGGTTGTCCATGACGTCGACGTGGAGCCAGTCGGCTCCCTCCACCGCCTTCGCCTCGTCCGCGAGGCGGGCGAAGTCGGCGGACAGGATGCTGGGGTTGATCTGCGCGGCCATGCCTCCAAGCCTGCCATGCCCTCCGGGGGTTGGTGGCACCGGTCCGCCGGCTGGTACCGGTGGGGCCGGCCGCGGGCCCGGGGCGGGTCCCCGTCCGGTGTCAGGCGGTGCGGCGGAGGATCGCCAGGTACATGGCGTCCGTGCCGTGCATGTGCGGCCAGAGCTGGACGTCGGGGCCGTCGCCGAGGGCCGGTACGTCCGGGAGCAGGGGGCGGGCGTCGATCAGCTCGGCCCCGGGGTGCTGCTTGAGGACGTCGGCGACGACGGCGCGGGTCTCGGCGAGGTGCGGCGAGCAGGTGGCGTAGCCGACGACGCCGCCGACGCGCACGGACTCCAGCGCGGAGCGCAGCAGCCCCCGCTGGAGGGGCGCGAAGCCCTCCAGGTCCTCCGGCCGGCGCCGCCACCGCGCCTCGGGGCGGCGGCGCAGGGCGCCGAGGCCGGTGCAGGGCACGTCCATCAGCACCCGGTCGAAGGAGCCGGGCCGCCACGGCGGGCGCGTCCCGTCGGCCGCGATGACCTGGTACGGGCCCGGGTTGCCGTCCAGTGCCTTCGCCACCAGGCCCGCCCGGTGCGGCTGCTTCTCGGAGGCGAGGAGCAGCGCCCCGCGCTCGGCCGCGAGGGCCGCCAGCAGCGCGGCCTTGCCGCCGGGTCCGGCGCAGCCGTCGAGCCAGCGCTCGTCGCGTCCGTCCAGCGGGGCGGCGGCGAGCGCGAGCGCGACGAGCTGGCTGCCTTCGTCCTGCACGCCGGCCCGCCCCTCCCGCACGGCGTCGACGGCTCCGGGCTCGCCGCCCTCGGTGAGCCGCACGGCGTACGGCGACCAGCGGCCCGGCACTGCGGCCTCCTCGCGCAGCAGCTCGTCCACGGTGGACCGGCCGGGCCGGGCGACCAGCGTCACCTCGGGCCGCTCGTTGTCGGCCTCCAGCAGGTCCTCGATGCCGTTGCGGCCGCCGCCGAGGGAGTCCCACAGCGCCGAGACGACCCACCTCGGGTGCGAGTGGACGACGGCGAGATGGTCCTCGGGGTCGTCGTCGTAGGACGGGGCGACCTGCTCCAGCCACGTGTCGAGGTCGTGCTGCGCCACCTTGCGGAGCACGGCGTTGACGAACTTGGCCCGCCCGTCCCCGAGCACGACCCGCGCGAGCTCGACGGAGGCGGAGACCGCGGCGTGGGTCGGGATGCGGGTGCCGAGCAGCTGGTGCGCGCCGAGGCTGAGCACGTCCAGCACCGGCGGGTCGACCTCCCTGAGCGGCCGGTCGACGCACGCGGCGATCACTGCGTCGTACGTCCCCTGCCGCCGCAGCGTCCCGTACACCAGCTCGGTGGCCAGCGCGGCGTCCCGCCCGTCGAAGTCCCCGCCCTCGCGCGCCTTGCGCAGCAGCGGCGGCAGCACGAGGTTGGCGTACGCGTCCCGCTCGTCCACGGCCCGCAGCGCCTCGAACGCGAGGATGCGGACGGGGTCCTTCTGGGGCCGGCGGTAGGGCTTGCCGGTGGTACGGGGCTGGGGACGGCGGGGCTGATCGCTCACGAAAAAGGTGCTCCGGGTGAAGGTGAACCAGACTCCCCCAGCGTACGCGGCACCCGTCGGGCCCCGACCGCGGGCGGGGGCCGCCGAAGCCGGGTCGGCGCCCCTGCCCGTCGGGCCCGGGCCTCAGCCGCCTACGTGCTCGCCCTCCGTGATGCGGGCCCCGCGGGCCCAGTCCGCCGCGCTCATCGGCTTCTTGCCCTGGGCCTGGACCCACAGCAGCTCGACGGCGTACGAGCCGGTGCCGACGTGGACGCTGTTCTTGCCGACGGCGAGCGCGCCGGGGGCGATGTCGTCACGGCCCGGGACCGGACGCACCTGGATCAGCTTCAGCCGCTCGCCCCGGAACGTCGTCCAGGCGCCCGGCGCGGGCGTGCAGCCCCGCACGACCCGGTCGACGCGCAGCGCCGGCGCGGCCCAGTCGACGCGCGCGTCCTCCACGGCGATCTTCGGGGCGAGGGTGACGCCGTCCTGCGGCTGCGGCACGGCCTTCAGGGTGCCGTCCTCGATTCCGTCCATCGTCGCCGCGAGGAGGCCGGCGCCCGCGAAGGCGAGCCGGGTCAGCAGGTCCCCGCTGGTGTCGGTGGCGCGGACCTCCTCCGTCACCGTCCCGTAGACGGGCCCCGAGTCCAGGCCCTCCTCGATGAGGAACGTGGAGGCGCCGGTGATCTCGTCCCCCGCCATGACGGCGTGCTGCACGGGGGCGGCCCCCCGCCACGCCGGCAGCAGCGAGAAGTGCAGGTTGACCCAGCCGTGCGCCGGGATGTCGAGGGCCACCTTGGGCAGCAGCGCGCCGTAGGCGACGACGGGACAGCAGTCCGGCGCGATCTCCCTGAGCCGCTCAAGGAACTCCGGCTCCTTCGGCCTGGCCGGCTTGAGCACCTCGATGCCGGCCTCCTCGGCCCGCTGGGCCACCGGGGAGGCGACCAGCCGCCGTCCCCGCCCGGCCGGGGCGTCGGGCCGCGTGACGACGGCGGCCACCTCGTGCCGCCCGGAGGCGATCAGGGCGTCCAGGGCGGGGACGGCGACCTCGGGGGTGCCGGCGAAGACGAGCTTCATGGGTGGGACGGGCCTCTCGGACGGGTCGGACGGCGGGCAACGCCCAAGTTTATTGGGGCTCGGGCGCACAGCCGGAAGGCGAGTACGGGATGCCGTGTGCCGGAGGCCTTGCTTCCGCCGGCGTCCGCCCGGAGGCAGGAGACGTACGCCTGCCCGCCATCGGTCGCGCGCACCCCGCGCAGGGGGCGTACGCATATGCCCATACGCCCCCACACCGTGACCAGCGGAGCGAACCCGCGTTGGTCAAGAAAGAGTTGACCACACCGGACCGCGCCCCACCGCGGCCCGCCCCTTTCTCCTCATCGCCGGTTCGAGAGGCTTGTTCATGGCCGACCACGCAACCCACGACGCCCAGGCCCGGGCCAGCCTGCACTTGCTGGTACGGGACATCGAGCGGGTCCGCCGACAGGTGGACGCGCTCCGCACCCTCACCGCCCAGCTGGGCAACGTCTACCGACCGCGCCGCTCCGGCCCCTCCACGGGCTTCGTCGTCTACGGACGCGCCCCCGCCCCCACGGTCCGCCTCGCCCAGGAGCTGCGGGACAGCGTGGAGACGCTGGTGACGGCGGCGGTGGACTTCGACCGTTCGCTCGGCTTCTCGTGGGACGCGGTGGGCTCCGCGCTCGGCGTCACCAAGCAGGCGGTCCACCGCCGCTACGGCGCCCGCCGTGCCGCCGCCCAGACCGCCGCCGCGGAGCCCGAGCGGGCGCCGGAGCCCGCGGGCGGCCGCACGGTGAATGTGGGCGCCGGGATCGCCGCGGTCCCGACCGTGCCGGCGGCCCGCTCCATGCCGACCCAGCCGACGGCGGGCAGCCCGTCCCTGCGCGAGGAGGTCCGCCCGACGGCCTTCCCCGGCCCCCGCAACGGCTGACGCCCACCCCGCCACCCCCTGCCCTCTCGCCCCTGCGAGAGGGCAGCCCGCCTCCCCGCTCGGCCCCGTCGGCCACCGGATGGCCCCACGCACCCACACCGGGGTGCCCGCGGCCCAAGGGCCGACGTGACCGACCGACGAGGCAAGGGCGTCCGGCCCGCTACGACCGAGGCCACCCGGCCGACAAGGCGGGGTATCCCGGCCGCCGGGACCCGCGCCTCAGCCGATGTCCGGCGGGTCGATCCGTACCCACACCGGGGTGCCCGCGCCCGCAGGGCCGACGTGACCGACTGGACAGCGGCGTCCCGGCCCGCGAAGCCCACGCCACCCGGCCGACAACGCGGGGCACCCCGGCCGCCCAGAACCGCCCCTCAGCCCATGCTCGGCAGGTCGATCCGTACCCACACCGGAGTGCCCGCGCCCGCAGGGCCGACGTGACCGACTGGACAGCGGCGTCCCAGCCGGCGAAGCCCACGCCACCCGGCCGACAACGCGGGGCACCCCGGCCGCCCGGAACCGCCCCTCAGCCCATCCTCGGCAGGTCGATCCGCACCCACACCGGCGTGCCCGCGCCCGCAGGGCCGTCGTGACCGACTGGACAGCGGCATCCCAGCGGCGAAGTCCACGCCACCCGGCCGACAACGCGGGGCACCCCGGCCGCCGGGAACCGTGCCTCAGCCGATGTCCGGCGGGTCGATCCGTACCCACACCGGGGTGCCCGCGCCGCTTCCCGCGGTCGGGCCGCCCGTGCCCCCGCTGCGGGCCATGCGGGCCGCCTGGGCGGTCTTCAGCGCCGCGGCCAGTGCGGTTCCGCGGCCCGGTGGGACACGGATCAGCGCCCGTTCCCAGTGTTCGCCCGGCGGTGGCGCGCCGGGGCGGCGCGGCCGGCCCGCCGGGGTGGGCGGCACGGGAACGGGCCCCAGCACCTCCGCCTCCCCCGGCAGCTCCACCGCGCCCAGGAACGCCGCGACCGCCTCACCCGCCCCCGTCACCGACGCCATCCGCGACACCGGCGGGAAGCCCAGCTCGGCCCGCTCGGCCAGCTCCCGCACGGCGTGGCCGACCGGGTCCCACCGCACCAGCGCCTGCACGGGCCGCAGCGTCGGCTCGGCGACGACGACCACCGTCCCGCCGTCCCCCTGCGGCCGCACCAGCGAGGCCGCCGCGATCCAGCGCCGCAGCGCGTCCTCCCCGGCCCGCAGGTCGGGCCGCCCCAGCATGGCCCAGCCGTCCAGCAGCAGCGCGGCCGCGTACCCGCCCTCGGCGACGGGTTCCGCGCCCGGCGTGCTCACCACGAGCGCCGGCGCACCCGGCACGGTGTCCAGCACATGCTCCCGCCCCGAGGTGCGCACCGGCACCGCCGGGAACGCCCGCCCCAGCTCCTCGGCGGTCCGCCGCGCCCCCACGACCTGGGCCCGCATCCGGAACCCCCCGCACTCCGGGCAGTGCCACGCACCCTCCTCGCGCCCGCACCAGCCGCACGCCAGGGCGGTGCCGCCGTCCCGCGCTTCAAACGGACCCGAACAGTGCCCGCAGCGCGCCGGCGCCCGGCAGTCCGCGCACGCCAGCCGCGGCACGTACCCCCGGCGCGGCACCTGCACCAGCACCGGTCCCTGACGCAGCCCCTCCCGCACGGCCTGCCAGGCGAGCGTCGGCAGCCGGGCGGCACGCGCGGCCTCGTCCCGGGCGAGATCCTGATCGCCCACCGTCCGCACCAGCGGAGCCGCCCGCCGCACCTGCTCCCGCCCCGCGGCCAGGGGCCGCGCCCAGCCGCTCTCGACGAGCTGGGCGCCCTCCACGGTGCAGCTCCAACCCCCCATCAGAAAGCCGCACTTGTCCTGTGCGGCGCGCAGCATCAGCACATCGCGGGCGTGCGGCTGCGGAGCGTGCTGCTCGCTGTGGCTGTCGTCGCCGTCGTCCCAGACGGCCACCAGCCCGAGGTCGCGCACGGGGGCGAACATGGCGGCCCGCGTCCCGACGACGGCCCGTACGGCCCCGCGTCGCACGGCGAGCCACTCCCGGTACCGCTTCTGCGGCCCGGCGTCGGCGGTCAGCAGCGCGTGCCGCCCCTCGCCCAGCAGGGCGGTCAGCGCGGCGTCCACCCGCGCGGCGGCACGCCCGTCCGGCACGACGACGAGGGCGCCGCGCCCGGAGGCCAGCGTCGCGGCGACGGCCCGCGCGAGCTCCTCGCCCCACTCGGGCCCGGGCAGGGCGTTCCACACGGCCCGTGGAGACGCGCCCGAGGCCAGGGCGTCCAGGAACGCAGGCCCGTGCTCGTAGCGCGCCCAGGTGCCCGCCTCGGGGCTCCTCGGCGGCGGCAGCGGCGCGGGCGAGGGCTGCTGTTCCGCCTTGGCGCTGCGCGGGGGCACCGCGAGCTGCAGCACGTCGGCGAGGCTCCCCGCGTACCGGTCGGCGACGGCCCGCGCCAGCCCGAGGAGTTCCGGGCTCAGCACCGGCTCGGGCGACACCACCTGGGCGAGGGCCGCCAGCGGGCCGGAGTAGTCGGACGCGGCCAGCCGCTCGACGAGGAAACCGTCGATGAGCCCGCCGCCCTCGCGCCGCCCCTCGCGCACCCGCCCCCGCCCGGCGCCGAACCGCACCCGCACCCGCACCCCCGGCTGCGCCTCGGCGTCCAGCTCGGCCGGCACCGCGTAGTCGAAGTAGCGGTCGAGATGCAGCACACCCTTGTCGACGAGGACCCGCGCGACCGGCAGTTCCTCCGCCAGCGCGGCCCCCCGCCAGGTCCGCGGCTTGGCCCGGGGCGCCTTCGCCTTGCGCACGCTCTCCCGGATCAGCGCGAGCTGCTCCGGCGCCGCGGCCTCCCCGGCCCCGCCGCCCCCCTGCCCGTTGTCGCTGCTCACGCTTGCATTCTTACCAAACGGCACCGACAACCACGGCCCACGCACGCGCCGAGGCCCGGCCCCCTCGAAGGGGACCGGGCCTCGTGCGTCGGTCGGAAGCGGCCTCGGCCCCGAGGGCCCCGCCTCCCGTGTTACAGACCCGCGGCCTCGCGCAGCGCGTCCACGCGGTCCGTGCGCTCCCAGGTGAACTCGGGAAGCTCACGGCCGAAGTGGCCGTACGCGGCGGTCTGGGCGTAGATCGGGCGCAGCAGGTCGAGGTCGCGGATGATCGCGGCCGGGCGGAGGTCGAAGACCTCGTCGATGGCCTTCTCGATCTTCTCGGGCTCGATGGTGTGCGTGCCGAAGGTCTCGACGAAGAGACCGACCGGCTCGGCCTTGCCGATCGCGTAGGCGACCTGGACCTCGCAGCGCGAGGCGAGACCGGCGGCGACCACGTTCTTGGCGACCCAGCGCATCGCGTAGGCGGCCGAGCGGTCGACCTTGGACGGGTCCTTGCCGGAGAAGGCGCCGCCACCGTGCCGGGCGAAGCCGCCGTAGGTGTCGATGATGATCTTGCGGCCGGTCAGGCCGGCGTCGCCCATCGGGCCGCCGATCTCGAAGCGGCCGGTGGGGTTGACCAGCAGACGGTAGTTCTCGGTGTCGAGCTTGATGCCCTCGCCGAGGAGCGCCTGCAGCTCCGGCTCCACGACGAACTCGCGGATGTCCGGCGTGAGCAGCGAGTCCAGGTCGATGTCGGACGCGTGCTGCGAGGAGACGACGACCGTGTCCAGGCGGACCGCCTTGTCGCCGTCGTACTCGATGGTGACCTGGGTCTTGCCGTCGGGGCGCAGGTAGGGGATGGTCCCGTTCTTGCGGACGTCCGACAGGCGCTTGGACAGGCGGTGCGCCAGGAAGATCGGCAGCGGCATCAGCGTGGGCGTCTCGTCGGACGCGTAGCCGAACATCAGGCCCTGGTCGCCGGCGCCCTGGCGGTCCAGCTCGTCCTCGTCGCCCTCGACGCGGGACTCGTACGCCGTGTCGACGCCTTGGGCGATGTCGGGGGACTGCGCACCGATGGACACCGAGACGCCGCAGGAGGCGCCGTCGAAGCCCTTCTTGGAGGAGTCGTAGCCGATCTCGAGGATCTTCTCCCGGACGAGCTGGGGGATCGGCGCGTAGGCCTGGGTGGTGACCTCACCGGCCACGTGCACCAGACCGGTCGTGATCAGGGTCTCGACCGCGACCCGGGAGGTCGGGTCCTCGCGCAGAAGCGCGTCGAGAATGGTGTCGCTGATCTGGTCAGCGATCTTGTCGGGGTGACCCTCGGTCACGGACTCCGAGGTGAACAGGCGACGGGACACAACGCTCCCTGGGGTTGCAGCGGCTGCTGGCTGATCATAGGCGGACACGTCGGGGGCTGCGCCCGGCGTCGTCCGAGAAACAGTTTATCGGTCTGGCTCGTCCGTCGGTCCTGGTGTCTCGCCTCTCGGGAGCACTGTGACCTGCGGCACGCGCATTCTGCACAATGCGGTGCGCCCTTGGCCAGGGGGGCACGCCCCGACCACGAAGGTTCCCACCGACGGCGGGGGCCATGCGGCGGCTCCACGGAAGATTCACCCGAGGCGTCGCGCCACCAGGTCCCACACCGTGTCGGCGAGGGCTTCCTTCGGGCCGTGCGGCACGGGCGTCTCGCTGCCGTCGGCGCCCAGCACGACCGCCTCGTTCTCCTCGGCGCCGAAGGTCTTACGCTCCCCCACCTCGTTCACCACGAGCAGATCGCAGCCCTTGCGGCGCAGCTTGGCCCGGCCGTTGGCCAGGACGTCGTCCGTCTCGGCGGCGAAGCCGACGACGACCTGGCCGGGGCGGGCGCGCTCGGCGGAGACCTCCGCGAGGACGTCGGGGTTGCGCACCAGGACGATCGGGTCGGGTTCCTGGCCGTCCTTCTTCTTGATCTTGCCGGTCCGGTAGGCCGCCGGGCGGAAGTCGGCGACGGCCGCCGCCATGACGACCGCGTCGGCGTCCGCGGCTGCCTTCAGGACGGCCTCGCGCAGGTGCACGGCCGTGTCGACGTGCACGACGTCGACGCCCGCCGGGTCGGGCAGGGCGGCGTTCGCCGCGACCAGGGTGACCCGGGCGCCGCGGGCGGCGGCGGTGCGGGCGAGGGCGTAGCCCTGCTTGCCGGAGGAGCGGTTGCCGAGGAAGCGCACGGGGTCGAGGGGCTCGCGGGTGCCGCCGGCGCTGACGACGACGTGCCGTCCCGCGAGGTCGGGCTCCCGCACACCCCGGGCGAGGACGCGCCGGCAGACCTCGAAGATCTCGGCCGGGTCGGGCAGCCGCCCCTTGCCGGTGTCGACGCCGGTGAGACGGCCGACGGCCGGTTCGACGACGACGGCGCCGCGGCGGCGCAGCGTCGCCACGTTCTCCTGGGTGGCCGGGTGCTCCCACATCTCGGTGTGCATCGCGGGCGCGAAGACGACCGGGCAGCGGGCCGTGAGCAGGGTGTTGGTCAGCAGGTCGTCGGCGAGGCCATGGGCGGCCCTGGCGAGCGTGTTCGCGGTGGCGGGGGCGACGACGACCAGGTCGGCGTGCTGGCCGATGCGGACGTGCGGGACCTCGTGGACGTCGTCCCAGACCTCGGTGGAGACGGGGTTGCCCGAGAGGGCGGACCAGGTGGCGGCGCCGACGAAGTGCAGCGCGGAGGCGGTGGGCACGACCCGGACGTCATGGCCGGACTCCGTCAGTCTGCGCAGCAGCTCACAGGCCTTGTAGGCGGCGATGCCACCACTGACTCCCAGTACGACCTTCGGCTTGTCCACCGTCTCTCCCCGGACTCGGCGCCCGCACTCCGTGGGTCCGGCGTGCGGGTCCATGCTGCCATCACGGCGGGGGCCGGCCCCCGCCTCCCCCGAGCAGACCACAGGCCCGGCAGAGAAGACTGCCGGGCCTGTGGAAAAACCTACTGCGAGCTGAAAATACTACTGAGCCGGGCCTTCGATGGCCTCGGAGGTCAGCAGGCCCGCGTTGATCTCGCGAAGGGCGATCGAGAGCGGCTTCTCGTGGACGTGGGTGTCGACGAGCGGACCGACGTACTCGAGGAGGCCCTCGCCGAGCTGCGAGTAGTACGCGTTGATCTGGCGGGCCCGCTTGGCCGCGTAGATCACGAGGCTGTACTTCGAGTCGGTGGCCTCGAGGAGCTCGTCGATCGGCGGGTTGATGATGCCCTCGGGCGCGGAGATGGAAGAGGACACGCTCTACCTTCCGATGGATGGGAAACGAGGAACGGTGATCAAAGTCGCGATCACACGCCATCCGTCAAGGCTAGCAGCTCACGCGCCACGTCCTCGACGGAGGTGTTGACCAGGGTCTCGTCGAACTCGGGCTCGGCCGCGAGTTCGATCTTCGCCGCGTCCAGACGGCGTGCGATCACCTCGGGCGGCTCGGTGCCCCGGCCGGTGAGCCGGCGGACCAGCTCCTCCCAGGAAGGAGGGGCCAGGAAGACCAGCTGGGCCTCGGGCATGGACTCGCGGACCTGCCGGGCGCCCTGGAGGTCGATCTCCAGGAGCACGGGCTCGCCCGCCTCCAGCCGCTCCAGCACGGCGGCCCGGGGGGTGCCGTAGCGGTTGCCGGCGAACTCGGCCCACTCCAGCAGCTCGCCGTTGGCGATCAGCTTGTCCATCTCGTCGTCGGTGACGAAGAAGTAGTGGACGCCGTGCCGCTCGCCGGGGCGCGGCTTGCGGGTCGTCGCCGACACCGAGAGCCAGAGCTCGGGGTGCTCCTTGCGCATATGCGCGACGACCGTGCTCTTGCCGACCCCGGAGGGGCCGGAGAGCACGGTCAGCCGCGGACGTGCGTCCGGGGGTACGGGGGACGTCCCCCGGGGTGTTGCAGCCATGCAGCGATTATTCCAGTTGTCACGCGGTGCCCGGGACGGTCGTCCCGAAGCACCCGGGACTCACTTGGCGGTCTCGCCGAACTCGCGCTCCAGGGAGGCGATCTGGTTGGAGCCGAGACCGCGCACGCGGCGGCTCTCGGAGATGCCGAGACGCTCCATGATCTGCTTGGCGCGGACCTTGCCCACGCCGGGGAGCGACTCGAGCAGGGCGGAGACCTTCATCTTGCCGATGACGTCGTTCTCCTGGCCCTGCTTGATGACCTCGTGAAGGGAGGCGCCGGAGTGCTTGAGTCGATTCTTGACCTCGGCCCGCTCCCGGCGAGCCGCGGCGGCCTTCTCGAGCGCGGCTGCGCGCTGTTCGGGGGTAAGGGGCGGAAGAGCCACGCCTACGTCACCTCGGATGTCGAACTGTCGGATACGGACCGGTGAGGAACCTAGTCGCCCCACACCTGGTGAGCGACGAGCAACACGCTCGCCCGTTCACTCTCCGTCGGAGACTAGCGGCCAACTCCGCCGGAGTCAGCGAGAACCAAGGAAAAGTCCTGGTCAGCCTCCGCCAGGACGGATATTTAGGACATAATGTCCCGGATTTGGGGCTGTATTCAGACTCACGTCCCCGGCGGGCCGTCCGACGGAGCCCCCGGTCGGACGGCCGGGGAGGCTCAGACGGCCGTCACGGCGGCGCGGATCTCCTGTGCGAACCGTTCCGCGACGTCACGCAGAGCGACCACGTCGGGCCCGTGGCGCAGCACACCGCGGCTGACGTTCGGGACGACGTTGCGCACCGCCCCTCGGAAGACCCGCGGCAGATCGGCCGGCGTCGCCCCCTGCGCCCCGATGCCGGGCGCGAGGAGCGGGCCGTTGACATCGAGGTCGTACGCGGACAGGTCGCCCAGCGTGGCGCCCACGACCGCGCCGAAGGAGCCGAGGGGCTCCTCCCCCGCGTTCTCGGCGGCCAGGTGCGCCAGCATCGTCGCGCCCACGTTGCGGCCGGCGTGGTCCTCCACACGCACCGCGTGCTGCACCTCGCGGCCCTCCGGGTTGGAGGTCAGCGCCAGCACGAACAGTCCGGCGCCGCTCTCCCGCGCCATCGCCACCGCCGGCGAGAGCGAACCGTAGCCGAGGTACGGCGAGACGGTGAGGGCGTCGGAGAACAGCGGTGCGTCCTTGTGCAGGAAGGCCTCGGCGTAGGCGGCCATGGTCGAGCCGATGTCGCCGCGCTTGGCGTCCATCACGACCAGCGCGCCGGCCGCCCGCGCCTCCTCGACCGACTTCTCCAGCACGGCGACGCCGCGGGAGCCGAAGCGTTCGAAGAAGGCCGCCTGCGGCTTCAGGACGGCGACCCGGCCGGCCAGCGCCTCGACGACCGTCCGGCTGAACCGCTCCAGCCCGGCGACGTCGTCGTTCAGGCCCCACTCGGCGAGCAGGGAGGCGTGCGGGTCGATGCCGACGCACAGCGGGCCGCGCTCGTCCATGGCCCGGCGCAGCCGCGCGCCGAAGGGCTCCAGGGTCATACCGTCCTCCTGACGTCGGCGCCGACCGCGTCGGCCAGCGTGGCGTAGGGGCTGGTGCGCAGCCGGGCCGCGAGCCCCTTGTGGATCGCGCGGCCCCAGAAGGGCCCCTCGTAGACGAAGGCGCTGTAGCCCTGGACGAGCGTGGCGCCGGCGAGGATGCGCTGCCAGGCGTCCTCGGCGTTCTGGACGCCTCCGACGCCCACCAGGGTGATCCGGTCGCCCACGCGCGCGTAGAGGCGGCGCAGCACCTCCAGGGAGCGCGCCTTGAGCGGGGCGCCGGACAGTCCGCCGGTCTCCTTGACCAGCGCGGGAGCCGAGGTCAGTCCGAGGCCCTCGCGTGCGATGGTGGTGTTGGTGGCGATGATGCCGTCCAGGCCGAGTTCCACGGCGAGGTCGGCGACCGCGTCGACGTCCTCGTCGGCGAGGTCCGGAGCGATCTTCACGAGCAGCGGCACCCGGCGGTTGGTCACCGTGCGGTCGGCGGCCTCGCGCACGGCGCTCAGCAGGGGGCGCAGCGCCTCGGTGGCCTGGAGGTTGCGCAGTCCGGGGGTGTTGGGCGAGGAGACGTTGACGACCAGGTAGTCGGCGTACGGCGCGAGACGCTCGGTCGACTTCACGTAGTCGCCGACGGCCTCCTCCTCGGGGACGACCTTGGTCTTGCCGATGTTGACGCCCACGACCGTCTTGAAGACCGGCTCGCGGGAGGCGAGGCGGGCGGCGACGGCCAGCGAGCCCTCGTTGTTGAAGCCCATGCGGTTGATCAGCGCACGGTCGGGCACCAGCCGGAACAGCCGCTTTTTGGGGTTGCCCGGCTGCGCCTCACCGGTGACCGTGCCGATCTCGACGTGGTCGAAGCCGAGCATCGCCATGCCGTCGATCGCGACCGCGTTCTTGTCGAAGCCGGCGGCGAGCCCGAAGGGGCCGTGCATGCGCAGTCCGAAGGCCTCGGTGCGCAGCTCCCGGTGGCGGGGCGCGAGGGCGGCGGCGACGAAGGTGCGCAGGACGGGGATGCGGGCGGCGAGGCGGATCCAGCGGAAGGCGAGGTGGTGGGCCCGCTCGGGGTCCATCCGCTTGAAGACGAGAGTGAAGAAGATCTTGTACATGATTCCCTCATGAAGAGCCCTCATGACGAGGGGGACACCGTTTCCGGTGTCCCCCTGTGGGCTGCTAGTCGCGGGCCGCGGTCAGGTGTTCCGCGTGTTCCTGGAGCGAACGGACGCCCACGTCGCCGTGGTTGAGGGCGTCGATGCCCTGGACGGCGGCGGCGAGCGCCTGCACCGTCGTCAGGCACGGCACGGAGCGGGCCACGGCCGCCGTGCGGATCTCGTAGCCGTCGAGACGGCCGCCGGTGCCGTAGGGGGTGTTGACGATGAGGTCGACCTCGCCGTCGTGGATGAGCTGCACGATGGTCTTCTCGCCGTTCGGGCCGGTGCCCTCGTACTGCTTGCGCACGACGGTGGCCTTGATGCCGTTGCGCTTGAGGACCTCGGCGGTGCCGGAGGTGGCGAGCAGCTCGAAGCCGTGGGCGACCAGTTCGCGCGCAGGGAAGATCATCGAGCGCTTGTCGCGGTTGGCGACCGAGATGAACGCGCGGCCCTTGGTGGGCAGCGGTCCGTAGGCGCCCGCCTGCGACTTGGCGTACGCCGTGCCGAAGACGGAGTCGATGCCCATGACCTCGCCGGTGGAGCGCATCTCGGGGCCGAGGACGGTGTCGACGCCGCGGCCTGAGGTGTCCCGGAAGCGGGTCCACGGCATCACGGCCTCCTTGACGGAGATCGGCGCGTCCAGCGGCAGTTCGCCGCCGTCGCCGGTCGCCGGGAGGAGCCCCTCGGAGCGCAGTTCGGCGATGGTCGCGCCGAGCGAGATCCGGGCGGCGGCCTTGGCCAGCGGCACCGCGGTCGCCTTGGAGGTGAAGGGGACCGTGCGGGACGCGCGCGGGTTGGCCTCCAGGACGTAGAGGATGTCACCGGCCATCGCGAACTGGATGTTGATCAGGCCGCGCACGCCGACGCCGTGGGCGATGGCCTCGGTGGAGGCGCGCAGGCGCTTGATGTCGAAGCCGCCGAGGGTGATGGGGGGCAGGGCGCACGCCGAGTCGCCGGAGTGGATGCCGGCCTCCTCGATGTGCTCCATGACGCCGCCGAGGTAGAGCTCGTCGCCGTCGTAGAGCGCGTCGACGTCGATCTCGATGGCGTCGTCGAGGAAGCGGTCGACGAGGACCGGCCGGGAGGGGCTGATCTCGGTCGACTCGGCGATGTAGGACGAGAGCCGGGTCTCGTCGTAGACGATCTCCATGCCGCGCCCGCCGAGGACGTACGAGGGCCGCACCAGGACCGGGTAGCCGATCTCGTCGGCGATGGCCTTGGCCTCGGCGAAGGTGGTGGCCGTGCCGTGCTTGGGGGCCGGCAGGCCCGCCTCGGCGAGGACCCGGCCGAAGGCGCCGCGGTCCTCGGCGGCGTGGATCGCCTCGGGCGGGGTGCCGACGATCGGCACGCCGTTGTCCTTGAGCGCCTGCGCCAGGCCCAGCGGGGTCTGGCCGCCGAGCTGGACGACGACGCCGGCGATGGGGCCGGCCTGCGCCTCCGCGTGCACGATCTCCAGCACGTCCTCGAGCGTCAGCGGCTCGAAGTACAGGCGGTCGGAGGTGTCGTAGTCGGTGGAGACGGTCTCCGGGTTGCAGTTGACCATCACGGTCTCGTACCCGGCGTCGGACAGCGCGAAGGAGGCGTGGACGCAGGAGTAGTCGAACTCGATGCCCTGGCCGATGCGGTTGGGACCGGAGCCCAGGATGATGACGGCCGGCTTCTCGCGCGGGGCGACCTCGTTCTCCTCGTCGTAGGAGGAGTAGAAGTACGGGGTCTTCGCGGCGAACTCGGCGGCGCAGGTGTCGACCGTCTTGTAGACGGGGCGGACGCCCAGGGCGTGCCGCACCTCGCGCACGACGTCCTCGCGCAGCCCGCGGATCTCGGCGATCTGCTGGTCGGAGAAGCCGTGCCGCTTGGCCTCGGCGAGCAGGTCGGCGTCGAGGCGGTCGGCGGCGGCCAGCTCTTCGGCGATCTCCTTGATCAGGAAGAGCTGGTCGACGAACCAGGGGTCGATCTTCGTGTAGTCGAAGACCTCCTCGGGCGTGGCGCCCGCGCGGATGGCCTGCATGACGGTGTTGATGCGGCCGTCGGTGGGACGGACCGCCTCTTCGAGCAGCGCGGTCTTGTCGCCGGGCTCGCCCACGAAGGTGAACTGGCTGCCCTTCTTCTCCAGCGAGCGCAGCGCCTTCTGGAAGGCCTCGGTGAAGTTGCGGCCGATGGCCATGGCCTCGCCGACCGACTTCATGGTGGTGGTCAGCGTGGAGTCGGCGGAGGGGAACTTCTCGAAGGCGAACCGGGGGGCCTTGACGACCACGTAGTCGAGCGTGGGCTCGAAGGAGGCCGGGGTCTCCTGGGTGATGTCGTTGGGGATCTCGTCGAGGGTGTAGCCGACGGCGAGCTTGGCGGCGATCTTGGCGATCGGGAAGCCGGTCGCCTTGGAGGCGAGGGCCGAGGAGCGCGACACGCGCGGGTTCATCTCGATGACGATGACCCGGCCGTCCTCGGGGTTCACCGCGAACTGGATGTTGCAGCCGCCGGTGTCGACGCCGACCTCGCGGATCACGGCGATGCCGACGTCACGGAGGATCTGGTACTCGCGGTCGGTGAGCGTCATCGCCGGGGCGACGGTGATCGAGTCGCCGGTGTGCACGCCCATCGGGTCGAAGTTCTCGATGGAGCAGACGACTACGACGTTGTCGTTCTTGTCGCGCATCAGCTCCAGCTCGTACTCCTTCCAGCCGAGGATGGACTCCTCCAGGAGCACCTCGGTGGTCGGGGAGAGCGTGAGGCCCTGGCCGGCGATGCGGCGCAGCTCCTCCTCGTCGTGGGCGAAGCCGGAGCCGGCGCCGCCCATGGTGAAGGAGGGGCGCACGACGACCGGGTAGCCGCCGAGCGTGTCGACGCCGGCGATGACCTCGTCCATGGTGTGGCAGATGACCGAGCGGGCGGACTCGCCGTGGCCGATCTTGCGGCGGACCTCCTCGACGACCTCCTTGAACAGGTCGCGGTCCTCGCCCTTGTTGATGGCCTCGACGTTGGCGCCGATCAGCTCGACGCCGTGCTTGTCCAGGACGCCGCTCTCGGCGAGGGAGATCGCCGTGTTGAGGGCCGTCTGGCCGCCCAGGGTGGGCAGCAGGGCGTCGGGGCGCTCCTTGGCGATGATCTTCTCGACGAACTCGGGGGTGATCGGCTCGACGTAGGTGGCGTCGGCGATCTCCGGGTCGGTCATGATCGTCGCCGGGTTTGAGTTCACGAGGATGACCCTGAGGCCCTCGGACTTCAGCACCCGGCACGCCTGGGTTCCGGAGTAGTCGAACTCGGCGGCCTGGCCGATGACGATCGGGCCGGAGCCGATGACCAGGACGGACTGGATATCGGTGCGCTTAGGCACGCTGGCCCTCCATCAGGGAAACGAAGCGGTCGAACAGGTAGGCGGCGTCGTGCGGGCCGGCGGCGGCTTCGGGGTGGTACTGCACGGAGAAGGCCGGCTGGTCGAGCAGCTGGAGCCCCTCCACGACATCGTCGTTCAGGCAGACGTGGGAGACCTCGGCGCGGCCGAACTTCGTCTCGCTGACCTGGTCGAGCGGCGCGTCCACGGCGAAGCCGTGGTTGTGCGCGGTGACCTCGACCTTGCCGGTCGTACGGTCCTGCACCGGCTGGTTGATGCCGCGGTGACCGTACTTCAGCTTGTAGGTGCCGAAGCCGAGGGCGCGGCCGAGGATCTGGTTGCCGAAACAGATGCCGAACAGAGGCGTCTTCCGCTCCAGCACCTCGCTCATCAGCGCGACCGGGCCGTCCGCGGTGGCCGGGTCGCCCGGGCCGTTGGAGAAGAACACGCCGTCGGGGTCCACGGCGTACACCTCGTCGGCGGTGGCCGTGGCGGGCAGCACATGCACCTCGATGCCGCGTTCGGCCATGCGGTGCGGGGTCATGCCCTTGATGCCCAGGTCGATGGCGGCGACCGTGAACCGCTTCTCGCCGACCGCGGGGACGACGTACGCCTCCTGGGTGGCGACCTCCTCGTAGAGGCTCGCGCCCTTCATCTGCGGCTGGGCCTGCACCCGGGCGACGAGGTCGGCCTCGGCGGCGATCGCCTCGCCGGAGAAGATCCCGGCCCGCATGGAGCCGCGCTCGCGCAGGTGACGGGTGAGGGCGCGGGTGTCGATGCCGGAGATGCCGACCACGTTCTGTGCGACCAGCTCGTCGTCGAGGGACCGCTTGGCCCGCCAGTTGGACGGCACGCGCGCGGGGTCGCGCACGACGTAGCCGGAGACCCAGATGCGGCGGGACTCGTCGTCCTCGTCGTTCCAGCCGGTGTTGCCGATCTGCGGGGCGGTGGCGACGACGATCTGCCGGTCGTACGACGGGTCGGTCAGGGTCTCCTGGTAGCCGGTCATGCCGGTGGAGAACACCGCCTCGCCGAAGGTCTCCCCCACGGCCCCGTAGGCGCGGCCGCGGAAGATCCGGCCGTCCTCCAGGACGAGTACGGCGGGGACCTTCGAGGTCCCCCTGGTGGAGGTCGTCATCGTGCGCCTTCCGTCGTGTTGTTCTTGGTCATTGAGTTGATGGCGTCGACCCATGTGCGGTGCTCGGCCGCGTGGTCGGACCGGAAGCCGGAGTCGATCAGCCGGTCGCCGTGCGCCCAGGTCACCACGAGCAGTCCGCCCTCGGTGAGGACCTTGCCGGCGATGCCCTTGCCGAGGACCGCCTCGCGCAGCGCGCCGGCCGGGATGAAGAAGTCGCTCGCACCGGGGCGTACGACGTCCACTCCGGCGTCCGTGAGGGTGAGCTCGACACGGCTGCGGGTGCCCAGGCCCTGCGCCACGATGCGGTCGAGCCACTGCCCCGCGGTGGTGGAGCCGTGGTAGCGGCCGCTCATGGTCAGTCTCGCCGGGCCCGGGTCGTCCGGCGCGGCCGGCAGCTCGGGCAGGTCGCCCTGGAGCGTGCCGCGCCACTTCCAGCCCTCGCGCATCAGCCAGTAGACGAGCGCGACGAACAGGGCGAGGCCGACGACCCAGCCGGCGCGGGCGGCCCAGTCGGTCACTTCGGCCGACTCCTTGTCGGCCGCCAGCAGGATCACAGGTGTCACGTGAGCTTCCCGTCGACGAGGGTGGCCTTGCCCCGCAGCCAGGTGTGCGTGACACGGCCCGGCAGCTCGCGCCCCTCGTAGGGGGTGTTGCGGCTGCGTGAGGCGAAGCCCGCGGGGTCCACCTGTCCACGGTATGCCGAGTCGACGAGCGTGAGGTTGGCGGGCTCACCTGCCGAGACGGGACGCCCGTGGCCGGCGGCCCGGCCGATGCGCGCGGGCGCGAAGGACATGCGGTCGGCGACCTGGGCCCAGTCCAGCAGGCCGGTGTCGACCATCGTCTCCTGGACCACCGACAGCGCGGTCTCCAGGCCGACCATGCCCATGGCGGCGGCGGCCCACTCGCAGTCCTTGTCCTCGTGCGGGTGCGGGGCGTGATCGGTGGCGACGATGTCGATGGTGCCGTCGGCGAGCGCCTCGCGCAGGGCGTGCACGTCACGCTCGGTGCGCAGCGGCGGGTTGACCTTGTAGACGGGGTTGTAGGAGCGCACCAGCTCATCCGTGAGGAGGAGGTGGTGCGGGGTGACCTCGGCGGTGACGTCGATGCCGCGGGACTTGGCCCAGCGGACGATCTCGACGGAGCCGGCGGTGGAGAGGTGGCAGATGTGGACGCGGGAGCCGACGTGCTCGGCGAGCAGCACGTCCCGGGCGATGATCGACTCCTCGGCGACCGCGGGCCAGCCCCCGAGGCCCAGCTCGGCCGAGACGACGCCCTCGTTCATCTGGGCGCCCTCGGTCAGCCGCGGCTCCTGCGCGTGCTGGGCGACGACCCCGCCGAAGGCCTTCACGTACTCAAGGGCGCGCCGCATGATCACGGCGTCGTCGACGCACTTGCCGTCGTCGGAGAAGACGGTGACCCCGGCGGCCGACTCGTGCATGGCGCCCAGCTCGGCGAGCTTGCGGCCCTCCAGGCCGACGGTGACCGCGCCGATGGGCTGCACGTCGCAGTAGCCGTGCTCCTTGCCGAGCCGGTAGACCTGCTCGACCACGCCGGCGGTGTCGGCCACGGGGAAGGTGTTGGCCATGGCGAACACGGCGGTGTAGCCGCCGGAGGCGGCGGCGCGGGTGCCGGTGAGGACGGTCTCGGAGTCCTCGCGGCCGGGCTCGCGCAGATGGGTGTGCAGGTCGACCAGGCCCGGCAGCAGCACCTTGCCCGCCGCCTCGACGACCTCCGCGCCCTCGGCGGACAGTCCGGTCCCGACGGCCGCGACGACCTCGCCGTCGATCAGGACGTCCTGCGGCTCGCCGCCGAGCACCTTCGCACCACGGATCAGGATCTTGCTCATGGTCGCTTACTTCTCCTCGGTGGAAGCGGTGGTACGGGCGTGGCTGACGGCGGGTTCGTTGCCGCCCAGGAGCAGGTACAGGACGGCCATGCGGATGGACACCCCGTTGGCGACCTGTTCGACGACGGTGCACCGGTCGGAGTCGGCGACCTCGGCGGTGATCTCCATGCCCCGGACCATCGGCCCGGGGTGCATCACGATCGCGTGCTCGGGCATCCGCGCCATGCGGTCGCCGTCGAGGCCGTAGCGGCGGGAGTACTCGCGCTCGGTCGGGAAGAACGCCGCGTTCATCCGCTCGCGCTGGACGCGCAGCATCATCACCGCGTCGGACTTGGGCAGCGTGCGGTCGAGGTCGTACGACACCTCGCAGGGCCAGGTC
The DNA here is from genome assembly GCF_042889585.1 of Streptomyces sp. NPDC002566. Lineage (NCBI taxonomy): Bacteria > Bacillati > Actinomycetota > Actinomycetes > Kitasatosporales > Streptomycetaceae > Streptomyces > Streptomyces sp. NPDC002566. The sequence goes on along the minus strand of NZ_JBIARD010000011.1, from coordinate 71,180 downwards.
TCGACGCCGACGGGCACCAGGGTGGGCGGGGCGACCAGGGTGACCTCCGCGCCGAGGGTGTGCAGCAGGTCGACGTTGGAGCGGGCGACCCGGCTGTGCAGGACGTCGCCGACGAGGGTGATGCGCCGGCCGGACAGGTCCTGGCCGAGGCCGGCGTCCCGTCCGACGAGCCGGCGGCGCATGGTGAAGGCGTCCAGCAGGGCCTGGGTGGGGTGCTGGTGGGTGCCGTCGCCGGCGTTGATGACGGCCGCGTCGATCCAGCCGGAGTTGGCCAGGCGGTAGGGGGCCCCGGACGCGCCGTGCCGGATGACGACGGCGTCGACGCCCATGGCCTCCAGCGTCTGGGCGGTGTCCTTCAGGGATTCGCCCTTGGAGACGCTGGAGCCCTTGGCGGTGAAGTTGATGACGTCGGCGGAGAGGCGCTTCTCGGCGGCCTCGAAGGAGATCCGGGTGCGGGTGGAGTCCTCGAAGAAGAGGTTGACCACGGTGCGGCCGCGCAGGGTCGGCAGCTTCTTGATGGGCCGGTCGGCGACCCGGGCCATCTCCTCGGCGGTGTCGAGGATGTGGACGGCGTCGTCGCGGGTGAGGTCGGCGGCCGAGATGAGATGACGCTGCATCTGTCAGGCTCCGTTGAAGGCAAGTGAAGACAAGTGAGACAGGGGGGACTTTTCGGGCACACGGGCGCGCGGAGGCACGCACGCGTGGCATAGGCCGGACAGCTACTGCTGCGCGCCCGGGGCGGTCTGCTTCGCACCGAGCAGCACGGTGTCGCGACCGTCCTCCTCGGCGAGCTGGACCTTGACCGTCTCCCGCAGCGACGTGGGGAGGTTCTTGCCGACGTAGTCGGCGCGGATGGGCAGTTCGCGGTGGCCGCGGTCGACCAGGACCGCAAGCTGCACCGCGCGCGGGCGCCCGATGTCGTTCAGGGCGTCGAGGGCGGCGCGGATGGTGCGGCCGGAGAAGAGCACGTCGTCGACGAGGACGACCAGCTTGCCGTCGATGCCGTCACCGGGGATCTCGGTGCGGGCCAGCGCGCGCGGCGGATGCATGCGCAGGTCGTCCCGGTACATGGTGATGTCGAGCGAGCCGACCGGGATCTTCCGCTCGGTGATCTGCTCCAGCTTGGCGGCGAGCCGGCGGCCGAGGAAGACGCCCCGGGTCGGGATGCCGAGGAGCACCACGTCGTCGGCGCCCTTGGCGCGTTCGACGATCTCGTGGGCGATACGGGTCAGCACCCGTGCGATGTCAGGGCCTTCGAGGACGGGCCTCGCCTCTGACGCTTGCGTGTCCTGCTGCTTGTCCATACGAAACGGACCCCCTTCTCCGCCTCACGGGACGGACCTTAAAGGACGTCGGATTTGCGCCATCCACGGTAGCAGGCCCCGGGGACGCCCCCGATCACCCCCTTGGCGTAATCGGCCATCGATACCACGGAAGCGTCGGGGTGGACCATTCGGCTTGACGCAGAAGAATCACGCTGCGTAACCTCACAGTGAGTTACCAACCGCGCGGCATGGAAACCAAGCTCCAGTCGCGTCGACCCAGTGCCGGGAGCCATATGTCCAGCGAATACGCCAAACAGCTCGGGGCCAAGCTCCGGGCGATCCGCACCCAGCAGGGCCTTTCCCTCCACGGTGTCGAGGAGAAGTCCCAGGGACGCTGGAAGGCGGTCGTGGTCGGGTCCTACGAGCGCGGCGACCGCGCCGTGACCGTGCAGCGGCTCGCGGAGCTGGCCGATTTCTACGGCGTCCCCGTGCAGGAGCTCCTTCCCGGCACCACCCCGGGCGGCGCGGCGGAGCCCCCGCCGAAGCTGGTCCTGGACCTGGAGCGGCTGGCCCACGTGCCGGTGGAGAAGGCCGGCCCCCTTCAGCGGTACGCGGCGACGATCCAGTCCCAGCGCGGTGACTACAACGGCAAGGTGCTCTCGATCCGCCAGGACGACCTGCGCACGCTCGCCGTCATCTACGACCAGTCGCCCTCGGTCCTCACCGAGCAGCTGATCAGCTGGGGCGTCCTGGACGCGGACGCGCGTCGCGCCGTCTCCCACGAGGAGGGCTGAGCCCCAGGGGGCCCAGCAGAAACGTACCGCCGGGGTGGGCGGCCACCCAGAGGTTCGCCCCCCCCCGCCCCGTAGGAGATCGGCGGCCCCCAACACCGCCGTCGGTGCCGGGGGGCCCGGCCCCCCCCCCCCCGCGG
>NZ_JBIARD010000011.1:62207-68974 GCF_042889585.1 Streptomyces sp. NPDC002566 | reverse complement strand
CCTGGGGCCCAAGCACAACCGTCCCGCCGGGGGGGCCGCAACCGGATGGTTCCGCCCACCCCGGCGGTTTTCGTGACGGTCGCACGCCTCTCGCGTGAGCTGCGGCGGGGCGCGGTCCTCCGCGCCCCCGTGTCTAGCCTCTGCGGAGGGTCGGCTTGAGTTCCTTCAGACGGCCGAGGAGGCCGTTGACGAACGAGGGCGACTCGTCCGTGGAGAACTCCTTCGCCAGCTGCACCATCTCGTCGAGGACGACGGCGTCCGGCGTCTCGTCGACCCAGACCAGCTCGTAGGCGCCGAGCCGCAGGATGTTGCGGTCGACGACCGGCATCCGGTCCAGCGTCCAGCCGACCGAGTACTGGGCGATCAGCTCGTCGATGCGCTTGGCCTGCTCGGCGTAGCCCTCGACCAGCTGCATCGTGTACTCGCTCACCGGTGGCTGCCGGGTGTCGGCCCGGGAGAGCCGGATCCAGTCCGCGAGGACGGTCAGGACGTCGACGCCACGCTGGTCGCCCTCGAAGAGGATCTGGAAGGCGCGCTTGCGGGCCGTGTTGCGAGCGGCCACGGTTAGCTGTTCACCCGACCGAGGTAGTCGCTCGTGCGGGTGTCGACCTTGATCTTCTCACCGGTGGTGATGAAGAGCGGGACCTGGATCTGGTGGCCGGTCTCCAGGGTGGCGGGCTTGGTGCCACCGGTGGAGCGGTCGCCCTGGACGCCCGGCTCGGTCTCCTGGACGACCAGCTCGACGGCGGCGGGCAGCTCGACGAAGAGCACCTCGCCCTCGTGCTGGGCGACGGTGGCGGTGAAGCCCTCGATCAGGAAGTTGGCGGCGTCGCCGACGGCCTTGCGGTCGACCATCAGCTGGTCGTAGGTCTCCATGTCCATGAAGACGAAGTACTCGCCGTCCATGTACGAGAACTGCATGTCGCGCTTGTCGACAGTGGCCGTCTCGACCTTGACGCCGGCGTTGAACGTCTTGTCGACGACCTTGCCGGAGAGCACGTTCTTGAGCTTGGTGCGCACGAAGGCCGGGCCCTTGCCGGGCTTGACGTGCTGGAACTCGACGACGGACCAGAGCTGGCCGCCTTCGAGCTTGAGCACCAGGCCGTTCTTGAGGTCGTTCGTGGAAGCCACGGTTGCGGAATCTCCTGGACTGACGTGGACGACCCCGGGCCACGCGTCCAGCCGATGAGCTAGAGCGCGAGCAGCTCCTTGGTCGTGATGGTGAGTAGCTCGGGTCCGCCGTCCGCCTCGGGGCGCACGACGAGCGTGTCATCGATCCGGACGCCGCCCCGCCCCGGGAGGTGGACCCCGGGTTCGACGGTGACCGGCACGCAAGCGTCCAGTTTACCCATGGCCGCGGGAGCCAACTGCGGGTCCTCGTCGATTTCGAGTCCGACCCCGTGCCCGGTGAGCGCCGGGAGGCGCTCCGAATAGCCCGCGCAGTCCAGGACCTGGCGTGCGGCGCGGTCCACGTCCCGGTGCGCGGTGCCCGGCACCAGGCTCTCACGGCCGGCCCGCTGGGCGGCGAACACCAGGTCGTACAGCTCGATCTGCCAGTCCGCCGGCGAGGTGCCGATGACGAAGGTGCGGCCGATCTCGCAGCGGTAGCCGCGATAGGAGGCGCCGAGGCAGACGGAGAGGAAGTCGCCCTCCTCCACCCGCCGGTCGGTGGGCCGGTGCCCGCGCCGCCCGGAGTTGGGGCCGGTGCCCACGGACGTGGGGAAGGCGGGCCCGTCGGCGCCGTGGTCGACGAGACGGCGCTCCAGTTCGAGGGCGAGGTGGCGTTCGGTGCGGCCGACGAGGATGGACTCCAGCAGCTCCCCCAGGGCCTGGTCGGCGATCTCGGCGCCGATGCGCAGGCAGGAGATCTCCTCCTCGTCCTTCACCACCCTGAGCTGTTCGACCGCGCCGCCCAGGTCGGCGAGGCGGATCCGGGGGGCGACGGAGCGCAGGGCGCGATGCCGGGTGACCGTGAGGTGGTGCTCCTCGACGGCGAGGCAGTCGCCGCCGGCGCCGCCGGCCGCGAGGAGGCCCACGGCGGCCACGGCGGGGTCGCCGCCGGCGCCGGGGAGGGTGTGCACCTTCAGACTGTCGTCCGGGCGGGCCTCGGCGGGGCGGTCGTCCGGCGGGCCCGTGCACACGAGGAGGTCCTCGTCGCCCAGCAGCAGGACGGCTCCCTGCGGGGCCGCGCCGGCGAGGTACCTGACGTTGGCGGGCCGGGAGATCAGCGCTGCCGCGTTGCCGGACGCGTGGCAGCGTTCTTTCAGTCGTGTGCGACGGGTCGCGTACACCTCTGACATGTGTCGAGCGTAGGAGCGGTGGCCGGAAACCGCCGGTCGAGCTGCGCCGAGCGGGGACCGGCGTCAGGGGCCTACCACTTCGGAGGGCTGGCGATCGCCCTCGCCAGCACCTCGTCCAGGACCCTCGCCGTGGTGGGCACGTCGAGCTGGGAGTTGTCGATGATCGGCAGGCCGGAGCCGTACCAGCCTGCCATCCGGCCGTGGATGCGGGCCACCTCCTCGTCGGTGAGGCGGCGGTTTCCGGAGCGTTCGGCGTTGCGCTCCAGGACCACCTCCAGGCCGGGGAGGAGGACGACCGGCAGCAGCCCGGGACCGACGTGCCGCTTCCAGCCGCCGAGGCCGACGGCGGGGCGGTCGGGGAAGATCGCGTCGTCGAGGACGCAGGAGATCCCGTTGGCGAGGAAGTTGCGCGCGGCGAAGCCGCAGGTGCGGCGGGCCAGGCGGTACTGGGCCTCGGAGTGGTCGTTCCAGCCCGACTGGGGGTCGGCGAAGCCCGAGCGGACCCATTCGCGGACGTCGTCGAGGCTGATGTGGGCGGTGGGCACCCGGCGGTGGTCCGCCCAGTACTTGGCGACGCTGGTCTTCCCCGCCCCGGCGGGCCCGATGAGCAGCACCGCGAGGGTGGTCGCCGCCGGGTCGGGGGCGGAGGCGGCGGGCGGCACGCTGGGCATGGGCACGGGCCCGCCCGGCGGCAGGGGCACATGCCCGGTGACGTCGCCGCCCTGGGCGACGGTCGCGTGAGGCGGCACGGACGGCTGTGCGGGAGCCGGCTGCGGCGCGGGCGCCTGGGGCATGGGCGGCGGCTGCGGCACAGGGGTGTGCGGCACGGAGGGCTGCGGCTGAGGCATCGGCGGCACGGAGGCCTGCGCCGCGGAGGGGGCGCCCCCGAAGGCCGGTCCCCCGGCGAACCCGGGGCCGGCCGGAACCGGCGGCGGCGCGAAGGCGCCGGGCTGGGGTCCGGTCGCACCCGGCTGGTGTGCGTCGGCGGGCGGGGCGGCCGGTGGGGGCGGCGTGGGTGGGGGCCAGGTGGGGGCCGGTCCGTGCCCCGGCTGGTGGGGCGGCGGCAGCGGAGAACCCACTGCGTGCTGCATCCGGTGCCACTCCGTCTCGTACAGGCAATGGGCGCTGGCGTGGGGCGAGGACCCCTCGGGGGCGCGGAACCCCCGCGTCGCTCCGAACGGTACCGCCCCCGGCCGTCGTTTGGTGAACGGCCGGGGGCGGTCGGAAGTGCCCGTCGGGAAAAGCGAATCGGGCTTAAGGGGATCGCCGGGACTACTCGCCCACTTCGCCGTAGGCGGCGAGGAGGATCGCCGGGTCGGGGCCCTCCAGGACGGTCGGCTTGGCGAGGCCGTCGAGGACGATGAACCGCAGCAGGTTGCCGCGCGACTTCTTGTCGACCTTCATCGCCTCCAGCAACTTCGGCCACTGGTCGTACCGGTAGTGCAGCGGGAGGCCCACCGACTCCAGCACCGTGCGGTGCCGGTCCGCCGTGGCGTCGTCCAACCGGCCGGCGAGACGGCCCAGTTCGGCCGCGAAGTGCATGCCGACGGAGACGGCCGCGCCGTGCCGCCACTTGTAGCGCTCGTTCTTCTCGATGGCGTGGCCGAGCGTGTGCCCGTAGTTGAGGATCTCCCGAAGGCCCGACTCCTTCAGGTCGGAGGAGACGACCTCCGCCTTGACCCTGATGGAGCGTTCGATCAGCTCGGCGGTGTGCGGGCCGGCCGGGGTGCGGGCGGCCTCGGGGTCGGACTCCACGAGGTCGAGGATCACCGGGTCGGCGATGAAGCCGGCCTTGATGACCTCCGCGAGCCCGGAGACGTAGTCGTTGACCGGGAGGGAGTCCAGCGCGGCCAGGTCGCACAGGACGCCGGCCGGCGGGTGGAAGGCGCCGACGAGGTTCTTGCCCTCGGCGGTGTTGATGCCGGTCTTGCCGCCGACGGCCGCGTCGACCATGGCGAGCACGGTGGTCGGGACGGCGATCCAGCGCACCCCGCGCAGCCAGGTCGCGGCGACGAACCCGGCGAGGTCGGTGGTGGCGCCGCCGCCGACGCCCACGACGACGTCGGTGCGGGTGAACCCGGACTGGCCGAGGGCCTTCCAGCAGTAGGCGGCGACCTCGGCGGTCTTGGCCTCCTCGGCGTTGGGCACCTGGATGGCGACGGCCTCGTAGCCCTGCTCCGCCAGATCGGCGCGGAGCGCGTCACCGGTCTCGGCGAGGGCCTCGGGGTGGATGACGGCGACCCGCCTGGCCTTCTCACCGATCAGCGCGGCGAGTTCGCCGAGCAGTTGACGGCCGACGAGCACGTCGTACGGCTCGGACCCCGCGCTCGCGCCGACCCGGATCCGCGTCACTGACTCGCTCATGCTTCCTTCAACTCCAGTGCGTCCAGGGCGGCTTGCGTGACCTCTTCGGGGGTGCGGCCGTCGGTCGGCAGGACGGCCGTGGCGACCTCCTCGTACAGGTGCCGCCGTGCGTCCATCAGCTCGCGCCACTGCTTGCGCGGGTTGACGGCGAGCAGCGGGCGGGCCGTGTTGAGGCCGGTGCGCTTGACGGCCTCCTCGACGTCCATCGACAGGTAGAGGACGCGCTGCCCGGCCAAAAGGCCGCGCGTGTCCTCGTCGAGGATCGCGCCGCCGCCGAGCGAGAGGACGCCGTCGTGCTCGGCGAGGGCGCGGCGCACGGCCTGCTTCTCGGCGGCACGGAAGGCGGCCTCGCCCTCCTCGACGAAGATGTCGGCGATGGCGCGGCCCTGCTCCGCGACGATGTCGGCGTCGGTGTCCCGGTAGCCGGCCCCGAGCCGCTCGGCGAGCATCTGCCCGACGGTGGACTTGCCGACGCCCATCGGCCCGACCAGGACGACCAGCGGCCCGCTCATCGGATGTGCAGGTTGTCGAGGTACGAGCGCACGTTGCGGCGGGTCTCGGGCACGCTGTCGCCGCCGAACTTCTCGGCGACGGCGTCCGCGAGGACCAGCGCGACCATGGCCTCGGCGACGATGCCTGCGGCCGGCACCGCGCACACGTCGGAGCGCTGGTGGTGGGCCTGGGAGGCCTCGCCGGTGGAGACGTCGACGGTGCGCAGGGCCCGCGGTACGGTGGCGATGGGCTTCATGGCGGCGCGCACCCGCAGCAGCTCGCCGGTGGTCAGGCCGCCCTCGGTGCCGCCGGAGCGGCCGGTGGCGCGCTTGATGCCCTCGTCCGTGGTGACGATCTCGTCGTGGGCCTTCGAACCGGGCACGCGCGCGAGGTCGAAGCCGTCGCCGACCTCGACGCCCTTGATGGCCTGGATGCCCATGAGCGCGGCGGCGAGCCGGGCGTCGAGCCTGCGGTCCCAGTGCACGTGCGAGCCGAGGCCCACGGGCACGTCGTAGGCGAGGACCTCGACGACGCCGCCGAGGGTGTCGCCGTCCTTGTGGGCCTGGTCGATCTCCGCGACCATCGCCTTCGAGGCGTCGGCGTCCAGGCAGCGCACCGGGTCGGCGTCGAGCCTCTCGACGTCGGCGGGGGTCGGGTAGACGCCGTAGGGCGCCTTGGCCGCGGCCAGCTCGACGACGTGGGAGACGATCTCGATGCCGGCCGTCTCCTTGAGGTACGACCGGGCGACGGCGCCCAGCGCGACGCGGGCGGCGGTCTCGCGCGCGGAGGCGCGCTCCAGGATCGGGCGGGCCTCGTCGAAGCCGTACTTCTGCATGCCGGCCAGGTCGGCGTGGCCGGGGCGGGGGCGGGTCAGCGGCGCGTTGCGGGCGAGTCCGGCGAGCACCTCGGGGTCGACCGGGTCGGCCGCCATGACCTGCTCCCACTTGGGCCACTCGGTGTTGCCCACCATGATCGCGACCGGGGAGCCGAGGGAGAGGCCGTGCCGGACGCCGCCGAGGAAGGTGATCTCGTCCTGCTCGAACTTCATCCGCGCACCGCGCCCATAGCCGAGCCGGCGCCTCGCCAGATGGTCGGCGACCATCTCCGTGGTGATCGGCACGCCGGCGGGAAGGCCCTCCAGCGTCGCGACGAGTGCGGGACCGTGGGACTCCCCCGCGGTCAGCCAGCGCAACCTGCTCAACGGTGCTCCTCAGTGCTCGCGCCTGGTACTGCCCTGCGTACGCGGGTCCTCGCGTACGGCAACGGCGGGACCGGGTGCGCGACCCTGGTCCGCCACCTACGATCCTCCCACGTCCCCGGCCCCGTCCCGGCCGCCGGTCCATCAGGCGGACGGCGGCCCGGACGGGCCGGGGTCACCGCGCGTCGTCGCGCCGGTTCTGCGGGGCGTACGCGCCGAGGAAGTCCGCGCCGCTCGGGCCGTTCGCGGGAGCGGGCTGCGGGGCGGGAGCCGCCTGGTTCTGCTGGGCCTGCTGGTTCTGCGGGGCGTACGCGCCCAGGAAGTCCGCGCCGCTCGGGCCGTTCGCGGGAGCGGGCTGCGGGGCGGGAGCCGCCTGGTTCTGCTGGGCCTGCTGGTTCTGCGGGGCGTACGCG
>NZ_JBIARD010000011.1:0-62115 GCF_042889585.1 Streptomyces sp. NPDC002566 | reverse complement strand
TACGCGCCCAGGAAGTCCGCGCCGCTCGGGCCGTTCGCGGGAGCGGGCTGCGGGGCGGGGGCCGCCTGGTTCTGCGGGGCGTACGCGCCCAGGTAGTCCGCGCCCCGGCGCTGCCCCTGCTGGGCGGCGACGTGCGCGGCGACGCCGGACCGCACCGCGCGCCGGTGGTCGATCTTGCGCTTCAGCTTCAGGATCCACGAGGCGACCACGAGGAGCAGGATGAGTCCGATCACGGTGATCTGCGCCCACTCGGGCAGGAACCGCAGGAAGAACTCGAAGATCTCGCTCTTGCCGGACGCCAGCGGCACCCCGTTGGACACGTTCGTCATGTACCTGACTCCCCCTAGGCCGTACTCCGCCCCCTGCGGAACTCAGCGGATCCTAGCGGGTGGAGAGCGCCTGCTCCCCCGCTTTTCGCATCGCGTCCAGCGGAGCCGGCGCCCGCCCGGTCATCTGCTCCACCTGGAGCACCGCCTGGTGCACGAGCAGGTCCAGCCCGCTGACGACCGCGCCGCCGAACATCGACCAGCGGGCGGCCAGTTCGGTGGGCCACGGCTCGTACAGCACGTCGAACAGGGTGGCGGGCCGCTCCGGCACCGAGGCGGCGAGCGCGTCCGTGGCCCCGGCGGGGGTGGTGGCGACGACGAGCGGGAAGGCGAGCGCTTCGGCGGCGTCCGCCCAGTCGGCGGTACGGACCTCGACGTCGAGGCGCTCGCCCCACTCGCGCATCTCGGCGGCCCGGGTCTCGCTGCGCACATAGGCGACGACCTCGCCGGAGCAGACACGGGACAGGGCGGCCAGCGCCGAGGATGCGGTGGCGCCGGCGCCGAGGACCGCGGCCGAGTCGACCTGCTCGACACCGTGCTCGCGCAGCGCGGCGACCATGCCGGGGATGTCGGTGTTGTCGCCGACACGGCGGCCGTCCTCGGTGAACACCAGGGTGTTGACCGCCTCGACGGCGGCCGCGGTCTCGCTCACCTCGTCGAGCAGCGGGATGACCGCCCGCTTGAGCGGCATGGTCAGCGACAGTCCGGCCCACTCGGCGCCGAGTCCGTCGACGAAGGCGGGCAGCGCCGCCTCGTCGACCTCGAAGCGCTCGTACGTCCAGTCCGTGAGCTCCAGCGCCCGGTAGGCGGCGCGGTGCAGCACCGGGGACAGGGAGTGGGCGATGGGGCTGCCCAGCACCGCGGCCCGGTGCCGGCGGGCGTGCTGCGTCGTGGCTGTCTCGCTCATGGCCTCAGTTCTTCTTGGCGCTTTCGTTGAACTTGTCCTTCAGCCGCTCGAATTCCGCGTAGGTCTTGGCGAATTCGGTTTTGTTCTGGCCGTCGGTGGCCACGAAGTAGATCCAGCCGTCGTTCGTCGGATTCAGCGTCGCCGCGAGTGCGTCCGCCCCCGGATTGCCGATCGGTCCCGGCGGCAGGCCCCGCTGCGTGTACGTGTTGTACGCGTCCTGGTTGCTGTTGATCTCCGACTCGCTGATGTGGATGTTGCTCTCGTTCTTCAGGTAGTTGAAGGTCGAGTCGAACTGCAGCTTCTGGTTGGTCTCGGTGTTCGTGGGCTTGAGGCGGTTGTAGACGACCTCGGCCATCTTGCGGAAGTCGTCCTCGGTCTTGCCCTCGGCCTGGACGAGGCTGGCGACCGTGATGACCTGCAGCGGGCTCTCGAGGTCGAGCGCCTCGGCCTTGGCCTGGAGGTCGAACTTGCCGTAGGCGGCGTCGGCCCGGCGGATCATCTCCTTGAGCACCACCGCGGGCTTCATGCCCTTCGCCGCGGCATAGGTGCCCGGGCAGAGGAAGCCCTCCAGCGGGTCCTTGATGTCCTTGTCGCTGTTCGCCCACTCGGGCAGCCCCAGATTCCTGTACTCCTTCTCCGCCACTTTTCGCGTGGTGCCGGAGGCGAGACCGAGTTTCTGGTCGATCACCTTGTAGATCTGGATGTTGCGCTGGCCGGGCGCGACGATCATATTGGCCTGGCTCTTCGGGTCGAGCATCATTTCCACGGCGCTCTTCGCGGACATCTGCTTCTTCAGGATGTACGCGCCGGCCTGGATGTTCCCGCCGTCGGGATTCTGCGTCATCGCGGAGACGAACGCGTCGACGCTCTTGACGACGCCCGCGTCCTTCAGCCGGCGGCCGATGTCGGCGCCGCCCGCACCTTTGGGGATCTCGACGCTCACGGTCTGGCCGGTGCCCTCGCCCGCGTAGTCCGGAGCCGTGCCGTAACGATTCTGGTAGAACTGGTAGCCGAAGTAGCCGACCCCGCCGATGCCGCCGCCGAAGACGAGCACGACGAACAGGCAGGCGATTCCGTTGCGGCGCTTCTTGCCCTGGGGATCCCTGCCCTTGCCCGCCGCCCCGCCGCGGCCCCGCCCGCGCCCGCCCCGGCCGCCCGGCTCGTCCTCGTCCTCCTCGGCGTCGCCGCCCGGGTCGCCCTGCGCGCCGCGGCCGCTCCGGCCGGGGTCGCCGGCCGTCTGCGCCGTGTCCGGCCCGTCGCCCGCGAAGAAGGGGTGCTCGTCCTCCTCCGGGCCCGCGGCGAACTCCGACTGCTCCTCGGGGCCGGTCTCGGCGCGCCGGCGTGCGGGCGGCTCCGGCGGCGGATAGGCGTCCGGCGTGCCGTAGAGGTCGGGCTGCTCGGCGCCGTAAGCGGTTGCCTGCTGGCCGTACGGGTCCCCTGGGTCGGCCGCGTACGGCACGTGCGCGTGCGTGCCGGTGCCGTCCCAGCCGCCCTCCTGGTACGCCTGCGGTCCGCCCTGCTGGGCGAACTGCTGGTGCTGGTCCGGGTATTGCCCCGGCCCGGGGTACTGCGGCTGGCCCTGACCGGCGTAGTGCTGCGGGTCGTAGGACTGCTGGTGCTGCTGACCGTACGCATGCGGGTCGTACTGCTGCGCCTGTCCGTCGCCCCAGTCGCCGTATCCCGGCTGCTGCGGCTGCTGCGGGTAGTGCTGCGGCTGGCCGCCGTAGGCAGGCTGATGACCGGCGTGGGCCTGCTGCCCTTCCCATCCGCCGTCCCCGTACAACGGGTCCTCGGGATGCCACGGTTCGGAGCCAGGGCCCCGGCCATACTCAGTCATCGATCCCCTAGAGCCGCGAGGCGGCGGTCGCGCGGCTTGTGGACCGAGCAGCCGTTCCGTCTCTCTTTGTGCGGCAGCTGTTCGAACACCGCCGCATCGCGCGGAACGTTACCGTATCGCGATCAGATGACCACTTCGACGCCCTCACCCGGTGCTGTACCTGACACCCGTTCGGATTCCAGCGCCTGTTGGAGGATGATCACAGCGGCTGCCTGGTCGACGACGGAGCGTCCCTTCTTGGACTTCACCCCGGCGGCGCGCAGTCCCTGACTGGCCGTCACGGTCGTCATCCGCTCGTCGACGAGCCGCACCGGCACCGGTGCGATGCCCTTCGCCAACTCCTGTGCGAACGCACGGACCTTGACCGCGGCCGGGCCCTCGCCCCCCTTGAGGGAGCGGGGCAGTCCGACGACGACCTCGATCGGCTCGTACTCCTCGACCAGCTGCCGCAGCCGCCGGTGAGCGGCCGGCACATCCCGGCCGGGGACCGTCTCGACCGGGGTGGCGAGGATCCCGTCGGGGTCGCAGGAGGCGACCCCGATCCGGGCGTCCCCGACGTCGATCGCGAGGCGACGGCCGCGGCGCATGCCCCGGCCGTCCCCGCTCGTCATCGTGTCGTCGCTCACTTGGCCGTTTCCGCCACGAGGCGCTCGACGGCGTCGACAGCGTCGCCGACGGCCGACGTGTTCTGGCCGCCGCCCTGGGCGACGTCCGGCTTGCCGCCACCGCCGCCGCCGAGGGTCTTGGCGGCGGCCCGCACGAGATCGCCGGCCTTCAGACCGCGCTCGCGGGCGGCCTCGTTGGTGGCGATGACCGTGAGCGGCTTGCCGCCCGCGACGGTGAACAGGGCCACGACGGCGGCCCGGCCGCCCTGGATGCGACCGCGCACGTCCAGGACCAGCTTGCGCAGGTCGTCGGCGGTCGTGCCGTCGGGCACCTGACCGGCCACCAGCGCGACGCCGCGTACGTCCTTGGCGGAACCGGCGAGACCTGCGGCGGCCTGGAGCACCTTCTCGGCGCGGAACTTCTCGATCTCCTTCTCGGCGTCCTTCAGCTTGCCGAGCATGGCGGAGACCTTCTCCGGGAGCTCCTCCGGGCGGCCCTTGATCAGCTCCTGGAGCTGGGCCACGACGGTGTGCTCACGGGCCAGGAAGTTGTAGGCGTCGACGCCGACGAGCGCCTCGATACGGCGCACGCCCGAGCCGATCGACGACTCGCCGAGCAGCTTCACCAGGCCCAGCTGGGCGGTGTTGTGGACGTGCGTGCCGCCGCACAGCTCCTTGGAGAAGTCGCCGATGGTGACGACGCGGACCCGCTCGCCGTACTTCTCGCCGAACTCGGCGATGGCGCCCTGCTTCTTGGCCTCGTCGATGCCCATGACCTCGGCCTGGACGTCCAGGTCGCGTGCGAGCACCTCGTTGATCTTCTGCTCGACGTCGGTCATCACGGCCGTCGGGACGGCGGACGGCGAGCCGAAGTCGAAGCGGAAGCGGCCGGGCTGGTTCTCCGAACCGGCCTGGGCGGCCGTCGGGCCGAGCGCGTCGCGCAGGGCCTGGTGGGTGAGGTGCGTGGCCGAGTGGGCGCGGGCGATGGCCGTACGACGGCGGCCGTCGATCGAGGCCAGGGCCTTGGCGCCGACGGTCACCTCGCCGAACTGCACGACGCCCTTGTGGACGTACACGCCGGGAACCGGCTTCTGGCAGTCGCGGATCTCGACGACCGCGCCGGAGTCCACCTTGATCCGGCCGGTGTCGCCGATCTGGCCGCCGCCCTCGGCGTAGAACGGGGTGCGGTCCAGGACGATCTCCACCTGGTCGCCCTCGGTGGCGGCCGGCGAGGAGACGCCGTCCACGAGGATGCCGACGATCGTCGACTCGCCCTCGGTGTCGGTGTAGCCGATGAAGTCGGTCTCGCCGGCCTTGTCGGCGATCTCACGGTAGGCGCCGGCGCCGGCGTGGCCGGTCTTCTTGGCCTGGGCGTCGGCCTTGGCGCGCTCCCGCTGCTCCTTCATCAGGCGGCGGAAGCCTTCCTCGTCCACGGAGAGGCCCTGCTCGGCGGCCATCTCCAGGGTGAGGTCGATCGGGAAGCCCCAGGTGTCGTGGAGCAGGAACGCCTTGTCGCCGGCGAGGACGGTGCCGCCGGACTGCTTGGTCTCGGTGACGGCGGTGTCGAGGATGTTGGTGCCGGCCTTCAGCGTCTTGAGGAAGGCGTTCTCCTCGGCGAGGGCCACCTTCTCGATGCGCTCGCGGTCGGTGATGAGCTCCGGGTACTGCTGCCCCATCATCGCGATGACGGTGTCGACGAGGTCCTTGACGACCGGCCCGGTGGCGCCGAGGAGGCGCATGTTGCGGATGGCGCGGCGCATGATGCGGCGCAGCACATAGCCGCGGCCCTCGTTGCCGGGGGTGACGCCGTCGCCGATGAGCATCACGGAGGTGCGCATGTGGTCGGTGACCACGCGCAGCGAGACGTCGGAGTCGTGGGCGTCGCCGTAGGCCACGCCGGTCAGCTCGGTGGCCTTCTTGATGACGGCCATGGAGGTGTCGATCTCGTACATGTTCTGCACACCCTGCAGAATCATGGCGAGGCGCTCCATGCCGAGGCCCGTGTCGATGTTCTTGCTCGGCAGCTCGCCGAGGATCTCGAAGTTGTCCTTGCCGATGCCCTCGCCCCGCTCGTACTGCATGAAGACGAGGTTCCAGATCTCCACGTACCGCTCGTCGTTGACGGCGGGGCCGCCCTCGACGCCGAACTCGGGACCGCGGTCGTAGTTGATCTCGGAGCATGGGCCGCAGGGGCCGGGGACGCCCATGGACCAGTAGTTGTCCTTCATGCCCAGGCGCTGGATGCGCTCCTTGGGCACGCCGACGACCTCGTGCCAGATGCGCTCGGCCTCGTCGTCGTCCTTGTAGACGGTGATCCACAGGCGCTCGGGGTCGAGCCCGTAACCGCCCTTGTCCTGGGGCGTGGTGAGCAGCTCCCAGGCGTACTCGATGGCGCCCTGCTTGAAGTAGTCGCCGAAGGAGAAGTTGCCGCACATCTGGAAGAACGTGCCGTGGCGGGTGGTCTTGCCGACCTCTTCGATGTCGGGCGTGCGCACGCACTTCTGCACGCTGGTGGCACGCTTGAAGGGCGGCTTGACCTCACCCAGGAAGTAGGGCTTGAAGGGCACCATGCCGGCCGGGACGAGGAGCAGAGTCGGGTCGTCCGCGATGAGCGACGCCGAAGGGACGACGGTGTGCCCGCGCTCCTCGAAGAAGCTCAGCCAGCGGCGGCGAATCTCGGCCGACTCCATCAGTGGTCCTCATTCCGGTTGTACGAGTGCTTCGTTGGCGAAGACGTCGGGGCCTCGACGTGCTTCGGGTGGCTGCGGTCGTGCTCGATGGCGGCGAACCGCCGGGGCGCGGGGAGTTCGGGATCCTCGTGGATGCCGAGGGCCTCCTCCAGCTCGGCCTCCCGCTGGGCCATGTTGTCGCGGACGTCGAGCGCGAAGCCCACCGCGCGGTCCTTGAGGCGCGCTCCCGTCTCGAGTGCCTTGTTCGCCGCGGTCGCGGCGAGACTCTCGGGGGTCAGCTGCCTCAGCTTGCGGTTGACCTTGGTGGTGGCCCACACGCCGGCGGCGACGCCGGAGGTGAACCAGAACGTACGACGGAACATCGCGGGGTCTCAGTCCCTACTTTCCACGGAGGTTCCACCGGCCGCGCCGCGACGCCGGGACGGTCCGGCCCACGATCACGGTCCGGCGGGACTCCTTGGCGGGCACGTCGTCCTTGCGGCCGCCGAGAGCACGGCGCACGCCGTAGCCGAAGGCGGCGACCTTCACCAGGGGGCCTCCGAATGTGGAGGCGACCGTGGTGGACAGGGCGTGGGCGTTCGACGTGACTTCCTGGACGTCGGAGGCGATCGCGTCGACCCGGTCGATCTGGGTCTGCGCGGAGCGCACCGCCGAGGAGGCCTCCGCGAGCAGCGGGACGGCCTGGTCGGTCACGTCGGCGACCAGTTTGGTGGTAGCCCTGAGCGTCTGGGCCAGCCTCGCCAGCGCGAGCGCCAGGAAGGAGACCAGAATCGCCCAGAACACGGCCACCAGGATCCCGGCCACCTCTCCACCGGACACCGCGCACCTGCTTCCGCTCTCGGCGACAAACAACGACATCGATAAGGGTTACGAGCCTATCGCGCCGACGCCGCCGTTCCGTACTGGATAAGAGGCCCTCGCGGTATGCCCGTGAGGGGAGTGCGCGAAGGCCCGCCGCCTCGCCCGCCCCGAGGGGCAGGGAGACGACGGGCCAGGGCGCGGAGGTCCTACGGCCGGCTGGTGATCAGCGGGCGTAGTACTCGACGACGAGCTGCTCGTCGCAGATGACCGGGATCTCCTTGCGGTTCGGCTCGCGGTCCAGGCGGAACGCCAGGGCCTTGAGGTTCACCTGGAGGTAGCGCGGGGTCTCGCCCTCGGGGGCGAAGCCGCCCTCACGGGCGATGGAGAAGAGGGTCTTCTCGCGGCTGCGCTCGCGGACCATCACGACGTCGTCGGGACGGACGCGGAACGAGGGCTTGTCGACCTTCTGGCCGTTGACCTCGATGTGGCCGTGGACGACCATCTGGCGGGCCTGGTAGATCGTGCGGGCGATGCCCGAACGCAGGACCAGGGCGTCGAGACGACGCTCCAGCTCGATGATCAGGGCCTCACCGGTCTTGCCCTGGACCTTGGAGGCACGCTCGTAGGCGCGGACGAGCTGGCGCTCGGACACGTCGTACTGCGCGCGCAGACGCTGCTTCTCGAGCAGACGGACCTTGTAGTCCGAGTTCTGCTTGCGGCCGCGGCCGTGCTCACCCGGCGGGTAGGGACGGGCCTCGAAGTACTTGACGGCCTTCGGGGTCAGCGCGATGCCGAGCGCACGCGACTTCTTGACCTTGGGGCGGGACTGGTTCGCCACGATCTCTCATTTCTCAGTGTTCGGCTCGTCAGGGTTGAGGGAGGTCGCATCCGCAGCCGGGGAAACCCTTCGCGCCCTGGTGGACGCGATGGGCAGCCGCTCCCTGGTCTGGGCACATACGTGCAGCACGCGAGTGGCCCACCTACCGTGAAGGTGGTGGGCTGCCCGCGACACCATTCGAACGGTGCGCGACGCTCCTGGAACCCGCTGGGGGTTCCGGCTGGCCGTCCCGTTCTGACAGCACGGGACACAGCACTTCGGGAAAGTTTACAGGGTGCTCAGGACCGCTTCCGACCGAGGTGCTTCCTGGTCCACTCCACGGCGTCCGCGTACCGGGCCTCCGAGCCGTGCCGGGTCGGGGCGTAGTACTCGCGGTCCTTGATCTCGTCCGGCGCGTACTGCTGCGCGGCGATCCCCTCGGGCAGGTCGTGCGGGTAGACGTAGCCCTGGGCGTGCCCCAGTTTGGCGGCGCCCTTGTAGTGCCCGTCCCGCAGATGCGGCGGCACCGGACCGGCCAGGCCCTTGCGTACGTCGTCCAGGGCGGCGCCGATCGCGGTGGTCGCGGAGTTCGACTTGGGGGCCAGGGCAAGCGCGATGGTGGCGTGGCTGAGGGTGAGCGCGGCCTCGGGGAAGCCGATCAGGGCGACGGCCTGGGCGGCGGCCACCGCGATGGGCAGGGCGTTCGGGTCGGCGAGGCCGATGTCCTCGCTGGCGGAGATCATGAGGCGGCGGGCGATGAACCGGGGGTCCTCGCCGGCCTCGATCATGCGGGCGAGGTAGTGCAGGGCGGCGTCGACGTCGGAGCCGCGGATGGCCTTGATGAGGGCGCTGGCGACGTCGTAGTGCTGGTCGCCGGCGCGGTCGTACTTCACCGCGGCCCGGTCGACCGTCTCCTCCAGCGTGGCGAGGGCGATCCCTGTCTCGCCCTTGTCGAGGGCGGCCCCGGCCGCCGCTTCCAGGGCGGTGAGGGCGCGCCGGGCGTCGCCGCCGGCGATCCGCAGCAGGTGTTCCTCGGTGTCCTCGGGGAGGGTGACGGCGCCCCCGAGACCGCGCTCGTCGGTGAGGGCGCGCCGCAGCAGACCGCGCACGTCGTCGTCGGTGAGGGGTTCCAGGGTGAGCAGCAGCGAGCGGGAGAGCAGGGGGGAGATGACCGAGAAGTACGGGTTCTCGGTGGTGGCCGCGATGAGCGTCACCCAGCGGTTCTCGACCGCGGGCAGCAGGGAGTCCTGCTGGGCCTTGCTGAAGCGGTGGATCTCGTCGAGGAAGAGGACGGTCTCCTTGCCGTAGGCCCCGGTGGCGCGGCGGGCGCCGTCGATGACCGCGCGGACCTCCTTGACGCCGGCGGTGATCGCGGAGAGCTCGACGAAGCGCTTGTCGGTGGCCTTGGAGACGACGTACGCCAAGGTGGTCTTGCCGGTGCCGGGCGGGCCCCAGAGGATCACCGAGGAGGGTCCGGCGGGGCCGCCCGCACCCTCGCCGACGAGGCGGCGCAGGGGTGAGCCGGGTTTGAGCAGGTGCTGCTGGCCCACGACCTCGTCGAGGGTGCGCGGGCGCATCCGCACCGCCAGGGGGCTGCCGGCGGGCTCCTTCTCCTGGCGGTCTTCTGCTGCGGCGGTGAACAGGTCGGGCTCCACGCTGAAACCCTAAAACACCGCACTGACAATCCCTCCGGGACGGTCAGCTGGTCCAGAAGTCCCACCAGCGGGTGAGGACCAGCATGCCGATGATGCCGATGTGCAGTACCGGCAGGACCCAGGTGAACTCGCCGAAGAAGCCCTTCAGCCAGCGCGGGGCCGGGAGGAAGTCGTTGCGGATGTTGAACGAGGTCACGTACCAGAACATGATGATCGTCGCGACCCAGGCCAGCGAGCACCACAGGCACAGCGCGTTGATCCGGTACAGCGACTGGAACATCAGCCAGGCGCAGAAGGAGACGCCGAACAGGGTGCCCGCGTTGAAGGTCAGCCAGTACCAGCGGGGGAACCGGGCCCGGGCGAGCAGGCTGATGCCGACGCAGACGACGATGCCGTAGGCGACGAGGCCGAGCATCGGGTTGGGGAAGCCGAAGACGGACGCCTGCTTGCTCTCCATGACGCTGCCGCAGGAGACCACGGGGTTCAGGCTGCAGCCCGGCGTGAACGACTTGCCGGCGACCTTGGCCTCGAGCAGCTTGAACTTGTCGATCGTGATGACCCACGCGGCGAGCAGGCCGGCCGCGCCGGTGATCATCAGCAGCAGGGCGAACGCGCGGCTGCCGCCGGCCGTGCCCGGCGCGGTCGCCTCGTCGCGCTCCGGCTCGGGTTCGGTGTCCACGGCTTTCACTGTCGTCTTGCTCATCACGCCGATTCCGTCACTTGAGAGTTGGACGTTCCTCTGACAGGGCTCATTGTGCCGCACCCGGGCGTGAGTCCACCGTTCGGTGGACATAAACAGGGATCGTCCGACGGGACGAATTCGCGCCCGCGGAGTTGACGTGGGAAGGGGCGCGCGGGGTCAGGACTCCCCCGCGCGCCCGCCCCCTCAGCCCAGCCTCGACTCCAGCTCGGCCACGATCTCGTTCACGCCGACCGCCGTCTGCTCCCCGGACTCCATGTCCTTCAACTGCACGACGCCCTCGGCGAGATCCCGCTCACCGGCGACGATCGCGTACCGCGCCCCGCTCCGGTTGGCGTTCTTCATCGCCCCCTTGAGCCCCTTCGCGCCGTAGGAGAAGTCGGCGGCGACACCGAGCTTGCGCAGTTCGGTGACCTTGGCGAACAGCACCCGGCGGGCCTCCTCCCCGAGCGGCACCGCGAACACGCTGGTGGACGCGGGGAGTTCGAGCTCGATGCCCTCCGCTTCCAGGGCGAGGACCGTGCGGTCGACGCCGAGCGCCCAGCCCACGGACGGCAGCGCGGGGCCGCCGATCATCTCCGACAGCCCGTCGTAACGGCCGCCGCCGCCCACCGCGGACTGGGAGCCCAGACCGTCGTGGACGAACTCGAAGGTCGTACGGGTGTAGTAGTCCAGGCCGCGGACCAGCTTGGGGTCGTCCTCGAAGGAGACGCCCGCCGCGGTGATCAGCTCGCGGACCTCCTCGTGGTAGGCCTTGCACGCGTCGCACAGGTAGTCGCGCAGCAGCGGGGCGTCCCCGAGCTGCTTCTGCACCGACTCGCGCTTGTCGTCGAGGACGCGCAGCGGGTTGATGTCGGCCCGGCGCAGCGTGTCCTCGTCGAGGTCCAGTCCGCGCAGGAAGTCCTGGAGCGCGGCCCGGTACACCGGCCGGCACTCCTTGTCGCCCAGGCTGTTGAGCAGGATGCGGAACTGGCGCAGCCCCAGCGAGCGGTAGGCCTGGTCGGCCAGGATGATCAGCTCGGCGTCGAGGGCGGGGTCCTCCGCGCCGATCGCCTCGGCGCCGACCTGGGAGAAGTGGCGGTAACGCCCCTTCTGCGGGCGCTCGTAGCGGTAGTACGAGCCGGAGTACCAGAGCTTGACGGGGAGGTTGCCCGCCTTGTGGAGGTTGGCCTCCAGCGCGGCGCGCAGCACGGAGGCGGTGCCCTCGGGGCGCAGGGCGAGCCTGGTGCCGCCCTTGGTCTCGAAGGCGTACATCTCCTTGGTCACGATGTCGGTGGACTCGCCGACACCGCGCGCGAAGAGTTCCACGTTCTCGAAACCGGGCGTCTCGATGTAGCCGTACCCGGAGTTGCGCAGCGGCGCGGCGATCGCCTCACGGACGGCGAGGTACTGGGCGGAGTCGGGCGGCAGAAGGTCGTACGTGCCCTTGGGGGCCTGGAAGGTACTCACGGAAGGTCTCGTCACATTCCTCGTCGGGGAGCCTGGGGTGCTCCCTGGCCGTCGGCCGCCACCTGCCGCAGATACGGGTTGGCGGCGCGCTCCTGGCCGATGGTCGTCTGGGGGCCGTGGCCGGACAGCACCACGGTCGAGTCGTCGAGCGGCAGGCACACGCGTGCCAGCGAGTCGAGCATCTCGGCCATGTCGCCGCCGGGCAGGTCGGTGCGTCCGATGGAGCCGGCGAACAGCAGGTCGCCCGAGAAGAACACGGACGGGATGTCCGCGGTCTCGGGCATCCGGAAGGTCACCGACCCCTTGGTATGCCCCGGCGCGTGCGCGACGGACAGCTCCAGGCCCGCCAGCTCCAGCTTCGCGCCGTCGGACAGCTCCCGGACGTCGTCCGGCTCCCCGACCGTCAGCTCGCCCATCAGCGGCATTCCGATGGACCGCCCGAGCGCCTTCTCGGGGTCGCTCATCATGAACCGGTCCTCGGGGTGGATCCAGGCGGGCACGTCGTGGGCGCCGCACACGGGGACGACCGAGGCCACATGGTCGATGTGGCCGTGGGTGAGGACGACGGCGACGGGCTTGAGCCGATGCTTTCTGATCGCTTCCTCGACTCCGGGGGCCGCCTGATGGCCCGGGTCGATGATCACGCACTCCTCACCGGCGGCGGGGGCGACGAGATAACAGTTCGTCCCCCAGGCCCCGGCGGGGAACCCGGCAATGAGCACGATCGTCCTTCGTTTGTATCGGTACGGGTGGCTTGCGAGCGACTGCGCCCGTCGTCAGAGCCTACCGGCGCTGCCGTTTCCTCAGCGAACCCATATACGGTACGGGGCACACGCAGGCGGACGGCTCATCAGACGCACGCGTACCCGTCGTTGTACGAGACGCATGAGGAGAGAACCCGGTGGTCACCCAGGAACAGCGCAAGCGGCAGCTCGCCCGGGAGAAGTTCTTGCGGCAGCAGCAGCGCCGCACGGCCGCGCGACGCAAGGCGCGTGTGCGCAACTCGGTGATCGCGTCCGTGCTCGGCGTGATCGTGGTGGGCAGCCTGACGCTCTACACCACGGGCGCCCTCAAGGACGACGACAAGGCGAAGGCGAGCTCCGAGGCCAGCCCGGCCCCCTCGCCCAGCAAGGCCGCCGACCCGTGCGCGAAGCCGGCCGCGGGCTCCGTCAAGAAGGAGACCTGGAAGAAGGAGCCGGCGGTCACCATCGACAAGTCGGCCAAGTACACGATGAAGCTGGACACGACCTGCGGCGCGATAGACATCGCGCTGAAGGCGTCGGCGGCCCCGCACACCGTGAACTCCTTCGACTTCCTGGCCTCCAAGGGGTACTTCGACCACACCAAGTGCCACCGGCTGACCACCGACGGGATCTACGTGCTCCAGTGCGGCGACCCGACGGGCAGCGGCAGCGGCGGTCCGGGCTACACCATCCCGGACGAGAACCTGAAGGACGCGAGCCTGAAGAACAACGTCTACCCGGCGGGCACGGTCGCCATGGCGAACACCTCGCAGCCCCACACGGGGGGCAGCCAGTTCTTCCTCGTCTACCAGGACAGTCCGCTTCCGCCCAGCTACACACCGTTCGGTACGGTGTCCGAATCGGGCATGGCGGTGCTGAAGAAGATCGCCGCCGCGGGTGAGAACACGGGAGCCGGTGACGGCGCCCCGAACGCGACGGTCGTGATCGACAAGGCGACGGTCTCGAAGTCCTGACGTCAAGGCGGCCGACCGGGCAATTTCGGTGGCGCTGGATGCGGACAGGCGGCCCGCCGGTCGCCTATGTTGGCCGTGACGAAACTGTGGACGATGCCCGGGGGCTCGAAAGCCCCTCGTCGGCATCATGTGGAGGAGGCGCTGTGAGCAGCGACCCGTGGGGCCGCGTCGACGAGACGGGGACCGTGTACGTGCGTACGGCCGACGGCGAGCAGGTCGTCGGTTCCTGGCAGGCGGGCTCCCCCGAGGAGGCGCTTGCCTACTTCGAGCGCAAGTACGAGGGCCTGGTTGTCGAGATCGGCCTCCTCGAGAAGCGAGTCCAGACGACCGACCTGTCGGCGAAGGACGCCCAGGTCGCGATCGACCACATCCGCGAGCAGGTCGACGCGCATCACGCGGTCGGCGACTTGGACGCGCTGCGGACGCGGCTGGACAAGCTCGTGGCGACGGTGGAGGCGCGCCGCGAGGAGCGCAAGCAGCAGCGCGCCAAGCAGTCCGACGAGGCCCGCAAGGCCAAGGAGGACCTGGTCGCGGAGGCGGAGCAGCTGGCGCAGTCCGACCAGTGGCGGGCGGCCGGTGAGCGGCTGCGGGCCCTGGTGGACACCTGGAAGGGCCTGCCGAGGCTCGACCGCAAGTCGGACGACGAGCTGTGGCACCGGTTCTCGCACGCCCGCTCGGCGTTCTCCAAGCGGCGCAAGGCCCACTTCGCGCAGCTGGACGCGCAGCGCGAGGAGGCCCGCCGGACCAAGGAGCGGCTGGTCTCCGAGGCCGAGGCGCTGTCCGGTTCGACGGACTGGGGCCCGACGGCGGCGCGTTACCGCGAGCTGATGGCGGAGTGGAAGGCGGCGGGCCGCGCCCAGCGCGAGCACGAGGACGATCTGTGGAACCGCTTCCGCGGCGCCCAGGACGTGTTCTTCGCCGCCCGCAGCTCGGTCTTCGCGGAGCGGGACGCCGAGCAGTCGGAGAACCTGAAGCTGAAGGAGGAGCTGGCCGGTGAGGCCGAGAAGATCCTCCCGGTGACGGATCTGAAGGCGGCGCGGGCCGCGTTCCGTTCGGTCAACGAGCGGTGGGAGGCCATCGGCCATGTGCCGCGCGACGCCCGGCCGAAGGTCGAGGGCCGGATGCACGCGGTGGAGCGGGCGATCCAGGAGGCCGAGGAGGCCGAGTGGCGCCGGACGAACCCGGAGGCGCGTGCGCGTGCCGCGGGTCTGACCGGTCAGCTCCAGGCCGCGGTCGACAAACTGAAGGGCCAGATCGAGCAGGCGCGCGCCCAGGGCAACTCCGCGAAGGCGGAGAAGCTGGAGCGCGAGCTGGAGGGCCGTCAGGCGCTGCTGGACCAGGCGCTGAAGGGCCTGCAGGAGTTCGGCGGCTGACACCGCACGCGAAGAGGCCCCCGCACCCGAGGTGCGGGGGCCTCTTCGCGTGCTCTGCGGGCTATTCGGACGGCCGGCGGGCCGAGGTGACCCGGTAGACGTCGTAGACGCCCTCGACGCCGCGTACGGCCTTCAGGACGTGTCCCAGGTGCTTGGGGTCGCCCATCTCGAAGGTGAAGCGGGAGGTGGCGACCCGGTCGCGGGAGGTCTGGACGGCGGCGGAGAGGATGTTGACGTGCTGGTCGGACAGGACGCGGGTGACGTCCGACAGGAGCCGGGAGCGGTCGAGGGCCTCGACCTGGATGGCGACCAGGAAGACCGAGGACTGCGTCGGCGCCCACTCCACGTCGAGGATGCGCTCGGGTTCGCGGGACAGTGACTCCACGTTGACGCAGTCGCTGCGGTGAACCGATACGCCACTGCCGCGCGTGACGAACCCGATGATCGGGTCGCCGGGGACGGGCGTACAGCAGCGGGCGAGCTTGACCCACACGTCGTCGACGCCCTTGACCACGACGCCGGGGTCGTTGTTGCTGCGCCGCTTGCGGCTGCGGGTGCGCGACGGCGGGACCGCCTCGTCGATCTCCTCGGTGGCCGCCTCCTCGCCGCCGAGGGCCTGCACCAGCTTCTGCACGACGTTCTGCGCGGCCACATGGCCCTCGCCGATCGCCGCGTACAGCGAGGAGATGTCCGGGTAGCGCATCTCGTGCGCCAGGGTGACCAGCGAGTCGCCGGTGAGGATGCGCTGGATCGGCAGGTTCTGCTTGCGCATCGCGCGCGCGATGGCGTCC
The DNA here is from genome assembly GCF_042889585.1 of Streptomyces sp. NPDC002566. Classification (NCBI taxonomy): domain Bacteria; kingdom Bacillati; phylum Actinomycetota; class Actinomycetes; order Kitasatosporales; family Streptomycetaceae; genus Streptomyces; species Streptomyces sp. NPDC002566. Next base: position 46,447 of record NZ_JBIARD010000011.1, on the reverse strand, counting down.
TTGCCCTGCTCGATCGCCTCGTCCCGGCGCTCCTTGGAGAACCAGGCGCGGATCTTGTTGCGGGCGCGCGGGGACTTGACGAAGCCCAGCCAGTCGCGGGACGGGCCGGCGCCGGCGGCCTTGGAGGTGAAGACCTCGACGAGGTCGCCGTTGTCCAGGGTCGATTCCAGCGGTACGAGCCTGCCGTTGACCCGTGCGCCTATGGTCCGGTGGCCGACCTCGGTGTGGACCGCGTACGCGAAGTCCACGGGGGTGGCCCCGGCCGGGAGCGCTATGACGTCGCCCTTGGGCGTGAAGACGAAGACCTCGTTGCGGGACAGGTCGAAGCGCAGGGACTCCAGGAACTCGCCGGGGTCCTCGGTCTCCTTCTGCCAGTCGAGCAACTGGCGCAGCCACGCCATGTCGTTGAGGTGGTCGTCCTTGCCCTTGCCGGACGACTTGGGCGCGTCGGTGCGCACCTTGGAGGCGCCGGCGACGGCTTCCTGCTTGTACTTCCAGTGCGCGGCGATGCCGTACTCGGCGCGGCGGTGCATGTCGAAGGTGCGGATCTGCAGTTCGACGGGCTTGCCGTTGGGGCCGATGACCGTCGTGTGCAGCGACTGGTACATGTTGAACTTGGGCATCGCGATGTAGTCCTTGAACCGGCCGGGGACCGGGTTCCATCGCGCGTGCACGGTGCCGAGGGCCGCGTAGCAGTCGCGGACGGTGTCCACGAGGACGCGGATGCCCACCAGGTCGTAGATCTCCGCGAAGTCGCGGCCGCGGACGATCATCTTCTGGTAGACGCTGTAGTAGTGCTTGGGGCGGCCGGTGACGGTGGCCTTGATGCGGGCGGCGCGCAGGTCGGCCTGGACCTCGTCGGTCACTATGGCCAGGTACTCGTCCCGCTTGGGGGCGCGTTCGGCGACGAGGCGGACGATCTCGTCGTACATCTTGGGGTAGAGGATCGCGAAGGCGAGGTCCTCCAGTTCCCACTTGATGGTGTTCATGCCCAGGCGGTGGGCGAGCGGCGCGTAGATCTCCAGGGTCTCGCGCGCCTTCTTCTCCTGCTTCTCGCGCTTGAGGTAGCGCATGGTGCGCATGTTGTGCAGGCGGTCGGCGAGCTTGATGACCAGGACGCGGGGGTCCTTGGCCATGGCGACGACCATCTTGCGCACGGTCTCCGCCTGCGCGGCCTCGCCGAACTTGACCTTGTCCAGTTTGGTGACGCCGTCGACGAGGAGGGCGACGGTGTCGCCGAAGTCGCGGCGCAGCTGGTCGAGGCCGTACTCGGTGTCCTCGACGGTGTCGTGGAGCAGGCCCGCCATGAGGGTGGCCGGGTCCATGCCGAGTTCGGCGAGGATGGTGGTCACCGCGAGGGGGTGGGTGATGTACGGGTCGCCGCTCTTGCGCTTCTGGCCGCGGTGCCAGCGCTCGGCGACCTGGTAGGCCTTCTCGATCTGGCGGAGCGTGGCCGTCTCGATCTTCGGGTCGTTGCTGCGGACGATCCGCAGCAGCGGTTCCAGGACCGGGTTGTAGGGGTTGGCGCGCTGAACGCCGAGCCGGGCGAGGCGGGCGCGGACGCGGTTGGAGGAGCCGGAGCGGGACGGCGGCTGCGCGGCGGCCTGCCGGGAGACGGGCGCGGGCTCGGGCCGCTCGGGCGGGGCCGGCTTGGGGCGGGACTCCCCGGCGGGCTTGTCGACGGGCGCGGAGCGGTCGTGCTCGACCGGCCCGCGGGCGTCGTCGTGCGCGTGCGACGCGGGCTTGGCCGCGGGCGCCGAGGCGGACTCGGGCTTGGCGGCGGTCAGGTGCTGGGCCTCGTCTGGCAAGAGGACTCCTCGTGCGCGATCCGGGTCCCCGGTCAGGCTCCGGAGCACCCATCGTAGCGATGCCGGGCCACCGGATCGCCTCCAGTCCGGTGTGAGAGCGGTCTACCCGTGCAACACGAGGGGCGGGCGCCGGATTCCTCCGGGCCCGCCCCCTGTTCGTATCGCGTTCGCGTCGTGTTTCGCCTCGGACGGCGTCCGGGACGCTGTCTCAGATGGTGAGCAGCGCCTCCAGGGGCGCGGCCCCCAGGGCCGGCTCCAGGCGGGGCCGGCCGGCGAGGAAGCCGAGCTCCATCAGGACGGCGACGCCGGCGACCTCTGCGCCCGCCCGGTGGATGAGCTGGATCGACGCCTCGGCGGTGCCTCCGGTGGCGAGGACGTCGTCGACGATCAGGACGCGGTCGTCGGCGGTGAGGTCCTCGGCGTGGATCTCGATCTCCGCCGAGCCGTACTCCAGGTCGTAGGCCTGGGCGAGGGTCGCTCCGGGGAGCTTGCCCGCCTTGCGGACCGGTATGAAGCCGATCCCGGCCCGGACGGCGACCGGGGCGCCCAGGATGAAGCCCCGGGCCTCCAGGCCGACGATCTTCGTGGCGCGGGTGCGCACGGCGATCTCGGCGAACGCGTCGGTGAGCGCGGTGAACGCCGCCGGGTCCGCGAGCAGCGGGGTGATGTCCTTGAACATCACGCCCGGCTCGGGGTAGTCGGCCACGTCCCGGATGCGGCTGAGCAGGAGTTCCTTCACGTCGGTCATCGGCGCTTCCCCGAGGGTCGGCCGCGGCCCCGGCTGCGGGACGCGGGCTGGGATCGCGGACCGACGACGGCGGCCGCGTCCTCCGGCTCGGCGTCGTGCGCCTCGCCGTCGTGGGACTGGGTGAACTCCTCGCCGGCGGACGCCTGGGCACGCTTGGCCAGGACCCGCTTCTTCAGGGCCTTCAGCTGCGGCTCGCGCTCCTTGAGGTCGGCGACGAGCGGCGTGGCGATGAAGATCGACGAGTAGGCGCCGGCCGCGAGGCCGACGAACAGCGACAGCGAGATGTCGTTGAGCGTGCCCGCGCCGAGGAAGCCGCCGCCGATGAACAGCAGGCCGGCCACCGGCAGCAGGGCGACCACCGTGGTGTTGATGGAGCGGACCAGGGTGCCGTTGATCGACCGGTTGGCGACCTCGCTGTAGGTGAAGCGGGTCTGCTTCGTGAGGTCCTTCGTCTGCTCCTTGAGGGAGTCGAAGACGACGACCGTGTCGTACAGCGAGTAACCGAGGATGGTCAGCAGACCGATCACGGTGCCCGGGGTGACCTCGAAGCCGACGAGGGCGTAGATGCCGACGGTGATGGTGATGTCGTGGATCAGGGCGACGAGCGCGGCGATGGCCATGCGCCACTCGAACGCGATCGCCAGGTAGATCACGACCAGCACCATGAAGATCGCCAGGCCCTGCCAGGCCTTGGCGGCGATCTGGTCGCCCCAGCTGGGGCCGACCAGGTCGGCGGCGATGGCCTCGGAGTCGACCTCGAAGTCCTCGGCGAGGGCCTTCTTGACCTTGTCGGACTCCTTGGTGTCCATGCCGGCGATCTGGATGCGCAGCGAGCCGTCACCGAGCTTCTGCACGACCGCCTCGTGGCCGGCCGCCTCCTCGGCGGCGCGCTCCGCCTCGGAGACGGAGACCGAGGTGTTCTTCGCCGTGGTGAAGACGGCGCCGCCCTGGAAGTCGATGCCCATGTTCAGGCCGCGCACCGCCAGGCCGACGATGGCCGTGATGGTGATCAGGATCGAGATGCCGTACCAGAGCTTGCGGTGGCCGATGAAGTCGTAGCTGACCTCGCCACGGTGCAGTCGGGCGCCGAGGTTGCCGAGTTTCGACATCGCTCAGGCCTCCTTCGTCTCGACGGGGCCGGCTGCGGGACCGGCGGGACGGCGGGTGCGGCGCAGCGGCGGCTGGGCACCCAGGCTCTTCGGGTCGAGGCCGGACCACTTGTGGCCGCCCGCGAAGAACTTGCGGCGCGCGGCCAGCGTCATGAGCGGCTTGGTGAAGAAGAACACCACGACGACGTCGAGCACGGTGGTCAGACCCAGCGTGAACGCGAAGCCCTGGACCTTGCCGACGGTGACGACGAACAGCACGGCGGCGGCGAGGAACGACACGAAGTCGGAGACCAGGATGGTGCGCCGGGCGCGGGGCCAGGCCCGCTCGACCGCGGGGCGCAGGGAACGGCCCTCGCGGATCTCGTCCCGGATCCGTTCGAAGTAGACGATGAAGGAGTCCGCGGTGATACCGATGGCGACGATGGCGCCGCAGACGGCCGGCAGGTTCAGCGCGAAGCCGATGGCCGGGCCGAGCAGCGACATCAGGACGTAGGTCAGGGCCGCGGAGACCAGCAGCGAGGCGATCGCGATGACGGACAGCCCGCGGTAGTAGAGCACCAGGTAGATCACCACGAGGGCGAGGCCGATGGCGCCGGCGAGGAGACCGGCGTGCAGCTGGTCGCCGCCGAGCGCCGCGGTCACCGTGGTCACGCTCTGCTCCTGGAAGGAGAGCGGGAGGGCGCCGTAGGACAGCATGTTGGCGAGGCTCTGGGCCTCGTCCTGGCTGAAGCTGCCGGAGATCTGGGCCTGGCCGCCGGTGATGGAGGAGCTCACGAACGGGCTGGAGACGACCTCGCCGTCCAGGACGATGCCGAACTGGTTCTGCGGGTCCTGGTTCTGCGCCAGCTTGCCGGTGATGTCGGCGAACTTCTTCGCGCCCTTGGAGTTGAACTCCATGGTGACCTGCCAGCCGGCGGCGGTCTGGGTGTCGTAGACGGCCTGGGCCTTCTTGACCTCGGTGCCGTCCACGGCGGCCGGGCCGAGCAGGTACTTGTACCAGACGCCCTTGATCTCGCCGCAGCCCACGGCGGCGGCGTCGGGCTTGGCGTTGTCGCCGGCCTTGGCGCGGACGTCCGGCTTGGAGCAGTCGAGTTTCGCGTACTGCGCCTGCGCCGCCGCGTCACCGGTGGCGGCGCTCGCGGGGGCGGAGGGGCTGGCGGAGGCGCCGGTGCTCGCCTTGGCGGAGGCGGACGGCGTGGCGTCGGCCTTCAGGCCGTCGGTGAGGGCGCGGCCCTGCGGGCTCGCGGAGGAGGAGGCACCCGACGAGGCCGACGGCGACGCGGGAGAGGAGGCCTTCTCGCCCCCGGAGGCGCCGGCGGAGCCGCTCGCGGACGGGCTCGGCGAAGCGCCGGCGGAACCGCTCGCGGACGGGCTGGGCGAGCCGCCGGCGGCCGGGCCGGTGGGCTCGGCGGCCAGGACCGGGCGGAAGTACAGCTTGGCGGTGGTGCCGACCTGCTCCCGGGCTTCCTCGGAGTCGGTGCCCTTGGGGATGTTCACGATGATGTTGCTGTCGCCCTGGGTCTGCACCTCCGCCTCGGTGACGCCCAGGCCGTTGACACGACGGTTCATGATCTCGACCGCGGTGTCCATGTTGGCCTTGTTGATCGCGGACCCCTGGTCGGCCTTCGCCGCCAGCGTGATGCTGGTGCCGCCGGCCAGGTCGATGCCCAGCCTCGGCTTCGTGTGCCCGGAGAGGAACATCCCCCCGGTGAGCGCCACGATGGCGATCAGGATCAGGGCCAGCGAGCGCCCCGGCTTGCTCTGGGCATTCGCGCTCCGGCCCTTCTTAGGTGCTGCCACCTTCTCGTACTCCCTCTCGGGCCGTCTCGCGCCGGGTCAGCGCGGCGGCGGCCATGACATGGTGTCGGGATCCCCTATGTGCGAGATGCGCGCACCCGGGACGCGCGGGTCCTGCCCGCGCGCCCCGGGGACGTGGCTACTTCTTCGCGTCGGAGTCGCCGTCGGTCTTCTTCGGCTCTTCGTCGGCCTGCTTCGGCGTCGCGTCGGTGGCGGCCTCGGCGGCCGGCTCCTCGGTCCCGGACGTCTCGTCCTTCTTGCCGAAGTCGACGGGCTTGTCGTCGGAGGCGGCGGCAGCGTCGGCGGAGCCGTCGGTGTCGGAGAGGGAGGAGGCGTCGTCGGGGACGACGTCGGAGTCGGACTTCAGGTCGTGCTCGATGCCGTGGACGATGCGGTTGTACTCGTCGTCGGTCAGGACGGCGCCGATCGCGTTCTTCGCGAAGAGCAGCTCCACTCCCGGGCCGGCGTCGAGGAGGACGGTGTCCTCGTCGACCTCCTTCACCGTTCCGTACAACCCCCCGATGGTGCGGACACCGCTGCCGGGCTGCATGGCGTTGCGCATGTCCACGGCCTGCTGCTGCTTCTTCTTCGCCGACCGGGTCATCAGGAACATGGCCCCGATGAGCACGATGAACGGAAGGATGGTCACGAGACTCACGGGTCGGTACTTCCTTCACACGACCGCGGTGCTGAGCGGCCTGATGGTTGGGGGGTATGCGTGCTGCCGGCAACGGCGGCATCGGCGGAGTCTAAGCGAGTCCGCGCGCAAGGAACAACGCTCAGCATGGCACTTGGGTTCCTGACCCGGCCAATGTCCTGGCCGATCGCCGGCGCCCGCGCGCCTGACCGCCGCCCGAACAGGTCTCGCCGCCGGCGCCCTCATCCCCCGAACAGGTCCTGCTGCCCGTTTCCCGTGCCGGCGGGGCGGGGCGGGGTGAGGCCGAGGTGGGTCCAGGCGGCGGGGGTGGCGACGCGGCCGCGCGGGGTGCGGGCGAGCAGGCCCTCCCGGACCAGGAAGGGTTCGGCGACCTCTTCCACGGTCTCGCGCTCCTCCCCCACCGCGACGGCGAGCGTGGACAGGCCGACCGGGCCGCCGCCGAACAGCTTGAGCAGGGCTTCGAGGACCGCGCGGTCGAGGCGGTCGAGGCCCCGGGCGTCCACCTCGTAGACGGCGAGGGCCGCCGAGGCGATCTCACGGGTGATGACGCCGTCGGCCTTGACCTGCGCGTAGTCGCGGACGCGGCGCAGCAGGCGGTTGGCGATGCGGGGCGTGCCCCGGGAGCGGCCGGAGATCTCGGCGGCGCCGTCGGTGTCGATCTCCACGTCGAGGAGGTTCGCCGAGCGGTGGACGACGCGCTGGAGTTCGGCCGGTTCGTAGAACTCCATGTGGGCGGTGAAGCCGAAGCGGTCGCGCAGCGGCGGGGGGAGCAGGCCCGCGCGTGTGGTGGCGCCGACGAGGGTGAAGGGGGGCAATTCCAGCGGGATGGCCGTGGCGCCGGGGCCCTTGCCGACGATGACGTCGACGCGGAAGTCCTCCATGGCCATGTAGAGCATCTCCTCGGCGGGCCGGGACATGCGGTGGATCTCGTCGAGGAAGAGGACCTCTCCTTCCTGGAGGGAGGAGAGGATCGCGGCGAGGTCGCCGGCGTGCTGGATGGCGGGGCCGCTGGTGATGCGGATGGGGGCGCCCATCTCGGCGGCGATGATCATGGAGAGGGTGGTCTTGCCGAGGCCGGGGGCGCCGGAGAGCAGGACGTGGTCGGCGGTCGCGCCGCGCGCGCGTGCGGCGCGCAGGACGAGGTCGAGCTGTTCGCGGACCTTCTCCTGGCCGATGAACTCGCCCAGGTCCTTGGGGCGCAGTGCGGCCTCGACGGCCTGGTCCTCACGGTCGGCGACAGATCCCACCAGCCGCTCGGAGGCGGAGGTGTCGGTCGTGTCGTCCCAGTTCATGTGGTGTGCCTCAGAGTGGTGGGGTCGGTCAGCGGGCGCGGTTGAGGGTCTGCAGGGCGGCCTTGAGCAGCTGGCCCACCTGGGGCGTGCCGCCCGCGGCCTCGGCCTGCGGTGCCACGGCGGTGACCGCCTCGTCGGCCTCCCGGGTGGCGTACCCGAGGCCGATGAGGGCCGCGTGGAGCTGGTCGCGCCAGCCCTGGGTGACGGGTGTGCCCACCGCGGGGGCGCCGGTCGGTTCGCCGAGGCGGTCCTTCAGCTCCAGCAGCAGCTTCTGGGCGCCTTTCTTGCCGATGCCGGGGACGGCGACGAGGGCCTTCTCGTCGGCGGTGGCGACGGCTCGGCGCAGCGCGTCCGGTGTGTGCACGGCCAGCATCGCCTGGGCGAGTCTCGGGCCGACGCCGCTGGCGGTCTGGAGCAGCTCGAAGACCTGGCGCTCGTCGTCGTCGGCGAAGCCGTACAGGGTGAGGGAGTCCTCGCGGACGACCAGGGAGGTGGCCAGTTTGGCCTGCTGGCCCATCCGCAGTCCCGACAGGGTGTTGGGGCTGCACTGGACGGCGATGCCGATGCCGCCCACCTCGACCACGGCGGAGTCGGGGGCGAGGGCGGCGACCGGTCCGCTCACGAAGGCGATCATCCCGTACGGCCTTTCAGTGTCGGTGCTTTGGCTGCGTGCAGGGCGACGGCCTGCTGGAGCCGGTTCTGCGCGGGGGCGCGCCAGATGTGGCAGATGGCGAGGGCGAGGGCGTCGGCGGCGTCGGCGGGCTTGGGCGGCGCGTCGAGCCGCAGCAGGCGCGTGACCATCGCGCCGACCTGGGCCTTGTCGGCGCGCCCGCTGCCGGTGACGGCGGCCTTGACCTCGCTGGGGGTGTGCAGGGCGACGGGGATGCCGCGGCGAGCGGCGCAGAGCATGGCGACGGCGCTGGCCTGGGCGGTGCCCATGACGGTCCGTACGTTGTGCTGGCTGAACACCCGCTCCACCGCCACGAATTCGGGCCGGTGCTCGTCCAGCCACTGCTCTATGCCCTGTTCGACGGCGACGAGGCGGTGTCCCAGCTCGGCGTCCGCGGGCGTCCGTACGACGCCGACGCCCAGCATGGTGAGCGGGCGCCCCGCGACCCCCTCGACGACGCCGACACCGCACCGGGTCAGCCCGGGGTCCACCCCCAGTACACGCACCGCGCCCCTCCCCTCTTTGCGGCTAAACCGCCGCCGCTCTCGCGGACCTGGCTGAGCACCGTCGGGGTTCCTCAATTGTTGATTGCGGCCCGTCGACGGTGATCTTTGCCTGTCGCCAGGCTAGTCGCTGCCACTGACAACAGCGGCGGGCCGGTGGGACGTGTCCCCCGGCCCGCCCTGAAGCGCTCCGCTCGCGGCAGCGTTACGCGTCGACCTTCTCCATGACCTCGTCGCTGACGTCGAAGTTGGCGAAGACGTTCTGGACGTCGTCGCTGTCCTCCAGCGCGTCGATCAGCTTGAAGATCTTCTTGGCGCCCTCCTCGTCCAGCTCGACCTGCATGGTCGGGACGAAGTTGGCGTCGGCGGAGTCGTAGTCGATGCCGGCGTCCTGGAGGGCGGTGCGGACCGCGACCAGGTCGGTGGCCTCGCTGAGGACCTCGAAGCTCTCACCGAGGTCGTTGACCTCTTCGGCGCCCGCGTCGAGCACGGCGGCCAGCACGTCGTCCTCGGACAGCTCGCCCTTGGGGACGATCACGACGCCCTTGCGGTTGAACAGGTACGACACGGAGCCCGGGTCGGCCATGGAGCCGCCGTTGCGGGTCATGGCGACGCGGACCTCGGAGGCGGCGCGGTTGCGGTTGTCGGTGAGGCACTCGATGAGCACCGCGACGCCGTTGGGGCCGTAACCCTCGTACATGATCGTCTCGTAGTCGGCGCCGCCGGCCTCGAGACCGCCGCCGCGCTTGATGGCGGAGTCGATGTTCTTGTTGGGGACCGACTGCTTCTTCGCCTTCTGGACGGCGTCGTAGAGCGTCGGGTTGCCCTCCAGGTCGACACCGCCCATGCGCGCCGCGACCTCGATGTTCTTGATGAGCTTCGCGAAGAGCTTGCCGCGCTTGGCGTCGATCACGGCCTTCTTGTGCTTCGTCGTGGCCCATTTAGAGTGGCCGGACATCTGCCTGTCTCCTTCGCGTAACCCATCCAGATACGAACGCCAGGAATCCTACAAGGACTCCGTGGCCCCGTTCGCGCGGACCATGTCGACGAACAGGGCGTGCACCCGGTGGTCGCCGGTGAGCTCCGGGTGGAACGACGTGGCGAGCGCGTTGCCCTGGCGGACGGCGACGATGTGGCCGTCGTGCTCGGCGAGCACCTCGGCGCCGGCGCCGACGGACTCGACCCACGGGGCGCGGATGAAGACGCCGTCGACCGGGTCGCCCGCGACGCCCTTGACGTCGACAGCGGCTTCGAACGACTCGTTCTGCCGCCCGAAGGCGTTGCGGCGCACGATCATGTCGATCCCGCCGACCGTCTCCTGGCCCGAGCGCGGGTCGAGGATCTTGTCGGCGAGCAGGATCATGCCGGCGCAGGTGCCGTAGACGGGCATGCCGTCGCGCACCCGCGCGCGCAGGGGTTCCATCACGCCGAACAGGACGGCCAGCTTGGAGATGGTGGTCGACTCGCCGCCGGGCAGGACGAGGCCGTCCACCTCGGCGAGTTCCTCGGGGCGCCGCACCGGCCTGGCCACGGCGTCGGCCGCGGCCAGGGCGACGAGGTGCTCCCGTACGTCGCCCTGGAGGGCAAGGACGCCGATGACAGGGGCTTCGTGGGACATGGGCCGACTACCAGCCGCGGTTGGCGTAGCGCTCGGTCTCGGGGAGGGTGTCGCAGTTGATGCCGACCATGGCCTCGCCGAGGTTGCGGGACGCGTCCGCGATGATCTTCGGGTCGTCGTAGAAGGTGGTCGCCTTGACGATGGCGGCGGCGCGCTTGGCCGGGTCGCCGGACTTGAAGATGCCGGAGCCGACGAAGACGCCCTCGGCGCCGAGCTGGCGCATCAGCGCGGCGTCGGCCGGGGTGGCGACACCGCCCGCGGAGAACAGCACGACGGGCAGCTTGCCCAGCTCGGCGACCTCCTTGACCAGCTCGTAGGGGGCGCGCAGCTCCTTGGCGGCGGCGTACAGCTCGTGGTTGTCGTAGCCGCGCAGGCGGGCGATCTCGTTCTTGATCTGGCGCAGGTGGCGGACCGCCTCGACGACGTTGCCGGTGCCGGCCTCGCCCTTGGAGCGGATCATCGCGGCGCCCTCGGCGATACGGCGCAGGGCCTCGCCCAGGTTGGTGGCGCCGCACACGAACGGGGTGGTGAACGCGAACTTGTCGGAGTGGTTGACCTCGTCGGCCGGGGTGAGGACCTCGGACTCGTCGATGTAGTCGACGCCGAGGGACTGCAGGACCTGGGCCTCCACGAAGTGGCCGATGCGCGACTTGGCCATGACCGGGATGGAGACGGCCTCGATGATGCCCTCGATCATGTCCGGGTCGGACATGCGGGCGACGCCGCCGTCCTTGCGGATGTCGGCGGGGACCCGCTCCAGCGCCATGACGGCGACGGCGCCCGCGTCCTCCGCGATCTTGGCCTGCTCCGGCGTGACGACGTCCATGATCACGCCGCCCTTGAGCTGCTCGGCCATGCCGCGCTTCACGCGCGCGGTGCCGGTCTCGGGAGCCTGGTTCTCGGTGCTGGACACGGGTTGACCTCACTGGGGTGGAAGAGGGTGTGGTGCAGCACCGAGGAAACGGCAGCCGACCAGTCCACAGCAAGGGCCAATGGGAAGGCGGTGGATTTTTTTCTCGCCCCGCGCCGTGGTCGGGCCCGGGTCGGATCAGCCGGCGCGGTCGGCGAGGGCCGCCGGGGGTTCGTCGTCCATCTCGAAGGCCATCGGGAAGGGGGCGTGGCCGGCCAGCCGGAACCAGCGCACCTTGCGGTGCTCGCGCAGCCTGCGGGCCGCGCCGACGGCGTCGTTGTGGAAGCGGCGGGCCATGGGGACCCTGCGGACGGCCTCGGTGAGCTCGCGGGCCGCCTCCTCTCCCCCGGGCGCCTCGCGCACGACCTCGACCTGCTGCGGCTCCGCGAAGACCGCGCGCAGCGCCTGGCTCAGTTCGCTCTCGGCGACCTCCCGCAGTTCCTCCTCGGCCTGCCGGGCGGCGTGCGCGGCCTCGTAGAGCACGATCGAGGCGGCCGGATCGAGCACCCCCGAGGTGGCCAGCTCCTGTGTCACGGAGGCGCGGCGCAGCAGTTGCGCGTCCAGTGCGGCGCGGGCGGCGTCGATGCGCGCGTGCAGCCGGTCCAGGCGTCCCGCGGTCCAGCTCAGGTACAGCCCGACGGCCAGGAGGGCGACGAGGATCCAGACGACGGTGGTGGTCACAGGTTCAGTCCCTCGCCAGGCCGAAGCGGGCCATCAGCCCGGGTGAGCCCTTGTCGTCCGTGGCCACCGCGGCCGCTCCCGCCGTCACCGTCTCGTACACCGACAGGATGTCCGCGCCGACCGTCGACCAGTCGAAGCGCCGTACGTGGGCGCTGCCCCGCGCGCGCAGTTCGGCGCGCCGCGCGGGGTCGCCCAGGAGCCGCACCGCGGCCTCGGCCAGCGCGTCGGCGTCCTCGTTGGCGAACAGTTCGCCCGCAGCCCCCTGGTCCAGGACCTGGGCGAACGCGTCGAGATCGGAGGCGAGGACCGGGGCCCCGGCCGACATGGCCTCGACCAGGATGATGCCGAAGCTCTCGCCGCCGGTGTTGGGGGCGATGTACAGGTCGACGCTGCGCAGGAAGCGGGCCTTGTCCTCGTCGCTGACCATGCCGAGGAACTCCACCCGCGCGCGCAGGTCCTTCGGGAGGCTCTCCACCGCTTCCTTCTCGTCGCCGCGTCCGGCGACCAGGAGCCGGGTGTCCGGCCGCTCGGCGAGGATCTTCGGCAGGGCGCGCATCAGCACCGGCAGGCCCTTGCGCGGCTCGTCGATGCGGCCGACGAAGCCGATGGTGCCGCCCTGCCACTCGGGTCTGGGCTCGGCCTCCGCGAAGAAGTCGACGTCGACGCCGTTGGGGATGACGACCGCGTCCCCGCCGAGGTGTTCGACGAGGGTGCGGCGGGCGTACTCGCTGACCGCGATCCGGGCGCTGATCTTCTCCAGGGCGGCCTGGAGGATGGAGTACGCGGCGATCATTGCGCGGGAGCGCGGGTTGGACGTGTGGAAGGTCGCCACGATGGGCCCCTGCGCGGCCCAGCAGGTCAGCAGGCCCAGTGAGGGCGAGGTCGGCTCATGGATGTGGATCACGTCGAAGGCGCCGTCGTGCAGCCATCTGCGGACGCGTGCGGCGCTCAGGAAGCCGAAGTTCAGCCGGGCCACCGAGCCGTTGTACGGCACCGGGACCGCGCGTCCGGCCGAGACGACGTACGGCGGCAGCGGGGTGTCGTCGTCGGCGGGGGCGAGGACGGAGACGTCGTGGCCGAGCCGGATGAAGTACTCGGCGAGGTCTCGGATGTGGAACTGCACTCCGCCCGGCACGTCCCAGGAGTACGGGCAGACGATGCCGATCCTCAAGGCCGCTCTCCGTCCGACGGACGCGGTTCCAGGTCCGCGAGCCAAAGCCGCTGCAGCATGTGCCAGTCCTCCGGGTGGTCGGCGATGCCCGAGGCGAAGGCGTCGGCCAGCGACTGTGTCATGAGGGACGTCCGCTCGGCCCGCGTTCCCGAGCCGGGTACGTCGATCGGGGGATGGACGCGGCCCTTCATGACGGGCGAGTCGTCGTACCAGAGCGTGACGGGGAGCAGGAGCGCGCCGGTCTGCTGGGCGAGCAGGGCCGGTCCCGCGGGCATGCGGGCCCTGTCGCCGAAGAAGTCGACCTCGACGCCGGACGCGGACAGGTCCCGGTCGGCGACCAGGCAGACCAGGCCGCCGTCGCGCAGTCGCCGGGCCAGGGTGCCGAAGGCGGCGCCGCCGCTGTGCGGCAGCACCTCCATGCCGAGGCCCTCGCGGTAGGCGACGAAGCGGTCGTAGAGCGTCTCGGGCTTGAGCCGCTCGGCGACGGTGGTGAACGGGGTCCGCAGCTTGGTGGTGACCCAGGCGCCGGCCAGGTCCCAGTTGGCCAGGTGAGGCAGGGCGAGGACGACGCCCCGGCCGGTCGCGAGCCCGTCGGTGAGGTGGTGGAGGTCCTTCGCCTCGAAGCCGGCCGCCACGCGCTCGGGACTCCAGGCAGGCAGCCGGAAGGACTCCATCCAGTACCGCAGGTAGGAGCGCATGCCGGCCCGCGACAGCTCGGCCAGGCGCTCGGGGGTCGCGTCGGGCACCACGCGCGCGTAGTTGCTCTCCAGCCGCCGCACGCCCTTGCCGCGCTGCTTCCAGGTGAGGTCGGCGACGGCACGGCCGAGGCGCGCCGCGACCGGCTCGGGGAGCTGCTTGACGGTGCTCCAGCCGAGGCCGTACAGCGCGTCGGCGACCTGGTCGCGGGGGTTCACTTGGCCGCCTCGTGCCCCTCGGCCTCCGGCCGGGCCGCCGGGGTCCCGCTCTCCTCGGCTCCCACCGGCCGGCTCTCTCCGGCCCCCGGCTCCGCTTCCGCGTTCGCCTCCGCCTTCGCTGCCTCCGCGGCCTCCGCCTCCGCTTCCGCCGACTCGCGGCGGACCGTGACGACCCGCTGGATCAGCGTGACCAGGCTGCCGACGGCGACGATCCACAGGGCGACGGGCAGCAGGTACTGGATGCCGGGGACGCCGAACTTGTGCAGGCCGGCGAGACCGGCCGCGACCAGGGAGACGACCAGCCGCTCGGCCCGCTCGACGAGCCCGTTGACGGCCACCGGAAGCCCGATCGACTCGCCGCGCGCCTTGGTGTACGACACCACCTGGCCGCTGGCCAGGCAGAAGATCGACACCGCGCACAGGGCGTTGTCGTCGCCCTGTCCGGCGTACCAGAGGGCGAAGCCGCCGAAGATCGCGCCGTCGGCGACCCGGTCGAGGGTGGAGTCCAGGAAGGCGCCCCAGCGGCTGGAGCGGCCGAGCTGGCGGGCCATGTTGCCGTCGACGAGGTCGGAGAAGACGAACAGCGTGATCACGATCGTGCCCCAGAAGAACTCGCCCCGGGGGTAGAAGACCAGCGCGCCCGCGATCACGCCGGCGGTGCCGACCAGCGTCACCGCGTCGGGAGTCACGCCCCGGCGGATGAGAAACGCGGCGAACGGTGTGAGGACACGCGTGAAGAATGCACGCGCGTACTTGTTCAGCATGGCCTTCCCGACGGTCGGTGTGGCCGCGCGGCCCTGATGGCCACCGGCTGGCCCATCGTAGCCACGCACGCGTGTACGCGACCGCCGGGCACCCGCCCGCGCGAGCCGGGGGCCCCGCTCTCCGCCGGGCCTCGCGGCCGGCTGCCGCGCCCCCTGCACGGCGGCCGGGCGGCGGCGTCGCGTCGTTCGTATGGACGCGCGGTGACGGGAGTGGAAAGCTCGAAGGACCGCGGGCGTCGCCGGAGCCGCCACCGCGCGCGGAGCCGCCGTGTCCGCGCCCCCGATGACCTCACCGTGCACGGGAGGCAAGAAATGGGCGACAAGGCGAAGGAACACCCCGGAGCCGCCGGCAGGGCTACGGCGGCCGACCACCCCGCGTCCGTACGGAACGTGGTGCTGGTCGGCCCCAGCGGATCGGGCAAGACGACCCTGGTGGAGGCTCTCGCGCTGACGGCGGGAGCGGTGAACCGGGCGGGCCGCGTGGAGGACGGCGGCACCGTCTCCGACTACGACGACATGGAGCACCGCCAGCAACGGTCGGTGCAACTCTCCCTGGTGCCGGTCGCCTGGGACGGCATCAAGGTCAACATCCTCGACACCCCCGGCTACGCCGACTTCGTCGGGGAGCTCAGGGCCGGTCTGCGCGCAGCGGACGCGGCCCTCTTCGTCGTCTCGGCCTCGGACGGCGTGGACGGCTCGACGCGGATGGTGTGGGAGGAGTGCGCGGCCGTCGGCATGCCCCGCGCGATCGTCGTCACGCACCTGGAGGCGGCCCGCGCCGACTTCGAGGAGATGACGCGGATCTGCGCGGAGACCTTCGGCGGCGACGACCCCGACGCCGTGCTCCCCCTCTACCTGCCGCTGCACGGACCGAAGGCGCCGGACGGGCACGCGCCCGTGACCGGCCTGATCGGGCTGCTGTCGCAGAAGCTGTTCGACTACTCCACCGGGGAGCGCGTGGAGTCCGAGCCCGGCGAGGACCAGCTCCCGCTGATCGAGGAGGCCCGCAACCGGCTGATCGAGGGCATCATCGCCGAGAGCGAGGACGAGACCCTCATGGACCGCTACCTCGGCGGCGAGAAGATCGACGTCAAGACGCTGATCGAGGACCTGGAGCGGGCCGTCGCGCGCGGGGCCTTCTTCCCGGTGCTGGCCGCCGCCCCCGCCGCCGAGGGCGCCCGCCAGGGCCTCGGCACGGTCGAGCTCCTCGAACTGGTCACCCGGGGCTTTCCGACTCCCCTGGAGCGCGAGGCGCCCCTCGTCACCACGCGCGGCGGCGAGCGTCGCGCGCTGGGCCCGTGCGACCCGGACGGGCCGCTGGTCGCGGAGGTCGTGAAGACCTCCTCCGACCCCTACGTCGGCCGTGTCTCCCTCGTCCGCGTCTTCTCCGGCACCCTGCGCCCCGACGAGACCGTGCACGTCTGCGGGCACGGCCTGTCCGACGACGGCCAGGAGGGCCGCCCCCTGCACGAAGCCGATGAACGCGTCGGCGCCCTCTCCGCGCCCTTCGGCAAGCAGCAGCGGGCGCTGACGCACTGCATCGCGGGCGACCTCGCGTGCGTGGCGAAGCTGAGCCGCGCGGAGACCGGCGACACCCTCTCGGCCAAGGACGACCCGCTGCTGATGGAGCCCTGGCAGATGCCCGACCCGCTGCTGCCGCTGGCCATCCGGGCGCACAGCAAGGCCGACGAGGACAAGCTCTCCCAGGGCCTGTCCCGGCTGGTCGCCGAGGACCCGACGATGCGGCTCGAACAGAACCAGGACACCCACCAGGTGGTCCTGTGGTGCCTGGGCGAGGCCCATGCGGACGTCGCGCTGGAACGCCTGCGCAGCCGCTACGGCGTGCAGGTCGACGTCGTCCCGCACCAGGTCTCCCTGCGGGAGACGTTCGCCGGGAAGTCCTCCGGGCGGGGCCGGCACGTCAAGCAGTCCGGCGGGCACGGGCAGTACGCCATCTGCGAGATCGAGGTGGAGCCGCTGCCGGGCGGCTCGGGCATCGAGTTCGTGGACAAGGTCGTCGGCGGGGCGGTGCCGCGCCAGTTCATCCCGTCCGTCGAGAAGGGCGTACGGGCGCAGGCCGCCAAGGGCGTCGCCGCGGGGCATCCGCTGATCGACGTCCGGGTGACCCTCCTCGACGGCAAGGCGCACTCGGTGGACTCCTCCGACGCCGCGTTCCAGACGGCCGGCGCGCTCGCGCTGCGGGAGGCCGCGGCCGACGCGAAGATCCATCTGCTGGAGCCGGTGGCCGAGGTGAGCGTGCTGGTCGGCGACGAGTTCGTGGGCCCGGTGATGAGCGATCTGTCCGGCCGGCGCGGCCGGGTACTCGGCACCGAGCAGACGAGCGGCGGCCGCACCCTGGTCCGGGCCGAGGTGCCCGAGATCGAGATCGGCCGGTACGCGGTCGACCTGCGGTCGCTGTCGCACGGCACGGCCCGCTTCCGCCGCTCCTACGCCCGGCACGAGCCGATGCCGGCCCAGGTCGCCGAGCGGCTGAGGAAGCAGACGCAGGACGCGTAGGGAACTTCCCCTTCCGTTTCGGCGGGCGGCTTCGGCCGTCCGCCGACGGCCGCCGGCGCCGGCGGATACGCTGATGACCTGATCAACAGGTGTGCGGAGCACGGAAGTCGGGAAGGCCGCAGAAGCGGGAACAGCGGCGATGGGGGCGGGAATGACCGTTGACAGCAGCTACGCGGACATCTTCGGGCCACAGGTGCCGCAGACGGGCGACGGAGGGCAGACGCCGACCTTCGCCCTGGCCTCGGCGGCCTACCGGGACGACCCCGTCGAAGCCATCAAGAACGCCGACAACGAATGGCACCAGTCGAAGGTCAACCCCGGCCGCAGCTGGGCCCGCATCTTCCGGCCCAACCTCGGCGAGGCGTTCTCCCAGGCGGTGATCGACCGCATGCTCGCAGTCGGCCGCGCACCGCTCATCCAGTCCTTCGGCGCCGAACCCCAGGTCGTGGTCGAGCACTGCCTCGCCGCCAACGGCATCCGCCGCCGCCGCGACCAGCAACTCACCGGCATCATGGCCGTGTTCGGCCTGCTCTTCCTGCCCGGCCTGCTCGTCTGGCTGCTGGTCTTCCAACTGCGCACCACCATGGAGAAGGCGGGCGGCCGACGCGTCTCCGGCCTCGCCACCGGCCTGCTCGTCGCCGTCGGCGCACTCGCCGTGATCTTCCTGCTCCGTATGCCGTTCACCGGCTTCTGGGGCTGGTACGCGCGCGGGGCGGTCGTCGCACCTGTCGTCGGCTGGTTCCTGGCCAAGCGCATCTGCGAACGCACCGCCGCGGACCTGCGCGACCGCTGGGCCGGCCTCCTCGCCGGCAGCAGCATCGGCGCCAAGGTCCCCGAAGCCGTGCCCACGAGCCCCAACCACACCGCCGCCGAGCAACTGCGCCAGTCCCTGGCCCGGCTCAGCGCCGAGCAGCAGTCCAACTCCGTGTTCTACGCGGGCCCCAAGGGCATACTCGGCATGGGAACCCGCTGGGGCGCCTGGCACCTCGCGGAGGAACTCGTCCCCACCGACCCCAACAAGGGCATCCACGAGTTCCGCAGCTGGACCGTCATCAGGGCCATCCACGACCAGCTCACCGTGCTCAACCGGCAGAGCCTGAAGACCGGCGGCTTCCCCCCGCCCTCGGTCCGGCACTGGATCGTCACCCCCGTCGGCGAGAAGGCCACGGCGGTGGCCCGGCCCGACGGCACGGACGTCGAGGCCTACCAGGTCAAGCCCAAAGCCATCGAGAAGATCTGCGACCAGCAGCAGTTCGGCGGCGGCGACCGCCACTACCTCGGCGTCCAATGGCCCCTGTGGGACGGCCAGTTGATCATCACCATGCTGATCACCGTGACCGTGCTCCACGAGACGCTGCGCATCGAGGTCACCGGCCACGCCCTCGGCCCCGTCAACGGCCTGTTCACCACCAAGCCCGAAGCCCCCAGCAAGGAAGTCGCCAAGACGGTCCGCTTCTGGGAGACCCGCACGGTCACCCTGCCGCTCGTCACCCCCGACGAAGTCGTACGTCTCGCCGCGCGCGCCACCATCAGCTGGTACCCGCCGCTGCTGAAGTGGCTCGGCGGCTCCATCGGCCTGCCCGAACCCTTCGGCCTGCGGCACGCCTGGGCCGACCAGCCCTGGCGGCACCGCTTCATGGCCGACGACGCCCTGCGCGCGGCCGCCCCGGTGCTGCGGGTGGTGCACACGGCCGCGCTCAAGGTGCTCAAGGAACACGACGTCGACATCGAGAAGTTCAGCACCCGCTCCTCGGTGCTGAGCGGCGCCGTCCAGGACGTCTCCCCCCGCAAGGCCGACACCTACGACGCGTGAACCCGCGACGGCGCGGCGAGGAGCGTCACGCCGTCGGCCAGGCCTCCGCGAGCATCTTGCGGGTGTCCGCCAGCAACTGCGGCAGCACGCGCGTGTGCCCGACCACCGGCATGAAGTTCGTGTCCCCGCCCCAGCGGGGCACGATGTGCTGGTGCAGATGGGCCGCGATGCCCGCGCCCGCCACCGCGCCCTGGTTCATGCCGATGTTGAAGCCCTGCGCGCCCGACGCGGTGCGCAGCGCCGTCATCGCCTGCTTCGTCAGCTCGCCCAGCTCCGCCGTCTCCGGCGCGGTCAGATCCGTGTAGTCGGCGACATGCCGGTAAGGCACCGTCATCAGGTGACCGCCGTTGTACGGGTACAGGTTCAGCACCGCGTACACATGCTCGCCGCGCCGCACGACCAGCCCGTCCTCGTCTGACTTCGCCGGAATCGAGCAGAAGGGACAGCCGTCGTCCGCCCCCGGACCGCTCGGCTTGTTCTCACCCTGGATGTACGCCATCCGGTGGGGCGTCCACAGGCGCTGGAACGCGTCCCGCGTCCCCACTCCGATCTGCTGCTCCGGCTCACTCGTCATGCAAGGCAGCATATGGCTTCGCCCGATCGCGGCGTGTCGCCGGGGCGGCGGGAGCCCGGTCACCGGCCAAGCTGGCCCGGTGGACGACGACAGCCTCGCGGCGCGCTGGGAGCAGCGCACCGAGATCCCGCTCTTCCTGGCCTCGCTGCTCTTCCTCGCGGCCTACGCCACCCGCGTCCTCGCCGTGGACCTGGCCCCCGGATGGCGGGACCTGTGCGGCTTCACCCTCATCGCCCTGTACGCGCTGTTCGCCGCGGACTACGCCGTGCGCTGGCGGCTCAGCGGGCAGGGGTTGCGCTTCGTCACCACGCATCTGCTGCACACGGTCGTGGTCCTCCTGCCGCTGCTGCGCCCGGTGCGGATCGTCCCGCTGTACGACGTGATCCAGCGCCGGCGCGGACAGCCCCGGCTGTCCCTGTACGCGCGCGTGATCGCCTACGCCGGGCTGTCCACCGTGCTGTTCGGCTTCGCCGGGGCGCTCGCGGTCTACCAGCAGGAACGCGGGGCTCCCGGGGCGACCATGCGGACCTTCGGGGACGCCGTGTGGTGGGCCGCGGCGACCCTGAGCACGGTCGGCTACGGCGACATCACGCCGGTGACCACGCTCGGCCGGACCATCGCGACGGCGATGATGGCCGGCGGACTGGCGCTCCTCGGCGCGGTCACGGGGTCGTTCTCGTCCTGGGTGATGCAGACCTTCACCCGCGAGGGCGACGAGCGAAGGCCCTCGGGAGACTGAGCTCCCGAGGGCCTTCGCCGGCGTGGCGGGGGATCAGACCTGCGTCCGCTCCTCGACGACCTTCGCGATCTTGGCGATGGCCTCGTCGAAGGCGATGCCGTTCTCCTGCGAGCCGTCGCGGTAGCGGAAGGAGACCGTGCCGGCGTTCATGTCGTCGTCGCCGACGATGACCATGAACGGCACCTTCTGCTTCTGCGCGGTCCGGATCTTCTTCTGCATGCGGTCCGAGGAGGAGTCGACGTCGACCCGCAGCCCCTTCTTCCTGGCCGCGGCGGCGAACTTCTCCAGGTACTCCACGTGCGCGTCGCCGACCGGGATGCCGATCGCCTGCACCGGCGCAAGCCAGGCGGGGAACGCGCCCGCGTAGTGCTCCAGGAGCACCGCGAAGAACCGCTCGATGGAGCCGAACAGCGCGCGGTGGATCATGACCGGCTGCTGCTTGGCGCCGTCCGCGCCGGTGTACTCCAGGTTGAAGCGCTCCGGCAGGTTGAAGTCGAGCTGGATGGTCGACATCTGCCAGGTCCGGCCGATGGCGTCGCGCGCCTGGACGGAGATCTTCGGGCCGTAGAACGCGGCGCCGCCCGGGTCCGGGACCAGCGGCAGCCCCTGCTTCTCGGCGACCTCGCGCAGCGTCTCGGTCGCCTCCTCCCAGGCCTCGTCGGAGCCGACGAACTTCTCCGGGTCCTTGGTGGACAGCTCCAGGTAGAAGTCCTCCAGGCCGTAGTCGCGCAGCAGCCCGAGGACGAAGGTGAGCGTCTTGTCGAGCTCGGCCGACATCTGCTCACGGGTGCAGTAGATGTGCGCGTCGTCCTGGGTGAAGCCACGCGCACGCGTGAGGCCGTGCACCACGCCGGACTTCTCGTACCGGTACACGGTCCCGAACTCGAACAGGCGCAGCGGCAGTTCACGGTAGGAACGCCCGCGCGCGTCGAAGATCAGGTTGTGCATCGGGCAGTTCATGGGCTTGAGGTAGTAGTCCACGCCCTCGTCGAGCTGCATGGGCGGGTACATGCCGTCGGCGTACCAGTCCAGGTGGCCCGAGGTCTCGAAGAGCTTCCCCTTCGTCGCGTGCGGGGTGTAGACGAACTCGTAGCCCTCCTCCTCGTGCCGGCGGCGCGAGTAGTCCTCCATCACACGGCGGACGATGCCGCCCTTGGGGTGGAAGACCGCGAGGCCGGAGCCGATCTGCTCCGGGACGGAGAACAGGTCGAGTTCGCTGCCCAGCTTGCGGTGGTCGCGCTTCTCGGCCTCGGCGAGGAAGTCCAGGTACGCCTTCAGCTCGTCCTTGGAGGGCCAGGCGGTGCCGTAGATGCGCTGGAGCATCGGGTTCTTCTCGCTGCCGCGCCAGTAGGCGGCCGCGTTGCGCATCAGCTTGAACGCCGGGATCAGCCGGGTCGAGGGCAGGTGGGGACCGCGGCAGAGGTCCTTCCAGCACAGCTCGCCGGTCTTGGCGTCGAGGTTGTCGTAGATGGTGAGCTCGCCGCCGCCGACCTCGACGTCCGCGCCGTCGTCGCTCGAAGCGGACCCCTTGAGGCCGATCAGCTCCAGCTTGTACGGCTCGTTCGCGAGCTCCTCACGGGCGGCCTCGTCGGTGACCACGCGGCGGGCGAACTTCTGGCCCCGCTTCTGGATCTCCTGCATCTTCTTCTCGACGGCCTTGAGGTCCTCGGGCGTGAACGGCTTCGCCACGTCGAAGTCGTAGTAGAAGCCGTCCTTGACGGGCGGGCCGATGCCCAGCTTGGCCTCGGGGAAGAGCTCCTGCACGGCCTGCGCCATGACGTGCGCGGTGGAGTGGCGCAGGATGTTCAGGCCGTCCTCGGAGGTGATCTCGACGCCCTCGACGGTGTCGCCGTCCCGCAGCTCGTGGGTGAGGTCCCTGAGCTCGCCGGCCACACGCGCGGCGACGATGGAGCGCTCGCCGGCGAAGAGGTCGGCGGCCGTGGTGCCCGTCGTCACCGTGCGCTCTTCCCGCTCGGAATCGCGTTGGATGATCACACGGACGTCTGACACCGGTCTCTCCTGACTGAAGGTGGACTGCGACGCCATACCGGGAGCGCGCGCATGAGACGGATCGTACCGAGCCGGGCCGCCCGATCGCGAAACGGATATCTCGGCGACCCCGCCCGGGGGACGGAACACCCCCGGGAATCCTCTCAGTCCCCGCCGCACGCCTCCTCGAAGAAGGCGGTGATCTCGGCGGTCTCCTGCAGGGACTTCATCAGCCGGTCCCGCTCCGCCTCGTCCACCTGGACGGGAACGACGTCCTGGGCGCCGGTGATCCTGCGGAAGCCGCCCCGGCTCTCCAGCCGGCCCTGCACCCGCACCGGCAGCCCGACGAGATGGGCCTGCCCGGCGATGCGGTAGTCCTCCTCGTCGAGGCTGAGGCGGACGTGCGGGATCTCCGCGCCGGCGAGGACCCGCAGCCGTACGCTGCCCTCGCCGCGCGGACCGGCCCTGCGCATCCGCACCACGGTGCCGGTGATCCGCACGGGCACGGAGGGTTCCTCGCGCAGGTAGCGGGCGCCGGCCTCGCGCAGGACGGGCAGGTCGCCGGGCGAGAACTCGATCGGCTCGGCGTCCGCGGCGCACCCCTCGGGGACGCCCGCCGCGGGCGCCCAGGCGACGGCGACGCGGGCGCCCTCGGTGCCCCGGACGAGAGCGATCAGCGCCTCGGTCAGCTCCCGGCTGGCGCCGGCCTCCACGGCGCCGTCGAAGGCGTCCATGCCGCCGGCGGCGCGCTGGTAGTCGATGGCCTCGCGCACGGCGTACAGGGCCTGGTGGAGGCGGACGGCGAGAGGGCGCCCCGTGGCCACCGGCACGAAGGCGGTCAGCCGGCGTCCCTCGGTGGCGGCGCCCACGAGGACGCTGTCCAGCGTGGCGGCGGCGGTGCGCCGGTGCCGTGCGCCGTAGTAGCCGGCACGCGCGTGCGTGGCGAGCGCGCCGGCGAGGAGGATCTGCCGGGCGGCGCCGCGCAGTTGCTCGTCGGCGGCCCAGGAGGCGGCCCCGGCGGTCCCCCCGGTACCGGCCGCCCCCGCTGTGCCGGCGGGTCCGGCCGGGGCGTCGCGCCACCAGCGGATCTCGTCGCTGGGGACGGCCAGGGCGACGAGAACCTCGCGGGCGGCGGGCGTCTGACTGCGGGCCAGCGCCTGGAGGGCCTCGCCGAGCAGGTCGTCGCTGTCGGGGAAGGCACGGCTCTCCGGTACGAGCAGGCTGGTGGCGGCGCCGCCCGGGCCGGGCGGGGTCCAGCGGCCGTAGCGTCCGGCGGCGCCGCCGCGCCGCTGCCAGCCGTGCCGGCGCAGCAGCACGCCGAGGACGGCGGGGTCGACGTCGGCGGGGTCGGGCGGACGGCTCCAGCCGGGCTCCGGGCGGCGGGCGCGGCCTGGTTCGGCGGGGTGCGGTCGTGCCGGCCGCGGTGCTTCTTCGATCGGACGGTGGGTCACGGTCTGCCTCCCGTCCCGACCCTGGTCATGATCTCGCACAGGGCCCGGTCGTCGAAGACGCGGGCGGTCGGTATCCGCACGGTGGTCCGGGTGCGGCCGGTGACCGGGTGGCCGGCCAGGTTGACCCAGTAGCAGCAGTGTCTGAGGTCGAGACGGTCGTGACCGGCCCGCAGCCAGTCGTCCCGGAGCCGGGGAACGAGCATCACGACGAGGATCTTGTGCACGGACACCGGGGTCCGGGCGAGCTTCCTGAGGTGGTCGTTGTCGAGCGTGAAGGAGAAGGTGCGGCCGGGCGGGTTCGGCGCGACCTGGTAGGTGGCTTTCAGCTGCACCTTGATGGTCACCTCGTCGTCGACGGTGTGCCCGGGGGCGCTGTGGCTGACGTGCCAGTCGATGCCGTTGTCGGGAAAGGGCTGGGAGAGCGAGCAGCCCGCGGCCGCTGCGACCGCGTGCAGATAGGCCACCTGCAGTGTCTCCATGCAGGCGGTGGTGGCGAGTGTGCCGCGCTGGGGGCCCGTGAGGTCGGGCAGCAGCCCGCCCCGTTCGGGCTGCGCTATCGCCATGGACAACAGCCTCTCGTGCACGGCGGATCCCGCTCGGGGATCCGGGTGAAAGTCCTTGTCGAGCCTCTGAACTGCAAAGACCCGTACCTCTGTTGTGTCCTACCGGCGTACGGCGCAAACAGCACGGGTATCACCCAAGCGGTAGAAGACGGACTGTCAGCTGCCGTTGGTGAACGAGGGGTTGAGTTGGTATGACGTGCTGGTACGAGGGCCCTCTGGCCGCCTTCGACACGGAGACGACGGGCGTCGACGTCGAGTCCGACCGGATCGTGTCGGCCGCGCTCGTCGTGCAGGACGCCCCCGGCGTCCGGCCGCGGGTGAGCCGCTGGCTGGTGAATCCGGGGGTGCCGGTGCCCGCCGAGGCGACGGCGGTGCACGGGCTGACGGAGGACCATCTGCACCGCAACGGCCGCTGGCCGGCGCCGGTGATGTACGAGATAGCCGAGCTGCTCGCCGAACAGGCGGCGGCGGGGCGGCCGTTGGTGGTGATGAACGCGCCGTTCGACCTGACGCTGCTCGACCGTGAGCTGCGCCGGCACCGGGCCTCTTCGCTGGGGCACTGGCTGGAGCCGGCGCCGCTCAGGGTGCTGGACCCGCGGGTCCTGGACAAGCATCTGGACCGCTACCGCAAGGGGCGCCGCACGCTGACCGACCTGTGCGCGCACTACGAGGTGGCGTTGGCCGACGCGCATGACGCGGCGGCGGACGCGACGGCCGCGCTGGAGCTCGTACGGGCGCTGGGCCGGCGGTTCGCGGCGCGGCTGGAGCGGCTGTCCCCGGCCGAGTTGCACGCGTTGCAGACGGCGTGGCACGCGGCGCAGGCGCGTGGGCTCCAGGCGTGGTTCGCGCGCAGCGGCTCCCCGGAGACCGTGGACACGTCGTGGCCGCTGCGCCCGGCGCTGCCCGCGGCGGCGTGAGCGTGAGACGGGCATGCGCCCGGCGGGTGGGACGGCATCGACGGGTGGGACGGCATGAAGAAGGCCGGCCCGCGTGTGCGGACCGGCCTTTCCCGGTGGGCGATACTGGGTTCGAACCAGTGACCTCTTCGGTGTGAACGAAGCGCTCTCCCACTGAGCTAATCGCCCGGGAACGCACTGAACAATACAGGTCCCCCGGGGTGTCCTTCAAACCGCTCGCAGGTACCCGTTCAGCCCGCGTCGTCCGGCGCTCATCATCAGCCGGTGGTTGGCGCGGAAGAGGGGCCGCCCCGGTACGGCGAACCTCCTGAGCATCGGCTTCGCCACGTCGACGACCTGGTCGTAGCGGGCGAGGGCGCCGGTGCCGCGCGGGGTGACCGTCCAGCGGGCCCAGCCGTCGAGGTCGCCGGTCATCGCGATCTCGAGGACCCCGGCAGCCGGGTCGCGGCGCGTCTCACGCGCGGTGAAGGTGATGTCGTACGGCAGGAAGGAGCGGACGCGGATGACTCCCGTGGTGTCGTCGATCCGGGTGACCTCGCGGACCTGGGGCCACCAGCGCGGGTAGTCCTCGGGGCGTTCCAGGGCGCCGTACACCGCTTCGGGGCGTGCGGTCAGGAACCAGAGGCTGCGGAAGCGGTAGTGGGTCCAGTCCATGGGGCGAGTGTGCCGTGCGCGGGCGCCGGCGGCTCCGCGCGGGGACTCTGAGTACCTTCTGAGTAGCCGTGCTCATGCCGTGCGCCGTGACGGCGGCCACAC
This sequence comes from Streptomyces sp. NPDC002566, assembly GCF_042889585.1. Lineage (NCBI taxonomy): Bacteria > Bacillati > Actinomycetota > Actinomycetes > Kitasatosporales > Streptomycetaceae > Streptomyces > Streptomyces sp. NPDC002566. The sequence continues at coordinate 20,485 of NZ_JBIARD010000011.1, read as the reverse complement.
TCCGAAGCATGACGCACATACCGCCTCCGGCCGAGGAACTGCGACTCCTCGACACCGAGTTGTGGCAACTCGACGCCCGCCGGGCGCAGTTGCTGGCGCGCCGAGCCTGGCTGCTGGCCGCGTTGCAGGCGCAGCCGTCCAAACCGCCCGTCGCGCCTCGTGCGGCGATGAGTCCCGAGGCGGGTCCGGCCGGTGCGGCGGTGGCGCCCGAGACGAGCGCTCCGCGCGTGCAGAACGTCCTGCTGATGCTCGGCGGTGTCCTGCTCACGATCGCCGCGGTGGCGTTCACCCTGGTCAGCTGGGGTCACATGGGGATCGCCGGGCGGGCCGCGGTGCTGGGCTCGGTCACGGTGGCCGTGCTGGCCGCGCCGCTGCCGCTGCTGAGGCGGGGGCTGCGTTCGACGGCGGAGTCGGTGGCCGGTCTGGGGCTGGCGTTGACGGTGCTGGACGCCTACGCGCTGTACGAGGTCGCGCTGGGCGGCGTGGACGGGACGGCGTACACGGCAGGGGCGTCGGCTGTGCTGGCGGGGCTGTGGGCGGCGTACGGCCGGGGTCTCGGCGCGCTGCGGCTGCCGGTTCCGTCGGCGCTGGCCGTGGCTCAACTGACCTTGCCGCTCTGGGCCGTCGCGTCGGGCGCTGATCTTCACGCGGTCTCGGCGGCGCTGCTGGCGACGTCCGCTCTGGACGCGGCGGTGGCGCCGCGTGCGGCCGTCCGCGCGGTCCGTGTCACCGCCGTCGTCGGCGCGCTCGCCCTGGGCGCCGGGGGCGTCCTGACGGCCGGCTCGCTGGCGTGGACGGCTGCCGGTGCGGGCGGCGCCGCCCGTGCGGCGGCGCTCCTCGTCCTCGCGGCGGCTGTCGCGCTGCTCGTGGCGCGGTCGCTGCCGAAGCCCGAGGCGGCGCGGGGGCTCGCGATGACCGGCGGTCTGCTGCTGGTGGCGGCGGCCGGGGCCGTGCTGCGGGTGTCGCTGCCCGCCGGCTGGGCGGTTCCGGCTCATCTGGCGTGCGCCGTCGCGCTGGTGGCGGCGGTCCGGGGCCGGTTCGCGGAGCCGGTGCGGGAGGGTCTGGTGCACGCGGGCGCCGTCGTGCACGCGTTGGCGCTGCTGTGGGCGGCGCCGCTGGTCGCGGTCACGCTGCTGGGCCCGCTGGGCTGGGCGGCGCGGCCGTGGTCGGGTGCGCCGTCCGACGCGCGCGCCGCGGTCACCGTGGACGTGCCGTGGCCGCCGTACCCGGTCCAGGCCGTCGTCGTCCTGGCGGCCGTCACCGCCGTCCTGGTGGTGGCCGGACGGCGGGAGACCTGGGGCGCCTGGGCGCGGACCGGTGCGCTGGGGCTGGCCTGGACGGTGGCGATGGTGCTAGCGGCGACGCTCCGGCTGCCGTACGCGGCGGGCCTTGTGATCGTGGGGTGCGTGGCGGTGGCGGCGGCCTTCCTGTCCGTGCCGTGGTTCGCTCTGGCCGCCTCCGTCCCGCTCGCCTTCCTGTCGCTCGCGGCGCAGTCGGCGACGCTGACGGTGCTGTCGGCGCTGACCGTGCTGTGCGCCGTGGCCTCGCGCCGACCGGGCTTCGCGCCGGTCATGGCGCCGGCGGCGCTCGCGTACGCGACCGCGCTGGCGGGTGCGACGGGCGCGGCGGCGCACTGGCAGCCCCCACACACCGCCGTGCTCGTCCTCCTGGTGCCCGTGGTCGCGGCCGCGCTCGGCGCGCGGCTGGCCGGGAGCCCGGCGGGGGTGGCCGTCGAGGTGACGGGTGCCGCCGCCGCGCTGCTCGCCGTGGGGCTCGCCGTGACCGATCCGCCGATGCTGGCGCTGGTGCTCGGGCTGTGCTCGGTGATCGCCGCGGGCACGGCGCTCCGCGAGGACCGCCGCGCCGCCGGGTACGCGGCGGCCGCCCTGGCCGTGGCGGCCGCCTGGGTCAGGTTCGCCGCCTGGGACGTCACCGCCCCGGAGGCGTACACCCTGCCGGTGACCGTGCCGGCGCTGCTGATCGGCGCCTGGCGCCGCCGCCGCGATCCGGGGACGCCGTCGTGGACGGCGTACGGTCCCGGGCTGGCCGCCACGCTGGCGCCGAGCCTCGCGGCGGCGTGGAGCGACGCGCAGTGGACGCGTCCGCTGCTGCTCGGCGCGGCCGCCCTGCTGGTGACGCTGCTGGGCGCCCAGCACCGCCTCAAGGCGCCGCTGGTCCTCGGCGGTTCGGTGCTGGTCCTGGACGCCCTGCACGAACTGGCGCCCTTCCTGGTGCAGGTGGCCGACGCACTCCCCCGCTGGGCGCCTCCCGCACTCGCCGGACTGCTGCTGCTCGCGGTCGGCGCGACCTACGAGCGGCGGCTCCGGGACGTCCGACGGGTGCGGGAGGTCCTGGGGAGGATGGGCTAGGGCCCCACACCCTGGCGGCCCTGAAGCCCTTGCCGGCTACGACGGCATGCGGTCGCCGAGGAGGGCGAGGTTCTCGATGGCGGCGAGGCCGTAGAGCGCGGTGTCGTTGGTGGACACCCAGGCGGCCTCGCTGCCCGGCACCAGGGTGGCGGGGCCGCTGAGCGGCTCCGTCCGCCAGGGCGCGGACTCCTTGTAGCCGTCGGAGTTGTAGAATTTGTCCCACGCGCGTGCGGCGAGCCTCGTGTCACCGGTCTGTACGGCGGCGTACGCGTCGAGGCGTGAGTGGCCCTGGAAGAGCAGCAGGCTGCCGAAGTCGGAGCCGTAGCGGGCCTTCTGCTCCGCCTTGGTGGCGTTGAAGTAGCGGCAGTAGTCGTAGTAGGCCTCGTCGAACTTCGGCATGTCGACGAGGTGGATGAGTTCGGCGCACAGTTCGTTGAGGCCGAAGACGGCGGAGAGGTGGGAGACACCGACGACCGGCTTGTCGGCGATGGCGAACCGGCCCGTGTCGAGGTCGTACAGTCCGCTGCCCTGCACGAATCCGTTGGGCTGGGCGGCGATGGTCTCCATGGTCGACAGGACGCGCGCCCTGGCCTTCTCCCACTTGGGGCCCTTGCGCTCCCACTCGGTGAGCCAGGCCGAGACCAGGCCGCTCCAGTCGGTGCCGAAGCCGATCGACAGGGCGTGCCGGTCGGGCGTGTAGGGCTCGGTGCGGATCTTGCGGATGGGGTCGAGGACGAGGAAGGTCTCGTCGGAGTCGACGTTGGCGTGCATGAGGTCGCCGACGCGTTCGTCTGCGGTGAGGAAGTAGTAGTAGCGGCGGTAGGTGGTGTTGGCGATGCGCTGCTGCTTGGCGCTGTCGGCGTAGTGCTGGACGCCGTGCCGGGTGCCGAGGCCCGCCCACTTGCCGAGGTGGTAGACGTCGACCTCGCCGGTGTGCCGGGTCATCGCCTCGGCGAAGCGGAAGATGTCGGCGCGGCCGCTGCGCAGGTACGCGTACCAGAGCCACAGGTCGGGTGAGAGCTCGGAGTTGTCCCAGGCGTAGCCGCCGATGTCGTACCGCCACTGGTGCCTGACGGTGTCGTAGGTGTGCATGATGTCGCCGTGGTCCCAGAAGCCGTACCAGCGGCGCTGCTCCACCTGGTCCTTGTAGTAGGTGAAGAGGAAGTCGAGGTGGTCCTCGATCTTCGCCTTGGCCGGGGTGGAGCGGTCCGGCTCGGAGTAGAGGCCGGGGCCGAAAACCTTGGCCTTGATGAGCTGCTTGGGCGGGGCGGCGAGCTGCGGCGGCACGCGGACCGACTCGACCTGGGCGGCGAGCGTCTCGGGGGCGGGGGTGGACTCGTTGGCCCAGAAGAGGAGTTCGGAGGTACGGGCGATCCCGTAGGGGGTGCCGAAGCCGGGCTCGTAGTCCTCGTAGGTGATGTTGAGGCCTTCGAGCTGTTCGGGGAAGGTGTCCTGGCCCATGCCGTCGTGGTAGAAGCGCAGGTCCATGGGCTGGGCCTCGGGGGACCAGAGCCAGAGGGTGACCTCGGCCTCGTCGGTGTGGGCGTCGCGGATGTCGAGCTGGGAGGGGTGGCTCTCCCAGAAGTCCCTGAGGCCGAACGAGAGGCCGCCGCTGACTCCGCCGACGTACCCGAAGCCGGAGGCGCGCCTGCCGCCGCCGGCGGCGATCCAGCCGTGGCCCTTCTTGGTGCGCTTGCGCAGGGTGAAGCCGTCGGCGGAGAGCTGCGAGAGGGTGTAGTCCCCCCATTCGGGGATGTACTGCAGCCGGGTGGTGACGCGTTGGTCCCAGGTGGCGGGGTCGGGGAGCTTCTGGCCGGCGTACTGGGCCGCCTGGACCGCCGCGCCGGGGTCGCGGCGCAGGCCGGTGATGCCCTTGACGGCTTCGCGCAGCAGGCCGGTGCCCTCGCCGCCGACGCGGATGTGGCGGTCGTAGGACCGGTCGCGCATCGGGACGGTGAAGCGGACGCCGAGTCCTCGGATGAAGTCGCCCTCGGCCTTGCCGGGTTCCTGCTTCCCGTCGTAGGTGACCGTGTGCACCATGCGGAAGGAGTCGGCGCCGGCGTAGAAGTAGAGGCGGATGGAGAACGGCAGCCAACTCCGGCTGCCCCTGCGGTGTTTGCCGTCGACACGGACGACCGCGCGGACCGGGCCGTCCTGTTCCACAGTGACGGTGTCGATCGCGCCCTCGAACTGCTCGGTCCTGACCTTGCCCTGTTCGTCGTCCTCGATCTCGGGCTGCCGGATCATGACCAGCCGGCCGTTCCTGGCGATCTCGGTGGAGCCGCGGGTGACGGACTTGACCAGCGTGGGGCCGGACTTGCCGATCTTCGCGGTGATGACACCGGTGGAGACGGTGACGAGGCCGGTGTTCGCGGTGACGGTGACCTTCCGCGCGGGGGCGGCGGGCGCGCCGGCGGTGAGGGTGAGCTTTCCGGAACCCGAACTGACCGCGTGGGCGGTCCACTTGAGGGAGCCGTCGGGCCAGTAGGCGATCGGCCAGGACTGGACGGGGACGGCCTTGCCGCCGGCGTCGGTCAGGGCGAAGGTCTGGTCCTCCTGGTAGGCGCCCATCGGCCAGGGCACGCCGAGGGTGGAGCCGGGGGCGGCGCCGAGGCCGCCGTCCTCCAGCCAGTCCAGGGTGACCGGGTCGGTGTCGGCCGGCGCGGCGGCTGCGGCCTGCGGAGCGGCCTGCGCGTTCTTGGTCCCCAGAGCCCAGCTGAACTGGGCGGCGGCGCCGGCGACGGCGGCCGCCTTGAGCAGGGACCTGCGGGGGATGGGAGACATGGGATGCGGCCTTTCCTTCTGCGTGCGGGAGGTCCTTCTGCGTACGGGAGGCTTGTCAGCACAACCGGTCAGGGACATGACAGATAAAGGCGCGGCGCCCGTGCGCCGGCCCTGCTGCGGGGGCGCCGCCCGTCAGCGGCGCCGGTACCGCTCCTCCACGGCGAGGGCGGCGGCCGCCACGGCCCCCAGCACGGGGACCGCGAGCGGTGCTACGAACCAGGCGGACAGCGCCACCACGGCCAGCCCGCCGATGATCAGGAAGGACCCGGCCGGGTCCAGGACGGTACGGCGGCCGGCCGACGCCAGCAGGGTCCGCCAGCTCGCTCCCGGCGACCACACCGCCGCGGCGCGCAGCACGGCCACCACGAACCCGATCAGCGCGAGCACCCCGGCGGCCCCGACGAGCGGCCCGCCCGGAAGCCCCGCGCGCACGGCCTGGACGTCCACCCGGACCGCGACCGCCGCGGCCCATCCCGCGAGCCCGACGACCCACCCGCCGCGCAGCGCGCCGCGGAAGTCGGCGGCGAACTCCCGCAAGCCGCCCCCCTCGTGCGCGGTGCGGCGGCGCAGGTGCCGCGCCCCGGCCGCGAAGGCCGCCGGAACGGTGACCACGCCCAGCGAGGCCACCGCGATCCACACCCCGGTGAGCAGGCACTCGGCGAACACGGCGAACCGCTCGGCGAGGACCGACTCCTTGCGCGCCTTCACGTGTACCTCGGCCATCGTGATCGTCTCAGCCCTTCAGCCCGGACGTCGCCATGCCGTCGATGAGGTAGCGCTGGAAGGCCAGGAAGAAGGCCAGCACCGGCAGCAGGGCGACCAGCGACATCGCGATCATGCCGCCGTAGTCGGCCACGCCCTCTTGGTCCACGAACATCTTCAGGCCCAGGGAGACGGTGTACTTGTCGGGCTCGTTGAGGTAGATCAGCGGGCCCATGAAGTCGTTCCAGGCGTTGATGAAGGTGAAGATCGCGCTGGTGATCAGGGCCGGCCGGCACAGCGGGAGCACGATCGACCAGTAGATGCGCAGGTGCCCGCAACCGTCGAGGCGGGCCGCCTCGTCGAGCTCCTTGGGCAGGTTGCGCATGAACTGCATCATCAGGAAGACGAAGAACGCGTCCGTGGCCAGGTACTTCCCCAGCAGCAGCGGGGTGTACGAGTTGATCATCTCCATGTTGCGGAACAGCACGTACTGCGGGATCAGCAGCACGTGGTAGGGCAGCAGGAGGGTGCCGATCATCAGCGTGAACAGCACGTTGCGGCCGGCGAACCTGATCCGCGAGAAGGCGTACGCCGTCAGCGAGCACGACAGCAGGATCCCGGCCACCGAGCCGACGGCGAGGGTGAGCGAGTTGAGGAAGAACGTGGAGATCGAGATGTCCGCGATGCCCTCGGTGAGCCGCGTGTAGTTCGAGGTGATCGGGGAGCCCGGGAAGAGATCAAGGCTGCCGACGATGTCCTCGCTCTTCTTGAACGAGCCGCCGACCACCCAGAGCACGGGATACAGGATCACCGCGAGGACGGCGAGGGCGCCCAGATGCCAGGCGAGCGAGCCGGGCAGCCTGCGCCGCAGCGCGCCCGCCTCGGTGGATCGGGACGGGGAGACCTCCGTGGCCGACGGGGGTACCCCCGGGTCGAGCGACGTCGAGAGATCCGGGGAGCTCATCGGGCGCCCTCCTCGTAGTGCACCCAGCGCTTCTGGGACCAGAACAGCACCGCCGTCACCAGGGCGACCGCGACGAGCAGCATCCAGGCCATGGCGGAGGCCAGGCCCATCCGGCTGTTCTCGAAGCCCTGGACGTACAGATAACAGGTGTAGACCATCGAACCGTCCGCGGGCCCGCAGGCGTTGCCTCCGGCGCCGCCGCCGACGATGTACGCCGAGCTGAAGATCTGGAAGGAGTGGATCGTCTCCAGCAGCACGTTGAAGAAGAGGACCGGGGAGATCATCGGCAGGGTGATGTTCCAGAACCGCCGCCATGAGCCGGCCCCGTCCACCTCGGCGGCCTCGTACAGCTCGCGTGGGACCTGCTTGAGGCCGGCGAGGAAGATGACCATGGGGGCGCCGAACTGCCAGACGGTGAGCGCCACCAGGCTGTAGATGACCATGTCGGGGTCGCCGGCCCAGCCGCCGACGTCCACCCCGAAGAGCTTCTGCGTACGGTCGACGATCGCGTCGTCCGAGAAGATCGCCTTCCAGACGATCGCCACCGAGACGCTGGCCCCGATCAGCGAGGGCGCGTAGAAGGCGGCCCGGTAGAAGGCCTGCCCACGCCGCTTCTGGGCCAGGAGCAGCGCCACACCCAGCGCGGCGAGCAGCTTCAGCGGTGTGCCGACGACGACGTACCAGAGCGTCACCTGCACCGAGTGGCGCCAGCGCGGGTCCTCGAACATGGTGGTGAAGTTGTCGAGGCCGATCCAGCGGGGCGCGTCGAACAGGTTGTAGTCGGTGAAGGCGAAGTAGAGCGAGGCGACCATCGGCCCTGCCGTGAGCAGCAGGAACCCGGCGATCCAGGGGGACATGAAGAGATAGCCGGCCAGGTTCTCCCGGCGCCGCCGCCGTTTGAGGGCGGCGGGGCGCTCGGGCTTCACCGGACCGTGCCGCGGCTCGGAAGGCTTGTCCTCGGACAGGCCCGCCATCGCAGGGGCGTGTGTCACGGTGGTTCCCATCAGCCGGCGAGAGCCGTCTTCGACTCGGTGAAGAACTGCTTGACGGCGTCGTCCACCGACCGCTTCCCGAGGGCCATCTCCTCGGCGATGCGCAGGAAGGCGGACTCGCAGATGTCGGCGCCGTTCGGGTGCGGGGTGATGGGCTCCAGGACGCCCGTCTCGACGAGGGACGTCTCATAGGCGGCGATCGCCTTGTTGACCTCGTCGGTCGGCTTGAACGCGTCGAACTGGGCCTGGGTCGCGGGCACACCGCGGTCGTAGCCCATGATCTTGGCGACCTCGGGGTCGTGCACCATGAAGGAGATGAACTGGGCCACTTCCTTGGGATGCTTGGTGCGCTTGGAGGCGCTGAGCATGAGGGAGCCGAGGTACTGGCCGGTCTTCTTGCCGTCGGTGGTGGGGATGGGCGCCAGTCCGTACTCGCTCTTGCCCTCGGAGGTGTAGCGGACGGTGAAGTTGTCCCAGGTGAACTCACCGGCGGCGAGTTCACCGGCGACCGCCGACTTGGGCTTGATCTGGGCGACCTTCTTGGGGTCGGCGTAGCTCCCGTCCTCGACGCTCTTCTCGGCCTTCGCCCACCAGGCCTTCAGATCCGCCTCGGTGAAGCCGAGTCCGGCGTCGGCGAAGAACGCCTTGCCGTTCTGGCGGAGGTACAGGTCGTAGAGGTACATCACGCCGTACATGCCGCTGTCGCCGGCGCGGCCCGCCTTGTCGCGGATCTTCTTCATCGCCGCGTCGAAGTCGGTCCAGGTCCAGCCCCGCTCCGGCTTCACGCCCGCCTTGGTGTAGACGTGCTTGTCGATCACCAGGGCCATCGAGTTGGAGCCGACCGGGACACCGAGGAGCTTGCCGTCGATCTCGCCGAACTTCTCGAGGCCGGCCCGGAAGCCGTCCATGGCGAGATTGCCGGCCTTGACCTGCTCGCTGAGATCGAGCAGTACGTTCTTGGCGTCGTATTTCCTCAGGAAACCAATGGCGTTCTGGAAAACGTCGGGCGGATTCCCGCCGGATGCCTGGGTGTTGAACTTCTTCCAGAAGTCGGTGTATGGCTGGAAGTCCGTTTTCACCTTGATCTTCGGATACTTCTTCTCGAAGAGCGCGATGGTCTTGTTGATGCGCTGAGCCCGGTCCTCCGAGCCCCACCACGCATAACGGATCGTCACCGTCCCGTCCGCGGAGGTCCCGCCGTCACCGCCGCACCCGGTGGTCGCCGCCAGGCCCAGTGTGGCCGCCGTCGCCCCTGCGGCCTTGAGGATCGTTCGTCTGCCAACATCCGTGCTGGTTCCCACAGTCGGGACCTCCCCGCGGCGTCGTCGCCATCCATGAATCGTTTCAAGAAAGCGCTTGCTGGCACAAGGTACGAGGGAGCTGAGAGAGCGTCAATGATTCGGACAGAATTTCCTCTCGGGGTGGGGTGTGGTGTGGGTGGGCGGACGGGGTGGGCGGTGGGGTGCGGGGCGCACGTGTCAGCTGCGGGGGGCCGCCGCAGGCCGCGCGGCGGGCCGCCGTGGGGAAGCCGCATGGGGACGCGCGAGGAGGGAGGCGCATAGCAGCCGCGCGTAGCAGCCGATACGGCAATGCGCCTGCCAGCGGGCGGGAGCGAGCGCGATCGGGGGGCCGTTGACGCAGCCGAACGCCGCGCCGGCCGCAGGAAGCAAGGGTGACCGGGGGCCTCCGGCACAGCCGAACGTTGGGACGGCCGCGGGAAGCAAACGTGCCCCGGAGCCGTCGGCACAGCCGAGCGTCGGGACGGCCGCGGGAAAGCGAGTGCGACCCCCGGGCCGCCGGTACAACCGAACGTCGGGGAGGCGGCCGGGATCGAGCGCGCCGGGAGGCCGTTGGCGCAGCCGAACGCAGGGACGGCTGCGGGAAGCAAGCGTGACCGGGAGCCGCCGATACAACCGCGCACAGGGGCAGCCGCCGGAAACGAGCGTGACCAGGGACCGCCGGCACAACCGGACACGGGCACAGCGACCGGTAGCGACCGTGACCGGGGCCGTCGGCCCGGCCCAGTGCCGGGGAGGTGGCCGAGAGGTGCAGCCGGGGGCCCTTGGCGCAGCCGAACGGCGGGACGGCCCTCGGAAGAGAGCGTGACTGGGAGCCGTCGCGGTACAGGCCCCACAGGGGCAGCCTCCGGAAATGAGCGTGACCAGGGACCGCCGGCACAACCGAACACGGGGACGGCGGCCGGTAGCGAGCATGACCGGGGCCGTCGGCCCGGCCCAATGCCGGGGAGGCGGCCGAGAGGGGCGGCCGGGGGCCGTTGGTGCAGCCGAACGCAGGGACGCCTGCCTGGTGCGAGCGTGATCGGGGGGCCGCCGGTACAGCCGGACGTCGGGGAGGCGTGGCCTGGAGCGAGTGCGGCCGGGGGCCGTTGGCGCAGCCCAGCGCCGGGATGGTCGCGGAAAGCAAGGCGTGGCCAGGAGCCGCCGGCGCAGCCGCACACAGGGACAGCCGCCGGGAACGAGCGTGACCAGGAGCCGTCCGCACAGCCGAACGGGATGCGGCCGGGAGCGAGTGCGGCCGGTAACTTGCGGCACAGCCGCACGCAGGGGCAGCCGCCGGGGGCCGTCGGCGTGGGCGGGTGTGGGAAGGCGGCCGGAGCCGTGGGCGGGGGGGGGAGCCCGTGGGAAGCGTGTGTGGGCGACCGGGTCCGTGGCGGTCAGGGGGTACGGCGGGAGCGCGACGGCGGCTCGTGGTCGTGTCGGCCCCCGGTGGGGCACCCCCTCGGAGTGATCGCGGGCGGGCGGCCGTTCGTCGCTCTGGTCCAGGTCGGCGGCAGTTGCGTACCCGAGGCGGCGAGCCCTCATTGCTCCCGGCGGCGAGCCCGCATGCTCCCGACGTCCAGGCCTCATGCTCCCCGGCGTCGAGGCTCATGCTCCCGGGCGGCGAGCCCTCGTGCTCCCGGCGTCGAGGTCTCGTGCTCGCGTCGAGGTCTTGTGCTCCCGGCAGTCGGGGCGGGGTCGTCCGGCCGACCGATGGGGCGTGTCGGGGTCGGATGCTCGACCTGCCCTGCCTGCAGTTCCGCCCCTGGGCCCGTCGGGAGTCGGCCTCTGGGGTCCGCTGCCTTCCGAGGCGGGCCCAGGCATCGGGGGCCTGCCAGGCCGGACACCGCGTCGCCACGGCAGGACCGCCCGGCATCGCGGGCCTGCGGGCCGGGCACCGCGTCGCCACGGCAGGACCGCCCCGCATCACGGGCCTGCGGGACGGACACCGCGTCGCCACGGCAGGACCACCCCGCATCGCGGGCCTGCGGGACGGACACCGCGTCGCCACGGCAGGACCACCCCGCATCGCGGGCCTGCGGGACGGACACCGCGTCGCCGCGGCAGGGCCGCCCGGCGTCGCGGGTCTGTGGGCCGGGTGCCGGGTCGACACGGGCGCCGCCACCGTCAGCCGTCCGGAATCCGCCGTGGCGCGGCAGTAGGCCCCGCCACCCACCGCCCCCGGACACGACGACGGCCCGTCCGCGATGTGGTGGTCGGAGACGGGCCGTCGTGCCGGGTGGTGGGCGATACTGGGTTCGAACCAGTGACCTCTTCGGTGTGAACGAAGCGCTCTCCCACTGAGCTAATCGCCCGGGCGCATGGAGAACATTACCCCAAGTCAGAGGGTGGCCGTGACCGCCCGCCGCTCGGGCGGAGCGGTCGGCGGGTCACTGGTCCTTGATCTTCCAGGGCATCTCGAAACCGAACTTCCACACGTAGAAGCCCAGGATGGCGCCGATGACCACGAGGCCGATCGAGGTCAGGATGATGTTGCGCTTGCGGACCCTGGGGTCCAGGGCGCGCTGGGCCGCCTCGGTGACCTTGCGCTTGGTCCAGCGCAGGACCAGCTGGGCCCAGACGAACTCGGTCGCCCAGATCGCCATGCCGCCGAAGATCACGACCCAGCCCGGTCCGGGCAGCGGGAGCATGATGATGCCGGCGATCACGACCGCCAGGCCGACGACGAAGATCCCTACCTGCCAGCTGAGGTGCAGCACACGGCGGGCCTTGACGAACTCGGGCGCCCGGGACCCCAGGCCCTGCTCGGCCTCGGTCCGCTCCTCGCCCGTCCTCGCGTCGTCCGCCGTCATGGCGACCTCACTCGGCCCGCCACTCCCCGTATTCATACGACCAAACCCTACCCGAGAGATTCCGGTCACCGTAATGGTGGTACTTCGCGAACGTTCCCTCGGCCGGAAGAGTTACGTAAACACACGCAAAACACTCAGAGGGGTTTACAACGGCACCGTAGGTGGCATGTCGATTTCGCCGACGTGCGAATCCCCGAGCGCACACTGAGCGAAAGGCCCTGGCGCTTATGAACACCACGGTCAGCTGCGAGCTGCACCTGCGCCTCGTTGTGTCGAGCGAGTCCTCCCTGCCTGTCCCCGCAGGCCTGCGGTACGACACGGCCGACCCCTACGCCGTGCACGCCACCTTCCACACCGGAGCCGAGGAGACCGTCGAGTGGGTGTTCGCCCGCGACCTCCTCGCGGAGGGCCTGCACCGGCCCACGGGCACCGGCGACGTCCGCGTCTGGCCGTCGCGCAGCCACGGTCAGGGCGTCGTCTGCATCGCCCTGAGCTCCCCTGAGGGGGAGGCCCTGCTCGAGGCCCCGGCGCGGGCCCTGGAATCCTTCCTGAAGCGAACCGACGCGGCCGTGCCTCCCGGCACGGAGCACCGTCACTTCGACCTCGACCAGGAGCTCTCGCACATCCTGGCGGAAAGCTAGGACGGGGCTCCCGCAGAGCTGCCCGACGCCGTCCACTCGGGGAGACGGCTCGGGCCAGGACAACCGCATAGGGCAAGCGCCGACGCCGCGCCTCGGGTTCCCCGTGGTGCGGCGCCGACGTGCGCAGCGCCACCCCGCCGGGCGACAGGGGCCACCCCGCCGGGCCGAGCGGCTACCATCGGCCAGCATCGGCGGGCGCCCGCCCGTCCCCAGGCCAGGGAGCGAAACGTGCTGATCACCCACGACACCCGGTGCGCCCTCGACGCCGTGGTGGATCTGGTGAACACCGCGCCGGAGGACGACGCCGTCCCGGACGGGCTGCCGAACCTGGCCGCCCTCACGGACTTCGTGCGAAAGCACGAGATCAGCGACGTGGGCGTGCTGTCCGAGTTCGACCTCTCCGCGGTGCGCAAGGTCCGGGGGCGGTTCGCGAAGGTGTTCGCGGCGCCGGACGCCCGCGCCGCCGCAGGGCTGATCAACGAACTCGTCGCCGCCGCGGGCACCACCCCGCGCCTCACCGACCACGACGGCTACGACTGGCACGTGCACTACTTCGCGCCGGGCGCCTCGATCGCGGACCACCTGGCCGCCGACTGCGGGATGGCGCTGGCGTTCTTCGTGGTGGCCGGCGAGCAGGAACGCCTGCGCCGCTGCGAGGCCCCCGACTGCCGGCGCGCCTTCGTGGACCTCTCCCGCAACCGCTCCCGGCGGTACTGCGACAGCCGCACCTGCGGCAACCGTCTCCACGTCGCCGCCTACCGGGCGCGCCGCAAGGAAGCGGCCGGCTGACCCCGGAGCCGCTCAGGGCGGCCTTGTCCACCATCGATGCCGACGCGGCCCCGGCGGGTGGCGCCGGGGACCGCGGGTACGGCTCACAGCAGCAGCAGGTCGTGCAGCGAAGCCATGAGCAGCAGACACCCGATCACCGCAAGGAAGATCATCAGCGGTGGCTGGGAAAGGGCGAAGAGGCATCCGCGCGGCTCGTCCTGAGGTGGCGCGGCGTCGCTCTGTGTCGTGTCCAGCATCTCGCGGGCGATGATGACGCAGCCCCCGCCGCGGGTGCGATCAACACGCCCGAACTGAGCGGGTGTGCGCCGGATTCCGTGATCTCCGCTTCCGGGCGTGATCACTTACGCGCGCGTGCGGTCCGACTGTGTCGCTTCGGCCGCCGACGCGTCGGGCCGCCGCTTCGGTGACCCGCCGCCGGCGACCGCTTCATATGCCGTGCTTCTTGAGGATGGCCTCGATGTCGCTGAAGTCGTCCGTGGCGGTCGCGCGGGGCGCGGCGGCGGGCCGGGCGGTCGGACGGGCCTGGCCCAGGGAGGGCGCCGAGGCGGCCGGGGCCACGGCCTCGCCCCGCGCGGCACGCGCCGCCGCCTTGCGCTCCTTGCGGGTGCCTCCCCGCCGCCGCTCGACGGCCCGCGTCGTCATGAACAGGGCCCAGGCCCCGCCGAGCAGACCGAATCCCAGCCAGGCGGTGGGGCTGAAGGCGGTGCCGGCGACCCACTCGACGACTCCGGTCAGCACCAGACCGAGCGGTACGAGGGCGTAGGCCGCCATGCGCGCGGCCGTCAGGTAACGCTTCCGGTACGCCGTGACCGCGGCGATGCCCAGGCCTGCCGCGGCGACGGCGGAACAGACGGTTTCGGCGATCATCCGGTCCTCCAGACGCGGCACAAGGGAGCAAGGTCGAATCGGCTGGGCGTCGCGGGCAGCGCGGCGCTTCGTCCTTCCATCCTGCACCTGCGCGAGGGCGCCGGGCCATGCCTCGGCCGGACATCAGGGACATCTCCGGGTCACCTCCTCCACAGGTGCCGGTCCGGGGCGGGTGGCTCTCAGGTACTACGGGGTGTCTGCGACCCGGGTACGGGGGCAAGTACGGGGCGGTCCGGATTGGGGTGGCGCGGAGCGGGCTGGGAGACTGGGGACATGAGCGACTCCTCCCCCGCCGCGCCGGTGTCCGCCGACGCGTCGACGTCCCCCTCCGCCCGTCCCGCCGTCGTCCTCGACGTGTGGTGCGAGCTGCAGTGCCCGGACTGCCGCAGCGCCCTCGACGACCTCCGCCTCCTGCGCGAGCGCTACGGCGACCGGCTGGAGCTGCGGCTGCGGCACTTCCCGCTGGAGAAGCACAAGCACTCCTTCGCCGCCGCGCAGGCCGCCGAGGAGGCCGTGGAGCAGGGCAATGGGTGGGAGTACGTCGAGGCGGTCCTCGGCCGGGTCGAGAAGCTGGACCGTGAGGGCGAGCCCTTCCTGGTCGACACCGCCCGTCAACTGGGCCTGGACGCGGATGAGTTCGACACCGCGCTCATCGACGGCCGGCACATCCTGATCGTCGACGCCGACCAGGCCGAGGGCAAGGCGATCGGCGTCACAGGCACCCCGACGTACGTCATCGGCGGGGAGCGCCTCGACGGCGGCAAGAGCCAGGAGGGGCTGCGCGAGCGGGTCGAGGAGATCGCGGACCGGCTGCTCGCCGAGCAGGGGTAAGGCTCGCTCCCCGGCCCCAGCGCCCCATCCCCTCTTCAGAGCAGGCTCTTGAACATCGAGTAGCCGACCGGGACGTATCCCAGTGACTCGTAGAGCCGTTCGGCGGGCGTGTTGCCCGCGAAGACGTTGAGGCCGATGACCCGATTGCCGGCGGTGATCGCCTGCGCCTCGGCCAGCAGCATCAGCGAGCGGCCGTGGCCCCGGCCGCGGAAGGCCTCCTCGGTCTCGACGTCGTACACGTAGGCCCGGTCCTCGTGGAGGCCGAGCCAGAGCACGCCGACGCGGACGCCGTCGTGTTCCAGGACGCTGATCCGCATGTTCTCGGTGTCCAGGCCGTCCGGCAGGAGACGCTCGGTGTCGCGCTCCGACCTGGCGCGGGCCTCGTCCGGCGGGACGCCGCGGCTGATCCAGTCCGCGGCGTACCCGTCGACGCCGTGCGCACGCCACGGCCCGAACTCGGCCTCGGTCAGCGGCCTGACCTCGCTGCCCGGGGGCAGTCGGGGGGCCACGGCGTCGAGCGGTTTGGCCAGTCCGCGGTTGCGGTGGACGTATCCGAGGGCCGTGGCCAGGCGCAGGGCGGCCTCGGCGCCGGCCGGCACCCGGATCTCGATCCCCCGGCAGCCCCAGCCCCGCGCGACCTCCTCGGCGGCGAGCGCGGCGACCGTGCCCCGCCCACGCCCGCGGTCGGCCTCGTCGACGTGCAGGTCGTCCACGCGGGCGACGGCCGGCCCGAAGTCGGGGTGGGTGGACAGGTGGACCGCGCCGACCGGGCGGCCGTTCACGCACACCTGGTAGTGGCGGGACAACGCCCCGTCGGCGGCGCGCTGGAGCGGCTCGGTCGGCCGCAGGGTCGTGGTCATCAGGGGGTTTCTACCCGCCGAACGGGCCGAAGTCAGCCTGTTTTTCCCCGCTCTTGCGGCTTTCCGGCCCCTAGGGGCAGCCCTTGAGGGGTGGGGCTCACGGGTCGAGGTCGTCGGCCGCTCGTTCGTCGAAGACGCGCATGGCCTTGGCGGTCACCGGCCCCGGCGCGCCCGGCAGTTCACGGCCGTCGACGCGGTGCACGGCCTGGACGTCGCGCAGGGTGGAGGTCAGGAAGACCTCGTCGGCGCGCTCCAGGACGTCCAGCGGCAGGTCGGTCTCCCGCGCGCCGGTCCACTCCACGGCCAGCGCGCGGGTGATGCCGGCGAGGCAGCCCGAGGCGAGCGGCGGGGTGTGGATCTCGCCGTCCAGAACGACGAACACGTTCGACCCGGTGCCCTCGCAGAGCCGGCCGACGGTGTTGCCGAACAGCGCCTCGGAGGCGCCGTCCCGGTGCGCGTGGGCCAGGGCGACGACGTTCTCGGCGTACGAAGTGGTCTTCAGGCCGGTGAGCGCGCCGCGCTCGTTGCGGGTCCACGGGACGGTGATCACCGCCGTGGAGTCGGGGCGGCGGGTGGTCTCACCGAGGGCGACGACGAGGGTCGGGCCGTGATCGCCGCGGTCGGAGCCGAGGGGGCCCTGCCCGCCGGTGTAGGTGATGCGCAGGCGGCCGAGCGGCATCGGGTTGGCTTCGAGGACGGCGGCGCAGGCGCGGCGGACCTCGTCGAGGTCGGGATCGGGCAGGCCGAGGCCGCGCGCGGAGCGGGTCAGCCGGTCGAGGTGCCTGGTCAGCGCGAACGTGGCGCCGTTGCTCGCCTTCACCGTCTCGAAGACGCCGTCGCCCACGGTCAGTCCGTGGTCGAGGACGGAGACGCGGGCGGACTCGAACTCCTGCAGACCGCCGTCCAGCCAAAGCTTCACTGCTCTACCTCACCATGTTCGTACCGGGGGCGTCGCACGCCGGAACCCCAGCGTCCGCCGTGTACGTCCCCGACGCTATCGCGAGCAGCCGGGACGCCTTCAGTTCGGTCTCCGCCCACTCCCTCTCGGGGTCGGAGCCCCAGGTGATGCCGGCGCCGGTGCCGAAGCGGAGCGTTCCGTCGGCGCGGTCGATCCAGAAGGTGCGGATACCGACGGCCAGTTCGCCCGTGCCCCGGTCGGCGTCGACCCATCCGATGCCGCCGCAGTAGGGGCCGCGGGGCGCGGTCTCCAGCGCGTCGATGATGCGCAGGGCGCTGGACTTGGGGGCGCCGGTAACGGAGCCGGGCGGGAAGGCCGCGTCGAGCAGCTCGCTCCAGCCGGCCCCTTCGCGCAGTTCGCCGCGGACCGTCGAGACGAGGTGGACGAGGCCGGGGTGCTTCTCCACGGCGCACAGATCGGGGACGGTGACGCTGCCGGTGGCGCAGACACGGCCGATGTCGTTGCGGACGAGGTCCACGATCATCACGTTCTCGGCGTGGTCCTTGTCGAGGAGGTCGGCCTCGGTACGCCCGGTGCCCTTGATCGGCCCGGACTCCACGGTCCGCCCCTCGCGGCGCAGGAAGAGCTCGGGCGATGCGGTGGCGATCTCCACGCCGTGCCCGGGGAGGCGGATCGTCCCGGCGTACGGCGCGGGATTCCCCCGGGCGAGCAGCGCGGTCAGCGCGTCCACGTCGGCGCCGGGCGGGACGGGGGCGGACAGGACGCGGCAGAGGTTCGCCTGGTATACGTCGCCGGCCGCGATGTGCTCGCGTATCCGGCGCACTCCGGCGGTGTACGCGGCGCGGTCGAGGGACGACGTCCAGTCCCCGGCGGCGGGGCCGCGCCACTCCCCCGGCGTCGGCGCGGGCACCGGCGCCACCCGCACGTCCGTGAAGCGGGCGCAGGTCAGACGGCCTTCGAAGTCGGCGCAGACGGCCCAGAAACCGGTGGAGTCCAGGGCCGCCGGGTCGTCGGTGACGTCGAGGAGGCCGGTGGCGACGCGGTCGCCGAATCGGGCGAGGGGTGGCAGTTCGGGCACGGTGTCGAGTTTAGGGCGGGTGTCCGGCGGGTCGTCGTCGGCGGCGGGGGCGCGCGCTCCGGGACGCGCCGACGGGGCCTGAGCAGGTGTTCGGTGGGACACAGCGCAGCACGCTGCACAAACGCGTTTTTGTGCTGGCCCAGGAATCCGCTAGAGTTCAACACGTCGCCGGGACGCGAGAGCGCACCGAAACGACAGGCGGACGTAGCTCAGTTGGTAGAGCGCAACCTTGCCAAGGTTGAGGTCGCGAGTTCGAACCTCGTCGTCCGCTCGAAGGACAGTAGGGATCTTCCCGGTCCCCTACACTCCTGGTGGAGTGGCCGAGAGGCGAGGCAACGGCCTGCAAAGCCGTCTACACGGGTTCAAATCCCGTCTCCACCTCCAAGGACGATTAGCTCAGCGGGAGAGCGCTTCCCTGACACGGAAGAGGTCACTGGTTCAATCCCAGTATCGTCCACTGGATCTTCGGATCCCCGCGCGATTAGCTCAGCGGGAGAGCGCTTCCCTGACACGGAAGAGGTCACTGGTTCAATCCCAGTATCGCGCACGCAGTGTCACGGCCCCTGGGGTCGTGTTCCCGAGGACGATTAGCTCAGCGGGAGAGCGCTTCCCTGACACGGAAGAGGTCACTGGTTCAATCCCAGTATCGTCCACACCCCGGAAACCCCCGGCCGTCTCCTCGGCCGGGGGTTTCCTCGTGTGCGGGTCGCTCAGCTGGAGAAGAGCATGTGCCCGAAGCTCTTGTGGCGCTGGTGGCCGTAGTGACCGCCGTGGCCGCCGTGCGGTGCGCCCCAGGCGGGGGCGTGCGGGGCCTGCGCCGGATAGGCCTGGGGAGCGGCCGGGGGCGGCGGCGCCGGCTGGGACCACTGGGACTCCAGCCGGGTGAGCGCCTCCAGCTCGCCGTAGTCCAGGAAGATCCCGCGGCAGTTCGCGCACTGCTCGATCTGGACGCCGTTGCGGTTGTACGTGTGCATCGGGGCGTGACACTTCGGACACTGCATGGTCGGCTCAACTCCTCGCCGGTCGGTCCTGCTTCGCCTATCGCCAGGACAGACTCTGTCCGGCTGCGGTCGGTTGCACCCTACTTCGCCGAGCTTGACGGCAACTGCTCAGGTACGGAACCGGATCCACCGGGCAGGTCGACCGACCCGTACTGCACGGAAACCATCCGGGCGCAGGCGTCGACAAGAGACTCCTCGACCTCGTCGAGGGGTCTGTCACGCCCGATCGCCTTGGTCAGCGCTCGGGCGGCGGTCTGGACGGTGAGGGCGCGAGCCGGGACGTCGAGCGCGGGCCAGGGATCGCCGTCGGCCGGCACCGCGGGCCCGCGAGCCGTGCGGTAGGCCGCCAGGAAGCGGGCCCACTCCTGCGGCGGGAGCAGACCGCAGGCGTACCAGGCGGCGGGCCGGGCGAGATCCCAGGCGGGAACGCCGGTCCCGAGGTCGTCGACGTCGATGAGCCGCCAGGGGCCGTCGGGCACGGGGTGCCGGACGAGCTGCCCCAGGTGGAGGTCACCGTGGCAAAGAGTGGTGGTGTCGGGCATGGGCGCAGCCCCACGGGCCCAGCCAGGGAGGTCTTCCCAGGCCCGCAGGACGGGGGCGACAGCGGGATGTTCCCCGCTCACCTCGCGAAGTCGGAGAACGGCCCGAGCGGCCTTCACCGGTCCGCGCATCGGCGGAAGGGCGTGCGGCGCGGGCGTGCGGTGAAGCTGGGCAAGAAGGGTGGCGGCTTCCTCCCAGGGGGCGGCGTCCGGAGTGTCCGGATCCACGGGAACGCCGTAGGACCAGAACGTGACCAGTCGATCGTGCAGGGACGCGGGGACGGGGGTGAGCGGCGGAAGAAGAAGGTGCGGAAGGGAGGCCGCGGCGGCCAGACGGGGGGCGAGGTCGGCGGCATAGACGCCGGGGGCATGCGCCTTGGCGACGACGCCGGCGTGGCGCACCACGGTGGCATCGGCCCGCTCCGCGAGGGTGTCTGCGCCGCAAGGGCAACGACTTGAGCTGCGGGAGTGTGCTTCGACTGCGGCGAGTCGAGTGAGCGCACTGAGCAGCGGGGTGACGGCCACGGGGCTCCCTGAACGACGGAGGTCTGACGCCCAAGTATCTGCCGGGCCCGGTCACAGGCGACTGCGGGTCCGCTGCGGCCGATCGCGCAGTTCCCCGCGCCCCTAGGTGGGCCGGATGAACGCCCGTACACAGCGCACCGCGCACAGAGGACGCCCCTGGCCGGCCGGGTGAACGCCCGTACAGCCGCGCAAGGCCCGCAGAGGACGCCCCTAGGCCGGCCGGACGAACCTCGCGCAGACGCGCACGACCCGCAAGCGACGCCCCTGGGCCGGTCGGCCGGGTGGACGCTCGCGTAGACGAAGACGAAGAAGCAGACGCGGACGGCGCGGAGGGGGCGGGGTGGGGGTGTCCGCCCGCAGCGGCCGGCGTCAGTCACCGGGTGCCGATGAAGCAGAAGCTACCGCCGGACCGAGGACGGACACCCCCCCCCCCCCCCCCCCCACCCCCCCCCCCCCCCCCCCCCCCCCCCCCCCCCCCCGTGGCCAAAAAAAATGCCGCCCCCGGCCCCCCCCGGCCCCGCACAAATTGGCGGG
>NZ_JBIARD010000010.1:0-220013 GCF_042889585.1 Streptomyces sp. NPDC002566 | reverse complement strand
AGATCTTTTCTCGATCCGATTTCCTCGGTGCTTTCCGGTTCCCCGCTCTCGCGGTTTCCCTTCCGGCGTTTCCGACTCTATCAGATCCTTTCGGCTCTGATTCCCAGTCAGAGGGGTTTGTCTTCCCGGCCGCTCGGGCCGTTCCGACGGGTGAGACTTTAGCGGATTCCCCGCCGCCGAAGCGAATCGGGGCCCGCGTCCTTTCGAACGCGGATTCCTCATTTCGCGAATACGCACGCCAATGAAACGACGACAGACCAATGGACTGCTCGTCGAGAGCCTGGTGAGGTACTTGCGGAATGGCTGTCCGGGGACCGACCGGAGTCGGCGCTCACGTCGGACAACTCGGAGAACACTACGTATCGGCCCGGGGTGTGTCAACCCGCCTCCTCGACGGTCCCGCGCGGCGTACTGTGGGGTCATGTTCATGCGTACGTGCAACCAGCAGTGGTGGGCCGCCTGAGGGCGGCCGGACTCACGTATGCAGTCAGCGGCCGCCGCCTCGGCGGCCGTTCTCGTTTCTCCCTCCTGAGAGCCGGCCGGCGGGCGCGGCGGTCATCGACCAGGAGGTGGAGTGATGAAGAGGGTCTTCAGCGGGGTCAAGCCGACCGGGCATCTGACGCTGGGGAACTACCTGGGGGCCATGCGGCAGTGGGCCGAGGTGGACCAGCACCGGGCGGACGCCCTGTTCTGCGTCGTCGACCTGCACGCGCTGACCGTGGACCACGATCCGGCGCGGGTGCGTCGGCTCAGTCGGCAGACGGCCACCCTGCTGCTGGCGGCCGGGCTGGATCCTGCGTTGTGCACCCTGTTCGTGCAGAGCCATGTGGACGAGCACGCGCGGCTGTCGTACCTGCTGGAGTGCGTGGCCACCGACGGCGAGATGCGGCGGATGATCCAGTACAAGGAGAAGGCCGGACGGGAACGCGAGCGCGGTGGGAGCGTGCGGCTGTCGCTGCTGACGTACCCGGTGCTGATGGCCGCGGACATCCTGGCCTACGCGGCGGACGAGGTGCCCGTCGGCGACGACCAGGCGCAGCACGTCCAGCTGACGCGGGATCTGGCGTTGCGGTTCAACCAGCGCTACGGGCAGACGTTCGTGGTGCCGAGGGCCACGCATCCGGCGGTGGCCGCCCGGGTGATGAACCTGCAGGAGCCCGCGTCGAAGATGGGCAAGAGCGAGGACTCCGGGCCGGGGATCGTCTACCTGCTGGACGAGCCGGACGTGGTGCGCAAGAAGGTCATGCGGGCCGTGACCGACAGCGGTCGTGAGGTCGTGTACGACCGGGCGGGGCGGCCGGGGGTGGCGAACCTGCTGGAGATCCTCGCGGCGTGCACGGGCGGGGACCCCGAATCCCTCAGCGTCCGTTACCGGTCGTACGGCGCTTTGAAGAAGGACACGGCGGACGCTGTGGTCGAGGTCCTGAAGCCCCTGCAGGACAGGCACAAGGAGCTGTGCGCTGACCCGACGTATGTCGAGGGGGTGCTGAGGGAGGGTGCGGAGAAGGCCCGGGCGATGGCCCGTCCGGTGGTCGACTCCGCCTATCGCGCGATCGGACTGCTGCCGCCGGTGCCGGAACCGCTGCCGGTCGCGACACCGTGAGGTGACTGCTCCCCGGTGGGCGGGCGGCGTCAGTCCTTTGTGCCGGAGGCCAGTTGGCGGCTGCGGTCGCGGGCGGCTTCGAGGGCCGCGATGAGGGCGGCGCGTACGCCGTGGTTCTCCAGTTCGCGGATGGCGTTGATGGTGGTGCCCGCCGGGGAGGTGACGTTCTCGCGGAGCTTGACGGGGTGTTCGCCGCTGTCGCGGAGCATCGTGGCCGCGCCGATGGCGGACTGGACGATGAGGTCGTGGGCCTTGTCGCGGGGCAGGCCGAGCAGGATGCCGGCGTCGGTCATCGCTTCGACCAGGTAGAAGAAGTAGGCCGGGCCGGAGCCGGAGAGGGCGGTGCAGGCGTCCTGCTGGGACTCGGGGACGCGCAGGGTCTTGCCGACCGAGCCGAAGATCTCCTCGGTGTGGGCGAGGTCGGCTTCGCCTGCGTGGCTGCCGGCGGAGATGACGGACATGGCCTCGTCGACGAGGGCGGGGGTGTTCGTCATGACGCGGACGACGGGGACGCCGGCGGTGAGGCGGTCCTCGATGAACGCGGTGGTGATGCCGGCGGCTCCGCTGATGACCAGGCGGCCGGCGGGGACGTGCGGGGCGAGTTCCTCGAGGAGGGCGCCCATGTCCTGCGGCTTGACCGTGAGGATGAGGGTGTCGGCGGTCTTGGCGGCTTCGGCGTTGGTGACCGGGACGACTCCGTGGCGGCTGCGGAGTTCCTCGGCCCGCTCGGCGCGGCGGGCGGTGACGAGAAGGTCGGCGGGCGGCCAGCCGCCTCGGAGCATTCCGCTGAGAAGGGCTTCGCCGATCTTGCCGGTGCCGAGGACTGCGACTTTCTGGGCCATGGCGGGGTGTCCTCCGGAAGGGTGCGTCGTCCTGAGGGCATCCTCGCATCCGGGGTGGGCCGCGTGGTGCGGTCGTCCGGCAGGCGGGACGTCGGGCGGGGCGGTGGAGCGGGGCCGGCACCCGGTCGCGGGCGGGCTGTCACGCCGTACGCCTGCGGAGTGTCGCCGCGCCCAGGCCGAGGACCAGCAGGGCGCAGCCGGCCACGATGAGGGCGTCGCGGACGAAGGTCGCCGTCATGTCGGTGTGCCTGAGGACCTCGTTCATGCCGTCGACGGCGTAGGACATGGGCAGGACGCCGGAGAGGCCTTCGAGGGCGGGGTGCATCTCGTCGCGCGGGGTGAACAGGCCGCACAACAGGAGCTGGGGGAAGATCACCGCCGGCATGAACTGGACCGCCTGGAACTCCGAGGCGGCGAAGGCGGAGACGAACAGGCCGAGGGCCGTGCCGAGGAGCGCGTCGAGCAGGGCCACCAGGAGGAGGAGCCAGGGGCTGCCCGTGACGTCGAGGTCGAGGAACCAGACGGCGAGGCCGGTGGCCAGGGCGGACTGGACGATCGCCAGGGCTCCGAAGGCGAGGGCGTAGCCGGCGATCAGGTCGCCCTTGCCGAGGGGGAGGGCGAGGAGGCGTTCCAGGGTGCCGGAGGTGCGTTCGCGCAGGGTGGCGATGGAGGTCACCAGGAACATCGTGATCAGCGGAAAGATCCCGAGGAGGGAGGCTCCGATGTCGTCGAAGGTGCGGGGGCTGCCGTCGAAGACGTAGCGGAGCAGGAACAGCATCGCGCACGGGATGACGATCATCAGGGCGATGGTGCGGGGGTCGTGGCGGAGCTGGCGCAGGACGCGGGCCGCGGTGGCGGTGGTGCGCGAGAGGTTGAGGGGGCCGGTGGGGGCGGGGCGGGTCGGTGTGGTCATCGTGTCGTCTCCTTTTCACGGGCGGACCGTGTCGCCTCGTCGACGAGGTGCAGGAAGGCCGCCTCGACGGTGTCGGAGCCGGTGCGGGCGCGGAGGGCGTCGGGCGTGTCGTCGGCGAGGATCTCGCCCTCGCGCATGAGGAGGAGGCGGTGGCAGCGCTCGGCCTCGTCCATGACGTGGGAGGAGACGAGGAGGGTGGCGCCGCGGGAGGCGGCGATGTCGTCGAAGAGGTTCCACAGGTCGCGGCGCAGGACGGGGTCGAGGCCGACGGTGGGTTCGTCGAGGACGAGGAGTTCGGGGGCGCCCAGGAGGGCCACGGCGAGGCTGACGCGGTTGCGCTGGCCGCCGGAGAGGTTGCCGGCGAGTGCGTCGGCGTGGCTGGTGAGGTCGACGTCGGCGATGGCCCGGGTGACGTCGTCGTGGCGGCGGTCGGCCGCCGGGCGCCCGGGGTCGAGGATCGCGGCGAAGTAGTCGAGGTTCTGGCGGACCGTGAGGTCGGCGTAGACGGAGGGGGCCTGGGTGACGTAGCCGATGCGGGTGCGCAGGGCGGGGTGTCCTGCGGGCCGGCCCAGGACGTCGAGGGTGCCGGTGACCTTGGCCTGGGTGCCGACGATCGCGCGCATCAGGGTCGACTTGCCGCAGCCCGAGGGGCCGAGGAGCCCGGTGATCTGGCCGCGCGGGACGGTGAAGTCGAGGGAGCGCAGCACCGTGCGGGGGCCTCGGACGACGGTGAGGCCTCGGGCCTGTACGGCGGGTGTCCGGTCGGCGTCGGGTGGCCTCGGGGGCTCTCCGGAACTGTAATTCATCATGTGATGAATAGTGCGCCTCGGGCGGGGCGTCGTCAAGAGGGGCGAGGGCGAGTGGGGCGGGGTCGACCAGGGCCGGGACCAGTGGGGCGGCGTCGACCAGGGCCGGGACCGTGGACATGCGTGTGCGGCGGCCCCGGAGTCGGGAGCCGCCGCACGGGAGAGGTGTGGTCAGGGGCGGAGGGCGACCAGGAACGCGACGTCGTAGGTCTCCTCGACGATGCCGTCCGGGAAGACGGTCAGGAGGTGCCGGCGCTCCTCGTCGAGGAAGGCGGCGACGCTCTCCCCGTCGTGGACGAGGAAGATCGAGTGGCTGCCGATGTTGGCCAGATGGGTGTCCAGGGGGACGCGGCGGCTCCAGCGGACATGGCCGCGCGCGAAGTCCAGGGGGTCGGTCGGGCCGGCCAGGACAGCATGCGTGCCGTCGCCGTTCCTGCCGGCGGTCCGCTCCAGGCCGAAGTGGCGCTGGACGCGGTCGGTCTGGGCGTCGATCCAGGGCACGTCGAGTGCGGCGGCGTTCCACCACAGGACGAGGGCGCCGCCGGGGCGCAGCACGCGCACGGCCTCCGGGACGGAGCGCGCCGGGTCCGTCCAGTGCCAGGACTGGGCGTAGGTGAGGAAGTCGAAGGAGGCGGTGGCGAGGGGGAGATGGTTGCCGTCGCCCCGGACGACCGGCACCTCGGGGAGGGCGCGGCGGAACTGCTCGGCCATGCCGTCGCCCGGTTCGACCGCGACGACGTCGGCGCCGCGGGCGTGCAGGAGGGCGGTCGCGATGCCGGTGCCCGCGCCGATGTCGGCGACGCGCGCCCCGGCGAGCGGACGGTCCGCCATGGCCTCGATCGCTTCGAGGAGGGCGGGCGGGTAGGAGGGGCGGTTGGCGGCGTACTGGGCTGCGGCGGAGCTGAAGGAGAGCGCTCGGTCGGTGTGTGCGGGAGCCGTCATGTGGCCATGGTGGCCGGGGTGGGCGGCGAGGGGAACGGGGCCTGCGGGTGCGCCGAGGGCGGCTCAGGTCCGGCGGCGCTTCTTGGAAGGGTTGCCCGTACGGCGGCCGGAGCGGCGTTCGTACTGGACGCGGGCCGCCTCGTACTCCTCGCGGTGGAGCTTCTCGCCCGGGGCCTCGGTGAGCGAGCGGAAGAAGTAGGCGAACAGGGAGCCGACGAAGCCGATGGCCAGCAGACCGCGCAGGGAGGACTGGCGTTCGGGGTCGTGGCGCTTGGTGAAGCCCTCCAGGGTGTGCCGGAAGGCCAGCGCGCTGCACACCGCGAACATGACGACGACCAGCAGGGTCACGAAGCTGCCGCTGTCGGCGATCGCGAGGCCCTCGTAGGCGAGGCGCAGCACCAGGCAGGAGCCGACCGCGGCGGCGAGGGACCCCACGGACGCGGCGGCCCGGCGGGCGGCGTAGCCCTGGTCGTGGTCGACCCAGGTCGTGCCGAAGAAGCGCAGGGGCTCGGGGCGGGGGCCGGTGGCACCGCCCCGGGCGCCGTTGTCGTCGCTCACATGACGATTATGGCCGCGGGCGGGGCGGGCCCCCCGGGTGGGGCCGGAGCGGGGCGGGCTTCCGCCGGGTTTCCCGTGAGGTGTCCCCTCGGGCTTCCCGTCAGGGCTTCCGTCGGGCTTTCCGTCCGGCCTTCGAACCGGTCGAACCGGTGGGAGCCCGCCCGTGCCGTGCGGTCAGCCGCAGCGTGAGGCCACGTAGCCGTCGCTGCCCGTGCGGACATAGGTGTCCGAGACGTACTGGCCGCTGCCGATGTTGTCCCAGATGTTCGACGTGCCGTACGGGCCGCTGACCGATGTGCCCGGCGTCTGGCAGTAGATCGTCACCGAGGCCCCTTCGGGCAGGACGCGGACCACGCCGTAACCGGTGCCGGGACCGCTGCGGACGTTCAGCCGGACGCCCGGGGCGACCGGATAGGAGTTCACCGCCACGGCCGCCCGCCGCACCGGCTCCCCGCCGCTCTCAACCTCTTCGACCTGCTCGACAGACATGACTGAACCTCCCCCGTGAACCCCCATGACCTCCATGGGGGGAGACGTTGATTCCCTGGAATCAGCGGCTGAAACACATGTATGCAATTCGAACACGGGGGCCTGGCAAGCCTCCTCGGTCCCGTCAGCCTCATCGACTAGGCTCCCTGCGTCGCGCGCGCCGATTCGCGGCCGAACAGCACGGGGGTGGTCATGGCGCCACAGCGCAACGCCGGATCGGATGCGGAAGCGGAACTTCCCGAGTACGCCGGCCACTACCGTCTGGAATCCTGTCTGGGCTCGGGCGGGATGGGCGTGGTCCACCTGGCCCGCAGCACCTCGGGGATGAAGCTCGCGGTGAAGGTCGTGCACGCCCGGTTCGCCGAGGACCCCGAGTTCAGAGGGCGGTTCCGGCAGGAGGTCGCCGCCGCGAGACGGGTCAGCGGGGCGTTCACCGCACCCGTCGTCGACGCCGACCCGGAGGCCGGACGGCCCTGGATGGCCACGCTGTTCATCCCCGGTTCGACCCTCTCGGACCAGGTGAAGCGGAACGGGCCCATGAGTACGGGTGAGTTGCGGCGGCTGATGGCCGGACTCGCGGAGGCCTTGCGCGACATCCATCGCGTCGGCGTCGTCCACCGGGATCTGAAGCCCAGCAACGTCCTGCTCGCCGAGGACGGCCCGAAGGTCATCGACTTCGGCATCTCCCGGCCCAAGGACAGCGAACTGCGCACCGAGACAGGGAAGTTGATCGGCACCCCGCCGTTCATGGCGCCGGAGCAGTTCCGGCGGCCCAGGGAGGTCGGGCCCGCCGCCGACATCTTCGCGCTCGGCTCGGTCCTGGTGCACGCGGCGACCGGGCGGGGGCCGTTCGACTCCGACAGCCCCTATGTCGTCGCCTACCAGGTCGTGCACGACGAGCCCGATCTGACGGGCGTGCCGCAGATCCTCGCCCCGCTGGTCCAGCGCTGTCTGGCGAAGGAGCCCGAGGAGCGGCCCACACCGGACGAGCTGATGCGGGAACTGCGTTCGGTGTCGGCCTCGTACGACACACAGGTGTTCATACCGGCGCCGCGGGACCGGGACGGGGACCGGGAGAGGGACCAGGACCAGAACCTGGACCGCGGTTCCCCCCGTCTCATCGGTCAGGCGGACGCGGCCGGCGAGGGCAACACCGAGGGCAGCAGGGCCGCCGGGAGCCACGGGGACTCCGAAGGCGACGGGCACGCCGAGAAGGGCGGGGCCGCCCCGCCCGCGCCCCGCACCCGGCGTCGGCTGCTCCGGCCGATGGCGGTCGCCGCGGGGGCGCTGTGCCTCGTCGCGGGCGGGGTCGCCGCCGTGCAGTGGGCCGGGGGCGCGCCCGCGCCGGGGCCCACCGGGGGGCGGACGGCGCCGGCCGGGTTCTCGGCGTGGAGGTCGGACCCGGTGTCCGACGCGCAGACCGCGCCCGAGTGCTCCTACGGCGCGGGAAAGCTCCTGTGCGCCCAGGCGGGGACGGTCCTCGCGCTCGACCCCGCCGACGGCTCCCCGGCCTGGCGGCACACCGTCGATGCGCCCCTCGGCAGCGGGGCTCCGGTGCTCGTCGGCGGTCTGGTGCAGCCCCCGGCGCATCTGGCCCCGCGGCTGGAGGCGCTCGACCCCGCCTCGGGCGAGGTGCGCTGGACGGCGGACGTGCCCGAGTACAACGCGCTGCAAACCGTCGGCGACATGCTGCTGCTCACCTCCGCCGACGGCACGGTCACCGGCGTCGACGGCGCCACGGGCAGGACCGCGTGGAGCCGTACGGTCCCCGGGCAGCCCGCGCCGTACTTCACGTCGTTCGCCGGCGATCCGCTCGCCTACGTGACGAGCACCTCCGGCTCGGGGAGGACCTCCGTCACCGCCGTGGACCCGGCCACGGGCGCCGTGCGGTGGCAGGCGGGGCTGGACGGCACGCTCACGGCCGTCGGCAGCCATGACGGGGCACTGTTACTGCTGTCGGTCGAGGACGGGACCGGGTACACCGACGCCGTCGTGCGCTACGACCCCGCGTCGAAGTCGACCCGCCGGGTGAAGCTGCCGGTCACCCGCCAGGACCCGCAGGCCGGCGTGCGCGGGGACGTCGTCTACCTGCTGAGCACCGGCGGCGCGCTGGAGGCCGTCGACATGGCCGGACGCCGCGTCCTGTGGCAGCTGGAGACCGGCGTGAGCCGGGGCTCGGAGCCGGTCGCCGACGGCCGGCATGTATACCTCGTCGGCGCGGACGGACGGCTCCTCGGGGTCGACGCCCGCGCCGGCCGGCTGCTCGGGCAGACCCCGGCCCGCCTCGGCGCGCACGGCGACCGGGTGGCGGCCTCCCTGCCGGCGCCCGTCGTCGCGGACGGGCGCGTGTACGGCAGCGCGCCCGACGGCACCGTCTTCGCGGTGGACGGGGGCGACCCGGCGGGCTGGTGAGCCCGCCGTCGCCCCCGTGGCACCGGGATCAGCCCAGCTTGGACACGTCCCGCACGGCGCCCTTGTCGGCGCTCGTCGCCATGGCGGCGTAGGCGCGCAGGGCGGCGGACACCTTGCGCTCACGGTTCTTCGGGGCGTACGTCCCGTTCAACGCCTGCTCACGGCACGTGAGTTCCGCGTCGTCGACGAGCAACTCGATCGTGCGGTTAGGGATGTCGATGCGGATGCGGTCGCCGTCCTCGACGAGGGCGATCGTGCCGCCGGACGCCGCCTCGGGCGAGGCGTGGCCGATGGACAGGCCCGAAGTGCCGCCGGAGAAGCGGCCGTCGGTGATCAGGGCGCAGGCCTTCCCGAGTCCGCGGCCCTTCAGGTAGGACGTCGGGTAGAGCATCTCCTGCATGCCGGGGCCGCCCTTGGGGCCCTCGTAGCGGATGACGACGACGTCGCCCTCCGTGATCTGCTTCAGCAGGATCTTCTCGACGGCCTCCTCCTGCGACTCGCAGACGACCGCCGGGCCCTCGAACGTCCAGATCGACTCGTCGACGCCGGCCGTCTTGACCACGCAGCCGTCGACGGCGAGGTTGCCCTTGAGGACCGCCAGGCCGCCGTCCTTGGAGTAGGCGTGCTCGGCGGAGCGGATGCAGCCCCCCTCGGCGTCCTCGTCCAGGGCCGCCCAGCGCTCCGACTGGGAGAACGCCTCGGCGGAGCGGACGCAGCCCGGCGCGGCGTGCCACAGCTCGATCGCCTCGGGGGACGGCGAGCCGCCGCGCACGTCCCACGTCTTCATCCAGTCCGCGAGGGACGGGCTGTGGACGGCGTGCACGTCCTCGTTGAGCAGGCCCGCGCGGTGCAGCTCGCCGAGGAGGGCGGGGATGCCGCCGGCGCGGTGCACGTCCTCCATGTAGTACGTGCGGTCCTTGGCGACGTTGGGCGCCACCTTGGCCAGGCACGGGACCCGGCGCGAGACGGCGTCGATCTCGTCGAGGCCGAACGGGACGCCCGCCTCCTGCGCGGCGGCCAGCAGGTGCAGGATCGTGTTGGTGGAGCCGCCCATCGCGATGTCCAGCGCCATCGCGTTCTCGAACGCGGCGAAGGTGGCGACGTTGCGCGGCAGGACCGTCTCGTCGTCCTGTTCGTAGTACCTGCGGGTGATGTCCATGACCGTGCGCGCGGCGTCGACGTAGAGCCGCTTGCGGGCGGTGTGGGTGGCGAGGGTCGAGCCGTTGCCGGGGAGGGACAGGCCGATGGCCTCGGTCAGGCAGTTCATCGAGTTGGCGGTGAACATGCCGGAACACGAGCCGCAGGTCGGACAGGCGTTCTCCTCGATACGGAGGATGTCCTCGTCGGAGATCTTGTCGTTGACGGCGTCGGAGATCGCGTCGACCAGGTCGAGCGTGCGGACCGTGCCGTCGACGAGGGTGGCGCGGCCGGACTCCATGGGGCCGCCGGAGACGAACACCGTGGGGATGTTCAGCCGCAGGGCCGCGTTGAGCATGCCCGGGGTGATCTTGTCGCAGTTGGAGATGCAGATCAGGGCGTCGGCGCAGTGGGCCTCGACCATGTACTCCACGCTGTCCGCGATCAGGTCGCGGGAGGGCAGGGAGTACAGCATGCCGCCGTGCCCCATCGCGATGCCGTCGTCGACGGCGATGGTGTTGAACTCGCGCGGGATGCCGCCGGCCTCGACGATCGCCTCGCTGACGATCCGGCCGACAGGCTGGAGGTGGGTGTGGCCGGGCACGAACTCCGTGAAGCTGTTGGCCACGGCGATGATCGGCTTCCGGCCGATGTCCGCACCGGGTACACCGGAGGCGCGCATAAGGGCGCGTGCGCCCGCCATGTTGCGGCCGTGGGTGACTGTGCGGGACCTCAGCTCGGGCATCGTCGCTCGCTCCTTCAGACAGATAGGGCTGCTGTCGAGCGTACGCCGGTCATCCAGGGACCGGGACGATGTGTCCGGAATGCGGGACGCATGTCTCGCCTGAGGGGCGGGAGCGGCACCCGGTCACGGTCCTGCGAGGTGTCCCTGCACGACCGGCGCGACCCGGGCGACGATCTGTTCGACGTCCGCCGACGCCAGCGGCTCCACCTTGATCACGTACCGCAGCATCGCCATCCCCACCAGCTGCGCGGCCGCCAGTTCGGCGCGCAGTTCGGCGTCGGGGAGTTCGAGCTGCGCGGCGACGCGGCGCAGGAGCTGGGAGGCGACCAGACGGCGGAAGACGGCCGCCGCGGTCTCGTTGGTCACCGCCGAGCGGACGATGGCCAGGACGGGCGCGCGGGTCGCCGGGTTCTCCCAGATGCCCAGGATGAAGCGGGTGAGGCGCTCGCCGACCTCGGCCGGCGGGCCGTCGGCGAGGGCCTCGGGCGCGTCGAGCGCGGGCGCGAACGCGACCTCGATGGCCGCCGCGAAGACCTGCTCCTTGGTGCCGAAGTAGTGGTGGACCAGCGCAGAGTCGACCCCGGCGGCCTTGGCGATGCCCCGCACGGACGTCTTCTCGTAGCCACGCTCGGAGAACTCCTCGCGGGCCGCGGTCAGGATGCGGTCGCGGGTGTCGCCGGACTCGGTGCGCGGGGGCCGCCCTCGGCGGCGCGCGCCGGTGCCGTTCACCAGCGGGGCACCTTCGGCGCCGACGCGAGGTGCAGTCGCGTGAAGGCCAGGGCCTCCGCGAGGTCGGCCTCCCGTTCGGCTCCGGACATGGCGCGGCGGGTGTTGACCTCGATGACGACATGGCCGTCGAAGCCGCTGAGCGCGAGCCGCTCCAGCAGTTCGGCGCAGGGCTGCGAGCCGCGGCCGGGGACCAGGTGCTCGTCCTTGGCCGAGCCGTTGCCGTCCGCGAGGTGGACGTGCCCGAGGCGGTCGCCCATGCGGTCGAGCATCTGGATGGCGTCCGTACGGGCCGTCGAGGCGTGGCTGAGGTCGATCGTGAAGTGCCGGTAGTCGTCCTTGGTGACGTCCCAGTCCGGCGCGTAGGCGAGCATCTCGCGGTCGCGGTAACGCCAGGGGTACATGTTCTCGACGGCGAACCGCACGTCCGTCTCGTCGGCCATCCGCCAGATTCCGGTGACGAAGTCGCGCGCGTACTGGCGCTGCCAGCGGAAGGGCGGGTGGACGACTACGGTGCCGGCGCCGAGCTTCTCGGCCGCCGCGCGGGCCCGCTGCAGCTTGACCCACGGGTCGGTCGACCACACCCGCTGTGTGATCAGCAGGCACGGGGCGTGCACGGCGAGGATCGGCACCTGGTGGTAGTCGCTGAGTCTGCGGAGCGCGTCGATGTCCTGGCTGACCGGGTCGTTCCAGACCATGACCTCGACACCGTCGTATCCGAGGCGCGCGGCGATCTCGAAGGCCGTCGCCGTCGACTCCGGATAGACCGAGGCCGTCGACAGGGCGACCTTCGCATCCGGGATGCGCACGACTGGCTCTGCCATGGGGGACAGGTTACGGGGTGCGGTCGAGTGCGAGCCGGGTCCCCGGCGGCCGTTGTGGTGTTCGCCACGACGCCCACGACGGGCTCCGGTGGATTCGCGCCGAATGCGCAGGGGTGGGGTGGGGGCGGGGGCCGACGCACGCGCGCGTGCGCGACTGACGGGGCGGCAGACGGAGGGGAGGCGTGTGCGGGTGCGCGCGGCGGCGGGGGCGGTGACGGTGACGGGGGTGGCGAGGGCGCTTACGCGTGCCTGCCCGGCCGGGCGGCGGGGTGGTGGCGGGGCTGTCGCGGGGGCGCAGGCCTCCCGACGGGGCGGCTGGGACGTCGGCGGGGGCGCCCATGCGTGTGTGCCCGTCGGCGGGCACCACGAGGAGCTGGGTCGGGTGCGCCGCATCGGCACACGTGTGTGCCCGTCGGCGGGCACCACGAGGAGCTGGGTCGGGTGTGCCGCATCGGCACGCGCGCGGCCGGCCGGCTCCGCACGCGGCGTGGGGGCCGCCCGGCTTGCGCACGCGCACGCGTGGTCTGTCCGTACGCTCACGCGTGCGTGCGGCCCGCTGTCGGACTCGCGCACGCGGGCCCACCGGCTCGCACGCGCGCACGTGTGCTCCGCCGGCTTGCGCACGCCGCGTGTAGTCCGGCTGCGCACGCGCACGCGCGGATCGTCCGTACGCTCACGCGCGCGTGCCTCGGTCTACGCCGAGCCCATGTGGTCCAGGCGGCGCAGGATGACGCCCTCTCTCAGGGCCCAGGGGCAGATCTCCAGGGTCTCCACGCCGAACAGGTCCATCGCGCCCTCGGCGACCAGTGCCCCGGCGAGGAGCTGGCCCGCGCGGCCCTCCGAGACGCCGGGCAGCTCCGCGCGCTGGGCGGCTGTCATGCCGGCCAGGCGCGGCACCCAGGCCTCCAGGGACTCCCGCTTGAGCTCGCGCTGCACGTACTGGCCGTCGGTGGAGCGGGCGGCGCCGGCGAGGCGGGCGAGCTGCTTGAAGGTCTTCGACGTGGCGACGACGTGGTCCGGGGAGCCGAAGCGGCTGAACTCCCCCACCGTGCGGGCGATCTCCGCGCGTGCGTGCCGGCGCAGCGCCCGGATGTCCTCGGGGTCGGGCGGGTCGCCGGGCAGCCAGCCCGCCGTGAGCCGGCCCGCGCCCAAGGGAAGGGAGACGGCCGCGTCGGGCTCCTCGTCGATGCCGTACGCGATCTCCAGCGAGCCGCCGCCGATGTCCAGGACGAGCAGCTTGCCCGACGACCAGCCGAACCAGCGGCGGGCGGCGAGGAAGGTGAGCCGGGCCTCCTCCGCGCCGGTGAGGACCTGGAGCTCGACGCCCGTCTCGTCCCGCACGCGCGCGAGGACGTCGTCGGCGTTGCCGGCCTCGCGCACGGCGGACGTCGCGAACGGCAGCAGGTCCTCGACACCCTTGTCCTCGGCCGCCTGAAGGGCCTCCTGGATGACCGTGATCAGCCGGTCGACGCCTTCGGCGCCTATCGCCCCGCTGTCGTCGAGGAGTTGAGCCAGGCGCAATTCCGCCTTGTGCGAGTGCGCCGGCAGCGGGCACGCGCCGGGGTGCGCGTCCACCACCAGCAGGTGCACCGTGTTCGATCCCACGTCGAGGACACCGAGTCTCATAAGGGGAAACGCTACTGCCAGGCGGGCTCCGCACGGTCCCCGGTGTGCATCCTGAGACGGTGTCGCGCCGGCCCGCGGGCGACTTACCCTGGACGCGTGCCAAAGACGAAAAGCGCGAAGCACGACAAGAACGCCACCTCGAAGAAGTCGCGCAAGGCCGCCCCGCAGGGGTCGCCCGCCGGCCCGGCCGGGGACGAGAAGGGCCTCGACTTCGCGCGCGCGTGGGTCGAGTTCCCCGACCCCGCCGACCACGAGCAGGTCTTCCGGTGCGACCTGACCTGGCTGACCTCGCGCTGGAACTGCATCTTCGGCAGCGGCTGCCAGGGCATCCAGGCGGGCCGCGCCGACGACGGCTGCTGCTCGCTGGGCGCCCACTTCTCCGACGAGGACGACGAGAAGCGCGTCGCCGAGCACGTGGCGCGCCTCACCCCGGACATCTGGCAGCACCACGACGAGGGCACGCGGGGCGGCTGGGTCTCGGAGGACGAGGACGGCTCGCGGCAGACCCGCCCGTTCAACGGTTCGTGCATCTTCCAGAACCGTCCCGGGTTCGCGGGCGGCGCCGGCTGCTCGCTGCACATCCTGGCGCTGCGGGAGGGCCGTGAACCGCTGGAGACCAAGCCGGACGTCTGCTGGCAGCTCCCGGTGCGCCGCACGTACGACTGGATCGACCGGCCCGACGACACGCGCGTGCTGCAGGTGTCGATCGGTGAGTACGACCGGCGGGGCTGGGGTCCGGGCGGTCACGACCTGCACTGGTGGTGCACCTCGGCGACCTCGGCGCACGGCGCGGGCGAGCCCGTGTACGTGTCGTACCGGGCGGAGCTGACCGAGCTGATGGGCAAGGCGGGCTACGACCGGCTGGTCGAGCTGTGCGAGCAGCGGCTCGCCGCACAGCTTCCGCTGGTGGCGCCGCACCCGGCGGACCCGGCGGGCTGAGGGGGCCCTGCCGGGCGGCTCCGTCAAGGCGCGCCGGTGTCGCCGTCGCCGCCGCCCTCCCCGCCGCCGTCGCCCGGTGGCGGTGTGGAGACGCCCGGGTCCGGTGTGGACGGATCGGGGCTGGGCTCGGGGTCGGCGGTGGCCGGCGGGGGGCTGGAGGCCGGGGGCGTGGTGGGCGGGGCCGTGGGGCTGGGCGCGGGTCCCTGCGACGGGGGCGCGCCGGTGGGGCGGCCCGGTCCGGGATCGGCGGGCGCGGGCGCGACGCCGTAGCCGTCGATGGAGACGACCGCGCCGGCCGGGGCGATCGCCACGCGTGCGTGCCAGTGCCCGGCGGGTTCGCGCTGACGGTCGACGTAAACCTTGACCGTCGTCGACTCGCCGGGCGCGATCACGCCCCGGGAGCGGCTCAGGTGGAGCCAGGGGGCGGTGGCGGTCGCGGACCAGCGGATCGGCTCGGGCGCGTCCGGGGCCGCGGTCAGGGTGATCAGGGTGGTGGCGCCGTCGGTGCCGGCCCGCACGGAGAGGCGGCCGACGCCGTGTTCGCCGAGTCCGGCGACGCTGATGACCTCGACGGAGACATCGGTCTCGTCGCCCGCGGAAGCGCGCCCGCCGGGCCGCGTGCTGGCGTTGCCGGCGTTCTGGTAGCCGCCGGCGGCCGCCGAGTCGAGGCTGCCGGGGTCCTGTGCCTCGCTGGCGGCGGGGTTGCGTCCGTCGGCGCCCTCGGCGGTCGGCGTGCTCCGGTAGGCGGCCCAGAGGGCGATCACGGGCGCGGCGACGACGGTGGCGACGACGGTCGTGGTGACGGCACGCGCGCGTAGGCGGTCGCGGCGGGCGGCGCGGTCCTTGGGGTCCATCGGGAAGCCGCGCCGGTCGAACCGGGGGGCGGCCGCGCCCCGCGCGCGGGAGAGGCGGGCGGTGGCGGCGCGCAGGGTCGCGCGGGGCGCTTCCAGCACCGGCAGCTCGGCGGGGGTGACGCCGGCGCCGGGCCAGCGGCCGGGGACCGCGCGTTCGGCGGCGCGGCGGCAGCGCGGGCAGTCGTCGACGTGCCGGACGAGTTCGCGGCGCAGGGCGGCACTCAGCACGAGCTGGTCGTCTCCGGAGAGACGGTCCACCCCGGGGCAGCCGCCGGTCTCGACGACGGCGAGGGCGGCGCGGGTGCGCTCGACCTCGCAGGCGGCGGTGGCGAGCAGCTCACGGGCTGCTGCGTGCTCCATCCCGAGAACGGCGGCCACCTCGTGGGCGGCGAGCTGGTGGCGTACGGCGAGTTCCAGCGCCTCGCGCTGCTCGGGTGTGGTGCCGGCCGCCTCCGGCCAGGCGAGCAGGGCGAGTTCACGCCGCCGCTGCTGCTGCCGGGCCTCGTCCGCGAGATCGGCGGGGGGCGCTTCGGCGGGCTTCGCGCCGCTCGCGCCGGGGGCGTCCGACCGCCCCGCCGCGTGCGTGCCCTGGCGTTTCCGCCGGGCCTCGGCGAGCTTGCGCAGACACGCCCAGCGGGCCAGTGCGTACAGCCATGCCCTGCGGTCGCCCGGGGCGTCCGGGACGCGCTGACCGCGCCGCTCGGCGAGCACAAGGGCGTCCGCGAGCGCGGCGGTGGCCGCGTCGTGCTCGCACAGGACGGACAGGCAGTAGGTGAACAGCCCGTCGAGGTAGGGCTCGTAGGACGGCTCGCTGCGGCCGCGCGGTCGCCGCGCCGGCGTGCGCGCCTCGGCGCGGTCGCACGCCTCCCGGTGCGCCCGGTGTGCGCCGGTCGTGCGGGTCGGGGTCTGCGGACTGCTGCTCATCACCCGTGCGACCGTAGGCGGCGCGGAACTGCGTGTTCTGCCCCCTTGAGTCCTTTTAATCCGTACGGGTGAAACGATCCCTCATACGGGTCGGGGGCGAAAGGTGCATACGGGGGTCGTCCCCCCGTGGGGGAACGCCGGGGGCGCACGGTTGTCCACAGGCCCGGACCGTTGTCAGTGGCTGCGGTTACGGTTTCCCCATGGCTGCCCGTACGAAGACCACCAAGGACCGTCCGTCCTACCGCTGCACGGAGTGCGGCTGGCAGACGGCCAAGTGGCTCGGCCGCTGCCCCGAATGCCAGGCGTGGGGCACGGTCGAGGAGTACGGCACGCCCGCGGTCCGTACGACGACGCCGGGGCGCGTCACCAACTCCGCCCTGCCGATCGGCCAGGTCGACGGCCGTCAGGCCACCGCCCGCCCCACCGGCGTGACCGAGCTGGACCGTGTGCTCGGCGGGGGCCTGGTGCCGGGCGCGGTGGTGCTGCTCGCCGGGGAGCCGGGCGTGGGCAAGTCGACGCTCCTGCTCGACGTGGCCGCCAAGTCGGCCAGTGACGAGCACCGCACGCTCTATGTGACCGGTGAGGAGTCCGCGAGCCAGGTCCGGCTGCGCGCCGACCGCATCGGCGCCATCGACGACCACCTCTACCTCGCCGCCGAGACGGATCTGGCGGCCGTCCTCGGCCACTTGGACGCGGTGAAGCCCTCGCTGCTGATCCTCGACTCGGTGCAGACGGTGGCCTCCCCGGAGATCGACGGCGCGCCCGGCGGGATGGCCCAGGTCCGCGAGGTGGCCGGGGCCCTCATCCGCGCCTCCAAGGAACGCGGCATGTCCACGCTGCTCGTGGGCCATGTCACCAAGGACGGCGCGATCGCGGGGCCGCGCCTGCTGGAGCACCTGGTCGACGTCGTCCTGCACTTCGAGGGCGACCGGCACGCGCGCCTGCGTCTGGTGCGGGGCGTCAAGAACCGCTACGGGGCGACGGACGAGGTGGGCTGCTTCGAACTGCACGACGAGGGCATCACCGGCCTCGCGGACCCGAGCGGCCTCTTCCTGACCCGTCGTGACGAACCCGTCCCGGGGACCTGCCTGACGGTCACCCTGGAGGGCCGCCGCCCCCTGGTCGCCGAAGTACAGGCGCTCACCGTCGACTCGCAGATCCCCTCCCCGCGCCGGACGACCTCCGGCCTGGAGACGTCCCGGGTGTCGATGATGCTCGCGGTCCTGGAGCAGCGGGGCAGGATCAGCGCCCTCGGCAAGCGGGACATCTACTCCGCGACGGTCGGCGGGGTGAAGCTCTCCGAGCCCGCCGCGGACCTGGCGATCGCCCTCGCGCTGGCCAGCGCCGCCAGCGACACACCCCTGCCGAAGAACCTCGTCGCGATCGGCGAGGTGGGCCTCGCGGGCGAGGTCAGACGGGTCACGGGCGTGCAGCGCAGGCTGGCCGAGGCCCACCGTCTGGGCTTCACGCACGCGCTCGTGCCGGGCGATCCCGGAAGGGTCCCCGCGGGCATGAAGGTCCTGGAAGTCGCGGACATGGGGGACGCCCTGCGGGTCCTGCCGCGGTCCCGTCGCCGAGAGGCCCCACGGGAGGGGGAG
The DNA here is from genome assembly GCF_042889585.1 of Streptomyces sp. NPDC002566. Classification (NCBI taxonomy): domain Bacteria; kingdom Bacillati; phylum Actinomycetota; class Actinomycetes; order Kitasatosporales; family Streptomycetaceae; genus Streptomyces; species Streptomyces sp. NPDC002566. The sequence continues at coordinate 202,075 of NZ_JBIARD010000010.1, read as the reverse complement.
GACCGCCGGTAGACTTTGCCCAGGTCTCGCCCGTCCGTACGAACCGAGTGCGCGCAGCGGGGACGCCCCAGAACCTGCGACCGGAGGAGTGCAGTGGCAGCCAACGACCGGGCGGCAGCTCATGGAAAGTCCGGTGGCAATTCCGGTGCCGAGGGCCTGATGCGCGCCTCGCTGAGCGCGGTGGCCCCCGGCACTGCTCTGCGCGACGGCTTGGAGCGGATCCTGCGCGGCAACACCGGCGGGCTCATCCTGCTGGGCTCCGACAAGACGGTCGAGGCGATGTGCACGGGCGGCTTCGTCCTGGACGTCGAGTTCACGGCGACCCGGCTGCGCGAGCTGTGCAAGCTCGACGGCGGCATCGTGCTCTCCTCCGACCTGTCGAAGATCCTGCGGGCCGGCGTCCAGCTGGTGCCGGACCCCACGATCCCCACGGAGGAGACCGGCACGCGGCACCGCACGGCGGACCGCGTCAGCAAGCAGGTCGGCTTCCCCGTCGTCTCGGTCTCCCAGTCCATGCGGCTGATCGCGATCTACGTCGACGGCCACCGCCGCGTCCTGGAGGACTCGGCGGCGATCCTGTCCCGCGCGAACCAGGCCCTCGCCACCCTGGAGCGCTACAAGCTCCGCCTGGACGAGGTCGCGGGGACTCTGTCGGCGCTGGAGATCGAGGACCTGGTGACGGTCCGGGACGTGTCCGCCGTGGCCCAGCGCCTGGAGATGGTGCGCCGCATCGCCACCGAGATCGCCGAGTACGTGGTGGAGCTGGGCACCGACGGCCGCCTTCTCGCCCTCCAGCTCGACGAGTTGATCGCGGGCGTGGAGCCCGAGCGTGAGCTGGTGGTCCGGGACTACGTGCCGGAGCCGACGGCCAAGCGCTCCCGCACGGTCGACGAGGCGCTGTACGAGCTGGACGCGCTGAGCCACGCCGAGCTGCTCGAAATGCCCACGGTGGCGCGGGCGCTGGGCTACACCGGATCCCCCGAGGCCCTCGACTCCGCGGTCTCCCCGCGCGGTTTCCGGCTCCTGGCCAAGGTCCCCCGCCTTCCCGGCGCCATCATCGACCGCCTGGTGGAGCACTTCGGCGGCCTCCAGAAGCTCCTCGCCGCGAGCGTCGACGACCTCCAGACGGTCGACGGAGTGGGCGAGGCCCGGGCCCGCAGCGTCCGAGAGGGCCTCTCCCGCCTGGCGGAGTCCTCGATCCTGGAACGCTACGTCTGACACAGCCCGCGGCTGCGGAGCCGCGGGCCGACCGTCCGCCCCAGGGCGTGTTTCGCTCTAGGGCGTGTTTCGAAAGTAGCGTCGTCCGCCCGCAGGGCGGGGCTCGCGGCGTCTGGTGCGGTGCATCGCAAGGCGGAGGGTCGTCCGCGTACTGGTTGTACGCGGGCGATCCCGACAACGCGGCGAGGCGCCGTGCCAGGCGTCGCGAGCCAGACGGGACTTTCGAAACACGCCCTAGTCGGCCTTCAGCACGAACGACGTCTGTGCCTTCGCGAAGCCCGGGACCTTCGCCTCGACCAGGTAGGTCCCCGGTCCGGCCACCCCCGCCGGCGGCGTCGCGCACTTGGGCGCACCGGGCTTGCGGTCCCAGGTCACGGTGTACGTGAGGCCGCTCCCGCCGGCCACCCGGTACAGCCGGCTGCCCGCACCCTTGGGGCAGTCGTCGGAGGACCAGTAGTCGTCCTCCGCCCCCGCCTGAGTGATCGTCAAGACTGCTTTCGCGGGCCCGAGATCGACCTTGCAGTCACTCCCTGAGGAGTTCTTCGCCGTCAGCTGGAACGTGGGCTTCTGTCCCGGCGAGTAGGTGTTGCGGACACTACGCAGGCTCAACGTCACCACACTCGCAGTGCAGTTGGGCAGTGTGGTCCCGGCCGGCAGAATCGTGGCGGACGTCCCGGCGCTGGAAACGCCGTCGCTCACCACACCCCCGGCGCCCACCGCGGCCCCGCCGTCGCCCGCACCGGCGCCACCGGAACCGGCTCCGCCACCCGAACCCGACCCGCCCCCGGAGCCGCCCACGGCCCCGGACCCGCCCGATCCACCCGATCCGCCGGAACCGGAGCCCCCGTCGCCCGACTCGTCGCGCCCGCCGGGGTTTTGACTGATCGCGGGCCCTGATCCGGACGGTCCCGGAGTGATGGAAGGCGCGGGATTCTTCCCGTTGGGACCGTCCGCGCCGTTGCGTCCGCCACCCCCGCCCGAGGCCACGATCCATGTGACCAGCAGCGCCAACAGGGCGACCACGGACAGCAGTACGACCCTCCGTCGCCAGTAGATGGAGGAGGGAAGCGGCCCGACCGGATTGCGCAGAGATCCCACGGCGCAAACTGTACGAGAGATCGCGCCGTTCACCGGCCCCACCCGCCGCCCGGAGAACAACTTTTCCGGATCATCATCCCGGACACGACTGCTCCGCCTCCGACTTGTGCCCTTCACACCGCCACCAGTCGCAGGAGGTGACGACGAAGGCCTTCGCGCTCACCATCCGTGACCGCTGCTGAAGGAGCCGCCTCCCCTTCGCATCGCGCCGCTTGCACCTCTGGCCACAGCCGCCTGACGCTCCGGCCGCGACCGGGAGGGCGGTCCAACGGAAGATCCCCGTGGCCCGCCCCACAGAGTGGCGGTACGCGCGCTCCCCTCCCCTCATGGCAGGATCGGTAGGGCCATGACTGCGCCCACCAAGCCCCCGTACAGCAGCCCCGCCGACGCCGACGCCGCCCCCGGTCCCCTGCTCGACGAGCAGGTCACCGGCGCCCACCTCCACTCCCCCGTCATCGACTGGTTCGACGACAACGCCCGCGACCTGCCCTGGCGGCGGCCAGAAGCCGGCGCGTGGGGCGTGATGGTCAGCGAGTTCATGCTCCAGCAGACTCCGGTCAACCGGGTCCTGCCCGTCTACGAGCAGTGGCTCGCCCGCTGGCCGCGCCCCGCCGACCTGGCCGCGGAGGCCCCCGGCGAGGCCGTACGCGCGTGGGGCAGGCTCGGCTACCCGCGCCGCGCCCTGCGGCTGCACGGCGCGGCGGTGGCCATAACGGAACGGCACGGCGGCGACGTGCCGTCGGACCACGCTCAGCTCCTGGCGCTGCCCGGCATCGGCGAGTACACGGCCGCCGCGGTCGCCTCGTTCGCGTACGGGCAGCGGCACGCCGTGCTGGACACCAACGTCCGGCGGGTCTTCGCGCGCGCGGTCACCGGCGTCCAGTACCCGCCGAACGCGACCACGGCCGCCGAGCGCAAGCTCGCCCGGGCGCTGCTGCCCGAGGAACAGGAGACCGCCGCGCGCTGGGCGGCCGCCTCCATGGAACTCGGGGCGCTCGTCTGCACGGCCAAGAACGAGACGTGCGGACGCTGCCCGATCGCCGCACAGTGCGCCTGGCGGCTCGCGGGCAAGCCGGAGCACACCGGCCCACCGCGCCGGGGGCAGACGTACGCCGGCACCGACCGGCAGGTGCGCGGGAAGCTGCTCGCCGTCCTGAGGGACGCTCACGCGCCCGTGCCGCAGGCCGTTCTGGACCGCGTGTGGCACGAGCCGGTGCAACGCGCGCGTGCGCTGGACGGCCTCGTCGCGGACGGTCTCGTGGAACCGCTGCCGGGCGGCCAGTACCGCCTGCCGCTGACGTGACGCTCAGCCAGTTCACGGCCGTCGCACAGGCTCAGCGCTTGCGCACGGCTCCGTAACGGGCTTCCGTCACACTCGCTCACCATCTAAAACACCCCATAGGCACACCGATCGGTCGGGCCCCTTACCCCGAACTCATTTCCGTTACACAACCGACGGACAGCCGAGGGCTGGCCGCAGGCTGCCTCGGACAGTGCCGTGACAACACCTCCGTAGCTTCTCTTCCGTGGCCGCAGCAGCACGAGGGCCACAGACCACGAGCAGGAAACCGGTGGACCACGGTCGGCCGGAACGGGGACACGGAGGGTGTTGAACATGGCGCAGGGAGAGGTGCTCGAGTTCGAGGAGTACGTCCGCACTCGGCAGGACGCGCTGCTGCGCAGCGCCCGCCGGCTGGTCCCGGACCCGGTCGACGCCCAGGACCTGCTCCAGACGGCGCTGGCCCGGACGTACGGCCGCTGGGAAGGCATCGCGGACAAGCGGCTGGCCGACGCCTACCTGCGCCGCGTCATGATCAACACCCGCACCGAGTGGTGGCGGGCCCGCAAGCTGGAGGAGGTGCCCACCGAGCAGCTCCCGGACGCCTGCGTGGACGACTCCACCGAGCAGCACGCGGACCGCGCCCTGCTGATGGACGCGATGAAGGTGCTCGCTCCCAAGCAGCGCAGCGTCGTCGTGCTGCGACACTGGGAGCAGATGTCCACGGACGAGACCGCCGCCGCCCTCGGCATGTCGGCGGGAACGGTCAAGAGCACGCTGCACCGGGCGCTCGCCCGGCTCCGTGAGGAGCTGGAATCCCGCGATCTGGACGCACGCGCGCTGGAGCGTGAGGAGCGGGAGCGTTGCGCGGCGGCCTGACCGAGGCCGGGCCCCCACGGGTCCGGGGGATCTTCCAGGCGGCGATCACGGCGATGACCGTGCTCGCCGCCCTCGGGCTTTTGGCCTCCGCCTGCGCCACCGGGGGTACCGGCGCGCGCGACGAGGGGCCGGCCAGGGGCGACGCCTCCCTGGGCGCCGCCTCGTCGGGCGCCACCCCCGCCGCGGCCCCGACCAGCACCTTCGACCGTGTGGACGCGGCCCGTCTGGTCAAGGACGATCCGGCGGTGTCGGCCGAGGTCAAGCGCGGGCTGAAGCCCTGCGTCGGCGACGAGTACCCGGTCGACGTGTCGTACGGCGACCTCACCGGCGGCTCGGAGGACGACATCGTGGTGAACGTGCTGACGTGCAGCGACGTCGTCGGCATCGGTTCGTACGTGTACCGGCGGGCGGGCGACGGGTACACCAACGTGTTCAAGGCGGAGGAGCCGCCGGTCTACGCGGAGGTGGACCGGGGCGGCCTCGTCGTGAGCAGGCAGGTGTACGAGAAGGGCGACCCGGTCTCCAGTCCTTCGGGCGAGAATGTGGTCACCTACCGCTGGGTCTCGGGCCGGTTCGTCAAGGAGTACAGCTGGCACAACGACTACAGCGTCGTGGGCGACGACGCGACGCCGCCGCCGTCGGCCGGGGGCTGACCGGGCCGGTCGCCCACGGGGGAACGCCGTCGGGAAAGTGGTCGGGCGAAGTCGTCCGGCGAGGTCGTCTGGCAAGGTCGTCGGAGAAAAATCGGCCGTCGGGTGAACCGTTCGGACCCTCCGGACCGATGAACCAGTGAACGACCTGAGCGCTCCGGGCGTCCCTTCTAGGGACACCGGGCAGCGAAACGACAGATTCACGTCCGGGATCCGACCGCCCGAGCCACGACGACCGAGCAGCCACGACCGACCAGACACCACCGAACCGAAGACGACCCACCGAGACGCAAGCGGCCGGCTCACCACGAGCCGGCTCACGAGCGGCCATACGCACGAGGACTGAGAGCACCGGGATGGCAGACCAGACCCACGTCCTGTTCGTCGAGGACGACGACGTCATCCGCGAGGCCACCCAGCTCGCCCTGGAGCGGGACGGCTTCGTGGTCACCGCGATGCCCGACGGCCTGTCCGGACTGGAGGCGTTCCGGACCGATCGCCCCGACATCGCGCTGCTGGACGTGATGGTGCCCGGCCTGGACGGCGTGAGCCTGTGCAGGCGCATCCGCGACGAGTCCACCGTGCCGGTGATCATGCTCTCCGCGCGCGCCGACTCCATCGACGTCGTCCTCGGCCTGGAGGCCGGCGCGGACGACTACGTGACCAAGCCGTTCGACGGCGCCGTCCTGGTCGCCCGTATCAGAGCGGTGCTGCGCCGGTTCGGTCACGCGGGCGGCGGCGACCGGTCCGACCAGGACGCGTCGGCGGTCGGGGGCGTGCTGACCTTCGGGGAGCTGGAGGTCGACACCGAGGGCATGGAGGTACGGCGGGCCGGCCGGCCGGTGGCGCTCACTCCGACCGAGATGCGCCTGCTGCTGGAGTTCTCCTCCGCCCCGGGCACGGTGCTGTCGCGGGACAGACTGCTGGAGCGGGTGTGGGACTACGGCTGGGGCGGTGACACACGGGTCGTCGACGTCCATGTGCAGCGGCTGCGGACCAAGATCGGCCAGGACCGCATCGAGACGGTCCGCGGCTTCGGTTACAAGCTGAAGGCCTGAGCGGACGGGGTATCGGGGGATGTTGCGACACCTGGTTCCGGCCCGCGTGGAGCGCGCGGGCATCCGCACCGGCCTGCGGTGGAAGCTGAGCGCGGCCATCGCGCTGGTCGGCGCGCTGGTGGCGGTCGCGCTCAGTCTCGTCGTGCACAACGCGGCCCGCGTGTCCATGCTGGACAACGCGCGCGATCTCGCGGACGAGCGCATCAAGATCGCCCAGCGCAACTACCAGTTGTCCAGGCACCCGAACTTCCCCAACATCAAGATCGACGACCCGCGGCTGCCGGCGGAGCTGAGGGAGATGGTCGAGGAGGGCCGCCGGGCGACGTTCGTGTCGGACCGCGGGGGCGGCGCGCCGGACATCTGGGCGGCGGTGCCGGTCAACGACGGCGATCATGTGCTCTCCCTGCACACCGGGTTCACCGACCGCAGCACGGACATCCTCAAGGATCTCGACCAGGCCCTGGTGATCGGCTCCATCGCGGTCGTCTTCGGCGGCAGCGCGCTCGGCGTGCTCATCGGCGGACAGCTGTCCCGGCGGCTGCGCAATGCGGCGGCCGCGGCGAACGAGGTCGCCAAGGGAGAGGCGGACGTCCGCGTGCGGGACGCCATCGGCGGTGTGGTCCGGGACGAGACGGACGACCTGGCCAGCGCGGTGGACGCCATGGCGGACGCGCTGCAGCAGCGGCTGGAGGCGGAGCGCAGGGTCACCGCCGACATCGCGCACGAGCTGCGCACCCCGGTGACGGGGCTGCTGACCGCCGCCGAGCTGCTGCCGCCCGGCCGGCCCACCGAACTGGTCCTGGACCGGGCGAAGGCGATGCGCACGCTCGTCGAGGACGTGCTGGAGGTGGCCCGCCTGGACGGGGCGTCGGAGCGGGCCGAGCTGCAGGACATCCTGCTGGGCGAGTTCGTCGCCCGGCGGGTCGCGGCCAAGGATCCCGAGGTCGAGGTGCGCGTGATCCACGAGTCGATGGTGACCACGGATCCGCGGCGGCTGGAGCGGGTGCTGTTCAACCTGCTCACCAACGCGGCCCGGCACGGCAAGGCGCCGATCCAGGTCTCCGTGGAGGGGCGGGTGATCCGGGTGCGCGACCACGGTCCCGGCTTCCCGGAGAGCCTGCTCGCCGAGGGCCCGAGCCGCTTCCGCACCGGCAGCAGCGACCGCGCCGGCCGTGGTCACGGGCTGGGTCTGACCATCGCCGCCGGTCAGGCCCGGGTCATGGGCGCCCGGCTGACCTTCCGCAACGTGCAGCCGATGGGCGCACCCGAGCACATACCCGCCGAGGGCGCGGTCGCCGTGCTGTGGCTGCCCGAACACGCGCCGACGAACACCGGCAGCTATCCGATGCTGCCCTGAGCGGAAGGCGCCGGCGCTCGGGCCGCGTCGCGGACAGCGGCGGGCGGCGCCGCGTCTGTGCACGCGACGCCGCCTCGCTTTCGGCTCGGGGTCAGACGGACTCCACGACCGGGGCCTTGGCGGGGGCCGTCCCGTCCGTGACGCCGTCCGGGCCGTCCGGCTTCGGGAGCGCCCCCCGCAGCGGGACCTCCTTGACGAACACCGCGGCGACCAGGGCGATCACGGCCACCGCGGCTCCGAGGAGAAACGCCGCGTGCGTGCCGTCGGAGACCGCGTACTGGTACGCCTCCCGCGCCGCCACGGGCAGCTTGGCGAGGCTGGCGGCGTCCAGCTGGGCGGACTGCTCGGTGACCTTCGAGCCGAGGGCGCCGGCCCGTTCGGTCATGACGTCCTGGACCCGGCTGTTGAACAGGGCGCCCATGATCGCAACGCCGAAGGAGGAGCCGAGGGTGCGGAAGAGGGTGGTGGAGGAGGACGCGACGCCCATGTCCTTCATCTCCACGCTGTTCTGCGCGACCAGCATGGTGATCTGCATCAGACAGCCCATGCCGAGGCCGGTGACGGCCATGAACACGCCGGACATGAACCGCGAGGTCCCGGTGTCCATCGTCGACAGCAGATACAGACCGGCGACCAGCAGGACGCTGCCGGCGACCGGGAAGATCTTGTAGCGGCCGCTGCTGGTGGTGATCCGGCCCGCGATCATCGAGGTGACGAGCATCGCGCCGAGCATCGGCAGGAGCAGCAGTCCGGAGTTGGTGGCGGACGCGCCCTGCACGGACTGCTGGTACAGCGGCAGGAAGAGCGTCGCGCCGAACATCACGAAGCCGGCGATGAAGCCGATGATCGACATCAGCGTGAAGTTGCGGCTGCGGAAGATGTGCAGCGGCACGATCGGTTCGGCGGCCTTGGTCTGCCAGAACACGAACCCGACGAGCGCGGCGACGCCGATGGCGGTCAGCTCCATGATCCGCGCGGAGCTCCAGGCGTACTCCGTGCCGCCCCACGTGGTGACGAGGACGATGGCGGTGATGCCGACGGTCAGCAGCGCGGCGCCCAGGTAGTCGACGCGCGCGTCGGACCGCTTCTTCGGCAGGTGCAGGATGACGCTGATCAGGCCGAGGGAGACGACGCCGAGCGGCAGGTTGATGTAGAAGGCCCAGCGCCAGCCCCAGTGGTCGGTGATGGAGCCGCCGACGAGCGGTCCGCCGATCATCGCGATCGCCATGACTCCGGCCATCATGCCCTGGTAGCGGCCACGCTCCCGCGGCGGGACCAGGTCGCCGATGATCGCCATGACGCCGACCATCAGACCGCCGGCGCCCAGGCCCTGCACCGCGCGGAAGGCGATGAGCTGGCCCATGTCCTGTGCCATGCCGCTGAGCGCGGACCCGGCCAGGAAGATCACGATCGACGTCATGAAGGCGCCCTTGCGCCCGTACATGTCGCCGAGCTTGCCCCAGATCGGGGTGGAGGCGGCGGTCGCGAGGGTGTACGCCGTCACCACCCAGGACAGGTGCTCCAGGCCGCCGAGTTCGCCCACGATCGTCGGCATCGCGGTGCCGACGATCATGTTGTCGAGCATGGCGAGCATCATCGTGATCATGAGCGCGAGGATCACGGCCCGCACGCTCTTCGCCTGTTTCTCCTGTGCACCGGCATCCGGTGCGTCCGGTGTGCCGGTCTCCCGCTCGACGCTCTTGCTGTCCGCCATCGCTTCCACTCCCCCACGGCGACCCACTTACTTGCCGCCCGGCTAGTTCTCACTACACTGGTGAAAGTAGACGTGGAACTAGCCGGGCGTCAAGTAAGTTCTAGCCGGTCGGCAAGTAAGTGTTTCTTACCTCCGGCGGCCGGATTTCCGTGGGACCGTGAGGACTACGAGGATGGACGCCACTATGGACGGCACCAAGCAGCAGCGGCGCGGCAACACCCGCCAGCGCATCCAGGACGTGGCGCTCGAACTCTTCGCCGAGCAGGGCTACGAGAAGACCTCGCTCCGCGAGATCGCCGAGCGCCTCGACGTCACCAAGGCGGCCCTGTACTACCACTTCAAGACCAAGGAAGAGATCATCGTCAGCATCTTCACGGATCTGACGAAGCCGATCGAGGACTTGATCGACTGGGGCCGGGAGCAGCCGCACACCCTGGAGACCAAGCATGAGCTGGTGCGGCGCTACAGCAAGGCCCTCGCCGAGGCGGCCCCGCTCTTCCGCTTCATGCAGGAGAACCAGGCGACGGTGCGGGAGTTGCAGATCGGCGACTCTTTCAAGGACCGCCTGAAGAGCCTGCGTGACATCATCCTCGACCCGGACGCCCCCCTCACCGACCAGGTCCGCTGCGTCAGCGCCATCTTCACGCTGCACGCCGGCATGTTCTTCCTCCACGACCTCGAAGGCGACCCCGAGGACAAGCGGGAAGCCGTCCTTGAGGTCGCCGTCGATCTGGTCACCCAGGCCCATCAGGGCGCCCGGCCGTCCTCTGCGCCCTCCCCCTCGGAGGACTAGGAGAGCCGGCCGGCCCTGGCCGTCGTCAGACGGTCACGCCCTTGGCGCGCAGGAACTTCACCGGGTCGATCGCCGAACCGTAGTTCGGGGTCGTCCTGATCTCGAAGTGCAGGTGCGGGCCGCTGGAGTTGCCCGTGTTGCCGGAGAGGGCTATGCGCTGCCCGGTCTTGACGACCTGGCCGACGTTGACGTCGACGCGCGAGAGGTGCGCGTACTGCGAGTAGACGCCGTTCGCGTGCTTGATCACGACGGCGTTGCCGTAGGCCGGACCGTCGCCGGCGCCGTTGCCGCCGGCCTTGACGACGATGCCGCCGTGGGCGGCCATGACCTTGGTGCCGGTCGGCACGGCGAAGTCCTGGCCGCTGTGCTTGTGCGCCCACATGCCGCCGGCCTGGGCGAAGCTCGCGGACAGCCGGTACTTCGCCACCGGGTCGACCCAGGAGGCGCCCTTCTTGGCGGCCGCGGCGGCGGGCTTGGCGACGGCGGCGGGCTTGGCGGCCGCGGGCTGCGCGGCGGACGCCACTCCGGACCCCAGCACGACCGAGGCGCCGAGAGCGGCGGCCCCGACGGCCGCCCGGGTGCGGAGCTGGGACGTACGGGAGGAACGGGACGTGACGCGCTGGAACATGGAAAACCTCATGGGTCCGGGGTCAGAGAGAACCACCCGACGTGACGTCCGCCGGATGGCCATCCCTTGGTAACCCCCGGGTCCATGTCGCCTCAAATGTGTGACCTACGGCGGTAGCTAGTACTAAACCCCGAATGCGATGAGTTCTTGACAGTTGGCCTTTTAGTCCGTTTCACCGCCAACTCCCACCCCGGACGCGCAGTTCACCTCACCCGTTGGCCAACTTGTCCGTTTTGCCGGAATTAGTGTTTTCACTATTCCATCTAGTAACGGACATTTCGCCTGTGCGGCATGTCACCAATGCCCTGCCGTGGGGGACTTCTTGATGTGACGGGCGCTACTCCCTTACGGGTGCGGGGAGTTGTGACCCGCGTCACCTTCGACTGCACGCCTCTGTGAGCGGCGTCTCATCAACCGCTACCGTCCGGTAACCCGCTGGTTCCCCTCAAGCCATCCCCACCGATGAGCATGCCCACGACACCCGCAGCACATGGACGTGAGAGGACCCCCACACCATGAACAGAGGTACCTGGATGCGCCGTATCGCCATGACGGCCGTGACCACGGCCGCCGTCACCGCGATGGCCGTCCCGGCCGGCGCCCAGGCCGCGACGGCCACCGGCAGCTCCACCGTCGCCACGACGGCAGCCGCCGCGGACGTCGACTACGCCACCTGGCAGGCCGACTGCCAGGTCGTGATGAACCAGGCCCTGCCGTACCTCAAGCAGCGCATCGCCGCCGCCAAGCCGGGCGAGAAGCAGGCGCTCATCCTCGACATCGACAACACCGCGCTGGAGACGGACTTCGGCTTCAGCTACCCGCAGCCGGCCAACAAGCCGATCCGCGACGTCGCCGAGTACGCCCAGGAGCACGGCGTCTCGCTGTTCTTCGTCACCGCGCGCCCGGGCATCATCGCCGGCTTCACCGACTACAACCTCAAGCAGGTCGGCTACAAGGTCTCCGGCCTCCGTGTGCGCGGGCTGTTCGACCTCTTCAAGGACGTCGCCGCCTACAAGACCGCCCAGCGCGCCGACATCGAGAACAAGGGCTACACGATCATCGCGAACATCGGGAACAGCGCCACCGACCTGTCCGGCGGCCACGCCGAGAAGACCTACAAGCTGCCGGACTACGACGGGCAGTTGTCGTAACCACGGCGGGAGCGGACGCAGACATGCGAGAGGGGCCGGTGCCCGAAAGCACCGGCCCCTCTCTCGCGCTCAGTCCCCGAAGGGTCAGGCGTCCTTGCTCAGGTTCGGCCCGGCACCGCCGGCCGCCTGCTCGATCGGCGGGACGTCGGGCAGCGCCGACTTCTCCTCACCCCGGAAGGTGAAGGTCTTCGCGTCGCCCTCGCCCTCGGTGTCCACGACCACGATGTGGCCGGGGCGCAGCTCGCCGAAGAGGATCTTCTCCGAGAGGGTGTCCTCGATCTCGCGCTGGATCGTGCGGCGCAGCGGCCGGGCGCCCAGGACGGGGTCGTAGCCCTTCTTGGAGAGGAGCTCCTTGGCGGTCTGGGAGAGCTCGATGCCCATGTCCCGGTCCTTCAGGCGCTCGTCCACCTTGCCGATCATCAGGTCGACGATCGCGAGGATGTCCTCCTGGGTCAGCTGCGGGAAGACGACGACATCGTCGACACGGTTGAGGAACTCGGGCCGGAAGTGCTGCTTGAGCTCGTCCGAGACCTTGTTCTTCATGCGCTCGTAGTTGGTCTTCGAGTCGCCCGCGGCCGCGAAGCCGAGGTTGAAGCCCTTGGAGATGTCCCGGGTACCGAGGTTGGTCGTCATGATGATGACCGTGTTCTTGAAGTCCACGACCCGGCCCTGGGAGTCGGTCAGCCGACCGTCCTCCAGGATCTGCAGCAGCGAGTTGAAGATGTCCGGGTGGGCCTTCTCGACCTCGTCGAAGAGGACGACGGAGAACGGCTTGCGGCGGACCTTCTCGGTCAGCTGGCCGCCCTCTTCGTAACCCACGTATCCGGGCGGGGAACCGAAGAGACGCGACACCGTGTGCTTCTCGCTGAACTCCGACATGTCGAGGGAGATCAGCGCGTCCTCGTCACCGAAGAGGAACTCGGCGAGCGCCTTGGACAGCTCGGTCTTACCGACGCCGGACGGGCCGGCGAAGATGAACGAACCACCGGGACGCTTCGGGTCCTTCAGACCGGCACGCGTACGGCGGATCGCCTTCGACAGCGCCTTGACGGCGTCGACCTGGCCGATGACCCGCTTGTGGAGCTCGTCCTCCATGCGCAGCAGACGCGAGGACTCCTCCTCGGTCAGCTTGAAGACCGGGATGCCGGTGGCCGTGGCGAGGACCTCGGCGATCAGCTCGCCGTCGACCTCGGCGACGACGTCCATGTCGCCGGCCTTCCACTCCTTCTCCCGCTTGGCCTTGGCGGCCAGGAGCTGCTTCTCCTTGTCGCGCAGGGAGGCGGCCTTCTCGAAGTCCTGCGAGTCGATCGCGGACTCCTTGTCCCGGCGGACACCGGCGATCTTCTCGTCGAACTCGCGCAGGTCCGGCGGCGCGGTCATCCGGCGGATGCGCATCCGGGAACCGGCCTCGTCGATCAGGTCGATCGCCTTGTCCGGGAGGAAGCGGTCCGAGATGTACCGGTCGGCCAGGGTGGCGGCCTGGACCAGCGCCTCGTCGGTGATGGAGACGCGGTGGTGGGCCTCGTACCGGTCACGGAGACCCTTGAGGATCTCGATCGTGTGCGGCAGGGACGGCTCGGCGACCTGGATGGGCTGGAAGCGGCGCTCGAGGGCCGCGTCCTTCTCCAGGTGCTTGCGGTACTCGTCCAGCGTGGTGGCGCCGATGGTCTGGAGCTCGCCGCGGGCCAGCATCGGCTTGAGGATGCTCGCCGCGTCGATCGCGCCCTCGGCGGCGCCCGCACCGACCAGCGTGTGGAGCTCGTCGATGAACAGGATGATGTCGCCGCGGGTGCGGATCTCCTTGAGGACCTTCTTCAGGCGCTCCTCGAAGTCACCGCGGTAGCGGGAGCCGGCGACCAGGGCGCCGAGGTCCAGGGTGTAAAGGTGCTTGTCCTTGAGGGTCTCGGGCACCTCGCCCTTGACGATCGCCTGGGCCAGGCCCTCGACGACCGCGGTCTTGCCGACGCCGGGCTCACCGATCAGGACCGGGTTGTTCTTGGTGCGGCGCGACAGCACCTGCATGACCCGCTCGATCTCCTTCTCGCGCCCGATGACCGGGTCGAGCTTGGACTCGCGAGCGGCCTGCGTGAGGTTGCGGCCGAACTGATCCAGGACCAGGGACGTCGAGGGCGTGCCCTCGGCGGGGCCGCCGGCGGCGGCGGTCTCCTTGCCCTGCTGGTAACCCGACAGCAGCTGGATCACCTGCTGCCGCACCCGGTTCAGATCCGCACCCAGCTTGACCAGGACCTGGGCGGCGACGCCCTCGCCCTCACGGATCAGGCCGAGCAGGATGTGCTCCGTGCCGATGTAGTTGTGGCCCAGCTGAAGGGCCTCGCGGAGCGACAGCTCCAGGACCTTCTTGGCACGGGGGGTGAAGGGGATGTGCCCGGACGGGGCCTGCTGGCCCTGGCCGATGATCTCCTCCACCTGCTGGCGGACCGCCTCGAGCGAAATCCCGAGGCTCTCAAGGGCCTTGGCGGCGACACCCTCACCCTCATGGATCAGGCCCAGGAGGATGTGCTCGGTGCCGATGTAGTTGTGGTTGAGCATCCGGGCTTCTTCCTGAGCCAGGACGACAACCCGCCGCGCGCGGTCGGTGAACCTCTCGAACATCGTTAATCGCTCCTCAGAGCGGTCAGGCAGTGGGGGGAACTTCCCCTCCCTGTCCTTCCGCAGCTTAGTCCCGCAAGCGGGGACCGCTCATTCCAACTGCCGACACCGTCGATGGCCTCCTGACCCCGAACGCCGACATCTGCTCCAACCCGATGGTGCGAGACGATGTTCCCGCAGGCCAGGCAGTTACCCCCATCGCCAGTACGCCGATGGCGAACGTGAGACGTCCTGTCCTGCGTGTCGCCCCCTCCCACTAGGCATGTCTTACCCGTCGGGACTGACACTCCATGCCGCGCGCCCCGGTTCGCTCCGCTATGGGCGAACAACCTTGCGCCCCCGGACGCCCCCGCGCGCCCCGATTCCGGGCACCTTTCGCAGTCGGGGAAACACCCAGCGTAACTCGCGGGGCTTTTCGGGGTTGCACTTGGCATGGTCGGCACAGCCTCCTCCCTCGTCCCGTCTCCGCGTCGGCCGCTCGATCCCGACCCGGCCGTCCCGGCCGACCGGGTCCGCGGCTGGTACGAGAACGAACTGGGGTGGGCCACGGTGCCCGGGGAGCCGGTACGACTTTCCGTGGGCGTGCGCTTCGACGTCCTGGACGTGCCGGCCGCCGCGGGCCACGCGGCGCTGCGGCGGCTGCCGCCGGGCGCTCCGGTGGCCGTGCGGGGGGAGCGGATGCAGTTCCTGGTGGCCGCGGGCAGTGCGGACGAACTGCCGGGGATCCTGCGCTGGCTGGAATGGGAGCCGCTTCCCCTGGACCTGAGGGCCATCGGCCCCGGGGGCGCCGTGGAAGCGCCTCGGCCCACCGCCCTCGCCGAGCGGCAGGCGCCTCAGGAGAGCGGCGAGCCCTGCTCGCCTTCCCGGCCCCCCAGGATGTCCCCCGCTCCCCGGGAGCGGTCCCGGGAAGTGGTGCAGGGGGCCGCTGTCTGGCTGCGGCCCCCTGTGGCGGGGTGCGAGGTGGAGGCCTCGCTGCCGACCGTGTCGGCGTTGGGGGGCGGTGGAGGCACCCCCGATCTCGTGCGGCTGGTCAACACACTGGCGACGCACTGTCACCGTGTCCGATTGCTGCGCGCGTGCGCTCAGCCGTTGGCCTTCTCGTAAGCCTCGCGAATGGTCGCGGGAACGCGCCCGCGGTCATTCACCTCGTAACCGTTCTCCTTCGCCCAGGCACGGATCTGCGCCGTGTCCTGGCTGCCGCCGGAAGCGGCGCGCGTCTTTCCGCGCCCACCTGAAGCACGGCCTCCGGTACGGCGGCCGCCCTTCACGTACGGGTCGAGAAGGCCGCGCAGCTTGTCCGCATTGGCAGTCGTGAGATCGATCTCGTACGTCTTGCCGTCCAGAGCGAACGTCACGGTCTCGTCCGCCTCGCCGCCGTCGAGGTCGTCGACAAGAAGGACCTGAACCTTCTGTGCCACCGCATTTCCTTTCATCGATAACGTGAGGGCCGGGGGTCTCCGGCGTCCGCCGTTTCGCCGCCCCCTGTTATATGCAGTACTGCAGTACGTCGGAAAGCAAACCGCTTTTCCCGAGAAAACACAAACCCCCGGTTGAGGCTCACGGCCGGTCCCGCGCCCGGAAACGTGCGCGTTTCGGACATAGGGCACCCGGGCAAGGCGGGCGGTGCGGAATGGACTCGGCGATCACAGATGCAGAAGCATCCGGCTGTTGCCCAAGGTGTTCGGTTTCACTCGTTCGAGACCGAGGAACTCCGCGACGCCCTCGTCATAGGAACGCAACAGCTCCGCGTAGACATCGGTGTCAACCGGCGTCTCACCGATCTCCACGAAGCCGTGCTTGCCGAAGAAGTCCACTTCGAAGGTCAGGCAGAAAACGCGCCGAACGCCTAGCCAGCGGGCGGTCTGGAGCAACTTCTCCAACAACTGGTGGCCGACGCCGGCGCCCTTCAGGCCGTCCTTCACGGCGAGAGTGCGGACTTCCGCGAGGTCTTCCCACATCACGTGCAGTGCCCCGCAGCCGACCACCTCGGCGTTGTCGTCGCGTTCGGCGACCCAGAACTCCTGGATGTCCTCGTAAAGCGTCACCGTCGCTTTGTCGAGCAGGATGCCGCCGCGGACGTACGCGTCAAGGAGACGGCGTACGGCGGGGACATCGCTGGTCCGGGCCCGGCGGACGGTGATGGCTTTAGCGCTGACTTCTGGGCTCTGAGCTGACATGTGCGGACGCTATCGCCCACCGGTCCCCGTTGCCGAGCCGGGGTTCTCGCCCGTACTGCCCGCTTCCGCGGGCGGAGGCGGTGGTGTTTGCGGACCTTGGACGATGCGCACCGCGTCGCTGAGCGCCCTTCGCTGTTCCTCGCTCATCATGCCGAAGAAGGCCACGAGAGCCGCGGCGGGGTTGTCGCTCTGCGCCCAGGCGTCGTTCATCAGCGCGGCCGCGTAGGCGGCCCGGGTGGAGACCGCCTCATATCGATAGGCGCGGCCTTCCGCCTCACGGCGGACCCAGCCCTTCTGATGGAGATTGTCCAAAACGGTCATGACCGTGGTGTACGCGATCGACCGTTCCCGCTGAAGGTCTTCCAGGACTTCTCGAACGGTCACCGGGCGGTTCCACTTCCACACCCGCGTCATGACCGCGTCTTCGAGTTCTCCCAATGGGCGAGGCACAGCTCAGACAATAGTGGGAGATCCCGCCCATCGCGTGCCGGACGTGCGCTTTCGGCGGCAAGACGAACAAAAAGGGCGCACGAGTCCGAGCGAGTCGGAGTCGTGCGCCCAGGTGGGCGGCGGGGTCAGGCGTCGGCCGGCCCGGAGGCCGGGCGGACGCCCTCCGTGCGCGCGAGGGCGGCGTCGACTGCCGCGTCCTCCTTGGCCTTGTTGGCCCCGCCCTGGGTCTTCACGATCACCCTGATCACGCCGATGAAGAACACGGCCATGACGACGGGGGGCACGAGCGCGGAGACGTAGTCCATGGATCCAGAGTAGCCAGGGCGCGAGGGGATCCCGGGGCGGGGTGGCCGTGCGACGCCCACCCACCCCCGGGTGGAGCAGCCCGGCGCCGCGGGACCGTGTCCGCCCTCCGGTCAGCCGGCCGCCAGCGTCCGCTGCCCGGCGCCCGCGGGCGGTGCGGCCGGCTTGCGGCGGGGGAAGACCTCGCCCGGCGTCGGGATGGGCCGGCGCGACGGCTCGGGGGCGGGGGGCTTCACCGGGACGGGCCCGGGACCCGGGGCGGGGGCCGCCGGCTTCTCCGCGGGCTTCTTCTTCGGCTCGTCGGCCGCCGCGACGGCCCCTGCGGCGCGGAGAGCCTCGCCGTCCTCCTGCTTCCCGAGCTCTGCGGAACGGCCTCCAGGCAGCGCCAGAAGGCGCGTGCGGGACGCCGGGACGACCGGGGCGACCCGGGCGGACTGCTCAGCCGCACGACCCGCCAGACGGGTGCGTACGTCCTGCTCGGCGAGCGTCTGGCAGCGTTCGAGGAGCGCCGCGGCCGCCGGAGAGCCCCGCAGCGCCCGCAGCGCGGCGAGGTCGTCGGGGACGGGCCGGTAGCCGGCGCCCAGCACCTCCTCCAGGAGCCGGAGGTAGCCGGCCGCCGTGCCGGGCAGGGCGGCGCGGTACCGGCCGAGGTCGGCCACCAGGAAGGCCCGCAGCCGGGCGGCCTCCCGCGCCGCCTCGTCGAGGGACTCGGCGAGGCGATGGCAGTCCTGGACGTCCTCGGCCGAGGCGGGACCGGGGTGGAGGGCGAGGGCGAGAGCACGGCGGAGCACACGCAGCTCCTCCGGGCCGAACGCCATGCCGCCGCGGGATCCGTATGGCGTGGGCATGCGGCGACGATACGCGCTAATCAGACAAGTTCGACATAACGGGCAGGCGTGGCGCATGCGGATTCCGCCGACCGGCCCGCACCCGCGGGCCGGCGGTGCGCCCCGCTCACATGCGGGACACGTTCCGTTCGTAGACCAGGCGCAGACCGATCAGGGTCAGCCAGGGCTCGTGCTCGTCGATCACCGAGGACTCGCCGAGCACCATCGGCGCCAGACCGCCCGTGGCGATCACCGTCACGTCGTCCGGGTCGTCCGCCAGCTCGCGCGCCATCCGGCCGACCACGCCGTCGACCTGCCCGGCGAAGCCGTAGACGACGCCCGACTGCATCGCCTCGACCGTGTTCTTGCCGATCACGCTGCGGGGGCGGGCCACCTCGATCTTGCGCAGCTGCGCGGCCTTGATGCCCAGGGCCTCCACCGAGATCTCGATGCCGGGCGCGATGACGCCCCCGACGTACTCCCCGCGCGCGCTGATCGCGTCGAACGTCGTCGCCGTGCCGAAGTCGACGACGATCGCGGGGCCGCCGTACAGCTCGTTGGCGGCGACCGCGTTGATGATGCGGTCGGCGCCGACCTCCTTGGGGTTGTCGAACAGGATCGGCACGCCCGTCTTCACGCCGGGCTCGACGAGCACCGCCGGCACGTCGCCGTAGTGCCGGCGGGTGACCTCGCGCAGTTCGTGCAGCACCGAGGGGACCGTCGCGCAGATGGCGATGCCGTCGATGCCGTCGCCCAGTTCCACCCCGAGCAGGGGGTGCATGCCCATCAGGCCCTGGAGCAGGACCGCGAGCTCGTCGGCCGTGCGGCGGGGGTCGGTGGAGATCCGCCAGTGTTCGACGATGTCCTCCCCGTCGAACAGGCCGAGCACGGTGTGCGTGTTCCCCACGTCGATCGTCAGCAGCATGGCCGGTTCCCGCTCCTACTCCGCGGCTCGAAGGTCGAGGCCGATGTCCAGGATCGGCGAGGAGTGGGTCAGGGCGCCCACGGCCAGGAAGTCGACGCCGGTGGCGGCGTACGCCCCGGCGTTGTCCAGGGTGAGCCGGCCGGACGCCTCCAGCAGCGCGCGTCCGCCGACGATGCCGACGGCCTCCTCGCACTCGCCGGGGGTGAAATTGTCCAGGAGGATCAGGTCCGCGCCGGCGTCCACGACCTCTCGCAGCTGGTGCAGGGTGTCGACCTCGACCTCGACCGGCACGTCCGGGAAGGCCTTGCGCACGGCCTCGAAGGCCTGGGCGACGCCGCCGGCGGCGACCACGTGGTTGTCCTTGACCAGGGCCGCGTCGGACAGCGACATCCGGTGGTTGACGCCGCCGCCGCAGCGGACCGCGAACTTCTCCAGCGCGCGCAGCCCCGGCGTCGTCTTGCGCGTGTCCCGCACGCGAGCCCTGGTGCCCTCGAGGACGTCGGCCCACGCGCGCGTGGCGGTCGCGATGCCCGACAGGCGGCACATCAGGTTGAGCGCGCTGCGCTCGGCGGTCAGCAGGTCACGCGTGCGCGTGGTGACCGACAGCAGTTTCTGCCCGGGCTCCACGCGGTCGCCGTCCTCGACGTGCCGCTCGACCTCGAACTCGTCCGTGCAGACGACCGAGATCACCGCTTCGGCGACCCTGAGGCCCGCCACCACGCCGGCCTCGCGCGCGGTGAAGTCGGCGGTGGCCACGGCCTCCTCGGGGATGGTCGCGACGGTCGTCACGTCCACGCCGAGGGCGAGGTCCTCCTGGATGGCGACGTTGGCGATGTCCTCGACCTCCAGGGGGTCGAGTCCGGCGTCGGCCAGGAGCTGGGCGAGAGCGGGGTCCAGCCCGCACTCCATGTACTCGTCGTCGCCGGTGCCGTCGCCGCAGGCGCAGCCGTCGCCGCAGCCGCCGTTCTCGACGAGGGAAAGGTCCTCGGGGGTGCTCACTTCTGTCACTGCTCCTGCTGGTGCTGCCGGGTAGGGGGGAAGTCTGCGGTATCGGTGGTGCGTACGGCGAGCGTCCGGTCCGGATTCAGCCGTACGACGATGTGACGGCGCCAATTCGCGTCGTCGCGCCCGGCGCGGTCCTCGCGCCAGTGGCAGCCGCGGGTCTCCTCGCGCAGCAGGGCGGCGGCGACCAGGACGCGGGCCACGCACAGGAGGTTGGTGGCCTCCCAGGTGTCGACGCCGGGCTCGGCGGTCTTGCCGTTCTCGTCGAGGGCGTCGCGGGCCTCGGTGTGCAGCCGCTGGAGCCGGTCGGCGGCCTTCTCCAGCGACTCCTTCGAGCGCAGGACCCCCGCGCCGTCCGTCATGGTGCGCTGGATCGCGAACCGGGCCTCGGGGGCCAGCAGCGGGTGCGCGGGCGTCGCCGGGTGCTCGACCGGGGCGGGCACGCGCTCGTGCGGGCCGTCGGCCGCCCGGTCGCCGGCGATGTCGGCGGCGATGCGCTCGGCGTAGACGAGGCCTTCGAGGAGGGAGTTGGAGGCGAGCCGGTTGGCGCCGTGCACACCGGTGCAGGCGACCTCCCCGCACGCGTACAGGCCCGGGACGGTGGTGCGGCCGTGGGAGTCGGTGCGCACGCCGCCGGAGGCGTAGTGGGCTGCCGGGGCGACCGGGACGGGCTCGGTGACCGGGTCGATGCCGTGGGCGCGGCAGGCCGCCAGGATCGTCGGGAAGCGGTTCTCCCACATGTCGGCGCCGAAGTGGCGGGCGTCGAGGAACATGTGCTCGGCGTCCTGCTCCTGCATGCGGCGCGTGATGCCCTTGGCGACGATGTCGCGGGGCGCGAGCTCGGCCAGCTCGTGCTGCCCCAGCATGAACCGCACGCCGTCGCCGTCGACCAGGTGCGCGCCCTCGCCGCGCACGGCCTCGGAGACCAGCGGCTGCTGGCCCTCCGCGTCCGGGCCGAGGAACAGCACGGTGGGGTGGAACTGCACGAACTCCAGGTCGCTGACCTCGGCGCCCGCGCGCAGGGCGAGGGCCACGCCGTCGCCGGTGGAGACGGACGGGTTGGTCGTCGCGGAGTAGACCTGGCCCATGCCGCCGGTTGCGAGGACGACCGCGGGAGCGTGCACGGCGCCCACGCCGTCGTGCTGGCCCTCGCCCATGACGTGCAGGGTCACGCCCGCGGTGCGGCCCTCGGCGTCGGTGAGCAGGTCCAGGACGAGCGCGTTCTCGATCGTGCGCAGGCCGCGCGCGCGTACGGCCTCCACGAGCGCGCGGGAGATCTCCGCGCCGGTGGCGTCGCCGCCGGCGTGGGCGATGCGGCGGCGGTGGTGGCCGCCCTCGCGGGTGAGCTGGATGCCGCCCTCGTCGTCGGTGTCGAAGTGGGCCCCGGTGGAGATCAGCCGGCGTACGGCGTCGGGCCCCTCGGTGACCAGGAGCCGTACCGCGTCCTCGTCGCACAGGCCCGCGCCCGCCACCAGCGTGTCGTCCAGGTGCTGTTGCGGGGTGTCGCCCTCGCCGAGGGCCGCGGCGATGCCGCCCTGCGCCCAGCGCGTGGAGCCGTCGTCGAGGCGGGCCTTGGTGACCACGACCGTCGTCAGGCCCGCGGCCTCGCAGCGCAGGGCGGCGGTCAGGCCGGCCACTCCGGAGCCGACGACCACGACGTCCGCCGAGATGGACCACCCGGGCGCGGGCGCGTGCAGTCGTATGCCTGTGCTGGTCACGAGGCGGCTCCGAACGTGAGGGGGAGGTTGTCGATCAGCCGGGTCGTCCCGACCCGGGCGGCGACGGCCAGGACGGCCTCGCCGGTGAAGTCGTCCCCGATCTCGGTGAAGTCGGCCGGGTCGACCAGCGCGAGGTAGTCCAGCCGCAGCGGCGGGTCCATGCGGGCGGCTTCGTCGAGGACCAGGCGGGCGGCCGCGCGGACGGCCGCCGCGGCGCCGGGGACGGCCTTGGCGACGGCGTGCGCGTCGGCGGCGGCACGGGACTCGCCCAGGGCGCTGAGCGCCTCGGCGCGGGCGTGCGTGGCCGGCACCTCACGCGCGCGTGCCCGCAGCGCCTCCTGGGCGGCGTGCCGGTCGCGGCCGGCGAACAGCGCCTGGGACAGCGCGAGCGCGGTACGTCGCCCGGTCGCGGACAGATAGCGGTTTCTGCTGGACAGGGCCAGGCCGTCGTCCTCGCGGACGGTCGGCACGGCGACGATCTCCACGCCGAAGTTCAGATCGCGCACCATACGGCGGATCAGGGCGAGCTGCTGGGCGTCCTTCTGCCCGAACAGGGCCACGTCGGGCCGGGTGAGGTGCAGCAGCTTGGCGACGACGGTCAGCATCCCGTCGAAGTGGCCGGGGCGCGAGCCGCCCTCCAGACGCTCGCCCATGGGCCCGGCGGTGATGCGCACCTGGGGCTCGCCGCCCGGATAGACCTCGTCCACGGACGGGGCGAAGACGACGTCGGCGCCGGCCTGTTCGGCGAGCTTGACGTCGGCGTCCAGGGTGCGCGGATAACGGTCGAGGTCCTCGCCCGCGCCGAACTGAAGCGGGTTGACGAAGACGGTGACGACGACCTCGCCGTCCGGCCCGGCGATCTCGCGGGCGGTGCGGACGAGCGTGGCGTGCCCCTCGTGCAGGGCGCCCATCGTCATCACGACCGCCCTGCGCCCGGCACGCGCGCGTGCGTGCAGGTCGTCGGCGGTGCTCAGCAGGCTCGTGGTCATCCGGCTTCTCCCTCGGCGCCGTCGGTCCCGTTGGCGAGTACCCCGAGGAGGTCCTCGGCGAGTTCCGGCTTCAGCAGGCCGTGGGCGAGCGCGCGGTCGGCGGTGGCGCGGGCCATCGCGAGGTAGCCGCCGACGGCCTGCGGGGCGTGCCTGCGCAGTTCGGCCACGTGCGCGGCGACCGTGCCGGCGTCCCCGCGCGCGACGGGGCCGGTGAGCGCCGCGTCGCCGGAGCGCAGCGCGTTGTCGAGGGCGGCGCCGAGCAGCGGGCCGAGCATCCGGTCGGGGGCCGACACCCCGGAGGCGCGCAGCAGCTCCATGGACTGGGCGACCAGCGTCACCAGGTGGTTGGCGCCCAGGGCGAGGGCCGCGTGGTAGAGCGGCCGGCTCTCCTCGGCGATCCATTCCGGTTCGCCGCCCATCTCGATGACCAGGGCCTCGGCGGCCAGCCGCAGCTCGTCGGGCGCGGTCACGCCGAAGGAGCAGCCGGCCAGTCGCTGGACGTCCACGGGGGTGCCGGTGAAGGTCATCGCCGGGTGCAGGGCCAGCGGCAGGGCGCCCGCGCGCAGGGCGGGGTCGAGGACCTTCGCGCCGTACCGCCCGGAGGTGTGCACGAGCAGCTGGCCGGGCCGTACGGCACCGGTGTCGGCGAGGCCTTCGACGAGGCCGGGCAGGGTGTCGTCGGGGACGGTCAGCAGGACCAGTTCGGCGCGCTGGAGGACCTCGGCGGGCGGCACCAGCGGCACGTCCGGCAGCAGTGCCGCGGCCCGGCGGCGGGAGGCGTCGGAGACCCCCGACACGGCGACCGGGCGGTGCCCGGCGAGCTGGAGCGACGCGGCGAGCGCGGGGCCCACGCGGCCGGCGCCTACGACGCCGACGGTGAGCCGCGCGGGACGGTCGCTGGGGTCTGGCTGTTGGCTTGTGTTCACGCGGCGACGGCCTTCCCGTTCCAGTCCGCTTCGGGTACCGGACGATTTCTCGTCATGTTAACGCGATCGGTCGCCGGGGCGTCCGGTCGTCCACAGGCTGTGGGCTTCCTCTCGGCGACCGCACGGCCCGCGCGCGGGCCGCCGGTGGTGCGGAAAAGCCGGTGCTCGGGCGGTCCGGCGCCGGGCATGATCCGAGCATGACGAACACGGCGGAACGGGACGGGGAAGAGCCGGGCGAGGAGCGGCGGGAGGAGCTGGGGAAGCGACGGACGGCCGCCTTCCGGGCGGCGGAGCGGGCGCTGTCGCGTCCGGGCTTCCGCGGCAGCCTGCGCGACCGGCTCGCCCTGCTGCACGAAGCGGCGCCCGAGGTGTACGACCTGGACGAACCGCCGGACGTGTACGGCGGCGGGGTCGTCGCCGCCCTGGAGGACCGGGTCGCGGGCCTGCTGGGCACGGAGGCCGCGGCGTTCTTCCCCACCGGCACGATGGCCCAGCAGGTCGCCCTGCGCTGCTGGGCCGGGCGTACCGGCAACCCCACGGTCGCCCTGCACGCGCTGGCCCACCCGGAGGTCCACGAGCGGGGCGCCCTGAGCGCGGTGGCCGGGCTGCGGCCGGTACGCGTCACCGGTGAGCCCCGGCTGCCGACGGCCGACGAGGTCCGCGCCTTCGAGGAGCCCTTCGGGACGCTGATGCTGGAACTGCCCCTCAGGGACGCCGGTTTCGTGCTGCCCTCCTGGGAGGAGCTCACCGACGTCGTGGACGCGGCACGCGAGCGGGACGCGGTGGTGCACTTCGACGGCGCCCGCCTGTGGGAGTCCACCGTCCACTTCGGCCGCTCCCTGGAGGAGATCGCGGGCCTGGCGGACAGCGTCTACGTGTCGTTCTACAAGTCCCTGGACGGCTTCGGCGGCGCGGCGCTCGCCGGCCCGCGGACGCTGGTGGAGGAGGCGAGGGCCTGGCGCCACCGGTACGGGGGCACCGTCTTCCTGCAGTTCCCCACGGCGCTGTCCGCGCTCGTCGGGCTGGAGCGGGAGCTGCCCCGGCTGCCGGAGTACGTCGCCCACGCGCGCGTGGTGGCCGAGGCGCTGCGCGAGGGCTTCGCCGAGGCCGGGGTCCCCTGGGCGCGCGTGCATCCGGAGGCACCGCACACGCACGAGTTCCAGCTCTGGCTGCCCTACGACGCCGACGACCTCGCCGAGGCGGCGGTGCGGCAGGCCGAGGAGACGAAGACGGTGCTCTTCGCGTCGGGTTGGAGCCGCGGCGGGCCGCCCGGGCTGTCGTTCACGGAGGTCACCGTGCGCGCCGACGGCCTGGAGTGGACGCCGCAGGACGTGCGGACGGCCGTCGGGGACTTCATGGCGCGGCTGAGGGAGACCGCCGGGCAGCCCTTCAAGGCCTGACCGGCCGCAGACGGTGCAGCAGTCGGCCGAGGACGTTCCGGGCGCGCCCGCGGGCGGGGCGGCGGCCGCCGAGGACCGCCTCGAACTCACGGCGGTCGCGCAGTTCGCGGACGAGCTGCCAGTCGTGGGCGCCGGGCGCGGGCGGGAGGGGCTCGCCGTGCTGACGGGCGCGGTGGACGTCGAGGGCGTACTGCTCGGTGATGCTCATGGCCGTTGCCTTTCCGGGAGTTGGAGAGGGGCCCGGGTGCGCCGCGGTCGCCCCGGTGACTCCAGGCTGCGGCGCGCCCGCGCCGCTCGTCCCGTCGATTGACGAGGGCCGTCAATCGACGGCTGCGTTGTCAGTGCCGGGGTGCACCATGAGGGCATGAGCGTGCGCATCGACATCACGGGGCTGCGGCCGGAGCGGGTCACGGTCGCGCCGTCGCCCCTGGCCGAACTCGGCATGGCGCTGCACGCGCTGTCCGAACCGGGCCACCACCCCGGTCTGCAGGGCTGGGTCACCAGCGTGACGGCGTCCCTCGACCCGCATCTGGCCGACCGGATGTGCGAGGCGGACTTCCTGTGGCGGACGACGTTCTCCGACGTCTTCCTGCCGTACGCGGGCATCCCGGGCGGCGGCGCGCGGCCGGGCGCCACACTCGCCGAAGAGCTCGACCTGCTGGACAAACTGAGCGACGAGCAGTTCACCGACTCCGCGCTGGAGTTCACGTGCGCGCCGGGCTACGAGCTGCCGAGCTCCGGCGTCCTGTCCGACCCGGCCCTGCACGAGCGCGCCCTCGACCTGGCCGCCTCCCGAGGGCCGCGCCAGGTGCGCTTCACCCGACGGCTGCTCGCCGACCCGCCCCTCGTGCGGGCGTGGCTGCGGCAGTTCCTCCAGGACTGCGAGGAGGCCTTCTTCGCGGACGTCTGGGCCCGGGTCCGCCACGCTCTCGCCGCGGACGCCCGCCACAAGACGGAGCTGCTGCACCGCAAGGGTCTCGCGGAGGCCCTCGCCTCGGTGTCCTCCGCCGTGACGCTGGACGAGAACGCCGCGCACATCACCGTCGACAAGCTGATCGAGGGCCGCACCGCCGTCACCGACGGGTCCCTGCTGCTGGTGCCGACGAGCCTCGGCTGGCCGCATCTGATGGTGCTGCACCGGTACGGCTGGCAGCCGGTGCTGCACTACCCGGTCGGCTCGCCGGAACTGGCCTCGCCGCCGTCGGTGGAGCAGCTCACGCTGCGGATGACGGCGCTGTCCCACCCCGTGCGCATGCGGATCTGCCGCCTGCTGGCCCGCAGCGCCTACACGACCACCGAGCTGGCCCAGGCGCACGGCATGACGGCGCCCGAGATATCCCGGCACCTCGCCGTCCTGAAGAAGGCGGGCCTGGTCTCCACCCGCCGCCGCGGCCGGTACGTGCTGCACCAGCTGGACGTGACGATGGTGGCGCGGCTCGGCAGCGACTTCCTGGAGGGGATACTCCGCTAGCCCCGCGGCAGGAGCGGTTCGCGCGGGTCGGCTGCTCAGTCGAAGCGGATGTGCCTCAGCCCCACGCGCGCCTGCCGCAGCCTGGTCCGCAGCGCGCCCTCGTGGTTGGGCCGGAGCGTCAGACCGGCCAGGACGGCGATGCGGTCGGCCGTCCTGGGCACGGAGGTGCGGTCCGTCCACAGCTGCTCGGCGAAGCAGGGCTCCCGCAGCCGCTCCAGACAGTGGTCGAGCTGACGGACGGCCCAACTCTCCTGCCTCGGAGCGGCGTTCTTGCCGGCGAGGAACCGCAGCAGGCGTCCGAGGCCGCGTTCCCGCAGCCGCCGCAGCACGGTCTCCCGTTCGGCGAGGAGCGTGAAGTGGCGTACGTCGTGCCCCAGTTCACGCAACCGGCCCACGGTCTCCGCGAAGTGGTCCGGATCCGTGAGGGTCATGGGCACGATCACCACGCCGTCGTGCTTGCGCAGCGCCAGGTCGAGCACCTCGACGACGCCCAGCCGCCAGGACGCAAGGTCCCGGAAGTCCTCGCGCAGCGCGGGCGGCAGCATGCGGTGCAGGCCGAAGCCCACGTGCTCGGGGTCGCACACGACGCTGCCCGGCAGCCGCCGCCGGATCTCGTGTGCCGTCTGTGTCTTGCCACCCCCGAAAGGGCCGTTTATCCACAGGAGCATGCGCAGACCCTAGTGGCCGCCACGGGGGCCGGGGAGCGCTTTCCGGCTCAGTGCCCGCCGGCGCGGACCAGTCCCGTCTCGTAGGCCAGGACGACCACCTGGACCCGGTCGCGCAGGCCCAGCTTGGTGAGGATGCGGCCGACGTGGGTCTTCACCGTCGCCTCGGACAGCACCAGCCGGGCGGCGATCTCGCCGTTGGACAGCCCCTGGGCGACGAGGATCATGACCTCGCGCTCGCGCTCGGTGAGCCGCTCCAGCTCCTTGCGCTGCGGCTCCTTGCCGGCGCTGGGCAGCATCGGCGCGAACCGGTCGAGCAGACGGCGGGTGGTGGAGGGGGCGACGACCGCGTCGCCGCTGTGCACGGCGCGGATGGCGGCGAGCAGTTCGCCGGGCGGCACGTCCTTGAGCATGAATCCGGAGGCGCCCGCCTTCAGCCCGGAGAAGGCGTACTCGTCGAGGTCGAAGGTGGTCAGGATCAGCACCTTCGGCGGGTTCTCCTCCGCGCAGATGCGCCGGGTCGCCTCCACACCGTCCAGCTTCGGCATGCGCACGTCCATCAGGACCACGTCCACCGCCGTGGACCGCACCGCCTGGAGGGCCTCGACGCCGTCGCCCGCCTCGGCCACGACCTCCATGTCCGGCTGGGCGGCGAGCACCATCCCGAACCCGGTGCGCAGCAGCACCTGGTCGTCGACGAGCATCACGCGGATCGTCATCGGGTCCTCTTCCGTGTTACAGGTGTCAACGGGGGGCGTGCAGGGGCGTCAGTGCGCCGGTTTGAGCGGCAGCAGGGCGCTGATGCGGAATCCTCCGCCCGGGCGCGGGCCGGCGTCCAGCGTGCCGCCGACCATGCCGACCCGCTCGCGCATGCCGATCAGCCCGTGCCCCTGGCCGTCGATGCCGCCCTCCTCGTACAGCTCGTGCGGGGCGCCCTTGCCGTCGTCCTCGACGAGCAGGCCGAGACCGTCGTCGAAGTAGACCAGGCGCACGCTGGCGCCCGCGTGCGGTCCGCCGTGCTTGCGCGTGTTGGTCAGCGCCTCCTGCACGATGCGGTACGCGGTGAGCTCGACGCCGCTGGGCAGCGGACGCGGAGTGCCCTCGACCTTGAAGTCGACGGGCAGACCGGAGCCGCTGCACTGCTCGACCAGGTCCTTGATCTGCTCGACGTCCGGCTGCGGCACGTACTCGCCGCTCTCCTGGTGCTCCCCGGTGCGCAGCACGCCCAGCAGGCGGCGCATCTCGGCGAGCGCCTGGCGGCCGGTCGAGGAGATCGTCTCCAGGGCCTTCTTCGCCTGGTCGGGGGCGGCGTCGAGGACATAGGCCGCGCCGTCGGCCTGCACCACCATCACCGACACGTTGTGCGCGACGACGTCGTGCAACTCGCGCGCGATACGGGCGCGTTCGGCGGCGACCGCGACCTTCGCCTGCGCCTCGCGCTCCTTCTCCAGGCGGGAGGCCCGCTCCTCCAGTTGCGCGAAGTAGGCGCGGCGGGTCCGCATGGAGTCGCCGAGCACCCAGGCGAGGGCGAACGGCACCGTCTGGAAGACGACGATCGCGACATTGCCCCACGCGCTGGTCTGCCCGTTCGGCCAGCGCATCTGCGCCAGCGTCGCCGCGCTCAGCCCCGTGCCCAGGGCCAGCCAGGACGACCAGCGCACGCCCGTCGCGGCGACCGTGTAGACGATCACCAGCAGGGCGAAGTCGGCGGCCATCGTCGCGACGTCCAGCGCCAGCTGCGCCACGCCGATGGCGCCGGCCAGCAGGAGCATCCCCTCGGGCATGCGCCGTCGCAGCGCCACCACCAGGCAGAGCAGGAAGGCCACCGGCACGATGAGTGCCGGATCGTCGGTTCCCTGGCCGGTGTTCCTGGTGGAGGTGTCGGCCACCACAGAGATCCCGAACAGGACGAAGGCCCAGAAGCCGTCGACCCCGCTCGGGTGTCTGCGGATGAAGTCATAGAGGCGCTGCACGTAACCCAGAGTAGGGAAGCCCGATGTGTGCACGGGTCAACCGGAGGGCCGATCCGGGTCCGGCGCGCATACTCCGCAAGGTGGAGGAGGCGATCACCTGTGCGCATAGTCTGAGCCGGTGGCGGCACAGGTGACGGGTTCCGGTGGATGGCGCGGCTGGCGGGCGGCGACGCAGGACGCGCTCTACGGGACGGACGGCTTCTACCGCCGCCCCGAGGGCCCGGCGGGGCACTTCCGCACATCCGTGCACGCGTCCCCGCTCTTCGCCGGTGCGGTGGCCCGGCTGCTCTGCGAGGTGGACGAGGCGCTGGGCCGGCCCGCGTCGCTCGACTTCGTCGACATGGCCGCCGGACGCGGTGAGCTGGTCACCGCGGTGCTCGCCGCGCTCCCCGCCGACGTGGCGGCCCGCACACGCGCGTACGCCGTCGAGATCGCCGCCCGTCCTGCGGGCCTCGACCGTCGGGTCGAGTGGCTGCCCGAGCCGCCCCATGAGGTCACCGGGCTGCTGTTCGCCAACGAGTGGCTGGACAACGTGCCCGTCGAGGTCGCCGAGGTCGACTCCGCCGGAACCGCGCGCCGGGTGCTCGTACGAGGCGACGGGGCAGAGCGGCTCGGCGAGCCGGTGTCCGGCGCGGAGGCGGAGTGGCTCGCGCGCTGGTGGCCCCTGGCCGGCGAGGAGGGGCTGCGGGCGGAGATCGGGCTGCCCCGGGACACCGCCTGGGCGTCCGCCGTCGCCCGGGTCGGGCGGGGGCTCGCCGTGGCCGTGGACTACGCGCACACGGCGGACGCTCGCCCCCCGTTCGGGACGCTCACGGGCTACCGGGAGGGCCGGGAGACGACGCCCGTGCCGGACGGCTCGTGCGACCTCACGGCGCATGTCGCACTGGACGCCTGCGCGCAGGCAGGCACACCGGCGCTTTCACCGTCCGCGCCCCGTCTGCTCTCCCAGCGGGAGGCGTTGCACGCCCTGGGCGTCACCGGCGCGCGCCCCCCGCTCGCGCTGGCCTCCACGGACCCCGCCGCGTACGTCCGCGCCCTCGCGAGCGCCGGCGAGGCGGCCGAACTCACCGCGGCGGGCGGCCTCGGCGGCTTCGCCTGGCTGCTCCAGCCGGTCGGGATCGCCGACCCGCTCGCCCCGTCCCGCTGACGCGCACGCCGGAGCGCTCGCCCCCGCCGCCGAGAGGGCCCGATTACTTGTCGATGTCCCCGACCACGAAGAACATCGAGCCCAGGATCGCCACCATGTCCGCGACCAGCGTGCCCGGCAGCAGCTCGGTCAGCGCCTGGATGTTGTTGTACGAGGCCGAGCGCAGCTTCAGCCGGTACGGGGTCTTCTCGCCCTTGCTGACGAGGTAGTAGCCGTTGACCCCGAGGGGGTTCTCGGTCCACGCGTACGTGTGTCCCTCGGGCGCCTTGAGGACCTTGGGGAGCCGCTGGTTGACCGGGCCGGGCGGCAGCTCGGCGAGGCGGTCCAGACAGGCGTCCGCGAGGTCCAGCGCGACGTGCGTCTGCTCCAGGAGGCACTCGAAGCGGGCCAGGCAGTCGCCCTCCGTCCGGGTCACCGCCCTCAGCGTGTCCTGGAGCTCCCCGTAGGCCAGGTAGGGCTCGTCGCGGCGCAGGTCGAAGTCGACGCCGGACGCGCGCGCGATGGGCCCGCTCACGCCGTACGCGTGCACGGCCCGTGAGGAGAGGACGCCCACGCCGCGCGTGCGGCCCCGGAAGATCTCGTTGCCGAGGACGAGGTCGTCGAAGACGTCCATGCGGGAGCGGACGGCGGCGACGGCCCCCCGCGCGCGGGAGGCCCACCCCGCCGGCAGGTCCTCCTTGAGGCCGCCGACCCGGTTGAACATGTAGTGCATGCGCCCGCCGGAGACCTCCTCCATCACGTTCTGGAGGACCTCGCGCTCGCGGAAGGCGTAGAAGACCGGCGTGATGCCGCCGAGCTCCAGGGGATAGGAGCCGAGGAACATCAGGTGGTTGAGCACCCGGTTCAGCTCCGCGAGGAGCGTGCGCGTCCACACCGCGCGCGGGGGCACCTCCATGCCGAGCATGCGCTCCACCGCGAGGACCACGCCCAGCTCGTTGGAGAACGCCGACAGCCAGTCGTGGCGGTTGGCCAGCATCACGATCTGGCGGTAGTCACGCGCCTCGAACAGCTTCTCCGCGCCCCGGTGCATGTAGCCGATCACCGGCTCCGCGTGCATGATGCGCTCGCCGTCCAGCACGAGCCGCAGCCGCAGGACGCCGTGCGTGGAGGGATGCTGCGGGCCGATGTTGAGCACCATGTCGGTGCTCTCCGCGGCGCCGCCGATCCCGACCGTGGTCTCCGTCGTAGGAGTCATGGCCCCAGTCTCCCCTACGTACGCTGGCCGCATGGAGACGGGGAGCCCGGCGGGCCCGGGGGGCGTGGAGACGGTGGGAGGCGGCGCGGCGTGGACCGGGCTGCCGCCCGGACTGCTGCGGATGCGGCGGCTGTTGCTGGTGGTGTGGCTGGGGCTCGCGGCGGCCGGCGTCGGGGTGCTGCTCGGTCTGCTCGCCGGGCCCGCCTGGGCGGCGTTCGCGCTGCTGCCCCTGGCGGGCATCGGCTGGGGGTGGGTCATGCTCGGCCGCAACTGGCGCTCCTGGCGCTACGCCGAGCGCGCCGACGACCTGCTGATCAGCCGGGGCGTGCTGTGGCGCGAGGAGACGGTCGTGCCGTACGGGCGGATGCAGCTCGTCGAGGTGACCTCCGGTCCCGTGGAGCGGTACTTCGGGCTGGCCGGCGTCCAGTTGCACACGGCGGCCGCCGCGACGGACGCGAGGATCCCGGGGCTGGACCCGGCCGAGGCGGAACGGCTGCGTGACCGGCTCACCCAGCTCGGCGAGGCCCGATCGGCGGGACTGTGACGGCCCCGGGCGTCGACGACGGCGTGACCGCCGCCACGCGGGCGCGGACCGTCGTCGAGCGCCGACTGCACCCCGTGACGCCGTTCCGGCGCGCGTGGGCGCCCATCGCGGTGGTCGCCGGCTGGGCGCTGCACGACCCGAACCAGGCCCAGCGGCAGCTGACGCGGCTCACCACGACGACCCTGCTGATCGCACTCGCCGTCGTCGTCCCCGCGGCTGCCCTCTACGGCTTCCTGAGCTGGTGGTTCACCCACTTCGCGGTGACGGACAGCGAACTGCGCATACGGACCGGCCTGGTGTTCCGGCGCACGGCGCACATCCGGCTGGAACGCATCCAGGCCGTCGACGTCACCCGGCCGCTGCTCGCGCGGATCGCCGGCGTCGCCAAACTGCGGCTCGACGTGGTCGGCGCCGACAAGAAGGACGAACTCGCCTTCCTCGGCGAGGACGAGGCGAGCGCGCTGCGGGCCGAACTGCTCGCGCGTGCGGCCGGCTTCGCCCCCGAGACGGCGCACGAGGTCGGCGAGGCCCCGGCGCGCGAGCTGTTGCGCGTGCCCGCGCGCGAGCTGGCGATCGCGCTGGCGCTGACCGGCGCGACCTGGGGCGCGCTGATCGCCGCGCTCGTGGTGCTGCCGGTGCTGTGGCTCGTCACCGAGAGCGTGTGGACGGTGCTGGCGACGGGTGTGCCGCTGCTCGGCGCGGCGGGCGCGCGCAGCGTGGGGCGGTTCGTCGCGGAGTTCGACTGGAGCGTCGGCGATTCACCGGACGGGCTGCGGATCGACCACGGTCTGCTGGACCGCGCGCACGAGACGGTGCCGCCCGGGCGGGTGCAGACGGTCCGGATCGTCGAGCCGCTGCTGTGGCGGCGCAGGGGGTGGGTGCGCGTCGAGCTGGACGTGGCCGGCTCGACCAACTCCGTGCTCGTCCCGGTCGCCCCGCGCGAGGCCGCGGAGGCCGTCATCGCGCGCGTGCTGCCCGGCGTCGCCGTCCCCGACGCCGCCGCCCTGGCACGGCCGCCCCGCCGGGCCGGACGGTGCGTCCCGGTGTGGTGGCGGGGCTACGGGACGGCGGTCACCGACACGGTCTTCACCTCCCGGCACGGGCTGCTGCGCCGGAGTCTGGCGCTCGTCCCGCACGCCAAGGTGCAGAGCGTGCGGCTCACGCAAGGGCCCTGGCAGCGGCTGTGGCACGTCGCCGACGTGCGGGTGGACTCGGGGGCCGGAACGACCGTCACGGCGCGTCTGCGGGACGCGCGGGAGGCCGCGGAGCTGCTGCGCGGCCAGGCCGAACGGTCCTGGACCGGACGCCGTGACGCCCGGCCCGACCGGTGGATGGCCTAGCAGCTGTCGCGCAAGGGTTGTTCAGGAGACGGCGCTGCGCAGGCGGTGCAGGTCGATCTGCTCGGTCTCGTCGTGCGCGGTCAGGTCGATCACCTGGCCGACGCGGCGCGAGTCGTCGTCGGCCGGCTTGAACTCCGCCTCGGTCTCCGCCTTGTGCAGCGCGAGCGCCTCCTGGCCGACGACGTCGGCGAGGTCCTCGTTCTGCACGGCCTCCAGGGCGTCGGACGCCGCCGACTCCTTCGTGCCGAAGAAGTCGAACCCGCCCTCGGCCGTGGGCCGGCGCACCGGCTGCGACTCGGGAGCGACGGCCACGGCGGTCGGCACCGTGAAGTGCCCGCCGGGGCGCCGCGCGGGAACGACTGCGTGAGGCGCTTCCGGGGTGTCCGTGGCGTCCGTGCCGTCTGTTCCGTCTGCCGAGTTCGCGTCTGTGGCCTGCGTCCGCTCGGCGGCCTCTTCCGGCGCGGCTGCGGCCGTCGTCTGTGCCGGGGCCTCGTTCTCTTCGGCTTCCAGGGGAGGGGCGGCCGCGCGCGTGTGCTCGTCGACCGCCTCGGGCTTCCCCTCCGCCTCGTCCTCCCGCGCGGCCTCCTTGTCGCCGCCGGCCTTGGAGAAGGCGACCGAAGCGGGCTTGGCGTCGGCGGGTTCGGTGGTGCTGGTGGTGTCGGTGGGCTCGGTCTTGGTGGCCTCGGCCTGCTTGCCGGGCTTGGCCGGCCCGACGGGCTCGGCCGGCTCGGCGGACTTCACCGGCTCGGACACCGCAGGCTGAACCGGCTCGGGCTTCGCCGACTCCGCGCGCTCGGGCCGGTCGGCGTCGAAGCGGGCGAGCGCGCTCAGCGCACGCAGGAACAGCTTGGAGCCGTCGGCGGAGAAGACCGCGGGAGCCTCGGACTCGCCCTCACCGGGCGCCCCGGAAGCGGATACGCCGGCCTTCGAAGCCCCAGCCGCCGAAGCCCCGTCGACCGCAGTCCCGTCGACCGATCCGCCGGCGAGCGCGGCCTCGTCGACCGAGACGTCCTCGACAGCGGCCTCGTCGGCCGAAGTCCCCTCGGTCCCCGCACCCTCGGCCGTCTCCGCAGCCCTCGCGGGCGGCAGGGCGTTCGACGGTGGCGCGGCCTCTATCTCCAGCAGGCGGCGGCCCTCCAGGGCGGTCGCCCGCTCCGTCTCGGCGGTGGCGTAGCGGCGCAGCAGCGCCGCGTGCTCGTTGCGCAGGCCGGCGAGTTCGGCGCGCTTGGCGCGCAGCCGCTGCTCCAGCTTGATCCGCAGCTCGCGCGACTCGTCGAGGTCGCTCTCCAACTCGGCGACACGCTCCTCGAAGCGCCACTCGTCGCCCGCACGCGCGCGCGTGAGGTCGGCGACCTGCTTGCCGGCCTGGATGTCCCAACGGCGCATGACGATCGCGCCGATGACCGCCGTCGCCGCGGCGGCGGCGGCCAGACCTCGGAGCGCGAAGGGCTCCGTGAACACCCAGGGACCGAGGGCGCAGACGATGGAGACGCCTGCGATCGCCGACGGAGGAAGCAGCCTGTGCAAGGGCGGTGAATGGCGGTGACGTCCACGTGGCATGGCCAGAAACTTACCGCGCGTAGAGGATTGTTGGCGCCCCGCCCCGTAAAAACCCAGCCGTTCCGAAGTCTTCACAGCGCATCGGCATTCAGCGCTGTCACGGAATTCGACGAACAAACAAGATCGTTTCCGTTGGGCGGCCGCCGCGGCCCCGGTGTCACGGGCTGCTCAGCCGTCCGCTGACCCACTCCAGGGTCGCCGGGATCTCCCTCCGCCAGGTGTTGAAGTTGTGTCCGCCGCTTTCGAGGATGATCGACGAGATCCTCGTCTTCTTCGTCGCCTTCACCATGTCGATGAACTTCATCGTGGGCTTGTAGTCGGATTCCCCGACCTTGCTGCTGGTGACGAGCAGCGAAGTGTCCGGCGCGGGCCGGTGCTTGATGTACCAGCGCAGGTCGGCCTCGGCGCGGCGGGTCTTGTCGCCGTGGAAGAGGTCGCCGGTCGTCGGGTCGGACGGCGCGGTGAAGTACGGCGACAGGCCGGCGCCCGCCGCGAAGACGTCGGGATGGTGCATCGCCAGCTTCAGGGCGCAGTAACCGCCCGTGGAGTTGCCTATGACGCCCCATCTGCTGCCGGGCTTCTTGTTCACCCGGTAGTGCGCCGCCACCGCCTCCGGCAGGTCCTTGGCGAAGAACGACTCGGTCTGCGGCCCGCCCGGGATGTCCACGCACTCGGTGTCCCTCGGCGGCGCCACCGTCGGCCGCAGCATCACCAGGATCGTCGGCTCCATACGGCCGGCCTTGGCGAGCTCCCGCGCGGTGCGCGGGTACTCCAGCTTGTCGACGAGCGCCTTGGCCGTGCCGGGGTAGCCCGTGAGGACGACGGCCGCGGGGAACGTACGCGTGCGCTGCTGCGGGTCGAAGTACTCCGGGGGCAGGTACACGAACGCGGGCGAGTTGATGCCCGTCGTCCGGCCCGCCACGGTGACCTGCTGGATCTGCCCGCTCGTGCTCGTCTGCCCCCCGCCCGCCAGGCGGCGCGTGTCGACGACGCGCAGCGGTCCCGTCGGACGGCCGTCCTCCGCGTGGTCGACGACGACGCCCTGGTCGTTCTCCTGCCCGAACAGGTCGGCCCAGCTGGCGTAGAAGCCGAACGCCTGGTTGGCGGCGAGGCCCACCGCCGCGAAGAGCGCCACCTGCGTGGCGAGCAGCAGACCGACGCGCCCGGTGACGGCCCGCCAGCCGCGCCCGGCCAGCCGCGGCCACTGCCACACCGTGCCGGTGAACAGCAGTAGAGCGGCGCCGGCCGTCGTCCACAGCGTTGCGTTGCTCGTGAGACCCATGAGGTGTTCCTGCCTGCGCTCTCCGCCGGGGTTCCCGTCCGCCTCCGCTCCTGCGCGAGGGCTTTTCCCGGACTTTCCTTGGCCTTTTCGGCGGCTTTGACGAGGCGAGTGAACCTCTCTCCCCGAGACACCGTCCTAGAGGGCGCAAAGTCGCCGGATGCCCGATCGGGCCCGGGTCTCCATGTCTCTCGCGGAACTACGGGATGCGATGTCTGTCAGGGAAGATGAGGAAATGTCGGGCGGGGTTCCGAGCAGGGTTCGCCGGCTGATCCGGGGCCCCCGCCCCGAGGCCGTGCCCGTCCTCGTCAGCAGGGCGTGCGCCCTCGTGGGTCTGCTGGACGTCGCCGCGGGCGTGTTCCCCCGGTTCCGGCACAGCAGGATGCACACCATCGCCGAGGTCCTGCCCGGCTCCTTCGGTCCGTTCGCGGCCGCCATGTCGCTCAGCGCGGGCGTCCTGCTGCTGCTGCTCGCGCACGGTCTCAAGCGCGGCAAGCGGCGCGCGTGGCGTGCGGCCGTCGTGCTCCTCCCCGCGGGCGCCGTCGCGCAGTTCACCTACCGGCACTCCGTCATCGGCGTGCTGATCTCCCTGGCGCTGCTGATACCGCTGCTCGTCCACCGCGACCAGTTCGCCGCGCTGCCCGACCCGCGCAGCCGCTGGCGCGCGCTCGCCAACTTCGTCCTCATGGGCGCAGGTTCGCTCATGCTGGGCATGGTCATCGTCAGCGCCCACCCCGGCCGTCTGATCGGCGACCCGAGCCTGGCCGACCGCATCACCCACGTGCTGTACGGCCTGTTCGGCTTCGAAGGCCCCGTCGACTACCAGGGCAACACCTCCTGGACGGTCGCCTTCTCCCTGGGCGCCCTCGGCTGGATCACCGCGGTCACCACCATCTACCTCGCCTTCCGGCCCGAGCACCCGGCGGCCCGCCTCACCGAGGAGGACGAGTCCCGGCTGCGCAGCCTGCTGGCCAAGCACGGCAGCCGCGACTCCCTCGGCCACTTCGCGCTGCGCCGCGACAAGGCCGTCGTGTTCTCCCCCAGCGGCAAGGCGGCCGTGACCTACCGCGTCGTCTCCGGCGTGATGCTCGCCAGCGGCGACCCCATCGGCGACGTCGAGGCCTGGCCCGGCGCCATCGAGCGCTTCATGGACGAGGCCAAGGCCCACTCATGGACCCCCGCCGTCATGGGCTGCTCGGAGACGGGCGGAGAGGTGTGGACCCGCGAGACCGGACTCGACGCCCTGGAGCTGGGCGACGAGGCGGTGGTGGACGTGGCGGATTTCTCGCTCGCCGGCCGCGCGATGCGCAACGTGCGCCAGATGGTCAAGCGCATCGAGCGCGCCGGTTACGAGACCCGGGTCCGTCGTGTCCGTGACCTCGGCGAAGCCGAACTGGAGCGCATCCGGCGCGCCGCCGAGGACTGGCGTGGCACCGACACCGAGCGCGGCTTCTCCATGGCCCTCGGCCGGATCGGCGACCCCTCCGACGGCGACTGCCTCATCGCCACCGCCCACAAGGCCGACGCCGAGCCGGGCGAGTACGGCGACCTGAAGGCGATCCTGCACTTCGTGCCCTGGGGCACGGACGGCGCCTCCCTCGACCTGATGCGCCGCGACCGCTCGGCCGACCCGGGCATGAACGAACTGCTGATCGTCGCCGCCCTCCAGGCCGCGCCGAAGTTCGCCATCGCGCGCGTGTCCCTCAACTTCGCCATGTTCCGCTCGGCGCTGGCACGCGGCGAGAAGATCGGCGCGGGCCCGGTGCTGCGCGCCTGGCGGGGACTGCTGGTGTTCCTCTCGCGCTGGTTCCAGATCGAGTCGCTGTACAAGTTCAACGCGAAGTTCCAGCCGCGCTGGGAGCCCCGCTTCGTGGTCTACCGGGCCTCCGCCGACCTGCCCCGCATCGGCTTCGCCGCCATGCAGGCCGAGGGCTTCGTCACCCTGGCCCTCCCCCTGCCGCGCTTCCTGCGCCGCCGCACCGCCACCCCGCGCGCGTGCGCGCACGTCGTGGCGGCGGACCGGGTGCGCGAACGGGACATGCGGGCCGCCTAGCCGCCCTGCCGCCCAGGACCCGGCCCGGCCCGGCCGGAGCGCCCCACCCGGGGCCTCCGACCGGGCCGCGCACCGTCCCGGCGCCCCGCTGGGCCTACGCTGAACGTATGAGCAAGCAGAGCGGACGCGGGCACGTCGACGGCCTTCCCGAGTGGGACCGCTGCGCGGTCATGGGCGTCGTCAACGTGACCCCCGACTCCTTCTCCGACGGCGGCCGCTTCTTCGACACGACGACCGCCGTCAAGCACGGCCTCCACCTGGTCGCCGAGGGCGCCGACCTCGTCGACGTGGGCGGCGAGTCCACCCGCCCCGGAGCGGCCCGTGTGGACGAGGCGGAGGAGCTGCGCCGTGTCGTCCCCGTAGTCCGCGGGCTCGCCTCCGAGGGAGTCGTCGTCTCCGTCGACACCATGCGCGCCTCCGTCGCCGCCCGGGCCCTCGCCGCCGGCGCCGCCCTGGTCAACGACGTCAGCGGCGGACTGGCCGACCCCGAGATGATCCCGGTCGTCGCCGACGCGGGCGCCCCCTTCGTCGTCATGCACTGGCGCGGCTTCCTGGAGGGCGGCAACGTCCGCGGCGTCTACGAGGACGTCGTCCGCGAAGTCGTCGACGAACTGCACGCGCGCGTGGACGCAGTCGTCGCCGGCGGCGTCTCCCCCGACCGCGTCGTCATCGACCCCGGCCTCGGCTTCTCCAAGGAGGCCGACCACGATCTGTCGCTGCTGGCCTGCCTGGACCGTCTGCACGCCTTCGGCCGCCCTCTGCTCGTCGCCGCCTCCCGCAAGCGCTTCCTCGGCCGTGTGCTGGCCGGCCCGCAGGGCGCTCCGCCCCCCGCCCGCGAACGCGACGCCGCGACCGCCGCCGTCTCCGCTCTCGCGGCGCACGCGGGCGCGTGGGCGGTCCGCGTGCACGAGGTACGCGCGACCGCGGACGCCGTACGGGTCGCGCGCGCCGTGGAGGGAGCGCGCACCGTGGAGGGAGCGCGCACGCACCACCGCGCGACCGGCCAGGACACCCCCCGCGACGGCGCAGAGGGAGCCCTGTGAGCGCCCCGCACACGGACGTCGAGCAGGTCGAGGCCGCCAACACCGCCTTCTACGAGGCGCTGGAGCGCGGCGATTTCGAGTCGGTGTCCTCGTTCTGGCTCACGCCCGCCGACCTCGGCGTCGACGAGGAGTACCACGACCCGGCGGACACCGGCGTGGTCTCCTGCGTGCACCCCGGCTGGCCCGTGCTCACCGGACGCGGCGAGGTGCTCCGGTCGTACGCGCTGATCATGGCGAACACCGACTACATCCAGTTCTTCCTCACCGACGTGCATGTGTCCGTGACCGGCGACACCGCCCTGGTGACCTGCACCGAGAACATCCTCAGCGGCGGTCCCGCACCGGAGGAGGGCGAGGAGCTGGGGCCGCTCGTGGGCCAGTTGGTGGTCGCCACGAACGTCTTCCGCCGCACGTCCGACGGCTGGAAGCTGTGGTCGCACCACGCCTCCCCGGTGCTGGCCGAAGCCGACGACGACGAGGGCCCGGACAACGGCGAGAACGACGAGGACGGCGAGAGCGGCAACGGCGGCGGCGAGACCCTCGCTTGAGCCGGCGGGCGGGCCTCCGCGACGCCGGCCGGGACGCCGAAGGGACCAAGAAGTGGTTGGAATCACGAACTCGCGGGTAGGGGCGGCTATCAGCCCGTGAGCCACCGGCCTCCCCAGGGGAAACGCCCGGTGAACCTCTGACGTCCGGTCCGGTGCCGAGGGTGCCCATGGCCCGGCGATGTCAGTGCTCGCGGGTAGATTCGTCCGAGGCCGGTGTGACGCCCGCACACGGACGAACCGGCCGTCACCGACGATTGCAGGAGGATTCGCGTGGATCGTGTCGCGCTGCGCGGCCTGAAGGCCCGCGGGTACCACGGCGTGTTCCCCAGGGAACGCGAAGAGGGCCAGACCTTCATCGTGGACCTCGCCCTCGGCCTGGACACCCGTCCGGCCGCGGCCGACGACGACCTGGCGAAGACCGTGCACTACGGCATCGTGGCGGAGGAAGTCGTCGCCGTCGTCGAGGGTGATCCCGTCGACCTCGTCGAGACGCTCGCCGAGCGCATCGCCCAGGCCTGCCTGAAGCACGAAGGGGTCCAGGAGGTCGAGGTCTGCGTCCACAAGCCGGACGCGCCGATCACGGTCCCCTTCGACGACGTGACCGTCACCATCACCCGGAGCCGAGCATGACCGCGTCCTTCACCGAGGGTCACAGCGACCCGACCGTACAGCCGGTACCGGCCTCCGTCGTCGAGAAGGTCGACGCCGCCGACACCACGCTCCACAACCCGAAACGGGCCGTCGTCGCCATCGGCTCCAACCTCGGCAACCGCCTGGAGACCCTCCAGGGCGCCATCGACGCCCTGGAGGACACCCCGGGCGTGCGGGTGAAGGCCGTCTCCCCCGTGTACGAGACGGAGCCGTGGGGCGTCGAGCCCGGCAGCCAGCCGGCCTACTTCAACGCCGTCGTCGTCCTGAAGACGACCCTGCCCCCGTCCTCGCTGCTGGAGCGGGCGCACGCGGTCGAGGAGGCCTTCCACCGCGTGCGCGACGAGCGCTGGGGCGCGCGCACGCTGGACGTCGACATCGTCGCGTACGCCGACGTCGTCTCCGACGACCCGCACCTGACGCTCCCGCACCCCCGCGCCCACGAACGGGCCTTCGTCCTCGCGCCGTGGCACGACGTGGACCCCGAGGCCCGCGTCCCCGGCCGGGGCGCGGTCGCCGACCTGCTCGACGCGGTCACCCGCGAGGGTGTGGAAGCGCGGGCGGACCTGGAACTCAGGCTGCCCGAGTAGTCGTTAAGGTCGACGAGGGCCGCGACGACCACAGCCCCTGGCATCCGGGGGAACCGAAGGGACACCGTGAGAGAGCTGCGCATCAGGACGCTGGTCGGCGTCTTCCTCGTCGCCGGCGTCCTGTCCTGGGCGGGCGCCCGCCTGTGGAACTCGCTCGGGACGCTCCCCAGCGTCCCGCTGGCGGCGCCCATCGCGCTCGCCGTGATCGCCGCGATCCTGCTGGCCACGGCCCTCTCCCTGCGCGCCCGCCTCAAGGCGCAGCGCGAGCGCCGCCCCGAGGCCAAGGGCGTCGACCCCCTGATGGCGGCGCGCGCCGTCGTCTTCGGCCACGCCAGCGCGCTGGTGGCCGCCCTCGTCGCCGGCATGTACGGCGGCACCGGCGTCTTCCTGCTGGAGTCGCTGGACATGCCCGCCCGCCGCGACCAGGCGGTCTACGCCGCCTTCTCCGTCGTGGCCGGCATCGCCGTCATAGCGGCGGCCATCTTCCTGGAACGGGTCTGCAAGCTCCCCGAGGACGACGACGACAACACGGGAGCCGCCTCCACGGCGTGACGGCCGCCAAGGCCGCCGTGGCCGCCGCGGGGCGCGTCGGCGTCAGCGCGCCATGATCAGGCTCATCGCCTCGTTACGGGTCGCGGGATCGCGCAGCTGACCGCGGACCGCCGACGTTATGGTCTTCGCCCCGGGCTTGCGCACCCCCCGCATCGACATGCACATGTGCTCGCACTCCATGACGACGATCACTCCCCGGGGCTCCAGGATCTCCATCAGGGAGTCGGCGACTTGCGTGGTGAGCCGTTCCTGCACCTGCGGACGCCGGGCGTAGACGTCCACGAGCCGGGCCAGCTTCGAGAGCCCGGTGATCTTGCCTTCGGCGGACGGGATGTAGCCGACATGGGCGAACCCGACGAAGGGGACCAGATGATGCTCACAGCTGCTCAGGACCTCGATGTCCTTCACGAGCACCATCTCGTCGTGCCCCAGGTCGAACGTGGTCGTCAGCACGTCCTCCGGCCGCTGCCACAGCCCCGCGAAGATCTCCTGGTAAGCCCGCGCGACCCGGGCCGGCGTCTCACGCAGGCCCTCCCGGTCCGGATCCTCGCCGACTGCGAGCAGCAGTTCTCGTACGGCGTTCTCGGCGCGCTTCGCGTCGAACGCGCCGATCGGGCCCTCGCCGGCCAGCGTCACGGGGTCGGTCATCTGCTGTCTCGTTCCTGTGCGGGTCGCGCGCGTGGGTCACGCGCCTGAGCTGCGGGCATGCGGAAACGCCGCGCCCCCCAAGGCTAGAACCTCGGGGGGCGCGGCATCCATTCCGGGCGGAGCGTCAGTTTTCGGGACGCTCCTCAGGGGCCGGCTCGGCCACCGTGGCCGGATCCGACGCGGTGGACTTGGCGGTGCTGATCGCCGGCGACGCGCCGTTCGCGCCGTTCGTCAGTGCGAGCTCCTTGGGGGAGAGCACCGGCGGACGGGTGGACGGCGTGCGCCGCGAGGAGCCCGTCCAGGCGGGCCGCGGCGGGCGCTTGACGATGGGGGCGAAGATCTCGGCGATCTCCTCCTTGCCCAGCGTCTCCCGCTCCAGCAGCTGGAGCACGAGGTTGTCGAGGACGTCGCGGTTCTCGACCAGGATCTCCCAGGCCTCGTTGTGCGCGTTCTCGATGAGCTTCTTGACTTCCTCGTCCACCAGCGCGGCGACCTCTTCCGAGTAGTCGCGCTGGTGAGCCATCTCACGGCCGAGGAAGGGCTCGGTGTTGTCGCCGCCGAACTTGATGGCGCCGAGCCGCTCCGTCATGCCGTACTGGGTGACCATCGCGCGGGCCGTGGCAGTGGCCTTCTCGATGTCGTTCGCGGCGCCCGTGGTCGGGTCGTGGAAGACCAGTTCCTCGGCCGCCCGGCCGCCCAGCATGTAGGCGAGCTGGTCGAGCATCTCGTTGCGGGTGGTCGAGTACTTGTCCTCGTCCGGGAGCACCATCGTGTAACCGAGGGCGCGGCCCCGGGACAGGATCGTGATCTTGTGGACGGGGTCGGAGTTGGGGGAAGCCGCCGCGACCAGGGCGTGTCCGCCCTCGTGGTACGCGGTGATCTTCTTCTCCTTGTCCGACATGATCCGGGTCCGCTTCTGCGGGCCCGCCACGACGCGGTCGATGGCCTCGTCCAGCATCTGGTTGTCGATCAGCTTCTTGTCGCTGCGCGCCGTGAGGAGCGCGGCTTCGTTCAGCACGTTCGACAGGTCGGCGCCCGTGAAGCCGGGCGTGCGGCGGGCGACGGCCGACAGGTCGACGTCGGGCGCGACCGGCTTGCCCTTCTGGTGGACCTTGAGGATCTCCAGACGGCCCTGCATGTCCGGGCGGTCGACCGCGATCTGACGGTCGAAACGGCCGGGGCGCAGGAGGGCCGGGTCGAGGATGTCGGGCCGGTTCGTCGCGGCGATGAGGATCACGCCGCCCTTGACGTCGAAGCCGTCCATCTCGACGAGCAGCTGGTTCAGCGTCTGCTCGCGCTCGTCGTGACCGCCGCCGAGGCCGGCGCCGCGGTGGCGGCCGACCGCGTCGATCTCATCGACGAAGACGATCGCCGGGGCGTTCGCCTTGGCCTGCTCGAAGAGGTCGCGCACCCGGGAGG
Organism: Streptomyces sp. NPDC002566; assembly: GCF_042889585.1. NCBI lineage: Bacteria > Bacillati > Actinomycetota > Actinomycetes > Kitasatosporales > Streptomycetaceae > Streptomyces > Streptomyces sp. NPDC002566. The sequence goes on along the minus strand of NZ_JBIARD010000010.1, from coordinate 158,248 downwards.
CGCCGACGCCGACGAACATCTCGACGAAGTCGGAGCCGGAGATCGAGTAGAAGGGGACGCCCGCCTCGCCGGCGACGGCGCGCGCGAGCAGGGTCTTGCCGGTGCCGGGAGGCCCGTAGAGCAGAACGCCCTTGGGGATCTTGGCGCCGACGGCCTGGAACTTCGCAGGCTCCTGCAGGAACTCCTTGATCTCGTGCAGTTCCTCGACGGCCTCGTCCGAACCGGCGACGTCGGAGAACGTCGTCTTCGGAGTGTCCTTGGTGATGAGCTTGGCCTTGGACTTGCCGAAGTTCATGACCCGGGAGCCGCCGCCCTGCATCTGATTCATCAGGAACAGGAACACGACGACGATGAGGACGAAGGGGAGCAGCGTGAGCAGGATGCCCACGATCGGGTTCTGCTTGGACGGCGACACTGTGTAGCCGTCCGGGATCTGCTTGTCCTGGTACTTGGTCTGCAGCGTGTTGGCGATGGTCACGCCCTGGTCGCCGATGTAGCTGGCCTGGACCTTGGAGCTGCCCTCGACCTTCTCGCCGTCCTTGAGGGTGATCTTGACGATCTGATCGTCACCGGTGGTCAGCTTGGCCGACTCGACCTTGTTGTCGTTGATCGCTGCCACGACCTGGCCGGTGTCCACCGTCTTGTAGCCGCCGGACGAGCCGACGACCTGCATCAACACGACCACGGCAAGGACGGCCAGCACGATCCACATGACCGGCCCACGGAAGTATCGCTTCACGTCCATCCATACGGAGCGGAGCCGCCCCGTCCCTCCTGCCATAGTGAGTTTGATAAGACAGTTCTTCTGACGGTACCCCAGCATTGTCGCGCGAAGCCGCACTGGAAGGTCGGCGTACCCGTCTGCAAGCCTCAACGGTGCTGGACCCGCTGGGGTTCCCGGTCGTGCCGCGGGGCTTGGGCCGTCTGGTCACCGCACCCCGCCCGTACGGCTCAACCGCCGTAGACGTGGGGCGCGAGCGTACCGACGAACGGGAGGTTGCGGTACTTCTCGGCGTAGTCGAGGCCGTAGCCGACGACGAACTCGTTGGGGATGTCGAAGCCGACCCACTCGACGTCGATGGCGACCTTCGCGGCCTCGGGCTTGCGCAGCAGCGTGCACACCTTGAGGGAGGCGGGCTCGCGCGAGCCGAGGTTGGACAGCAGCCAGGACAGGGTCAGGCCGGAGTCGATGATGTCCTCGACGATCAGGACGTGCCGGCCCTTGATGTCGGTGTCGAGGTCCTTGAGGATCCGCACCACACCGGAGGACTGGGTGCCCGCGCCGTAGGAGGACACGGCCATCCAGTCCATGGTGACGGGGGTGGACAGCGCCCGGGCGAGGTCGGCCATGACCATCACCGCGCCCTTGAGGACGCCGACGATGAGCAGGTCCTTGCCCGCGTACTCCGCGTCGATCTTCGCCGCCAGCTCGGCGAGCTTGGCGTCGATCTCTTCCTTGGTGATGAGCACCTTCTTGAGGTCGGCACCCATGTCTTTCGCGTCCACCCGCATCACTTTCGGTCGTCCCACCGGCCGGCCGCCCCTCCACGCGGTGCCGGAGGGGTCCGGATTCAGCCTTGCCGAATCACCAGTCTGCCACCCTGACGCTGGGCCACGACTTTGCCGGGGAGATTGATGGCGCCCTGCCCGCGCCAGCCGGTGATCAGCCGGTCGATCTCCTCGATGTGCCGGGCGAAGAGCGAGCCGGCCGGCGCGCCCGCGTCGATGGCGGCGCGGCGCAGGATGCGCCGTCGTACGGCGGGCGGCAGGGCGTAGAGCTTGGCGCACTCCAGCAGGCCCGTCGCGTCCCGTACGGAGGTCTCGGCCTGGCCGGCCCACGCGTCGAGGGCGTCGGCGTCGTCGCGGGAGAGCTGGGCCGTCCGGGCGAGGGCTTCGACGACGCCCTTGCCGAGGGCCTTCTCCAGCGCGGGCAGGCCCTCGTGGCGCAGCCGGGAGCGGGTGTAGGCCGGGTCGGTGTTGTGCGGGTCGTCCCAGACCGGCAGGGACTGGGCCATGCAGGCCTTGCGGGCGGTCTGCCGGTCCAGGGCGAGGAAGGGGCGCCGGTAGCGGCCGCCGGCCCCCGAGACCGCGGCCATCCCGGACAGGGAGCGGATGCCGGAGCCGCGGGCGAGGCCGAGGAGGACGGTCTCCGCCTGGTCGTCGCGGGTGTGGCCGAGCAGGACCGCGGTGGCGCCGTGGCGTTCGGCGACGGCGTCCAGGGCGGCGTAGCGTGCGTCGCGGGCGGCCGCCTCGGGGCCGCCCTGCCGGCCGACGGTGACGGCCATGGCCTCGACGGGATCGAGGCCGAGTTCGCGAAGCCGCAGGACGACTTCGTCGGCGCGCTGGTCGGAGCCGGCCTGCAGACCGTGGTCGACGGTGACGCCGCCGGCACGGATGCCGAGCTTGGGTGCTTCGAAGGCGAGGGCGGACGCGAGCGCCATGGAGTCGGCGCCGCCGGAGCACGCGACGAGCACGAGCGGCGGGTGCGGGCGCTCGTGCGGTGGGGCGTCGGAGCCGCGAGGGGCCTCGGCGGGGGCCGGGGCTCCGGGGGCGCCGGTGTGGTCGTTGAGGATGTCGTGGAGGACGCGGCGGACCGCCAGGCGTATCGCCGCGACCGCTGGATGGGGACCCATGTCCGGTTCCCTTCAATGAAGTTGTCGGGGGTGAGCCCGAGTCCGGTCACGCAGAGTGTGTAGATGGTGACAGAATCGGGCCGCTCCCCGAGCATTGCACGCCTGCGAGAGGCTCACGGTCCCTCGGACGGGTGATTGCGAGGGCGTTCGCCTGCCGTTCGGCGTTCTCACGTCACGCCGGGTCGGCCTTGCGGTGCACCCGGGCGACCCAGTCCGCCGGTTTGGCGATCTCGGCCTTGGTGGGGAGCGTGTTGGGTGAGGTCCACACCCGGTTGAAGCCGTCCATGCCGACCTGGTCGACGACGGCCCGCACGAAGCGTTCGCCGTCCTTGTACTGCCGGAGCTTGGCGTCCAGGCCGAGGAGCTTGCGCAGGGCCATGTCCAGGCGGGAGGCGCCCTTGGCGCGGCGCTGCTGGAACTTCTCGCGGATCTCGGAGACGGTCGGCACGACGTCCGGTCCGACGCCGTCCATGACGAAGTCGGCGTGGCCCTCCAGCAGGGACATCACGGCGGTGAGGCGGGCGAGGATCTCGCGCTGGGCCGGGCTCTGGACGAGTTCGACGAGGGAGTGCCCGCCGTCGTCCTCCTCGCCCTCGGGGCGGCCGCCGGCGAGGGACTGGGCGGCCTCACGGACGCGTTCCAGGAAGGTCATGGGGTCGACGTCGGTCTCCGCCAGGAACGCCTGGATCTCGCCCTCGAGGTGGTCGCGCAGCCAGGGCACCGCGGAGAACTGGGTGCGGTGGGTCTCCTCGTGCAGGCACACCCAGAGGCGGAAGTCGTGCGGGTCGACGTCGAGTTCGCGCTCGACGTGCACGATGTTCGGCGCGACGAGGAGGAGCCGGCCCGCGCCGTTGCCGCCGGGGAGTTCACGGGCGGCGGGCGCGAAGGTCTCGTACTGGCCGAGGACGCGGGAGGCCAGGAACGACAGCAGCATGCCCAGTTCCACGCCGGTGACCTTGCCGCCGACGGCGCTGAGGACGGTGCCGCCGGCGCCGCCGCCGCGGCGTTCCTGCATCTTCTCCAGGAGGGGCTTGAGGATCTCGCGGAAGCCGGCGACGTTCGCCCGGATCCAGCCGGGGCGGTCGACGACGAGGACGGGGGTGTCGTGGGTCTCCTCGGTGCCCAGACCGGTGAAGCCGCGGACGTGTCCCTCCGAGGCCTTCGCGTGCCGGCGCAACTCGGCGACGACGGCCCGGGCCTCGTCCCGGCTCACGTCGGGCCCCGGCCGCACGAGCCGCGTCGCGGTCGCCACCGCGAGATCCCAGTCGACCATCCCGGAAGAGGCACCACCGATGCTCGTCATGTGTCAACCGTACGTGAGGCCCGCGACCTCGGGCAGAGCGCGAAGCCCCCTCGGCGGTCCCGGCGTGCTGTGATCCGGGCGGCGGCCCGGCGGGCGGTCGTCGCGAGCCCGCCCGAGCCGATCGGTCCGTCTCAGGTGCAGCCGCACGTCGCCAGGGCTGTCGCCGCACGGTCCAGGGCCGACTGGGCCGCCGCGGGGTCCGTCGTCTGCGAGGTGAGGACGGCGAAGGCCAGCAGGCGGCCGTTCTTGTCGACGGCCGTGCCGGCGAGGGTGTTGACGCCGGTGAGGGTGCCGGTCTTGGCGCGGACGATGCCGGCCGCGCCGTCGGCGTAGCGGGCGCTGAGGGTGCCGGTGAAGCCGGCGACGGGCAGGCCGGTCAGGGCCGGGCGGAGGTCGGGGCGTGCGGGGTCGCCGGCCTTGGCGAGGAGCGCGGTGAGGAGGTTCGCCGTGAGGCGGTCGCCGCGGTCGAGGCCGCTGCCGTCCCTGAACACGGCGCCTGACAGGGGCACTCCCAGTCCCTCGAGCTGCTTCTGGACGGCCTTTCCGGCGCCGGCGAAGTCGGGGCGGACGCCGGTCGCCACGGCGGTCTGGCGGGCGAGGGCTTCGGCGATGTCGTTGTCGCTGTTGGTCAGCATGCGTTCGACGAGGGCGGACAGGGGCGGCGAGGACACCGAGGCGAGGGTCACCGCGCGCGCGGTCGCCTTGGACGGGCCAGGGGACGTGGTGCCGATGCCGCGGGCGCGCAGGTCCTCGGCGAACGTGCGGGCGGCTTCGGCCGCGGGGTCGGGGACGCGGACCGCCGGGCCGCTCGTGGAGCCGTCGGTGCGCCCCTCGTCGACCGTGAGTGCGGTGACGCGGGCGAGGTTGTCGTTGACCCCGATGGGGTGAACTTCGGAGCCGGCGTACAGGGTGGTGTCGTAGGAGAGCGTCGCGCGGGTGATGCCACGTTTCTTCAGGGCGGCGGCGGTCGCGTCGGCGAGGGTCGTCAGGTCGGCCCAGCCCTCGGCGTTGCGGCGGCCGGCGAGGGTGGGATCGCCGCCGCCGACGAGGACCACCTCGCCGGTGCCGGGTTCGAGGGCGACGCGGGTGGTGAGGCGGTGGTCGGCGCCCATCGCGGAGAGCGCGGCGACCGCGGTGGCGATCTTCGTGGTGGAGGCCGGCGTGAACGGCCGGTCGGCGCCCGCGCCGTACAGCCGCCGCCCGGAGGCGACGTCGACGACGGCCGCCGCGCGGCTCGCGCCGAGCGCGGGGTCGGCCAGGAGCGGGTCCAGTACGCGCGCGAGGGCCGCGGAGGAGCCGGGTGCGGACCTGACGGGGGTCTGGCCGCCGCCGAGACCGGTGAGGACGGACGCGGCGCTCGGGGCGGGCCGCGGGGTGCCCGACGTTCCGGACGCATCGGATCCACCGGACGCCCGGGACGCATCGCCCCTGCGGCCGTGATCTGCGCCACCCGTCCGTTCGAGTGCGGCGGCCCGGTCCCGCTCGGCCGTACGCTGACCCGTGGAGTCCCAGGGGCCGGCGGCCGTCACCACGCCGGCGGCCAGGGCCAGCCCGGCGGTCGCCGCACCCGCGGAGTACTGCCAGGCCCGGCCGGCCTTCGGCCTCGTGATCCGCGCGAGCTGCGGTTTCGCCGCCTGTGCGAGCCGTACGACCTGCGGCTTCGCGGCAGCCGCTGCGCGTGCGAGACGCGGTCGTACGACCTCTGCGGCCTGTGCCAGACGCGGTCGTACGGCGTCCACGGCCCGCACCACGTGCGGTCTCGCGGCGCGCCACGGCCTCAGCTCGGGCACGATCACCAGCCCCTTTCGCGATCACACACCTGCGTGAGGGACACTTAACCACCAGAACTATGTGCTGATCATGGAGGAGCCACCGGTGGAGTTCGACGTCACGATCGAGATCCCGAAGGGTTCGCGGAACAAGTACGAGGTGGACCACGAGACCGGTCGGATCCGCCTGGACCGTCGACTCTTCACCTCGACCGCCTACCCGACCGACTACGGATTCGTCGAGAACACCCTCGGCGAGGACGGCGACCCGCTGGACGCGCTCGTCATCCTGGACGAGCCGACCTTCCCGGGCTGCCTCATCCGCTGCCGCGCCATCGGCATGTTCCGGATGACGGACGAGGCCGGCGGCGACGACAAGCTGCTGTGCGTCCCGGCGACCGACCCGCGCGTGGAGCACCTGCGTGACATCCACCACGTGTCGGAGTTCGACCGCCTGGAGATCCAGCACTTCTTCGAGGTCTACAAGGACCTGGAGCCGGGCAAGTCCGTCGAGGGCGCCGACTGGGTCGGCCGCACCGACGCCGAGGCCGAGATCGAGCGGTCGTACAAGCGATTCAAGGACCAGGGCGGTCACTGACCTCCCCCTGGGCCTGACGACGCCCTGAGCGCGAGGTCCCGCCGGACGGGACCCGGGGGCCGCACACGTGCGTGTGCGGCCCTTTCGTTTGCGCGTTTGCGACCCGCACGCATACGTGTGCGTCATCCGCGCATACTGAGGCCTACGGGATGTGTCGTTCAGGGAGCGTTGCTCAGTGTCGGAGGCGGAGGACCGCAAGCCGCAGTCGGACGAGGCGAGGAGCGCGTTCGACTCCGAGATCACTTCGGAGTTCGCGATCCCCCGGGGACTGGCCGTCTCCCGGGCGGGGGGCGAGTCGGAGACCACGTCGGAGTTCTCCGTGCCGCAGGGGCTGGACACCCCGCAGCCGGTCGCCGGCGAACCCGAGGGGTCGGCGTTCAGCCCCCCGAGAACGTACAGCTCCCGGCAGGCCCCGGCCGCGTTCACGCCCGCCGAGGGCTTTCCGGTGGTCAGCCTCACCAAGGACGTGCCCTGGCAGGACCGGATGCGCACGATGCTGCGCATGCCGGTGGCCGAGCGGCCCGCGCCGGAGCGGGCGCCCAAGACGGAGGAGGACGAGGGCCCGGCCGTCCCGCGCGTCCTCGACCTGACGCTGCGTATCGGGGAGCTGCTGCTGGCGGGCGGTGAGGGCGCCGAGGACGTGGAGGCCGCGATGTTCGCGGTGTGCCGCTCCTACGGGCTCGACCGCTGCGAGCCGAACGTCACCTTCACGCTCCTGTCGATCTCCTACCAGCCGTCGCTGGTGGAGGACCCGGTGACGGCCTCACGGACCGTGCGGCGCCGCGGCACCGACTACACGCGCCTGGCGGCCGTCTTCCAGCTCGTCGACGACCTCAGCGACCCCGAGACGCAGATCTCCCTGGAGGAGGCCTACCGCCGCCTCGCGGAGATACGGCGCAACCGGCACCCCTACCCCACCTGGGTGCTGACCTCGGCGAGCGGACTGCTCGCGGGCGCGGCCTCGGTGCTGGTCGGCGGCGACCTGATCGTGTTCGTGGCGGCGGCGCTCGGCGCGATGCTCGGCGACCGGCTGGCCTGGCTGTGCGCGGGGCGCGGGCTGCCGGAGTTCTACCAGTTCCTGGTCGCCGCGATGCCGCCCGCCGCGATCGGGGCCGCGCTGACGCTGACGCACGTCGACGTGGAGGCCTCCGCGGTCATCACCGGTGGACTGTTCGCGCTGCTGCCCGGGCGGGCGCTGGTGGCGGGCGTGCAGGACGGTCTGACCGGCTTCTACATCACCGCCGCCGCACGACTGCTGGAGGTCATGTACTTCTTCGTCGGCATCGTGCTCGGCGTGCTGGTGGTGCTGTACGTGGGCGTGCAGCTCGGCGCGCACCTCAACCCCGACGCCGCCCTGGGCATCAGCAAGCGTCCGCTGTGGTGTATCGCCGCGTCGATGCTGCTGTCGCTGACCTTCGCGGTGCTGCTCCAGCAGGAGCGGGCCACCGTGCTCGCCGTGACGCTGAACGGCGGCGTGGCCTGGTCGGTGTACGGCGCGATGCACTACGCCGGCGACATCTCCCCCGTCGCGTCCACGGCGGTCGCGGCCGGGGTGGTGGGCCTGTTCGGGCAGCTGCTGGCGCGGTACCGGTTCGCTTCGGCGCTGCCGTACACGACGGCGGCGATCGGTCCGCTGCTGCCCGGTTCGGCCACGTACTTCGGGCTGCTGGCGTTCGCTCAGAACAAGGTGGACGCCGGGCTGGTGTCCCTGACGAAGGCCGCGGCGCTGGCCATGGCCATCGCCATCGGGGTGAACCTGGGGTCGGAGATCTCGCGGATGTTCCTGCGGATCGGGTCGGCGGAGAAGCGGCGGGCCGCCAAGCGGACGCGAGGCTTCTGAGCCGGGGGCGCAGCCTTCCTGGAGGGCCGCGCCCCTCAGGGCGCGGACTCAGTAGCCGCCGTTGTACGGGTACTGGCCGTTCTGGTTCTGCGGGTTCTGGGTGTTCTGGGGGGCGCCGTAGGTCTGCTGCTGCGGCTGCCAGTCCTGCTGGGGGTACTGCTGCCCGCCGCCGTAGTAGTCGTCCTGCTGGTTGCCCGGCCGGCCGTACGGCTCGTTCTGGTCGATGCGGCGGAGCTGGGTGGTCGCGTCGTCCATGACGGGGGCCGCGGCCTGCTGCGGGGCGTGGGCCGGCTGCTGGGCCGCCGCGCGCTTCTTCTTGGACCGCTCCCGGAGGAACTCGATGATGATCGGGACGACGGAGACGAGCACGATGAGGATCAGGATCGCCTCGACGTTCGTCTTGATGAACTTGATCTGGCCGAGCCAGTACCCGGCGAGGGTGACGCCCGTGCCCCAGGCGACGCCGCCGATGACGTTGTAGGAGAGGAACGTGCGGTACTTCATGCTGCCGGCGCCGGCCACGATGGGCGCGAAGGTGCGCACGATCGGCACGAAGCGGGCGAGGACGATCGCCTTCGGGCCGTACTTCTCCATGAACTCGTGCGCCTTCTCCAGGTTCTCCTGTTTGAAGAGCTTCGAGTTCGGGCGGTTGAAGAGCTTGGGCCCCAGGAACTTGCCGATCATGTAACCCACTTGGTCACCGACGACCGCCGCGAGCACGATGAGCGTGCAGACCAGCCACAGGGGCTGGGAGATGTACTGGCCCTCGGCCACGAAGAGGCCCGCCGTGAACAGCAGGGAGTCACCGGGGAGGAAGGCGAACAGGCCGGACTCCGCGAAGACGATCAGCAGGATGCCGGGCAGGCTGAAGGTCTCGATCAGATAGTCCGGGCTGAGCCACTCGGGGCCTAGCGCAAGCGTGGTCACGGGGATGTGGCTCCTGCTGTGGGGTACGGGCTGGGGGCTACGGGCCGGGCTGGCTGCCCAAACGTACAACGCAACCGGCCCCGCCCAGGTTCCAAGGCGTTCCCAGGATGCACTGTGCCTCCGCTTGGGCAAACCTGTGGACATGGGCATCGAGGACTACGGCGGCGGCCAGGGGCCCCAGCCGGACGTACTGGTCGTCACCACCAACGACGTACCCGGGCACCGGGTCGAGCAGGTCATCGGCGAGGTCTTCGGGCTGACGGTGCGCTCGCGGCACCTGGGCAGCCAGATCGGCGCCGGCCTGAAGTCGATGATCGGCGGCGAGCTGAAGGGCCTCACCAAGACGCTCGTGGAGACCCGCAACCAGGCCATGGAGCGGCTCGTCGAGCAGGCACGCGTGCGTGGCGCCAACGCGGTGCTGGCGTTCCGCTTCGACGTGACGGAGGCCGCGGACGTGGGCACCGAGGTGTGCGCTTACGGGACGGCGGTGGTCGTGGCCCGGGAGTGACCCCGGGCCCCACCGGTGCGCGGCGCCTGTCGTGCGGTTCCTCGGAAGGACCCGTTACGCGCGTGTGTGCCGGGCCGCGTTGGCGTCGATCGCCTCCTTCAGGTGCTCGGCGAGCCCCGGGCGCATGGAGTCGTAGAACGCCTTGAAGCGCTCGTCCGCGACGTACATCTCGCCCAGGCCCCGGTGCATGTCGTACGGGCACTCGTAGAACCAGCCGCAGATGTGCTGCCGGTGCTCCTCGGCCATGTCCATGGCCGCCTCACCGGCTGGGGGCTCCCCGGCGGCCATCAGGGCGCCGTAGCGCTCGCCCCAGTCGGCCACCTCGGCCTGCATGCGCTTCCAGTCGTCCTTGGTGTAACGGGCGGCCCGGCGCTGCGACTCGGCGTAGGCCTCGGTGCCGCCCCAGCGCTGTTCGGCCTCCTCGGCGTACTGCTCGGGGTCCTTGTCCCCGAACACCTCGAACTTCTCCTCCGGCGTCAGGTCGATGCCCATCGTGCGTGCCTCCATGGCGTGTTGGACGGCCGCCGCCATCTTCCGCAGCTTCTCGATCCGGGCGGTCAGCAGCTCGTGCTGGCGGCGCAGGTGCGCCCGCGGGTCCGCGGCCGGGTCGTCGAGCAGGGCGGCGACCTCGTCGAGCGGGAAACCGAGCTCGCGGTAGAACAGGATCTGCTGCAGCCGGTCGAGGTCGGCGTCGCTGTAGCGCCGGTGGCCCGCGTGGCTGCGCTCGCTCGGGGTGAGCAGGCCGATGCCGTCGTAGTGGTGCAGCGTGCGCACCGTGACTCCGGCGAAGCCGGCCACCTGTCCCACGGAGTAACTCACGTCGTCCGCTCTCTGCTAGGGCGTGTTTCGAAAGTAGCGTCGTCCGCCCGAAGGGCGGGCCCGGCGGCGTCTGGTGCGTGCGATCGCAAGGCGGAGGGTCGTCCCGATACTGGATGTATCGGGGCGATCCCGACAACGCGGCGAGCGTGCGTGCCAGACGCCGCCGGGCAGGCGGGACTTTCGAAACACGCCCTAGGGGCCGCGGCAAGCTATGTCGCCCGGTCGCGGCACTCGGTACGCGCTCCACGATGCGACCTCACGCGGCGTGAGGTGCAAGCCGGTTTCCCCGCCGCGTCGGCTTCTCCGTGCGCCCCGGCCGGCCGACCGGCTGCCCTGCTCCGGATGTTGAGTCCGTTTCGTCCGCTTATGGTGAGCCCGTGGCTCAGGACACCGCGCGGCAGACGCCGCCCCCCGCCCCGGCGACCCCGGCTCGCGCGCTGCTGCCCTTGATCCTGCCCGCCCTGGTCGTCGGCGTGGTGGCGAGCCTGCTGTTCGTCGGCGTGAGCGGGCTGGCCGAACGCCTTCAGGACGTGCTGTGGGGCAACCTGCCGGACGCGCTGGGCATCGGCCGCTACTCCGTGCTGTGGATGATGGTCATGCTCACCGCGACCGGGATCGCGGTCGGCCTGGTGGTGTGGAAGGCGCCGGGCCACGCCGGTCCGGACCCCGCGACGACGGGCCTGAACGCGCCCGTGCTGCCGCCCGTCGTGTTGCCGGGGCTGCTGGTGGCGACTGTGCTGATGCTGGCGGGCGGTCCGAGCCTCGGCCCCGAGAACCCGCTCATCGCCGTGAACGTCGGCCTCGCCTACTGGCTGGGCCGGAGGCTGGTGCCCCGCATGCCGGGCCCGGTCTGGCCCCTGCTGGCCGAGGCGGCGACGATCGGCGCGCTGTTCGGCACGCCGGTGGCGGCGGCGCTGATGATCTCCGAGGCGATGGCGGGGCGGCAGGCGAAGGGCCCGCTGTGGGACAGCGTCTTCGCGCCCCTGGTCGCCGCGGCGGCCGGTTCCTTCACGACCAGCCTGGTGGCCCAGCCGACCTTCGATCTCGACCTTCCCCCGATCGGCCACCCGGACGGCGGGGACCTGCTGTCGGCGGTGGTGGTCGCGTCGGCGGGCGCGCTGCTCGCGCTGTGCGCCGTGCGCGCCTTCCCCTACGTCCACGCCGCGTTCGCACGGCTGCGGCACCCCATGCTGGCGCTGCCCGTCGGCGGGCTCGTATTGGGGCTCCTGGCGGCCGTGGGCGGCCATCTGACGCTCTTCAAGGGGCTGGAGGAGATCGGGGAGCTCGCGAGCGATCCCGAGGGCTGGACTGCCGGACAGTTCGCCACGATGACGGTGGTGAAGCTGGCGGCGCTGCTCGTCGCAGCGTCCTGCGGCTTCCGGGGCGGTCGGATCTTCCCCTCCGTCTTCGTCGGCACCGCCCTCGGTCTCACCGCCCACGCGCTCGTGCCCGCCGTGCATCCCGCGGTGGGGGTGTCCGCCGGCGTGCTGGGCGTGCTGCTCGCCATCACCCGGCAGGGCTGGGTGAGCCTCTTCGTCGCCGCCGTCCTGGTGGCCTCCCCCACGATCGTCACCCTGCTGTGCGTGGCCTCCCTGCCGGCCTGGCTGCTGGTCACGGGGCGGCCGCAGATGCAGTTGCGCGAGGACGGGACATCGGTCCGTTGAGCGCAGCCCCCTTCCCCGCCTCGTCCGTTCCGCGTCCCGAAAGTTCCGCCCGCTTCGTTCCGTCTGCCGAGGAGTGACGTCCATGCCCCTGCACAAGGGTTCCCGTCCCGACGAGCGCCAGCTCTCCGTCAACCCGTTCTACGGCGTCGCGGACCCCGTCGGCGGGATGACCGAGTCGCCGCCCAAGCACCGGCTTCCGGACGCCCCGACGCCGCCCTCGACGGCGTACCAGCTGGTCCACGACGAGCTGATGCTGGACGGCAACTCCCGGCTGAACCTGGCCACCTTCGTCACCACCTGGATGGAGCCGGAGGCCGGGAGGCTGATGGCGGAGTGCCGGGACAAGAACATGATCGACAAGGACGAGTACCCGCGCACCGCCGAACTGGAGCGGCGCTGTGTGGCGATCCTCGCCGACCTGTGGAACGCGCCCGACCCCTCGGGCGCCGTGGGCTGCTCGACGACCGGGTCGAGCGAGGCGTGCATGCTCGCCGGGATGGCCCTGAAACGGCGCTGGAGCGCGCGCGGCCAGAGGCCCGGCGCCATGCCGAACCTGGTCATGGGCGTCAACGTCCAGGTGTGCTGGGACAAGTTCTGCACCTTCTGGGAGGTGGAGCCCCGTCAGGTCCCCATGGAGGGCGACCGCTTCCACCTCGACCCGCAGGCCGCCGCCGAGCTGTGCGACGAGAACACCATCGGGGTGGTCGGCGTCCTCGGCTCGACCTTCGACGGCTCCTACGAGCCGATCGCGGACCTGTGCGCGGCGCTCGACGCCCTCCAGGAGCGCACCGGCCTCGACGTCCCGGTGCACGTCGACGGGGCGTCCGGGGCGATGGTCGCGCCCTTCCTCGACGAGGACCTGGTGTGGGACTTCCGCCTCCCGCGCGTGGCGTCGATCAACACCTCGGGGCACAAGTACGGGCTGGTCTACCCCGGGGTCGGCTGGGCGCTGTGGCGCGACGCCGCCGCCCTGCCCGAGGAACTCGTCTTCCGCGTCAACTACCTGGGCGGCGACATGCCGACCTTCGCGCTGAACTTCTCGCGCCCGGGGGCCCAGGTCGTCGCGCAGTACTACACCTTCCTGCGGCTCGGGCGGGAGGGCTTCCGGGCCGTGCAGCACTCCGCGCGCGAGGTGGCCCGGAGCATCGCCGACCGGGTGGCGGAGCTGGGCGACTTCCGGCTGCTGACCCGGGGCGACGAGCTGCCCGTCTTCGCCTTCACCACCACCGGGGAGGTGGAGTCGTACGACGTCTTCGACGTGTCCCGGCGACTGCGGGAGAGCGGCTGGCTGGTGCCCGCGTACACCTTCCCGCCGAAGCGGGAGGACCTCTCCGTCCTGCGCGTCGTGTGCCGCAACGGCTTCTCGACCGACCTCGCCGACCTGTTCGTGGACGACCTGTCCCGGCTCTTGCCGGAACTGCGCCGCCAGCCTCACCCGCTGACCCGGGACAAGGCGGCGGCGACGGGGTTCCATCACTAGGCGTGCCGGGGCGGGGCGGTCAGCGGCTCATGCGGGTGAACCTGCGGACCGCCAGCGGGAAGAAGACGGCCAGCAGGGCCAGGGGCCACAGCAGGGCGGGCCAGATGTGTCCGGGAGCGCCGCCGGGGGCGCCGAGGAGGTCCCGTACCGCCGTCGCCGTGTGGGACATGGGGTTCCACTCGACGAGGGCGCCCAGCCAGGCGGGCATGGATTCGGGGGTGGCGAAGGCGTTGGAGAGGAAGCCGACGGGCCAGACCAGGATCTGCACGGCCATGACCATCTCCGGCCTGCCCGCCACCAGCGCCAGGTGGATGCCGATCCACAGCATCGCGAACCGGAACAGGAGCAGGAGTCCCGCGGCGCCCAGGAAGGCCCCGAAGCCGCCGTGCGCGCGCCACCCGAGCGCGTACGCGACGGCGAGCAGCACGGCCAGGCCCACCGCCGACTGGAGCATGTCGGCCGCCGAACGGCCCACCAGGACCGCGCCGTCGGCCATGGGCATCGACCGGAAGCGGTCGACGACGCCCTTGTTCACGTCCTGGGTGACGGCGAGCATCGTGCTCTCCAGGCCGAAGGCCATGGTGAGCGCGAGCATGCCGGGCAGCAGGTAGTCGAGGTAGTCACCGCTCACCCCGCGGCCGCCGCCTACCAGGTAGCCGAACATCAGCAGCAGCATCACCGGGAAGACGAGCCCGACTGCCACCCGGCCGGGCTGCCGCGCCCAGTGGGCGAGTTCGCGCCGGGTCATGGTCCAGGAATCGGTCAGCGCGTACGTGTTCACACGGCCTCCTTCACACGCTTGCCAACGGGGGCGCCCGAACCGTCGCGGGCTCCGGTCAGGTGCAGGAACACCTCGTCGAGGGTGGGGCGGCGCAGGGCCACGTCCTCCGCCTCGATGCCGGCGTCCTCCAGCGCGCGCACGACTCCGGAGAGGGCCGCCATCCGGTCGGTGACGGGGGCGCTGAGCAGACGACGGTCGGCGTCGACCGAGACGGTGTCCTCGGGCACGGGCAGCAGGGCGAGCGCCGCGCCGAGATGGCCCTCGTCGCGCAGGACGACGTCGATGCGGTCGCCGCCCGTCAGCGACTTCAGCTCGTCCGGGGTGCCCTCGGCGATGACGTCGCCGTGGTCGAGGACGCTGATGCGGTCCGCGAGCCGGTCCGCCTCCTCCAGGTACTGGGTGGTCAGGACGACGGTGGTGCCGCCGCCGACCAGGGAGCGGACGGCGGACCACACCTCGGCGCGCCCGCGCGGGTCGAGGCCGGTCGTCGGCTCGTCCAGGAAGAGCACCTCCGGGTCCCTGATCAGCGAGGCCGCCAGGTCCAGCCGGCGCCGCATGCCGCCGCTGTAGGCGCGCACCGGCTTGCGGCCGGTGTCGGCGAGCTCGAAGCGCTCCAGGAGTTCGCGGGCCCGCACGCGCGCGGGGCGGGCGCCGAGGTGGTGCAGCCGGCCGAACATCTCCAGGTTCTGACGGCCGTCCAGTTCCTCGTCCAGCGCCGCGTGCTGGCCCAGCAGCCCGATGCGCAGCCGGACCTCCCGGGCCTGCCGGACCACGTCGTGACCGGCCACCTCGACGCGGCCGGAGTCCGGCCGCAGCAGGGTGGAGAGGATCCTGACCAGGGTCGTCTTGCCCGCGCCGTTCGGGCCGAGCACCCCGTGGACCGTGCCGCGGGCGGCCGTGAGGCCGAGCCCGTCCAGCGCCTGGGTGTCTCCGTACCTCTTGCGCACGTCCTCGACGATGATCGCCGCGTCGGCCATGCCGCTCCCCCAATCGTCGCCTTGCCGGTCGGCAAGCTAGTCAAACTTGACTAGAGTTCCAACGTAATACCCGGACCTCTGCTCGTCAAACTTGATTAGCGGACGTCCTCCGGATGCCGCTCCCCCGTGGCGTACGGGTT
Organism: Streptomyces sp. NPDC002566; assembly: GCF_042889585.1. Taxonomy (NCBI): domain Bacteria; kingdom Bacillati; phylum Actinomycetota; class Actinomycetes; order Kitasatosporales; family Streptomycetaceae; genus Streptomyces; species Streptomyces sp. NPDC002566. The sequence continues at coordinate 142,809 of NZ_JBIARD010000010.1, read as the reverse complement.
CTCCTGCCCGTCGGCGAGGACGCCGACGAATGGCTCGCCCTCGCCGGCGAAGGTGTACGCGCCGCCCTGGATGCGCGCGATCAGCCCGCGGGTCCACTCGGCCTCGGCGTCGGCCGTGTGGACCCAGAGGTTCATGATCTCGCCGATGTGCCCGAGCTGAGCCGGCCCCTGCTCGGGCACGTAGTGCTCGGTCACGGCGGAGCGCCACTCCTCGATGCGCCGGATCCGCTCCTGGAGCAGACCGACGGCCTCGGCGCGGGGCAGGTCCACGATGAAGCCGATGGCCGCCGACTTGACGTCCATCTTCTGGTCGTAGGCGGTCAGCGCCTCGCGGACCAGCCGGAGGTACTCCTCGACGCCTCGGTCGGTGATCTCGTACTCGGTGCGGGGCGGGCCGCCGGCGGTGGACGGCGCGACCTCGTGCTCGTGCAGCAGGCCCTGCTTCGCCATCTGCTTGAGGGCGTGGTAGATCGACCCGGGCTTGGCGGTGGACCACTCGTGCGCGCCCCAGTACTCCAGGTCGTTGCGCACCTGGTAGCCGTGGGCCCGCCCGTGCTGGCGGACGGCGCCGAGCACGAGGAGACGGATCGCTGACATGCCGTCCAGGGTAGGCGGCGCCGGGTGGGCCCCGGCGCCGCACCCCGGCGTCAGAAGGGGAAGCGGCTGCGGCCGTGCTGGACCGAGATCCACTTTGTGGTGGTGAAGGCCTCCACGGTGGTCTCGCCGTTGAGGCGGCCGACGCCGGAGTTCTTCTCGCCGCCGAAGGGGACGATCGGCTCGTCGGCGACCGTGGCGTCGTTGACGTGGAACATGCCGGTGACGATCCGCTTGGCGAAGGCGACGCCGCGCTCGATGTCGCCGGTGTGGACGGCGCCGCTCAGACCGTAGGGGGTGTCGTTGGCGATGCGCAGCGCCTCGTCCTCGCCGTCGAAGGTGTTGATGAAGGCGACCGGCCCGAACACCTCCTGCTGGAGCAGTGTGGAGTTCAGGGGCAGACCGGACAGGACGGACGGCTCGACGACGTTCTCCGCGGTCGTGCCGTGCAGCAGGGCGGTGGCGCCTTCGGCGAGGGCCTGCTCGACGGCGGCGGAAACCGCCTCCGCCTGCTGGGAGTTGATGAGCGGGCCGATCAGGGTCTGCGGGTCGCGCGGGTCGCCGGCCTTGAGGGTGCGCACCTTGGCGACGAACTTCTCGGTGAACTCGTCGGCGATCGAACGGTCGACCAGGATGCGGTTGGCGGCCATGCAGACCTGGCCCTGGTGGACGTAGCGGCTGAAGACGGCGGCGTCGACCGCGTAGTCGACGTCGGCGTCGTCGAGGACGACGAAGGCGCTGTTGCCGCCGAGTTCGATGATGGACCGCTTGAAGTGCGAGGCGGCGACCGTGGCGACATGGCGGCCGACCGTTTCGGAGCCGGTGAAGGAGATGACCCGCGGGACGGGGTGCTCCAGGAAGGCGTCGCCGATCTCGGCGATGTCGGTGACGACCACGTTCAGCAGGCCGGGCGGCAGGCCCGCGTCCTCGAACAGCTTGGCGATCACGGTGCCGCCGGCGATCGGGGTGTTCTGGTGCGGCTTGAGCACCACGCCGTTACCGAGGGCCAGCGCGGGGGCGACGGACTTCAGCGACAGCAGGAACGGCACGTTGAAGGGGCTGATCACACCGACGACGCCGACCGGTTCGCGGTAGACGCGGTTCTCCTTGCCGTCGACCGGCGAGGGGACGATCCGGCCCTCGGGGCGCAGCGCCAGATGGATCGACTCGCGCAGGAACTCCTTGGCGAGGTGCAGTTCGAAGGCCGCCTTGCCGAACGTGCCGCCGGCCTCGTCGACGAGGATCTCGCTGATCTCCGCCTCGCGCTCCTCGACCAGCCGCAGCACCTTCTCGAAGACCGCGCGGCGGGCGTAGGCGTTGGTGGCGGCCCACTCCTTCTGGGCGCGGGCGGCGGCCCGGTAGGCCTGATCCACCTCGTCGACGGTGGCTATGGTGATCGAGGCGAGCTTCTCGCCGTCGTAGGGGTTGAAGTCGATGATGTCCCAGGAGCCTGTGCCCGGACGCCACTCCCCGTCGATGTACTGCTGGGCCAGGTCGGTCAGATAGGACGCCATGTGATCCCTCAATCCCCTGATGTGATCGGTTCCGCTCGACTGCGTTCGGATATTCACGATCTGATCACACGTCATGGTACGTGTGAGACAAGGGAGTTGGGAGTGAAGTTGAGACAGGGGAGTTGGTGGTGACGCTCAGGACAGCTGCAACAGGCCGCGCAGCAGGTCCCGGCTCTCGGCCGGCCCCGGTCCGTCCTGCTGGAGTTCCTTCAGCGCCTGCTCGTACTGGGCGACGTCCTCCTGCTTGTCCAGATACAGGGCGCTGGTGAGCTGCTCCAGGTAGACCACGTCCGACAGGTCGGACTCCGGGAAGCTCAGGATCGTGAACGCCCCGCTCTCCCCCGCGTGGCCGCCGAAGCTGAACGGCATGATCTGCAGCCGTACGTTGGGCCGCTCGGAGATCTCGATCAGGTGCTGGAGCTGCCCGCGCATCACCTCGCGGTCGCCGTACGGCCGGCGCAGGGCCGCCTCGTCGAGGACGATGTGGACGTCGGGGGCGTTCTCCGCCACGAGGTACTTCTGCCGCTCCAGCCGCAGGGCCACGCGCCGGTCGACGTCGGCCGCGCTCGCGCCCTTCATGCCGCGCCGCACGACCGCGTGCGCGTACGCCTCCGTCTGCAGCAGCCCGTGCACGAACTGCACCTCGTAGGCGCGGATCAGCGCCGCCGCACCTTCCAGACCGACGTACGTGGGGAACCAGTTGGGCAGCACGTCGGAGTAACTGTGCCACCAGCCGGCCACGTTGGCCTCGCGGGCGAGTCCGACCAGCGCCTGGCGTTCCGCCTCGTCCGTGATCCCGTAGAGCGTCAACAGGTCTTCCACGTCCCGTGTCTTGAAGCTCACCCGGCCCAGTTCCATACGGCTGATCTTCGACTCCGAGGCACGGATGGAGTACCCGGCCGCCTCGCGTGTGATGCCGCGCGTCTCGCGCAGCCGCCGTAGTTGCGAACCGAGCAGCATGCGCCGCACCACCGATCCGGGCTCTCCCGCGCTCACTTTCGCCAGCCTCCCCAGCCGTTCCCAGGGCCCGCAGTCTGCCACTAAAACACTTCGAGCAGTACTCGTCCGGTTACAGAGATGAAAGAAGCCAAGGATACGCACGGAACGACGCGAGGGAAGAGTGAGGAGAAAGCAAGGGAAGTCCCTATGAACAGCGAGAGTATGGCGGAAAAAATGGCCAAGAAGCGGTACGGGCAGGTCCATTTCGGTCAGGTGCACGTGCATCTGCCCTTGCATCTGCTCTACGCATCCGAAACCATGGTCCCGCGCCACCGCTGCATCGCAACGACCGCGAATCCCGGGAGTGCCTCGCATGGGGACGAATGGATCGACCATGCTCGAGCCGTTACGGCAGGGCCTTCCGCCGCTTGATCCCGCGGCCGTGTCCGACGCGGCCTCCTGCGCACTGCCCGCCCGCTTGGAAGCGGTGCGCGAGGCAAGGCAGTTCACCCGCAGGACCCTGGGCCAGTGGGACATCGGCGAGTGTTTCGACGACGTCTGCCTCGTGGTCTCGGAACTGGTGACCAACGCGCTGCGGCACGGGCTGTCGCCCGAGGACTCCCCGCGCGTGCCCGCCCCCCGCGAGCCCGAGCAGAACCCGCCGGTGCGGCTGCATCTGATGCGCTGGACCGGGCGGCTGGTGTGCGCCGTGCGCGACCCCAGCCGCGAGAGCCCCGCACCCGGCGAGGCCGAGGACTTCTCGGCGGAGTCCGGGCGCGGCCTGCTCCTCGTCGAGTCCTTCACCGACGGCTGGGGCTGGCACCCGCTCTCCGGGAAACTGGGCGGCAAGGTCGTGTGGGCGCTGTTCCGGCTGCGCCCTCCCGCCGAGTGACGGACCGCGGCGCTTTCCGGCGTCGCGGTTCTACGCGCGTCGCCGGACGCCTGGTGTACCGGGTGCAGCCCTGTTCCCCCGGCCGCCGCCCGTTCGGCGTCGCGGGTGGGGGTGTCAGCCGGCGATCAGATGGTCGAACTCGCCGTCCTTGATGCCGAGCAGCATGGCCTCGATCTCGGCGCGGGTGTAGACGAGCGCGGGGCCGTCCGGGAAGCGCGAGTTGCGCACGGCCACGTCGCCGCCCGGCAGTCGCGCGAACTCCACGCAGGAACCCTGCGAGTTGCTGTGCCGGCTCTTCTGCCAGGCAACCCCGTACAACTGTGTCGCGGTCATGCCGTTGTGCACGTCGTACCCCCCGTCAACGTCGTGGTCCACAGGTCGCTCCCTGGTGCTGCACTGGCTCGTGTGTGGCTGTGGCGCTGTGTGGCGTGTGTGGCTCTGTGACTGATGTGGCGTTTGATGCCGTAGTCAACTGTCTCGGATCATAACCCTGTTCACGTGCCGATGCATGAGCAGATGCACGTGCACGTCGGGTGCTTGGGCGGTTACAGTGCCGGCGCCGCCGACCGCTGTGTCGACCCGGCCGGGCGGGCGTCCGGGCGAAGTAGTTCGGATCGAACCACTTGCACAGAAGAAGAGACGCGCCTGGTCGCCTTCCTGTTCCGTCGGCATGCCGCCGATTCGCCGGACGGGCGGACGTGCGGGGCCGCCGGCACCGGCCGGGACCCCTCCCGCCTGGGCGGACGCCGCCCGTCCGCTCGACACGGCCGACGGGATTCCGGTGGGTCCCCTTCCGCCGCCGCGACTTCCCGCGCCCCGGCACGAGCAGGCCGGGACGGGGCACCGGCAGCCCGGGAAGCGAAAAGCGCCCACCCCGTGGACGAGGGAGAGATCCTCCACAGGGGTGAGCGCGACACCCGCTCTCCGGCCGAGGCCAAGCCGACGCCCGACCGCAGATGCGACCGGAATCACCGTCCGGGACGGCGGGACGCACGGCGTACTTTTCGCTCGTACGCACGACGTAGGCGACGTACGTCGCCGAAGCACCCGCTCCTACGACGGTGGCCGAACTCTTGCGGTCCACCGGGGCGGACCGGCAGCCGGTCGGGCCGTGCCGTTCCCGGCGCCGTCAGCGGCTGCCGTACGGGAGCAGGGCCATCTCACGGGCGTTCTTGATCGCTCGGGACAGTCGGCGTTGCTGCTGGGCGGTGACCCGGGTGGCACGACGGCTGCGGATCTTGCCCCGGTGGGAGAGGAACTTCCGCAGCAGATCGGTGTCCTTGTAGTCGATGTACTCGATGCCGGCCCGGTCCAGCGGGTCGGGGCGGTTCTTGGCGGGGCTGCGGCCGGCCTTGCGGTCCGGTGTGCGGCCGGTCTTGGTGTCGGGCTTGCGCGGCATGGCGTGGTCAGACCTCCAGGAAGGCGTCGAAGGCGGGCGGCAGCCGCTTCCAGGCGTCGCGGCCCGCGGCGTACTCGGCGTCGGTGAGCAGGCAGGATTCCAGCAGGTGCGCGAGCCCGTCCCGGTCGAGGCCGGGGGAGGTGAAGACGAGGTGCTGGCAGCGGTCGCCGTGCTCGGACTGCCAGTCCAGCGCGGCGGCCGCCCGGCGGACCGGCGGGACCATGTCCCAGGCGGCGTCGGGCAGGGAGGCCAGCCAGGGCCCGGCCGACTCCACGCACAGCGCGCCCCCGGCGGCGTCCCAGTGGAGCAGGACGTCGGGCTTGTCCGCCAGCCAGAACCGGCCCCTGCTGCGGGCGGCGGCGCAGGTCAGGTCCTCCAGGGCCGCGTACAGCCGCTCCGGGTGGAACGGCCGGCGACGGTGCCAGACGAGGGTGCTGACGCCGTGGGCGTCGGCCTCGGCGGGCAGCAGCGCGCAGGCCGGGTGCTGGGCGGCCGCGGCCGCCTCGACGTCGAAGCCCGCCAGAACGGCGCTGACGAGCGGGGTGCCGGGACCGGGAGCCATGCCGGGTGCATTCGCACGTGCATGTGCCGACGGCGCGTCCGCCGGGTCTCCGGGACGGTCTCCGGAGACGGGGACCCGGCGGGCCGTCGGGTGCAGTTGGGCCAGCAGCTCGCCGTCCTCGTCGTCGGCCTCCGGGGAGTCGACGACGGCCAGGACCGGGGCGTACTCCAGTTGCCGCGCGAAGGTGTCCGCGACGGTCCGCCGGTCGGTGGCGGCGGCCGCGAGGCCGTGCTCGGCGAGATCGTCGCCGTTGCCGAGGAAGGGCAGGAGCAGCGCCGGGTCGACGGCGGTGACGACTCCGGTGACGGTCAGCCCGCCGGCGACGACGACCTCGGTCATCGCCTTGGGTTCGACCGAGTCCCACAGTTCGACGACGGCGAGCCGGGTCGTGCCGTCGTCGGCGAGGCGGCGCAGTTCCGGCACGAGGTCCTCGCGCAGGGCGCAGCACGCGCAGTCGTCGACGAGCGGGGTCTCGCCGACGTCGAGGAGGCCGCCGGCGTCGCGGACGGTTCGGATCACCGTGCAGGCCGCGGCGGTCGAGAGGTCGTGGTGGAGGGCGACGCTGCCGGGGACGTCGGCGAGCAGACGCGCGACGGTGTCCCGGCGGGCCTCGGCGTGCAGCCCGCCGACGATGACCACCGACAGGCTCACGCCCCGCCCCGCTTCCCGTAGCGGCGCTCGAAGCGCTCGACGCGGCCGGCCTGGTCCAGGACGCGGGCGGTGCCGGTGTAGAAGGGGTGGCTGACGTCCGAGATCTCGACGTCCACGACGGGGTACGTGTTGCCGTCCTCCCACTCGATCGTCCTGCCGCCGTCGGCGGCGGACAGCGTCGAGCGGGTGAGGAAGGCGTGGCCGGCGGCCCGGTCGCGGAAGACGACGGGGCCGTAGGCGGGGTGGATTGCCTTGCGCATGGCGGAGGTTCAGCGCTCCTCTCGGAAGTCGACGTGACGGCCGACGACGGGGTCGTACTTGCGCAGGGTCATGCGGTCGGGGTCGTTGCGGCGGTTCTTCCGGGTGACATAGGTGAAGCCGGTTCCCGCCGTGGAGCGGAGCTTGACCACCGGGCGCAGTTCGTTGCGTGCCATGCTGCTACCTTACTGAAAATGAATCCCATTAGCACTACGGCTTCGAGGAGAGGTACGTCACCGTGTCCGCCCACTGCATGCTGACCGGGGCCCGGCCGGGCTTCGGCAACCACGTCTCGCACTCCCACCGGCGCACCTCGCGCCGCTTCGACCCGAACGTCCAGTCCAAGCGCTACTGGCTGCCGAGCGAGAGCCGTTTCGTGCGGCTGCGGCTGAGCGCCAGGGGCATCCGCACCGTCGACACCATCGGCGTCGAGGCGGCCGTGGCCCGGATCCGGGCGCGGGGGGTGCGGGTCTGATGGCGAAGAAGAGCAAGATCGCGAAGAACGAGGAGCGGCGCAGGGTCGTCGCGCGGTACGCCGCACGCCGGGCCGAGCTGAAGGAGGTCATCCGCCGGCCTTCGTCGACGGAGGCGGAACGGCTGGCCGCCCAGCGGGAACTGGGCCGCCAGCCCCGGGACGCCAGCGCGACCCGCGTCCGCAACCGGGACCAGACCGACGGCCGCCCGCGCGGCTACTTCCGCACCTTCGGTCTGTCCCGCGTGAGCCTGCGGGGGCAGGCGCACGCGGGCCATCTGCCGGGCGTGCGAAAGGCCTCCTGGTAGGCGGTGACCGTCGAGGGCGGGGCCGCCCGAGGGGACGTCCCACCGGGAGGCCCCGTCAGACGGTCGCCGGCGGGCTGGTAGCTTGCGCCGACCAGTCGGCCGCTGATCCTCGGAGGAACCAGGTGACCATGGCGATCTTTTCGGGTTCCACGCCCGCTCCGTGCACCGCTGCCGCGCGTCCCGCGCGCGGGACGGTCCGTCGGCCGGTGCGCGCGGTGGCCGCGCTGGCGGCCCTGGCCGGCGCGTTCGTCCTGACCGCGTGCGGCGGAGGCGGCGGCGCGGACGGCGGCCCCTCCCCCACGCCTACCGCGACCGCCACGGCGGACGCGGGAGGCGGCACCGGAGGGTCGAGTTCCGCCTCGGCCGGCGGCCCGCTGGAGGGCAGTTGGCTCGCCACCACGGGCGGCCAGGCCGTCGCCCTCGTCATCACCGGCGACAAGGCGGCGCTCTTCGCGTCCGGCGGAACCATGTGCACCGGGACCGCCCGCGAGGAATCGGACATGCGCATGATTCGCCTCAAGTGCCCGGGCGGGAAGAGCGACCGCACGACCGGCATGGTCGACTCCGTCGGCAAGGCATCCCTCAAGGTCACCTGGGAGGGCGGAACCGGCGCGGAGACCTACACCAAAGCGGAAGACGGCCGACTGCCCTCAGGACTGCCGACGGCGGGCCTCGGAACGTAGGGGGCCGGGGAAGCGGAGGGTGGGGTTCATGCGTGATGATCCTTCGAGCACCGTCACGTCATCCGAAGGAACCCCACACATGCGCGCCGTTCCGATCACCGTCACCGCTCTCGCGACCGCCCTGCTCCTCACCGCCTGCGGCGGCGGGGACGACAGTTCCTCGGACGACGCGAAGAGCAAGGCCCCGACGAGTTCCGCCGGTGCCCCGGCCGGCTCCGCCTGCGACCTGGCCGCGCAGGTCGGCCCGGTCAACGCCGCCCCCGCCGCCGGTGACAGCGGCAACGTCACCGTCACCCTCACCAACAAGGGCTCCGACTGCACCCTGGACGGCTTCCCCACCGTCGAGCTGGAGGCCGACGGCACCAAGGCCGCCGTCCCCGCGGACGCGGCCGCCGCGCCCCAGAAGCTGACGCTGCCCGCACAGGGCACCACCTCCTTCACCATCACCTACGTCCGCGGCGAGGACGGCGGCGACAAGAGCCTCGCCGCCAAGACGGCGAAGTACGGCCTGCCCGGCGCCTCGGCCACGGAGAGCTTCGAGTGGTCCTACGGCGCGGTGGCCCTGAAGGACGGCAAGACGCCGGACGCCTCGGTCAGCGGCTTCCAGCAGGCCGGGGACTGAGGACGGCGTACGTCAGGGCAGGTGCGGACGCTCGTGCACGCGCGCGTGGTCCGCTGCCTGGGCGCCCTGCGTCCAGCCCGCCTCGTCGGTGACGCCGCGCAGACGGGTGGTGGTGGTCTCCGGGAACATCCGGTCCGCCGCCGCCGTCACCGCGACCTCGCGGGAGGCCAGGACGGGCAGCAGGTCGTCGGTGACCTGCGTCTCGGCGGCGGCCGTCAGACGGGTGCCTATGCGGTGGGCGTAGGCGGCGAGGAAGGACTGCCGGAAGGTCTTCGTGCGCTTGCGGCCTGACGCCCGCTGCGCCGCCTCCGCCTTCGTCATCGCGGTCTGCGCCTGCACCAGGAGCGAGGTGTAGAGCAGTTCCACGGCGTCCAGGTCGGCTTCGAAGCCGACGACCGTGGAGAAGCAGAACGGTTCGTTCCACACCGCCCGGCAGTGGTTCGCCTCGGCCACCGCGTCCAGCAGCACCGCCTTGGCCTGCTCGTACGGCGGCTCGACGCCGATACGGCAGGCTCCGGGCGCGTCCGGTGCCGGCGCCCGGGCGTCGAGCAGCGCCTCGTCGACGCTGTGCCGGGCCATCAGCTCCTGCGCCTTCGCGGTGAGCGCCTCCGCCTCCTCCGGGTAGCCCGTCGCCTCCGCCTTGGCGAGCAGCGCGCGGATGCGGGTGAGCATGCGGAAGTGGGCGTCGGAACGGGGCTGCCGCTGCGGCGCCTGCTCGTCCAGGGGTTCGAGGGCCGGCAGGCGCAGCAGCAGACGGTAGAGCTCCAGGACAGCGGCGGCGTGCGAGAAGCGATCCGTGCGGGGCGGGGCGCCGCCTTCGATCTCCTCCAGCTGGGCCGCCCAGCGCCGCCCGCGGGGGCGGTCGTCGCCGGCCTGGGCGCGGATCAGCGCCGACACCAGGCGTACGTGCACGTCGTCCAGGTCCCGCCCGACGATCCGCACCACGTCCGCCGGCTGCCAGCCCCGCCGCCAGGCTGTCGCCACGAACTCCTGGCCGCGCCGGTCGAGTTCGCCGTCCGCCGCAGGATCGGCGGCGAGGAGGGAGGCGCCGGCGTCCAGGGCCGAGTCGCCGGCTTCGTACAGGGCGGTCCGGAAGGCCCGGTCGACGGTGGTGGGCGTACTGCTGGTCATCCGGTGATGGTGTCACGCGCGCGGGAGACCGACTCCCAGGCGTTCCCTTTCGACTGTCAACGCGAGGTTGACGCCGGACGGGTGTCAACCTACGGTTGACACATGACTCCGCCACAGGACCCCACGTCATCCATCCGTCTCGACGACCTCATCGGCGCCATCAAGAAGGTCCACCCCGAGCCCCTCGACCAGCTCCAGGACGCCGTCATCGCGGCCGAACACCTCGGCGACGTCGCCGACCACCTGATCGGCCACTTCGTGGACCAGGCCCGCCGTTCCGGGGCCTCCTGGACGGACATCGGCAAGAGCATGGGAGTGACCCGGCAGGCGGCCCAGAAGAGGTTCGTGCCGAAGGAGTCGGCGGACCTCGACCCCAGCCAGGGCTTCAGCCGCTACACCCCCCGCGCGCGGAGCGTCGTCATGGCGGCGCACAACGAGGCCAAGGCGGCCCGCAACGCCGAGGGGCTGCCCGCCCACCTGATCCTCGGTCTGTTCGCCGAGCCCGAGGCCCTCGCGGCCAAGGCGCTGAACGAGCAGGGCGTCTCCGCCGACGCCGCGCGCGAGGCGGCGACCGCCGCCCTGCCGCCGGCCGTGGAGGAGGCGCCGGACCTGGTGCCCTACGGCTCGGACGCCAAGAAGGTCCTGGAACTCACCTTCCGCGAGGCCCTCCGCCTCGGCCACAACTACATCGGCACCGAGCACATCCTGCTGGCCCTGCTGGAGTTCGAGAACGGCCAGGGCGTCCTCAGCGGCCTGGGCGTCGAGAAGACCGCCACCGAGCGGTACATCGCCCAAGCGCTGGAGAAGATCGCGGCGTTCCCGCGGAACGGCGACTGAGCGACCGAAGAACACCGGCCGGGTTGCCCGAGCCGCCGTCGGGCGGCGGTCGGGGGCCGTTGTCAGAGGCGCCTGTCACACTCGCGGCATGACCGACCGGTGGGCTCTCGCTCCGGCCGGGGACGGCGGCGCCGAGCTCGCCCTCCTCGGCCCGGACGGGCTGCCCGCCGGCCCGGTGCTGCGGGAGCCGGACCTCGTGGCGGCCGTACGGGCGCGGCCCGAGGTCGGGCGATGGGTGTGGCGGTCCACGGCCGAGGTGTATCCGCGTCTGCTCGCCGCGGGGGTGCGAGCAGAGCGGTGCTACGACGTCGAGGACGCCGAGACGCTCCTGCTGGGCCACGAGGGGCGGTCGGGCGAGCCCCGTTCGGCCGCCGCCGCGCTGGCCCGGCTGCGCGGCGGACCCGTGCCGCCGGATCCGCCGCAGCGCTCCGCCGAACCCGGGGCGCAGTCCCCGCTGTTCGAACCGGAGGGCTCGTCGCTCCCGCTCGCCGACCTCCTCGCCGTCTACGCCAAGCAGCAGCGGCGGCACGACCGGGCGGAGCACCCGGACCGGATGCGGCTGCTGACGGCCGCCGAGTCGGCGGGGATGCTGGTCGCCGCCGAGATGAACCGGTCGGGGCTGCCGTGGAGCGCCGAGGTGCACCGCGCGGTGCTGCACGACCTGCTGGGCGAGCGGTACGCGGGCGGGGGCGAGCCCCGGCGGCTCGCCGAGCTGGCCGACGAGGTGTCCGCCGCGTTCGGCCGGCGGGTGCGGCCCGACCTGCCCGCCGACGTCGTCAAGGCCTTCGCGGGGGCCGGCATCCGGGTGACGTCCACACGGCGCTGGGAGATCGAGTCCATCGACCATCCGGCCGTGAAGCCGCTGATCGAGTACAAGAAGCTCTACCGCATCTGGGTCGCCCACGGCTGGTCCTGGCTGCACGACTGGGTCCGCGACGGCCGGTTCCGGCCCGAGTTCCTCGCGGGCGGGACCGTGACCGGGCGCTGGGTGACCAACGGCGGGGGCGCGTTGCAGATCCCGAAGGTCATCCGGCGGGCCGTCGTCGCCGACCCCGGCTGGCGGCTCGTCGTCGCGGACGTCGACCAGATGGAGCCGCGCGTGCTCGCCGCGATCTCCCGGGACCCCGGGCTGATGGAGGTGGCGGGCCGGGAGAGCGACCTGTACCAGTCGGTCTCCGACCGCGCCTTCTCCGGCGACCGCGGCCAGGCCAAGCTGGCGGTGCTCGGCGCGGTCTACGGCCAGACCTCCGGCGACGGTCTGAAGAACCTCGCCGCGCTCCGCCGCCGCTTCCCGCGCGCGGTGGCCTACGTCGACGACGCGGCCCGGGCCGGCGAGGAAGGCCGGCTCGTGCGCACCTGGCTGGGGCGGACCTGCCCACCGGCGGCCGGAGCGGGCGACGACGCCTCGGAGGAGGCCGGCATCCCCGTGGGCGGCGAGGACGAGTCCGACGGCCGGCAGCGGACGCCAGGGCAGACCTCCTCGGGCGCCCGCGCGCGTGGCCGCTTCGCCCGCAACTTCGTCGTCCAGGGAAGCGCCGCCGACTGGGCCCTGCTGCTGCTCGCCGCGTTGCGGCGCGCCTGCGCGGACATGGCGGCCGAGCTGGTCTTCTTCCAGCACGACGAGGTGATCGTGCACTGTCCCGAGGAGGAGGCGGAGGCGGTCGTCGCCGCGATCCGCGAGGCGGCCGACCTGGCCGGACGGCTGACGTTCGGCGAGACGCCGGTGCGGTTCCCGTTCACGACGGCGGTGGTGGAGTGCTATGCCGACGCGAAGTGAGCGCGAGCGGTTTCCGCAGCGCCCCGGAGGGAGGTCGGTCGGCGGTCGTCCCGCGCGGGGCCCGGCTGGGCGATGACGGCTGGGCCGTGTCCGGTCACGGTGGCGTACCGGTGCGGCGCGGGGGCGGTCAGGTCGGTGACGCCTCCGCGAGTTCGCGGGCGAAGTCCCGTACGAGGACGTGCGGGACGTACCGGCCGTACGCCGTCTCCTCCAGCAGGGCCACGTCGACGAGCCGGTCGAGGGCGGCCTCCGCGCGCCGCTCGTCGATGCCGGCGAGACGGGCCAGCAGCGGCACACCGTACGTGGGCAGGTCGAGGCCGCCGATGCGGCGCAGGACGAGGGCGGCGTCCTGGTCCGCCTCGCGGTCGGAGGCGGCGAGGGCGTCGTGGGCGACGGCGAGGGAGCGGCGGACGCTGAGGTCGTCGTACTCCAGGTGAGGCAGCCTGCTCCCGGGGGCGGCGAGTCGGCGGGCCAGCGTGTCAGGGGTGAGGTGGCTGCGGGCGGCCAGGCGAGCGGCGACCACGCGCAGGGCGAGGGGCAGCCGTCCGGTGAGCTCGACGAGGGGGTGGGAGGCGTGAGGCGCGCGGCCCGAGGCCTTACGGAGCAGCTCCGCGCTCTCCTCCGCCGACAGCGGGGTGAGGGGGAAGCGGTGCGCCCCGTCGAGAGCGGTGAGCGGGGAACGGCTGGTGACGATGACCGCGCAGCCCGGGCCGGCGGGGAGCAGGGGGCGTACCTGAGCGGCGTGCGCGACGTCGTCCAGGACGAGCAGCGTGCGGGTCGGCGCGAGCAAGGTGCGCAGCAACGCGGCTGCCGCGTGCGGCGGTTCGGGGATGTGGCGGGGATCGACGCCGAGATGGCGCAGGAGGGCGGCGAGGGCCTGGGACGGGGTGAGCGGGGTCGTGCCGGGGGTCGCGCCGTGCAGGTCGAGGTAGAGCTGACCGTCGGAGAAACGTTCCTTCATCTGGTGGGCGACCTGCAGCGCGGTAGCGCTCTTGCCCACGCCGGCCATCCCGCTGATGACGAGGGGGTCCGCCGTGGGCTCGGAGGCGACAGCCTCGCGGAGACGGCGGAGGAGGTCTGCGCGGCCGGTGAAATGTGCCGCTGGGGGCGGGAGTTGGGCGGGGCGGGGCGCAGGCGAGGGGCCGAAGCCCGTCTCGGTGTCGCCCTCGACCGGCCCCTCGGGGGCCGCCTCGGCGTGCCTTACGGCTTCGGCGTCGGCACGCCTCACGGGGGCGACCTCGGGATGCCTCGCGGCGTCGGCCCCGCCGCGCCTCACCGCGTCGACCTCGCCGTGCCTCCCGGCATCGCCCCCTGTACCGCCCGCGAAGCCGCCCGCCGCGCCCTCCGCGACACCGCTCACCGCCCCCTCCCCCGCGTCCCGCAGCACCTCCACATGGGCCTCGCGCACCGTCGGGCCCGGCTCGACACCGAGTTCCTCGACCAAGCGCGTGCGCAGGTCTCGGTGGACCGCGAGGGCCTCGGCGCGGCGGCCCGCGCGGTGCAGGGCGAGCATGAGCTGCCGGTGGTAGGACTCGCGCAGCGGATGCTCGGCGGCGAGCTCCGTCAGCTCCGGGACGAGACGGTCCAGTTCGCCGTCACCCAGAGCGAGTTCGGCGTCGTAGCGCCACTCCAGCAACAGCAGCCGGGCCTCCTTCAGACGCTGGACGAGTGCGTAGCCGCCGAGTTCGGCGGGAAGTCCGGCGAGCGGTGTGCCGCGCCACAGCGTGAGCGCGGCCTCGCACTCGCGGACGACCCGCTCCCAGTTCCGGGCGGCGAACGCGCCGCGCGCCGCCGCGAGATGGCGTTCGAAGACGTGGACGTCGAGCTCGCCCTGGTCGACCCGGAGCCGGTACCCCGGCGGGGCCGCCCGCAGCCGGTCCGGGTCGTCGAGCAGCCGGCGCAGCCGGGACACGTGGTTGTGCAGCGAGGCCTGGGCGGACGGCGGCGGCGCGCCGCCCCACAGCGCCTCCTTGAGCGAGTCGACGGGGACGATCCGACCGGCGTCGAGCAGCAGGGCGGCCAGCAGGACACGCGCCTTGGGGCTGCGGACGGCCCTCGCCGCGGGGAGGGGGACGCCGTGCGGGCCGTCATCGCCGTGGGCGCTGCTGAAGAGGGGGGAGCCCGTGTCGTAGAGGACCGGCGCTCCCAGCAGTCCGAACCGCAGCTCGTACCGCATCACGCCGATCTTCGCCCTTTCACGCGCCGTGTACCGGCCTGCCGTGCCCCCACGCATCAACTGCCGTTCTGTTGGCGGGATTTGATCCCTGAGCCGGCGGTGTCACGCCATCCTGTCCCTGGCGGTTCCCGGAGTAATCCGGCTGCCGTCGCGGCCGGCCCCCTTGCCCGTCCGGCTGCTCAGGCCGGACGACCAGCAGTGATACGCAGAACGGTTGGCAACATGTTAGCGATTCGTTGGTGTGGCCTGATGTGATCACAACATCGGCTCCGGCCCGACGGCGCGCGCGTAGAACGCGTTGCTCGGGGGAGTGTCGCCGCCGCGGCTGGAGTTGGGGGCGCGTCCGGGCCCGGTCGGCAGAGGTGAACGACCGGGGCCCGCGCCCCGTTTTCACGTGCCGCGCGCCCCGCTGTGAGCGGGTGCCGGGGTGTCAGATGACAGGCGGACGGCCCAGCTTGGTCAGCCGCCACACCGTCCGCCACCGCATGGGCCGCCGCGCGCCGGCCGGTTCGCGCACGCCCTCCGCGAAGCCGCCGAACCAGGCCTTCAGCCCGCCGAGCGAACGGGTGCGCAGGAGGGTGACGGCGATCCACACTCCCAGGTGAACCGGGATGAGCGGCAGCGGCAGGTTGCGCCGGACCAGCCAGACGCGGTTGCGGGCGGTGACGCGGTGGTAGATGGCGTGCCGGGCGGGCGAGGTCTTGGGATGCTGCAGGAGCAGCTCGGGGGCGTAGAGGATCTTCCAGCCGGCGTCGGTGGCGCGCCAGGCCAGGTCGGTCTCCTCATGGGCGAAGAAGAACTCGGCGGGCCAGTCGCCGGTCTGGTCGAGCATGGCCATGCTCAGGGCGTGGCCGCCGCCGAGGAAACCGGTGACGTAGCCGCCCACCATGGGGTCGGAGGCGCCGACGCGCGGCACGTGCCGGCGCTGCGTCTCGCCGTTCTCGTCGGCGATGCGGAAGCCGACGATGCCCAGGCGCGGGTCGGCGGCGTACAGGTCGCGGACCCTGCGCAGGACGTCCGCGTCCACGAGCAGCCCGTCGTCGTCCAGTTCGACGACGACGTCGACGTCGCCGTGCTCGCGCAGGCGGGCCAGGGCGACGTTGCGGCCGCCGGGGCAGCCCAGGTTGTCCTCGACCTCGATGACGGTCACCTCGCCGGGCAGCGAGAGGCGGCGGGCGAAGTCGGGGAGCCGGCAGCCGTTGCCGACGATCACGATGCGGGCGGGCGGGAGGTCCTGCTTGGCCACGGACTCCAGCAGGGCGTCGACCTCGGCGGGCCGGTTGCCCATCGTCACCACGGCAACGGCGATCCTCGGCTCCACCACGTCCCACTCTCCGTCCGGCTCTGCGAGGGCGACCGTGCCTGTGCGCGCGACGCCCGTCGTCCACCTAGATGGTGCCTCAGCCGCCGACGTTGCCCGGACCGCGGCCCGTTTTGCCTGCCCTTTCCACCCCGCCCCCCGCACGACGGGCGATGATCACGAGCAGTGGCCACGCCACACGCCGTACCGACCTCCGGAGAAACCGACATGCCCTTCCGCTGTGCCGTTCTCGACGACTTCCAGAGCGTCGCCGCCACGGTCGCCGACTGGTCCCCGCTGGACGGCCGGGTGGAGGTGGTCTCCTTCACCGAGCACTTCACCGACGAGGGGGAACTCGCGGACTCTCTCACCGAGTTCGACTGTGTGGTCACCCTGCGCGAACGCGTTCCCTTCCCCGCCTCCCTCCTGGACCGCCTCCCCCGGCTGAAGCTGCTGATCGCCTCCGGCATGCGTAACACGGTGATCGACTACGCGGCGGCGCGGGCCAACGGCGTGACCGTGTGCGGCACGGAGAGCTCCTCCACCCCGCCGGTCGAACTCACCTGGGCGCTCCTGCTGGGCCTCGCGCGCGGTCTCGTCGAGGAGAGCAACGCCCTGCGCGGGGGCGGCCCCTGGCAGTCGACCCTCGGCGCCGACCTGCACGGACGCCGGCTCGGTCTGCTGGGCCTGGGAAAGATCGGAAGCCGGGTCGCCCAGGTCGGCCTGGCCTTCGGCATGGAGGTCTGCGCCTGGAGCCAGAACCTCGGCAAGGAGCGCGCGGACGAGGTCGGCGTAAGCCTGGCCGGCTCCAAGGAGGAACTGCTGGCCGGGAGCGACTTCGTCTCCGTCCACCTCGCCCTGAGCGACCGCACCCGCGGGCTACTCGGCCCGGCCGAACTCGCCCTCCTCAAGCCGACCGCCTACCTGGTCAACACCTCGCGCGCCGCGATCGTGGACCAGGACGCGCTGCTCAGCGCCCTGCACCGGGGCCGCATCGCCGGCGCGGCCGTCGACGTCCACGACAGCGAACCGCTCCCCGCCGACCACCCGTTCCGCACGGCGCCGCGCCTCCTGGCCACCCCGCACCTCGGTTACGTCACCCGGGCGAACTACGAGCGGTACTACGGTCAGGCGGTGGAGAACATCGAGGCGTTCCTCAAGGGCTCCCCGCTCCGGGAACTGGGCACGAAGCGGGACGGCAGCTGACAGCCTCCCGGGGAGGGGGGCCGCCGGCTCCGCGCTGACGGCTCCCACCTCGGGTGCTTCAGGGGCGGCCCAGGGCCCGGTACTCCCAGCCGGCGGCGCGCCACTTCGCGGGGTCGAGGGCGTGGCGGCCGTCGACGATCCGGCGGTGGGCGACGACCGCGCCCATCGCGTCGGGCTCGATCTCCCGGAACTCGGCCCACTCGGTGAGCAGCACCACCACGTCCGCCTCGCGGGCCGCCGTGAGGACGTCCGTGCCGTAGTTCAGGTCCGGGTAGGCCCGCCGGGCGTTCTCCGTGGCCGCCGGGTCGATGACGGTCACCACGGCGCCGGCCTGGTGCAGCGTCCGGGCCACGTCCAGGGCGGGCGCGTCCCGGATGTCGTCGGAGTTGGGCTTGAAGGCCGCGCCCAGCGCGGTCACCCGCACCCCGGCCAGCTCACCGCCGGCCAGCTCACGGACCAGGTCCACCGTGCGGGCCCGGCGGCGCTGGTTGATGGCGTCGACCTCGCGCAGGAAGGACACGGCCTGCCCGACGCCCAGCTCCTCGGCGCGGTGGCTGAAGGCCCTGATGTCCTTGGGCAGGCAGCCGCCGCCGAAGCCGAGGCCCGGCTTGAGGAACCGGCCGCCGATCCGGTCGTCGTAGGCCAGCGCCTCGGCGAGCCCCGTGACGTCCGCGCCGGTCGCCTCGCACACCTCCGCCATGGCGTTGATGTACGAGATCTTGGTGGCGAGGAAGGAGTTGGCGGCGACCTTCACCAGTTCCGCCGTGGGCAGGTCGGTGACGACCACCGGCGTGCCCTGCGCGATCACCGGCGCGAACGCGGCACGCAGCCGCTCCTCGGCCCACTCCGACTCCGTGCCGAAGACCAGCCGGTCGGGCCGCAGGGTGTCGTCGACGGCGTACCCCTCACGCAGGAACTCCGGGTTCCAGGCGAGTTCGACGTCCGCCCCGGCCGGCGCCGTCCGCCGGACGACCTCCGCCAGCCGGGCGGCGGTGCCCACCGGCACCGTGGACTTGCCGACCACCAGCGCCCGCCGGTGCAGATGCCGGGCGAGCTCCTCCACCGCGCTGTCGACGTAGCGCATGTCGGCCGCGTACGAGCCCTGCTGCTGCGGCGTGCCCACGCAGATGAAGTGCACGTCGCCGAACTCGCCGGCCTCGGCGAAGCTCGTGGAGAACCGCAGCCGCCCGCTGTCGAGGGCCTTGGCGAGCAGCTCCGGCAGGCCGGGCTCGAAGAAGGGCACCTCGCCCGAGTTCAGCCGCTCGATCTTGGCCGGGTCGACGTCGACGCCCAGGACGTCGAAGCCGAGGACGGCCATGCAGATGGCGTGGGTGGCGCCGAGGTAGCCGGTGCCTATGACGGTGAGACGGGGTGCGTCGGTGTGCGCGTCGTCCTTCAGGGTCACGGTGGTCTCCAGGGGGTGTGTCAGGGCACGTCGGCCCGCCGCACGAGCCGGTCACGGTTGGCGGTCTGCGGAGCGATGGTGAGGAGGGAGAGGGAAGAGGGGAGGGTGGTCGGGACGGGAAGCGGAGGTCTGCGGGCGGTGAGGTGCGGGCGCGGCGGGGCCGTAGGCGTCAGGAACCGCAGTCGACGTTGGTGAGGCCCTCGTCCGCGCCGTTCGCCTTGTTGTCGCAGGCGACCTTGTTGCCCTCGGACGTGAGGTGGAAGCCGTAGCCCGGCCCGTCCACGTTGGCGGTGTTGCCCCGGAAGGTGTTGCCGGTGCCCCAGCCGCTGACGATCTGGTGGGTCTGGAAGCCGTCCATCGGCGTGTGGCTGCCGGTGTTGCCCTCCAGGAGCCAGCCGTTGCCCTTCACGTCGACCCAGGAGTCGTTGTTGTGCGAGCCGCTGAGCTTCGATCCGTCGAACGTGTTGTCGATGACCTTGCCGTCGCTCGTGCCTTCCTTGATGTCGATGGACTCCGCGGTGGTGTCGCTGATGTGGTTGCCCATCACCACGTTGCGGTCGCTGGTGTCCGTCTTGCAGTCGGTCACCGTGCACCAGTTGGACTCGGCCGTGCCGATGTAGATGCCCTCGCCGAACTTCTCGCGGCGCAGCCCGGTCGTACGGATCGTGTTGTCCCTGACCATGTTGTCCGAGCTGAAGTCCCGCAGATGGATGGCCTCGTCGCCGATCTGCTCGACGGTCAGGCCCTGGAGGACGCTGCCCACGACGCCGTCCGCCATCACGCCCTTCTGGGCGTTGCGCACGGTGAAGCCGACCAGTCGCCAGTAGCTGGCGTTCTTCAGGTGGAAGGCGTAGCCGTCGTCGGTGTCGCCGCCGTCGATGACCGCTCCGGAGCCGCCGCACAGGAAGATCGGCTTGGCCTCGGTGCCGGAGACCTCGGCGACGAAGTTGCCCGCGTACGTGCCCGCGGCGAGCGCGATGCTGTCCCCGGGCTGGGCCTGGGCGAGGGCCTGTTCGAGCGTCTCGGCGTTGCTCACCTTGACGGTGGCCGCCGGGCAGCTGACGGCCTCCGACGGCACCGAGCCGCGGGTGGGCCGGGCCGTCGACGGCGCCTTCGGGGCGACCGACCGGCTGGGCAGCGCCGAGGGGGTCTCCTCGGCCGGCAGCAGCCCGGGCGGCGACACGCTGGGCCCGGCGGTGGAGGCGCCGGCCGTCACCTTCGGCTCCGCGTCGCCGTCCCGTGCCACCACGACGATGAGCGCGGTGAGGGCGAGCAGGAAGGCGCCCCCGGCCAGCCAGACGGCCGGCTGCCGGGAGGCCGACGAGCCTCCGCCGTCCCCGGCGGCCGACGGCGCGTACGACGGCATGGGGGGCCCGGAGGCCTCCGCCGGTTCAGCCTGGCCGGCGGCCTCCGCCGGCTCGGGCAGCACGGGGGGCGCCTCGCCGTCCTTCCGGGGAGCCGGAGCCTCCTCGGACGCCGGGTCCGTTTCCGCGGCCGCCGGGCCGTCCGAAGAAGACGCGGGCGTCCCCGAGGACACAGGCGCCCCGGAGGCGGGCGTCTTCGAGGCCGCGGAAGGCTCCCCTGAGGACGCTCCCCCCTCCTCGGAAGGCACAGCGGGCTCGGACGGCACGGACGACTCGGGATTCACAGACTGCTCAGTCGGCTCATTCGGCTCGGTCGGCTTATTCGGCTCGCTCGGCTCGGTCGGCTCACTCGGCTCGGGAGAGACAGAGGACGGATCGGAAGGCATAGGCGGCAAACTCCGGCTGCTGGGCGGTCAGATCGTCATCGGGGCGCGTGGGCGGCCGACGCCGGCTGCGCGGACTGCGCCGACTGCGCGGCCGGGACGGACTGCGCGGACTGGGAGGCCCACACGCGCAGGCCGGTGGTCCGCTGGTCCTCCTCGGTGAACCACTCCCGCTTGGGCGTCACCTGACGGACCGGCACCTCGATGACGGGCGTGCCGTTCAGCGGCAGCTTGTCCTCGTACGGGTGCGCGCCCAGGCGCCGGCGGCCGTTGCGGCGGCCCCCGCGCTCACGGCCGCCCATGACCGCCGAGATCAGGATGAGCAGCAGGATGAACGTCCACAGCAGCGTCATCGGGCTGGCGTAGTGCCGGAACTTGATCCAGAAGGAACTGGTGTCGTGCCAGGCGAACAGCTGGTTCGAGCGGACGGTGATGTCGCCGTGCGCGCGGGTGGTGTCGACGGCGCTCGGGCCGACGCCGGAGATGACGTTGTACGTGATCATCGAGTCGTCGACGCCGCCGACCATGGAGATGCCGTGGTTGCGGCCGTCCTGGACGGTGTTGCCGCGGATCTCGGCCACGCTGTCGCGGACGTAGATGCCGGTGTCGGTGCCCTCGACGATGTTGCCGGTGATCGTGGCGGCGGTCACTCCGTCGCGCACCGAAATGCCCTGCCGCGACTGGCCCTTGAGGTGGTTGCCGGTGATGGCCACGTCGGTGGCGTCCTTGCGGGCCACGATGCCCATGTCGCCGCCCTCGACGCGGTTGTTCTGGACGCCGACGTCCGTGCCGCCGAAGATCTCGATGCCGTAGCGGCCGTTGTCCGTGGCGACGCTGTTGGACACGGAGTTGGAGCCGTAGCTGCTGATGGACTCGCCGGACGCGGAAGGCCCGCTGGCCAGCGGACGGCCGCTGATGGTGAAGCCGTTGCCGCCGTTGCCCTTGGCCGTGGAGCCGCTGACGCGGACCTGCTCGGTGGCGCGGGCCATGACGAACCCGTCGCCGCCGTTGTTGCGGGAGACGGTCCGCTCGACGACGGCGTTGGTGACGAACCGGTGCAGCACGACGCCGTGTTCCAGGCTCCCCTGCACCGTGGTGTCGCTGATGCTGACCCCGGTGGCGCCGGAGATGAACAGGCCGTAGGCGTTGCCGGTGACCGTCGAGTGCCCGATCTCCGCCGAGACGTACGACAGGCTGGGCACCGAGAAGCGGGTGTCCGGCGTCGTCAGCGAACCGGAGGGCTGGGCGATGACGCCGCTGCTGCCGGCCTTGGTGCCCGACCTCGCCGGGGAGTCGTCGATGTTGCCGGTGTCGGGCCGGTCGGTGCCGGTGAGGCTCAGCCCGCCGGTGCGGCCGCTCCAGAAGCCCAGGTCGGTGACGCTGGCGTAGGTCATCGAGTACTGGCCGCCGATCGCGCGGATGTAGGCGCGGCCGTCCCGTACGTCGGTGTCGGGCTTGTTCTTCTTGTCGTCCCAGCTGGTGATCCGCATGGGCGCCTGCGGGGTGCCCTCCAGGGTCAGCCGGCCGCCGAAGGAGACGATGCTGACGAAGCCCTTGTTGCTGCTCGCCATCCGCAGCGTCAGCCCGCCGGGGTTGGACAGCTTCAGCTTGGCCCCGGCGTTCAGGTAGATGTTCTCGGTCAGCAGGTAGGAGCCGTCCTGCATCCGGACGAACGTCTGCGGCGCCAGTTCGAGCAGGTCGGAGATGGTGTAGGCGTTGCTGCGCTGGGTGAGCACGAGGGTGTACCCGCTGCCGGTGTCCAGGCGGTACGGCGCCTTCCACTGGCCGCCCTTCAGCGGGGCGACGGCGGCGACCGCGCGGACCTGGTCCAGCCGGTGGTCCTCGGCGGCGACGAGCGCGGTCTCGTTCTCCGCGTCGGCGGCGTTCACCTTCGGCTTGTCGTCCGTGTCGGCGGCCGCGGCGGTCGCGGACGCGGCGAGCAGACCGGCGGCGAGCGGGACGACCAGCGCGGCGCGCAGCACCGGCACGACGGCCGACAGACGCGGCGCCCGCAGGACGGCCGGGAGGGTACGGGCGCGCAGGGCGGACGGCAGGGCACGGGTCCGCGGGGCGGACGGAAGTCGACGCTGTGTCATGACTGCTGGGCCTCCGCCCACGAGGGTGCGGTGTGGGCGGTGGACGCGGCGGCGGCCGTCGGCGCGGTGGACGCGCCGGCACGGGTGCCCGTTCCGCCGCCGAGGGACGCCGAGTTCTGTCCCTCGCCGCCGATGCGGTTGCTGGCGCGGGTCAGCCAGCCCTGCTTGTTCATGGTGATGAAGGCGAACAGCTTGATCGGCAGCGAGATCATGATGACGACGACGGCGAGCAGGGGGAGCAGCAGGATCTCCTGCGGGTGCCTGCGCAGGTGGGAGTAGCCGCGGATGCCGCGACCCACGAGCAGCCAGATCAGCACCAGGATCACGCCCCGGCCGGTCAACTCCAGTCGGCTGAACAGCAGATAGGCGAGCGCCATGCCCATCGTGACCGGCGTCAGCAGGATCTGGAACACGGTGATCTTGGTGACGAGGGGGACCCGCCAGAGCCAACCCTTGTAGAGGGCGGTGAGGTAGCACCGGTAGGAGTTGCGGCTCCAGCGCACCCGCTGCTTGACGAAGGCGCGGAAGGAGGAGGGGAACATCGACATCGCCCGCGCGGAACTCTGGTGCACGGTCTTGTAACCGGAGGCCAGCACCAGCCAGGTCAGCCGTCCGTCGTCGCCGGCGACGCAACGCCGGCCCAGGAAGAACTCGTTCTCCAGGTTCTCCAGCACCGGCGTGATCGCCGACCGGCGGTAGGCCGCCGTACGGCCGGAGAGGCAGGCCACGGCGCCCGCGCGGCCCATGGCCGGGACGTAGTCGTAGTAGCGCAGGTTGACCAGCCAGTCGGCGATCCGCCGCCAGACGCTGGTCCGGCGCTGGTAGACGTTCTGCTGGGTGCCGACGCCGCCGACCTCGGGGTCGACGAAGGGCATCTGCACGGCGGCGAGCAGCCCCGGCTCCCAGCGGGTGTCGGAGTCGACCAGCACGACGAGTTCGCTCTTCGCGGCGCGGATGCCGACGCCGAGCGCCGACCGCTTGCCGCGGTGTTCGAAGGCCAGCACGCGGACCCGCGGGTCCTGCACCTGCGCCAGCCGCTCCAGGACTTCCTTGTCCTCGACGTCCGGGACGATGATCACCTCGGTGGGATCCTGCGCCAGCCAGGTGTCCAGGCAGTCCACCAGAATGCTCGCGTCCTCGCGGTACGCCGGGACGACCACGGACACCGTCGTCCGGTAGTCGTTCACCACGGGCTTGGCGAACCGGGACAGCACCGCCCGGTAGAGCCACAGACCCCAGACGAACACGCCGGCGAGGCCGAGCGGCATCAGCTCACGCCATGACGTCTCGGCAGTCGCCGTGACAATCCATGACCAGAAATCGTCGAAGAAACCCGACACGAACTCAGAACCCCCCAGCCGGAGCGCAGCCCACCGCATGGGCCATATGTGCGACGTTCGCGGTCTACGCCGGGAAATCTAGAGCCGAAACGAGCTCTTCCGACACACGATCAACACAAAATTCACCTGAGGTGGGCACCAAACATTCACAGGACGAGCAATCTCTCAGCGAACGGTGAACGATTCGAGCACCGACTTTCGGCCACCGACCGCCGATCTGACATGTCGTCATCCCGCCTGCGCGGGAGGCGACTTGAGATGAACGCGACACGCAAGCGTACATCCCTTCCGCACCTCGAACGCGCTTGCTTCACATCATTCACACAAGCAAACGGAATGTGATATACCTCACATGCTCCGCTTCCATCGCGCGGACAGCCGTGACACGCCCGTCACATCGGCGTCACCCATTCCGTCGGCGCGGCCCCGGAGAGGGCCGCCGAGAGCGACACCACGCCCGCTACATCGAGGCGCGATCCGCATTCAACGGGGCCGGCAGCACTCCCCGCCATCGCCACGAACGCCGGCTTGAGTTCGTCGGGACGCTGATGGCGCCTTAGGCAGTCGACGAGATGCCGCGCCACCGCCGCGGCTTCCGACGGGCCCCCGCCGAGGGCCTGTTGCAGCGCGGCATCATCGTCGTCGGCGTCCCGCTCGGTGAGGATCCTGACCCCCGCGCAGCCCGGCGGCGGAAGGCGAGTTCGCGGTGCCCGGACTCGGCGCGAAGCGTCAGTACGCCCTCTGCCGCTCCGTCATGCCGCTCTCCTCGCGAACTGTTTCTGGACGCCGGACAGGGGGTGAGCGGTCATGGCCGACGGCACGGCGACCGCGAGAGCCGCGGCGAGAAGTACTCCGACGGTCCACGGCACGTCGAAGCCCGGCATCGCGCCGGCCCCGAGCACGAGGGACAGAGGGACCAGGCAGGTCACGGCCGTGACGGCGGCCAGCGCCACGCCGACCACGGTGGCGCCGGCCGCCTCGTACAGGACGCAGCGCAGCAACTGGAGTCTGCCCAGCCCCATCGCCCGAAGTTGGGAGCGCTGGGCGCGGCGGTCGCGCTGGGCGAGCGAGCAGGTGTTCGCGGCGGACAGCAGCGCATAGCCCGCGACGACGGCCACGATCAGGCGGGAGGCCAGGTCGTCGGCGGGGTTGCGGGGGGTGAGGTCGGCCAGATACCCGGCCCGTGAGGCGACCTTCTGGCCCGGCTCCTTCGGCCAGGACCGGATCTGGCCCGTGAGCAGGATGCGGTCGGCGTACGGAGACGGGGTGTGGGCGAGCGCGGTGGAACGTGGGATCACGAACTCCGGAAAGGCGAGGTCGCGTTCGTAGACGGCGACCAGGGTCAGCGTCCGGTGCGAGCCGTCGGCCAGGGTGAGCCGTGCCCTGTGGCCGACGCGCCAGTGGTGGCCGTCGGCCTGCATGACTCCGGCCGCGAAGGTCCCGTCGCGGAGGTCCGCGAGACGCCCCTCCCTCACGTCGAGGTCCACGACCCGGGCCAGCGCGGCCCCGTCCACTCCCCAAGCACCGGTGGCCGCGGGCTGGTCGTCGAAGGAGGTGGGAGGGGCGGTGACCTCGGACGCCACCAGAGGTGTGGCCGTTCCTCCCGCGTACGGCCGGGCTGTGACGGGGAGGCGGCTGCCCGACTCGGCGGTGACCACTGCGTCGGCGCGCAGTCCTTCCCCGGTCTGCCGCTCGACGGCCCGCCCGATGGTGGCACCCGCTCCGAGCAGGGACACGGCGACGCCGACCGCCAGCAGCACCGGGACCGCCATCGCCGTCGTACGCGCGGGTGTGGCCCGCAGTCCGGCGGCGGCGATACGGCCCACACGGCGGTCCAGGATCCGCAGGGCCCAGCAGACGGGGACGACCAGCACGGGCACGATCCACGGAGCGAGCACGGCCAGTGTGGGGATCACCATCAGGGCCAGCCCCGGCGCCATGGCGCCCCGCACGGTCGCGGGGAGATCCATGAACGCCATGACCACCAGCAGGGGGGCACACAGCAGCAGGGTCATGGCGATGCCGATGACCAGCCGCATCCGGCTCCGGGACGACGCCAGGGACAGCTCCGCGTCCTTGAGCAGGGCACCCGGGCTGACCCGGCCCGCGGCCAGCACACTGGCCATGGCGGCGAGCAGCCCCACCCCCGCCGTGGTGAGGCAGACGGCGATCGCCGTCCACCACGTCTGGTCGGCCGGCGGCAGTGGCACCCCCTCGGGGAACAGATCGCGGTCCACCAGCAGGTCCTTGCCGAGGTGAGCCAGGGGCACCATGCCCGCGGCCGCACCGATCGCGCCCGCGACGAGGGCGAGGCTCACCACATCCACGGCGACCGTGCGGCGCAGTTCACCGGCGGTCACTCCCAGGGCGCGCAACACCGCGAACTGGGCCAGGCGTTGCCCCGTCCACAGCGAGACGGTGGAGCCGACCACCACGACCGCGCACATCAGCAGCATGGACAGCAGAAGCGACAGAAGGTTCTTCGCGTCCATGGCGGCGTCGGCCGCGACGGAGTTCTCCGGGAAGTCCGGCAAGGCGGCCGCGGTGAACAGCAACGCGCACGCACCCACTCCGGCCGCCGTCGTCGCGCAGGCCAGCGCCGCACCGGCGACCCTGCCGGGGTACATCCGCACTTCAGAGACGAACAGGCGACGCATGCTCGTCGTGCCGACAAGGGGGTATGGGGTCCGGGACGCCGCAGGCACGGTTGACTCGCTTCTCGGGACGGGTGGATCCGGTCGCTGTCGTGGATCGATCACTTCCTTACTGGCGCCTGGCGGCAGGAACTCCCACACACCCGGGTGTTCACGGCGCCACCCCTCCGGAATTCGCCGCACGCACGATCCAAAACTTCGCACCACATGGAATCGAGTCCAGGCTTGCCATGGCACTTCGGAAGGGCAACGGACATTCATGCATGCCGTCCGAAACCGAATGATCAATGGCTGGAATCGTCCAGCCGCGCGGTTTCTTCTTGCCGACGATCAAGCCGGCGTAGTCATGAGGTTCCGACGGATTCTCGAAGCCGAGAAACGACTCACAGGTGGTCGGGGAGGCGGACAACGGAGTCGCGGCGCTGGTGGCGCCTCGCTCCCCGGAGCGAGGGAGCATGTGGGTTCCACCTCAAGCGCTCACGTTCGGCAGCGCGGCGGAAGGGGTTTCCCTAATCCTCGGCCACTGATTCACGCGAGATCCTCTGGAGCGCGCCACAAAAGAGCCACCTTGGCAGGTTCCCCGAAAAGCGGAATATCTCTCATACCTACTGAGCGGCACTCCACCACCCTGCCCCGCAGCGGGCACCACGCGTCACGCATTCCCGCCAATTTGGCCGGATTCAGAGACCGACAGGCGCTGGGTAGTTGGCCCGGGCTCGGATAACGGCGGGCGGTCGTGCAGTGTGGTCCGGGGGCGGGGGGCTTCCCCGAGCAACGGAAAACCCCAGGTCACGTGCTATGTGACCTGGGGTTCACGATGGAGCCGCCTTCGGGATTCGAACCCGAGACCTACGCATTACGAGACCATGAGCGACCGTGTTGCGTAGTGCCTAGTCGTGCTGTCCAGTGACGTTTTTCCTGATCAGAACAGGTGTAACAGGTTGACCCGTGCCACCTTGTGATGCACCGTCCAAAGGCGTCTGTCCACCGGCTGTCCACCGCTGGAGTCCTCACCGGCCCGCCAGTGAGACTGCCGCCCGTCGATCAGCGCTGCTGTCGAGCGATCGGAGGGCCGAGCGGAAGTCACTGTGAGGCCTCTACAAGCACCCCTCTGGTGGGTTCGGGCAGCGCGCAGCTCCACACACCGTCCAACCCTACCGGCCACCCGGCTCTCAGCCCGTTTCGCTCCGTCCAGCGACGCCTGGCACCAGGGACGGCCTGCGGCAGCCGCGGGGCCAGGGCCAGCATGCCGGGGTTACCGAGGCCGCACCCGACAGAGCTGACCGGTACCGTGCGACCCGATCGCCGCAGAGACGGAGCCGCCGCCTGGAAGCGCACAGGGCCACGTGTATGTCGCCCCGACCCGGCTCCCGCCCGTGCGCCTGCCCTGGCCCGCCCGTCGAGACCGGCTGCCAGCTTGCCCCGGTGTGCTGAACAGGGAGTAACCAAAGGGGCATTTTGCAGCAGCTCACGCTCGGAATCATGTCGCAGACCCGCAAGGAAAACGAGCATCGTCTGCCCGTTCACCCCGCTCATTTCGACCGCATCGACGCCGGTCTCCGCAAGCGCATCTACCTCCAGGAGAACTACGGAGAGCATTTCGGCGTCCCGGACAGCCGACTCGCCCCGCTCATCGCGGGCTTCCGCACGCGCGAGGAACTCATCGCCGACTGCGATGTCATCCTGCTGGCCAAACCGCTCCACGAAGACCTGGCGGAACTACGCGAGGGTCAGGTCCTTTGGGGCTGGCCACACTGCGTACAGGACGAGAGGCTCACCCAGACCGCCATCGACCGGCGGCTGACTTTGATCGCCTTCGAAGCGATGAACCACTGGACCCGCAGCGGCGCCTTCAACTTGCACGTCTTCCACAAGAACAACGAGCTGGCCGGGTACTCCTCGGTCCTGCACGCCATGCAGCTGACCGGCGTGACAGGCGACTACGGGCGGCGGCAGCGTGCCGTGGTCATCGGCTTCGGCGCGACCGCCCGCGGCGCGGTGACCGCGCTCAGCGCTCTGGGCGTGCACGACGTCGACGTGCTCACCGCGCGTGGCGTCACCGCTGTCAGCTCCCCCATCCACTCCGCGCGGATCGTCCACTTCGACCACGACAAGGCCGACGACACCCCCGACCCGCGACGCAGTGTCGCCTTCACCGAGGACGGCCCGCTTCCGCTGGCCGAGTTCCTCGCCGGTCACGACATCATCGTCAACTGCGTGCTGCAGGACACCGACGCGCCGCTGATGTTCCTGATAGACGAGGACCTGCCCAAGCTGGCCCCCGGCACCCTGGTCATCGACGTCTCCTGCGACGAGGGCATGGGCTTCGACTGGGCCCGACCCACCACCTTCACCGACCCGATGTTCACCGTCGGCGGCCACGTCAGGTACTACGCGGTGGACCACAGCCCCTCCTACCTGTGGAACTCCGCGACCTGGGAGAACAGCGAGGCCCTCCTGCCGTATCTGGACGTCGTGCTCCAGGGCCCCGACGGCTGGGACGCCGACGACACGATCCGGCATGCCATCGAGATCCGCCGTGGCGTCGTCCAGAACCCCAAGGTGCTCGCCTTCCAGCACCGCACCGCAAAGTACCCGCACGCCCACGAGGAGACCCGGGTGGCGTCGCGGCCGTAGCGGCAGGGCAGCCGGCGCTCAGCCGTCCTGCCACTACTGTCCCGAGCCGCCGCGTGGCGAGCGCCTTGCGGAGTAGTTCGAATCCGGTTCGTCCGTAGAGCTCCGAGACACTCGGCGATCCTGTCCCGCTCGTCCGACGGAAACAGCGGTCCCGGATCCGGGGCGCGGCGTCCCGTGGCGCCGCGGGACTGGTCCGCCGGCTGTGGGGCGCGCGTCTGCTCGTTCATCATCTAGGGCGTGTTTCGAAAGTCCCGCCTGCCCGGCGACGCCTGGCACGCCCGCTCGCCGCGTTGTCGGGATCACCCCGATACATCCAGTATCGGGGCGACCCTCCGCCTTGCGATCGCGCGCTCCCCCACGCTCGAACGAACTCGCGCGGGAGGTGCCCCCATCGCCGCCGCCGGGCCCGCCCTTCGGGCGGACGACGCTATTTTCGAAACACGCCCTAGTGCCACTTTCCTGCGCGTCGTGCTGGATGTGCGCAGCGGCATGGCCGTCAGCCGGTCGACGGCCAGTGCCGGCCCGCGTCACCGCGATGCCGCTTCCGAACAGAGGTGGTTGTGACACGGGCCGGAGTACGGTGGAAAGGACGAGGACTTTCCGTATGCCGGAACTGGGACCGGCTCGCCCGGACCGTCGCCTCGTGTTCGGGTCCACCAGCCCACCCTCCTTCCGTACCACGCCACCCGTCCTCACAGGGCAGCCCGTGAGCCCGGCCGTCCGCATCCAGGCCGCGGAACGGCAATCTCCATATCTTCGAACGCCTCGGCTGCGTGCACGACGTGAGCCGGCGAAGTCCGGCCCGCGTCGCCGCCCGCCGCGCCCGACATCAACCATTCGTCCCATCCTTGTACGGCAGTTGGCAGGAGCCATCATGACCACCGCACTGCAGCCCCCGCTTCCCTCCCATCCCCTCCTGCGCCTGCGTCTGACACCGCGCGGCAGCATGCCACGCCCCATCGATGGAGCGTGGTGGCCTCGTTCGTACGACCTGCTTGCCGAACTCCCCCGGCTGCTCGCCGGGTTGCCGCGCGCGTGGGGCCATATCACCAGCGTCACGGTCAACGGGGCGACCTGGTCCGCGGTGCCCGGCCGGATGCTCGTCTCCAACCAGGTCGTAAGGCTGCACCGGACCCTCACGGCATCCGCCGCGCACACCATCGTCCTTCTGGCGCCCGGCCAGGGGCGCTGGGACCTGATGGTCGTGCCACCGAATACGACCGAGGACGCCGCGGAAGCGCTCATGGCGGCCGGGGCGGACGGCCAGGCGCGAGAAGCTGTGGAGAATCCTCGAAGTTGATCTCGTGGGTCGGGCGCGCGTCAAGCGCGTGCGGCGAGCGGTCCGGTGCCGACTGCGCTGCCCAGCGCGGACCGAGAGGCCGATGCCGTACGGACCACTTTGTCCACGGGCGGGTGCACCAGCCCCAAGACTGTTTGCAGGTGCCGGTTCGCGGAACCCGGACTGTGGGCCTCACGGTTGGCTGAACTGTGAATCGCCTCCTTCAATCGTGGGGCCGGGTGGCACCCGGTCCCACGAGCACGTCACGGACGCGAATCCCGCGGGGCCGCACTCGGGGAGTACCTACTCACCTTCAGCGCAGGACTGGTCGGTGCCAAATAAATCCCCTGGGAGCCGGTCCGGATCGGGACCGGCCGGGGCGCTGGCTCCGGCGCCGAGACTGTCGGTCTTCCAGCCCACCACCTTCTTCGCGAGCTCGCCGGTCCACTGCCGCACCTCGGCGCCTTTCGACAGCACGGTCATCCCGGTGCCAGCACCGGAGTGGCATGACGGCCGCCTCGGCTGACCGGCGTCACGTCTTCGGCGCTGCCCGGTCGGTACCGGTGTTGATGAGGATCTGTTCGGCTTGCGTGATGTTGTCGGCGCGGATGGCTTCGGCCATCGCGGTGCGTGCCGCCTCGGGCGTCGCGTGCGGCGGGATGACGAGGAGGGAGAAGTGGTCCTGATCGCCCCTGGTGACGAGGACGGTGTCGTCGCCGACCGGGAAGGAGTCGATATGGACGACGCGGTTGTCGACGAGCAGTCGCGTTGGCAGCGCGTCCCAGGCTCCGGCATCCAGGCCGACGCGCGTGAGCGGCCCGAGGTACTCGGTCAGTGCGGAGATCAGGGCGGGAAGCTCGGCTGCGACATCACGGGAGCACGGCCACCACGCCCCGTCGAGAACGCCCCGCCGATCATGCGTGGTCTGCAGCCGTACGACAGCTGTCCCTGGCTTCACCGCCTGGTGGACGGCGTCCGGCAGGAGCCTGGTCACACGCGGGGAACCGGAGTCGGACATGACACTCGCCTGTCTGCGAGGAATATGGGTCACTTCCTCGTGTCACGGTACTCCGCGGCCCGCAGCAGTCGGAAAGCTCGCTGGTCACACGTGCCGGAGTAGGGTGAAAGATCCAGTCCACGGATCCACGCCCAAGAGGGAACGGTCGTCATGCAGCCCCAGGAAACTCCCCCCGACGGACACGCCGACGTACGTATCGTCGCCGCCTCCCCCGAGGTCGCCCGCCGGGTCGCGGAGGTTCTCCGTCACTGCTTCGCCACGACCGAACAGCGCAGCTATCCCGCGGACGCCGACGGAGGGACCCGACTGGAGCTCATTGTGGACACCACCAGCGCGGCAGAACCGGCGCGGTCCTGGCTGGAGACCAGCCGCTCCCCGGGCCAGGACGGCCGCCGGAAGTGAGGGGATCTCCGGGAGCGGTCCGTTCGGCCTCTTCGGGGAGTAGCGTGAACCCATCGGGAGCACTTCGCGCACCGGCCCCGATACCGGTGTCGTTCCTGGTGAGCAACGGCACCGGACAACTGCGCACGCGCAGCGGTTCGGAGACGGGTTCGCACGATGTCCGCGATCACCGACCATCCCGCGCCGCGCGCCGTGCCCTTCAGGGCCCCGACCGCACGCCTCGCCCTCAAACCCGTGAGCCTCTCCCCGGGACAGGTCGAGCTGGACGGCGCATGGTGGCCCCGCTCCCGTGATTTGAGCGACGAACTGCCCGCGCTGGCCGACGTCCTGGACCCGCTGTGGGGGCGGATCACCCGTATCGCCGTCAACCCCCGTTACTGGCCCGTCATCCCGTAACGGATTTTCGTCAACGGCCATGTGGTCAAGGTTGGTTGGTTCACCACGGAGCTGGACCCGCATAAGATCCTGCTGTTGTCCGGAACGTCGGGCCGCTGGGACCTCCTGGTGATACCTCCGGAGGTCAGCGCCCCGTCGGCCGCCCGGCTGATGGCCGCCGCGAGCGCGAGCACCACCCCGCAGTCGACCGCGACCGCTCTCCTGACGGCAGAACTGGTCGACGCCCCCTCCACATCAGCCGACGCCGACACCGCCGGGCCCGACGGGCTGGCGGCGGAGATGCGGCCATGTACGCCGCCGCCCCGGCCGTAACGCGGCGGCCCGGACGCGTGGCCACGGCGTTGACACGGACCGTCACCGGACGCGGAAAGGCCGCGGGGTGGCGGGCCATGCACCTCCGGAACACACGGCGAAGCATTCCGCCTCGCCCGGTCCCGGCGACAGCCCACCCACCGGACAACAGCGAGGCCGGCCATGACCGTTGCACGGAGCATCAGGAACCAGGCGCAGACGGTGAAGGGCAGGATCACGCAAGAGCTCGGCCGGGTCACCCGCAACAGGCGACTGCAGCGCCGAGGCAGCAACGACCGCGTCTCCGGAAGCCTGCAACAGGCTGTGGAGAAGACCAAGGACGCCTTCAGGCGGAACGGAAGTGGCCCCCGATGATGTACGACCAGACACGCGCCCGGCAATCCGCCGGCCAGACTCCGGGCCCGGCCGGACGCCGCAGCCCGAGCCCGGAGCCGCTGCTCCCGTCGGGCGAACAGGACAAGATCGTCCAGCGCCTCCGGCACGCCCTCAACACCTTCGCCGACACCCCGCTCGAGGCGCTGGAAGAGGCCGAGAGCGCCTACGACGAGGTCACCGCACAGCTCGTGAACGCCCTCGCGGAACGACGGCGTCTCCTGCGCGCCGGCTGGCAGGACCAGACCCCCGACGCACAGTCCGAAGAACTTCGGCACGCACTGAGGCAGTACCGGGAGATCACCCAGAGACTGCTCCACATCTAGGCGGCCACTCCTCCGCGTCGCGGCCGAGCGCGGAGTAGTGTCGACAGTACCGAGGGCATTTCGCACACCGGCTTCCACGCCGGGTCGTTCTCGGCGAAAGATGAAACCCGGGCCGCCGCAGAGGCGGCCCGGAGACGGGTCCGCATCATGCCGGCGACCTTGCACCCAACCCTGCCGCACCCCGAGCCCGTCGCAACCCCGGCCGCGCGTCTCGCCCCGAAGAGGGAGGGCGCCTCCCGTGGACTCCTGGACGGTGCCTGGTGGCCCCGCTCCCGGGATCTGCTGAGTGAACTGCCCGCGCTGACCGACGTGTTGGACCCCTTGTGGGGCCGCATCACGCGCATCGCCGTCAACCCGAAGTACTGGCCGGTCATCCCGCGCCAGGTTCCCGTGGACGGCCACATCGTCAAGGTCGGCTGGTTCACCCCGGAGATCGACCCGCACAAGCTGCTGCTGCTCTCCTACGGCACCGGCCGCTGGGACCTGCTGATCATCCCGCCCGAAACGGGAGCGGAGTCGGCGGCCCGGCTGATGGCTGCCGCGTCCGACTACGACGGCCCGCCCCTGACCGCGAGCGCGCTCATCGCCGCGGACGAGGCCCGGCACGGCGTCGGCGCGACCAACGAGCAACTGGACCCGGACGAGGCTTGGGAATACGAGGGCGGCGCCTGCGCGGTGTCCGCGGCCGTCCCGCACCAGCCCGGTCCGCCCAGTCGGCCCAGTCGCCTGATCGTCGGTATGTGAGGTGGCCGCCATGAACCCCTTCCTGACGGCCGCCGCCTTCATCGTCCTCATCGCAGCGGCGGCATACGTGATCCACCGGCTCAACATTGAGCACGCCGACAGAATCGCCGTGCACCGCTACAGCGCCCCCCTGCCCGGCCGTCGCGGACGCGGCACCCCGCTACCCCCGGTGGAACCCGGTCGGCCCCAGTCGCCGACCTCCGGCGAGCAACGGGACCACCGCGACGGGGGCCGTGGCCGCTTCCCGCCGCGCCGCCGACGCAGCCCTACCACTCACCACAGGTGACCGGACGGTTTCCGTCACCAGGCCATCGAATCTGCAAGTGGCGGCCGAGGCCGTGAACCGAGGCATCATGACTCTTCCGCAGCTGAACATCTACCGGCACGACCGGGGCACGCGAGCACTGATCACCCTGGCCGGCGAGATCGACCCGGTCACCGCGCCCCAGGTGCGGATCGCCCTGGAGCGGTGCCTGTATGACGGCATCACCGCCATCGACGTCGACCTGACCACCGTCGACCTCTGCGACACCAGCGGCCTGCGCGTCTTTCTCGACGCGTCGCGGCACGCCGCCGAGACCCACACGTCCCTGCGACTGCACTACCCGTCCCCGCAAACCGCACGACTCCTCGCGGACACCGGCTCCGATCGAGCGCTCCTCTGATGAACCAGACCAGCCGGAACAACGGTGCGGAGATGCCGCTTTGACGCGGCGGATAGTCCGGCACCCGTAGTAGAACACCGCCGACCAGGCTGGCAGGTCGTGGGGCAGGTAACGCCACTGGCAGCCCGTCCGGTTCTGGTAGAAGATCGCGTTCACGACCTCCCGCAGATCGCAGGATCCGCGATCTCCGGTCGCTGACCGTGCCACCCGGCCCTGCTTCCAGGCCGTGATCATCGGCTCGATCAACGCCCACTGCTCGTCCGCTAAGTCGCTGGGGTACGGCTCTCGCTCCATGCCCGCATCTCAGCATGCACATGACCATCAGACGCTCCTGCCCGACGATCAATACCTCGATCGAGCGATCACGAACCGAGAAAGATCGGACTTAACGTCCACTTAGGGGTCCTTTCAGAATGCTGGATGCTTGCGGGCGAGGGTCATGCAGTGGGCGAGCTGGAGGAAGGCGTCGTGCATGTCGTCTCGGGCTTCCCAGCGAGTGCGTAAGCGGCGAGGGCCGTGGAGCCAGGCAATGGCGGACTCGGCAACCCACCGCACACGGACCAGGCCCGAGCCGTGCGCCTGACCACGCCTGGCGATCTTCGGAACGATGCCGCGCTCACGCAGTCGGCGACGGTAGACGTCGTGGTCGTAGCCACGATCGGCATACAAGGTGCGGGGCTTGCGCCGGGGCCGGCCCCGCTTGCCCCGCACCGGCGGCAGGCCGTCGACCAGCGGCAAGAGCTGCGTGACGTCGTTTCGGTGCCCGCCCGTCAACGACACCCGCAACGGGGTGCCGTGCGCGTCGGTCAGCACGTGGTGCTTCGAGCCCGGCCGTGCACGGTCAACCGGACTCGGACCGACTTTTGGGCTGCTTCGCCCCCGCTTGGCCTGCGCATGCGAGGCGTCAACGGTGACCCGGGAGAAGTCCAGGCGGTCTGCCGCCCGCAGCCGGTCCAGCAGCACCCGCTGGAGTTCCTCCCACACCCCGGCCTCCTGCCATTCGGCCAGCCGCCGCCAGCAGGTGGAACCGGAACCGAACCCCAACTCCTGCGGCAGGTAATCCATTGGATTCCGGTGTAGAGGACGAACAGCACCCCTGCAGCGTCTTGCGGTCATCGATCCGCTTACGTCCCGGGTACCGGAACCGCCGTTCATGCTCCGGCAGCAGCGGCTCGATCACCGCCCACAGCTCGTCACTGACCTCCCACGGCTTCCGCCGTGCCATGGCCACCCCCAAGCAGCACGGGATCACATATTCCTCCACCGTGCCACAAGAAGATCATTCTCAAGGACCCCTTAGAGGGTGACGGTGCTGCCGGGCAGGCTGCCGTCGCACAGAGCTGCCCACATGACACGGCGCCGGGGCTTGCCGCTGGAGGTGACGGCGATGCCGCCACGGGTAACGGCGAGGGCTGTCAGTTCCGTGTCCGGCAGCGACTCGCGCAGGACGGTGCCCGCAAGGACGTACCACTCGGGCTTGGCGGCCTCCAGGACCACGGTCGCCGTCGGTACGCCGTCGCGGTGGCCGAGGAGAACCGCCACCCGTCGCTCGGGAATGCCCCGCTCGACGAGCTGTGCCTCCAGGCTCTCGGCGAAGACCATCCGGCCGTGCACCTTCAGCCCGTCTCCGAGGCGGCCGACAACGAAGAGCTGTCCGTCGTGGAGGAAGCCCGCGTCGCCCGTCCGCAGGGTGCCGTCGCCGATGCTCGTGCCCGAGGCAGAGCCGGGGTCGCCGACATAGCTGGTCGCGACCGAGGCGCCGGTGACGACGATCTCGCCGACGGTGCCGTCCGGTACAGGCCGCTCGTCGTCGTCCGTGATGGTGACCGACACGCCCTCCAGCGGACGCCCGCAGCCCACGATCCGCCCGCCCGCCGTAGCCGCCGCACCACCGTGCTCCGGAGACAGGGCCGTCCAACCCTCGCCGAGGGGAAGCCCGGTGACGGCCAGGGTCGCCTCCGCGCCGCCGTACGCGGGCAGCAGGGCCCGGCGGTCGAATCCGTACGGGGAGAGCAGTTCGTCGAACTTCTCCAGGACCGTCGGGTCGATGCGCTCGGCGCCCAGAATGATCGACCGCAGCGAGTCGAAGCGCAGCCCTTCGAGGTCCTGCGGCTTGATCCTGCGCAGGATGTACGCGAGACCGAAGTTCGGCATCGCGGCCAGGCCCACGCGCTGGTCGCTGATGCAGCGCAGATAGCGCTGCGGGGAGCGGATGAAGTCCTCCGGCTGAAGCATCCAGCCGTCGCACCCGGTCGTGACGATGTTGATGAGGCAACCGATGAGGCCCATGTCGTGGTGGACCGGGAGCCACGCGATGCCCGGCAGGTCGGGCGACCAGTCGAGCCAGCGCCGCATGGCCGTCACATTGGCGCGCAGGGCGGCGTTGGTGACCTGAACGCCGCGAGAGAAGCCGCTGGAGCCCGATGTGAACTGGAGAAGCGCGAACTCCGCGGCGGGGAACGGCTCTTCAGTCGGTTCGACGTCCGCGACGAACTCGTCGAAGAGCACCGGCTCGGGGAGCCCGAGGTCCGCCGTGATCTTGCGTACCTTCTCGATGGAGTCCTCGTCGCACAGCGTCACGGCCGGCTGAGCCGTCTCGAACAGGTGCGTGGCGTGCTTCTCGTAGTCGTCGGCGCGCTGGAAGGCGAACGGCGGGGCGATCGAGCAGGCAGTGCCGCCCGCGGCGATCGCGCCGAACCAGCCGGCCGCGAAGCCGGGGCTCGACCGCTGGACCACCGCGACCACGTCACCGTGCCGCAGACCGTGCGCGTGCAGGGCGGCGGCGGCTCGCAGCGTCAGATCGGCGAGGGCTGCGTACGACCAAAAGTCCCAACTGTCGCCGGCGGCGGCGAAGTGCAGCCCCCGGTCGGCGGACGGCTGCTCCAGCCACTCCAGAAGGGCCTTGTCCGGGGCGTTCAACGTGATCTCTCCTCGCGTACGGTCGCGGGTTCTTGGCCTGTCCGGCAGAGGTCGGGCGCAGGCACCGGGCCGGTACGACCGGTATGCGTCGAGCCGGTCCGATGAGCGGATCGCGCTCATCGGACCGGTCTTCGCGGGCGGCGCCGTTGACGTGGGCCCAGTGGCACCGCCGGGCATCTCGACGGCCTCGATCATGCCGAGGACCCCGGTGCCTGATCCAGGCAAGGACCCGGCAATCCGGCGGTCGGCATCGATCCGACCAGCAACCCCGATTGCCGGTCCCCTTCCTGGTCTGCGCCGGTACCCGCCCCACAGCATCGATACAACGCAGACGCAAGTGAGTTGGCCGGAAGGTGGTCGGAGTCGGATGAGTTCGCATGGCGCGGAGGGCACGGAGCTCCCGCTGACCACAGCCCAGCACGGAGTGTGGCTCGCGCAGCAACTGCCGGGCCGCGGCACCCGCGAGGCCGACCCGATGCCGGCCCGGTTCGACGACCTGGTGGACGCCCTGTACAAGGGGCTCCTGCCCGAACTGGACGTGCCCTACGTCCTGTTCGGTCACAGCTTCGGCGGCGCCCTCGCCTACGAGCTCACGCTCCGCATCGAGGAACGGGGCGCGCCGGTGCCCCTCGCAACCCTGGTCTCCGCCTCGCGCGCTCCGCAGACGCCCCCCACGGGCACCATCTCGGACGCCCCCGACAAGGAGCTGCTGGCGTGGCTGGTGAACAGCGACGGGCTGCCCCGTGAACTGCTGAAGTACCCGGACTATGTGGCCTACTTGCTGCGCACGATACGCACCGACATAGCTTTCGCCGAACGGTATCTTGTAAGCGATCCGAGACCGGTGCGCACCCCGTTGCACGCGCTCTGCGGTGAGGAGGACCATGTCGTCACCGCCGAGCAGGTCCGGCACTGGAAGGAGTGCGCGGCGGGCGACCATTCCTTCACGGTCATGCCGGGCGGTCACTCCTATCACCAGACACACGCCCCCCAACTGATGGAATTCGTGCGGGAGATCCTGCCGGCCGGCGGCACCCCCGAGGAGGAACGACCGTGACCGACCCCCACACCCTGTACGCCGGGCTGACTCTGGCGGGCGAGCTCGCCGCAAAGGACGACGGCAGCAACTTCACCGCCTACTTCAACACCCTCCTCATCGTCGGCATCACGACGATCATCGTCATACGCCAGTTCACCGCCCAGCAGGTCACGAACCGCATGTTCTTCTGGGTAGCCGTGCTCATCGTTCGCGGCTGCGTTCCGCCGGGACCCGCGGAGATGAAGCCGGCGAGCATCGCCTTGCTCGTCCTCTCCCTGTTCGCCTCGGTCGCCTTCGGGCTCTGGCGGGGAGCGGCCTTCCCCATGTGGCGGGACGCCGAAGGACGCGTCTTCCGCAAGGGCGACCGGCGGATCCTCTTCCTGTGGCTCCTGACCGTGGCCGCGCGGCTGGTCTTCGGCGGCATCGGAGCCGTCGCCTTCCACGAACCCTTCAACGCCGACGCGCTCTGGCTCGGCATGGGCGTCACGCTCGCCGTGCAGCACCTGGTCATGACGCGCCGCAAGGCGGGCGCACCGCTGCGCGTCGCGGACGGCGGAGCGGTACCAGCGGCCCGATGAGCGACGGCGCGAGGAACCGAGCGAGGGGCGGGAACCGGACGCGATGAAGGTGTACGAGCAGCACGGAATGTACGTGGCCGGAGCGTGGCGGCCGGCGGCCACGGACGAGTCGACCGACGTGGTGAACCCGGCCGACGAGCGTGTCATCGCCACGGTGCCGGCCGGCACCGCGCACGACGTCGACGCCGCCGTGGCCGCCGCGCGGACGGCGTTCCCCGGCTGGGCCACGACAGCCCCGGCCGAGCGAGCGGCGGCCCTGACCGCCCTGGGGTGCGAACTGCGGGCGCGTGTCAGAGAGTTCGCCGAGACGATCACAGCGGAGCTGGGGTCCCCGCTGGCGCTGAGCCGGCTGGCGCACGTCCGCACCCCGCTCGCCGTCCTCGACTCCTACGCGGAACTGGCCGGCCGGCACCCCTTCGAGGAGCGGATCGGCCGTTCCACGGTCCTGCTGGAGCCGGTCGGCGTGGTCGGCGCGATCACGCCGTGGAACTATCCGCTGCACCAGATGGTGTCCAAGGTGGCGCCCGCCCTCGCCGCAGGCTGCACGATCGTCGTCAAGCCGGCGGAGGAGACCCCGCTCACCGCCCGGCTGCTGGCCGAGTGCGTGGCCGCCGCGGGACTACCGCCCGGCGTCTTCAACCTGGTCACGGGGGTGGGCGAGGTGGCGGGCCGGGCCCTGGCCGAACATCCGGACGTGGACATGGTGTCCTTCACGGGCTCCACCGCCGTCGGCAAGGAGGTCGCCGCGCACGCCGCCCGCACGATCAGGCGCGTCGCTCTGGAACTCGGGGGCAAGTCCCCGAACGTGATCCTGCCGAGTGCGGACCACACCACGGCCGTCCGCACCGGCGTCACCAACGTCTTCACCAACTCCGGCCAGACGTGCAGCGCCTGGACCCGCATGCTGGTCCACCGCAGCCGGTACGAGGAAGCCGTCACGCTGGCCGCCGACGCCGCCGCCGCGTACGCCCCGGGCGACCCTCTGGACCCCGCGACCCGCATGGGCCCGCTGGTCAGCGCCCGTCAACGCGCCCGCGTACGCGACTGCATACGACGCGGAATCAAGGAGGGCGCACGCCTGGTCACCGGCGGACCCGAGGCGCCCGATGGCCTGCCACGGGGCTACTTCGCACGCCCCACGATCTTTGCCGACGTCACCCCGGACATGTCCGTCGCCCAGGAGGAGATCTTCGGCCCTGTCCTCTCGATCATGAAGTACGAGGACAAGGACGACGCCGTACGTATGGCAAACCACTCCGTGTACGGGCTCTCCGGCGCAGTGTGGTCAGCCGAAACGCCCGAAGCGGTGGCCTTCGCCCGCCGCCTGAACACAGGGCAGGTGGACATCAACGGCGCTCGCTTCAATCCCCTGGCCCCCTTCGGCGGCTGGAAGCAGTCCGGCATCGGCCGCGAACTGGGCCGGCACGGCCTGATGGAGTACCTCCAGACGAAATCACTGCAAGTGTGAGGCGGAGGCGCCGGGCCCGTGGTGAGTGTCAGATCCCGTCCGCGTACGCCACGACTTCTCGGTGCTCAGTGCCTCGGAATGGTGCGGTCATCGTGCCGATCTCCTTCGCGCCTCGACATCTCGAAGATCATCCGGTGGCCGTTCATCTATGCGGGCATCAGCCAGAAGCCGGAGCAAACCCACTGACCGAACAGCCCGAATTCCAAGGTCACCCAAAGGAAGAAACCCCAGGTCAAAGGCTCGACCTGGGGTTCACCACGGAGCCGCCTTCGGGATTCGAACCCGAGACCTACGCATTACGAGTGCGTTGCTCTGGCCATCTGAGCTAAGGCGGCGCGCTGTCCGCACCATGGTGCGATCAGCAACGTCGGTAAGTCTACACAGTTTCCGGGGGTGGTCCGCACCACCCCCGGAGGGGGTGGTCGCAGGGGCTATGAGCAGCTCTTTCCCTTCGGGGGGACCGTGCCGCGGAGCAGATACGCATTGATCGTGGAGTCGACGCAGGCGCTGCCCCTCCCGTATGCCGTGTGGCCGTCGCCGTCGTAGGTGAGGAGGCGGGCCGAGGAGAGCTGGCCGGCCAGGGCGCGGGCCCAGCGGTAGGGGGTCGCCGGGTCGCGGGTGGTGCCGACGACCACGATCGGGGCCGCGCCCTTCGCCTCGATGCGGCGCGGCTCGCCCGTCGGCGCGACGGGCCAGTACGCGCAGTTCAGAGAGGCCCAGGCGAGGCCCTCGCCGAAGACGGGGGACGCCTTGCGGAACGCGGGCAGCGCCTTGCGCACCTGGTCGGGTCCGTCGAACGCGGACGGCAGGTCCAGGCAGTTCACCGCCGCGTTGGCGGCCATCAGGTTGGCGTACCGGCCGTCGCCGTCCCGCTCGTAGTAGCTGTCCGCGAGGGCGAGGAGACCCGCGCCGTCGCTGTCGTCGATCGCCGTGGTCAACGCGTCCCGCAGCCGCTCCCATGTGCTCTCGTCGTACATCGCGGCGATCACGCCGATGGTCGCCAGCGACTCACCGAGCCGGCGGCCGCCCGGGTCCCCCGTGGGCATGGGCCGCGCGTCGAGCTTCTTGAAGAAGGCCCCGAGGTTCGGCCCGACCTCGTCCGCACGGGCGCCCAGCGGACAGCGCGGCCGGCGCACGCAGTCCTTCGCGAACGAGCGGAACGCCGTCTCGAAGCCGGCCGTCTGATCAAGGTTCAGCCGGCGGGCGGGCAGCGACGGGTCCATCGCCCCGTCCAGGACGAGCCGCCCGACCCGGTCCGGGAACAGCCCCGCGTACGTCGCCCCGAGGAACGTGCCGTACGACGCCCCCACGTACGTCAGCCTCCTGTCCCCCAGGGCCGCGCGCAGGATGTCCATGTCGCGGGCCGTCTCCACGGTGGAGACGTGCCTGAGCAGCCGGGCCGACCGAGAGCCGCATCCCTCGGCGAACTTCTTGTAGGCGCCGACGAGTCGGTCCGTCTCCGGCTGGTCGTCGGGCGTGACGTCCGTCTGCGTGTACGCGTCCATGTCGCGTCCGTCGAGGCAGCGCACCGGCTCGCTGCGGGCCACGCCCCTGGGGTCGACGGCGACCATGTCGTAGCGGGCGCGGACGCCGGCCGGGTAGGCGATCCCCGCGTACTGCTGGAGGTAGCCGACCGCCGAGCCGCCCGGTCCGCCCGGGTTCACGAGCAGCGAACCGAGTCGCTTCCCGGGGCCCGTCGCCTTCTTGCGGGCGACGGCGAGACGGATGTCGCCCTCGCCGGGGCGGGCGTAGTCGAGGGGCGCTTTCAGGGTGGTGCACTGGAAGCCGGGGACGCCGCAGTCCCGCCAGCCGAGCCTCTGCCCGTAGTACGGCGCGAGCGCCGACGGCGTGGCCCGCGGCAGCGCGGCCAGTGCCGCCTGCGCCACGGCCGGGCTCGCCGAACCCGCCGCCCTTCCTGACGAGCAGGCGGGGACGAGCAGCGCGGCGAGGGAGACGAGCGCGACGCCGATACGGGACCTTCGAGGGGAGCGGGAGCGCCTGGTGTGCATCCAGCGAGAGTAACCGTGTGCGATCGTCCGACGTCATACCGTGCACGAAGCGCCACGGACGAGTGACGGCGTCAACCGGCGTTCCGTCTGGCCGTCCTCGAGCAGCGTCCCCGCACCGGCAGGTCTCAACCCGCTCTCAGCGCCATCGTCATCGCCTCCACCGCCAGCAGCGGAGCCACATTGCGGTCGAGGGCGTCCCTGCACGCGGCGATGGCCTCGATACGGCGGAGTGTGGACTCGGGGGCGCTGCCGCGGGCGAGCCGTTCGAGGGCGTCCTCGGCGTCCACGTTGGCGAGGGCGATGCGC
Source organism: Streptomyces sp. NPDC002566 (assembly GCF_042889585.1). Classification (NCBI taxonomy): domain Bacteria; kingdom Bacillati; phylum Actinomycetota; class Actinomycetes; order Kitasatosporales; family Streptomycetaceae; genus Streptomyces; species Streptomyces sp. NPDC002566. The sequence continues at coordinate 99,776 of NZ_JBIARD010000010.1, read as the reverse complement.
GAGCCGAGCTGGAGCGCGAGGACGTCACGGTAGAAGGAAGTGAGATCGGTCAGCGCGAGGTCGAGGCTGTCTCGCTGCGTCCGCGTTCTGCGGCGCTTCTGCTTGTCCTCCAGGTCCTTCATCACCCCCGCCGTGCCGCGTGGCATCCTGCCGCCCTGGACCGCGCCCAGCGCCGCCTTCAGCTCCTCCGTCTCCTTGGCGTCCCGCTCCTCGGCGAGTTGTCTGGCGTCCTCGGTGGCCGCGTCGACGAGTTCCTGCGCGGCCCTGAGGCAGCCGCCGACGTCCTCGACGCGCAACGGCAGCTTGAGCACGGCGGCGCGGCGTTCACGGGCGGCCGGGTCGGTGGCCAGGCGGCGGGCCCGGTCCACGTGCCCCTGTGTGGCACGGGCGGCCGAGGCGGCCACGGCGGGATCGATGCCCTCGCGCCGTACGAGCATGTCGGCCACGGCGTCGACCGAGGGCGTGCGCAGGTTCAGGTGCCGGCAGCGGGAGCGGATGGTGGGCAGCACGTCCTCGAGGGAGGGGGCGCAGAGCAGCCACACCGTGCGGGGCGCGGGTTCCTCGACCGCCTTGAGAACGGCGTTCGCGGACTTCTCGTTGAGCCGCTCGGCGTCCTCGACGAGGATCACCTGCCACCGGCCGTTCGCCGGCGAGGTGAACGACTTGCGGACCGTGTCGCGCATGTCCTCGGCGAGGATCTGCGAGCCCACGGCGGCGACGGTCGTGACGTCCGCGTGCGTGCCGATGAGCGCCGTATGGCATCCGTCGCAGAAGCCGCAGCCCGGCACCCCGCCGAGCGCCCGGTCGGGGCTCACGCACTGCAGCGCTGCGGCGAACGCATGGGCCGTCTGGGTCCGGCCCGCTCCGGGCGGTCCGGTGAACAGCCAGGCGTGCGTCATCTTGGACGCCTCGGGCGGCGGCGCGTCGGTGGCGGCCGCGGTGACGAACGCGTCGGCGTCCCGGGCGGCGGCGGCGAGCTGTTCGCTCACCTTCTCCTGCCCGACGAGGTCGTCCCACACGGCCATGGCTCCCGCCGCCCTTTCGTCCAGGCCCGCATCGCCGGTGCGCCGCGGGCTGCCTCACGCGCCGCGGACCACGTCCCACGTCGCGGCTTCCATTGTGCGGGGAGCCACTGACATCGGACGCCAGAGCGACATCGGGGCCACTGACATCCGGGGCCGGACCGGCAATCGGGGCCACTGACATCGCGACCACTCACACCGCGTGCCGCTGACGACGGGGTGCTGCCGCGGACGCGGCCCGAGCGGTGCCGGGCCCCCGCCGCGCAGTCCCCTACCCGAGCCGGACCGACCTGGGCCGGGCAGAGCCACCGGGCCGCCTGACCGCCGCCAGGCCGCCGGGCTCCCCGGCAACCCGGCCACGGGGACCTCGGGTCCAGCCCCGCCTCACCTCATCCTCCGCGCCCGCAGCCCCCTACCGGCGAAGCCTCACCGTCGACGACCGCGCCCGCGGCCACCGCCCCGGCCGCCGCCGGAGCCGTCTCCCCGCTCGTCGCCTGAGTCGTCGTCCTGGTGCGGGCCCAGCAGCTCGTCCGCCAGCGACGGCAGGTCGTCCAGCGGGGTCTCCTCGGCCCAGTCGGACCGCTGACGCCGGCGCGGTGCGCCCTGTTCGTCGAGCTGCGGCAGCTCGCGCGTGCGGTCGTCGGAGCCGTCCGGCTCTGTGCCCGGACGCTCGTCGCGGAAGTATCCCGGCGGCACCCGGTCCGCGGGGCCCTCCCCGCGCACGGGCGGGAGTACGGCCGTCTCGGCCGCGTCCGCGTCCCGCACCGGAGGCAGCTTGGCCGTCTCGTCGGACGCGCCCGCGGCCCGCGACGGCTGAGGCAGCTCGGTCGTCACCTCGGCGTCGGACGTCGCCTCAGCGGTCCGCCGCGACTGCGGAGACCGCCCGGACCTTCCCGAAGACGCCCCGGACGGCTTCCCGGCGGGAGCCGCATCGGCGCCCGGCTCGGGATCCTTGTCCATCCGCACCCGAGGCAGCACCGCCGTCTCGTCCACCGGCCCGCCCGACGCGTTCGTCGGCGTGACCACCGGCGTCGGAACGGTCGCCGCCTCCGGACCGACCCCGCCGGCCCCGAACGAGGAGGTGGCGGAAGGGGCCGTCGCCGGGGGCGCGGCCGGCTTCTTCGGGCCGGCCTGCGCCGCCGCGGCGGCCTGCTCGGCGGCCCGCCGGGCCTGCTCCGCCCGCAGCAGCGCTTCCTCGGCCTTGCGCTGCTTCTCCAGGCGCAGTGCCTCGGCCTCGGCGCGCAGCCGGGCCTCTTCCTCGGCCTCCCTGCGGCGGCGCTCCTCCTCCGCCTTGCGGCGGGCCTCCTCCTCGACGCGCGCCTTCTCCTCGGCGAGCAGCCGCACGCGCTCCTCCTCCGCGCGCCGGGCCGCCTCCTCGGCCCGCTGCCGGGCCTCCTCGGCCTGCCGCTCGGCCTCGCGCCGCTGAGCCTCTTCCAGCTCGCGCCGCTTGCGCTCCTCCTCCTCGGCACGCAGCCGGGCCAGCTGCTCCTGGCGCTCACGCTCCAGGCGCTCCTCCTCGGCCTTGCGGGCGGCCTCTTCCTCGGCCTTCCTGCGCGCCTCCTCCTCGGCCTTCTTCCGCGCCTCCTCCTGGGCCTTGATCTCGGCCTCGGACAGCGGCAGCATCCGGTCCAGCCGGGCCCGGACGACGGAGGTGACGGCGTCCGGTTCCTGACCGGCGTCGACGACGAGGTAGCGGCCCGGGTCGGCGGCGGCCAGCGTGAGGAAACCGGAGCGCACACGCGTGTGGAACTCCGCGGGCTCCGACTCCAGCCGGTCCGGGGCCTCTGTGAAACGCTCGCGGGCGGTCTCCGGCGAGACGTCCAGCAGGACCGTCAGATGCGGCACCAGCCCGTCGGTCGCCCACCGGGAGATCCGGGCGATCTCGGTCGGGGAGAGGTCACGGCCGGCGCCCTGGTAGGCGACGGACGAGTCGATGTACCGGTCGGTGATCACCACAGCGCCGCGCTCCAGGGCGGGCCGTACGACGGTGTCGACGTGCTCCGCGCGGTCGGCCGCGTACAGCAGCGCCTCCGCGCGGTGGGAAAGGCCCGCGCTCGACACGTCGAGCAGGATCGACCGCAGCCGCTTGCCGACGGGCGTGGCCCCCGGCTCGCGCGTGAGGACGACCTCGTGGCCCTTGCCCCTGATCCATTCGGCGAGCGCCTCGGCCTGCGTGGACTTGCCCGCGCCGTCGCCGCCCTCCAGGGCGATGAAGAAACCGTTCGCGGCCGGCGCCTGCACCGGGTCGTCGCCGCCGAGCAGCGCGTCCCGCAGGTCGTGCCGCAAGGGAACACCGGAGCGATCGTCGATCTTGGCCAGGACGAGCGCGGCCACCGGCAGCAGCAGCGCGCCCACCAGCATCAACGTGAACGCGGCCCCGCCGTGCGCGAAGACGAACCTGCCGTTCTCCAAGCGGTGCGGCCCGATCAGCGCGGCCACCACGGGGGCGATCAGCGCGCCCAGCGCGACGACGACCCGTACGACGGCGTGCAGGTGTTCCGTCGTGCGCGTGCGCCGGTGCTCCTCGGTCTCCTGGTCGAGCAGCGCGTGCCCGATGTTGGCCGCGACGCCCGCGCCGACGCCGGCCAGGACGTCGATCAGCAGCACGCTGGTGACGTCCGGGACCAGGCCTGCCGCGAGCAGCGCCACGCCGGTGAAGGCGATCGCCAGGGCGAGCAGCCGCCGCCGCGACAGCGACACCAGCACCTTCTGCGCCGTACGGACGCCGAGGGCGACGCCGCCGGTCAGTGCGAGGACGAACAGGCCGTAGAGCACCGGGCCGCCGCCCAGGTCCTTGGCGTGCAGGACCGCCACGGCGACGGCGGCCGCGATCGCCCCGGCCACGGCCGCGCAGGCGAGGATCAGCAGCGGGATGGAGCCGGTGCGGCCGGCGTCGGCGCCGGTGGCCGTCCGCGGACGGCGCAGCCCTTCGAGGGGCGACCGCGCGCGCGGTGTGCGCGTGCCGGGCAGCTCCAGGAAGACCACGACGGACAGGGAGCCCGCGAACAGGCCGCCCGCGACATACGAGGCGAGGGCCGCCTGGTGCTGGTCGAACCAGTCGATCCCGGCGCCCAGCAGGTTGTTGACCAGGGACGCCACCAGCAGGGCGACCGCGCCCAGCGGCACCGCCACGAAGCTGGTCCGCAGCGACAGCCGGCGCAGCGCGTCCATGTGGTCCGGCAACGGCCGTACCGCCGCGCCCTCCAGGGGCGGGGCGGGCAGCAGCGCGGGCGCGGCGCTCTCGCGGGCGACCGTCCAGAACCGCTCGGCGACGCCGGTCAGGAAGACGGTGACGAGCAGCAGCGCCAGGGCGTCGTCCGGCACCCAGTCGATCCACAGGGGCGCCACCAGCAGCAGGACGGCACGCAGGCCGTCCGCGCCGACCATGGTCCAGCGGCGGTCGAGCGGGCCGTCCGGTGAGGTCAGGGAGGTCAGCGGGCCCAGCAGGACCGCGCCGAAGAGGAGGGTGGCGAGGATGCGCACCCCGAAGACCGTCGCCACCGCGAACGCCACTCCGCGGTAGCCGCCTCCGAAGGAGCCCTCGGCGACGGCCGCCTGGAGGGCGAGGAGGACGAGGACCAGCAGGGCGAGGGCGTCACCGACGCCGCTCACCAACTGCGCGCTCCACAAGCGCTTCAACTGGGGCTGGCGCAACAGAGCGCGGACGGCGCGCTCGCGGGAATCCGCCACCAGGGCCTCGTCCTGCGCCGGGTGGTGGGCCGTTGGCTGCTCGGCTCGCGTCATGCGTTCAGCCTATCGGGAGCGACTGACAGGCCGGTGGAGCCATCCTCACGTACGCACACCCCGACACCGATGTGATGCCGGGGTGTGCATCCCGTGAAGCCGGGTGTGCGTCAGGCGTTTCGGGGAAGGGCGGATCAGTCCTCCGAGGCCGCCTTGGCCGCCGTCGTCTTCTTGGCGGCCGTCGCGGTCTTCTTCGCCGTCGTCTTCTTCGCGGTGGTCGTCTTGGCCGCGGTCTTCTTGGCGGCCGTCTTCTTGGCCGGTGCGGCCTTCTTGGCGGTCGTCTTCTTGGCCGTGGCCTTCTTCGCCGTCTTCTTGGCGGGCCCCTTGGCACGCTTCTCGGCGAGCAGCTCGAAGCCGCGCTCCGGGGTGATCGTCTCGACGCTGTCGCCGGAGCGCAGGGTCGCGTTGGTCTCCCCGTCGGTGACGTACGGCCCGAAGCGACCGTCCTTGACGACGACCGGCTTCCCGCTCACCGGGTCCTCGCCGAGCTCCTTCAGCGGCGGCTTGGCGGCTGCCCGCCCCCGCTGCTTGGGCTGGGAGTAGATCTCCAGCGCCTCTTCGAGGGTGATCGTGAAGAGCTGCTCCTCGGACTGCAGCGAACGCGAGTCCGTCCCCTTCTTCAGGTAGGGGCCGTAGCGGCCGTTCTGCGCGGTGATCTCCTGGCCCTCGGCGTCGGTGCCGACGACGCGCGGCAGGGACATCAGCTTGAGCGCGTCCTCCAGCGTGACCGTGTCCAGGGACATCGTCTTGAACAGGGACGCCGTGCGCGGCTTGACGGCGTTCTTCCCGGTCTTCGGGGTGCCCTCGGGGAGCACCTCGGTGACGTACGGGCCGTAGCGGCCGTCCTTGGCGATGATCTGATGGCCGGTCTGCGGATCGGCGCCCAGCTCGAAGTCGCCGCTCGGCTTGGCGAGCAGTTCCTCCGCCAGCTCGACGGACAGTTCGTCGGGCGCCAGGTCCTCGGGGACGTCCGCCCGCTGGTGGTTCTCCGAGTCGCGTTCGCCGCGCTCGATGTAGGGGCCGTAGCGGCCGACCCGCAGCACGATGTCGTTGCCCACGGGGAACGACGACACCTCGCGCGCGTCGATCGCGCCCAGGTCGGTCACCAGCTCCTTGAGGCCGCCGAGGTGGTCCCCGTCGCCGTTGCCGGCGTCGGCGGCCACGCCCTCGACGGTGCCCTCGCCGAAGTAGAACCGCTTCAGCCACGGCACGGCACGCGCCTCACCGCGCGCGATGCGGTCGAGGTCGTCCTCCATCTTGGCGGTGAAGTCGTAGTCGACGAGCCGCCCGAAGTGCTTCTCCAGGAGGTTGACCACCGCGAAGGACAGGAAGGACGGCACGAGGGCCGTGCCCTTCTTGAACACGTATCCGCGGTCGAGGATCGTGCCGATGATCGACGCGTACGTCGACGGGCGGCCGATCTCCCGCTCTTCGAGCTCCTTGACCAGGCTGGCCTCGGTGTAGCGGGCCGGGGGCTTGGTGGCGTGCCCGTCGACCGTGATCTCCTCGGCGCTGAGGGCGTCGCCCTCGCCGACCTGGGGCAGCCGGCGCTCGCGGTCGTCCAGCTCCGCGTTCGGGTCGTCGGCGCCCTCGACGTACGCCTTCAGGAAGCCGTGGAACGTGATCGTCTTGCCGGAGGCGCTGAACTCGACGTCCCGGCCGTCGGCCGCCGTGCCGCCGATCTTCACGGTGACGCTGTTGCCGGTGGCGTCCTTCATCTGGGAGGCGACGGTCCGCTTCCAGATCAGCTCGTAGAGCTTGAACTGGTCGCCGGTCAGGCCCGTCTCGGCGGGGGTGCGGAAGCGGTCGCCCGACGGGCGGATCGCCTCGTGCGCCTCCTGCGCGTTCTTGACCTTGCCGGCGTACGTCCGGGGCTGCGCCGGGAGGTAGTCGGCGCCGTACAGCTGCGTGACCTGGGCGCGGGCGGCCGCCACGGCGGTGTCGCTCAGCGTCGTGGAGTCCGTACGCATGTACGTGATGTAGCCGTTCTCGTACAGCTTCTGCGCGACCTGCATGGTGGCCTTCGCGCCGAAGCCGAGCTTGCGGCTCGCCTCCTGCTGCAGCGTCGTCGTACGGAAGGGGGCGTACGGCGAGCGGCGGTAGGGCTTGGACTCGACGGACCGCACGGAGAAGCTGGTGCTCTCCAGGGCGGCGGCGAGCGCGCGGGCGTTCGCCTCGTCGAGGTGGAGGGTGTTGGCGCTCTTGAGTTGTCCCAGGGAGTCGAAGTCGCGGCCCTGCGCGACCCGCCTGCCGTCGACGGTCTGCAGGCGGGCGACCAGCGACGACGGGTCCGAGGGATCGCCCGCGCGGCCGGTCGCGAAGGTGCCCGTCAGGTCCCAGTACTCAGCGGAACGAAAGGCGATGCGATCGCGTTCCCGCTCGACGACGAGTCGTGTGGCGACCGACTGGACGCGGCCGGCCGACAGGCGCGGCATGACCTTCTTCCACAGGACCGGCGAGACCTCGTAGCCGTAGAGGCGGTCGAGGATGCGGCGGGTCTCCTGGGCGTCGACGAGCTTCTGGTTGAGGGCGCGCGGGTTGGCGACGGCCTCGCGGATGGCGTCCTTGGTGATCTCGTGGAAGACCATCCGCTTGACGGGGATCGTCGGCTTGAGGACCTCTTGCAGGTGCCAGGCGATGGCCTCGCCCTCGCGGTCCTCATCGGTGGCGAGGAAGAGCTCGTCGGATTCCTTCAGCAGGTCCTTGAGCTTCTTGACCTGTGCTCTCTTGTCGGCGTTGATCACATAGATCGGCTGGAAGTCGTGTTCGACGTCCACACCGAGGCGGCGGACCTCGCCGGTGTACTTCTCCGGCACCTCCGCGGCGCCGTTGGGGAGGTCGCGGATGTGCCCGACGCTCGCCTCGACAACGTATCCAGGGCCGAGGTAGCCCTTGATCGTCTTCGCCTTGGCAGGCGACTCGACGATGACGAGTCGGCGGCCGCCCTTCGCGGTCTCGCTGGTCGGGGACAACTTGGCTCTTCTCTCCGGTCGACGCTGGGCCTCCCCAGGCCTTGCTCCCGGGGTCGGGGCCACCCTTTCGTGGCTAGCTCGCCTCCGGACGCTACAGCCGGCGTCGAGGCGGCGAGCGCGAGCGGCCCTCGGGCCCTCTCCGCGTTCGCCGTCCGGACACCGCCGCGTCTCTTCGGCTCGCTTCGCTGGTGACGCTGCGGAGTGTGACGGTACATCCCGCCCCCGTGTCAAACGGGAAAAGCCCGCAACGGCCACTCGAACGGTAACCCGACTACCGCCATTCCTGCCGCCCGGAGTGCCGACCGGCACTTTTCCGCCGGACCGGAGGGCGATCTCTCAATTGTCCGTGGAGCCGCTCTCGCGCGATGCCCGCACCGGCTTCCACAGGACCTTCCATGGTGCGTCAAAGACGACTGAAGCACCATGCCCCGGCGGTCAGCGCGATCACCGCGACGGTGGTGGCGAGGGCGGCCGATGCGACCGGGTTCACACCCTGCGCCACGGGCTGCCGCTGCCGTACGCGGACCGCCGTCCAGGCCAGCAGACAGCCGCCGAACAGGGCGAACACCGCCCCCGTGAAGATCGCCGGTCCGCTCTCCGTCATCGTCAGCGCCCCCTCTTCTCCCACCCGCGCGTGGCCCCTTGCCGGGAGACTGACACGCGCGGGCGGCGCCGGAGCGAACCCGAGGTGAACACCGGGCCGACGGGCGGGGGCGGCGGGCCGTCCGGGTCGCGGGGCGGGCGCGTGATCTCCGCGATCGACGGCTCCGCCGTGTGTCGGAACCGACTCGAAATTGTCGCCGCCGCCCTTGATCGGCTGTTCGGTGCCGTTCCGGCAGCCGATTTCGGGCGGGCGCCTGAGCGAATCCGATCGCCTCGCGCGTGGGCGGCGTCCGGCGATCACGCGTGAGGCGGAGGCGTCAGGCGGGCTCCAGGAATCCCTGTTCCACCAGCAGCCGGATCTGCGCGGGGGTGCGGTCGCGCAGCAGCACCGGGTCCTCGCCGACCAGCTGGGCGATCGCGTCCAGGATGCGGCCCGCGCTGAGCGAGCCGTCGCACACGCCCGCGAAGCCCGCGCCGACGGTGTCCACCTTGGTGGCCCGGCGCATCCCCCGGTTCTGCCGCAGCACGACGTGCTCCGGATCCTCCGCACCGGGCAGTCCGACCTGCTCCTGCATGACCTCCGGGGCCAGCTTGAAGTGCCCGGCGAGCAGCGAGGCGTCGTCGTGCTCGCGCAGGTAGTCGACGCGGTCGAAGTGGGCCCGGACGGTGTCGCCGAGGGGCTGCTCGACCGGGTGCGGCCACTCCTCGACGGTGATGACGGGCTCGGCGGACGCCGTCCTGCGCAGGGTGATCCAGCCGAAGCCGACGGCCTTCACCTTGCGCGCCTCGAACTCGTCCAGCCAGGCGTCGTAGCGGGCCTGGTACTCCTGCGGGTCGCCCCGGTGGTCTCCGGCGTCCCTGAGCCACAGCTCGGCGTACTGCGTGACGTCCTGCACCTCGCGCTGCACGATCCACGCGTCGCAGCCGCGCGGCACCCACGACCTGATCCTGTCCTGCCAGTCCTCCCCTTCCTCGTGCTGCCAGTTGGCGAGGAACTGCGCGAACCCGCCCACGTTCAGCCGTTCCCCCGCCTGCTGAACGAGCGAGCGGCACAGATCGTCCCCGCCCATCCCGCCGTCGCGGTACGTCAGCCGTGCGCCCGGCGAGATGACGAAGGGCGGGTTGGACACGATGAGGTCGAACGTCTCGTCGTCCCGGACCGGCTCGAACAGCGAGCCCTCCCGCAGGTCGGCCGCCGGCACGCCGGACAGGGCGAGGGTGAGCGCGGTGATGTGCAGCGCGCGCGGGTTGAGGTCGGTCGCCGTCACGCGCGTGGCGTGCTGGGCGGCGTGCAGTGCCTGGATGCCGGAGCCGGTGCCGAGGTCGAGGGCGGAGGCGACGGGCGTGCGGACGGTGATCCCGGCGAGGGTCGTGGACGCCCCGCCGACGCCGAGGACGACGCCCTCGTCGCGGTTGCCGATGCCGCCGGCCCCGCCGACCGCGCACCCGAGGTCGGACACGATGAACCAGTCCTCGCCGTCGGACCCGCCGTAGGGCCGTACGTCCACGGTCGCGGCGACATCGCCGTCGGCCCCGCCCGCCCGCGTCAGCCAGCCGCTCTCCACGCACGCGTGGACGGGCAGGACGTCCTCCACGCGCGCGTGGGGCACGGGCTGCTGCAGCAGGAACAGGCGGACGAGCGTTTCCAGGGGCGTGTCGCCGCGGGTCGCGCGCAGCGCGGGCACCGTCTCGCTGCGGGCCAGTGCCGCGTACGCGGGGGCGCCGAGCAGTTCGAGCAGCCCGTCGGCGGTGAAAGAGGCCGCGAGCAGGGCCTCACGCAGCCGGGCGGCGACGTCGGGGCGCTCGGCGGAGGGCAGCGGGGGCAGGGTGGCTTCACTCACGCCCCCATTGTGTCCCGCCCGCCGTCCGTACGGCGGTGCGGCCCACGCGACCCGCACCGCGTCGTCAGGCCCCCTCGGGCGGGCGAGGGGGCGGCGGGTCAGCTGGTCGTGGCGCGGGACGCGGAGGACGCCACCTTCTGGCAGCTCGGCTGCTGGGCCATGGCGCTCTTCACGTCGCCCTGCTCGAGGTTCTTCAGCGCGGCGTTCCCGCTCTGGCTGAGCTTGCCGAGCCGGGTGGCTATGTCCTGAAGGCCGTCGGCGAACTTCGCCTGGTCCTTGGTGTCGAGGCCGTCGACCTGCTTCTTGAGGCCGGCGTACGAGGTGGACAGGCCGTTGAGGGCCGTCACGGCGTCCTGCTGCTTCTTCTGACCGCCGTCGACGCCGGGCGGCGGACCCGCCTGCTGGACCGTCTGCCCGAGTGCCTTGTAGGCGTCGGACATGTCCTGGAAGGCCTTGGAGTCGGTCTTCTGGACGTTCGCCGGGGGGTTGTCGTCGGTGGCGGCCTTCTTGATCGCGTCGTTGGCCGCGTCGACCTTGGCGTCCTGGGCGGGCAGCGCGTCGCAGACCTGCTTGGCCCAGGCGTCGAGCTCCTTGTTGCCGTCGTCGCCGCCGCTGCTGCACGCGGACAGCGCCAGTACCAGTACCGCACCGCCGGACAGTGCGGCCCCGAGCTTCTTGTTCACCGGTTCGGCCCCTTCCATGACTCTCGGCCCCGGAACATACACGCCAACCGGGTGCCAACCCCAGAACGAATGTCCGTTATATGGACCGATGGATCCATTCACCCCGGGCGAGAGAAGGCTCACCAGTCGTGCACAGGCACGACGAAACGGGCAGACGGCGCGTCAACACGCGCCGTCTGCCCGCCTCTTGAGCCGGGAAACGTGACGGTTGCTAGGAAACCACCGCCGGGTCGGCCGACTTGGACGAGCGCTCGGCGTTGTCTTCGTCACCCACGGCGATGCCGCGCCGCTTGGAGACGTACACGGCGCCGACGATCACGAGGAGCGCGAGGAGCGCGACCGTGATCCGCACGCCGACGTTCGCGTCGTCGCCGTAGCTGAACTTGATCACCGCGGGCGCGATGAGCAGCGCCACCAGGTTCATGACCTTCAGCAGCGGGTTGATCGCGGGGCCGGCGGTGTCCTTGAAGGGGTCGCCGACGGTGTCGCCGATCACGGTCGCCGAGTGCGCCTCGCTGCCCTTGCCGCCGTGATGCCCGTCCTCGACGAGCTTCTTGGCGTTGTCCCAGGCGCCGCCGGAGTTGGCGAGGAAGACCGCCATCAGCGTGCCCGCGCCGATCGCGCCCGCCAGATAGGCGCCGAGCGCGCCGACGCCGAGCGTGAACCCGATGAAGATCGGCGCCATCACGGCGAGCAGACCGGGCGTGGCGAGCTCGCGCAGGGCGTCCTTGGTGCAGATGTCGACGACCCTGCCGTACTCCGGTGTCTCGGTGTAATCCATGATCCCGGGCTTCTCGCGGAACTGCCGCCGCACCTCGTAGACCACGGAGCCCGCCGAACGCGAGACCGCGTTGATGGCCAGTCCGGAGAAGAGGAAGACGACGGCCGCGCCCGCGATCAGGCCGACCAGGTTGTTCGGCTGCGAGATGTCCATCATCAGGCTCATCGGCGCGCCGTCCCCGCTGAGCTTCTCGCCCACGTCCTGCGCGCCGGTCGTGATCGCGTCACGGTACGACCCGAAGAGCGCGGCGGCCGCGAGGACGGCCGTGGCGATGGCGATGCCCTTGGTGATGGCCTTGGTGGTGTTGCCGACGGCGTCGAGGTTGGTGAGCACCTGCGCGCCCGCGCCCTCGACGTCGCCGGACATCTCGGCGATGCCCTGCGCGTTGTCGGAGACGGGGCCGAAGGTGTCCATCGCCACGATCACGCCGACCGTGGTGAGCAGTCCGGTGCCCGCCAGCGCCACCGCGAACAGCGCCAGCATGATCGACGTGCCGCCGAGCAGGAACGCGCCGTACACGCCGAGACCGATGAGCAGAGCGGTGTAGACGGCCGACTCCAGGCCGACGGAGATGCCGGCGAGGACGACCGTGGCGGGACCGGTCAGCGACGTCTTGCCGATGTCGCGGACCGGGCGGCGGGTGGTCTCGGTGAAGTAGCCGGTCAGCTGCTGGATGACGGCGGCCAGGAGGATGCCGATGGCCACCGCGACGAGGGCGAGGATCCGCGGGTCGCCGTCCTTGCCGAGGATCGCGGGGTCGGTGACTCCGTCGAGCTCCCCGTAGGAGCCCGGGAGGTAGACGAAGACGGCCACCGCGACCAGCGCGAGCGAGATCACCGCGGAGATGAAGAAACCGCGGTTGATCGCTGACATGCCGCTGCGGTCCGCGCGGCGCGGGGCCACGGCGAAGATGCCGATCATCGCGGTGATCACGCCGATCGCGGGCACGAGCAGCGGGAAGGCGAGGCCGGCGTCGCCGAAGGCCGCGGTGCCGAGGATGAGCGCGGCGACCAGGGTCACGGCGTACGACTCGAACAGGTCGGCCGCCATGCCGGCGCAGTCGCCGACGTTGTCGCCCACGTTGTCGGCGATGGTGGCGGCGTTGCGCGGATCGTCCTCCGGGATGCCCTGTTCGACCTTGCCGACCAGGTCGGCGCCGACGTCGGCGGCTTTGGTGAAGATGCCGCCGCCGACCCTCATGAACATCGCGATGAGTGCCGCGCCGAGGCCGAAGCCCTCCAGGACCTTCGGCGCGTCGGCCGTGTACACCAGGACCACGCAGGAGGCGCCGAGCAGTCCGAGTCCGACCGTGAACATGCCGACGACGCCGCCGGTACGGAAAGCGATCTTCATCGCCTTGTGGGAGACGGCGGTGAGATCCTTTTCCGGCTCTCCCGCAGCCGGGGTCGCTTCCCGGGCCGCCGCGGCGACGCGCACATTGCTGCGCACGGCAAGCCACATGCCGATATAGCCGGTGGCCGCCGAGAACGCCGCGCCGATCAAGAAGAACACAGATCGCCCGGCGCGCTGATTCCAGTCGTCCGCGGGCAGCAGGAAGAGCAGGAAGAACACCACGACGGCGAATACGCCGAGGGTGCGCAGCTGCCGGGCCAGATAGGCGTTGGCGCCTTCCTGGACCGCCGCCGCGATCTTCTTCATGCTGTCGGTGCCCTCGCCGGCCGCGAGCACCTGGCGCAGCAGCACGCCCGCGACCACGAGAGCGGCCAGCGCGACGATCCCGATGACCACCACGAGCAGGCGGTTGCCGTCGGTCAGCACTGCGGCTGCGAGGGTTGGGTGGTCCAACCGATGAGGGGTAGAAAGCCCCGCCATTCGTCCTCCTTGACGCTTGGGCTGAGCTCAAGATGTGGACGGATTGTAGGTACCGAGACCTGATCAAAACAGTGCGCGGCAAACGGAATTCACGCGCGAATACAGTCGTCCACGGTCGCCGATGATCGTGAATTGCTTCACGAATTTCAGGGCATGATTCATTGCGCAAGATTCACTTCCATCGAAATGAATCTTGGGTCCACTGTAAGCGCCGGTGACAGGGTGCGCACATGCCGAAGGGCCCTACGAGGTAGGGCCCTTCGATCAGGGGTGCTTCAGGTCGCTCAGGGCAGCGGCGTGGCGGGCAGTGCGGCCGGCCATGTCATGCGGATCAGCCCGCCGTGCTCGCCGGCGGAGACCTCCACGTCGTCCACGAGGCCGCTGATGACCGCGAGGCCCATCTCGTCCTCCTCGGCCTCGGCTTCGGCCTCCGCGCCCGCCGCCTGGTCGCCGGGGACCGCGTGCGGGGCCTCGTCGCCCACCTCGATGGAGAACTGCTTCTCGTCCTCGATGAGGGACACCTTCACCGGCGCGCTGATGCCGCCGCTCTGATGCAGTCCGACGGCACGGGAACAGGCCTCGCCCACGGCGAGCCTGACCTCGTCCAGAGCGGCCTCGTCCACTCCGGCCCTGCGCGCCACCGCCGCCGCCACCAGTCGGGCGGTCCTGACGTGCTCGGGCAGCGCACTGAAGCGGAGTTCAACGGTGGCCATGCATCCCCCTCGGAACTACGGGCGTGCTGTCGGGGGGCCGGGCTGCCAGGCCCGGTCCCCCGGTGTTCAACTGTGCCGACCGGGGCCGCCTGCCGGCATGCCCCGGACCGGCTGGTCAGTCGGTGGCCGCCACCGCTTCATCGACCGAGGTGTGGATCGGGAACACCTTGGTGAGACCGGTGATGCGGAAGATCTTCAGAATGCGCTCCTGGTTGCACACCAGGCGCAACGAGCCCTCATGGGCACGCACACGCTTCAGACCGCCGACCAGCACGCCGAGCCCGGTGGAGTCGAGGAAGTCCACGCCCTCCATGTCGACGACGAGGTGGAAATTCCCGTCGTTCACCAGCTCGACCAGCTGCTCGCGCAGCTTGGGCGCGGTATATACGTCGATTTCGCCACCGACCTCGACGACCGTACGATCGCCGACGGTACGGGTCGACAGGGACAGGTCCACGGATCCTCCAGCACCTTGCTATCGAGCGGTCGCCCCTCGGGACACCTCGGCAGGAGCCCCCGGGACGGTTCGCCAGCCGCGATGGCATTCAATCACTTACCGGCAGGCGTGCACGACGCCTTGGCTCCATTGTCCGTCACGCCAGTGACACACTCGGTGCCGATGGCCAAGAATCACCGATCCGATCGACCCCCGGCACAGCCCGCGCCCCGCCTGTCGCCGGGCACGGTCCTGGACCGGCTCGCCCCGGGACCGAGCCGGGCGTCGCGCATCACTCATACGGAGCACTTGCCCCCGCGCGAGGGTCGTCATGCCGTCTGGCCTGACCGTATTCGCTCGGAAGTGATCGCGACGCTTCAGGCGTGCGGCATCGAACACCCCTGGGCCCACCAGGCCCAGGCCGCCGAACACGCCCTGGACGGCGAGTCGGTGGTCGTCGCGACGGGCACCGCTTCCGGCAAGTCCCTGGCCTACCTGGTGCCGGTCCTCTCGGCGCTCCTGGATGGCGCCGAGGCCCCCAACGGGCGCGGCGCCACCGCCCTGTACCTGGCCCCGACGAAGGCCCTCGCGGCCGATCAGTGCCGTTCGGTGAAAAAACTTTCACAACCACTCGGCAACGCGGTTCGCCCGGCCGTGTACGACGGCGATACTCCGTTCGAGGAACGCGAATGGATCCGCCAGTACGCCAACTACGTCCTCACCAACCCGGACATGCTGCACCGCGGCATCCTCCCGTCCCACCCCCGCTGGTCCTCCTTCCTGAAGTCGCTCAAGTACGTCGTCATCGACGAGTGCCACACCTACCGCGGCGTGTTCGGCTCCCACGTCGCCCAGGTGCTGCGCCGGCTGCGCCGGCTGTGCGCGCGGTACGGCGCCTCCCCCGTCTTCCTGCTGGCCTCCGCCACGGCCGCCGAACCCGCGGTCGCCGCCGGCCGCCTGACCGGCCTCCCGGTGGTCGAGGTGGCCGACGACGCCTCACCCCGCGGTGAACTGGTGTTCGCCCTGTGGGAGCCCCCGCTCACCGAAATGCGGGGCGAGAAGGGCGCGCCCGTCCGCCGCACCGCCACCGCCGAGACCGCGGACCTCCTCACCGACCTCGCCGTCCAGGGCGTCCGCACGGTCGCCTTCGTCCGCTCCCGTCGCGGCGCGGAGCTGATCTCCGTGATCGCCCAGGAGCGGCTCGCCGAGGTCGACCGCTCCCTCGCCCGGCGTGTCGCGGCCTACCGCGGCGGCTACCTCCCCGAGGAACGCCGCGCCCTGGAACAAGCCCTGCACTCCGGCGAACTCCTCGGACTGGCCGCCACCACCGCCCTGGAGCTCGGCATCGACGTCTCCGGCCTGGACGCCGTCCTCATCGCCGGCTACCCGGGCACCCGCGCCTCCCTGTGGCAGCAGGCAGGCCGCGCGGGCCGGGCCGGACAGGGCGCGCTGGCCGTGCTCGTCGCCCGCGACGACCCGCTGGACACGTTCCTGGTCCACCACCCGGAGGCGCTGTTCGACCGCCCGGTGGAGTCCACCGTCCTCGATCCCGACAACCCCTATGTGCTCGCCCCCCACCTGTGCGCCGCCGCCGCGGAGATCCCCCTGACGGAGGACGACCTTGAGCTGTTCGGCCCAGAGACCGAGGCGCTGCTGCCGCAGCTGGAGGCCGCGAAACTGCTGCGCCGCCGGACGAAGGCCTGGCACTGGACCCGCCGGGAGCGGGCCGCCGACCTCACCGACATCCGCGGCGAGGGCGGCCGGCCGGTGCAGATCGTCGAGGAGGGCACGGGCCGTCTGCTCGGCACGGTCGACGAGGGCGCCGCCCACTCCACCGTCCACGAGGGCGCCGTCCACCTGCACCAGGGCCGTACGTATCTGGTGCGGTCACTGGACCTGGAGGACTCGGTGGCCCTCGTCGAGGAGGCCGCCCCGCCGTATGCGACGGTCGCCCGCGACACGACGGCGATCTCCGTCCTGGAGACGGACGTCGAGATCCCCTGGGGCGACGGCCGCCTGTGCTACGGCTCCGTCGAGGTCACCAACCAAGTGGTCTCCTTCCTGCGCCGGCGTGTCATCACCGGTGAGGTGCTGGGCGAGTCGAAGCTCGACCTCCCTCCCCGTACGCTGCGCACTCGCGCGGTGTGGTGGACGGTCACCGAGGACCAGCTGGACGCCGCCCGGATCAACCCGGAGATCCTCGGCGGGGCCCTGCACGCCGCCGAGCACGCGTCCATCGGCATGCTGCCCCTCTTCGCGACGTGCGACCGCTGGGACATCGGCGGCGTGTCGATCCCGCTCCACCCCGACACCCTCCTCCCCACGGTCTTCGTCTACGACGGCCATCCCGGCGGCGCGGGCTTCGCCGAGCGCGCTTTCCACACGGCCCGCGCCTGGCTGACCGCCACCCGCCAGGCCATCGCCTCCTGCGAGTGCGAGGCCGGCTGCCCGTCCTGCATCCAGTCCCCCAAGTGCGGCAACGGCAACGACCCACTGCACAAGGCGGGCGCAGTACGCCTGCTCACGGAACTGCTGCGGGGGGCGCCGGAGGAGAAGGGGGCGGCGCAGGCAGGGGAGTAGGGGTGTTGTGCGGCTGGGCGAGCCCCGGGGTGGTCGGCGTGGGCGGCTGGCCCGGAGTGAGGGGGGCTGTGTGACCGTGGCCCTGGAGAACTCAGGCGAGCGGGCCTGCTCGGGGCTGTGGGCGAACCGGGCGGCTGGTGCGAGGCCCGGTCGGAGGAGCCGGCCATGCCGCTGGGCGTGTCAGGGGCCTCGGAATCCCTGGGCGATGGTTCCGGGGCCACTGTCTGTGCGCTGGGTGGGCCTGCCCTCGCTCTGACCTCTGCCGTGAACGGCCCCCGTCCGGACGCCGCCGTCACGTCGGACACCTCGCCCACGATCACGCACCGCACCAACCGCGCGCCCTGTGCCCGAGCCACCCGCTCCGCCCGGGCGCAGGCCGCCGCAGCACCGTCCATCCAGTGGTCCGCTGCGGCGACCGCCGCCAAATCCGCACCGCCGGCGGCGCGGTGCCGGACGACGACGGCCTGGCCCAGGGCGAGCACGACGCCGAACACCACACACAACACCGTGATCGCACCGAGGCTCCACAGGGTCGCGGAGCCACGGTCACCCTCGATGCGGCGGCGCCCGCACCTGCCGACGCCGAGCCCTCGCCCCACCCGCACTCGACGACATCTCACGGCTCCCCCTCCCCGTCCGCCCCCGACTCCGACTCGGTCCCTGACCTCACACCTGGCCCCGCCTCCTGTGGTCCCGCGCCCTGTCCTGTCTCCGCCTTCTCCCACTCCGCACCCGATCCCGCCGCCACCGCCTGCGTCTCCGTGACCGCCCCCGTTCCCACGTCCTCGGCCGCCGCCACCGCCTCCTCTCTCACCTCGAACGGCAGCCCCCGTAGCACCGGCGGCTCCGCCGCGACCGTCACCCGGACCCGATCGCCCTCCCTGATGACCGTCACCCGCGCCCCTCTCGGCGCGATCTCGCGGGCCATCGCGACGACCGCGCCCTCGGGATCCTGCCGGGCTGCCGCCCGGGCGCCGGCCCTGGCCGCGTCCACGCACTGGATCTGAGCCGCCATGACGAGCAGCCCCCACACCAGCGCCATCGCGAACGCCACCAGAACCGGCAACACCACCGCGGACTCCGCCGTCACGAACCCCCGGTCCGTACCGCGCGCCCACGCGCACTCACGTCTGCGCACTGAGCGCCCGCTTCACGATCGCCTGCAACTCCTCGGTGACGGTCCCGCTCGTGATCACCTGGTAGAGGATCACCGCGAAGGCCACCGCCGCGACGATGCCCATCGCGTATTCGGACGTCACCATCCCTTCGTCCCGCCGCGCCGCCCGCATCCTGCGCACCAGGGCACGAAACCGCGCCCGTACCGCCTTGCTCATCTCAACCCCCGTGAGGCTCGTTCCCGTTGTCCGCTTGCTGTGTCGCTCTGTTGTTGAGCTGTCGTTGAGTCGTGTCGCGTGGCTCTGCTCGCCGCCGTGTGCGGCCGGGCTGCCGTGCCGTTGACGGTCGTCCGTCACCCGCTTGTCATGGCCCACCTCCTCCCAGCGCCTCGCCCGCCAGGCCGATCACGACGGGCGCGATGCCCACGGCGATGAAGGCGGGCAGAAAGCACAGCCCCACCGGCGCCGAGACCATGACGGCCGCCCTCCGGGCCCGTGCGGTGCCGGCACGAGCCCAGTCGGCGCGGGCGTCGGCTGCGATGCGGGCGACCGGCACTGCCGCCGGGAGGCCCGACTCGTCGGCCCGCTCCAAGAGCCGGGCCAGGGCGACCGCGCCCGGAGCGGAGGCCAACCTCCGCCAGGCGGTGGCGGGTTCGCCGCCGAGTCTCACCTCGGCAGCACCGCGCGCCAGCCCTTCGCCCACCGGGCCGCCCAGCGCCTCCCCCACCGCCTGAGCCGCGATCACCGGCCCCGCGCCGGCGGCGATACAGGCGGCCAACAGGTCTGCAGCAAGGGGGAGTTGCCTGGCGGCGACCCGCGCCTCCGCCTCACTCACGGAACCGGTCGCCTGTTGCCGACGCCGCCAATGCCACAGTCCGACCGCGGCAGTCAGCCCGAGGAGCAGCCCGCCGACGCCTCCGACCACCACCCACCCGGCCCCCACCACCGCGGCCAGGGGGAGTCGGCGCCGCACGGCTTCCCCCACGCCACGGCGTGAGGGCGTCCGCGCCGCCGGCAGGGCGAGCAGGACGGCCAGCCGCTGCCGCGCCCTCCGCTCCCGCCGCACGGTGTCGAGCCATCGCGCCAGCCACGCCAGCACGAGCGCGAGACACGAGACGACCCACACCGCCACCCCCAGCCTGTGGACAACTTGCTCACCCATCGCTTGCCTTCCTCCCGTCGCCCCCGCCCGACTCACCCCAACGCCCAGCCGCTACTGCCACTCCTGCTCTCACACCGCCTCCGCGTCCGGCCCTCTTCCCCGCCTCGCACTCCCGCAGAGACCGGCCACCGGCCCCGCCTGGCACCTCCTCCGAGCCCGGCATCCACCCCTCGCCTCACACTTCCTCCGCGCCCCGCACGATCCGCATCGCCCACCACATCCCCACCCCCTCCAGCACCCCGCCGACGAGCAGGCACCCCAGCCCCGCCCCCGTGTGCAGCAGGACGCGTAACGGGTCGGCGCCGAGCGCGGTGCCCAGCAGGAGGCCCAGTACCGGCAGGCCGGCCAGCATCACCGCCGTCGAGCGGGCGCCCGCCAACTGCGCTCGCAGATCCGCCCGTTGATCTCGCTCCGCACGCAGCGCCGCTTCGAGCCGGTCCAGTCCGGACGCGAGGCCCGCTCCCTGGTCCACGGCCACCCGCCAGCACGCCGCGAGCCCCAGCAAGCCGTCGGCCCCCGCTTGCCGCGCTGCGACGGAGAGCGCGTCGGGCACGTCGCCGCCGAAGCGTGCCGCCGCCACCACCGCCGCCTGTGCCTCGCCCAGCCCGCCCGAGTCGCGGGCGGCCCGCTGCAACGCCTCGCCCGGCTGCCGTCCCGACCTCACCTCCCCCGCGAGCGCCGCACACAGCGCGATCACGGCGTCCGCCCGCCCCTCCCCCGCCCGCCGCACCTCGCGGGCCCGGCACAGCCGGCGCAGGAGAGGCACTCCCGCCGCCCCCGCGACGACCGGAAGGACCGAACCGCCCAGCACGGCCACCACCGCGGCGACGACCAGCGCCCACCACTGCGGCCGCCACCGGCCGCGCAACCGGCGCAGCTCACCGGCGAGTTCACGCCAGGGCTTCGGCCCACCACCGACCACCCCACCCCCGGCCAGCATCAACTGCGCCCTCCTGGCCGCCGGATACGGCCCTCCCCACAGGCAGATCGCCGCTCCGACACAGGCCAGCGCCGCGGCCACCGGCGTCTCACGCACCACGCTCACCAGCCCGTCCTCCTGCCTCGCCCGGCCTTTCCCATTCGCCCCGCAACAGCTCCCGCAGCCGCTCCCAGCCCCGTTCGTACGCGAAGGCCTCCGCCCGCCAGCGCAGCGCGGGCACGGTCCGCACCAGCCCCGAGGAGTCCCGTTCCAGCACGTGCACCTCGGCGATCCGCCGCCGCCCGGCCGGGTCCCGCACGAGATGCAGGACCACGGACAGCGCGGCCGCCACCTGGCTGTGCAGCGCGGCCCGGTCGAGTCCGGCCGCCGTGCCGAGCGCTTCCAGCCGGGCCGGCACATCCGCGGCGGCGTTGGCGTGAACCGTCCCGCAGCCGCCCTCGTGCCCCGTGTTGAGGGCGGCCAGCAGATCGACGACCTCTCGTCCCCGGACCTCGCCCACCACCAGCCGGTCGGGCCGCATCCGCAGGGCCTGTCGGACGAGATCCTCGAGCGTGACGAGCCCGGCTCCCTCCTGGTTGGCGGGCCTGGTCTCGAGCCGGACCACGTGCGGGTGATCCGGTCGCAGCTCCGCAGAGTCCTCCGCGAGCACGATCCGCTCCTTCGGGCCGACCAGCCCGAGCAGGGAGCTGAGCAGGGTCGTCTTGCCGCTGCCGGTGCCCCCGCTGATGAGGAACGACAGCCGTGCCCGCAGCACGGCCCGCAGCACCTCGTCCCCGCCCGGCGGCACCGTGCCGGCGGCCACCAGTTCGTCGAGCGTGAACGCCCGGGGCCGCACCACCCGCAGTGAGAGGCAGGTGCAGGAGACGGCGACCGGGGGCAGCACCGCGTGCAGCCGGGTCCCGTCGGGCAGCCGTGCGTCCACCCACGGCCGGGCGTCGTCCAGGCGCCGTCCGGCCACCGCCGCCAGCCGCTGCGCGAGGCGTCGTACGGCCGCCGCGTCCGGGAAGGAGACGTTGCTGAGCTCCAGGCCGCCTCCGCGGTCCACCCAGACCCGGTCCGGGGCCGACACCAGGACGTCCGTCACCGACGGATCGGTCAGCAGGGGCTCCAGCGGTCCGCTGCCCACCAGC
Organism: Streptomyces sp. NPDC002566; assembly: GCF_042889585.1. Classification (NCBI taxonomy): domain Bacteria; kingdom Bacillati; phylum Actinomycetota; class Actinomycetes; order Kitasatosporales; family Streptomycetaceae; genus Streptomyces; species Streptomyces sp. NPDC002566. Next base: position 78,221 of record NZ_JBIARD010000010.1, on the reverse strand, counting down.
TCTGACCGCAGCCGCTCGGCCGTGCCGAGGATCTCGGCGTCTCCGAGGACCCGCCCCTGTTCCCGCAGGGCCTGCGCGACGCGCGCGGGCGTCGGTTCGGCGCCGCTCTCCGCGAGCCACTGCCGTACGCCGTCGAGCAGCGTTCCGGTGCCCTTCGGCCGTTCGAGTCCGGGAGCTGTGCTCATACGCCACCCGCTTCGGCCAGCGCCCGCTCCCAGAACTCCTTGCAGAAGCGGGCGAGGGGCCCGCGCGCGGCCGCTCCAGGCGGTGCTTTCCCGCCGTCCGGACGCAACAGGGTCGACTCGACGGGCACCTCGCCGGCCAGCGGCAGGTTCAGCAGCCGGGCCACCTCGCGGTCGTCGAGTCCGGGGGCGTAGGGGCCGCGCACCGCCACCCTCAGGTCGCGCAGGACCATGCCGACGGCGGAGGCCACCCGGCCGGCCGCCGCGACGGCTCGCAGTTCCGCGGGGACCACGAGGAGCCCGACGTCGAGCTGGGCGAGGACCTCCGCGACGCCGTCGTCCACACGGCGCGGCAGGTCGACCACGACCGTGCCGCCCCGGCGGCGGGCCGCCGCGAGCACCGCGCGCACGGCCTGGGGCGGGATGGCGACGCAGTCGCCGCGATCCCAGCTGAGCACCCGCAGGTGGTGCAGCCTGGGGAGCGACTCCTCCAGGGCTCCGCCGCCGACGCGCCCGCGTGAGGCGGCGAACGCCGGCCACCGCAGGCCCTCGGCGGTCTCGCCGCCGAGGAGTACGTCGATTCCGCCGCCCAGCGGATCGGCGTCCACGAGGAGGGTGCGCACGCCCTCACGTGCGGAGGTCACGGCGAGAGCGCAGGCGAGCGTGGACGCTCCGGCCCCGCCGCGGCCGCCGACGACACCGACGGTGAGGGCGGGCCGGCCGACGCCCTCGGCGACGTCGGCGATCCGGTCGACCAGCCACTGCTCACCGTCGGGCAGCACCAAGACGTGGTCGGCGCCGATCTCGACGGCCCTGCGCCACACCCCGGAGTCGTCCTGATCACGGCCGACGAGGACTACCCCGCGCCTGCGGGCGGCCCCGCTCACCCGCCGCGCGGCGTCGTCGCCGACGAGGACGAGCGGCGCGGACTCCCAGCCACCCCGTTGCCTGGGCACCGACGGGTGCACCTCGGGTGTGGCGCCGGCAGCGGCGCACAGCCGCAGCAGGTCGTCCAGGAGCACCGCGTCCTCGGTGACGATGAGCGGCCTGCCCTGCCGTCCTCCGGCGGTGGGCGTCGACTCGTGCGTGACGGCTCCGGTCATGCTGCGTCCCCCTTCACTGCGGGGCGCGCAGTCCCAGCGGCCCCTCGATTCCCCTGCGTTGGCGGAGAACCGGCATCCGGTCCCCCTTTGAACGGCCGACGGAAACCGGCCTATGCGTGCGGCAAACGGAACCGGTCGTGAACTCGGCCCGAGCGAACGCGTGGGAATCACGGTGTAGCGAAGCGGGAAATCGTGTGGATCTTGGTGGAAAACTGTGGACGTGCGGGGCGTTGTGAATATCGCCGTCACTCATACCGGTGACCAGTGCCTCAGCCCCTGTACGACTTCCGCAGAGGAGTCCCATACTTACGCACGGTGACGGAGGTCGCGCATGCGAAAGGGGCGGCCGCAGCCGCCCCGGTACGGCACGTCGGCCGCGAGAAGAACGAGAAAACCCACCCGGACATGCGACGACCCCCGCCGGGGGGGAGAGCGGGGGTCGTCTCCACGGCCGACTCGGGGGGGGAGGAGCCGGACCGGGTTAGCACGGTCGCGAACGATCCGTGACTTCCATGGTGTACCCGAGAGCCTTCTCAGGCAAACCCACACGCCCACCTTACGCCGAATGGGCTGCCCCTATGCTCTGGGGTGTGGAAAACCACTCCTTGCCCCGCGCAGCGGCCTTCTTTGACCTGGACAAGACGGTCATTGCGAAGTCGAGCACGCTCACCTTCAGCAAGTCCTTCTACCAAGGCGGACTGATCAACCGCAGGGCGGCCTTGCGTACCGCATACGCCCAGTTCGTCTTCCTCGTGGGCGGTATGGACCACGACCAGATGGAACGGACGCGCGAGTACCTGTCGGCGCTCGTGCGCGGTTGGAACGTCCAGCACGTGAAGGAGATCGTGGCCGAGACCCTCCACGATCTGATCGACCCGCTCATCTACGACGAGGCGGCCTCCCTCATCGAGGAGCACCACACCTCCGGCCACGATGTCGTGATCGTGTCCACGTCGGGCGCCGAGGTGGTCGAGCCGATCGGCGAGCTGCTCGGCGCCGACCGCGTGGTGGCCACCCGCATGGTCGTGGGCGAGGACGGCTGCTTCACCGGCGAGGTGGAGTACTACGCGTACGGCCCGACCAAGGCGGAGGCGGTCAAGGAACTGGCCGAGTCCGAGGGCTACGACCTCTCCCGCTGCTACGCCTACAGCGACTCGGCGACCGATCTGCCGATGCTGGAGGCGGTGGGGCACCCGCACGCCGTGAACCCGGACCGGGCCCTGCGCCGCGAGGCCGTCGCGCGCGGGTGGCCGATCCTCGACTTCCACCGTCCGGTGCGGCTCAAGCAGCGCATCCCCTCGCTCTCGGTCCCGCCGCGCCCGGTACTGGTCGCCGCGGCGGCCATAGGGGCGGCGGCCGCCACCGCCGGCCTCGTCTGGTACGCCAGCCGGCGCCGGGCCGCGATCGTCTGAGGCATTCACACACTCGAAGACGCCGACCGGAGCGAGCCGTCGGCGGACTCCGCGAAGCGCCCGTTTGCCGCCTGTTTGAGAGTAAAAGTAAAGAACTGCAGCTGGGGGTTCCGCTTACCGGGGTCCTGGAGTACAAAGGACTCAACGGCCCGCGAGACCAAGGACATCCGAAAGGATCACCTTAAATAACGCATTTGGCCCCACGGACCGGAAGCATGAGCACTGGGCACCCACGCGACGTCGACCCGTCGATTACGGGCCAGCCGCACCAGGTGACGGGCAAAGTTCCCGGCCTGATGGGCGACATATCGAGGACGCCTGGTAACCCGGTGAGCATGCCAGCGGCGGTACGAATCCTCGTACCGCCGCAACCCTTTTCAGGCCCCTCGCACGGGGCCCTTTTCCATTCCGCCACGCGCCTGCGCTACGCCGCCCCGCGCTGGAGCGCCTCGCACACCGCGGTCGACTCGCGAGCGCCGAGCTCGATCGCGCGCCCACAGTGGGTGATCCAGGCCGCCATGCCCTCCGGAGTCCCCGAGACGTAGCCCTCGAGGGCCGCCAGGTACGCGGCCCGACCGAGTTCGGCGTGCCCCACCTCGGCGGGGCAGACCGACTTGGGGTCGAGGCCGCTGCCGATGAGGACGACGCGTTCCGCCGCGCGCGCGACGAGACCGTTGCGGGAGACGAAGGGGCGCAGCGCCAGCAGCTCGCCGTGGACCACTGCGGCCATCACCAGGGCGGGCGCGGAGCTCCCCGCCACGATCAACTGCGCCAGCCCGTCCAGACGTCCTGCGACCTCGTCCGAGGTCGGCAGCTCCAGCTCGATCAACGGCTCGTCGACCGACTCACCCGCCTGCCGCGGCCGGCCGACCTCGTCCCCCTCGTCCGCCGCGGCCACCAGGTGCAGCCGCGCGAGCACGCGCAGGGGTGACTGCCGCCAGATGGACAGCAGCTGCCCGGCCTCGGCGGTCAACCGCAGAGCCGCTCCCACGGCGAGCGCCTGGTCGTCGGCGCCGAAGTCGCTGCGCCTGCGGACCTCCTCCAGGGCCCAGTCCGCACCGGACAACGCCGCCGAGCCGCGGGCCCCGCGCAGAGCGGCCTCGGAGGTGACCGCTGTGCTGCGGCGGCGCATGACACGGTGCCCGTAGACCCGGTCCACGGCCTTGCGCACGGATTCCACGGACTCCGCCACCCCGGGAAGCGAACCCAGGGCCGCGAGCGGATCGGCGGTCGCGCCTGTCGTACTCATGGGTACGACCCTACGCAACCGTGGTGCGCATCCCACGATGGAGTGGTCTTCTTCACGCCTCTCTGCCACTTACAGCTATCGCAGCACTACTCTTGGTGAACATGAAAATTGCTTTCGTCGGGAAGGGTGGCAGCGGCAAGACCACCCTGTCGTCCCTGTTCATCCGGTCCCTCGCGGCGACGGGCGCCCCCGCACTCGCCTTCGACGCGGACATCAACCAGCACCTCGGGACCGCTCTCGGCCTGGATGACGCGGAGGCCGCCGCACTGCCCGCGATGGGCGACCGGCTCCCGCTGATCAAGGATTACCTGCGCGGCTCCAATCCCCGCATCGCCTCCGCCGAGACGATGATCAAGACGACGCCGCCCGGCGAGGGCTCCCGGTTGCTGCGGGTCCGCGAGAGCAATCCGGTCTACGACGCCTGCGCCAAGACGGTGGAACTCGACGGCGGCGCCGTCCGTTTGATGGTCACGGGCCGCTTCTCGGACGCCGACCTGGGAGTCGCCTGCTACCACTCCAAGACGGGAGCGGTGGAGCTGTGCCTGAACCACCTCGTGGACGGCCCCGACGAGTACGTCGTGGTCGACATGACGGCGGGCTCGGACTCCTTCGCCTCCGGCCTGTTCACCCGTTTCGACATCACGTTCCTCGTCGCCGAGCCGACCCGGAGGGGAGTCTCCGTCTACCGCCAGTACAAGGACTACGCCCGTGACTTCGGCGTCGAGCTGAGAGTCGTCGGCAACAAGGTCCAGGGGCAGGACGACCTGGACTTCCTCCGCGCCGAAGTCGGGGACGACCTGCTGGTGACGGTCGGGCACTCGGACTGGGTGCGCGCCATGGAGAAGGGCCGGCCGCCCCGGTTCGACCTCCTGGAGGACGCCAACCGCCACGCGCTGGACCTGATGCGGACCGTCGTCGACTCGGCGTATGGGCAGCGGGACATGGAGCGTTACATGCGCCAGATGGTGCACTTCCACGTGAAGAACGCCGAGTCGTGGGGGAACGAGCGCACCGGGGTCGACCTGGCCGCGCAGGTCGACCCCGGCTTCGTCCTCGGCGAGAGCGTCACCGCGCCCGCGTGACGACCTGACACCGCGTCGGCTGGAGGCACGGTCGCCCCCGTCACCCGCGCCCCGCCTGCCGCGGCACCAGGGCGTGTTTCGAAACACGCCCTAGCCTTCCCGACCCCCACCGGAGGACTGCCGGTCGGCTGCGGGGACGCCGGGCGCGCCCTTCGGAGCCGGGACGGGCGCGTCGGAGAGGAAGGAGGCCCATCCCTGCTTCGGGGCCTCGCCGACGTCCAGGGTGCGCAGTCTGGCCAGGACCTGCGGGTCCTGGGCGTCCAGCCAGTCCGCGAGCTGCCGGAAGGACACGCAGCGCACCTCCTCCTTGGTGCAGACGCTTTCCACGACCTCCTCGACGGCGCGCATGTAGACGCCGCCGTTCCAGGACTCGAAGTGGTTGCCGATGATCAACGGCGCCCGGTTGCCGTCGTAGGCGCGCCGGAAGCCCCCGAGCAGGCCGTCCCGCATCTGGTTTCCCCAGAACTCGTGCTTGCCGGGGTCTCCCTGGGTCGTGGCGCCGGACTGGTTCACCATGAAGTTGTAGTCCATGGTGAGCTGTTCGTAGGAGTGGCCCGGGAAGGGCACGAGCTGCATGGACAGGTCCCACAGGCCCTCCTTCCTCCCGGGCCAGACCTGGTTGTTGACGCCGCTGGTGTCGTAGCGGAAGCCCAGGTCACGGGCCGCCGCCATGAAGTTCTCCCGGCCTTCGAGACAGGGGGTGCGGGCGCCGACGAGTTCTTTGTCGTAGTCGAAGGGCAGCGGCTCCGCCTCCGTCAGCCCGGTGTTGGTCTTCCACGACTTCACGAACTGCTTGGCCTGGGCGATCTCGGCCTTCCACTCCTTGACCGACCACTCGCCGACGCCGCCGCCCTTGCCGCAGAAGTGGCCGTTGAAGTGGGTGCCGATCTCATTGCCCTCGAGCCACGCCAGGCGCAGTTGCTCCACGGTGTCGGCGACGCCCTGCTCGTCGTTGAAGCCGATGTCGGAGCGGCCCGGGGAGTGCTGAGGCGGTTTGTAGAGGTCCCGCCGGTCCTCGGGCAGCAGGTACACGCCGCTGAGGAAGTACGTCATGGTGGCGTTGTTGGCCTTGGACACCTTGCGGAAGTGGGAGAACAGCCGCTGGCTGTCCTCACCGGCGCCGTCCCAGGAGAAGACGACGAACTGCGGGGGTCTCTGCCCCGGCTTCAGGCGTTCCGGGCGAGACTGGTGCGGCTGGTCCCCCGTGTACGCGGTCGAGCCGTCGCCGATCAGGCGGAACGCGCTCTGGGGGGCCGGCGCCGGCTTCGCCCGCTGCGGGCCCGGGGCACCCTCGCCGGAACCGTGCGCGGTGCGGGTTCCCGTTGTGCAACCGGCGAGCGACGCGGCTGCGGCCGCGGCGGCCAAGGCGCCCGCGGCGATCCTCCGGGTGGCGGCGATCCTCTGGGTGGCGGCCATTTCCGCCCACCTTCTTCCTTCTCTCGGGCAACGCCGGGGAGGGCGTTCTCGGGTGGCGTGCCGGGACGAGCCGACAGCGCCGCCAAGGTCGCACGAGGCCGAGAAGGAGTTAGTACGACAAGCCGATAAAAGGCTCACGTCACTCTCAGGAGTGATCTATTGACCTATTTGCCTGGAAAATCCATGCTTGGCCTTTACTCTGCATTACGATCTGTTTACCGAGCGTTGATTTCATCCCGCCGCTGCACGCCGTGACCCACGGCCGCGACCGCTCCCGTCGTCGACGGGGGCACACCTTGTTCCGCGACCGCGCTGCCCCGGAGGAGACGGGAACCATGTCAGCCTGCGTCCCCACCCGCACACCCGACTCGACGCACACCGAACGCGTCCACCCACCCCACAGCCCGCCGCCCCGGCGCCGGCGCTTCCGCATCGAGGGCGCCGACGTGTCCTCCGCGATCGCCGTCTTCCTGATCGCCCTGCCGTTGTCCCTCGGCATCGCCCTCGCCACCGGCGCGCCCCTGCAGGCCGGCCTCGTCGCCGCCGCCGTCGGCGGAATCGTGGCCGGGCGGCTCGGCGGCTCCCCACTCCAGGTCAGCGGCCCCGCAGCCGGACTGACCGTGGTCACCGCCGACCTCATCCACCGCTACGGCTGGCGGACGACCTGCGCCATCACGGTTCTCGCCGGGCTGGCCCAACTCGGCCTCGGCTGCCTGCGGGTGGCACGCAGTGCGCTCGCCGTCAGCCCCGCCATCGTGCACGGCATGCTCGCCGGCATCGGCGTCACCATCGCCGTCGCCCAACTGCACATCGTCCTCGGCGGCAACCCGCAGAGCTCCGTCCTCGACAACCTCCGGGCGCTGCCCGCCCAGTTGACCGACCTACGGCCGGCCGCCGTCACCGTGAGCCTGCTGACCCTGGCTCTGCTGATGCTCTGGCCCCGCCTGCCCGGCAGAGCAGGGCGGGTGCTGCGAACCGTCCCCGCGGCGCTCGTCGCCGTCGCCGGCGCCACCGCGACCGCCGCGCTCGCCGGACTGACCCAGCCCAGAGTCGAGCTGCCCTCCTGGCACAGCCACGCGCTGGCCGGCCTGCCCGAGGGACCTGTACTCGGGCTCGCCGCCGCCGTGCTCACCACCACGCTGGTGTGCAGTGTGCAGTCACTGCTCGGCGCGGTCGCCGTGGACAAGCTGATCGCCTCCCGCCCCGGGCTGCCGGCCCGCGTCGGCCGCTCCGACCTGGACCGGGAACTCCTCGGGCAGGGCACCGCCAACATCGTCTCCGGCTCGCTCGGCGGACTGCCCATCGCGGGCGTGGCCGTGCGGAGTTCGGCGAATGTGCACTCCGGCGCCGTCAGCCGGAACTCCACGATGCTGCACGGCGTTCTCGTAGTAGTCGCCGCGCTGCTGATGGTCCCGCTCCTGGAGCTCATCCCGCTCGCCTCGCTCGCCGCCCTGGTGATGGCCGTCGGCATCCAGATGGTGTCCCTGAACCACATTCGCACGGTGACGCGCCACCGAGAGGTGCTCGTGTACGCCGTCACCACCCTCGGCGTGGTGGTCATGGGCGTGTTGGAGGGTGTGGCGCTCGGCATCGCCGTAGCCGTCGCCGTCTCCCTGCACCGCCTCACCCGCACCCGCATCACGCACGACGAAAAGGAAGGAGCGCATCACGTACACGTTCGCGGACAGTTGACGTTCCTGGCGGTCCCGCGGCTCAGCCGCGTCCTGCACCAGGTGCCCCATGGCACGCATGTCGTGGTCGAGTTGGACGGCTCCTTCATGGACCACGCGGCATACGAGTCACTGCAGGACTGGCAGAAGACGCACACCGCGCAAGGCGGCACCGTCGAACTGACCGGCCGCCGCGCCGGCACCGGTACCGACACCCCGCACACCGACTCCACATCCACCGAGCCCTCGCCCCCCACTTCTACGTGCGACCCGACCTCGTCCCCGACATCAGCCCTCACCCCTACGACCACCTCCCACCCCGGCACCGCACCCAGCACGATCGCCGACTGCCGCTGCCGCCCCTGGACCCCTTGGCGCAACCACCAGTGCGAGGGCCCGGCAGCCGCGCCGATGCCGGACAGCTCCTCCACTCCTTCCGCCGAGCCGGCGGGAACCAGCGGCACGGATGGCGCACCCACCCTGGCCTCCGGGCACCCCACGCCCGCGTCACTTCTCGAACCTTCCGAACCCACCGAACCGGTCACCTCACCCGATCCCACAGGGTCCACCGGCCCCGCCACCCCCACTCACCACACCGAGCCCATCAGCCCCACCGAGACCCCAGAACCCGCCCTCGCCCTCGCTCTGCCCGCCCACCCCGTCGCCCCCTTCGGCTCCACGTCCCTCGGGGGCGAGCCCAGCGCTCAGCAACTGGTCCGTGGAATCAGCGCGTTCCAGCGCAACACCGCGCCGCTGGTGCGGGGCGAGCTGGCGCGGCTGGCCAGGGAGGGACAGCGGCCGTCGCAGCTGTTCCTCACCTGCGCCGACTCACGGGTGGTCACCTCGATGATCACTTCCAGTGGTCCCGGTGACCTGTTCGTGGTGCGCAACGTGGGCAATCTCGTACCGCTGCCCGGTGAGGAGAGCGGGGACGACTCGGTGGCGGCCGCCATCGAGTACGCGGTGGACGTGCTGGAGGTGGGGTCCATCACGGTGTGCGGGCACTCGGGGTGCGGCGCGATGCAGGCGCTGCTGAACGCCGAGCCCGGCGGGGTCAGGACCCCGCTGAAGCGGTGGCTGCGGCACGGTCTGCCGAGCCTGGAGCGGCTGGCCGACGACGGCCGCCCCTGGGCGCGGCTGGCCGGGCGGGCGCCCGCCGACGCGGTCGAGCAGCTCTGCCTGAACAACGTGGTGCAGCAGTTGGAGCACCTGCGCGCCCATGAGTCGGTGGCCAGAGCCCTGCGGGACGGGGCGCTGGAGTTGCACGGGATGTACTTCCACGTGGGCGAGGCCCAGGCGTATCTACTCACCGGGACCGGAGGGACCGGAGAGGAGAGAGGCGGGGTGTTCGCGCACGTAGGGGTGCCGAACGCGTCGGCCTGAGCAGGGCACCGGTGCGCGACCTCGAGTCGAGCGAGGTCGCGCACCGGCGTCGTCACCACGGGTCGCGCACCGGCGTCGTCACCACGGGTCGTGCACCGGCGTCGTCACCGCAGGTCAGGCAAGGGGCGGCGCACTCGATGGGGCAGGGGCCGGCCAGGCACTGAACCCCGCCCCGTCGGCGTCCGTGGAAAGAAGTGACGCAGGGCGGCAGCGGTGAGCCGAGAGGGTGCTCAACAGGTCTATACCAATTCTTCGGCAGCTCTTGTCACCGGGCCCCCGGGTCTGATGAGGTGTGGCCTGGGACACAACGGACACCCTTCGAAAGGGAGATGTCGTGAGCAACGAAAGCCTGGCCAACCTGCTCCGGGAAGAGCGCCGGTTCGCGCCCCCCGCCGAGCTGGCCGCGAACGCCAACGTCACGGCGGAGGCGTACGAACAGGCCAAGGCTGACAGGCTCGGCTTCTGGGCCGAGCAGGCACGCCGGCTGACCTGGGCCAAGGAGCCGACGGAGACGCTGGACTGGTCGAACCCGCCGTTCGCGAAGTGGTTCAAGGACGGCGAACTCAACGTCGCGTACAACTGCGTCGACCGGCATGTGGAGGCCGGCCACGGCGACCGGGTCGCCATCCACTTCGAGGGTGAGCCCGGCGACAGCCGCGCCCTCACCTACGCCGAGCTGAAGGACGAGGTCTCCAAGGCCGCGAACGCCCTGCTGGAGCTGGGCGTCCGCAAGGGCGACCGGGTCGCGATCTACATGCCGATGATCCCGGAGACGGCGATCGCGATGCTGGCGTCGGCCCGTATCGGCGCGGCGCACTCCGTCGTGTTCGGCGGCTTCTCCGCGGACGCGCTGGCCACCCGTATCAAGGACGCCGACGCGAAGATCGTCATCACGTCCGACGGCGGTTACCGGCGCGGCAAGCCGTCCGCGCTGAAGCCGGCCGTGGACGAGGCGGTCGCCAAGGTCGACAACGTGGAGCATGTGCTCGTCGTCCGCCGGACCGGCCAGGACGTAGCGTGGACGGACAGCCGTGACGTGTGGTGGCACGAGGTCGTGGAACGGCAGTCGGCCGACCACACGCCCGAGGCGTTCGAGGCCGAGCACCCGCTGTTCATCCTCTACACCTCCGGCACGACGGGGAAGCCGAAGGGCATCCTGCACACGTCCGGCGGCTACCTCACCCAGACCGCCTACACCCACCACGCCGTCTTCGACCTCAAGCCGGAGACCGACGTGTACTGGTGCACCGCCGACGTCGGCTGGGTCACCGGACACTCGTACATCGTCTACGGGCCGCTGGCGAACGGCGCGACGCAGGTCATGTACGAAGGCACGCCCGACACCCCGCACCAGGGCAGGTTCTGGGAGATCGTGCAGAAGTACGGCGTGACGATCCTCTACACGGCGCCGACCGCGATCCGCACGTTCATGAAGTGGGGCGACGACATCCCCGCGAAGTTCGACCTGTCCAGCCTGCGCGTTCTGGGCTCCGTCGGGGAGCCGATCAACCCCGAGGCCTGGATCTGGTACCGCAAGCACATCGGCGGGGACCGGACGCCGGTCGTCGACACCTGGTGGCAGACCGAGACCGGCGCGATGATGATCTCGCCGCTGCCGGGGGTGACGGCGACCAAGCCCGGTTCCGCGCAGACGCCGCTGCCCGGCATCTCGGCGACCGTCGTCGACGACGAGGCGAACGAGGTGCCCGACGGCGGGGGCGGCTACCTGGTGCTCACCGAGCCGTGGCCGTCGATGCTGCGCACCATCTGGGGCGACGACCAGCGCTTCCTCGACACGTACTGGTCGCGCTTCGAGAACAGGTACTTCGCCGGCGACGGCGCGAAGAAGGACGACGACGGCGACATCTGGCTGCTGGGCCGGGTCGACGACGTGATGCTCGTGTCCGGTCACAACATCTCCACCACGGAGGTCGAGTCGGCGCTCGTGTCGCACCCGTCGGTCGCCGAGGCGGCCGTGGTCGGCGCCGCGGACGACACGACCGGGCAGGCGATCGTCGCCTTCGTCATCCTGCGCGGTTCCGCCTCGGAGACGGAGAGCCTCGTAGACGAGCTGCGCAACCACGTGGGCGCCACACTCGGGCCGATCGCCAAGCCGAAGCGGGTCCTGCCGGTGGCGGAGCTGCCGAAGACGCGCTCCGGCAAGATCATGCGCCGACTGCTGCGGGACGTCGCCGAGAACCGCCAGCTGGGCGATGTCACGACGCTGACGGACTCGACGGTCATGGATCTCATCCAGGCCAAGCTGCCGGCGGCGCCGAGCGAGGACTGAGCACCGCGGTCCCGGCACCGCAGGGGCGCCCGGCGGAGCAAGCGCGCCGAGCGCCCCTTTCGCGCCTAACGTGGAGATCGCCGGAATCCTCCCCGCGCACCTTGGCTAAGCTGAACAACCAGGTGCGCCGGGAAGTCTGGTCGGCAAGCGTTCCGTCCTGCCCACCGACCGGAGGTCTCCCCCGTGGCCGCGCCCCGCACCACCCCCCGCAAGGTCCTCGGACGCCTGTCGCTGCCCGAGCGGACCTTCGTCGCGGACGCGCTGCGCACCGAGACCGTCGGCGGAGTCCTGCTGCTCCTCGCCACCGTCGCGGCCCTGGTCTGGGCGAACGTCCCGGCGCTGCGCGACAGCTATCAGAGCGTCAGCGACTTCCACCTCGGCCCGAAGGCGCTCGGCCTGGACCTCTCGGTCGCCCACTGGGCCGCCGACGGACTCCTCGCGATCTTCTTCTTCGTCGCCGGGATCGAGCTCAAGCGCGAACTCGTCGCCGGTGATCTCAGGGACCCCCGGGCCGCCGCGCTGCCCGTCGTCGCCGCCCTGTGCGGCATGGCCGTCCCGGCGCTCGTCTACACGCTCACCAGCCTCACCGGCGGCGGCTCCACGGACGGCTGGGCCGTGCCGACCGCCACCGACATCGCCTTCGCGCTCGCCGTGCTCGCCGTCATCGGCACCTCCCTGCCGAGCGCGCTGCGCGCCTTCCTCCTCACCCTCGCCGTCGTCGACGACCTGTTCGCGATCCTGATCATCGCCGTGTTCTTCACGAACACCCTCGACTTCGCCGCCCTCGGCGGCGCGGTGGCCGGCCTCGTGGTCTTCCACCTCCTGCTGCGCGCCGGCGTCCGCGGCTGGTACGTGTACGTGCCGCTCGGGGTCGTGATCTGGGCGCTGATGTACAACAGCGGCGTCCATGCCACCATCGCCGGCGTCGCCATGGGGCTCATGCTGCGCTGCACCACCCGTGAGGGCGAGGAGCACTCACCCGGCGAGCGCGTCGAACATCTCGTGCGCCCCCTGTCCGCCGGCCTCGCCGTGCCGATGTTCGCCCTGTTCAGCGCCGGGGTCGCGGTGTCGGGCGGGGCGCTGGCGGCGGTGTTCGGCCATCCGGAGACCCTGGGCGTCGTCCTCGGGCTCGTCGTCGGCAAGACGATCGGCATCTTCGGCGGGACCTGGCTGACGGCCCGCTTCACGCGCGCCTCGCTGAGCGACGACCTCGCCTGGGCGGACGTCTTCGCCGTCGCCTCGCTCGCCGGCATCGGCTTCACCGTCTCGCTGCTCATCGGCGAGCTGGCCTTCGCGGGCGACGTGGCCCTCACGGACGAGGTCAAGGCGGCCGTCCTGACGGGCTCGGTGATCGCGGCGACCTTCGCGACCGTCCTGCTGAAGCTGCGCAACGCCAAGTACCGCAGGCTGTGGGAGGCCGAGGAGCGCGACGAGGACCTCGACGGCATCCCCGACGTCTACGAGGAGGACGACCCGGCGTACCACCTGCGCATGGCCGCCATCCACGAGGCCAAGGCCGCCGAGCACCGCCGGATCGCCGAGGAGAAGGCCGCCGAGCGCAACGGGCTTGCGGAAGTGCCGGGCGGGGCAGGCGAGGAAGGCGACCGTCCGGCATGATCTGACGGGACGGTACAAAAGACGGGACCGTACGCAGTCGGGCAGAAGCCGGTCAGGCGGAAGCCGGTCATGCTCAGGACGACGGAACCGTACAAGACGAGGGAGACCGCGATGAGCGCACCCGACGGCAGCCCGGTCGGCGCCGAACGCAGCATCGGCCAGCTGTTCGCCTCGGCGACGACCGAGATGTCCGCGCTGGTGCACGACGAGATCGCGCTGGCGAAGGCGCAGCTCAAGCAGGACGTCAAGCGCGGCGCGACGAGCGGCGGCGCGTTCTCGCTGGCCGGTGCGGTCCTGCTGTTCTCGCTGCCGATGCTGAACTTCGCGCTGGCCTACGCCATCCGCACGTGGAGCGACTGGAACCTCGCGGTCTGCTTCCTGCTGTCCTTCGCGGCGAACGTGCTGGTCGCCGCGGTGCTCGCGCTGGTCGGCGTGGTCTTCGCGAAGAAGGCCAAGAAGAGCAAGGGCCCGCAGAAGGTCGCCGCGTCGGTGAAGGAGACGGCGGTCGTGCTGCAGAAGGCCAAGCCGCACCCGCGGCCGGAGGTGGCGCAAGGCCGTGCGCCGGAGGCCATCGAGGCTGTGGCACGCTCGTCGTCATGACGGACCCCGCCACTCCTTCGGCGCAGCCTTCCTCGGTCGTACGACCGGACACCGTGCTCGGCCGGGCGGTGACCCATCGCGAGGTCGCCGCCAACGGCGCCCGCTTCCACATCGCGGAACTGGGCGACGGGCCGCTGGTCATGCTGGTGCACGGCTTCCCCCAGTTCTGGTGGACGTGGCGGCACCAGCTGACCGCGCTGGCCGACGCGGGCTTCCGGGCCGTCGCGATGGACCTGCGGGGCGTCGGCGGCAGCGACCGCACGCCCCGCGGCTACGACCCGGCCAACCTCGCCCTCGACATCACCGGTGTGATCCGCTCGCTCGGTGAGTCGGACGCCGCGCTGGTAGGCCACGACCTGGGCGGCTATCTGGCCTGGACGGCGGCCGTGATGCGCCCGAAGCTGGTCAGGCGGCTCGCCGTGGCCTCCATGCCGCATCCCCGGCGCTGGCGCTCGGCGATGCTCGCCGACGTGCGGCAGTCCGCCGCGAGCTCGCACATCTGGGGGTTCCAGCGGCCCTGGATCCCGGAGCGGCAGCTCACGGCCGACGACGGGGAGCTGGTGGGCCGGCTGATCCGGGAGTGGTCGGGGCCGCGGCCGGCGGAGGACGAGGCGCTGGAGACGTACCGGCGCGCGATGTGCATCCCGTCCACCGCCCACTGCTCGGTCGAGCCGTACCGGTGGCTGGTGCGGTCGATGGCCAGACCCGACGGCATCCAGTTCTACCGGCGGATGAAGCGGCCGGTACGGGTGCCGACCCTGCATCTGCACGGCTCCCTCGATCCGGTGATGCGTACGCGCAGTGCGGCCGGCTCCGGGGAGTACGTCGAAGCTCCGTACCGCTGGCGGCTGTTCGACGGGCTGGGACACTTCCCGCACGAAGAGGATCCGGTCGGATTCTCCACAGAACTGGTCAATTGGCTGAAAGACCCGGAACCAGATCGGTGATGAGGCGATCGCGCCCGGTATCCGGTACGGAACACCTGTACTGCGAACGGCCAATTGCCGCGCGCATAGGCCAATTGGCGGTCCCTCAGGCGGTTATCGACCTTGGGGCAGGGGCAGAGGTCCCGGTATGGGCTGGACGCACGACTACAGTGACGCAGCACGCACCCGCCGCTCGGCCTCCGGCCTGAGCTCCCACCGGCGAGGTGCCGCCCCGCAAGAGGGCAGCGAACTCCGGGTGGGCATTCCGCGCATCCTGCGCCGCCGGGCCCGCTGGGTCTCGGTACGCCTGCGTCATCCTCGCGGCTGACGAGGCGCGCACCCCCGGCATTCGTCGGCCGCTGGGGCGCTTCCCCAAGGTCCTGGACACCGGGCACCCCCGGGCCGCGCCGTCACGTCCGCGTCACAGCGCGCAGTTGTCGCTGTCCACTTCCTGGCTGGCGGTGCGCCCCCGGGTGATGTCCTGCCGGATCTCGTCCGCGGTGAGCGCGTAACCGGTGCGGGCGTCGTCGAGGGACTTCGCGAAGACCACGCCGTACACCTCGCCCTGCGGGGTGAGCAGCGGGCCGCCGGAGTTGCCCTGGCGGACCGTCGCGTACAGCGAGTACACCTCTCGGCGGACCGTGCCGCGGTGGTAGATGTCCGGGCCGCTGGGCGTTATGCGCCCGCGTACGCGCGCGGCGCGCACGTCGTACGCGCCGTTCTCGGGGAACCCGGCGACGATCGCCCCGTCACCGGTCGCCGCGTCCTCGGCGGCGAACTTCAGGACGGGCGCGTCGAGGTCGGGCACGTCGAGGACGGCGATGTCGCGCTTCCAGTCATACAGCACGA
Source organism: Streptomyces sp. NPDC002566 (assembly GCF_042889585.1). Classification (NCBI taxonomy): domain Bacteria; kingdom Bacillati; phylum Actinomycetota; class Actinomycetes; order Kitasatosporales; family Streptomycetaceae; genus Streptomyces; species Streptomyces sp. NPDC002566. The sequence continues at coordinate 62,442 of NZ_JBIARD010000010.1, read as the reverse complement.
TCTTCGCGTCGTACTTGCGGCCCACACCGCCTATCTGGACGGTGGGCTCGTCCACGCCGCCCACCACGTGCGCGTTGGTCATCACCCGGCGCTCGCCGAAGACGAAGCCGGTGCCCTCCAGCACCTTGCCGCAACTCTCCGCGGTGCCCATCACCTTGACGATGGAGCGCTGCGCGCGGGTGGCCACGGCGCTGCCCGCGAGGGCCGGGTCGGGCGGCCGGACGTCGGTGATCGGCTCGTTGGCGAACGGGCTGAAGACCTGCGGGAAGCCGTTCTGCGCGAGGACCGAGGAGAAGTCCGCGAACCAGGTGTCGGCCTGGTCGGGCAGCGCCTCGGAGACCCCTTGCAGCACCGTGGAGCTGCGGACCTCCTTGCCCAGTGTGGGCAGGGTCGTCCCGGCCAGGGCGGACCCGATCAGCCACGCCACGAGGAGCATGGCGACGACGTTGACGAGGGCGCCGCCGGTCGCGTCCAGCGCGCGGGCCGGGGACCAGGTGATGTACCGGCGCAGCTTGCTGCCGAGGTGCGTGGTCACGGCCTGGCCGACGGAGGCGCAGACGATCACCACGATGACCGCGACGACGGCGGCCGCGGTGCTCACCTCGGAGTTCTCGGTCAGGGTGTCCCAGATCACGGGCAGCAGGTAGACGGCGACGAGGCCGCCGCCCAGGAAGCCGATCACCGAGAGGATGCCGACGACGAAGCCTTGGCGGTAGCCGACGACCGCGAACCAGACGGCCGCGATCAGCAGCAGGATGTCGAGCACGTTCACCGTTTCAGGCCTCGCCTCTTTCTTCCCGGCCGCGGCGGGCCGGCCGGGCTCCGGGGGCCGGCTCCTCGGGTGGACACAGCACGGGACACCCTGTCACGACCGCCAGTCGAGCGGCACCAGCTTGTCGCGGTCCCAGGGCCGCTCCCAGCCCGCGTAGTGCAGGAGGCGGTCGATGAGGCCGGCGGTGAAGCCCCACACCAGGGCCGATTCGACGAGGAACGCGGGGCCCCGGTGGCCGCTGGGGTGGTGAGTGGTGGCGCGGTGCGCGGGGTCCGTGAGATCGGCCACGGGGACCGTGAAGACGCGGGCGGTCTCGTTGGGGTCGACCACGCCGACCGGGCTGGGCTCGCGCCACCAGCCGAGGACGGGCGTGACGACGAAGCCGCTGACCGGGATGTACAGCTTGGGCAGCACGCCGAAGAGCTGGACGCCCGACGGGTCGAGCCCGGTCTCCTCCTCGGCCTCGCGCAGGGCGGCTCTGAGCGGTCCGTCGCCGTGCGGGTCGCCGTCCTCCGGATCCAGGGCGCCGCCCGGGAACGAGGGCTGCCCCGCGTGGGAGCGCAGGGAGGTGGCGCGCTCCATGAGCAGCAGCTCCGGCCCGCGCTCCCCCTCCCCGAAGAGGATCAGGACGGCCGACTGGCGTCCCGCCCCGTCCTCCGGGGGCAGGAAGCGGCTCAGCTGGAGCGGCTGGACCGTCTCCACCGCGTGCACGACCGGGTCCAGCCAGGCGGGCAGCCCGGCCCTGCTGAGCGTCACGCTGCCGCCCTGTGTGTCGCTCGCGTGTGCCATCGCCGCACCACCCCCCGTTCTTCCGAGTCCAACGCCCGAGCGGCCGTGAATCGTTCCAGGGGGCGGGCGGACCTCGGAGCGCGGGCGACCCGGGTGACCCCGGCGGCCGCTCCCCACGCCTCCGGGGAGGTTCCCTTCGGCCCCGCCGTCACCCGGCCCCCAGCGGCGGAGCCGGCTTGCCGCCCGCGTCCAGATAGGACTGCGGCGGGTCGAGGCGCTGGCCGGGGAAGCCGCCCTTCTCGTACTTCAGCAGCTTCCTGGCCTTCTCCGGGTCCGTCTCGCCCTCGCCGTACGCCGGGCACAGCGGGGCGATGGGGCAGGCACCGCAGGCGGGCTTTCGGGCATGGCAGATCCGGCGGCCGTGGAAGATCACGCGGTGCGAGAGCATCGTCCAGTCGCTCTTGGGGAAGAGCGCGCCGACGGCGGCCTCGATCTTGTCCGGCTCGCTCTCCTCGGTCCACCGCCAGCGCCTCACCAGCCGCTGGAAGTGCGTGTCCACGGTGATCCCGGGGCGGCCGAACGCGTTGCCGAGCACCACGAAGGCGGTCTTGCGGCCGACGCCGGGCAGCTTGACGAGGTCCTCCAGGCGGCCCGGAACCTCCCCGTCGAACTCCTCCACCAGTGCCTTGGAGAGCCCTATGACCGACCTGGTCTTGGCGCGGAAGAAGCCGCACGGACGGAGGATCTCCTCGACCGCCTCGGGATCGGCCGCGGCCAGGTCCTCGGGGGTGGGGTACTTCGCGAACAGGCCGGGCGTCGTCTGGTTCACGCGCAGGTCGGTGGTCTGGGCGGACAGGACCGTGGCGACCAGCAGCTGGAAGGGGTTCCGGAAGTCCAGTTCGGGATGGGCGTAGGGGTAGACCTCGGCCAGTTCGCGGTTGATACGGCGGGCCCGGCGGACGAGAGCGGTCCGGGACTCGGGTTTCCTGTCGGCGGCGGTCTTCTTCACAGGCACCTTCTTCGTCGCCTTCGCGGCCTTCTCACCTCCGCCGGAGGCCTGTTCGCCCACGGCGGAATCGCGATGTACAACCACCCGTCCAGCTCCCTTGGCCTGTGCTCTCACCGGCGATTTGGACACCCGGCCAGCCTAAAGCCCCCCACCGACATCCGCCCCGGACCCTGAAGATCGGCCCCCAATTGGACCCCTGCCGCTTACCCCAGCACATGTGTGCGGCATCCTTGTGACAGATCACACTGTTTGGACCGTCCGGCAAACTGGGGAACACGGTCCCCTGGCACACGGGGGATCAAGGTCCCCTGAGCAGGTCGACAAAGGGAGAACTCGTGGACGACGTCCTCCGGCGTAACCCGCTCTTCGCGGCTCTCGACGACGAGCAGGCCGCGGAGCTCCGCGCCTCCATGAGCGAGGTGACGCTCGCCCGTGGCGACTCCCTGTTCCACGAGGGAGACCCAGGCGACCGGCTCTACGTCGTCACCGAGGGCAAGGTCAAGCTCCACCGCACGTCTCCGGACGGCCGAGAGAACATGCTCGCGGTGGTCGGTCCCGGCGAGCTGATCGGCGAACTGTCGCTGTTCGACCCGGGGCCGCGTACGGCGACCGCCACCGCGCTCACCGAGGTCAAGCTGCTCGGTCTGGGCCACGGCGACCTCCAGCCCTGGCTGAACGCCCGCCCCGAGGTGGCCACCGCGCTCCTGCGCGCCGTCGCCCGGCGCCTGCGCAAGACCAACGACGCCATGTCCGACCTGGTCTTCTCGGACGTCCCCGGCCGTGTGGCCCGGGCCCTGCTGGACCTCTCCCGCCGCTTCGGCGTGCAGTCGGAGGAGGGCATCCACGTCGTCCACGACCTCACGCAGGAGGAGCTGGCCCAGCTGGTCGGCGCGTCCCGCGAGACCGTCAACAAGGCACTGGCGGACTTCGCGCAGCGCGGCTGGCTGCGCCTGGAAGCGCGCGCGGTCATCCTGCTGGACGTGGAGCGGCTCGCCAAGCGCTCCCGGTGACCGCCGCCGGGTGAGGCCGGCGGCGTACGGAAACGCCGCGCCCTCGCCCGTGACGCCCGGCGAAGGTCGCGGCGTATGAAAATGCCGCGCCCGTCCGGCCCGCGCGCGTGCACAGTGGCCCCATGACGGCAGCGGTTCACCGAGGTCTCGATCCACAGGGGTACATCGCGCGCGAAGGGTCCCTCGCACGCGTGCCGGACGCGTTCCGTCCCGTCGTGGCCGCGGCGCGCGACCGCCTGCCGGGCGTCTTCGGGGCGCGGCTGCACAGCGCGTACCTCTACGGGTCGATCCCGCGCGGCACCGCGCGCGTGGGGCGCAGCGACCTCGACCTGCTGGTCGCCCTGCACGAGGAGCCGGACGACGCCGACCGGGCCGCGGCCGGCGCGCTGGGCGACGCGCTCGACGCCGAGTTCCCGCAGATCGACGGCGTCGGCACGCTCCTCCACGGCCGGGCACGGCTGCTCAGCGACCTGGAACGGCACGACATGGGCTGGTTCGTGGCCTGCCTGTGCACTCCGCTGCTCGGGGAGGACCTCGGGGCCCGCATGCCCCGCTACCGGCCCGACTCCGTCCTCGCCCGGGAGACCAACGGCGACCTGGCGCTGCTGCTCCCCCGCTGGCGCGCGCGGATCGCCGCGGCGGCCGACTCGGAGGAGGCCCGGCGCCCGCTCGTGCGCTTCATGTCCCGGCATCTGGTGCGCACCGGGTTCACCCTGGTCATGCCCCGTTGGAACGGCTGGACCAGCGATCTGCACGAGATGGCCGAGGCGTTCGCCGCATACCACCCCACGCGCGCGGAGCAGCTGAGGGCGGCGGCCGTCCTCGGCTGCGACCCGACGGGCGACTGGGACGTCCTGAGCCACTACACCGGCGACCTCGGGCCCTGGCTCGCGACGGAGTACGCGCGCGTGCACGGCGTGAAGGCCCCCAGGCCGGAGGACGGGGCCTAGGGCAGCGACCCGCCCTGGATCAACCCGTGCTCCGTCAGGTACTCCAGTTGCGCCCGCACCGACAGCTCGGCCGCCGGCCACAGGGAGCGGTCCACGTCGGCGTACACGTGTGCGACGACGTCGGCGGCGGCGCTGTGGCCGTCCTCCACGGCCGTCTCGACCTGGGCGAGGCGGTGCGCGCGGTGGGCGAGGTAGAACTCGACGGCGCCCTGGGCGTCCTCCAGGACGGGCCCGTGGCCCGGGAGGACCGTGTGGACGCCGTCGTCGACGGTGAGGGACCTCAGACGGCGCAGGGAGTCCAGATAGTCGCCCAGACGGCCGTCGGGATGCGCCACGACGGTCGTGCCGCGGCCGAGGATCGTGTCCCCGGTGAGGACCGCCCGGTCGGCCGGGAGGTGGAAGCACAGCGAGTCTGCGGTGTGTCCGGGCGTCGGGACGACCCGCAGCTCCAGTCCGCCGACGGTGATCACGTCGCCGGCGGCCAGGCCCTCGTCGCCGAGCCGCAGCGCGGGGTCCAGGGCGCGCACCTTGGTGCCGGTCAGCCCGGCGAAGCGGGCGGCGCCCTCGGCGTGGTCGGGGTGGCCGTGCGTGAGCAGGGTCAGGGCGACGCGCTTGCCGGCCGCCGCGGCGGTGTCGACGACCGTGCGCAGATGGCCGTCGTCCAGCGGGCCCGGGTCGATGACGACGGCCAGGTCCGAGTCCGGCTCGGAGACGATCCAGGTGTTGGTGCCGTCCAGGGTCATCGCGGAGGGGTTGGGCGCGAGGACGTTGACCGCGCGCGCGGTGGCGGAGCCGCTCAGGACACCGCCCCGGGGCTGGCCGGGAAGGGCTGCTGCGTCCGTCATGCGGTGGCTCCACCTGTGGGGATGTGCTTGGTGAACTCGTCGTGTCCGGGCCAGGACAGCACGACCGCGCCGTCCTCCAGCCGGGCCCGCGCCAGCACGGGGGTCATGTCGCGGCCGGGAGCCGCGGCGAGCGCCTCGGCGGCCGTGGCGCACCCGGTCAGCTGGCGCAGGGTGGCGATGGTGGGCGGCATCATCAGCAGCTCGCCCCGGTCGTAGGAGGCCGCCGCGTCCTCGGGGCGGATCCACACCGTGCGGTCGGCCTCCGTGGAGGCGTTGCGGGTGCGCTGGCCCTCGGGGAGCGCCGCGACGAAGAACCAGGTGTCGTAGCGGCGTGCCTCGAACTCCGGCGTGATCCAGCGCGTCCAGGCGCCCAGGAGGTCGGAGCGCAGGACCAGGCCCCGCCGGTCAAGGAACTCCGCGAAGGACGTCTCACGGGCCACGAGGGCCGCCCGGTCGGCTTCCCAGTCGTCGCCGGTGGTGTCGCCGACGACGCAGTCGGGGGCCGGACCGGCGAGCAGGACGCCCGCCTCCTCGTACGTCTCTCGTACGGCCGCGCAGACGATCGCCTGGGCGCTCGTGACGTCGACGCCGAGCCGCTCGGCCCACCACGCGCGCGTGGGGCCCGCCCAGCGCACATGCCGGTCGTCGTCCCGTGGGTCGACGCCGCCGCCCGGATACGCGTACGCGCCTCCGGCGAAGGCCATGGAGGCGCGTCTGCGCAGCATGTGAACGTAGGGGCCGCGGTCGGTGTCCTTCAGGAGCATGACCGTGGCCGCGCGCTTGGGGGCGACGGGCGTGAGGGCTCCGTCCGCGAGCGCACGGATGCGTTCCGGCCACTCCGGGGGAAACCACTGACCGTTCGCCTGCCCACGCGCGTGCCCACTCGCCATGGCCGCGAGGCTATCCCGTGGGGAGCGAATGTTCGAGAGGTCCCGAGGTCAGCGCACGGCTTCCGCGTTCACGATGTCCGCGTTCACGAAGCGGTGAGCTCCACCTGGATCTCCACCTCGACCGGCGCGTCCAGCGGCAGCACCGCGACGCCCACCGCGCTGCGCGCGTGCACGCCCTTGTCGCCGAGGACCTCGCCGAGCAGTTCGCTGGCGCCGTTCAGGACACCCGGCTGGCCGGTGAAGTCCGAGGCCGAGGCGACGAAGCCGACGACCTTCACCACGCGCGCGACACGGTCCAGGTCGCCCGCGACCGACTTGACGGCGGCCAGGGCGTTCAGGGCGCAGACGCGGGCCAGGTCCTTGGCCTCCTCGGCGGTGACCTCCGCGCCGACCTTGCCGGTGACCGGCAGCTTGCCGTCCACCATGGGCAGCTGGCCGGCCGTGTACACGTACGGCCCGGACTGCACGGCGGGCTGGTAGGCCGCGAGGGGCGGCACGACCGCCGGCAGCGTCAGACCCAGTTCGGCGAGCTTCGCCTCGACCGCGCTCACGCCTTCTCCCGCTTCAGGTAGGCGACGAGCTGCTCGGGGTTGTTCGGCCCGGGCACGACCTGGACGAGCTCCCAGCCGTCCTCGCCCCAGGTGTCCAGAATCTGCTTCGTGGCGTGGACGAGCAGCGGCACGGTTGCGTATTCCCACTTGGTCATGGGGCGACTGTATCCGCTGCCGGGGCGCGGTCCGCCGCAGGTGCCCGCGGTGCACGGCGGGGCCCGGCGGCGCATCCGGCGGGGCGTCGCGTCCCGGGCCATGTGGCCGATTGGAGCACCGTTGTCCACAGCCTCCCGGTTGGCTCGGCCGCCGACTGGTTACGCTCGAAGACGTGAGCAGGCTCCAGGTCGTCAGCGGTAAGGGCGGGACCGGAAAGACGACGGTCGCCGCCGCCCTCGCGCTGGCCCTCGCCACGGAGGGGAAGCGGACGCTTCTCGTCGAGGTGGAGGGTCGGCAGGGCATCGCCCAGCTCTTCGAGACGGAGGCGTTGCCCTATGAGGAACGGAAGATCGCCGTCGCGCCGGGCGGGGGTGAGGTGTACGCGCTCGCCATCGATCCCGAACTGGCCCTTCTGGACTATCTCCAGATGTTCTACAAGCTCGGGAGCGCGGGGCGGGCGCTGAAGAAACTGGGCGCGATCGACTTCGCCACCACCATCGCGCCCGGCCTGAGGGACGTGCTCCTCACCGGCAAGGCGTGCGAGGCGGTGCGCAGGAAGGACCGCGGCGGCCGGTTCGTCTACGACCACGTCGTGATGGACGCCCCGCCGACCGGCCGCGTCACCCGCTTCCTGAACGTCAACGACGAGGTCGCCGGCCTCGCCAAGATCGGCCCTATACACAATCAGGCGCAGGCCGTGATGCGGGTGCTGAAGTCCTCCGAGACGGAGGTGCATCTGGTGACGCTGCTGGAGGAGATGCCCGTCCAGGAGACCGCCGACGGCATCGCCGAACTGCGCGCGGCGAAGCTCCCGGTGGGGCGGGTCGTCGTCAACATGGTCCGCCCGCAGGTGCTGGACGCGCACGGGCTGGAAGTCGTACGGACGGTGGGTCGTTCCTCTGTCGCACGGTCGTTGTCGGCCGCGGGGCTCGGCGGGGCGCGGCGCGGCGGCCATGCCGAGCGGCTGGTGGACCCGCTGCTGGAGCAGGCCGAGGAGTACGCCGAGCGGTACGCGCTGGAGCAGGAGCAGCGGGCCGTCCTCGGCGAGCTGGGCCTGCCGCTGCACGAACTGCCGCTGCTCGCCGAGGGGATGGACCTCGCGGGCCTGTACGAACTCGCCACGGAACTGCGGAAGCAGGGGATGTCATGAGTCCGGACCAGGCGCAGGCGCAGGAGGGCGGCGCGTCGCAGGAGGAGGGCTCGCCCCTGACACCGGCGCAGGAAGGCGGTTCGGCGCGGGTGTCGGAGGGCGGCGGCCGTCGGCTCGCGTACGCGCGTGTGCTGGACGTCGATCCCCTGCTCGACGATCCGAAGACCCGCATCGTGGTGTGCTGCGGATCGGGCGGGGTCGGCAAGACGACGACGGCGGCGGCGCTGGGCCTCAGGGCGGCCGAGCGGGGCCGCAAGGTGGTCGTCCTCACCATCGACCCGGCGCGCCGGCTCGCGCAGTCCATGGGCATCGACTCGCTCGACAACACCCCGCGCCGCGTCAAGGGCGTCGAGGGGGACGGCGAGCTGCACGCGATGATGCTCGACATGAAGCGCACCTTCGACGAGGTCGTCGAGGCGCACGCCGACCCCGAGCGGGCGGCCTCCATCCTGGGCAATCCCTTCTACCAGTCGCTCTCGGCGGGCTTCGCGGGCACGCAGGAGTACATGGCGATGGAGAAGCTGGGGCAGCTGCGGGCGAAGGACGAGTGGGACCTGATCGTCGTCGACACCCCGCCGTCCCGCTCCGCCCTGGACTTCCTGGACGCTCCCAAGCGGCTCGGATCGTTCCTGGACGGCCGGCTGATCCGGCTGCTGACTGCGCCGGCGAAGCTGGGCGGACGCGCGGGGATGAAGTTCCTCAACGTCGGGATGTCGATGATGACCGGCACGCTCGGCAAGCTGCTGGGCGGCCAGCTCCTCAAGGACGTCCAGACGTTCGTCGCCGCGATGGACACCACGTTCGGAGGCTTCCGCACGCGCGCGGACGCGACGTACAAGCTGCTGCAGGCGCCCGGGACGGCGTTCCTCGTGGTGGCGGCGCCCGAGCGGGACGCGCTGCGGGAGGCCGCGTACTTCGTGGAGCGACTGGCCGCCGAGAAGATGCCGTTGGCCGGCCTGGTGCTCAACCGGGTCCATGGCAGCGGGGCCGCCCAGCTGTCCGCCGAGCGGGCGCTCGCCGCCGCCGAAAATCTTGAGGAGCCCCGCATTGTGGATCAGGACGGCGGGAAAGCTGGACTTCGTAACTCTCCCGAAACGCACGGCAGTTCAGAAGCTTCCGCAGCATCCCCCACACCCGGCGGCCAGCCGGGCGGGACGCACACAACCGACGCAGATCACAGCACGGACCAGAGCGCCGATCAGCTCACCGCGGGCCTGCTGAGACTGCACGCCGACCGTATGCATCTGCTTTCCCGCGAGCAGCGCACGCGGGACCGCTTCATCGCGCGCCACCCCGAGGTGGCGGTGGCCGAAGTGGCCGCGCTGCCCGGCGACGTCCACGACCTCGCGGGACTGCGGGACATCGGCGGCCGCCTCGCGGCCGGGCGCACGGAGCTGCCCGACGCCTGAGCGGGGGGCGTCGCCCTCAGCTCACGGCCGCGTAGTGCGCGTACACCTGGTCGTCGTCGAGCGGCACGATGCCCGCTCCACGCTCGTACTCCGAGCGTGCCGTCTCCAGGAGGCGGCGCCAGGAGGTCACCGTCGGCCGCCGGCGCAGCAGTGCGCGGCGCTCGCGCTCCGTCATGCCTCCCCACACGCCGAACTCGACGCGGTTGTCGAGCGCGTCGGCCAGGCACTCGGTCCGCACCGGGCATCCGGTGCACACCGCCTTGGCCCTGTTCTGCGCTGCTCCCTGAACGAACAGTTCATCCGGATCGGTAGTGCGGCAGGCGGCCTGCGCACTCCAGTCGGTAACCCAGCCCATACCGGCGCCGTCCTCTCCCGAATCGAGGCTCCCCCACGGCGGCAGCGGCATATTCACCGCCGCCAGTTGAGGACGTTACGGAAGGCGGGCACAGCGCAACACCCCCTTCGGGCCCAATCTTGAATGGCCCGAACGGACTATGGGTAAGCGGCAGATCACCCGGGGGAGTGAGCCTGCGACATACAGGACTATCCCGAAGCAAACGGGACAGTTCTATCGAGTCACAACGGATGCCTGGTGACACACAAGGCGAATTCGGACACGCCCCCGTCAAAAAAACCGGGGAACTTCCGGAACGATTCGGGGTCGCCGGACGTATTGATACGTAGCCCTGCTGCTGTGACAGTTGAGAGCAGCTTAGGCCAACGCCTATACGCGTGTCCGGCGAATGAGAACGTAGGCTGCCCCCATGCCAAAAAAGCGCTCGGGTGGTGGCCTGACGGCGACGCAGCAGGCCGCCAAGTTCCTCGGTGTCAGTGTGCTCTCGGGAGCCGTGCTGGCCGGCATCGCGCTGCCGGCGTTCGGCGCGCTGGGCCTGGCCGCCAAGGGGACCGTGGAGTCCTTCGACGAGCTCCCGGCCAACCTCAAGACACCGCCGCTGAGCCAGCGCACCTCGATCCTCGACGCCCAGGGCAAGCCGATCGCCACGGTCTACTCCCGTGACCGCACGGTCGTCGACCTCGCGAACATCTCGCCGTACATGCAGAAGGCGATCGTCGCCATCGAGGACTCCCGCTTCTACGAGCACGGGGCGGTGGACCTCAAGGGCGTCCTGCGCGCGCTCAACAAGAACGCGCGCAGCGGAGAAGTGGCCCAGGGCGCGTCCACGCTCACCCAGCAGTACGTGAAGAACGTCTTCGTCGAGGAGGCCGGCGACGACCCGACGAAGGTCGCGCAGGCCATCCAGCAGACCATCGGCCGCAAGATCCGCGAGCTGAAGTACGCGATCCAGGTCGAGGAGGAGCTCGGCAAGAAGAAGATCCTCGAGAACTACCTGAACATCACCTTCTTCGGGCAGCAGGCCTACGGCGTGGAGGCCGCCTCCCAGCGGTACTTCTCCAAGCGCGCCAAGGACCTGACCCTCCCGGAGGCGGCCCTGCTGGCCGGCATCGTCCAGTCGCCGAGCCGCTACGACCCGGTCAACGACGAGGCCGAGGCCACCAAGCGCCGCAACACCGTGCTGCAGCGCATGGCCGAGGTCGGCGACGTCTCGGCGGCCGACGCGGCCAAGGCGCAGAAGGCCCCGCTGGGCCTGAAGGTCACCAAGCCGAAGAACGGCTGCATCACGGCCGTCCAGGGCGCCAGCTTCTTCTGCAAGTACGTGGAGCGGGTCTTCCTCAGCGACCCGGTCTTCGGAAAGACGAAGGAGGAGCGGTCCAAGGTCTGGAACCAGGGCGGCCTGACCATCCGCACGACGCTCGACCCGCAGACCCAGAAATCCGTCCAGGAGTCGCTGAAGGACCACGTCTACAAGACGGACAAGGTCGCCGCGGCCGCCACCATGGTGGAGCCCGGCACCGGCAAGATCCTCGGCATGGGCCAGTCGAAGCCGTACGGCTACGGCAAGAACGAGACCGAGTACAACTACTCGGTCAACAAGGCGATGGGCGGTTCGAACTTCGGCTTCCCGACGGGTTCGACGTTCAAGCCGTTCGTGGCCGCGGCCGCGCTGGAGCAGGGCCGGCCCGTCAACCAGGCCTACCCCGCGCCGTACGAGATGCCGTACCCGGACACCGTCCAGACGTGCAGCGGCAGGCCCTGGGTCAACGACGGCAGGCCGAAGTACAAGCTGGAGAACGAGTCGGAGACCGAGGTCGGCCCGTTCGAGTTGAAGAAGGCGATGGAGCTCTCGGTCAACACCTACTTCGTGCAGATGCTCGCCGACATCGGCATGTGCCCGGTGGTGAAGATGACCAACGCCCTCGGTGTGGTCCAGGGCAACGGCGACAAGGTGCCCGAGGTGCCGTCGTCGATGACGCTCGGTTCGACCGGCCTCTCGCCGCTGACGATGGCGAGCGCGTACGCCGCGTTCGCCTCGCGCGGCATGTACTGCACGCCGATCGCCATCGAGTCCATCACCCAGACCGTGGGCGGCCAGAAGAAGTCGCTCGAGGTCCCGAAGTCGACCTGCTCGCGCGCGATGAGCGAGAAGACCGCGGACAGCATCAACACGCTGCTCAGTGGTGTGACGGACTCCGGCACGGGCCGTCAGGCAGGTCTGTCCGGCCGTGACAACGCCGGCAAGACGGGTACGACGGACGAGCGCAAGAACGCCTGGTTCGTCGGCTACACCCCGAACCTCTCGGGCGCCGTCTGGGTCGGCAGCGCCACCCAGAAGGTCAAGATGACCAACATCACCATCGGCGGCCGCTACCACTCCCAGGTCTACGGCGGCGACACCCCCGGCCCCATCTGGCGGGACGCCATGACCGGCGCGCTGGAGGGCAAGGAGGCCGGGCAGTTCACCATGGTCGACATCCCGGACCCCGCCCCCGAGCGGAAGGGCGACGGGAACGGCGACGGCCGCGGCAACGACGGGAACAAGGGGAACAACGGCGGCAACGGCAACGAGGGCTTCATCGGAGGCCTCTTCAACGGCGGCGCGTCGAACGGCGGTGCCGCGAACGGCGGCATCACCCTCCCGGACAACCTGTTCCAGGGACAGGGCAACGGCGGGAACCACGGACGCAACGGCTCCGGCGGACGCCGGTGAGGACACCGCCGCGCCCGGCTGAGCGGGCGGGCGGCTCCTGAGCCGCGGACCTGCTCACGCGTGACGAACGGCCCCTGCTTCCCTTACGGGAGGCGGGGGCCGTCGGTTTGGGCGGGGCGGGTGGCGTGCACCGGCTGGGCCGCACGGGCAGCCTGGTTGCCTACGGACGCACGGGCAGGCAGGTGGCCTAGGGCCCCAAGGACGGGCAGGTGGCCTACTGACGCACGGACAGGCTGGTGGCCTACGGACCCGTCAGCCGGCGAGAAGCTTCTTGACCGCGGCGGCGACACGACCGCCCTCGGCCAGGCCGGCCACCTTCGGGTTCACGATCTTCATGACGGCGCCCATGGCCCGCGGACCCTCGGCCCCGGCGGCCTTCGCCTCCTGGACGGCCTGGGCGACGATGCCGTCCAGCTCCTCGTCGCTGAGCTGCTTGGGCAGGTACTCGGCGAGGACCTCGCCCTCCGCCTTCTCCCGCTCGGCCGACTCGGCGCGACCACCCTGCGCGAAGGCCTCGGCGGCCTCCCGCCGCTTCTTCGCCTCGCGGGTGATCACCTTCTGCACCTCGTCGTCGGAGAGCTCGCGCTTCTCCTTGCCCGCGACCTCCTCCTTGGTGATCGCGGCGAGCGTCAGCCGGAGCGTCGAGGAGCGGAGCTCGTCGCGCTCCTTGATCGCGGCGTTGAGGTCTTCCTGCAGCTTCGACTTGAGCGTGGTCATAGGTGAGATTGTCGCAGGTGCGCACGGCGCGGCGCCCGTACATTTAAGGGGCGGCGACTCAGGGGCACTTGGGGGACGACCGAGGGAGGTCTCAGGGGGCCGCGAGGTCGGAACCACGTCCTCCGTCTGACACGATGGACGTATGCGCGCGCGATACGGAGTACCACTGTCCCTCGCGGCGGCAGGCGCCGCCGGTCTGGTGTACGCGGCGGGTTTCGAGGCCCGCTCCTTCCGCCTGCGGAGGGTGACGGTCCCCGTCCTGCCCTCCGGGATGCGCCCCCTGCGCGTGTTGCAGGTCTCCGACATCCACATGGTGAGCGGGCAGCGCAAGAAGCAGCGCTGGCTGCGCTCGCTGGCCGGCCTGCGCCCCGACTTCGTGATCAACACGGGCGACAACCTGTCCGACCCGGAGGGCGTCCCGGAGGTCCTGGACGCGCTCGGCCCGCTGATGGAGTTCCCCGGCGCGTACGTCTTCGGCTCCAACGACTACTACGGCCCGAAGCTGCGCAACCCCGCCCGGTACCTGCTGGAGAAGGCCCAGGGCCGTCACGGCCTGAACGGCAACCCGCCGGCCGTCGACGTCGTCCACAACCCGTGGGAGGACCTGCGCGACGCTTTCGACGGCGCGGGCTGGCTGAACCTGACGAACGCGCGCGGCACGCTGAAGACCGAGGGCGCGTCGGTGGAGCTGACGGGACTGGACGACCCGCACATCAAGCGGGACCGGTACGCGCGGGTGGCCGGCGGACCGTCGAGCGGCGTGGACTTCTCGATGGGCGTGGTGCACGCCCCGTACCTGCGGACGCTGGACGCGTTCACGGCGGACGACTACCCGCTGATCCTCGCCGGCCACACTCACGGCGGCCAGCTGTGCATCCCGTTCTACGGCGCCCTCGTCACCAACTGCGACCTGGACACCGACCGCGTGAAGGGGCTGTCCACGCACACGGCGGAGGGCCGCACGTCGTACCTGCACGTCTCGGCCGGCTGCGGCACGAGCCGCTACACCCCGGTACGTTTCGCCTGCCCGCCGGAGGCGACGCTGCTGACGCTGATCGAAAAGGAGTAGCGGAGGCCCGAACCGGGACGCAGAGCGCCCCGCCCCCGCCCCGCCGGCAACGTCCCCGGCCCCCTGCGGCACCACCGCAAAACCGGATTTCGTCTCCGGCCACCAGTGGGCTAAAGTAAACGACGTCACCGCGACAGCAGTGACATCGGGGTGTAGCGCAGCTTGGCAGCGCGCTTCGTTCGGGACGAAGAGGTCGTGGGTTCAAATCCCGCCACCCCGACGCCGTAGTACCAGGTCAGGGGCCTGATCCGCTTAGCGGGTCGGGCCCCTGAGTGGTTCCGGGGGCTTTTTTGGGAGCCGTTTGGGAGCCAACGTCGGAACCCGGCTCCCCTGGTCGCTCCCCTTCCTCCCCACCATGGCAGCGCCTGACATGTCACGGAGAAACCGTTGACGCGTTCTACCGCGACAGCGGACTCAGGCTTACGGCTCGGCGTCGTTGTCCGACGGGTCCTGCCGCTTCAGTCGCTTCAGCACGCGCGATGTCGCGGGCACGGCAGTTTCAGACCACCAGCGTCGCGCGTGCGGAGCCGCGATCTGCGCAGCCTTCGCCCCGACCAGCAGCGCAGCAGTGATCGCAACCGTTCGCAGATCGACATGCATACCAGTGCTACCGGGTGCACCCTGGTCAGTGGCACCGACCGGCTCGGCTTCGGCGACGGTCACGTCGTCGTCAGGGAACGACTCGGCGGGCTCGGGCGGAGTTGGCGCATTGGCCATGTCGTTCAGCAGAGCCGCGAGAGTCTCATCGCTCCATGTCGTTGTGGTCCACTGGCGGTAATAGTGCAGGGACCTGACGTTGCCCCTGTAATGATCCTCTTGGCTGCCGTACTTCTCTCCCTTGTCGGTTAGGGAGTACGCACCTGGCTCGCCTGTCAGGTAGCCATACCTGTGCAGCAGCACGTTCATCTCCCGCCCGGTTCTGCCGATCTCCCGGCCGAGCACAGTTGCCGATTTACCCACCGCTCCCGCACCTCCCCGCTCGGCCGGGCGCAGACAGGCTCCCGGCATCCCCAAGACAGGGAAAGCTACCCGGTGCCACGGCCTAGTGCAGGGCAATTGCGGCATTCGTTTGCACGGCTCACGTGCGAGGGTGGGCGTCGCGCACAGGTCTTCTGAGATCCGGTAACGCGATCATGATCCATGGGGCAGGGTTGCCGGGCAGTGTCCTGGTACAGGACATACAAGATGCCCTGCAGGCACAGCTGGCCATCCACCAGCTTCGGCCCCGGTGACCGCTTGGGCCAGAGTGAGCAGCGGTTCAATCCGCCCACAAGTCGTCGTCCACGATCCACGGCCGAGTCGTCACACGGCACGAGCGGTCGAATCATCACATCGGTCAAGACTGACCAGGGCACCTCAGCAAGATTACGAGCTCTGAGGAGCGAGCCTTGACGGCGATCACCGCGCCGACGCCATGTCTCCCCTAACGGCGAGCCCCAAAGGTCGCGGGCTGAAACAGGGGCGTCCGGACGCCGCTCCCCGAGGCAAAGACACTGCCCCGCAGGCATGCTGCGGGGCAGCCTAGCGCTACCGAAGGGCGACCGCGCGGGCGCGCAGGAGATCATTCAGCAGGCGCACTGGTGACGTCGGGCGCAGTGCCAGTCTGACTTCAAGCGCCGACTCCCATTGCTCGGTCAGCCCCAGCTTGAGGCGCTGCCGCATTCCTGGGGTGACGTGGGCATAGCGCGCCGAGACCGAGCCGTCGATGTGGCCCATGCGTTCGTCCATGAGCACCTTCTCGGTTCCCAGGTCCTCCATCATCGTCCGGTGGGTGTGGCGAAGGCCGTGGGGCGTGAGCCCCTTGGCTATCGGGAGCCAGCAGGCGTCGGCCCGATCGCTGGCACCCCGCCCCCGTGCTGGGACACCGGGCCACGGCTCGCCGAGCAAGGACACCGGCCGTGGCTCCTGTGGTGCCTTCTTCGGGTACCAGCCGGAGACCGCCGGCGTGAACAGCCAGGTCGCGAAACCGTTCCTGCGCCAGTGAGCGGCATGCTCCGGTACGACGCCGCCCCGGACGAACCGGAGGTCCGTGATGGTCTGCTCGACCTTCGTTCGCGTGGCCTCGGTGACCCGTTCGGGGTGGTTGAGGACGTTGGACACCGTGCCATTCGAAACGCCGGCACGACGGGCGACGTCGACGAGCTTCGCGCCCTGGTGGCCCCCGGTACGGGCCGCACCCTGTCCTCGGAAGACGTAGGTCTTGCCGTGGCAGGGGCACGGCTTGGGCTTTATGCGGGCGATGTGGTTGGCGACCAGCGCGGACAGCCAGTCCATCGAGTCGATGGTGCGGTAGCTGTCGTCCTTCGGCGGGCAGCGCACCAGCTCCCCTGTGTCGAGCTCGTACAGCTGCCACTCGACCCGGACGGCTCCAGGGCGGACGAACGCGGTCTCCAGGCCGACGATCTCGCCCCAGCGCATGCCGGTGTACCCCTTGAGGACCACGGCGACGAACTCGTCGTCGCGGCCGGAGAGCAGGGCGGCGCGCTCGGCGGTCAGCAGGATGCCGAGCGCGTCGGTGACCACCTTCTCCGGACCACGGTCCCGGGAGCGGCCGGCGCGCTTGCCCCTTCCGCGCCGCCGGGCGGCTGGGTTGGACGTGATCAGGCCCTCGTCGATCGCGTCTTCGAAGATCAGGTGGAGCGTCGAGCGCCAAGTCTTGACGCTGGAGGCGGCATAGAGGGCCTTCTCCTTCTTCTCCCACAGGTCGACGTCCGTGCGCAGGATGCCGGCGAGCGCCTTGTCCTCGAACTCGGGGAGGAGGTGCTCTTCGATGTGGCGCTTGTAGTTCTGCATGGTGGAGGCGGCCAGGTCCTGGGCCTCGTACCAACGGTTCGCGTACTCGCCGAAGGTCTCATGGCCGAGGGCTGGGTCGCGCCAGTCGCCGCGACGGTACTTGTTCTCAGCCTCAGCCGCTGCCCGCTGGGCCTCGCCCTTGGTGGCGAACCTGATCGCCTTGCCGTTCTCGTCGACGACCGTGTTGTGCTTGCCGGGCGCGACCTTGTACCGGCCGCGCCAGTAGTTTCCGCGCTTCTCCGCGAAACCCAAGTCTCGCTGTCCCCCTCTTCCTTGTCCTCGGCTACAGCAGATTGGATCGGGTCACGCGACAGTGCCGTACTGCTGCTGTCGACGCGGCGGGCGGGCCCGCAGGCGGGTCGCTGGCGCCACGGCAGGGCGGCGAGGTTGCGCGGAGCCGGTCTGCGTACCGGGCTCGGAGAGCGGCTCGGTCGCCCGTGCGGCTGTCTGCGCGGGCTGGGCCGGGCGCTCCTCGTAGAGACGGATGATCTCGGCGAGATGCCCGGCGGTGAAGCGGTAGGCGCGGCCAACCCGGGTGTGCGGTATCAGGCGCCGTCGCGCGCGGTCCTTGACCCACCAGGCCGAGCAGCCGAGGGTGTCGGCGATCTCCTCGGGGCGGTAGAGGCGGGGCGGAGGGGCGTCGGACGGCCTGTGGGGCACGGGCGCGGGCGTGGATCGGTGCAAGGGGGCGGCTCCTGGTCGGGAGGTCGGGGAGGGCTGCGTGGGCAGGTCAGGCGGCGCCCGGCCCCTGGAGGAGGGCGGCGGGTGACACCTGCAGGGCTGCGGCGATGGCGACGAGGTCGTCGATATCGCATCGCCGCTTGGCGAGTTCGATGCGGGACAGCATCGTGTTGGACATAGGGCCGCCCAAAGCGGTACAGCGCGCGGCGAGTTGGCGCTGCCCAAGGCCGCGTTCGATGCGGAGGTTTTCGATGGTGCGGGCCACCGTCAATCCTGCGGGTCCTATTTCCAGAGATCGTGCTGCCATAGCTCCCAGTTGTAGCGTGCATTCGGCGGTTTGGATAACCGCAGATCGTCGGCTATGTTGCGCCGCACTCAATCGGTGAGCGAGGCGGTCGGGGTGCTGCGCAAGGCCGGATCCCCGAACGGGACCCGGCATCAGAGACCCTCTCTGACGTGGGGTGTTGTGTTGTAGCTTCGTCACTCGCAGGACGTCAACGGCTTCCCGATGTGATCCTTCTGGCTCGGGATGCGGGGCAACTATTTGGTCAACCGCCGATCGTGCCCTACCGTTTTCGCACCGCCCTCGCCGACTCGATTTCCAGCGGCATTTCTGCCGTGAGAGATTGCGCCGGATAGGGCTGGACTTGCGCGACCTAGGTGTGGCTATGTTGACGACACCCCGGAAAGCGCGAGCGTCCATCAACGCTCCCAGCGTCAACGGCCAGACACTCCACGCCTCTTCACGCCCGACCCGCCCCCAACCGACGGTGAACCGTGGGCACCCAGCCCACCGGCCACCGAGTGAGGACCGCCCCTCTTGGCACGAATCCGCACCATCAAGCCGGAAGCCTTCGTCTCCGAGTCCCTGGCCGCCGTCTCCCTGACCGCCGAGCGCACCTTCTTCGGCCTTCTCACCCAGGCTGACGACCAGGGCCGGCACCGCGACCACGCCGCGATCATCGCCGGGCAGCTGTGGGTACTGCGCCCGGAACACACGCCTGGCGCTGTCGAGCAGGACCTCGCCCAGCTCGCCGACGCCGGGCTGATATGCCGGTACAAGGGCCCGGGCGACAAGCGCTACCTGCACATCGTCACCTGGCGGCAGCATCAGAAGATCAATCGCCCCAGCGCGAGCCGCCTTCCCGCCTGCCCGCACCACGACACGCAGGCTCGCACCGCGCCCGGCGTCGATGCGCCGACTGCGGGAGCCGGCATCACGGAGCCCGCACCGCAGCCTCACGGAGCCCTCCGTGAGGGCTCCGGGCGAATACGCGAGCCTGCGGTGAATCCGGGCACCGATGACGAAATAGCAGGTCAGGGCGATTTCAGTGAGCTCTCCGTGAGACAGCGGGGAGAGCTCAGTGAGGGAGCGGTGACGCCTCAGCGTCCGGATCTAGGACCTAGGATCATGGATCTAGGAAATACCCCTTCGGGGGGCGCGAGCGCCCCCGCACCCCACGCCGTCTCGGCCAGCGAGCTCATCGCCGAGTACGCCGCCGCTTGCACACACCGTCCGCCCAAGGACGTCCTGGGCCATCTCGCTCGCGAGGTGCGCAAGCTGCTCGGCGAGGGCATCGCCCCCGCCCACATCCGGGCCGGCCTGGAACGGCACCGCGCCAAGGGCCTGCACCCCAGCACTCTGCCGAGCCTCGTGCACGAGGCCATGAACGCGGCCCCCGCCGCGCCGGTTGTCCACAGGGCGTGGACAAACCCCGCCGATGTCGAAGCCGCCTACGGAGGTGACCTCTGACCGCCACCCTCACCCGCGAGCCCCACCGGGTCGGCCCGCTCGCCGACCGGCTCAACGGCATCCTTGCCAGTCGCGGCATCGACCTCGCCACCGCCGCCGTCGAGGAAGGGCACGTCGAGCCCGTCACCGCGCTGGAACTCGCCGACGCCAGGATCCCCGCCCGCTACCGCCCCGCCCTGGCCGACCACCCGAAGGTCACCGCCTGGGCCGACGAGATCGCCCGCGCCGGACGCCCCGGCCCCGGTGGGCCGGGCATCGCTGAGGGCCCGTCGCTGCTGATCGCCGGCCCCACGGGCACGGGCAAGACATACCAGGCGTACGGCGCCATCCGCACCCTGCTCGCCCGAGGGGTCCGTCTGCGCTGGGAAGCGACCACCACCGCCGACTTCCACGCGCGCCTGCGCCCCCGCGCCGGCCACGACGCCGAACGGGAGCTGCAGACCCTGGCGCGCTGCCCGCTGCTGTTCCTGGACGACCTCGGCGCGGCCAAGACCAGCGAATGGACCGAGGAGCTGACCTACCGGCTCATCAACCACCGGTACGAGCACATGCTCCCCACCCTCATCACCACCAACCTTCCGATGGAGCAGCTGCGCGTCACCCTCGGTGACCGCGTCGCCTCCCGCCTCGCCGAGATGACGGAGCGCGTCATCCTCGACGGCCCCGACCGACGACGCCGCACAGCGCCCGCCGCCTGACTGGCCGCCTCAGCGCCCTCTCCTGGCCGACCCCGCCGCATCACCTGCTCTCACACCAGCCCTGCCCGCGCCAGCCACTCGCGTAGGCGCTTGCAGCGCTCCGTCGATTCGCCCTTCGCCCTCAATCCTCGACGCCTTGGAGCCCCCTCCTGCCTCCTCTCAGCCCCGTCCCCCTCGCCATACGGATCAGCGGCACGCCGCTCCTCCCTGACTGGGCCACCTCTCCGGTGATGACCGTGGCGCTCCTCATCCCGCCTGTGCTGCTCGGCCTGCTCGCCGGGTGGCTGATCCGCCAGCAACGCCGCCGGCGGCATCACACCAACCGCTGGCGTGGAACCGCCGCGGTGCCGGTCGCGGCCGTGGCTGCGCTCGGCTGCACCGCGTACAGCGCGGACACCAGCTGGCGGTTCGCCGCCGACTACCTCGACATGGGTGGCACCACCGAACGCGTCGCGATGTTCGCCGCCGCCGAGCTGGCCCTGTTCGCCACCGCCCTGATGGCCCGGCAGAACCTCAACGGCCCGAAGCAGGCACCGGGCCTGCCCGGCACCCTCACCTGGGTCATCACCGCAGTCCAGGTTCTGCCCGCCTACGCCGAGTCCGGGCCGGTCGGTGGCACCGTGCGAGCCTTCGTCGGCCCCGTCATGGCCGCGATGCTGTGGCACCTGGCCATGGGCATCGAGCTGCGCCACCGCACCCCCGACGCCGCCTCACGCGGCCTGGCCGCCGTCCTCGTCCGCCAGGCCCGCGAACGCCTCCTGGCTCGACTCGGCATCGCCGACCAGGACGCCGATGCCGCCCGCCTCATCCGCGACCGCGCACTGAGCGAAGCCGTCGCCCTCATCCTGCGCGCCGAGTCGATGACCGACCGCCAGCGCGGAAAGCGGCGGCAACGACGCCTGGCAGAGCGCCTGCACGAGGCCCTGGAGCGGGCCGGCGTCGACGGGGACCCGGTCCAGGACGAGCTGCTGCTGCGCAAGCTCGCCACCCGCAAGCAGGCCCTCAGCCTCGCCACCATCACGCTGCCTCCGCGCTGGCACATCCCGGCCTCGTCTCCCGCACCTGAATCCGGGCACAGCCGCCCGCGTTCCGCACGCCGGGAACCGCAGCCGCGGGCAGAGGACGCTGCTCGCCCACACCCATCAGACCCGGGTGATGACGAGGTGCCTCCGGCTGCCCGCCCGCAGCACTCACACTCGGGGCCCGGGCTGCCCGCACGGGCAGAAGCCGAAGAAAACCCGGCGCCGACGGGCAGCAGCTCGGGCAGCGTGTCGGGCAGGCGCGAGCGGAAGGCGGCTGCCCGGAAGAAACGCGACGCGGGGAGATCCCGTGCCTCCGACGAGGTCATCCTCAAGCACACCCGCCGCATCTACGAGGAGACCAGCAGCGTCGGACGCGACCGGGTCGAGGACGCTCTGCGCGCCGCCGGCTACACCGTCTCCAGCGACGGCGTCGGACGAGTCGTCCGCGAGTTCAAAACCCAGCTCAAAACCGCAGCCGGCGATCCACCCCGCTGATCCCGCCTGCACCAGAGTTCTCAACCAGACCCCGACCGAAAGGCCCCATGCACACCCCGCACCACGAAGACCCCATGCCCCATGAGGAATCCCTGCCGACCACCCCCGCCCCGAGCACAGCAAGTTGGAGGTCCGGACACTCCCCCGCAGGGGGAGCGCCCGAACCCGACCCCGCCCCAGGGGTGGCGGGGCCCGTCCGGCACCAGGGGGCGCCGGACGGGAAGGCTGCGACCGAGGGCGGACCGCAGCCAGGCAAGGCCAGCCGCAAGGGCAAGGCCAGGAAGGGGAAGTCGCGTCCGCGCGACAAGAAGCAGCGCCCCGCTCACAGCGTCCGCCTCAACGAGCTAGAACTCGCCGTCATCCAGTCCGGTGCCGACCACGTCGGCATGAGCGTGGCCGGGTTCCTGGCCCACTCCGCCCTGGCCGCTGCCCGCGACCAGTCCCGCACCGCAGCGGCCATCGCCACCGAGCGGGACATCCTGACTGCCCTGTTCGGTGTGCGCCGTCAGCTCGGCTGGGCGGGCGGCAACGTCAACCAGATCGCCAAGGCTCTCAACTCGGGTGCCGATGTACCGCACTTCGCCGCTGCCCTCGCTGACCTGCAGCGTGCCGCGCAGGCTGTCCAGCGAGCAGCCGACAGGGTTGCCAACGGGCAGGAGGGCGAGGCGGCTTGATCCCCCGGATCCATCAGCAGGGCAGCAACACCCTCGGGCTCCTGCACTACCTGTACGGCAAGGGCACCCACGAGGAGCACATCGACCCGCACCTGGTCGCTTCCTTCGACGGCATGGCGCCCGACCCCGGCCGCGACCCTTCGGTCACGAAGAAGGACCTCCAGCACCTCCTCGACCAGCCCCTGTCCCTGCTCGACGCGGGCCAGCGTCCCGGCAAGCACGTCTGGCACTGCTCGGTGCGCGCCGCGCCCGACGACCCGATCCTGTCCGACGAGCAGTGGGGCGACATCGCCCGCCGCATGGTCGCCGCCACCGGCATCGACCCCGGCGATGGCGCCGGCTGCCGCTGGGCAGCCGTCCGCCATGCCGACGACCACATCCACATCATCGCCACCCTCGTCCGCGAGGACGGTCGCCGCCCTAACCACCACCGATCCGGTAAACGCGCCCAGGCCGAGTGCCGGCTGATCGAAAAGGAACTCGGCCTGCACCAGATCGCGCCCGGGGACGGCACCGCCGCCAAGCGGGCCACCAGCGCCGAGCGGCACAAGGCCGAACGCACCGGCAGGGAGCACCCGGCGCGCGAGGAGCTGCGGGAGACCGTACGGCGCACGGTGGCCGGCACCGACAGCGAGGAGGAGTTCTTCGACCGGCTCGCCTCCGCCGGTCTGCTGATCCGCAAGCGCGTCGCGCCCTCAGGTGACCTGCTCGGCTACAAGGTCGCGCTGCCCGATGACCGCAACGGTGAGACGGAGCCGGTGTTCTACGCGGGCTCCACGCTCGCCCCCGATCTGTCCCTGCCCCGCATCCGCGAACGCTGGTCGCTTCCCGCAGAGGCCACTTCGGCGGACGGCTCTGGGCGGGAGCAGCCGGCCCTGCCGGACGTGACAGGTCCGGCGTTCGCGCGGCGTCGGGCCAGCGCCGCCACCTGGCAGGCTTTGTTGATCATCGACCAGGGCGACGATGGCACGGCAGCGGCGCAGATCGCCGCGGCGGGGGAGATCCTGGACGCGCTGGCCAAGACCTCCGCCGCCCACACCCGCAAGGAGCTGCGCGAAGCAGCCTTCGCATTCGAGCGGGCCAGCCGCTCCCACATCAGGGCCGTACGCGGGCACGACCGCGCCCTGCGCCAGGCCGCCCGCGACCTCATCCACAGCGGGACCGCCCTCGGCCGCGGGGAAGACGGCGCCACCACCGCCATGCTCATCGACATGGCCTTCTTCCTCGCCATCGCCGCGGCGAACTGGCACGCGAAGAAGGAGCACGCGCAGCAGGCCGCCGCAGCTCAGCAGGCAGCCGAACACCTCCGCGCCGCCTACCAAGCCGCAGCAGCCCAGCCGATGGCTGTCCTGCGGCAGCGAGGCCAGCGTCTGACGCCGCGTGTTCGGCAACGGCACGCCGCCCTGCTCCAGCAAGTGCTGCCGGAGCTGGCCGAGCGGATCCGCGCCGAGGCCGGCTGGGCCGCCTTGGCCGCCACCCTCGACGACGTCCGGAAGGCCGGCCACGACCCGGCCGTTCTGCTGGCCGACGCCTCCCGACGACGTGAGCTAGACACCGCCGACTCCATCAGCAACGTCCTGGTGTGGCGCCTGCGCCGCAGTGCCCACCTGCTGGCCCTACCCGCAAGCCCCGACGCAACGGCCACCATGGGCACTCGGCGCACCGCATCCCCGGCGCCCGTCACGCAACCGGCCACCAGCGCCGTGAACGACCCCAGCCGACGGCGCTGACCAGCGAAAAAGAGGCGAAACATAGCCGACGATCGGCGGTTGGCCAAACCGGCGATCCTCCGGACCATTGGTGCCCAGAAGCCTCCCAACATGCCCTTGGCACCCTCGTCCCCACCGCAGCCAAGCGCGCGGCACCCCCGCCGCCGGCCCACGCTCAGCAACCACCCTTCCGCGAGCACCCTGCTTCTCGCCAGCACAAACCGATCTCACGACACCACACAAGGAACCACCCATGCCCTCCTCCGTTCGGCCCGAAGTCGTCCTCCTCCTCACCACGTTGGACCTCAACCACCCCGACATCCGGACGCGCCCCTACCACCGCGACGGACGCCCGTTCACCCGCGCCGAGCGCGACCTGCTGATCACCTTCACCCCGGAGGAAAAGGCCGCCGCGATTGCGCAGATACAGCTCGAAGACGAATGGCAGCGTGAACTCGACGAAATGAAGGACGCCTTCGTCGACCTGCTCATGAAGTACTTCGCCAAGCTCCCCAAGGGATCCGTGGTCAGCGACGCCGTCGCCATCATGACCGACGAGGACTACGCGGAGTTCGAACACCTGGCCGAAATTGTCACCGCGGAAGACACGCTCGAATTCCGCGCCCTGTACGAAGAGAAGTAACAGGCCGCACACCCACGGCGGCCCACTTGGCGGGTACACGAAGCCGGGCCTCCCCGAGGGGAGGCCCGGCGCTCATGCGTTGGACGGGCCCTCAGCGGGCCGGAGCGCGCAGGAGCCGGTCGCGTGTGCTCTCCGGCAGCACCCGGCGCAGGACCGGTGCGCTGGAGCTGAGGGAGTCGGCGAACGCGGCGACGAGGTCGTGCGGCACGCTGCTGCTGAACGACGCGGCCCACATGTAGCCCGCTCCGAGCACCGGCTCGGCCCACGCCTGCCACCCGGCCAGGGCCGCCTCGTCCGCCTCAGCCACCAGCGCGAGTGGGTCGCCATCCTGGATGAGGGGCGGTACCTCACCGAGGCGAACGTGCGAGGCGAACGTCGGATCCACCGCGCCCATGCCGTGCTGGTCGACCTCGCGCAGCCACCCGTGTGCCGTTACCGCGTCGAGGACCAGTTCGGGGCCACCGAACGGCAGGGCGGGCTGGTCGCGGGCGTCGAGCGCGGCGAGGAAGCCGGCCAGGATCTCCCCCGGGACATCGGGGGTGAAGTAGGCCGACCACTGGGCGAGCGGGCTGCTCGGGTCCGTACGGGCGGAGACTTGCCAGGCGATCGGCAGGTTGCCCAGGTGGAACGGATCGTCCGGCAGGACCCACTGCGCCCACCGCAGGGAGTCGGGGCCGATGTGAAGGACGGTGCTGCGCAGGACCTGACGCTCCTCCGGCGCCTCATCCGGCTCCTGGCGCCCGCGGACGATCGTCAGGCTCGTCCAGCCCAGACCAGCGAGCGTGTCAGCGACGGCGTCGTAGAGGCGTCTGTCGTCACCGGCCAGGTGCCGGGGCCCGACCCAGTACGCGGACGGGACGCAGGCCGGAGCGGGTGGATCGATCGGGAAATCGGGATGCAGGTGCGTCTCCAAGGGCCTGGGGGACTGGGGGGCTTGATGCCGCCAGCGGTGCGTAAAGCTGGATGGGGGTACCGGGCCGGCTTCGCGGCGGCCTCGAGTGGCAGATGGCCGGGCTATCCCTTCTCGCCCTCACCAGGCGGAGACAGGTTCCCCAGGGCGCCGACTCGAGCATCACTGTCACACACGCTGGGAGGTCTCCAGCACGCACGCGACTGCGGCAGCGACAACATCTGCCGGCGTCTCGGTGTCGAAGGACATCTGGTAGCCGCGCACCTTGGCCGTACCGGTGACGGCGATCTTCCAGCCCTCGCCGTCGGTACCAGGACGGCCGGACGGAAACCATCCGAGATAGAAGGATCCATCCTTCGAGTTGACGTGCACGTCCGCGCGGTCGTCGACGACCAGGACGAAGTCGTCGGCGGAGAACTGATCCATCACAAGCGTGGCCTGGCCCGGTCCGAGCAACCACTCACGCAGCCGCAGGGTCTCGACGGTGGTGGAGAATCCGGGACCCTGGGGTGCCGCAGTCACGGTCAATCACCTCTCTGACCTGGTGTTTTACGAGAAGGTCGTCCAGGTTCACATGCCCTTGCGGCGCTGACCAGCTATTCGTGGATCTTTGCTGTCTGCCCCCGGCGAACTGACACCCAGAGCGCGAGACATCGCGGTCCCACTGCGGAAAACGGCGTGCGCGCGGTGCAGGCAGTGCTGATAGTTGCCGCATGGACGCGATCGAGACCGCACGCGCCGTCGTAGACGAACAGCACCCCGAAGCGCGCGCCGCGTTCCTGGGCGGCAGCGTCGTGACGGGCCACCGAACGACCACGTCCGACCTCGACATCGTGGTCCTGCTCCACGGAGCCCCAGCCCCGTACCGCGCGAGCCTGCAGTACGCCGACTGGCCGGTGGAGATGTTCGTACACACCGAGGCGACGTGGCACGCCTACGTCGAGCGGGAACTACGCAAGCGCCGGTCACCGCTGCTGTGGATGTGTACCGACGGGCTGCTGCTCTTCGACACCGACGGACTCGGAGCGCGTCTCGCCGCACAGGCCCGGAGGTTGACCGCCGCAGGCCCTCCCCCGATGTCGTCGGAAGAGATCGACGACCGCCGCTACGCGATCACCGACCTCCTCGACGACCTCGCGGGAAGCAACGGCCAGAGCGAGCGTCTCTTCATCGCGACCGAACTGGTCCGACGCACCGGTGAGCTGGCACTGGCCGTTGCCGGTTCGTGGGGTGGCGGTGGGAAGTGGCTGGCACGCCGTCTTGAAACGACCGCGCCAGGGCTCAGCACACGCCTCCACCACGGCCTACAGGAGGCACTGGGCGGGCGAGTCGAGCCCCTCGTGGCCGTCGTGGACGAGGTGCTCGGGCAGACCGGTGGCCGGTTGTGGGTCGGCTACAAGCGTGTCGGGGCGCCCTGAGCGATCCCGCGCTGCGGACGTCGCAACGTCTGTTCTTCCACGTGCAGATCACTTGACGGAGAGCAACGCCCGAGCCTCATCGGCGCACCCCCACGACAACGTGACGCCAGCACCTCCGTGGCCGTAGTTGTGCACGACCACGGTGCCGTCCTCCCCCACCTCTTCCTCCACACGGACCGTGGCGCGGGTCGGTCGCGCGCCGATCCGGTGCTCTAGGACACGGGCCTCGGCGAGGCGGGGCTCGACCTCGGCACAGCGGGCGAGGATGCCGGCCGCCGCCTTGTCGTCAGGGGCCAGATCGCCTTCGCCGTCGATCGCCGTGCCGCCCAGGACGACGGTGTCGCCGTGAGGATAGAAGCACAGCAGATCGGGCGAGAGGCCGGTGTCCTCGGAGAAGAACTCGGTCAGCCCGGGGTTGGTGACGACGACGTGCTGGCCGCGGATGGGCCGGAGGTCAGGGTCCGGAACCAGGTCGCGCGCCCCGAGGCCCGCGCAGTTGACGATCGCCGAAGCCGGACCGGCGTCCGAGAGCGAAGTCAGCATGCGCTGCTCGACCACACCGCCGGCATCACGGAGTCGGCGCAGGAGGTAGTCGAGGTAGGTGGGCATGTCGATCAGTGGCACGGTGAACCGGTAGCCCGCCGTGAACCCGGCCGGGAGTTCGGCCCGCTCGCACGGTCGGAAGCCAGGCAAAGTGGTGGCCCAGTCCGGCGCGGCTTCGGCCGTGCGGGATGCTTCGATGCCACTGGTGAGCCGGACGCCCGTCGTCGGGTCCTGGGCCAGCTCCCGGAAGATCTCCAGGGACCGTTGTCCCCACTGGTCGACCTTGTCCTTCGGTTCGACCAGGTAAGGCCCCCACATCGCCCCGGCCGCCAGCGACGTGGCCCCCGGCACCTGCTCGGCGATCACGTGCACCGAAGCCCCGGCCTCGGCGAGAACGACGGCCGTGGTGAGTCCAGCCACCCCAGCCCCGACAACGACAACGCGCTCCCCTGCGGTCATGAACCTGACCCTAACGGCCGGGTTGCGTCGATGGGGCGTGTTGGGCGAGGGCGTTCTCCAGGGCTGGCAGGAAGCCGCGCACGTGAGGGTTGCGCTGTCGGCGACGGAGGTCGGCGGCAAGTTGGTGGAGCAGCGCCGCGCTGCGAGGCGAGCGGACGACATCGAGGCGGTCGGCGGCAATCTGGCCGATCTCGCAGGCTGCCTCCAGGTCTCCGTGCGCGCTGTGTCCCAGGGCCAGCCAGGCTCCCTCGAACATGGCTCGGCGCTGGCTTGGGTCGCCGCGCGGCACGTCGTGCGCCCCGGATCTGAGCATCTCGGTCCCCTGGGCGAGGAAGCGCTGGCCCTTCTTTCCGCTCTCCGCCTTCTGCTGTGCACGACCCATCTGGATGAGGCCGTAACCAGCTTGACAGTCCAGGTGGTTGTCGGTGAGGAAGTACATCCAGCGGGGCTCTTCTTGGCGGCCGTCTCGGCTTGCGATCAGTTCGCGGGCAGCGCCACGAGTGTGGGCGAAGTCGTTGTCGCGGCCGGCGGCGGCGTACGCGTAGGCGAGCCGGGACAGGACGGACGCCCGGACGGCCAGCGGGGCGGCGTCGCTCGCACGGCGGGCGGCCTCCCCGAGGGCGATGGCGTCCGCGGGGTGTCCGCGACTCGCCGCCTGGAAGGACAGGTCGCCCAGGATGTGGGCACACAGGGGAAGATCATTGACCTGATGCGCGGCCCGAAGCGCCGTGACGAAGTAGCGCTGCGCCAGTCCGTGGTCGGCCGCGTCGAAGGCCATCCAGCCGGCCAACTGGCCGATCTCCGCCAGCGCGCGGATCAGACGGCTCGCGACAGCCGGAGAGTGGCCGCCTTCGCGAATCAGCAGCCCGACAGCCCGGAACTGGGCTCCAACGTAAGGCAGATGACGTGCCCCTCCGTGCTCGTCATCGAGCAACTGGAGCATGGGAAGATGCTGCTCGACCTGGTCCACGAGCGGATCGGTGCCGAGCGACGACGTCATCCGAGGCGTGTACTGACCGCGTCCCGCGGTGCCGTCGAGGTACTGGGCGACGATCGCGAGGAGTCCCGCGCCCGAGATCGCGAGGAACCGGCGACGGTCGACAAGCCCTCCCATCACCCAGTCCTCCACGATCGCCTCCATGCCCTGCGCGGTCCAAGGCCGCGCGAGATCCGTGTCCGCGGGGACCAGCGCTGACGAGTCGCCCACACGCCCCTGCCACAGTTCGGCCACCGAGACATTCCTACCCAACTCCTGGGAGAGCACGTAGGCGGCCATCATCGGCAACGGCGAGCGCGGCAGGGAGCCGGCGTCCCGCCAGTGGTACGGCGCCGACTCGGCCACCGTCCCCGCGCCGAACACCCGGTTGAGCTTGCGAGCGAGCGCCTTCGGGCTCCACCCGAGTTCGTCGAGGCACCCCGCCAGTACGACGTTGGGCTCGCCTGTCTGCGGCGCCACGTGCGACCACCCTTCGCTCCAGTGGTTCGTCCCATCACTTCGCGAGCCCCATGGTGATGCCCCTGGACGGACGATTCACCACCGCCGCATGGAAGTTGACCGAGTTGACCCACTGATCGGGTCCTGCCTGACCGTCCCCCTCCTGTGTTCTTGGATCCCGGCGGAGGCGCCCGTCTTCCGAGCCGACGGAGAAAGAGGTGGGCCTTGAGACAGCACACGAGCACCTCCCCAGGCCGACCGGGCGATGTGCTGGACCGTGATGCCGGACGACCAACCTCCGCCCCCGAACGCGGGCTCGCCGCTGGCGGCGGCACGACCACCCTGATCACGGATCTGCCGTACGGACCGGAAGCGGCCGAGGTCGCCCGGGGCGCCGTGACGCTGGCGCTGCGTGGCAGTGAGACGGACGTACTCGCTGACGCCCGCCTGATCGGGTCGGAGCTCGCGACGAACGCCTTCGTCTCGGGCAGTCCTCCGTTGGTTCTGTGCGTCGACCGCAGGAGTCTGGCCAGCGGCGGCCTGGAGATCGAGATCACCGTCACCGACGGCGGCTGTTCCCGCCCGGCACCCGCTTCTCCTACCGCGCCCGACGAGCAGGCCGAATCAGGACGGGGACTGGCCATCGTCGATGCCTTGGCCGATGCCTGGTCGCTGACGACTGGCACCAGCGGCTCTCGTGCCTGGTGCCGACTCACCCACAGGCCGTGCTCCTCGTCCGCCGGCGCCTGATGTCCACGCCTGCCCAAACCCGTCCTCCAAGGAGGCACCACACAGTGCGCATCGACCATGCGACTTCCCCACCCTCACGCACGGCTGTGCTGGAGGCCGCTCGTCAGCCCAGGGTCGTCGTCGCTCTCCACGAGGGCTTCTACGGCGCGGAGTCGGGCACCGGCTTCAGCAACCGCGCCTTCCTCACGGCGCTGGCCCGGCTCCTGCCGACAGGCCGCCTCTCGGTGATCACCCCACACGTGCCCGAGACCGCGGGAGCGCACAATCAGCGGTGGGCCCGCGAGGTGCGGCAGATGCTGCGGCAGGCCGCGGCCGAGGTCATCACGATCCCGAAGGTCAACGCGCCGCCGGACTCGGTCCGCGGCTCGGTTCAGCTGTGCGACCTGGCGGGCGAGGCGGCCATGCGCATCTCCGCGCTGGCGAGCCGGTGCCTCATCGTCGGCCTCGACATCCCGTTCCTGGGGCTCGCGCCCTACACGTCGCCGACCACGGACCTGCTGCTCGTGCCCCGCTCCACGACCGCGCTGACGCGGCCCAAGGATGTCTCCCGCGTCCACTGGGAGCGGGACGCCCTGCGAGCGGCGACGCTCCGAGGTGCGCGCGTCGGGGCTATCTCCTCCCACATGCGAGGCCACCTCGTCGTCAACTACGCCGTCCCTCGGTCGAGCATCGTGAGCATCCCGAACGGGCTGATCCGTGAGGAGATGGTCAGGCCAGCCACGGCTCTGCCGCTGCCTTTCAAGGCCCGCGCCGGATTCCTTCTCGCCATGGGCCGCGCAGTCCCGACGAAAGGCTTCGAAGACCTCCTGGAGGCGTTGCGTCTGCTGAAGGAACGCGGTGTCCCCGTTCCTCACCTGCTGCTGGCTGCCGTGACCTCGGAGGAACACAAGCACCTCTCCTCGTACCAGCAGGACCTGGCGGCACACATCCGCACGCACGATCTGGACGCGACTCTGATCACTCGCTTCACCCCCGCGATCCGTGCCTGGCTGCACAGCCCGGCCCTGCGCGCGGTCATCGTTCCCTCTCGCGAGGAACCCTTCGGCCGGATACCCCTGGAGGCGTTCGCAGCCGGTGCGGGCCCGGTGGTCGCGACCACGGCCGGCGGCCTGGCTCAGACCGTCATCGAGGGCGAGACCGGCTTCACGGCCGCACCGCAGGACCCCACGTCCCTGGCATCCGCCCTGCACCGGGCCCTGACCATCCTGCCCCGCGAACGCGATCGACTCCGGAGCGCCGGGGCGGCCCTGGTGCGCTCCCGCCACGACTACGAGGCCAGCGTAGGTTCCGTCATGGACCGCATCGCCCCTTGGGCGCTGGCCCAGTCAGCCACCGCGGAGGGCCGCGCGCGATGAACCAGCCGGTGGTGCTGATCAGCCTGGAGTCCCCGCACTCCTTCTGGCGACTGTCCTCCGAGCACGAGCGTGCGCTGTCCGCCTCATTCCCCGGCATCGAGTTCCGCAGGGCGACCGAGGAGGCCGTGCCGCACCAGCTGGCCGACGCACACGTCTACTTCGGGTGACGATTCGCGCCCTCGTGGCTGTTCGCCGCGCCACATCTGAAGTGGATCGCTTCCCCGGCCGCCGGCACCGACCATCTGCCCGTCGCCGAGGCGCACTCCGTCGGGGTGGCCCTGACCCGCTCGTACGGCTTCCACGGCAGCCCCATGGCCGAGCACGCCATGGGCCTGATCCTGGGCTTCTCCCGCGGGCTGTTCATCAGCCAGCGCGTCCAACGGAACCGCGCCTGGTGGAAGGACGACCTGGTCGAGGAGTTCTTCGACCTGGCGGGGGCGACGATGACCATCGTCGGCTGCGGCAGCGTCGGACGCCATCTCGCCCAGGCCGCCCGTGCCTTCGGCATGAACGTCATCGGAGTGCGCCGGACACCACCTGCGGCTTCCGAGGACGGGATCACGTGGGTGCACACGACGGCAGTGCACCAGGCGGTGTCCGTCGCCGACGTCGTGGTCAATCTGCTGCCCGCGACCCCTGACACGCACCGCTACTTCGACCACGACCTCTTCTCGGCGTGCAAGCCCCGCTCTCTCTTCCTCAACCTCGGCCGCGCGGCAACCGTCGACCAGCCGGCCCTCCTGGCCTCCCTCGACACCGGCCACCTGCGCGGCGCGGCCCTGGACGTATTCGATCCGAAACCGCTGCCCGCCCGCCATCCGCTGCGGCTCCACCCCCGGGTCGTACTCACCCCGAAAAGCTCGGTGTTCTGCCGCGCGTACATGGACGAGGCGGTGGCGTTCTTCGCCGACAACCTGCACTGCTACCTCTCGGGCCAGCCCCTCAACGGCCTGGCCGAGGCGCCCGCCACCCGCTCTCCGCTCGTAGGAGGCTGACCAATGCCCACCCCAGACCACGACGACCTGGCCGCCGCCTTCGCCACCGCAGGCCGCAACCACCCCTACCTGGCCTTCACCCTCAACTCGCTGTGCAACCTGGACTGCGTGTTCTGCAAGCCCCGGTGCATGCCGGACTACGGACACAAGGACCGGCCCCTGACCGCCTCCGACTACGCGGCCATCGCCACCGAGGCCGGGACCTGGAAGATCAGGAAGGCACACTGCTCCGGCGGTGAACCGACCCTCCGAGCCGACATCCTCGACGTCATCGCGGGCCTCGCCGACGGCCTCGGGCCCGACGCCGCGATCGGCATGACCAGCCACGGCAACCTGCGCCGGGGGCTGAGCGTCGAACAGCTCCACCACGCCGGCCTGACCTACCTCAACCTCAGCCTCCACAGCCTCGACCCGGCGCGGTCCGCCGCAATCATGGGCGGCGGCGACCCGCACACCACCCGGAACACCCTCGACGCCGCCCTCTCCCTCGGCCTGCGAGTGAAGATCAACTGCGTTCTTCAGCGCACCTACCTGGACGACGCCTTCGCCGTGGCCGAACTCACCCGCGACCTGCCCGTCGCCGTCCGCCTGATCGAACTCCAGAACATCGGCCCCGCCCAGGCGCTCTTCGACACCGAGTTCATCACCGAGGCAGAGGTCCGCGACCGCCTCCACGAGTGGTTCGCCAACGCCGGCGAAGTCCCCCGGGACCAGCTGGGCGTCCGCAGCCCCGGGCAGTACCTCCGTCCCGACGGCTGGGCAGGATCGATCGGCTTCATCTCCAACTCCAGCTGCGCCACCTGCTCCGACGCCAACCGAATCAAGATCACACCCACCGGAGTGGCGCGACCCTGCATCCTGCACAACCGCGACATCCCCCTGAAGCCCCACCTCGCCGACGGCACCCTCGGCGACGCATTCGCCCACCTCTTCCAGGCCATGCTCGACCGCAACACCAACGACGCCTGGCAGGGCTTCCACTACGTCGACTACGACCTGCGCTGGGACCGAATGGAGCGCCCCGAAGGCACACCGGTCCTACCCCTGCTCCCCGTCCTCCCAACGGAAGCGGCCGGCCCCTCCTGCGCCCGCGCCACCACCGGGGAGCGGTGATGATCGTGGTCGACGCGCCGCCTCTCTACCAGGAGCTCGGCGCTCTGTACGAACGCGAGCTGGACGCCCACGGCGTCGGGGCCGTGATGCTCACCCACAAGTGGCAACCGGCTGACCTCCTGGCACCGCACTCCGACATCGACGTACGCGTCCTCCTGCGCCAGGTCCCCGCCGACTGGGAAGAGTGGAACCACCGGCTGGCCGCTGCACACGCCGCCGCAGTCGACCGGGAAGTCTTCCATCGACGTCTCCTGGAGCACCCGCCCGGCTTCGCGTTCACCGTGACTGAAGCGGACGGGCGACTCGTCTCTGCGCCCGAACTCGCGACCTGGTCACTGATCAGCGGCAGCGCGCGGGACTTCCAGCGCTGGAAGTCCCGGGCCCAGATGGCGCCCTGGTGCGAGGTCGATGAGCGGTTCTACCGGGGAATCCTCCAGGCCCGGATGGGCGGTCGATACCAGCTGGCTGCGGACAGCACGGACAACGTGGTCGAGGACGTCGCCGCGTACCGGCGCCACTGCGTGGCGTGGCACTACCTCGCCCCGTGCTGGTTCGCTGCCGCCGCACTCGCGACACGGACGCGCTGCCCCGGAAAGACGGCGGCCCTCACCCAGTGGCGGCCGGAGGGACTGGACGGATACGCCGAGCTGTTCCTCCGGCACTCAGAGAACCGCTCCGATGCCCGACCACGGAGTCCGCGCCACCTGCTCCGCGCGGCCCATATAGCCCTGGAGGCGGCCATGCGCCGCGTTCCTGACGGGGACCGCCCAGACGGCCAGGGGCATGAGCACGCTCGTACTGACTGGGTGATGACGGTCGGCATGCTCCGTGTACGCGTCGCCCGCTGGCTGTACTACCTCGATCCGCCGCCCGGTGTGGCGACCGAGTACTTGATCCGGCGGGAGGCGAAGGAACTCCGCTCCGCCACGCAAACGCTGACCGTGCTCGCGGCAAACGAGGCGACTGCCGCCCAGCGGCTGGCCGCCCGAATGGCGGCGCTGATCCCCACTGGACCCACCACCGCCGACACCCTGCGCGCAGCCCTCACGCGCTGGCACCAGCAGAAGACCACCGTCCAGGACTTCCTCAGCTTCACCCCCGACGACGTCCGCCTCTGACCCAAGGAGTCTCGCAATGACCCCGCGTGCGCCGGTACCCCGCACCCTGAAAACGGCGAAGGTCAAGATCACCACGAAGTGCAACCGGCACTGCGACTTCTGTATCTTCGCCGACGGCGCCCAGGGCGAGAACATGTCCCAGGAGCTGTTCTCCACCGTCCTGACCCGGCTGGAGACCATCCCCTTCCAGCAATTGCACATCAACGGCGGCGAACCCACCGTGCACCGGGACTTCCCGGCGCTCAGCGACGCCGCCCGCACGCGGCTGCCGGACAAGGTCATGGTCCTGGGCACGAACGCCATCACCCTGGCCCGCAATCAGCCGATCATGGACGCGGCCCTCCGCTCCTACGACCAGATCCTCATCGGTTGCGACGACGAACACGGGAACTACGACGAGGTGCATGCCGTCGTGCCCCGCCTCCGCGAAGCCAGCAAGACCGTGGTCGTCAACAGCGTCCTGGAAGGCATCAGTTCCACGCGGCTCACGCAGCTCGGGACGCTGTGCGAGAAGTACGGCGCCATCCATGTCACCAACCACGTGCACCACGTCGACGTCGGCCAGCCCGCGAACGTGCTGCGCGGGCTCTGCGACCGCTACCTCGACCAGCACCTGATGATCGAGATGGACGGGTCCTGCTACCGCTGCTTCAACGCCATGGCGAAGGACGACAGCGAGTTCAGCATCTGGGACGAGGACTTCGCGGCCAAGGTGTTCGCGCCCCGGAGGCACCACTTCCGGTTCTGCCTGCGCTGCCACGAGTACACCGACTCCGGCGCCGCACTCGTCCCCGCCCTCACCGTCTGATCGGGAGGTACACCACCATGCCCGCAGTCCTCGGACTGAACTTCCACCACGACACGGCCGCCGCGTTAGTCGTCGACGGCCGCATCTACGCGGCTGAAGAGGAGCGCTGGAGCGGCGTCAAGCACAACCACCCCACCCGCAAGGGCACACTCACCACCCCTACCCGCGCACTCCAGTGGTGCCTGGAGGCCGCCGGCATCGAACCGAAGGACGTGGACGCCGTCTGGGCGGCCTCCATGCGTCCCAACCCCGCGGCCGGCTGGTGGCTGGCCGAGGAGCGGGAGGAACTCGCCGCCCTCCTGCCCGCCCCGCTCGGCGAAAACCTCCGCCTCCTCTCCCACCACACGGCCCACGTGCTCTCCGGCTACCTGCTCTCCGGGCACGAGCACGCCGCGGGCCTCGTCATCGACGCCGGCGGCTCCTCCCTGGGATCGGACTTCGGCCCTGGCCGGGAGCGCATCACGGGGTACGACCTGTGGCCTGATCGCATCGACCGCCTCCACCAGGGCATGCCGGCCGTCGTGCCGGGCCCGGTCGGGCCGCGGCGCGTCCACTCCTCCTTCGGGCACTTCTACCGGAACCTCGCCCGGAGGGTGATCCCACCCGGCGACGAGCCCGAGGGCAGCATGATGGCGCTCGCCGCTTTCGGCGATCCCCAGCGCTACGGCGCACACGTCCGCGAACTGGTCCGGCTCGGAGACGAGGGCGAGGTCCGCATCGATCATCCGTGGGGTTCGGCGGACAGCAGCACACCGCTGCTGCTCGATGGCCGGGCCTGGACCGCCGACAACGTCGCGGAACAGCCGGAACACAAGCGTGCCGACCTGGCCGCCGCCGTCCAGGAGATCTTCGCCGAATCGGTCGTCCACATCGCCCGCCACCTGCAACGACTCACTCGGGCCTCAACGTTGGTGTTCTCCGGCGGATGCGCCCTGAACTCCCACCTCAACGGCCAGCTGGCCGCCGACAGCGGCTTCGACACCCTCTTCGTCGCACCCGCCCCGCACGACGCCGGCACAGCCCTGGGCGCCGCGCTCTACGGCTGGCACTACCAACTCGGGCAGCAGCGCGTTCCGGTGCCGACCGACGCGGCCTGGGGCCCCGACCCGGGTGCGCTGCCGACGACAACGGTGCCGACCGGCTACTACGCCTTGCCGCATCTCGGGCTCGGGCTGGCACCCACAGTGGCGGCACTGCTCGCCGATCACCGCATCGTCGGCTGGGTGCAGGGACAGCTCGAATTCGGGCCGCGTGCCCTCGGCCATCGCTCGATCCTCGCCCACCCCGGTCACGCCGCCACGCGGGACCGGCTCAACGCGATCAAGAAGCGAGCCGCGTACCGCCCGTTCGCGCCGGCCGTCCTCGCCGAGAACGCCACGGAATGGTTCATGTCGGCGGGCGACCCCTTCATGAACCGTGTCGCCACCGTCCGACGGTGCCGAGCCGACCGAGTCGCGGCGGTCACCCACCGCGACGGCACCGCCCGCGTCCAATCCGTCGCCGCCGACCACCAGGGCCTGCGCCACCTCCTTGAGCAGTTCCGCGACCTCACCGGACTGCCGCTGCTGCTGAACACATCCTTCAACCGCAAAGGCGCCCCGATCCTGCGGACCGCTGAGCAAGCCGTGGCAGCGGCGGTGGACCTGCGCCTCGACGCCCTCGCCGTCGGGGACACCCTGCTGCTCGCCGACCACGCCCCCGATCCCCGTGCCGCGTCCGCTGGTACGAGGTGAGGCGGATGGACCCCATCGATCTCGACCACGTCCTGACCGTGCTCGGTGCCGCCGCGTGGAGCCCGGACGAGCAGTCTCGCGCCCGCGTGGCCGCCGGCCTCGCTCTCACGGTCTACGACGGCTACACCCGAGACCAGGGCACCCCATACCTGGAGCACCCGCTGGCCGTCGTCAGGCTCTTGCGAACGGAGATCGGCGTCCGGCGCCCCGAGCACCTCCTCCTCGCCCTCCTGCACGACGCCTTGGAGGTAGCGCCCGAGTCGGAAGCACTGCTCGTCCACCACCTCGGTGGCCCGTTCACCGCCCGCCTGCGTGCCATGACGGCCGACCACCGCCTCGAACAGCGCCCGAAGTCCGTCGGCGACGAGACCCGCTGGCGCGCCAAGCAAGCCGCGCTCCCGCCCGAGGACCTCCTCGTCCGGCTCGCCGACCGCCTGCACAACCTGCGCGACCTCGCCGCGTCCCCGAACCCCGACCGGCGCCGACGGTTCCTCCAGACCCTGGGCGATTTCCACCTTCCCCTCGCCGACGCCGCCCGCGGCCTAGGCCCCCATCTGGAGACCATGCACGCGCGCCTGCACGCCGAGTACGTCCACCACATACAGGAGGTACGTCCGTGAAACGGGTCGTCTACTCGATGGAGCCGGTCGGCCGGACCGGCGGCCGGGTCTACCTGCGGATGCTCCACGAAGTGACGGCCGACGACGTGGAGTGGCGCACCGTCCCGGACCACAAGCGGACCTACCGGGTCCGCCGCTGGCGCAAGCTCCGCCACCTCGCCCGCCTGGCACCTTCCATACGGGCGCTGCACGGCACCACCGGCACCTTTGTGTGGGACGACCTCAGCCTGCTGCTGTTCACGCCCGAGATGCGCGCCCGCACGGTGTTCCTCCTGCACCACTACGAGCCGCTCCAACATGACTCCGCCCCCATCGAGGCCATGCTCTGGGAGCGGCTGTTCCGCGTTCTGCCGCAGTGCGCCGCCGTCGTGTGCGTCGCCCCGTACTGGGCCGACCAGCTCCGCGCCCGAGGCGTCCGCAACGTACGGGTGATCTACAACGCCTTCGACATGGCCGAAGTAGAGCAGGCACGCGGTTACGACCGGGCCGAGTGCCGCGCCGAGTTCGGCCTACAACCCGACGTGATCGGCGTCTACGCGGGCAAGGCCGTGCACTGGAAGGGGACCGAGGAGGTCTCCGCAGCACTGGCCGGCGTTCCCGGACTGCGGGTGATCACCAGCGGCAGCAACACCATCGGCCTCGACAGCGCGCACTACGACGTCGAACGCGAGCGGTACCTGCGTCTGCTGCGCGCCTGTGACGTCGGTGTCTTCCTCCCACGGATGCGGGAGGGCTGGAGCCGTTGCGCCGCCGAGGCTTTACTCCTCGGCCTGCCCTGCCTCATCCGTCCGGTGGCCGGCCTGGGCGACCTCGCCGCACTGGCTGGCCAGCCGGCCCCGGACCTCCGCCGTCTCCCGGCACAGGTCCGGGAGCGTGCGGCGGCACGCCACACCGAGGCCAAGGCGGGGTACGAGGCCCTGGCCCGGTTCGACCTGAACTACTTCGGTGACGCCTGGGGCAACCTCCTGACGCAGGTCGCCTGAGCAGCGGCTAAGCCTGCGCGGCCAGCTTCTTGCTGGCAGCTTCCAGACGGGCCAGCACGCGGTCCCGGCCGAGCAGCTCCATGGACTCGAACAGCGGGAGTCCGATCGTCCGGCCGGTGACCGCGACCCGGATGGGCGCCTGGGCCTTGCCCAGCTTCAGCCCGTGCTTCTCCCCGACGGCGAGCAGGACGGCCTTCAGGTCGTCCGCCTTCCAGTCCGCGACGTCGGCCAGCTCGGCGCGGGCGTCCGACAGGATGTCGCCGGCGCCTGCCTTCATCGCCTTGTTCCACGACGCCTCGTCCTCGACCGGCTCGTCGAGGAACAGGAAGTCCACATAGCTGGTGATCTCGGAAAGCAGCGCCAGCCGGGTCTGGGCCAGGGAAGCCGCCGCCTCGAAGACGTCCTTGTCGAACGCCTCCGGCCGCCACGGCGCGTACGGGGCGACGAGCCACGGCGCACAGGCGGCGGCGAACTGCTCCGGCGACAGGGCGCGGATGTACTCGCCGTTGAACGCCGTCAGCTTCTTCACGTCGAAGAAGGCCGGCGCGGTGTTGACGTCCTCGATCCGGAAGAGCTGCTCCAGCTCCTCGTACGGCCTGATCTCCCGGTCGTCACCCGGGCCCCAGCCGAGCAGCATGAGGTAGTTCACCATCGCCTCGGGCAGGAACCCCTCGGCGAGGTAGTCCTCCAGCGCCACCTTGTCCCGGCGCTTGGACAGCTTCTGCCGTTTCTCGTTCACGATCACCGGCAGATGCGCCCACACAGGCGGCTTGGCACCGAGCGCCTCCCACAGCAGCTGCTGCTTCGGCGTGTTCGACAGGTGTTCCTCGCCTCGGATGACCTGCGTGATTCCCTCGTCCAGGTCGTCCACGACGTTGGCGATCAGAAAGACCGGGGATCCGTCGCCCCGGGCGATCACGAAGTCCTCGATCGCGCTGTTCGGGAACGCCGGCTCCCCGCGGACCAAATCGACCACGATGGTCTCCCCCTCGTCCGGCGTCCGGAACCGCAGCGCCCGCCCCTCCTCGAAGGCCAGCCCCCGGTCCCGGCAGAACCCGTCGTACCCGAGGTGCTCCGACCCCGTGCGCTCCTTCAGCTGCTCCCGGCTGCAGTCGCAGTAGTACGCCCGGCCGGCCGCGAAGAGCTGCTGAGCCGCTTCCCGGTGCCGCTCGGCATTGTGCGACTGGAAGTACGGCCCCTCGAAAGCCGGGTCCTCGCCATGGATGCCGATCGCCGCGAGCGCGCTGATGATGCCCTCGGTCCACTCCGGCTTGTTCCGGGCCGCGTCGGTGTCCTCGATCCGCAGGACGAACCTGCCGCCGGACTGTCGTGCCACCGCCCAGTTGTAGAGAGCGGACCGTGCACCACCGACATGGAACATGCCGGTCGGGGACGGGGCGAAACGAACGCGAACCGGGGCAGTAGACATGCGCTCCAGGGTACCGACGCGGGGCCTACGCCCCGGACCACTCGCCCTACCCCGACACCAACGTTTTTCGGCCGTCCCCGCCATGACAACCCAGGCCGGCTTGGTCGCGCTGGATCGGCCAGTGCCGTTGGAGGAGGCGTTGGCCTGGCACCCGATGGCAGCAGCGTTGGCCGCTCAGCGCCCCCTG
Organism: Streptomyces sp. NPDC002566; assembly: GCF_042889585.1. Taxonomy (NCBI): domain Bacteria; kingdom Bacillati; phylum Actinomycetota; class Actinomycetes; order Kitasatosporales; family Streptomycetaceae; genus Streptomyces; species Streptomyces sp. NPDC002566. The sequence goes on along the minus strand of NZ_JBIARD010000010.1, from coordinate 21,793 downwards.
TGGACGCCGGGCACAGCGCACGGGTACCACGTCCGGACCTGGGGCTGGGTGGTCGGTGAGGTGATCCGCCGGGTGTCCGGCCGCTCGCAGGGCCGCTTCTTCACCGACGAGATCGCGGCCCCCCTCGGGCTGGACTTCTTCATCGGATCGCCGGCAAGCGAGCGCGACCGGGTCAGCCGCATGGTGTACCGGCGGCCGTACGTCGACCTCACCACCGTGCCCGCCGAGTCGCTTCCCGAGGAACTCCGCGAGCAGGTCGCTGCCTGGCGCGACCCGGACTCCTTCAGCAACAGGGCCTACGCGGTCACCGATCCGGCGGAGATCGACTTCAACTCTCCCCCGAGGTGCAGACCGCGGAACTCTCGGCCTCCAACGGCATCGGCACCGCACGCGCGCTTGCGCGCATGTACGCCGCGCTGATCGGCGAGGTGGACGGCGTGCGTCTGCTCGCCCCGGAGACCCTGGCGTCGGCGACCAGAGAGCAGGCCGGCGGGAAGGACCAGGTGATGCTGGCCCCGAGCCGCTTCAGTGCCGGATACATGCTGCCCACCGAGGCCAATCCGATGACCGGTCGCGCCTTCGGCCACACGGGCCGAAGGCAGCTCACTCGGCTTCGCCGACCCGGAGCACGGCATCGCCTTCGGCTACGTGATGGACCACATCGTCGGAGGGACCGACGATGTGCGTGCGGCGTCGCTGGTCGACGCAGTGCGGAGATCTCTGGCGAAATCTCGTTGGCGTCTCATCGCGTCGTCGAGGACGACCGCGGCGGCAGGCCCCTCGAAAACCGCCAGCCCCGGTTTCCGAGGGTGAAGGCGTCGAAATGCCGCACGACGGCTCCTTGATCGTGCGCGTTCGGCTCCTGCCGTGTGTAGGCGGCGGAAGCGGCGAGGGCCACCGTGGATTCGCCGATCTCCGTGCGCCACACCGGCGCTTGCGGTCGGGAACGCCGACCGCTCCAGGGCGCGGCCGAGCCTCGGTCGTCAGTGCCCTTCCCCCTGCCGACAGGAACATCGGCTCGCGGGATCTCGAGATCGGCGCGCCTCAATCTGTCGGTACCCGCCGCTACTGTCGTGGTGAAGCATCGGGGGAGCGACTTCGGGGAGAGGGCCGGCTGTGGGCGGGAAGCTGCGGGTGGGGCAGGTGTATCGCTATGCGAGCGGCAAAGATCCGAAACCGGCGTTGCTCGACGGCCTCCCGAACTTCCACCACGTGACCCACTCGTCGGGTCACAAGCGCGCCCTGTTGGAGGCCGGCATCAACGGGATGGCCAAGGTGGCCACCCCCGACGGCGTCCGACGCCCGGCGATCCTCATCCGGTCCAGTCCTTGGAAGGCCGGCACCGAGCAGACGCCTTGGCACGACGTCTTCGACATGGACAACGGCCACGTCCGTTACTTCGGCGACCACAAAGCCGGTTTGAGCGTCCCGCCCGGCGCCACCACCGGCAACGCCGCCCTGCTCGACGCCTTCACAGACCACCAGGGCCACACTCCCGACGAACGGGCCGCCGCCACCCCTCTACTGCTGTTCCGCGCCGTTCCCCGGAACGGCAAGCCCAAGGGCCATGTGGCGTTCTGCGGGCTCGGCGTCATCGAGCGGACCGAGCGGTTGGTGCAATGGGGAGGTCGCGAGCACACGCCGTTCGTGAACTACGTCTACGACATCGCCCTCATCGACCTGACCTCCGAGGACGACACGGTCGATTGGGAATGGATCGAAGCCCGCAGGAACAAGGGCGTGTCCCATACTCAAGCCCTCGACCTCGCGCCACGGGCATGGCGGGAGTGGGTCAAGCACGGTTCCTCGGCCCTGCCCGGACTTCGTCGCCGGGTCGCCCGGGCGCAGGTCGCCAAAGTGCGCGATCAGCGTCCGAAGCCCGGCAGTGGTGAAGCCGCGGACCTGGAAATGGTCTACAAGTACTTCGACGGCCGCAAACACGACTTCGAGGCGTTGGCCGCCGCGGTGGCGGCCCGCGTACTGCGTGGGGCGGGCCACGGGTATGTCGAAGGCTGGCTCACACGTCGGTCGGGTGACGGCGGAGCCGATTTCGTCGGACGTCTCGACCTCGGCGGCGGAAGCGGTCTGGCGGGCACGAGTCTCGTCGTACTGGGACAGGCGAAGTGCGTCAAACCCGACACCCTCATCAGCGCGGAGCAGATCGCCAGGGTGGTCGCCCGGCTGCGGCGCGGATGGATCGGGGTCTACGTGACCACCGGCGCCTACTCCGAGTCGGCACAGACGGAGATGGTGGAGGATCAATACCCGATCGTCCTCCTCAACGGCCAACGGCTGGTCGCGGAACTGCGGAGCATGGCCAGAGACGACCACGGCGGCGATCTGGCAGCGTGCATCGAGCACGTCCTCGCCGGTCGGGAGACCGCGATCACGAACCGACGCCCCGAGGAAATCCTGCTGCAGTAGTCGTTCGCCGGCCGACCCATTCCCACTGACGGTGACCCCCGGCTGCTTCCCTTCCCAGGGCAGACGCCCTCAGTCGGCTCGAGGCTTTACGCTCCGACCACCACGGACAGCGACTCCCGGAAAACCCCTTCCAACTCCTCGTCGAGCACTTCCGCCGGCAGCGAGTCGAAGGAGATGAAGGCGTTGAGCCTGAGCACCCGCATGAGGAAATCGCGGAGTACCCGTCTCTCCGCGTCGGGCGGGATGTCGAGCGTCTGCCAGACCCGGACGATCGCCCGCACAAGATGCGGGCTGCCGCCGATCGAAGTGCGTCGGGCATAGATCTGATCGAAGGCCGACTCGTTGAGGACGGACAGTGAAGCGTAGAGATCCTCCCTCCCGCCGTCCTCGTCGTGCAAGAGATGCGCTCGCCACCACAACCGACCGAAGATGTGGCGTGTGACGTCGGTCCCCAGCACCCGGTCACGGTGCAGATCCGCGAATCTCCACGCGGACACGTCCGGCAGGACGACGAGGGAGAGAAAGGCCCAGAGATCACCCGCGACCGCCTCCGCCGGAACGATGCCCGAGTCCCGGTGAAGGATCGTCGCCACAGCGATGTCGAAACCCGCCGCCTGCTTCCTGCCGGGCTTGGCGGGATAGCCGCGCTCGGTGGCGCATGCGAGCACCGCCTCGCGCAGGGAGCCGAGACTCCGCTCGGGAAGACGAGCCCCGCCGGTGGCCGCGTAGAACATGGCCGGATGGGAGAGAGCCGAGCGATCACGCAGGTACTCGACCGACCGGTGCAGATACTCCTCCCGGAGGCCGGTCGCGGCCGCGGGCAGAAGACGCGGATGCAGGTAGACCATCACGTCTCCTTGGAGAAGAGGCCGACGGCGTGCTGGATCTTCGCCGAGAAAAGCGCCGGATCCGTGCGACGTGTCATGCGCAGGGAGGTGAGGGATGTACCGGGAAGGAAGGTGTGCAGAAGGCCGAGCAGCGTGTGACCGAGCGTGTCCGGCTCGAACCGGGACGTATCCGTTAGTTCCTCGTCCGCCACGGCCCGCTCGATCATCAGGCGGACGACGTCCTGTCGGACGGCGGACTGGATGAGCCGTTCCGCGTACGACGCCTTCTCCGCGCGGCGAAGCGCGTTGAGCACGATCGGCGTGCCGCTGTTCACGAGAAGCACGACGGCGCCCATCGTCGCCGCCTCCAGGTTCGGACCGATGTCGAGGTACCAGGGGGCCTTCTCCGGGTAGCCGGCGCTCTTGAAGTCGACCACCGCCATGGGGAACTGCGACGCGTCGCCCTGCAGCCGTACCCCGGCCCGGTGATGCCAGAGCACGGATCCCGCGCGCCGGGGGCCGGTCGGATCCGGGTTGTCCAGAGCCTTCGCGAGGACCAGCTGGGTGTCGACGGACAGCTGGCCGCCGCTGTCGCGTCCGATCACGGTAAACGAAAGCTGTGCCGAGCGGGTGCCCCCGCCGTGCAGTGTGATCCGGTCGGCCAGTCGTCGAAGGCCGCTGCCAGTGGAACTCCAGATCACGGAGAGGGCGAGCTCGGCCTCGTACGGGAGTCCGGCCGAAGCCCTAACCGCGTCGAGGTCGACCTCGACCACCGTCTCGAGGGACAGGTCCCTCTGGAAGTCCCAGTCGGGTATGAAGGCGGGCAACGGCGCGGCTTCCCCGTCCTCGGACTTGAGGGACCACTCGGCCATCGTCACCGATCCGACGGCCGCCCTGCGATAGGGGTAGGCGCGACGATTCACCGGTCGCCACCCCCCGCCTCCGCCACGACCGTCAACTCGGTCATGGTGTCGGGGGCCGGCCTGACGATCAGGGACCAGACCGTGCCGTCACCGCCGACCGCATGCAACGAGGACCCGTTCGTCATGGGCCCGTTCCCCGCACGCCATCCCAACACCGTGGGGATCGACGCCCCGATGGGTGGCTCCGTCTCGACACCGCGGTCGTCGCCCAACGCGACGACGGGACGACCGTGTACGACGCAGAAACCCGCGTCGGGCAGGGTGAATCGCTGGACGAGGACGGCTTCACCGTCGACGACGTCGTGTTCGGGGGCCCCGTCGTACAGAACGCGCCGGCGACCGGAGGGGGCGCTCGATCCTCCTCTGGGGCCGGGGATCCCGCCGGGTCCGGCCGTACCCGCGGATCCCCGCCCGGTACCCGCGGCCCCTCCGGGGGACGCCGTGCCCGTGGCGAAAACGGCCTCCGCGCCCTCTCCCGCCGTACCCGCCATGAGCCCCGCCATGAGTCGGCTCATCCCCGCAAGGGAGACGCCTTCGCCCGCCTCGTTCGCCACCGGGGCGGGTCCGGAAGCCTCCTTCATGGCGTCGCTGATTTTGCGGAGGGCGTGCTTAGCCAGGCGATGTTCGTCCCCGCTGAGTTTGTCCACCAACCAGGCGTCGTGCGATGCGGGCTCCGCCGCCGCGAAGACCCGGTCCATGCCGGCGTCGGCGCGGAAGACCGCGGCGTAGCCCCCGCTCTCCTCGAAGAAGGGGGGTCCCTCGAGGTACTTCACAACCAGATCGACCGGTCGCATGAGGCACGTGTGGTGAAGCCGCTCCCCGATCCCCGCCTCCTGCGCCACCCGAGGGGGTCTTCCTTGGGGTGAGATGAACTTCCGCATGCCGAGTCTGCCGAGGATGCGTCCCAGAGACTTGTGTTCGACGAGGCGATTCATGTCGTCGTAGGCCCAGACGAACGGGCGCAGGTGGGGTACCTCCGACGGCCTGGGAACGGGAACGGTCCGGCCCTCATGACTGGCGGAGAAGCGCATGGGCGCGTCGCCCCCCTCCGGGAGCATCTTCGGCCAAAGGTTCCAGACCATCGCGTCGACGATCCACCGCATGGCCTCGGCGTCGTCGCGTTCGCCGAAGACGGGGTCGAGGATCACGACGGAGGTCCCGGTCTCGCCGTCGGGGAGGGAGTCCAAGCCGAGACTTCCGGCGACCTCGTCCGCCTCCTCCCCGACCAGCGGCTCGACGTAACCGTGCCGGACCCTTCCCCAGAAATGGCGGCCGGTGAACGTCTTCGCACCGTCGTCGCCTTCCACGGTGTAGCTCTCGTGCACCGCCCACCCGATGAGTCGGGTCTCCAGCCGGTCGTCCACCCGACAGCGCGTGTGCACGACCACCGTGTGCGAGGCGGAGAGGAGGTGGAACACCGCCTTTCCGAAACCGTAGGTGCCACCACGACCGGTGATCTTGCTCGAGCTGCCTGTCTTACGGACGAACGACGCGAAGTCGGACTGCCCGGGAACCGCGACGTCGGCGCGGGTGGGTCCACCCAGTCCCCTCGTCCCCGTGTCGGTCACGGTCAGGATGCGCAGGGAGGGACGTGCCAGCGAGGCACGAAGTTTGAGGTGTCGAAGCTGGGGTGCGCCCGCGGCGAAGAGATCGCGCCATACCGGCGCCTCGCTGGGACCGAGAGTGCGCAGTTCCACTCGGTAGTCCACGGGGCCGTTCCCGGTCCGCGCGTCCCAGCTGTTCTGGGCCGACTCCCTCACGAGAAGCGTCAGCGGGTCGAGCTCGGTGCCGTCGAGGTTCTTCAAGGCGCCCTCGGCCGTCCCTCCGCCGCCGGGGGCATAGGGTTCGGACGACCAACGCGGGGATTCCGCGGTCATGAAGTCCGTCCCATCTCGTCCAGGAAAGCGTCCACGGCCGGATCGTCCAGCATCGGCGAGTGGACGCCCGCCAGATCGACGGTGTAGCGAACGTCCAGAAGTCCGTCGGGTACCGGCTCCATCAGAGAAGCCGCCGTGAGACGGGGGAAGGCCCCGTCGACCTCGTACCAACGTTCTTCAACTGGTGACACACGCAGCGCGCCTTCGTCGTCCGCCCGTCCGTGCCGGTAGCCGAGACGTGCAAGTCGAAGCCACAGTTCCGACTCGTCGATGCACAATCGCGCCGCCTCCGCGGCGAGCTCGCCGACGGTCCGTCCCCGCGGAGTCCGTTCGAACCGATGCCAGGCCAACACCAGACGACCGTCCTGCGGCACCTCCAGCTGGTCGAGTCCGTGGACGTCGAAAGTCCTGCGCTCCGACGTCGTGTGGGTGCTCTTCACCTCTACCGTGTGGAGGCCGTCGGAGAAGTCGTGCCGTCCGCCCTCGGGACCGGTCCACAACCTCACGGCGCCCGGGTCCTTGTCGAGCAGGCGGAGCAGGACCGACAACTCGCCGGCGAGGCCGATCTCCTGCGCCTCGGTGAGCGTGCGGGGTACGCCGCTGAAGAGCTGGCGCCAGCGGTTCACCACCGCCAACGTCGTGCGGTAAGGCTGCCGTCCGTCCGCCTCCAGGGCCACGAGGACGTCGGCGCACAGACCCGTGAAGACGTCGTCGAGATCCCTCCGGGTGCAGACGACGTCTGCGAAACGGCCGTAGGTCTCGTCGTCCTCCAGCGCCCGCTCTGTGACGCGGAGTGTTCCACCGATCCGTCCGGTGGGGATCCGCCGGCGTCCCCGGAGGGGGATCAGCAGGTGGCGCAACGAGTTACCGTCGGTCGCCGCGGAGACCGGCCCGTGCTCTGTGACGACGGGAAGCGGGGAAGTCCTGAGAGCGGCTCCGGGGCCGAGCGGGGTCAGGTCCAACTCGGCCCAGTGCCGATCGAGCACGCGTCGCAGATCGGCGCCCCCGCTCAACTGTCGTCCTCCTCGAAGAGCAACGACAGGTCCTCCTCCTCGTCGTCCTGTACGCGGGACAGGTCGGCGCTGTAGTACTCCACCTCGCTGTCTTCCCCCCGAGGCATCGGGAAGACCAGACCGACGCCGATGACGTGGTCGACGGCGTCGAGCGGGGCACGGCTTTTGCGATTCGTCGGTGAAGGCGACAGGGCGTCGATCGGGTAGAGGGTCAACAGCGCGGTGTCCGGTGCCTGCTCACGTCTGGCGTTCTTGAGCGCCTCCTCGTTGATCTCCGCCACCGCACCGAGGTCGAGGTCGACGCCGGCGTCACGACGGCTCATCAGGGTCTTGATGTCAGCGGCGTCGCTCCCGCTCTCGCCGAGCTTCGCTCGGATGACGCGGTCGACGGCGAGCCCGGGGGCGAACTCGTACCGCTTGTCCGGGTCGCCGCTGAGCGGATTGCCGATGATCGCCACGTTCCAACGCTTGAGCGCACCGCCGCCCCCGGATCGCACCCGGCGCTCGACGTAGCTGCGCAACAGATCCGCGTCGCACTCCAGCGACTTGCCGTGGAAGCGGTATTCGTCGAGGAAGTCCAGGACGATGTCGTAGGGCACACCTCGGAGGATGTGGCGACCCTGCGTCCCTCTGTCCTCGTGCCGGGCTCCCGCCAGTCGCAGGGAGCGGTCGACGAGGTCGTGGGCGGCCTGCCGGTTGGCCTGCAACCACTCGGCGTCCCGCGTACGGAAGTAACGGGTCTGCACCCGCTGCCCTCCGTACGCCGCGCTCGCCTTGACCGCGTCCCGCATCTTGCCCGCAGCCGTGATACGGAGCGACGGGTGGGTTCGCATGCGGACGGCGAAGGTCCTGGGCGTCTTGTCTTCGATCATGTACACATCGATGTCTCGACGCATCTCCGACTCGACGGTGGCGATGTGCCGGAACCAGTCGCGCATCCCGTCCGTCATCCAGATGCGCGGCAGGTCCGCGTACCCTTCGCGGAATCCGAACCAACGGCCCATCTGCAGCAGCGAGTCGTACGTCGTGGCGTTTCGCACGAAGTAGCTGACGGCGAGCCCTTCGAGGGTCAGGCCACGCGACAGGGTGTTGCCGCCCACGGCGATGGCGACGACCGGACCGGCCTCGTAGTCCAGTCGCTTCACACTCTTCGAGTTGTCCAGGATGATGCGGCAGTCGTCCACCACACCGGCCAGCAACGGCAGGAGGGCGTCGAAGGGGACGGGCGTCTCCCCGAGATCCGGCTCGTTACCGGGGACGCGCGCGACCTCGGCCTCCCAGAGCCGCCTCAGCTCGTCGAGAAGCTCCCCGTCGGCGGTATCGAGATACCCGGCCGTCCGCTTGCGGAACGCCTCCAAGGGCCCTTCGAAGCTTTCGTGGACCAGGGTGCTGACACTGGTGTGAATCAGCATCGTGGAATGGGGCACCCCCGTTCCGCGCACTCGTCGGGCGGCGGTGACGAGCCAGAAGTACAGGATGGCCGTCCTCAAGGCACCGCTGATCTCGGGTACAAATCCCTCGATCTCGTCTCGCCCCGGTCGAACGAGGGGCACCTCCTCGTCGGGGACCGTGCGGATCATGTCGTACCCGTCCGGTACTTCCTGCGGGTCCTCACCGTCCAACGCGTCCCGCCCGAAGAGCACTTCGGTTCCGAAGTGCCCCCGCGGTTTCGGCAGGTTGACGACGAAGTCCTCCGGATAGAGGTCCTTGGCGGCGGGGTCGATCAACAGGTTGGCGAAGGGCGTGGCGGTGTAACCGACGTATCCCCCACGGGGGAACAGGTCGATGATCTCCCGAATCAGAGGGTTGGTGCTGCGTGAGGCGACACTCGCCTGGTCGGCTTCGTCGTCGATGATCAGTGTCGGGCAGTTACGCAGGTAGTCGGGCGCCTTCTCCAACCACGCCTTGAGCTTCCGCAGTCTGGGCACGTTCTTCTTGACCACGCAGAGGACGTGCTGCTGGCTCTTGTCACCGAAGAAGGCGGCCGGGTTGCCTGCGGGAGGTTCGAAGTCTCCGACGCGTCCGGTGAGTGTGTGCCATTGGTCTATCACCGGCTCCACCAGCTGCCGCTCGAGGCGGAGCTGGGTCTGCAGCCGCAGACCATTGTGGATGCCTGCGAGGACGATAAAGAACTTGTATCCGGCGTCCGCCGCCTTCGCGATGAGCGCGGTGAAGTTGCTGGTCTTACCCGACTGCACGTACCCGACCACCAATCCCCTGGTCGAGAAGGCGCTCTCCAACGGGTGGTCGAGCATGGAGACGACCTTGGTCGACGCGGAGTCGAGGCCGCGCAGGCTGTCCTCGTTCCAAGCCTGTTTCACCAACAGGTTCCTGAGAGCGGGCCAGCACCGGTCGTCGTCCTGAGGACCTACGTACCAGGTCTCGCGGTTGTTTCGAACGACGGAGCCGGGCTCACGCTTCTCGCGGATGGCGATGGTCTCCTGCTGATGACGTTCCGCGATCCGTTTGGCGAGCTCGTCGGACATGCCGAAGAGCTTGATCGTCGCCAGCGCCTGCTCCGGCGTGTGAGTCTTGATGAGACGCTTGAACGCCTCGTACTGATCTTCGAACTCGTTCAATCCCCACCCCTTGGAATCGCGTCGTTCCGCGATCGTGGGGCCGACGGCCCGGTCGCCGTGCGGTGGGCGTCGGTACCGCCGTCTTGTACGGCCGCGGACGTCGGCTAGGCCGAGGCGCCACCACCTCGCGCCCTCCCCAGGGCACGGGCTGACAGCGGGGCACCCCGACGTCGTTGTCCAGCGAAACAACCTTATATCTGGTTGCTACGCCGACAGGGCCCCAGCGCAGAAAGAGCGCTACCCGATCACAGCCGCACGAGCACGTTCACCGCTCACGCGGCTGTCTTCAGCCTGCGCCGCGGCTTCCGGACGCGGGGCACCCTCGGTGTGCGGGAGTCGTGGAGATCCCTCTGGGCCAGAAGCAGCGGTGCCAGATGCTCGGCGATGGCCCGTCCCAATCCGACGGGCACGGCGTTGCCGATCTGTCGCGCGATCTGGGTCCTGCTCCCACACCACTGGAAGGTCTCGGGGAAGCCTTGCAAGCGGGCCGCTTCCAGATGTGTGATGGGACGGTGCAACCACGGGTGGAGGTAGCGCCCCTTCTCCGGTTTGAAGAATTCCGTACGGATGGTGACCGAGGGCTTGTCTCGATGCAGTCGACCCATGACGTCCGCGGAGCCGGTCTTGTGGTTCTTCCAGCAACGAGAGAGGAGCTCGAAGGGAATGTCGAACCTATTCCCCCCCTCCGGGATGGACCGATAACGCGCCATCGAAATTGGCTTTATGCCATTTCGGCTCAGGTGAATTTCGTCCATGAAGAAAGGACCAGCGACCTCTTGTCCGTTCACGATTTTCCGTCGAGCGGGAAGCTCCGGGGACAACTTGCGCAGGACAAGATCCGAGATCGCCTGCCAAACCGTCCGCTGAGGCCCGTCGGCAGGCCCCGGAATCAATCGGGACTGCAGTTCCATATCCGAGACTTCGTCGACACGACTGGGGGCCCCGGAATCCGAAGGCAACAACAGATCCTTACGGATACCGATTGCAATGGTCCGGAAGCGTCGCTGCGGGACGCCGTGATCGGCGGAGTTGAGAAGGTCATCAAAAATGCGGTACTCGGAGAGAGCTCCCCCAGCAAGCGTTTCACTGATCAGATGTCGAAATTCGGGCGACTTCCTGAATGCGTCGACGTTCTCCATCACAAACACCATCGGCCGGACCGTCGAAACCACTTTCAGGTAGTGACGCCAGAGCTGATTACGCTCATCGTTCGGATCCTGATTACCGAGTCGCGAGAATCCCTGGCACGGTGGGCCACCCAACACGATGTCGGCTTCGGGGAGCGCTCCAGGCCGGCCCACCCACTGTGCGATGTCCCCTTGGTGGATGTGCGCCCCGAAGCGTTCGGAGAAGTTCACGGCGTAGGTAGCCGCCGCAGCAGGATCAAGCTCTACGGCGGCGACCGGGCGGTACACCGCCCGGCCCTCATGGAGGGCCTCCACGAAGCCCTGTGTCAGCCCCCCACACCCGGCGAATAGGTCGATCGTCCGTAGCGGCGGGAGATCGGCGTCGCCGCTGGCCGCCTTCCGGGAGACGCCGACTTCGGGATGTGGTTGGGTCATTGGCGCACTGTAGCCGGCTAGCCGGCTAAAGGACAACCTTGTCACCTTACAGCTCATCGGTGTTCTACGCCGGCCCCCAATCCGGTCACCCACACGGATCCTTTTGGGCGCAAACCACTACGCTCGAAGCGTGGTCCACGTACACACGGCCGCCAAAACCCCCGCTGTCGCTGAAAAGGGCGGGCGCGCCGCCCCAGTCGAGCATCCTCCGCCCCGTGCCTGGCGTCCCCGGGCTGGGATGACAAGAAGCGACCGCGTACGCGAGCAGGATCGGGCCGCTGGCGGTGCGTCCAAGCGGTTCGTCACCGGCGATGACGGCAACAGGGTGCCGGCCACCGTCGTGCTGACCCCTGTACGGAGGACAGATCGCGTCATCGCCCGGCTCCAGTGGACGTCCGCCGGGCGAAAGCAGCGACTTCTTCTCGGTGAGGTCGATCACCCCACCCGCAGCGCCAATCTCCGAGCCGCCTGGCGCCTCGCCGAGGAGACCGGTCTCCTGGTGGAGGAGGACGTAAGGGGGTCATGGGCCACATCCGCAGGCACACGGGCCTCCATGCGCTCGAACAGGGGACGGGACACCAAACCCGAGCGCAGGCTACGGTCGGCATTGCATCGGCAGGGGCTGCGCTACAGAGTGTCGGTCAGACCGGTGCCGACTCTTCGCCGAACCGCAGACGTCCTGTTCACCAAGTACAAGGTGGCGGTTTTCGTGGACGGTTGCTACTGGCATGGCTGTCCCACACACGGTTCGATCCCTTCAAGCAACAGGGATTTCTGGGTCGCGAAGATCGAGGGCAACAAAAGGAGGGACGCGGAGACGGACAGACTCCTGGTGGAACAGGGTTGGTTCGTCGTCCGCGTTTGGGAGCACACGGCGATCGATGATGCGGTGACGCTCGTGCGGCTAGCGCTCGAAGAGTCGAAGAGCCACTTCAGCCCGCGGGCGGTCAGAGGGGACGTCCGTTGATCAGGTCGTCCAAGGCGTCGGCTTCCCTCCGCAGGACGATCCGCCCGTCGCCATCGCTATAGGCGAGGAGGCGTGCGCCGACCGATAGGCCAGCCTCGACGAGAAGCCCCATAGGCAGCTCTACCGAACCGTCCTCGCGCACGACGATCTCAGCCGGTTCTCTGATCATTGAGCCATGATGGCACGTCGCCATGCCTATGAAAGGGCCGCCAGCGCGTCTTCGGGATTTCACAAGGTCCAAAACGCTCAGGAAGCACACCGAGGCAGTTCGCCTTCGCCACTGCTACCGATTCGCCTCTCGGACCGCTGGCCGAAGCCGGACTCGAGCCGGCCATCTCTTCCCCCTCTTGCGAGGGCGACTTGCCACATCGCCCTCCGTCGAGCCGGGGACTGGCTGCGAGACCGTCTGAGATGCGGTCGCTCATGGTGGGTCCGTAGGACGCCTCAGAGCACGAACTCGCAGCTCACCCCGCGTTGTCAGACCCCGCCGGCACGATGAAGGTATCAACGGCCTTCACGAAGGGGTGGACGAGCGGTGGACGTTGAGCAGGCGCTCAAGGGGTGGCTCACTCAGGAGCAGTACGAGGCGGCCGTGGCGCCGGAGCGGGAGGTCCTGGCGATCGCCGGCGCTGGTTCGGGCAAGTCCCGGACCCTTGCGGGCCGCGTCGCCCATCTCGTGGCCTCGGGGGCCCCGCCCGAGTCGGTGGTCGCCTTCACCTTCTCCGACAAGGCGGGGGAACAGATCAAGGTCAGGGTCGCGCAGGCTCTCGAGGTATGCGGTCTGGACCCCCACCTGGTCGGCGGCATGTACATCGGCACCATCCACGCCTGGTGCCGTCGGGTACTCGGTGAGATGGACGCGAACTACCGTCAGTTCGACGTGCTGGACGAGATGCGATATCAGCTCTACCTGATCTCGCGTTACCCGAAGCTGGGGATCGCATCGCTGAGGGATGCCCACCCTACGTCCGGGGGCTTCCGGCACGGGTACTACAAGACCCTGCGGCAGCTTGGCCGAGCCTGGCAGATGATGAACGACGAGCTGCTCGACTCCCGAGAGGTCGCGGCGGAGGACCCCGAACTGGGTGAGGCCCTCGAGCGTCTGCGCAGCCACCTGGAGAAGGACCACTTCATCGACTTCTCGCTGATGCAGCGACTCGTGGTGGAGGCACTCGAGAGTAAGGACCCTGGCGCCGCGCGTGCGCTGGCCTCACTGCGACACGTGCTGGTCGACGAGTACCAGGACGTCAACGTGGTGCAGGAGCGCCTGATCGGGCTTATGCACGCGCATTCGCAGACCCTCTTCGTCGTCGGCGACGACGACCAGGCGATCTACGGCTGGCGTGGCGCCGACGTCACGAACATCCTGGAGTTCACTCGCAGATACCCTCGCGCCTCCGAGCACCGGCTGCTCACCAACTTCCGTTCCACTACGGCGATCGTGGAGGCGGCCGGTGACTTCGCCGCCCAGGAGCTCGGTGCCGTCCGCCTGCCGAAGCGCCTCAAGGCGGCCGCCGATCGAGAGCCCCGTGAATTCGCCGTCCAGCACTTCCCGGACCGGCCCTCGGAGGCGGAGTTCGTGGCGGATCGTATCCAGGAACTCCTCGGCACCGAATACGAGGAGTCCGACGGCACCGTCCGAGGGCTGACTCCGGCGGACTTCGCCGTCCTGATGCGGTCGACGGAGACGTCGGAGTCTGACGGTTCCAAGCGTCACAGGGCTTTCGTAGAGGCGCTGAGCGCCCGGGGCATCCCGTACGCGCTGAACGCCGGCAGTCAGCTGTTCGATCGGGCGCAGCCCGCAGCGATCCGCAGCGCTTTCGGCCTGCTTCGTGACGGTTCCCCCGACCGTGACGAGGTCGAGCGCCTTTTCCGCTCGGATCTCCTGCCGGCGTTCCCGAAGGCGGACCTGAAGCGGGTGAGGGAGGTCTTCGCCGACTGGGGGCGACGGATCCATGCGCCTGTGGCCCAGGGTGCGCCGCGGCAGCGTCTCTTCCCGCAGGAACTCCTGCACGAGTTGTTGCACGCCCTCAACGTCGCTGACAGCGGGTTCGACGACGGGATCATGGCGGACCTCGGCACCTTCAGCCGCATCCTGCAGGACGTCGAGTCGGTCTACGTTTCCATCGACGGAAGCAACCGCTTCGGAGACCTTCTCAACTTCCTGGAAAACGTCGCTGGTGACGGCTACGAGACCGACAATCAGATGGTGAGCCGCCCCGACGCCGTGTCGGTGTCCACGGTGCATCGTGCCAAGGGGCTCGAATTCCCCGTCGTGTTCGTGGTGGACGTGGAGGCCAACCGGTTCCCGGCGAAGCGGCGGAGCTACGACGGGTGGATGCCTACGTCACTCATCCAGCAGGCCCTCGACAACGGTTCCTACCAGACCGGGGATGCGGACCAGGCACGCCTGTTCTATACGGCCATCACTCGGGCCGAGCGCTACCTGTACGTCACGGGGGCGTCGATGCTTCCCGGTGGCAAGCGGGTGTCCCGCGTCTCGCGCTTCGCGGCCCGCTTGTCCCACCCCGAGATCAGACGCGACCTGCTTGACCCCGGCGCCTCGCCCTGCGTGACGCCGCACTCGACTACTCTGCGCCGCCGGGGAGACGAATCGGTCCTACCCACCACTTACTCTCAGATCCGCTCCTACATGCGGTGCCCGTACTCGTACAAGCTGGGCGAGGTCAACGGCTTCTCTCCCGCCATCCCGGAGCTCTTCGGGTTCGGCCGAGCCGTGCACGCCGCCGTGGGCAAGCTCCATGAGATCTACAAGGATCGCCCGCCGACACCTGAAGCCGCCCGTGCCGTCGCCGAGGACCTCTTCCACCTGAAGCACGTCGCGCCCAGCACCGACCCGGTCAACCGCCCGGGCGCCTACGAGCGGGCGAAGCAGAAGTCTTCGGACGTCGTCGCCGGCTACGCCGCCGAGTACGGGCAGGACTTCGAACGGCGGCGCCAGGTCGAGCTGCCTTTCGAGGTGCCGATCGAGGGAGCCGTCATCTCGGGCGCGATCGATCTGCTCCTCTGTGTCGACGAGGCGGAGGAGATCCAGGACGCCAAGGTGATCGACTTCAAGACGATGGAAGGCGGCGAGGACCCGGTCCAGAACGAGGACCTGCACTGGGAGGACTTGTCCCTCCAGGTACAGCTCTATGGCCGGGGGGCCGAAGTCGTCCGAGGCATGAACGCGCGCACGGGCGCCGTACACCTCCTCAAGGACGGCAAGCGCGTCGACGTTCCCGTCGACGTCGATGCTATGAGGGACGCGGTCACCAACGTCGAGTGGGCCGTCGAGCGGATCGTCGAAGGCGACTTCCCGCGGCGCGGTTCGGCAGGCAAGTGCGCTGGCTGTGACTTCAGGCGGCTGTGCTCCCAGAAGGTCGAGCCGTTCGCCACCGATGTCGAGCCGCCTGCCCTCCACTTGCCGGACGGGAACCGCGGGAAGAGGTTCCTGCAGATCGCTGCGTTCTCCCGTACGGGGCCTGGGAAGTGAATCGCCAGCCACCGCTGCCGGACACGCGCTCACGTCCGGCAGCGGTGGCTGCACCGTTCCCATCGGGCGCGACACTTTGCCCGGCTTCGCAGGGCGGCGTGAACTACTGAAGCAACCGAGACCGCGTGAATGCAGTGGTGACTGGGATCACCTGCTTCGGCGCACGAATCTTTCCGTCACGATCACCGAAAGTCTATTGTCCGAAGTGCGGGAGGTAGTACGGCTCGGTATGGGATCAGACCGAGACGGCGCTGTTTGACAGTCGCCGCCATCGTGATGTGGGCCCGTGCTGGCACGCCGGCGGGGACCCGGACGATGAGGGCGAGCGACTCGTCGCCGACCAACGGCGTGCCTGCGGTGGCGCTGAACCGCCACTCAGGGTCGCTGTCGCGTTCTCCCATGCCGACCACGAACAGTTCCTCACGGCCGCCCTGTTCCGGTGCGTACTCGACACCGGCCTCCACGAGCATGAGCTTGGCTGTCAACTTCAGTTGGGCGGAGGGCGAGACAGGTGCGGCTCGCTTCTTCGGCGAGATGGACCATGCGATCGGCTGCCGATCGGCCGGCTCGTCGGGAGCCTCCAGCCGGATACCGATGCCCGCATCCACGAAGGGGGACCCGTCATGAGCAGGGCGGAACGAACAAACCAGGCTGAGGAGCAGGTAGTCGTACTGGTCAGCCTGCGACTCCAGGAAATCTTGCCAGTCCTCGTCGCCCTCGGCGGCCTGCGCGGCGGTGAGGGGACGTACGACGGGGGTACCCAACGAAACCCGTCCTGTCAGAGGGGGCAAGGGGGTGGGCGTCCGAAGGAGGAGCGTCGGCACAAGGTCAACGTCGTAGGCCGGCGCTGCCGCTTCGGTCGTCTGAGGGGGCGTCATGCGGTGGCTCCATCGCGGGAATCGGTGGTCCTGCGCCAATCCCCGATGAAGCAAAAGGCTCCCCAGTCACGGTAGGCGGGATGGCGGGCGCGAGTCATGGACTGGGCGGTGCGGAACGCGGTGCGCCGGTCCGGGTCGATGGCGAGCTGTTCGTACAACGTGCTGAAGAATCCTGTGGCCACGTCCGGAGCCACTGGCCAGAGACACCCGATTATGGCGGTGGCACCGGCTGAGAGGAAAGCAGCGGGTAGGCCGTGCAGGTTGTCGTTGATGTCGAAGCGGCCAAGAGCCGACTCGCATGCGCTCATGGTGACGAGCTCGACGCCGCGCAGGTCGGTTTTGAGGATGTCGTGGGCGAAGACCCGGCCGTCATCGCCGGTCTCCGGATCCGGCGCCAGGTACAGGCACTGGTACCAGGGTGCCCACTCGTTGTGCGACCCGTGGGCCGCCACATGGACGTAGCGGGCTCCGGGTAGGGCTTCGAGGAAACGGCGAGAGGTGGCGGCCGCCCCCAGAACAGGGTCGGCATCCCCCATCGAAGCGGCGATTCGTGTGGTGTGCCCCTCTAAGGATTCGGTGCCGCCGCTGTCGAACGCGAAGGCGACCAGCGTCTGGCGTGGTGCGGGTGGTGCGGGCCGGTCTGGACGACTGAGGAAGGAGAGGCTGGGCGCCTGGGTGACGGTCCAGTCGTCTGCCACCGTGCGGCCGTCGGCGGAGAGAAGGTGAAACGGAAGGTAGTGGAGCGGGCCGTTCGGCCAGACACAGAGATGGGTCTTGCCCTGGGTGAGCCAGGAGGGCAGGGATTCAGTGAATCCGGCCAGATACGAGCGAGAATCATCGGCGAGGAACTGTTGGGCGATGCGGGTTACGTTGCGGTGCAATGGGTCGACGGTGATCTCACGGCGCAGTGCCGCAATCTGAATCGCTGCGGGCGACACGTTGAGGGAGTGGCCGGCCTTCCACACTCGAACCAACCCACCCTCGACGTCCGGAAACATCATCGTGCGATGAGCGAACCCCTCGCGGGTCACCGCGAGACCCTGCAGGGCCATGATGGGGTTGACCGATCCCTGGTGGTGAACCTGGCTGAGGAAGAGCGAGAGCAACACCGTCTCCTCGGGCAGCAGGGTCTGGATTTCGTCGAGCTCGAGCAGCGGGAGCCGTGTCGGCTCCCGCGCTGTGCGTAGTTCTCGGCTGATCCGGCGATCGGCGGCACGCTGCAGGTTGCGCACCTCGGCCTCGGCGCCACTGTCAGGTTCTGCCTCGCCGGAACCCAGGTAGAAGAGCATTGCCGTCTCCGCCCCGCCGGGGAGTTCGAAGTCGGGGAGCGGGTCGGGTAGCCCTGCTTCGACGAGTCGTGCGTGGTGGAGCATCCGATCCAGACCTGTGGAGAACTCCAGTGGACCCGGGCGCTCCGCCACAATGGTGAAGTCCATTCCTTTTGCGGCCTGGTGCACTCTCGAAATCGCCGAGAGATCGACGGTATCGCCGGTCAGCTTGAAGGTCAGCGACTGGTAGAGGTCACGCAGTTTCCAGTCCACTGTCTCGTCCGTCCCATGCCGCAGGAACACGGATGCCGGAATAAGCGCGTGAGCCGCCCGGATCGCTGACAACCCCTCGCAGGCATGTGCGCACTCCAGCCCGGCGTTAAGGGCCGCCAGCGCGAGATCGATCTGTTGGCACGCTCCGAGATGGAATACGGCCGAGGCAAAGTTACGGGCGGCAAGCTCCGGTTCATGTTCGGCCTCGGCACGCACGCCTAAATCATGGGCGAGTACGGCGTCGAGATAGTGAAAAGCGTCGTTGTGCCGCCAGAACAGCTCGGGGTCTAACTGCCGTGCCTCTTCGATGAGGTCGCGACCGACCTCACCGGTCTCCGCTGGGTCGGCATGGGCTGCGAGATGAACGAGTGTTGCCGCGCGTTCTGCGGCGGACCACCCCTCGGCTTCTGCGAGAGCCCGCACGTGGCAAGCGACTGCTTCCACAGGCGCCGATTCCGGGTAGCAGGCCAACCGGTCGTCGATGAGGCAGTGCACCTCACTCGCCCAGCGTAGTCGGCGGTGGGAGTCTCGTGCGAGATCAGGCAGCTCGCGGTCGGCCGTGTCGAGAAGCTGGGCCTGAAGGTCGAGGCGGTGGGCTTCAGCGGCGAGCGTGAGTGCCTCCGCGAAGACACAGGATGCCTCGTGCTCCCCCTGCCGCGCCCGGATGACCGAGAGGGTCACGGGAAGCAAACCGGATAGGGCGTCTGGCAGGGCCAGTTCGCCGAACCGGTACAGGATGCGGAGTACGTACAGACGGCTCAGCGGATCGCGCCGTGGATCCAGGACATCGAATGCCTCGCGGGCGGCAAGCAGGATTTCTCGGTCGTGAGACTGCTGCCGCATCCCGGCGCGGAAGGACAGCGCCTCGGCCAGAGAGCTGAGGACTCGCCCCAGCGCATGTCCCGACGACAGGGCCGCGGCATCCCGGAGGTACCCGACCGCCGCATCTGCCGCTTCCGCAGCGGACGGCATGTCGGGGCCTGCGGTGGGGTCGTCCGAGTGGAGGGACCGGTACCGAATCTGACGGTCCTGCCAGAGGCTGAGCGCGCTGCTAAAGGTCAGCCCTGGCAGTTCGCCGAGGTATGGGCTGAGGTGTAGCAGTCCGGCGGCGAAGAGGGTCTCGGCGAGCTCACCGGTCTCGTTGCGTTCGCGCAGGACTTCGATCTGGGCCCGGACGACGTCGTGGGCGCGGCGGAACAGCATTCCGTCGGGACGTCTGACCAGGCTCAGACGCACGGCTTCGACATACGCGTCGGCCGCCTGCCACCAAGGGCTCTCGGGCCCTGTTCCCCAACGCGCGGTTGCGGCCTCCAGCGCAAGGGTGAGTGTAGGCACAACATCCTCCGGCGCCCCGGAGCCGACGAGGCCCATGGCACCGGTCACAACGGAGCCGACTGCCTCCTTGGAAAGCGGGAAGGCCGGGGCCACTACACGGTGGACCGCTTCATCCTCCGTAATGACCCGTGCGACGATTTTAGAACCGAGTCCGGCGAGGTCTCTTGCTTGGCGCGCGCTGTCCGACGCAAGCGGTGCAGCCGCTTCCTCCTTCTCCCTTTCCTGCTCTTCCTCGGGGCCCAGAACCGTACGGTCGAGAAGCAGGCCCATTGCCTTGCACAGGTATATGCGGTGCTCCGACTCTCGCCCCGAGGCCGTCTCAAGATCGACGGCCAAGCGCAGCCATGGGACAGCTTCCTGCAGCAGAGAGACGGCTTCCGGTAAGGGCTCGCGCTCAGCGCGGCGGCCGAGGGTTACTCCAATGCTTGCCGCCGCGTCCGCCTGTTCGGCGGAGCCTTCCGGGGCCTCGGCGAACGCCGTGCGCGCCGCGGACTCGGCCACAGCGAGATCGGCGAGGTCGGCGGAGAGCCCGTGTCGCTGTATGTGGACGCTTGCGAGGGTCAATCGGCGACGGGCACGCCGGGCGGGCGACTCCTCGGGGAGCGCGGCCACGGCAGCGAGCAGTTCGACGGCGGAGTCGGCATCGACCATACGATCGGCGAGCGCGCGGTCGGCGACCGCCGCCCGGTCGCGCAGGGCGATGCCCAGCGTGGTGTCGCGGTAGGGGGTGCTGGCGGAACCGTGGAGTAGGGCTATCGCCTCGTCGAGCGCCGACGGCTCGCCGCTCTCCTCGGCGTCCTGTACGAGATCGCTTGCGTGGTCGACGGGGTCCTGCCACGGATTGTGACCGGTTTCCTCGGTGAGCTGAGACCACAACTCACGGGGCACGCGCCGATGATCTACCAGGTACAGCAGGCCGAAGACATGCATCGCCCTGGTGTGGTCGGCGGCCGACAGCGCAACGTCATCGTGTGCGAGAGACCGTGCCCAGTGATATGCGGCGACCGTGTACAGGATGTCGGCGTCCACCGCCCCTCGCTGCTCCAGGCCCCCGCCTGCGACCGCCATCAATTCTGCGGCGGCTTTGACCCCTGCGTCGTCGAGTACCGCATCCGGCACCCCGCCGCTACGGAAGGCCCTGACTCTGTCGGCCAGCTCTCTGAGCAGCGCATCCCTCACCCCGTAACCTCCTGAGCGCCCAGGGTAGGCGATCGCTCCATCAACCGCTGGCACCGGCAAGAGTCGGTGCTGCGTCCGACGCATTGACAGATCCGCCTGTTTGAGCGGACGGCGCAGCATCTGTTGGACCTGGGAGCCATCTGGGAGCCGACCCGCTCCCCGAGCCCCTTCCAGGCCACGCGACACCACTACAGCCCAACGCTTTGATCAGCGCAAATACCAACCGCACTGGCGAGAACACCAACCGAACCTCATTCGGGACGAAGAGGTCGTGGGTTCAAATCCCGCCACCCCGACAGCCGAAACAGCAGGTAGACCACCTAGGAACGTTCCTAGGTGGTCTTCTTGTTCTTGCCTGCGTGTCTATCTGAGTGACTACCGCTTTCTGCGTGCCTACGAGCGCCGTTCCTGCGTGCCGAAGATGCCGTCCATGACCACGGCGCCGGTCTGGATCACGGGCCGGATCTGCTTCCGATAGACCTCCTCGGTCACAGCCGTCCCCGAGTGCCCGACGAGACACGGGCAGCGACCGCACGACCGACGCCTTCAGGAGTGGAGTCCGGTGCACTGCCGAAGACGTGCCGGGCGTACTCAGCACTCTGGAGCATGGCCGGCAGGACGACGCATTGGAAGGAGCGGACCAGCCGAGCGGACCGCACCGCTTCATCGAGCGGCGACCCGGCAGTTGCCTCAGCACCGGCCAACTCCACAGTGCCGGGAGCGGCCTCCACGGCGACCAGGAGGTCACGCACCTCCCGAGTGGTCGACTCGTCGAGACCGAGAGCGCGAGTCAAGCGGCCCAAGACGTCGACGCTGGGGACCATGCGTCCGTTCTCCACCTTGGACACGGTGGGCTGACCAACTCCGGCCCTCTGAGCCAGCACGGCCCCAGTCAGACCAGCCTCACCACGAAGCCCCTTCAGGCGCGCTCCGAGCGCCTTCATCCGCTGCTGCCGCTCACTCCCCATGACCAGGGTTCTACACCACGAGGCAGCCAAGCTCAGAAGCCTGATTCGCGACGATCAACGATTCCGATGACCCAGCATGATCACCTGTTACAGGTTTCCCTACCTCATCAAGGCGGCTCGCTCCGCTCCCCGCGCGCGGCCCGGCCCCCGGCCGGGCCTGCGCTCCTAATGGCGCCGTAAGACGCTTGGCGGTGTCTCATGGCCGGGTGTCCTTGGGCGGGTGG
>NZ_JBIARD010000009.1:0-272718 GCF_042889585.1 Streptomyces sp. NPDC002566 | reverse complement strand
GAGGGTCGCCCCGATACTGGACGTATCGGGGCGATCCCGACAACGCGGCTGGGGGCACCCCCACGCCCTTCAGGCAGTGGGGGAGTGCGTGCCAGACGCCGCCGGGCAGGCGGGACTTTCGAAACACGCCCTGGGTCCTGTCTGAGGGTCTCACGGGCAAGCGGCGGGCCCGGCCGGCGTCATCGACGTGGGCCGGGCCCGCCGCTTGTGTGCGTCGGGGCGGTCGGGCTGCCGTGCGTCAGCGTGACGCCTGGTGCAGCGTGATCGCCCGTTGCATCGCCTTGCGGGCCCGCGGGGTGTCACGGGCGTCGTGGTAGGCGACGGCGAGGCGGAACCAGCTGCGCCAGTCGTCGGGGGCGTCCTCCGTCTCGGCCTTGCGGCGTGCGAACACCGCGTCGGCGGAGTCGCGGTCGATACGGCCGCTGGGGGTGCGCTCCAGCTCGTCGACGGGCAGACCGCCCTCGGCGTCGAGTTCGGCGGCGAGCTGGTTGGCCCTGCGGACGAACTGGGTGTTCTTCCACAGGAACCACACGCCGATGACCGGCAGGATCAGCACCGCCACGCCGAACGTGACGGTCAGCAGCGTGCCGGCCCGGATGAGCATGACGCCGCGGCTGCCGACCAGGACGAAGTAGAAGACGAGGACGGCGGCCGTGAGGGCGTAGGAGAGCTTGGCGCGCATGACGGTGGGACTCAGTTCAGGTCGAGGAAGTGTTCCAGGCCGAAGGTGAGGCCCGGGGTCGACACCACCCGGCGGGCGCCCAGCAGGATGCCGGGCATGAAGCTGGTGTGGTGCAGGGAGTCGTGCCGGACGGTCAGGGTCTCGCCCTCGCCGCCCAGCAGGACCTCCTGGTGGGCGAGGAGGCCGCGCAGCCGCACGGCGTGGACGGGGACGCCGTCGACGTCCGCGCCGCGGGCGCCGTCCAGGGCGGTGGTGGTGGCGTCGGGGGCGGGGGCGGAGCCGGCCGCGCGGCGGGCCTCGGCGATGAGCTGGGCGGTGCGCGTGGCGGTGCCGGAGGGGGCGTCCACCTTGTTCGGGTGGTGCAGCTCCACGACCTCGACCGACTCGAACCAGGGCGCGGCGATCTGCGCGAACTTCATGGTCAGCACGGCGCCGATGGAGAAGTTCGGCGCGATGAGCACGCCGGTCTCCGGGGACTGCGCCAGCCAGCCCTTGAGCTGCGCGAGGCGCTCGTCGGTCCAGCCCGTGGTGCCGACCACGGCGTGGATGCCGTGCCGTACGCAGAAGTCGAGGTTGCCCATGACCGAGCCCGGGGTCGTCAGTTCGACGGCGACCTGGGCGCCGGTCTCCGCCAGGGTCTCCAGTTTGTCGCCCCGGCTCAGGGCGGCCACCAGCTCCATGTCCTCGGCGGCCTCGACCGCCCGGACCGCCTCGGAACCGATGCGGCCCTGTGCGCCGAGGACCGCCACGCGCAGCTTGCTCATGTCTTGCTTCCTTACCGAAGGTGACTTCCGAGGATGTCCGCCGTGGCCGGAGCGGGGTGTCAGGCCACGGCCTCGTGCAGACGGGAGGCCTGCTTGTCCTTGAGCGGGCCGATGACCGACAGCGACGGGCGCCGCCCCAGGACGTCGCGGGCCACCGCGCGGACCTCGTCCGGGGTGACGGCCGCTATCCGGGTCAGCATCTCGTCGACGGACATCTGCTCGCCCCAGCACAGCTCACTCTTGCCGATGCGGTTCATGAGCGCACCGGTGTCCTCCAGGCCGAGCACGGTGGAGCCCCTGAGCTGGCCGATGGCGCGGGCGATCTCGTCGTCGGACAGGCCGTGCTCGGCGACGTGGTCGAGTTCGTCGCGGCAGATCTTCAGCACGTCGTGCACCTGGCTGGGCCGGCAGCCGGCGTACACGCCGAACAGGCCGCAGTCGGCGAAGCCGGAGGTGTACGAGTACACGCTATAGGCCAGGCCGCGCTTCTCGCGGACCTCCTGGAAGAGGCGCGAGGACATGCCTCCGCCGAGCGCGGTGTTCAGGACGCCCATCGCCCAGCGCCGGTCGTCGGTGCGGGCGAGGCCGGGCATGCCGAGGACGACGTGGGCCTGCTCGGTCTTGCGGCCGATCAGCTCCACACGGCCGGCGGTCCGCAGGGCGCGCCGTCCGTCGCGGGGGGCGACGGGAGCGGCGTCGAGGTCTGAGAGGGCGCCGGCCCTCTCGAAGGCGGCGCGGACCTGGCGTACGACCTTGTTGTGGTCGACGTTGCCGGCCGCTGCGACCACGAGGTGGGTGGGGTCGTAGTGCTTCTTGTAGAAGCGGCGGATGCGGTCGGCGGTGAGGGCGTTGACCGTGTCGACGGTGCCGAGGACGGGCCGGCCGAGGGGGTTGTCGCCGAACATCGTGTACGCGAACAGGTCGTGCACGCAGTCGCCGGGGTCGTCCTCGGTCATCGCGATCTCCTCGAGGATCGCGCCGCGCTCGACGTCGACGTCCTCCTCGCGGATCAGCGAGCCGGTGAGCATGTCGCAGACGACGTCTATGGCGAGCGGCAGATCGGCGTCGAGCACGCGCGCGTAGTAGCACGTGTACTCCTTGGCCGTGAACGCGTTCATCTCGCCGCCGACGGCGTCCACGGCGGCGGAGATGTCCAGGGCGCTGCGGCGGGAGGTGCCCTTGAAGAGCAGGTGCTCCAGGTAGTGCGTGGCGCCGTTCAGCGCGGGCGTCTCGTCGCGGGAGCCGACGTGCGCCCAGATGCCGAAGGTCGCGGAGCGCACCGAGGGGAGGGTCTCGGTGACGATGCGCAGGCCGCCGGGGAGGGTGGTCTTGCGGACCGTGCCGATGCCGTCGTCGCCCTTGATGAGGGTTTGGGTACGGGCGACGGCCCGCGCCTTGGTGGAGGTGCGGGCCGTCGCCTTGGAGCCGTGGGACGTCACTGGTCGGCGTCGTCCTTCTTGTCGTCAGAGGCCGCTTCGTCCTCGCCCTCGATCACGGGGATGAGGGAGAGCTTGCCGCGGGAGTCGATCTCGGCGATCTCGACCTGGACCTTGGCGCCCACGCCGAGCACGTCCTCGACGTTCTCCACGCGCTTGCCGCCGGCGAGCTTGCGGATCTGCGAGATGTGCAGCAGACCGTCCTTGCCCGGGAGCAGCGATACGAACGCGCCGAACGTGGTCGTCTTGACGACCGTGCCCAGGTAGCGCTCGCCGACCTCCGGCATGGTCGGGTTGGCGATGCTGTTGATCGTGGCGCGGGCGGCCTCGGCCTGCGAGCCGACCTGGGCACCGATGTAGATCGTGCCGTCGTCCTCGATCGTGATCTCGGCGCCGGTGTCCTCCTGGATCTGGTTGATCATCTTGCCCTTGGGGCCGATGACCTCGCCGATCTTGTCGACCGGGATCTTCACGGTGATGATCCGCGGCGCGTTGGGGGACATCTCGTCCGGCGTGTCGATCGCTTCCATCATCACGTCGAGGATGTGGAGGCGGGCGTCACGGGCCTGCTTGAGGGCGGCGGCCAGGACGGAGGCGGGGATGCCGTCCAGCTTGGTGTCGAGCTGGAGGGCGGTGACGAACTCCTTGGTGCCGGCGACCTTGAAGTCCATGTCGCCGAAGGCGTCCTCCGCACCGAGGATGTCGGTGAGGGCGACGTAGTGCGTCTCACCCTTGATCTCCTGGGAGATCAGACCCATGGCGATACCGGCGACCGGGGCCTTCAGCGGCACACCGGCGTTCAGCAGCGACATGGTGGAGGCGCAGACCGAGCCCATGGAGGTCGAGCCGTTGGAGCCGAGGGCCTCGGACACCTGACGGATCGCGTAGGGGAACTCCTCGCGCGTCGGCAGGACCGGCACGATGGCGCGCTCGGCGAGAGCGCCGTGGCCGATCTCGCGGCGCTTCGGGGAGCCGACGCGGCCGGTCTCGCCGACGGAGTACGGCGGGAAGTTGTAGTTGTGCATGTAACGCTTGCGGGTCACCGGCGAGAGGGTGTCCAGCTGCTGCTCCATGCGGAGCATGTTGAGGGTGGTGACGCCCAGGATCTGGGTCTCGCCACGCTCGAACAGCGCCGAGCCGTGCACGCGCGGGATGGCCTCGACCTCGGCAGCGAGCGTACGGATGTCCGTGACGCCACGGCCGTCGATGCGCTTCTTCTCCTTGATCACGCGCTCGCGGACCAGCTGCTTGGTGAGCGAGCGGTACGCGGCGGAGATCTCCTTCTCGCGGCCCTCGAACTCGGGCAGAAGCTTCTCGGCGGCGAGCGCCTTGACGCGGTCCAGCTCGGCCTCGCGCTCCTGCTTGCCCGCGATGGTCAGCGCGGAGGCGAGCTCCGGGCGGACGGCGGCGGACAGCGCCTCCAGGACGTCGTCCTGGTAGTCGAGGAAGACAGGGAACTCGCCGGTCGGCTTGGCGGCCTTGGCGGCGAGGTCGGCCTGAGCCTTGCAAAGCACCTTGATGAAGGGCTTCGCGGCGTCCAGACCGGAGGCGACGACCTCCTCGGTCGGCGCCTCGGCGCCACCCTGGACCAGCTGGATCGTCTTCTCGGTGGCCTCGGCCTCGACCATCATGATCGCGACGTCGCCGTCCTCCAGGACGCGGCCCGCGACGACCATGTCGAAGACGGCGTCCTCGAGCTCGGTGTGCGTCGGGAAGGCCACCCACTGGCCGCGGATCAGCGCGACGCGGACGCCGCCGATCGGGCCGGAGAAGGGCAGACCGGCCAGCTGCGTGGACGCGGACGCGGCGTTGATCGCGACGACGTCGTACAGGTGGTCGGGGTTGAGCGCCATGATGGTGGCGACGACCTGGATCTCGTTGCGCAGGCCCTTCTTGAAGGACGGGCGCAGCGGGCGGTCGATGAGGCGGCAGGTGAGGATGGCGTCCTCGGAGGGGCGGCCCTCACGGCGGAAGAAGCTGCCGGGGATCTTGCCGGCGGCGTACATCCGCTCCTCGACGTCCACCGTCAGGGGGAAGAAGTCGAGCTGGTCCTTGGGGTTCTTGGAGGCGGTGGTGGCCGACAGCACCATGGTGTCGTCGTCCAGGTAGGCCACGGCGGAGCCGGCGGCCTGCTTGGCCAGGCGGCCCGTCTCGAAGCGGATGGTGCGGGTACCGAAGGCGCCGTTGTCGATGACGGCCTCGGCGTAGTGGGTCTCGTTCTCCACTAGCGTTTTCTCCGTTACTTGTCGTCTTTCGTCCCGTCCGCCCGTGTGGCGGGGGGACCGTGTCGGAGAAGCGCTCCGTCTGGTGCGGGCCGGTCTTCGATCGAAGCACCCGGGGCTCGTCGCCCGGGGGCCACTACCGAGGACCGGCGGCGGCGCGGTGCGCTCCTCCTGTGTCGTCGTGTGTGTCGTCCGTATTGCGTTGTGCTACCACACTACAAAGCGCGAGTGACACTCCGCATGTTTCCGTCCGACGGGTGCGTGCGTACGGCTGCGTGGACCGCTGTGTCGGTACGGCTGTGTCCGTACGACCGTGTCCGTACGACCGTGTCCGTACGACCGTGTCCGTACGACCGTGTGTACGGCAAAGGGAGCGGCCCCCGATCGTCACGGGAACCGCTCCCTTCACGGCGTCTTACTTGGCGCCGGCCGCACCGCGGCGGATGCCGAGGCGGTCGACCAGCGCACGGAAGCGCTGGATGTCCTTCTTCGCCAGGTACTGCAGCAGGCGGCGGCGCTGACCGACCAGGATCAGCAGACCACGACGGGAGTGGTGGTCGTGCTTGTGGGTCTTGAGGTGCTCGGTCAGGTCCGAGATACGACGCGAGAGCATCGCGACCTGGACCTCGGGGGAGCCGGTGTCGCCCTCCTTGGTACCGAACTCGGTGATGATCTGCTTCTTGGTAGCGGCGTCGAGCGGCACGCGTACTCCTCGTAGTCTCTGAAATGGCCACCGAGTGCCCCCGGTCTTTGTCTCGGGGGAGCTTCCGTTACTCGGGAGGCGGGGATCCGCTGGGCGCGTCCTCCAGTGCCGAGGGCTCCGGGGGTGCGTACACAAACGGCCGACAGACAGCGTACCAGCAGGCCGGGACCGCCCTGGCCGCGGCCTGCGAATCCCGCCGCCGGGGCGGACGCCGCCGCTAGGCTCGGCTGTTGGATCACCCACATGCCGGGAAGGGGTCGCTTCGCCATGGCGGAGGAAGTGAACGAGGACGTCAAGGCCCGCAAGGAGAGCGAGCGCGACGAGCTGTACGCGCTCGACATCTCAGACGTCGAATGGACGTGCGCACCGGGCACGGAGCAGCACGAGGAGCGCGTGGAGATCGCGTACCTTCCCGAGGGCGCCGTGGCGATGCGGTCGTCGCTCGACCCGGAGACGGTGCTGCGCTATACGGAGGCGGAGTGGCGAGCCTTCGTCCTGGGCGCCCGCGACGGGGAGTTCGACCTGGAACCGGCGCCGCACAACGGGGGGCTGGACGCCCAGAAGTGACACCGACAGGGCGGGCAGGCCGGCTGCGCACCGGCTTGCCCGCCCTGTCGTGTCGGTGGGTCAGGGCTGTGGCTTCTTGGCCGCGGCACTCTCGATGCCCAGTACCAGGTACACCCACTTCGGCTCGTTCGCGCCGGGGCCGCTGACCGATTTGGCGCCGAAGAACAGGCGGCCGTTCTCGACGACGATGTCGTTGAAATCGGTCGACGTGAGCTTCTCGGCCTCGGCGGGCAGCCCGAAGTAGAAGTAGGGGGTCTCCTTGCCGGTCTTCGGGTCCAGGGAGACGAGCGCGGTGGGTGTGATGCGGTCTTCGCTCTGGCGCAGCGCGAGGAGCTGGTCGCCGCTCATCCGAACCGGGTAGAGCTGGGAGTTGGTCCCGGACTCGAACTTCCTCGTGCTGTTTCCGGTGGCCAGGTCGAAGCCGATGATCCAGTTGCCGAGGGTCGCTCCGTCGGTTGTCGCCTCACTGCGCAGGAAGACCTGGCCGGCTCCGACGGCGATGGTCGGGCAGTCGTCGATGACGACGTAGTCGGAGAACGAGCACTCCCCCGTGTAGGTGCCCTGCTGAAGGCGGATGACGGCGCGGTTGCGGCCGTCGGCGTCCAGGGAGATCAGCTCGGTGAACCCGATGTCGCCCGCGGCCACGGCGATGACGGCCGGGTCCGTGGACGGGATCGCGACGCTGCGGACGCCCTTCGCCTCGGAGTGGGTCCACAGGGTGCGGCCCGTGGCCGGATCCACCTTGCGAACCTTGTATGTGATCCATTCGTGGGAGTCGACGGGCAGGGACTTGTCCCGGTTCCAGCACTTCTCCTCCACCAGGAGCGCGCCTCCGCCGGCGGCGCCGGCGTCCTGGCAGACACCGGCAGACTTGGTGCTCCACCGCGTCCTGCCGTGGTCCATGTCGTACGCGACGGTTCCGCCGCCCCAGGTCACGGCGACCGTCCCGTGCGTGAGGGTCACGCTCGGGGACTCCTGGACGTTGCCGTTGCTCGGGGCGCCCGGGGTGCCGCCGACCTTGGAGAAGGGGAACTCGTGGGACCAGATCTCGCGGCCGTTGTCGAGATCGACGAAGGTGACGTGGTTGCAGTAGGTCTTCTCCTCGTGCTCCCCGACCTCCTTGACCCGGTGAAGTACGGCTGTGCGGTTGTCACCGGTGACATGGCGCGTGTAGCCGCAGATCGGGCCGTCGAGGCGCAGCTTCCACTTCTCCTTGCCGGGCGAGGCGTCGGTGCCGATGGTCAATCCGACGAGGGTCCTGTTGATGCCCTTGGCGAGGATCTTGTCGGTGGCCCACATCCCGGGCGACTCGTAGCTCTCGCCGGGGCTCAGGTCGTCCACGGAGAACCGGAAGCCCATTTTGCCGTTCGTGCTCGCGGGTTGCTGCTCCACGGTGTCGCGGATGTCGAGCCGTCCCGGGGCGTCGGCCTTCGTCTTGTTCGAAGCTTCCGCCCCGGCGTCGGGGCCGCCCCACAGAAGCCATCCTCCGGCGCCCAGCGCTGCGACCAGGGCGACGGCGAGCAGGCTCGACAGCAGTGCGCGGCGCCGGCGTTTCTTCTTCTGGCTCTCGGCGGCGAGGGCGGATTGGGTGTAGATGGAGGGGGGTGGGCCGAAGCTCACTCGGGCGTCCTTTTTCTGCGGGCGGTCAGGAAGACGACGCCCTACTATGCCCGGCGGCATGCCCACCGGGCGGCGTGGGGTCGGGAGTTGGAGCTGGGTCCGGGCAATCGTGTCCGGCGGAGCGCCGCCAGGATCCTTGCGGGACGCGCTACTCCGGTGGTTCATCGCGACCACTTCTCTTCATGTTCTCCTCGGGTTGTTCACAGGCGTCGTTGGGAACCAGTACCGAAACGGGGGCGCGGTAGGGCACTTCGGGACCTGCCGTGACGTGTCGGACGGGTGCTCAGGGGTGGGCGGGCCTGCCCGGGTGGGGTGGCTGGTGATTAGGCTGGGAGCGGGCGCGGCACCAGAACCCGTGGACAGGTGGCCGGCGTCTCAGGGGGAGAGCCGGTGGCCGTATGACCCGCAGCGCGGGCGTGCACTGCTCGGACTTCCTCGGCATCGAACGACTTCGGACGACAAGAACTGGTCGCCCCGGCACGCGGCATGAGGGTGCTCGACCACACCAGGAGGAACTGTGAGCAGCGATCGGGACGGGATCCGCGGGGGCTGGGCCACACCCGGCGATGACCAGCCCGACGCGGAGTCCGCCGTCGAGGCGACGGGCGAGTTCACCATCGACTACGCGCCGCCTGCCTGGTACACGCAGAACGCGGCGGGGGCCGGCGGGGGGTCGGGGGCAGCGTCCCCTGCGGCTCCGGAGGCGGGGGCTGAGGGGGCTCCCCCTGCGGGCCCTGCGGCGGCTTCCCCGGCTGCGGGTCCTGCGGCGGCTCATCCTGCTGCGGGTCCCGGGGCTGCTCACCCTGCTGCGGGTTCCGGTTCGGACGTTGGGGTGGGGGCCGGGGTTGGTTCCGGTTCCGGTTCCGGGGCGGGAGACGGCTCGCAGCCTGGGGCGGCTGGTCCGGGGGTGCCCGGTGGGCAGTTCCCCGTCGACGGTCCCATTCCCGGGCTGGCTCCGCCGGCCCACGCGAACGTCTCCTCCGGGGCGCCGTTCACTCCTCCGCTTCCTCCCGTGCCGCCCACGCCTCCTGGGCCCGGGGCGCCCTTCGCTCCGCCGGCGGGGCCCGGGGCGCCGTTCACCCCGCCCGCGGCGAGCGTGCCCGGCCCGTTCTCGGGCACCGGGGTCGAGCCTCAGGGGGTGCAGTCCGGGGCACCGGGTGCCGTCGCCTCCTCCGGTGACGCGTCGGCCGACGCCGGGAACGGGGACCTCGAGAGCGGCGCCACCATGCGTTTCTCGGCGGCCGCTCTCAAGCGGGAGATCGCGGAGAACGCGGCCGCCGCTGCGTCCGCCGGCGCTCCTGATGGCGCCGATGCCTCGACTGAGGCGCAGGCCGCTGAGGCGGGTGCGGCCGGGGTCGCTGATGAGTCCGGTGATTCCTCTGCCGGCTCGACTGACCTGCCTGTAGCGGCCGTTGCCGAGGACGCGTCCGTGCATACAGCGGGCACCTCGGACGACGCCCAGGCTGCCGAGAGTGGACCGGACGCGTCGGCGCAAGCCCCGGCACACGTGGACGCTGGGGCCGAGGCGGGCGGCGGCGAGGAGCCCGCGGTAGCTGCCGTCTCCGACGATGCCTCGTCTCAGGGCGACGCCCCCGCCGACGCGCAGCAGACGCCGTCTGACGCGGCCCCTGCGGAAGCGGTCGAGCCTCAGGACGCGACTCCCGCGGCGGCCGTCAGCGAGCCCGCCGCGCCGCAGGACACGCCTGCAAGCGTCCCCGAAACGCAGGACGACCTCCAGGCGAGCGCCCCTGAACCGCAGCGCGACGTGGCGACGAACGCCGCCGCGCCGCAGGACGCCCCGCCCGCGGACCTCTCGGACGCCGCCGAGGCCCAGCCCCAAGCCACTGCGACTGCGAACGACCCCGGGCCGCAGCACCCCGCTCCCGCGAGCGTCGACGCGCCGGCCGCTCCGCCTGCCTGGACTCCCCCACCGGTGCCTCAGAGCGGGGTTCCGCCGCTGCCTCCGTCCTACCAGCCCGCCGCGCCGGCACCGGCCGCGCAGTGGCCGGCCCAGCCGCCGCAGACGGACCCGGCGGCCACCGCGCCGGTGCCGCAGCCGCCCGCGCCTCCGGCGGCCTGGAACCCGCCGCCCGCGCCACCGGCCGCTCCGCAGGCCGGTTACGGGTTCCCGCAACCCCCCGCGCCCCAGCAGCCTGGGCCCGCCGCGCAGCCTCACCCGCAGCAGGGTCAGGGCTTCCCGCTGCCTCCGGCGGCCCCACAGCCGCCCGCCGCGCCCAACCCCCAGACCGGCTACGGCTTCCCCCAACCCCCGCACCAGCAGCCCACCCCGGCACCGGCGGACGCGCCACAGCCTCCGGCGGCCAACACCCCGGACGGTTACGGCTTCCCCCAGCCGGCCGCCGCACCGCCGGTCAACGCCCAGCCCGGCTACGGCTTCCCCCAACCCCCGCACCAGCAGCCCACCCCGGCACCGGCGGACCAGACACAACCCCCGGCCCCGCAGCCGCCCGCCGCACCCACGCCCAACCCCCAGCCGGGCTACGGCTTCCCCCAGCCGGCCGCCGCACCGCCGGTCAACTCCCAGCCCGGCTACGGCTTCCCCCAGCCCCCGCACCAGCAGCCCACCCCGGCACCGGCGGACCAGCCACAGCCGCCCGCCGCGTCCGCGCCCAACTCGCAGCCGGGCTACGGGTTCCCGCAGCCCCAGCCGCCCATGGGGCACCCCCAGGCCCCGGAAACGCCCGGTGCTGCCCCCTGGGCTCAGCACGGCGCTCCTCCGTCCGACGTGCCTCAGGGTCCCCCCGCCGCCCAGCCCGTGGACCCCCGCGCCGGTGCAGCATGGCCGCAGCCTGTTCAGCATGATCAGCGGCAGATGGTCAACCCCGGTGCGGCGCCGCTGGGTTACACCGCGGCCGTGGAGCTGTCCTCCGATCGGCTGCTCAACAACAAGAAGCAGAAGGCGAAGAGCGGGCGGACCGCCGCCGCGTCCTCCCGGTTCAGGATCGGGGGGAAGCGTGAAGAGGCCGAGCGGCAGCGGAAGTTGGAGCTGATCCGGACGCCCGTGCTGTCCTGCTACCGCATCGCCGTCATCAGTCTCAAGGGCGGCGTGGGCAAGACCACGACCACCACCGCGCTCGGTTCGACCCTCGCCAGCGAGCGGCAGGACAAGATCCTCGCCATCGACGCCAACCCGGACGCCGGCACGCTCGGCCGCCGGGTGCGGCGCGAGACCGGGGCGACCATCCGTGACCTCGTCCAGGCGATCCCGTACCTCAACTCCTACATGGACATCAGGCGGTTCACCTCCCAGGCCGCCTCCGGTCTGGAGATCATCGCCAACGACGTCGACCCTGCCGTGTCCACCACGTTCAACGACGAGGACTACCGGCGCGCCATCGACGTCCTCGGCAAGCAGTACCCGGTCATCCTCACCGACTCGGGCACCGGCCTGCTCTACAGCGCCATGCGCGGGGTGCTGGACCTCGCCGACCAGCTGATCATCATCTCGACGCCGTCCGTCGACGGCGCGAGCAGCGCCAGCACGACGCTGGACTGGCTGTCCGCGCACGGGTACTCCGAGCTCGTCTCACGGTCCATCACCGTCATCTCGGGTGTGCGCGAGACCGGCAAGATGATCAAGGTCGAGGACATCGTCGGGCACTTCGAGACCCGCTGCCGCGGCGTCATCGTCGTGCCGTTCGACGAGCATCTCGCCGCCGGCGCGGAAGTCGACCTCGACATGATGCGGCCCAAGGTGCGGGAGGCCTACTTCAACCTGGCGGCCATGGTCGCCGAGGACTTCGTCCGGCATCAGCAGCTCCAGGGCCTGTGGACCAACGACGGCAACCCGCCGCCGGTCGCCGCCCCGCCCATGCCCGGACACCCCATGCCCGGCCAACACCCCATGCCTGGCCAACACCCCATGCAGGGGCAGCAGTTCCCCGGGCAGCCCATGCCGGGGCAGCCCATGCCTCCCGGCCAGCCGTACCCCCAGCAGCCCCCGCAGGCCCATCAGGCCCAGCAACCCCCGCAGTACCCCCAGCAGCCCGGCCAGCCCTACCCGCCGCAGCCTGGCCAGCCCTACGCCCCCCAGGCCCCGCAGGCCCCGCAGGCCCCGCAGGCCTATCCTCCGCAGGGGCAACCCGATCCGCAGCACTACCCGCAGCACCACCCGCAGCCCAACCCACCGCACCCGCACCCCGGTCACCCGCAGGGGCCGGACGGGCAGACCCCGCCCCCTCCCCCGCCGCACCAGCAGTGAGCCGTGACGGGTGAAGCATGAAGGGCGGCCGGTGTCCCAGGACACCGGCCGCCCTTCCTGTGCGCGCGTCGCGGCTATCCCGCCGCCGCCACCAGCTCCCGGCAGCGCTTCACGTCCTGCGCCATCTGCTCCAGCAGCCCCTCAAGGGACTCGAACTTCGCCTGGCCGCGGACGAAGGCGAGGAAGTCGACGGCGACGTGCAGCCCGTACAGGTCCAGGCCGACGCGGTCGATCGCGTACGCCTCCACCGTGCGCTCGGTGCCGTCGAACTGCGGGTTGGTGCCCACGGAGATCGCGGCCGGCATCGCCTCGCCGCCCGCGTGCAGCCAGCCGGCGTAGACGCCGTCGGCGGGGATCGCGGTGTGGGGCAGCGTCTCGACGTTGGCCGTGGGGAAACCCAGTTCACGGCCCCGCTGGGCGCCGCGCACGACCACGCCCTCCACCCGGTGCGGGCGGCCGAGGATCTCGCCGGCGCCGGTCACGTCCCCCTCGGCGACCAGGCGCCGGGTCAGGGTGGAGGAGAACGGCTCGCCGCCGCCCGCCTCGCCGGTCACGTACAGGTCGACGACCTCGACCTCGAAGTCGTAGACCTTGCCCTGCTCGGTCAGGAACTCGACGTCGCCCGCCGCCTTGTGGCCGAAGCGGAAGTTGGGGCCCTCGACGACCGCCTTGGCGTGCAGCTTGTCGACGAGGACCTTGACGACGAAGTCCGCGGGCGACAGCTTCGAGAACTCGGTCGTGAAGGGGAGGATCAGCACCGCGTCCACGCCCAGGTCGGCCATCAGCTCGGCCCGGCGGTGGTGCGGGGCGAGCAGCGGCGGATGGCTGCCCGGGCGGACGACCTCGCTGGGGTGCGGGTCGAAGGTGACGACGACGGAGGGCACTCCCAGGTCACGGGCGCGCTCGACCGCGTGCCGGATGATCAGCTGGTGGCCGCGGTGCACCCCGTCGTACGAACCGATGGTGACGACGCTGCGCCCCCAGTCCTGGGGGATGTCCTCCAAGCCACGCCAGCGCTGCACTGTGACCGCTCCTCGAACCCGTGTCCGTGTCGTACGTCGGTTGCTTCGTACGTGTGTTCGTCGACCGCTCACGCAGCGACCCGTACGCAGCTCTAAGAGTGCCATGCCGGGTGGCCCCGGCCCGCATCGGCATGGGTGCTGTGACTCGGCCCACGCACGGACGGGGCGTCACACGGGGACACGACGGACGGCGGACCGTTCTCCAGGGCGGCGCGGGCGGTGACACGGCGGGACAGCGCGGGCGCGCCGGCGTCGGCGAGGGCGTGCAGCAACGCGAGCGCGCCCTCGTGCGGAGTGAGCGCCCCGTGGTGACGATCCACGGCTTCCTCTTGCGGGGGATGCGCGTTATCGGCAGGGCGGGTGAGCAGCGCGCGGGCCGCGTCGCGCAGCAGTTCGCGGTCGGCGGCGGTGCGGGCGTGGGGCGCGACGCGCAGGGCGTACGCCGTGGCGGCGACGCGCCGGACCGGCCGTTCGTCGTGCGCCCAGCGGTGCACGGCCCGGCACAGTGCGGACGGTTCCTCCTCGGCCAGGACGGCGAGGAGCTCGTCGGCGCGGGCGTGGGCGCGGTCGGCGAGGAGTTCGACGAGGGCGTCCGGCGCCGTGTGCCGATGGGTGTGCAGCAGCGCCTGCGCGGCCGTCGCGACGGTGGCGTGCGGCGTCGCGGGCAGCGGGCGCTCGTCGTCGAACCAGAGGGTGAGCTGCGGCTGCACGGCGAGGGGGTCGGCGGTGAGGAGGCGGGCGACGGCGTCGAGGTAGCGGGGCGCGTCGGCGGCGCGCGGGGCGGCGTCGGCGACGACCAGCCGGCGCAGGAGGTCGAGACGGGCGTCGACGGGGAGCGCGAGCGCGGCCCAGAAGTCCGGGGCGAACTCGCTCGGCGGCTCGGAAGACGCACCCGGCGACTCGGAAGACGCACCCGGCGGCTCAGCAGCCCGGCCCCACGGCCCCGCGCCCCCCGTCGGCCCGCCGGATCGCCCCCGCCACCGCCACCGCCACCGCCACCGCGCCACGAGGTCGGCCAGCGGGCGCAGGACACCGAGGTACGGCGTGGCGTCCTGGACGCCGCGCAGAGTCTCGGCCAGCAGGCGCGCGGCCCACCAGGCGTCGGGGCCGGCCCGCAGCGCGGCCGTCAACTCCCCCAGCGCGTCGGAGAGTCGGCGTGGGCCGTGGTGGCGGGCGAGGAGCAGCAGGGCCTGGACGACGGGGCCGATGCGGTGGTGCGGGACGGGCAGCGGACGGGTGTCGTCGGGGGAGCCGCGGCGGCCCCGTCCGCGCACCAGGACGTTCAGAGCCCCGTCCAGGTCGAGATGGGCGCCCTGGATCCAGTCGGCGAGCTCCTCGTGGGCGAAGCGGTAACCGGAGCCCGCGGGCACGAAGAGGCCCTCGGCGAGGACGGCGGACGCCCAGCCGGTGCCGCCGCCGAGCCGGGCGGGCGCCGGCCCCCAGGGGAACACGGCCTCGAAGGCGGCGCGGTCCAGCGCTCCCTGGCCCGGTCCCAGGCTGCGCCGGGCCGCCTCGTGGACCTGTCCGGCCACCTTCGCCGCGAGCAGTCGTACGGCGGTGCCGCGCACGCCGTTCTCGGCGGCCAGCCGCACCGCGACGCGCAGGCACACCAGGTCCAGGTGGGCGGCGAGCACGGCGTCGCGGTCCACGGGGACGCCGGGGGCCTCGGGCAGGGCGGCGCGGACCTCGGCGTAGAGGCGCAGCGTGAGGGGGTGGCGGGCGTCGGCGTCGGTGAGCTCGGCGTCCGGGACGCCGTAGCGGGCGCGGGCCTCCCGCGCCTCGGCCGGGGTGAGATCGCCGAGGAGGACGCACGGGGGCAGCGCAGGGGCCGTACGGCCGTGCAGCAGCTCGGCGGGGTAGCGGGCCCCGGCCTCCTCCCAGTACTCGGCGCGGCACGCCACCACCAGCCGCGCCCCGGTCTCGCGCAGCCACCCGGCCGTTCCGTCGGCCCACTCCCGCAGGCGGTCCGCCGGGGCCGGGGGCATCTCCTCGGGTCCGTCGAGGAGCAGCAGCAGGGGGCGGCCGGCACTTCGGGCGAGCTGGGCGAGTCGCTCCGGGGTGAGCTCGCCGGGGTCGCCCTGGACCGGCCGGGAGGCGGTCACGATACGGGCCGCGCGGGTCAGCGCCCGCCGGGCCGCGTCCGCGATCGACGCGTCCTCCTCCCTGAGGTCGGCGCCGCGCAGCCACAGGGTGGGCGCCGGCCGGGGGTCCCGGGCGCGACGGGCGGCGAGCGCCGCGAGTTCGGTCGTACGGCCGCTGCCCGGCGCTCCGACGAGGGCGAGCACGGCCGCCGGGCCCTCGGTGAAGTCGGCGAACTCCCTTGCGATCACGGGGCGTTCGACCGGTGGGACCGCTGTGAGGAAGTCGGAGCCGACCGAGCTGGCCGTGAGCTCCAGCAGGGCCGCGGGGTTGAGGTCGGCGCCGTAGGCCGGGACCGTGGCCGCGTTGCGGGCGAGCAGGTCGGCGAGGGGGCCGTCGGAGGGGGCGGGGCGCAGCGGGACGGCGAAGCCGGCCTCGCGGTGGCCGGTGCTGAGGGCGGTGCCGAGGACGGCGACGACGGCGCCGGTCGCGGCGTCGAGCACCGGGCCGCCGGCCGCGCCGCCACCGCGCCGCAGCGCGTCCCGGCCGGCCGTGCCGATCGCCAACTCCAGTGCTCCGTGGAGGCGATGGGAGCCGTGCGCGGCAGTGTAGGTCGCGGGGGCCAAGGCCAGCACGCGGGCCTCACGCCAGCAGCCGGCGGTCAGCCGGACGTAGGCGCCCGCCTCGACGTGGTCGCGGACGGTGAGCGGCAGTGGCTCGCCGTCGAGCCCCTCGGTGTGCACGAGCGCCAGGCCGAACTCCGGCAGCGCGGTCACCGCGTCGGGGTGCACCGCGTGGCCGCTTCCGTCGGCGTCCTCCACGACGAGAGACGTCATGCCGTCGACGACCTCGTGGCCGGTGAGCACCGTGCCGTGATGGTCGGCGAGGAACCCGACGCCGCGCGGCCGGCCCAGGGGGTCGCGGAAGCGGACGAGGGAGCGGTCGGGGGGAAGGAAGGGGTGGTCGCCGGGGCGGGCTGAGACACCCGGACGGGAGGAGGCACCCGAACGAGGGGAGACACCCCCCGAACAAGAGGCGACACCCGATGCTCCGGTGCCGTCCGGGCGCGCGGTTTCGTCAGGGCGCGGGCGCCGTTCGTTCATCGTCGTACCCCTGCGCCCGTCCGCTTCCGCTGCTGTCTGCCGTGTGCCGTCCGCAGAGCGCTGCCGCTCCGCAGCCCGAACGGTAGGCCCGGAAAGATCGGCAGGACCAGCGCGCGAGGCGAACGCGCCCCCTTGCGCTCCCCGGGTTGACTCCGAGCGCCTGCCGGACGGGTGAATGAACGTGTCCCGTCGGACACAGCCTAGGGATGGGGGAACCGAGGGGGGACCGTGGAGCGGCGGCACAGCAGGCCCCGTGTGCCGCCGCTCCACGGGCGGTCCGGCCCGGAGGGTCAGCCGAGGACGGCCAGGCTCTTGGCCTTGCCCTTCTGTTCCTCCACCAGCGCGAGGAAACGGCCCTCCGGGTCGAAGACGGCCACGGCGCCGACCCCGGCGTACTCCTCGGGCATCTCCAGCCGGACGCCGTTCATGAGCAGCCGGGCCCGTCGGGCGTCGACGTCCCAGCGGGGGAACGCGGCCGCGGCGGCCTGGCCGATCGGCATCACGGTCAGCTCCTCCTGGAGCTGGTCGAGGGTGCGCGCGGAGTCCAGGCCGTAGGGGCCGACGCGCGTGCGGCGCAGCGCGGTGAGGTGGCCGCCGACACCGAGGCCGGCGCCCAGGTCGCGGGCGAGGGCGCGGATGTAGGTGCCGGAGGAGCAGACCACCGAGACGATCAGGTCCATGACGGGTGTGCC
Organism: Streptomyces sp. NPDC002566; assembly: GCF_042889585.1. Taxonomy (NCBI): domain Bacteria; kingdom Bacillati; phylum Actinomycetota; class Actinomycetes; order Kitasatosporales; family Streptomycetaceae; genus Streptomyces; species Streptomyces sp. NPDC002566. The sequence goes on along the minus strand of NZ_JBIARD010000009.1, from coordinate 255,606 downwards.
GTCCTCGGCGACGGCCTCCCGGACGTCGTAGACCGTGAACGACGAGACGGTCACCGGGCGGGCGGGGATCTCGAACTCCTCGCCCTCACGGGCCCGCTTGTAGGAGCGCACGCCGTTGATCTTGATGGCGCTGACCTTGGACGGGACCTGCATGATGTCGCCGGTCAGCTTGGCGACGCCGGCGTCGATCGCGTCCCGGGTGACCCGGGAGGCGTCGGTGGCGGAGGTGATCTCCCCCTCGGCGTCGTCCGTCACGGTGTTCTGGCCCAGCCGGACGGTCCCCAGGTACTCCTTCTCGGTGAGGGCGAGGTGCCCGAGGAGTTTGGTCGCCTTCTCCAGGCCGAGGACGAGCACGCCGGTCGCCATCGGGTCGAGCGTGCCGGCGTGGCCGACGCGGCGGGTCCCCGCGATCCCCCGCATCTTGGCCACGACGTCGTGCGAAGTGAAGCCCGACGGCTTGTCGACGATGACGAGGCCGTCGGGCGCGTTGTGCTTGCGGTTCATTCGGCGGCGTCGTCCGTCTCGTCCTCATCGGGCTTGCGGTACGGGTCGGCGCCGGCGGCGTACGCGGCGCCCGCGGACGCCTCGCGCACCTTCTCGTCGGACTGGCGCGCCTTGTCGAGGAGGTCCTCGATGGTGCGGGCGTTGTCCGGGAGGGCGTCGGCGACGAAGGCGAGCGTCGGGGTGAACTTCACGCCGGCGGCGCGGCCCACCTCGGAGCGCAGGATGCCCTTGGCGCTCTCCAGTCCGGCGGCCGCGGCCTTCCGCTCCTCGTCGTCCCCGTACACGGTGTAGAAGACGGTCGCCTCCCTGAGGTCACCCGTGACGCGGGTGTCCGTGATGGTGACGTGGGAACCGAGCCGCGGGTCCTTGATCCCGCGCTGCAGCTTCTGGGCCACCACCTCTCGGATGAGGTCCGCCAGCCTCTTGGCGCGCGCGTTGTCGGCCACTGGTCCGTCTCCCGTTCTTGTTCTTCTGCTTGCGTTGTGTGGTCCGTGTCCGGTCAGTCGTCTTCCCCGTGGAAGCGGCGTCTGACCGACAGCAGCTCCACTTCGGGGCGGCCGGCGACCAGCCGTTCGCAACGGTCCAGTACGTCGGTCAGGTGCTCCGCGTCACCGGACACCACGGCCAGGCCGACGACGGCCCGGCGGTGCAGGTCCTGGTGGTCCACCTCGGCCGCGCTCACCGCGTACTTGCGCTGGAGCTCGGCGACGATCGGGCGGACGACGGAGCGCTTCTCCTTCAGCGACCGGACGTCGCCGAGGAGCAGGTCGAAGGACAGAGTCCCCACGTACATGTGTACAGCCGGTTCACCCGCCGGCGCGGGATAGATGGCCCTGCCCTCCATGGAGCAGGGGCATCAAGAACGGTACCGCGTACGCGCCGGAGGCTCGACAGAGTTTCCGGCGGGTACGCCCGGGGGCGTGGGCCGCGGCACTGCCCATAACGGGCCGCTGGCCGACGGGACCGGGGTCCCGTCGGCCAGCAGCTTGCGCCGTGGGTGTCACACCCGCGGCTTCTCCCGCATCTCGTACGTCGCGATGACGTCGTCGACCTTGATGTCGTTGAAGTTGCCGAGGTTGATACCGCCCTCGAACCCTTCGCGGATCTCGGTGACGTCGTCCTTGAAGCGACGCAGTCCCTCGATGTTGAGGTTCTCCGCGACGACCTTGCCGTCACGGATGAGGCGCGCCTTGGTGTTGCGCTTGACCTCGCCCGAGCGGATGAGGACACCGGCGATGTTGCCCAGCTTGGACGACTTGAAGACCTCGCGGATCTCCGCCGTACCGAGCTCGTGCTCCTCGTACTCCGGCTTCAGCATGCCCTTCAGGGCCGCCTCGATCTCCTCGATCGCCTGGTAGATGACCGAGTAGTAGCGGACGTCCACGCCCTCGCGCTCGGCCATCTGCTGCGCACGGCCGGCCGCGCGCACGTTGAAGCCGATCACGATGGCGTCCGAGCCCATCGCCAGGTCGATGTCGGACTCCGTGACCGCACCGACGCCGCGGTGCAGGACGCGGATGTCGACCTCTTCGCCGACGTCCAGCTGGAGCAGCGAGGACTCGAGCGCCTCGACGGATCCGGAAGCGTCACCCTTGATGATCAGGTTCAGCTGCTGGACCTCGCCGGCCTTCAGCGCGGCGTCCAGGTTCTCCAGGGAGAACCTGCGCGTGCGCTTGGCGAAGGCCGCGTTGCGCTCGCGGGCCGCGCGCTTCTCGGCGATCTGGCGGGCGGTGCGGTCCTCGTCGACGACGAGGAAGTTGTCGCCCGCGCCCGGGACGTTGGTCAGGCCGAGGACCTGGACCGGCGTCGACGGGCCGGCCTCGGCCACGTTGTTGCCGTTGTCGTCGAGCATGGCGCGCACTCGGCCGTAGGCGTCGCCCACGACCATCGTGTCGCCGACCCGCAGGGTGCCTCGCTGGACGAGGACCGTCGCCACGGCGCCGCGGCCGCGGTCGAGACGGGACTCGATGGAGATGCCCTGCGCGTCCTGGTTCGGGTTGGCCCGCAGGTCGAGCGAGGCGTCCGCGGTGAGGACCACGGCCTCCAGCAGCGAGTCGATGTGCAGACCCTGCTTGGCGGAGATGTCGACGAACATGGTGTCGCCGCCGTACTCCTCGGCCACCAGGCCGTACTCGGTCAGCTGACCGCGCACCTTGGTCGGGTCGGCGCCCTCGACGTCGATCTTGTTGACCGCGACGACGATCGGGACGTCGGCCGCCTTGGCGTGGTTGAGCGCCTCGACCGTCTGCGGCATGACGCCGTCGTTGGCCGCGACGACCAGGATCGCGATGTCCGTCGACCGGGCACCACGGGCACGCATGGCGGTGAACGCCTCGTGACCCGGGGTGTCGATGAAGGTGATCGCGCGGTCCTCGTCGTTGACCTGGGTCGAGACCTGGTAGGCACCGATGTGCTGGGTGATGCCGCCGGCCTCGCCCGCGATGACGTTCGTCTTGCGGATGGCGTCGAGGAGCCGGGTCTTGCCGTGGTCGACGTGACCCATGACGGTGACGACCGGCGGGCGGACCATCAGGTCCTCCTCGTCGCCCTCGTCCTCGCCGAACTCGATGTCGAAGGACTCGAGCAGCTCGCGGTCCTCCTCCTCGGGGCTGACGATCTGAACCTCGTAGTTCATCTCGCCCGCGAGGAGCTGCAGCGTCTCGTCGGAGACGGACTGCGTGGCCGTGACCATCTCGCCGAGGTTCATCATCACCGCGACGAGCGACGCCGGGTTGGCGTTGATCTTCTCGGCGAAGTCGGTGAGCGACGCACCGCGCGACAGGCGAATGGTCTCGCCGTTGCCGCGAGGCAGCATCACGCCGCCGACCGACGGGGCCTGCATGGCCTCGTACTCCTGGCGCCTCTGCCGCTTCGACTTGCGACCGCGACGCGCGGGACCGCCGGGACGGCCGAAGGCGCCCTGCGTGCCACCACGGCCACCGGGACCGCCGGGACGACCGCCGAAGCCGGGACGGCCACCGCCGCCACCGCCCGGACCGCCGGGACGGCCGGCGAAGCCGCCGCCACCGCCGCCGGGACCACCGGGACGACCGGCGAAGCCGCCGCCACCGCCGCCGGGACGGCCGGCGAAGCCGCCGCCGCCACCGGGACGAGCGCCGCCGCCACCGGGACGACCGCCGCCGCCGGGACCGCGGCCGCCGGGACCGCCGCCGGGACGCGGGCCGGCAGCGGGACGCTGCGGCATCATGCCCGGGTTGGGACGCGGGCCGCCGGGACGCGGGCCGCCCGCGCCGCCCTGCGGACGCGGCATGCCGGCCGGGGACGGACGGGGACCGCCGGGAGCCTGCGGACGCGGACCGCCGCCCTGGGCGCCGGGCGCCTGCGGACGGGGGCCGGCGCCGGGAGCGCCGGGACGGGGACCGCCGGGGCCGCCCTGCGGACGGGGCGACTGCGGACGGGCCATGCCGGCGTTGCCGCCGGAGGTGAAGGGGTTGTTGCCCGGACGGGGACCGGCCGGACGGGCGCCCGGACGCGGCGAGCCGCCACCGGGACGCTGACCCTGCGCGGCCGGGCGCTGGCCCTGACCGCCCTGCTGACCCTGACCGGGCGCGGGACGGCCGCCGGGCTTGGGCGCGCCGGGGCGCGGACCCTGGGCGGCCGGCTTCGGGGCCGACGGGGCCGACGGCGGAGCGGTGAACTCCGGGGCGGCCGGGGCCGGACGCGGCGCGGGCCGCGGGCCCGGACGCGGGCCGGGGCTCGCCGGCGCGGGGCCCGACGGGGCGGACGGCGCCGACGAGGCGGCCGGAGCCGCGGGCGGCTGAGCCGTCGGGGGCTTGGGGGCAGCCGGCCGGGGTGCGGCCGGGCCCGGACGGGCCGCCTGCGCCGGGGAGGGCGCCGCGGGCCTGGGGGCGGCCTTGCGCGGGGCGGGCTTGGCGGACTTGCCGCTGCCGCCGCCCTGGAAGGCGTCAGTCAGTTTGCGTACCACGGGCGCTTCGATGGTCGAAGACGCCGAACGGACGAATTCACCGAGTTCTTGGAGCTTGGCCATGACGACCTTGCTCTCCACGCCGAACTCCTTGGCGAGTTCGTATACCCGGACCTTAGCCACTTCGCTCCTTTTAGGTCCGGGTTGCGGCCGGACCGTCGCTACTTCATGGGCGTACTCATCGCGTGCTCATCGAGTGCTCATCGCAATCTCGACCTACTTCCAACTCGCGGGGTACCTGGGCCGCGCGGGGGTTCCACGCAACGCTTCCTTACGGTGTTGCCTGATCGGCAACTGTCGTCTGCTCGACGTACCGGCGCAACGCCTTTGTGTCGAGCGCTCCCGGGGCACGCAACGCCCTCGTGAACGCCCGGCGGCGTACCGCCTGGTCGAGACAGACCGAGGCGGGATGCACGTACGCACCCCGGCCGGGCAGCGTACCGCGAGGATCGGGGACGCAGGCGTCCTCGACCGCCACGATGCGCAGCAGCTCCGTCTTGGCCGTGCGCTCCCGACACCCCACACAGGTGCGTTCAGGGCATGATCGGTCGTGCGTCCGGCCAGACACAGTTAAGTCTACCTCCCCGCGGCGCCCTCACCCCTTTGGGGCAGGATTCGAACAGTTGCCGCGCGTATAACTGACGTGATCTGAGCGTGCCGAGGCCTGGATCTATTCCCCGGCCTGCTCGGTATCGGGCCGGATGTCGATCCGCCAGCCGGTCAGCCGGGCGGCGAGCCGGGCGTTCTGCCCTTCCTTGCCGATCGCCAGCGACAGCTGGTAGTCCGGCACCGTCACGCGCGCGGAGCGGGCCGCCATGTCGACGACCTCCACCTTGGACACCCGGGCGGGTGACAGCGCGTTCGCCACCATCTCGGCCGGGTCGTCCGACCAGTCGACGATGTCGATCTTCTCGCCGTTCAGCTCGCCCATGACATTGCGCACACGACCGCCCATGGGGCCGATGCAGGCGCCCTTGGCGTTCAGACCCGAACGGGTGGAACGGACCGCGATCTTCGTACGGTGACCGGCCTCACGTGCGATGGCGGCGATCTCGACGGACCCGTCGGCGATCTCCGGCACCTCCAGCGCGAAGAGCTTCTTCACCAGGTTGGGGTGCGTCCGCGAAAGCGTCACGGACGGGCCGCGCACGCCCTTGGCCACCCGGACGACGTACGACCTCAGGCGCATGCCGTGCTGGTAGGTCTCGCCGGGGACCTGCTCCTGCACCGGCAGGATGGCCTCCAGCTTGCCGATGTCCACGAGCACGTTCTTCGGGTCGCGGCCCTGCTGGACCACACCGGTGACGATGTCGCCCTCGCGGCCGGCGTACTCGCCGAGCGTCGCGTCGTCCTCGGCGTCGCGCAGGCGCTGCAGGATCACCTGCTTGGCCGTGGTGGCGGCGATACGGCCGAAGCCGGACGGCGTGTCGTCGAACTCGCGGGGCTCCTGCCCCTCCTCGAGGTCGTCGGGGTCCTCCTTCGCCCACACGGTCACGTGACCGGTCTGCCGGTCGAGCTCCACGCGCGCGTGACGGCGGCTTCCCTCGGTGCGGTGGTAGGCGATGAGGAGGGCCGACTCGATCGCTTCGACCAGCAGGTCGAAGGAGATCTCCTTCTCCCTGACCAAGCCCCGCAGGGCGCTCATGTCGATGTCCACGGCTACGCCTCCTCCTCTTCCTTCATGTCCTTCGCGTCCTGCGCGTCTTGCTTGTCCTTGCGGTTGAACTCGACCTGCACGCGCGCCTTGTCGATGTCCGTGAACGCGATCCGACGGGCGGTGGGCTTGCGGCCCTTGACCCCGGGCACCTCGACGTCGACGCCTTCGTCGTCCACGGTGAGGATGCGGGCGACGAGTTCGCCGTCCTCGCGCAGCTGGAACTTCACCAGGCGGTCGGTGGCACGCACGTAGTGGCGGTGCTCGGTGAGGGAGCGCTCCGCGCCGGGGGTGCCGACCTCGAGGGTGTACTCGCCCTCGCCCATCGCGTCGGTCTCGTCGAGCTTCGCCGAGAGCGCGCGGCTCACATCGGCGATCTGGTCCAGGTCCGCTCCGGTGTCGGAGTCGACGACGACGCGCAGCACCCGCTTGCGTCCGACGGAGTCAACGGCGATCTCTTCGAGGTCCAGGCCCTGGGAGGCGACGAGGGGTTCCAGCAGTTCTCGCAGCCTCTCGCTCTGGGTGGTGCTCATCCGGGTGACTCCTCGGCCGCGTGTGCTGTTGTGGGATGGGTCGCGTGTCTGATCAAAGGGTATCGGGTCGCGGGGGGTGTTGCCGTCCACCGGGCGGTGCCGGTGACCGGCGGGGGGCGGGGGCGCGGGTACGGTGATCACGGGTGTGCCGCGCGTGAGCGGGCCCTGATCGGTGTTCCCTTCGAGTTCCCCGAGGACGTCTGCCGTGCCGTTCCCTCCGCCGCCGCGCACCCTGTCCGGGCCGCGCAGAAGAGCCCTGCTGGCCACCGCCGCCGGGACCGCCCTGCTGATGAGCTGCTCGGGGCCCGGGGACTCCGGCGAGGAGGGCCCGGGCGGCAGCCCTTCGGCGGCGGAGCGGGCACGCGCGCGTGCGGCCCGGGACAGCGCGGCGCTGGCGGCGCGGTACGACGCCGTCCTCGCCGCGCATCCGAGGCTGGCGGAGCGGCTGACGCCGCTTCGGGCGGAGGTGGTGCGGCACACGGAGGCGTTCGGGGGCGGCGCGACGGGGGCTTCGGGGCCTACGCCTTCCGGGGCTGCTTCGGCTTCCCCTTCGGGGGCGGCGCCCTCCGGGGCTGCTTCGGCCTCCCCTTCGGGGGCGGCGCCCTCCGGGACTGCTTCGGCGTCCCCTTCGGGGGCGGCGCCCTCCGGGACTGCTTCGGCGTCCCCTTCGGGGGCATCCGCTTCCGGGGCGGCCGCCGCCGGCCGTTCCGCACCGCCCGCCTCCGCGGCCGTTCCGGCGAACGAGAAGGACGCCCTCGCCGCGCTGGCCGCCGCCGAACGGACGCTGGCCGACAGCCGGGTCGCGGCCCTGGCGGGCCTGCCGGGCGAACTGGCCCGGCTGGTGGCCTCGGTGGCGGCGGCCGGGGCGGCGCACGCGTACCTGCTGACGGAGGGGACCCGATGAGCGGCTCACAGGGCACGGAGGACACCGCCCGGGCCACCGAGATGACGGCCCTGCAGGCCGCGCTGGCCGCCGAGCACGCGGCGGTGTACGGGTACGGGGTCGTCGGCGGGCGGATCGGCGAGCAGCGGCGCGCGGAGGCCCGTGCGGCGTACGACGCGCACCGGGCGCGCCGGGACGCTCTGATGCGTCAGGTCCGCGACCTGGGCGGTGTGCCGGCGGCGGCGAGCGCGGCGTACGCGCTGCCGTTCGCGGTGCCGGACTCCGCGGCGGCGGTGCGGCTCGCCGTGGAGCTGGAGGAGCGCGTCGCCGGGGTCTACTCGGACCTGGTGCGGGCGGCCGGGGGCGCGCGGCGCCGCGAGGCGGCCGGGGTGCTGCGGGAGGCGGCGGTCCGGGCGGTGCGCTGGCGCGGCGGGAGCGTAGCCTTCCCTGGTCTGGCGGAGCGGGCCGGCCCGGCCCCGGATCCGGCCGCCACGGGTGCCGGAGCCTCGGCCACGCCGGCGCCCACTCGATGACGGCTGACGCCGGCCGGGCGGCTGGAGCCGGGCGGAAGCGGACCGGCGGCCCCGCACCGCTGAGCATCGAGTACCACTGAGCACGCACGAAGCACGAAGCACCACCGGATCCAGCAGCACGACCACGAAGGGACGGCTCGCGCATGGCTTTCGAACCGCCGCCGCGTCTGGTCAGGGCGCTCGCTGAGACGGCGCCGGACGGCGACGAGTGGCTGGCGGGGCTGCCCGAAGCGGCCCGACAGGCCGCCGCTCTACGCGAGTTGACCGTGGAGCGGGTGCAGGTGCCGGGCGGGCGCAGCAGCCTCGTGGTGCTGGTGCGGTACGCGGACGGCACGCCGGCGGTGCTGAAGCTGGCCCCGCCGCGGTTCCGGCCGGAGGCCGAGCGGGCCGCGCTCGCGCACTGGGGCGGGCTGGGCGCCGTGCAGCTGAAGGAGGAGCCGGCCGGCGAAGGGGTGCTGGTGCTGGAGCGGCTGCACCCCGATGTGTCGGTGCGGTCGCTGCCGGAGGCGAAGGCGCTGCTGGAGGCGGCGGGGACGCTCAGACGGCTGTGGGTGGAGCCGCCGGCCGGGGAGTCGTTCGAGACCGTCGCCGAGCGGACCGGGCGGCAGGCGGAGGCGATGCGCAGCACCGCGGCCGGCCCCGAGGCCGGTGCGCTGGTGGACGCGGCGCTCGCGGCGCGTGCGGAGTTGCTGGCCGCGCCGCCCGAACACCGGCTGCTGCACGGGACGTTCCGGCAGAGCAAGGTGCTGGCGGGTGAGCGGATGCCGTGGCTGGCCGTGGGCCCCGATCCGGTGGTGGGCGAGTGCGCCTTCGACCTGGCCCGGCTGGTGCGGGACCGGGTGGAGGATCTGATCGCCTCGTCGTCCGGGGCGTCGATCACGCGCCGGCGGGTGCGCAAGCTTGCGGACTCGCTGGACCTGGACCAGGAGCGGGTGCGGGGCTGGACCCTGTTCCGGGCGGTCGAGTCAGGCGTGCGCGCCCTCAGGGTGGGGCGGCCCAGGGACGCCGAACTGCTGCTGGAGTTCGCCGGCTGGCTCTAGGGGCTGTCGGGCGGATCAGGTCGCAGGAAAGCAGCGGGACCCCGCGTCTGCGGCATGATCCGCCGGACAGCCCCTGAGGCTCGGCCGTGCTCCGAGCGCAGGCGGGAGCCGCCCCCCTCCGCTGCCGACGTGCTGTCGGGCGGCGCGGAGGGAGACGGCTTCAGCGGTGGGTGCTCAGGCGGTGAGGCGGGCGATGGCCTCGTCGACCGTGAGTTCCTCGCGCTCGCCGGTACGGCGGTCCTTCAGCTCCAGGACGCCCTCGGCGGAGCGACGGCCCGCGACGAGGATCCTCGGTACGCCGATCAGCTCGGAGTCGGTGAACTTCACGCCCGGGGAGACGCCGGCCCGGTCGTCGACCAGGACGCGCAGGCCCGCCGCCCGCAGCTTCTCCGAGACGTCGAGGGCGAGTTCGGTCTGGAGCGCCTTGCCCGCGGCGACGACGTGCACGTCGGCCGGGGCGACCTCGGCGGGCCAGCACAGACCCTTGTCGTCGGCGGTCTGCTCGGCGAGGGCGGCGACCGCGCGGGAGACGCCGATGCCGTAGGAGCCCATCGTGACGCGGACCGGCTTGCCGTTCTGGCCGAGGACGTCGAGCTTGAGCGCGTCGGCGTACTTGCGGCCCAGCTGGAAGATGTGGCCGATCTCGATGGCGCGGTCCAGCTTCAGGCCGGTGCCGCACTTCGGGCAGGGGTCGCCCTCCTGGACGACGACGACGTCGACGTAGGCGTCGACCTCGAAGTCACGGCCCGCGACGACGTTCTTCGCGTGCGTGTGCTCCTTGTTGGCGCCCGTGATCCAGGCCGTGCCGGGGGCCACCCGCGGGTCGGCGATGTAGGTGACCTTCTCGCCCAGACCCTGCGGGCCGACGTAGCCGCGGACCAGGTCGGGGCGGCCCACGAAGTCCTCGGCGGTGACCAACTCGACGGCGGCCGGGGCGAAGTGGGCCTCGACCTTGTCCATGTCGACCTCGCGGTCACCGGGCACGCCGACGGCGACGATCTCGCCGTTCACCTTGACGAGGAGGTTCTTCAGGGTGGCGGAGGCCGGGACGCCGAGCGAGGCGGCGAGGGTCTCGATGGTCGGGGTGTCCGGGGTGGGGATCTCCTCGGCGGCGGGCACGCCGGCCGCGTCCACCGGGCTCAACTCGTACGTGATCGCTTCGGTGTTGGCCGCGAAGTCGCAGTTGGGGCAGTCGGCGAAGGTGTCCTCGCCGGCGCCGGCCGGGGCGAGGAACTCCTCCGACTTCGAGCCGCCCATCGCGCCCGCGGTCGCCGCGCAGATGCGGTAGTCGAGGCCGAGGCGCTCGAACACCTTCTGGTAGGCCTGGCGGTGCAGGGCGTAGGACTTGGCGAGGCCCTCGTCCTCCACGTCGAAGGAGTAGGAGTCCTTCATCTGGAACTCGCGGCCGCGCAGGATGCCGGCGCGGGGGCGGGCCTCGTCACGGAACTTGGTCTGGATCTGGTAGAGGATGACCGGCAGGTCCTTGTAGGAGGACGCCTGGTCCTTCACGATCAGCGTGAAGATCTCCTCGTGGGTCGGGCCGAGGAGGTAGTCGCCGCCCTTGCGGTCGTTGAGGCGGAACAGCTCGGGGCCGTACTCGTCCCAGCGGCCGGTCGTCTCGTAGGGCTCCTTCGGCAGGAGCGCCGGGAGCAGCACCTCCTGGGCGCCGATCGCGTCCATCTCCTCACGGACGATGCGCTCCACGTTGGCGAGGACCTTCTTGCCCAGGGGCAGCCAGGTCCAGATGCCGGCGGCGGTGCGGCGGACGTAGCCGGCGCGGACGAGGAGCTTGTGGCTGAGGACCTCGGCGTCCGCGGGGTCGTCGCGCAAGGTCTTCGCCATCAACTGGGACATGCGCTGGACCGGTGCGTTCGCCATGGTTCTCGTACTCCTGCCGGGGTGACGGTGATGGCTAGGAGGTTAGCCGGGAGCCGGGGGTCGCCGGAAATCCGTTATCGGCGCAGAAGGGGGAGCGGGGCGCCCATGACGGCGTACGGGCGGGGGGCGCTGGGGAAGAGGACGCGGCGGGCGAGGTCCTGGTAGCCGAGGGAGCGGTAGAGGGCCCTGGCGGGGCTCTCGGTGTCGATCGCGGAGAGGATCGAGCGGGGTTGGGTCGCCTCGTCGGTGATGGCGGTGATCAGGGCGCGGCCCGCGCCGCGGTTCTGGTAGGCGGGGTGGACGTGCAGCTCGGTGATGACGAAGGAGTCGTCGAGCCAGGCGTCGTTGCCCAGGGCGCGCAGGTAGGGCTCGACGACGGTGGACCACCAGTGGGCGCGGTCGTTGGGCATGCCGTAGACGAAGCCGGCCAGGCGGCCGTCGGCGGTGGTGGCGCCGAGGGCGCGGGCGCCGGGGTACGTCATGTGGCGCAGCACGATCTGCCGGCGGACGGCCACCTCGTCGGGGCCGAGTCCGAAGGCGACGGCTTGGACTTTCAGGGCCTCGTCCACGTGTGCGGAGAGATCCAGGGGGCCGATGACGAGGTCCATGCGGGGAGACTACAGGGGGCTTTCGGGCGTGCGGGCCGGTGGATCCGCTCCCGGCCGGCGTGCGGGAACGTCTTTTCAGACGCGGGGCGTTCTTTCAGAACAGGAGGCTGGTGCTTTCAGAAGAGGACGCTCATGAAGGCGCCCACCTCTCGGAAGCCGACCCTCTTGTACGTGCGCCGCGCCGCGGTGTTGAAGTCGTTGACGTAGAGGCTGACGACCGGGGCCACGTCGGCGAGGGCGTAGCGCAGGACCGCGGCCATGCCGGGCGCGGCCAGGCCCCTCCCCCGGTACTCGGGGGCCACCCACACGCCCTGGATCTGGCAGGCGTCGGGGGTCGCCGCGCCGATCTCCGCCTTGAAGGCGACCCGGCCGTGCTCGTCGAGGCGGGCGAAGGAGCGGCCGGCGCCGACGAGTTCGGCGACCCGGGCCTGGTAGAGGAGACCGCCGTCGCCGGCCATCGGGGAGACGCCGACCTCCTCGGTGAACATCGCCACGCAGGCCGGCATGATCGTCTCCATCTCGTCCTTGCGGATGCGGCGGACGTAGGGATCCGGGGCGACGTCGGCGGGCATGCGGTCGGTGACCATGAGGGGCTGGTGGGCGCGGATCTCGCGGGCCGGGCCCCAGCTCGGCTCCAGCAGCCGCCACAGCTGGGCGGTGGCGTCGGCGGGGCCGACGATGGAGGAGCAGCGGCGGCCGGCCCTTCTGGCCCGGTCGGCGAAAGCGCGTACCGCGCGCGGGGTGGCGCAGATCGGGACGAGGTTGGCGCCCGCGTAGCACAGGGACGTCAGCATGCCGTCCTCGTACCAGCCCCACATCTCGCCGCCCAGCCGCCACGGGTCCAGGCCGGCGACCTGGACACGGGAGGTCACGAAGGCGTTGGTGACCGGCTCGCGGTCGAGGACCGCCAGAGCGGCGTCCAGGTCGCTCGGTTCGAGGACCCGGGAGGTGGTCTGCGTCAACAAGTGCGGGCCTCACACTGGGGTCTGCCTGATCCCCGCACTGTACCTGCCGAGAATGTGCCGCGCCGCCCCGTCCCGAAGCCGCTGCGGGCCCGGCCGGTCTCCGTGACGGGCCCGGGCGTGATCGTCGCCTGTGCCAGGATCGCTCCATGATCTTGACGACCGAGCGGGCGGACGCCCGTGAGTGGCCGCGGGAGCCGCTCGCGGAGCTGTTCAGCGAGGGCTTTCCCGCGTTCATCACCGCCGACCGGCTGGTGAAGGAGTACATAGGCCGGGTCCGGGAGTGGTTCGCGGACCTGGATCTGATGCTGGTGGACGAGGACGGGGCGCCGGTCGCGGCGGGGTGGGGAGTGCCGGTCCGCTGGGACGGGCAGGTCGGCACGCTGCCCAGCGGGTACACCGACGCGCTGGTCCGGGCCGTCGAGGGCCGGGAGCGGGGCGTGGAGCCGGACACGCTGGTGATCTGCGGGGCGGTCGTCACGCCGGCGTTGCAGGGACGGGGGCTGGCGGGCCGGATGCTGTCGGCGCTGCGCGAGACCGGGCGGGCGGCGGGGCTCGAGCGGGTGGTCGCGCCGGTGCGGCCCACGACGAAGGCGCGCTACCCGGTGACCCCGATCGACGCCTTCATGCGGTGGCGCCGCCCGGACGGCACCGCACTGGACCCGTGGATCCGCACGCACGAGCGGCTGGGCGCGCGGATCCTGGCGGCGGCGCCGGCCTCGCAGACGATGACCGGCACGGTCGCGGAGTGGGAGCGGTGGACCGGGCTGGCCCTGCCGGAGTCCGGGGAGTACGTCATCCCGGACGGCCTGAGCGTCCTGCGGGTGGACGTGGAGTCGGACGCGGGCGTGTACGAGGAGCCCAACGTGTGGATGAGACACCGCTGACCGGACGGGCGGGACGCGGGCGGGCCGGCCGGGGGGTTTCTTGGACGCGGCGGTGTCGACCCCGGGGTTCAGCGGTCCCCACCCCGGGGACTCCTGGGCGCGGCCGTGCTGGCCCGGGCGTTCTCGGACGCAGCGGTGTCGACCCCGGGGTTCAGCGGACCCCACCCCGGGGACTCCTGGGCGTGGGCCTTGCCGACCCAAAGGTTCTGGACGCGGCGGTGTCGACCCCGAGGTTTCCAGGCGCGGCCGGGCCGACCCGGGGTTCCTCTGAGTGGCCGTGCCGACCCGGGGCTGGCCTCGGGTCGGCTCGTGTGCGGCCGTGGTCGGGCCGGCTCAGCCCGCGACCGACACCGACGGTTCGCCTGAGGTGATGCCGTCCGACTCCATCTGCTCGGCCAGCTTCATGGCCTCCTCGATGAGGGTCTCCACGATCTTGGACTCGGGGACGGTCTTGATGACCTCGCCCTTGACGAAGATCTGGCCCTTGCCGTTGCCGGAGGCGACGCCGAGGTCGGCCTCGCGGGCCTCGCCGGGGCCGTTGACGACGCAGCCCATGACGGCGACGCGCAGCGGGACCTCCATGCCGGTCAGGCCGGCGGTGACCTCTTCGGCCAGCTTGTAGACGTCGACCTGGGCGCGGCCGCAGGACGGGCAGGAGACGATCTCCAGGCCGCGCTGCTTGAGGTTCAGGGATTCCAGGATCTGGTTGCCGACCTTGACCTCTTCCACCGGGGGCGCGGAGAGGGAGACGCGGATGGTGTCGCCGATGCCCTGGGACAGCAGCGCGCCGAAGGCGACCGCGGACTTGATGGTGCCCTGGAAGGCGGGGCCGGCCTCGGTGACGCCGAGGTGGAGGGGGTAGTCGCAGGCGGCGGCGAGCTGGCGGTAGGCCTCGATCATCACGACGGGGTCGTTGTGCTTGACCGAGATCTTGATGTCGCGGAAGTCGTGCTCCTCGAAGAGGGACGCCTCCCACAGCGCGGACTCGACGAGCGCCTCCGGCGTGGCCTTGCCGTACTTCTGGAGCAGCCGGCGGTCCAGGGAGCCCGCGTTGACGCCGATGCGGATCGGCGTGCCGTGGTCCTTCGCCGCCTTGGCGATCTCCTTGACCTTGTCGTCGAACTGCTTGATGTTGCCGGGGTTGACCCGGACGGCCGCGCAGCCGGCCTCGATCGCGGCGAACACGTACTTCGGCTGGAAGTGGATGTCGGCGATCACCGGGATCTGCGACTTGCGGGCGATGGTCGCGAGGGCGTCGGCGTCGTCCTGGGTCGGGCAGGCGACGCGGACGATCTGGCAGCCGGACGCGGTCAGCTCGGCGATCTGCTGGAGCGTGGCCCCGATGTCGGACGTACGGGTGGTGGTCATCGACTGCACGGACACGGGTGCGTCCCCGCCGACCGCCACGGAGCCGACCTGGATCTGCCGGCTCTTCCGGCGCTCGGCAACCCTGGTCGGAACGGACGGCATGCCGAGAGAAATCGCAGTCATCTGCTGTGCAACCCCAAGTCGTGGATCAAGGCCCAGGTCCCGTCAGCGGCGGGCACCAGGCTTCGAGATTACGGCACGGGCGCGGAGCCGGGCACATCCCGCCGGTAAACGCCCGATGGGACCGGCGCGCCCCGCCCCGGCCCCGCCAGGACAGCGCGGGGACGGCGGACGGCCGGACAGCGAGGCGCCCGGCCGTCGTGAACCGAGGCGGTCAGGAGATCTTGATCGGGTTCACCACGTCGGCGATGAGGACGAGGATGGTGAAGCAGATGAAGATCCCCGCGACCACGTAGGCCACCGGCATCAGCTTCGCCACGTCGAACGGGCCCGGGTCCGGGCGCCGGAGGACCTTGGCGACGGTGCGGCGCAGTGACTCCCACAGGGCGCCGGCGATGTGGCCGCCGTCCAGGGGGAGCAGAGGGAGCATGTTGAACAGGAACAGGGAGAGGTTGAAGCCGGCCAGGAGCATCACGAACATGGCGAGCTGCTGGGAGGCCGGGATGTCGAGGGTGGCGATCTCGCCGCCGACCCGGGCCGCGCCGACGACGCCCATCGGGGAGTCCGGTTCGCGGGGGCCGTCGCCGAAGGCGGCGTCCCACAGGGCGGGGATCTTGGAGGGCAGGGCGGCGAGGGAGTCGACGGCGTCGCCGACCCGGTCGGTCATCCAGACCACGGAGTCGCCGAAGTCCTGCTTGACGACGCCGGTGGCGGCGCTGAAGCCGAGGAAGCCGGCCTTGACGTACTCGCCCTGGACGTAGGCGCCGGCCGCGTCCTTCTTCGCGACCTGGTTGGTGGCGATCGTCGCGCGCAGGGTCACTTCCTTGCCGTCGCGGTCGACGACGATGGGCACCTGCCGGCCCGCGCTGTCGCGGATGAGGTCGGACAGGGTGTCCCAGTCCTCGGTGCGCCTGCCGTCGAAGGAGACGATCTTGTCGCCCTTCTCCATGCCGGCGGCGGCCGCGGGGGAGGCCGGGTCGGACGGCTTGCAGGTGTCGCGGTTCTGGCTCTGCGCGATGACGCACGGGGAGACGGAGGCGACGGTGGTGGTCTGCTGCTGGATGCCGAAGCCCATCAGCACGATGAGGAACAGGACGAACGCGAGGACGAGGTTCATGAAGGGCCCGGCGAACATGACCACGACGCGTTTCCACGGCTTGCGCGTGTAGAACATGCGGGTCTCGTCGCCGGGCTGGAGCTCCTCGTACGCGGCGGAGCGGGCGTCCTCGATCATGCCGCGCCAGGGTGAGGTGGAGCGGGCGGTGATCCGGCCGTCCTCGCCGGGCGGGAACATGCCGATCATGCGGATGTAGCCGCCGAACGGGATCGCCTTGACGCCGTACTCCGTCTCGCCCTTGTTGCGCGACCAGACGGTGGGGCCGAAGCCGACCATGTACTGGGGCACGCGGATGCCGAAGAGCTTCGCCGTGGACAGGTGGCCCAGCTCGTGCCAGGCGATGGAGACGAGCAGGCCGACCGCGAAGACCACTATGCCGAGGATGAACATCAGGGTCGTCATGCGCGGGCCTCCGCCAGGATGAACGTCAAGGTCGTCATGCGCGGGCCTCCGCCAGGATGAACGTCAAGGTCGTCATGCGCGGGCCTCCGCCGCCGTCTGTGCCGTCAGTTCCCGGGCCCGGGTCCGCGCCCAGGCCTCCGCTTCGAGGACGTCCGGCACGGTGAGTGAAGTTCCCGTGACCGGCGTGCCGTGCTCCTCGACCACGCGGGTCACGGTGTCCATGATGCCGTTGAAGGGCAGCGCGCCCCGGCGGAACGCCTCGACGCACTCCTCGTTGGCGGCGTTGAACACCGCCGGCGCCGTCCCGCCGAGTTCGCCCACGTGCCGGGCGAGGTTCACCGAGGGGAAGGCCTCGTTGTCGAGGGGGAGGAACTCCCAGGTCGACGCCTTGCTCCAGTCGAAGGCGGGCGCCGCGTCGGGCACGCGCTCGGGCCAGCCGA
The DNA here is from genome assembly GCF_042889585.1 of Streptomyces sp. NPDC002566. NCBI lineage: Bacteria > Bacillati > Actinomycetota > Actinomycetes > Kitasatosporales > Streptomycetaceae > Streptomyces > Streptomyces sp. NPDC002566. The sequence goes on along the minus strand of NZ_JBIARD010000009.1, from coordinate 238,731 downwards.
TGCCGATGGCGATGGGCCCGCGCATGTCGGGGGGCGTCGCCTGGGCCAGTGTGGACCCGTCCGTGAACTCAACCATCGAGTGGACATACGACTGGGGATGCACGACCACCTCAATGCGGTCGAAGGGAATGTCGTAGAGGAGGTGCGCCTCGATCACCTCCAGGCCCTTGTTGACGAGGGTGGCGGAGTTGATCGTGATGACGGGACCCATGGCCCAGGTGGGGTGGGCGAGGGCGTCCTCGACGGTGACGTGCGCCAGTTGCTCCCTGGTGCGGCCGCGGAAGGGGCCGCCGGAGGCGGTGACGACCAGTTTGCGGACGTCCGTGCGCGTACCGGCGGCGAGGGCCTGGAAGAGGGCCGCGTGCTCGGAGTCCACGGGGATGATCTGGCCGGGTGCGGCGAGCGCCTTCACCAGCGGGCCGCCGACGATGAGCGACTCCTTGTTGGCGAGCGCGAGGGTGCGGCCCGCTCGGAGGGCGGCGAGGGTGGGCGCGAGTCCGATGGAGCCCGTGATGCCGTTCAGGACGGTGTGGCAGTGCGCGGCGTCGGAGCCGGCGAGCTCGGTGGCGGCGTCCGGTCCGGCGAGGATCTCGGGCAGCGGCTCCCCGGCGCCGTACTCGGCGGTGAGCGCCTCGCGCAGGGCCGGTACGACGTCCTCGCGGGCGACGGCGACGGTCCGCACCCGCAGCCGGCGGGCCTGTTCGGCGAGGAGGGCGACCCGGCCGCCGTTGGCGGACAGGCCGGTCACGCGGAAGCGGTCCGGGTTGCGCAGCACGAGGTCGACGGCCTGGGTGCCGATCGATCCGGTGGCGCCGAGGATCACCACGTCCTTGGGTCCGTCGCCGGTGACGGGGTCGTGGACGAGGTGCGGGTCGGCCAGGGCGCGGATCGCGGCACCGCCGAGGTCAGTTCCCGGTGCGGTGGGGGCGGCGTGGCGTCGCGGGGCGGCCGGGGTTTCCGGCCCGCGCCCTGAGGGGGCTGGACTGTCGCTCATCCCCCCATTGTCTCCGTAACGGGAGCGGGCGTGGACAGGGCGTCCCCTCGTGATCCTTCCGCTGAGGGGACGCCCTGGTGGGGGGTGTGCGGTGTCACCTGATCGGACGGTGCACGTTCTCCCGGCGGCTGGGCCCGGGGGTGGCGTCGGCGATCCAGGGGCCGTCGCCGGAGGGGTCGACGACGCCCTCCTCCAGCCATTCATAGGTCCCGCCGAGGACGCCTTCGACGACCTTGCGGTCGACGTCGTCGGTGTTGGACCACAGGCGCGTGAACAGTTCCTCCACGCGGACGCGGGACTGGCGGCAGAAGGCGTCGGCGAGCTGGTAGGCCTCGCGGCCGTGCTCGCCCCGGCCGCGCAGCATCTCGGCCCGCACGCAGGCCGCGCTCATCGCGAACAGCTCCGCGCCGATGTCGACGACACGGCCGAGGAAGCCCTGCTTGGTCTCCATGCGGCCCTGCCAGCGGGACATGGCGTAGAAGGTGGAGCGGGCCAGTTTGCGGCAGTGGCGTTCGACGTACCGCAGGTGCGGGGAGAGGTCGACCTCGTGCTTGAACTCGGTGTAGGAGTTGGGGAGCTGGCCGGGTCCGGTGACGAGCTTGGGCAGCCACCTGGCGTAGAAGGCGCCGGCGTTGGCGCCTGCCTTCGCCTTGTCCTGGAGGGACTTGTCGGGGTCGATGAGATCGCCGGCGACGGAGAGGTGGGCGTCGACGGCCTCGCGGGCGATCAGCAGGTGCATGATCTCCGTGGAGCCCTCGAAGATGCGGTTGATGCGCAGGTCGCGCAGCAACTGCTCGGCGGGGACGGCGCGTTCGCCGCGGGCGGCGAGGGACTCGGCGGTCTCGAAGCCGCGTCCGCCGCGGATCTGGACGAGTTCGTCGGCCATCAGGCAGGCCATCTCGGAGCCGTAGAGCTTGGCGAGGGCGGCTTCGATGCGGATGTCGTTGCGGTCCTCGTCGGCCATCTGGCTCGCCAGGTCGACGACGGCTTCGAGCGCGAAGGTGGTGGCCGCGATGAAGCTGATCTTGGAGCCGACCGCTTCGTGGTGGGCGACGGGCTTGCCCCACTGCTCGCGGACGCCCGACCATTCGCGGGCGATCTTCAGGCACCACTTGCCGGCGCCGACGCACATGGCGGGCAGGGAGAGCCGGCCGGTGTTGAGGGTGGTGAGGGCGATCTTGAGGCCGGCGCCCTCGGGGCCGATGCGGTTGGCCGCGGGGACGCGCACCCGGTGGAACCGGGTGACGCCGTTCTCCAGGCCGCGCAGACCCATGAAGGCGTTGCGGTGCTCGACGGTGACGCCCTCGGAGTCCGCCTCGACGACGAAGGCGGTGATGCCGCCCTTGTGGCCCTCGGACTTGGGCACCCGGGCCATGACGACCAGGAGGTCGGCGACGACGCCGTTGGTGGTCCACAGTTTGACCCCGTCGAGGACGTAGTCGTCGCCGTCGGGGACGGCGGTGGTGGCCAGCCGGGCGGGGTCGGAGCCGACGTCGGGTTCGGTCAGCAGGAAGGCCGAGATGTCGGTGCGGGCGCAGCGGGGCAGATAGGTGTCCTTCTGCTCCTGGGTGCCGAAGAGCTTCAGCGGCTGCGGTACGCCGATGGACTGGTGGGCGGACAGGAGGGCGCCGAGCGCGGGGCTCGCGGTGCCGACCACGGCGAGGGCCTTGTTGTAGTAGACCTGGGTGAGGCCTAGGCCGCCGTACTTGGGGTCGATCTTCATGCCGAGGGCGCCGAGCTCCTTGAGCTCGTTGATCGTCTCGTCGGGGATGCGCGCCTCGCGTTCGATGCGGGCGGAGTCGATCCGCGTCTCGCAGAAGTCGCGGAGCTTGGCGAGGAAGGCCTCGCCGCGGCGGGCGTCCTCGCCGGCGGGCAGGGGGTGGGGGTGGATCAGGTCGAGCCGGAAGCGGCCCAGGAACAGTTCCTTGGCGAAGCTCGGCTTGCGCCAGTCCTGCTCCCGGGCGGCCTCCGCCACCTGGCGTGCCTCACGTTCGGTGACGGTGGGGCGGGGTCGGGAGGAAGAGGTGGGTGGTGCGGACATGAGGCTCACCTCGCCGCGAATCGGGATCTTGGACCTATTCGGTTACTGACGGGTCCTACCCGATCGTATGTACCGGATCCGCAGTCGCCCCACCACCCCTGCGGCGGCGATGGGGCCGGAGGGAGGCCGGTTCCGCCGCGGGCGCCGCCGGGCTCCGCCCGTGTCGGAGCAGGGGCGGCACCCCGGCCGCGCCCTTGCGCCGAAGGAGTGGCACGGTGGGGCGACGGCCGCGGCCCGCTCCCGGCGGGAACGGGGGCGTGAGAACGTCCGGAGGTGCTGTCGAAGCGCTTCGACGAGCTATGGACACCCACCCTCGCTAGAGCTACTGTCGAACCACCCTCACCCGCCCCTGTTCGCAATGCGCACTGTCGAAGCGCTTCACAAAGCTTGGAGAGCTGGATGGTCACCCTCGCCGAGGTCGCCCAGCACGCCGGAGTCTCGGCGAGCACGGTGAGCTATGTCCTCAGCGGCAAGCGGTCCATCTCCGCGACCACCCGGCAGCGGGTCGAGCAGAGCATCCGCGAGCTCGGCTACCACCCGAACGCGGGCGCCCGCGCCCTGGCCAGCAGCAGGTCGAACATCATCGCGCTGATGGTCCCGCTGCGCACCGACATGTACGTGCCCGTGATGATGGAGATCGCCATCGCGGTCGCCACCACAGCCCGCACGCACGGCTACGACGTCCTGCTGCTCACCGGCGAGGAGGGCCCCGACGCCGTCCGCCGGGTCACCGGCAGCGGGCTCGCCGACGCGATGATCCTGATGGACGTCCAACTGGATGACGAACGGCTGCCGTTGCTGCGGGGGACGGATCAGCCGGCGGTACTGATCGGGCTGCCCGCCGACACCGCAGGGCTGACCTGCGTCGATCTCGACTTCACGGCGACGGGCGCGCTGTGCGTGGAGCACCTGGCCAAGCTCGGCCACCGGGACGTCGCCGTCATCGGCGAGGCCCCCGCAGTGTACGAACGGCACACCGGGTTCGCCGAACGCACCCTCGACGGACTGCGCGCCCGCGCCCGGGAGTTGGGGGTGCGGCTGCTGCACCGCCCGTGCGAGGGCGGGTACGGCGCCATGGCCGCGACGCTCGCCCGGATCCTCGACGAGCGGCCGGGCACCACCGGTTTCGTCGTGCAGAACGAGTCGGCGGTCGAGCCGCTGCTCGCGCTGCTGCGCCAGCAGGGGCGGGCCGTGCCGGAGGACGTGTCGGTGCTGGCGATCTGCCCCGAACAGGTCGCCGTCCAGGCCTCGGTGCGGCTGACGTCGGTCGCCATCCCCGCGCAGGAGATGGGCCGGCACGCGGTGGAACGTCTCGTCGCCAAGCTCGACGGCCGGGGTGAGAGCGAAGTGGTGCTGCTGGAACCCGAGTTGACGGTCCGGGCGAGCACCGGACCGGCGCCCGCCTCCCCCTGAACCACCGCACCCGCCTCCCCCTGAACCACCGCACCTGCCTGCCCCTGAACCACCCGCGCGCCTCCCCCTCACCCTCCGCTCCCCCGCCGCGACGCCCCGCCCTCCGCACGTCCGCACTCCTCCAGGAGCACAGGAGCCCCCTCGTGAATCAGCCTGCCGAAAACCAGACCCAGGTCAGCCTCGCGCAGTCCTCGCCCACCGTCGGCACCTTCCGTGAGCGGGACGGCGCTCTGGAGTGGAGCGGGCGCCAGGAGACGCTGCGCGTCGAGCCGTGGGGGCCGGACGCGGTCCGGGTCCGGGCCCGCCTGGGCGGCCCCGTCCTGGCCGGCCTGCCCGGCGCACTGCTGCCCCAGGCGCCGCCGACGCCGTCCACCGTGAAGATCGAGGAGGGCCGGGGGCGGCTGACCGTCGGCGCGCTGACCGTCGAGGTGGACGCGGAGGGCCTGGTCCGCTTCCTGCGGACCGAGGACGGCTCCGAGGTCCTGTCCGAGGCGCGCGCCCACTTCTGGTGGCCCGGCCCCCGCCTCTACACGGCCGTCGGCAACGGCCACCACCGGCTGGAGCAGCGCTTCGCCGCCTACGACGACGAGAAGCTGTACGGCCTGGGCCAGCACCAGCACGGCCGGCTGGACCAGAAGGGGCTGGTGCTGGACCTGGTGCAGCGCAACGCCGAGGTCGGCATCCCGGTGCTCACCTCCAGCCGCGGCTACACACTGCTGTGGAACAACCCGGCGATCGGCCGGGTGGAGCTGGCCGGCAACGGCACCCGCTGGGTGGCGGACTCGGCTCGGCAGATCGACTACTGGATCACCGCGGGCGCGCCGGCCGACGCCCAGCGCCGCTACAGCGCGGTGACCGGCCGCACCCCGATGCTGCCGGAGTGGGCGGCCGGCTTCTGGCAGTGCAAGCTGCGCTACCGCACACAGGACGAACTCCTTGCGGTGGCACGGGAGTACAAGCGGCGGGGGCTGCCGCTGTCCGCCATCGTCTGCGACTTCTTCCACTGGACCCATCTGGGCGAGTGGAGGTTCGACCCCGCGGAGTGGCCCGACCCCGCCGCGATGGTCGCCGAACTGGACGAGATGGGCGTGAAGTTGGTGGTGAGCGTCTGGCCGTCGGTGTCGCCGCTGAGCGAGAACCACGCGGTGATGGAGCAGCGCGGCCACTTCATCGGCACCCAGTACGGTCCGCTGGCGCACGCCGACTGGCCGGACAAGGGGGTCGCCTCGACGGTCCAGGTGGCCTTCTACGACGCCACCAACCCCGAGGCACGCGAGTTCGTGTGGTCGCGTATCCGGGACAACTACCTTCTCCCGTACGGGATCGACGCCTTCTGGCTGGATGCCTGCGAGCCGGAGCTCAAGCCCGGCTTCCCGGAGAACCTGCGCTACTGGGCGGGTCCGGGCCTGGAGGTCGGCAACATGTACCCGGCGGAGAACGCCCGAACGTTCCACGAAGGGCTGCGCGCCGAGGGCAAGAAGGACATCGTCACGCTCAACCGCTCGGCGTGGGCGGGCAGTCAGCGCTACGGGGCGGCCCTGTGGTCGGGTGACATCGGCACCGACTTCGCCACCCTGCGCCGTCAGATCGCCGCCGGTCTCAACACGGCGCTGTCGGGCATCCCTTGGTGGAACACGGACATCGGCGGCTTCCACGGCGGCGACCCGGACGACCCGGCGTACCGCGAGGTGATGGTCCGCTGGTTCCAGTTCGGCGCGCTGTCCCCGCTGATGCGGCTGCACGGCTTCCGTGACCCGGGCATGCCGCTGGGGCCGGAGATGACCGGCGGTCCCAACGAGGTGTGGTCCTACGGGGAGGAGGCCGGCGCGATCCTGGAGCGGTATCTGCGGCTGCGTGAGCGCCTCAAGCCGTACATCCTCAAGGTGATGCGCGAGGCCCACGAGGAGGGGCTGCCGCCGATGCGGCCGCTGTTCCTGGAGTTCCCCGAGGACAAGCTCGCCTGGCAGGTCTGCGACGCCTACATGTTCGGTGCGGAGCTGCTGGTCGCCCCGGTGCTGGAGCCGGGCGCGACGACCTGGACGACGTATCTCCCCGCGGGTGCGGGCTGGACGGACGCGTGGACGGGTGAGACGTACGAGGGCGGCCAGGCCGTGACGGTCGACGCCCCGCTGGACCGGATCCCGCTGTTCCTGCGGGACGGGGCGCGGCTGCCCGTGGCGGAGTAGCCGCGCACAGGAGGGTGCGGCCGGTCCCGTAGGGGAGGGACCGGCCGCACCGTCGCCGCGTGGGTCAGCCGCCGCTCACGGTCAGGTTGTCGGTGGTGAAGTTCAGACCGCCGGCGGAGGAAGTGATCTCGTAGCCGAACTGGACGTCGCCGATGGTCTCGTCGCCGAACCAGTGCTTGGTGTCCTTGATCCACTTGAGGATCGGCAGGATGTCGACGGTGCCGGAGGTCGAGTTGGAGGTGCGGATGAACGAGAAGACCTCGTTGGAGCCGTTGCTGCCCTTGTGGACGGTCCAGGTGTGGCCGCCGAGGGTGACGGTTCCCTGCGAGGAGCCCAGCGGGCCGACGGGGCCGGTCTTGTTGACCCAGAGCATGATCTCGTAGTCGTAGTCGGTGTCCCAGATGTCGTACGAGGTGTTGTACGCGCCGGAGGACGGGACGGTGACGTTGTAGGTGCTGGTGAGCGAGGAGAGCGCGCTGATCCGCTTGTTGATCACCTTCTTGGAGTCGGGGTAGGACTTGATGCCGCCGGTGTTGGGGTGATTGGCCCAGACTCCCCAGTTGGTGCCGGAGTTGGCCCAGACGCACTGGCTGCCGAAGCCGGAGCCCCAGATGTTGTTGTAGAGGGTGTAGCCGTTCAGGCTGGTGGTGCCCCAGCGGTCGCAGGAGTTCCAGACGGCGGCGGACGCGGGGGCGGCGGCGAGGGCGACGGTCGCGCCGAGGGCCAGCGCCGGGGCCAGTACGGCCGTGCCGAGCTTGCGCGGTGTGCTCAGTGCCATGGTGTCCCTTTCCATGGGTGGGGGGATTCGCGGGGGTGTCACCACGCCTTCGTGTGAAGGACGTGGTCTTCTCCGGCGACGAGGTCGAGCACGCTCGTGCCGGAGGGGGTCCGCAGTTCGACGCGGCGGGTGCGGGTGGGGCGCAGCACCGCGTGCGTCTCCTCGGGGCTCCAGGCGAGGTCGAGCACGGCGCCGAAGCGGGTGCGGACGCCGAGGAGCCGGCCTCGCGGCAAGGCCGTGGGGAGGGCGGGCAGCAGGACCAGCCGGTCGGGGGTCGACTGGACGAGGGTCTCGATCAGCACGGCGGGCAGGGTGTGGGCGGCGTCCGCGTTGTAGACGTGTCGGTTCGGGTAGTGGGCGCTCATCAGCGAGGCGTGGAAGTAGTCGCCTTCGAGGACCTGGGCGAGCGCGTGGGCGGCGCGGTCGGCGTCGCCGAGGCGGGCGGCGATCAGGGCGTGGTGGAGGTGGCCGTGCGCGGAGTCGTTCTCCGCGCCGCGCAGCCGCAGGGCGCGGTGGGCGGCGGCCGCGAGGCGCGGGGTGTCGTGGGGGGTGATCTCGTCGAGGGGCCAGACGGCGTAGAGGTGGCTGAGGTGGCGGTGGTCGTAGGTGTCGTCGAGGCCGGGCCGGGCCCATTCGGCGAGGGCGCCGTCGGCGTTGACGCGGTGGGGCGGGAGGCGGTCGGCGAGGGCGCGCCAGCGGTCGGCTTCGGGGGTGTCCGGATGGTGGTCGGCCGCGGTGCGCAGGGCGTGGCGGGCCGCGGAGAGGTCCATGGCGGCGTCGAGCGTTCCCCAGCTCGCGCCCGCGGGGCGGTTCTCGGGCGAGTAGGAGGGGACGACGACGAGCCGGCCGTCGGCGTCGGTGCGGGTGAGGAAGTCCTCGTAGAAGCGGGCGACTTCGGCGAGGGCGGCGGCGGTGCGCGGGTCGTGCCCGCCGTGGGTCTCCTCGTGGTCGACGAGCGGTTTGAGCAGCCAGTCGGCGCCGGCGGTCCACAGGTGCAGCGGGTACTCGCGGCTGAAGTGGTACGTCAGTCCTGACTCGCCGTCGGTGTGGGAGGGCGCGACGACGCCGCGGGCGCCGAAGACGGCGCGGGCGTTCTCCCGCCAGTCGTCGAGCTGGCCGTGGACCAGGTCGGCGAGGGCGGCGGTGACCTCGGGCAGGTCCGCCGCGGCGGCAGACGCCGTCTGGAGGTTGAGGTTGGCGTTCGTGGTGAAGGCGCCGGACCAGGCGGTGTCCCAGTCGCCGGTCCACAGGCCGGTGAGCCGGGGCGGGAAGAGGCCGCCGGCGCTGAGGAGGTGGTAGCGGCCGGCGGCGAAGAGCCGTTCCAGCAGGGCCGGGCTGCCGGGCCGCCGGAGCAGTTCCGAGCCCGGCAGGGCGCGTTCGTCCGGGTCGGCGGCGAGGTCGAGGGTGACGCGTTCGTACGCGGTGCGGTGCAGCCGGGTGTGCCGGTCGAGGAGAGTGCCGTAGGACAGGAGGGTGCCGTGGGGGCCGTCGGCGAGGAGGGCGCGCAGGGCGCGTGTCTCCTCGGTGACGTCGGGTTCGCCGGTGTGGCGGCGGACGCGGGTGAGCAGCAGCACGGATTCGGCGTCCTCGACGCGGACGCCGGGCCCGGCGGGGAGGGTGCGGCCGCCGGTGACGGTGAGGAGGGCGACGCCGGTGTAGGAGCGGTCGCTGCCGGGGTAGCGGGCGTGGAGGGTGAGTGCGGCGCCTTCGGGGGTGCTCAGGGCGCCGTGTGCGACGCGGAGGTCGGCGGGCGCGCCCGGGAGGCGGTGGTCGAGGCTGACGTCGAGGGTGAGGCGGCCGCCGGTCACCTGCTGGACGATCACGTCGTCGGCGCGGGAGACGAAGACGCGGCTGGTCCGGTCGCCGTCGGCGGTGGTGACCTCGCCGGTGGCGAAGTCGACGGCGCGGCGGTACCGGGGCCGGTCCTCGGCTGCGGTGGGCGGACGCCGAAGGCGGGTCTGGAAGCCGGGGTGGAAGGGCTGCACCCATTGCAGGGGGCGGCCGTCGGTGAAGTCCTCGGCGGCGATGAGGTCCCCGGCGAGCAGCCGGTCCTGGAGGTCGGCGAGTCGTGCGGCGAGCTCGGGGGGCCGGGCGTGCTCGGCGCCGTTGGGGCGGACCAGGGTGTGGTGGGTGACGACGACCCGGTCGTCGTCGGGGTCGCCGAACACCAGCGCGCCGTGGTGGCCGTTGCCGCTGAGGAAGCCGTCCTCCCAGCGGGCCGCGGGGCGCGGCTCCCAGGTCCCGTGGACGGGGCCGCCGGTCATGGCGCCAGCACGGCGACGTCGTAGCGGCCGAGGGTGATCCCGTCGCTCACGCCGGCGCCGGTCACGAGGTCGCGGTGGGTGCCCGGCACGGCGACCCTCACGGTGTCCCGCCCGTGGTTCAGCAGGAAGAGGAGGTCGCCTCGGCGGACGGCCTCGACCTGGTCCGGCAGTCCGCCGAGGACGGGGCCCACGCCCGCGTCCGCCGCGATCCGGGCGAGCAGGTCGCGCAGGGCGTCCGGCTCCGGGAGCGTGGAGACGTACCAGGCGCGGCCCCTGCGGAGCACGGCGGGCATGCCGTCGAGGTCGCCGCCCCGGTAGCGGGCGTGGGTCTCGGCGTCGTCGCTCGGCTCGATCTCCTCCGACCACAGCGTGCCGCGGAAGCCGTCGCACTCGGTGTGCTCCCCCGCCTGGAGCGGCCACCACTCGTGCAGGACGCGGATGCCGAACAGCTCGCGCAGCCGGGCGTCCATGCCGCCGGGGCGCACCCGGTCGTCGTGGTCGGCGACGCCGGTGAGGAAGCCGCTGACCAGGGTGCCGCCGTCGCGCACGAAGGCGAGGAGGTTGTCGACCGCTCTCCCGGTGAGGGCGTACAGCTGGGGGACGACGACCAGTTTGTACGGGGTGAGGTCGTGCTCGGGGTGGGCGAAGGCGGCGGTGAGGTGGGCCCGCCAGAGGGCGCGGTGCCAGGCGGTGAGGACGTCGGGGTAGTCGACCTCGGTGGAGGGGCGGCCGTCCTGGGCGCCGGCCCACCAGGAGTGCCAGTCGTGCAGCACGGCCACCTCGGCGACGACAGGGCGTCCCGTCACATGGGGGCCGAGCCGGGCGAGGTCGCGGCCGAGCTGCTTGACCTCCTCGAAGGTGCGGCCCTGCTCGCCCGCGTGGCTGAGCATCCCGGAGTGGAACTTCTCCGCGCCCTGCCGGGACTGCCGCCACTGGAAGTAGCAGACGGCGTCCGCGCCCCGGGCCACCGCCTGGAGCGACCAGAGGCGGTTCATGCCCCGGGGCTTGGGGTGGTTCACACCACGCCAGTTGACCGGTCCGGCCGCCTGTTCCATCAGCATCCAGGGGCCTCGGGCCTGCGAGCGGGTGAGGTCCTGGACGAGGGCGCCGGCTTGCGCGCCGTAGGGGTCGCGGGGGTCGGGGTAGAGGTCGACGGAGACGACGTCCTCCTCCTCGGCCCAGCGCCAGGCGTCCAGCCCGGACCACAGCGGCATGAAGTTGGTCGTCACCGGGATGTGCGGGCTGTGCCGGGCGACGATGTCGCGTTCGGCGAGGTAGCACTCCAGGAGGGCGTCGGAGGTGAAGCGCCGGAAGTCCAGCAGCTGGGCGGGGTTGCGCAGGTAGTGGGTGCGGCGGGCGGGCAGGATGCCGTCCCAGGTGTCGTAGCCCTGCCCCCAGAAGGCGGTGCCCCAGGCCTCGTTGAGGGCGTCGAGGGTGCCGTACCGCTCGCGCAGCCAGCGGCGGAAGGCTGCGGCGGCCTCGTCGCCGTGGTCGTACGTGCAGTACTCGTTGTTGATGTGCCACAGGATGAGGGCGGGATGGCGGCCGTAGCGGGCGGCCAGGTCCTCGGTGATGGCGGCGGCGTGACGGCGGTAGACGGCGCTGGAGTGGGAGAAGTGCTGCCGGCCGCCCCACCATTCGATCGCGCCGTGCTCGTCGCGGGGCAGGGTCTCCGGGTGGAGGCGGCCGAGCCACGGCGGGGGCGAGGAGGTGGGGGTGGCGAGGACGACTCCGACGCCGTTGTCGTGCATCAGGTCCATCAGCTTGTCCAACCAGCCGAACTCCCGCGCCCCGGGCCGGGGTTCGATCCGGGACCAGGAGAAGACGCCGAGGGTGACGGAGTTGACGCCGGCGTCGCGCATGAGACGGACGTCGTCGTGCCAGGTCTCCTCGGGCCACTGCTCGGGGTTGTAGTCGCCGCCGAAGAGGAGGCGGCCCCGGGTGGCGCCGGCGAGGCCGGGACGGTGGCCGGCGGGCATCAGACGGGCTCCCCGTACGGGAACTCCGGCCCAGCGAGGGCGGGTTGGGGTGTGCGGCAGGTGGCGTGCATGGGGCACCTCGGCGGTGGGAGGGGGTGGACGTGGGCCAGGGCGGCCCACCGGGGCGGCGGGCGTTCCCTGTCGGCGGGCCGCCCGTCACCCCTTCACGGCGCCGGTCAGCATGCCCTTCTTGAAGTGCTTCTGGACGAACGGCGACAGCACGGCCACCGGCAGCAGCGCCATCACCATGACCGCCATCTGCACGGCCAGCCCCGACAGCTGGCCGGTCCTGATGGCCTGCCCGAGCCCGACCGGCGCCTCCTGCTTCTGCACCAGCTGGATCATGACGTTCTGCAACGGCATCATGTCCTGTTCGTTCAGGTACAGCGAGGCGTTGAACCACGCGCTCCAGTACCCGACCGCGTAGAACAGCGTGATCACCGCGATGACCGCGCGGGAGAGCGGCATCACTATCTGCAGGAGGATGCGGAAGTCGCCGGCCCCGTCGATGCGCGCGCTGTCGGTGAGTTCGGGCGAGATGCCCATGAAGAAGCCGCGCAGCACGAGGATGTTGAAGACGCTCACCGCGCTCGGCAGGATCAGCGCGAGGTAGGTGTCGGTCAGTCCCAGGGTCTGCACCAGCAGGTAGGTGGGGATGAGGCCGGCGCTGAAGAACATGGTCGCCAGCAGGATCATCAGCAGCCAGCGGTGCCCGAGCGAGCCGCTGCGGGAGAGCCCGTACGCGCACAGCACGGACACCGTCATGGAGAACAGCGTGCCGACGAGGGTGACGAGGACGCTGATGACCGCCGCGCGGGTGACCTGCCCGCCGCTGAGCAGCTCCTCGTAGGCGATGAAGGTGATGCCCTTGGGCACCATCACCAGTCCGCCGGCCTCGTCGATGGTCTTGCGCGAGGACAGGCTGGTGACGACGACGATCCACAGCGGGAAGACGATCGCCAGGCAGGCCAGCGCCAGGGCGATGCTCTTGCCGGCGAGGCCCGCCTTGGAGGGCGGCTCCTCCCAGCCGGGCCGGGGCGGGGCCTGCCACCAGTGCGGCGCCTTCTGCGGTCCCGGATCGCTGTCCTGCCGTGGCTCCCAGGTCGCGGTGGTCACTTCTTGTACACCCCCTGCTCGCCCATCAGATGGGCCACCTTGTTCGCGGCGAGGACCAGCCCCAGGCTGACGACGCCCTTGATGAGGCCGGCGGCGGCCGCGTAGCTGAAGTCCTGGTTGCGCACGCCGTTCCACCACACGAAGGTGTCGAGGACTTCCGCGGCCCCCGGTCCGACGGCCTCGCGTTGCAGCAGGATCTGCTCGAAGCCGACCGTCAGGGCGTCGCCGACGCGCAGGACGAGCAGCAGTGCGATCACCGGGCGCAGTGCGGGCAGGGTGACGTGCCACATGCGGCGCCGGCGGCCGGCGCCGTCCATGGCGGCGGCTTCGTAGAGGTCGGGGCTGACGGAGGCCAGCGCGGCGAGGAAGACGATGATCCCCCAGCCGGCGTCCTTCCACACGCTCTCGGCGGTGATGAGCAGGGCGAAGGTGTCCGGGTCGGCCATGATGTTCAGGCCGTCGTGGCCGTGCTCCCGCAGCAGTTGGGAGAGGATGCCGGCGCCGCCGAACAGCTGCTGGAAGACGGCGATGACCAGCACCCAGGAGAAGAAGTGCGGCAGGTAGAGCACGGCCTGGGCGACCGCCCGGACCCGGGGTCTGACCACGCTGTTGATGAGCAGGGCGAGGAGGATCGGGATCGGGAAGAACAGCACGAGCTGGATGACGAACAGCACCAGCGTGTTCTCGACCGCGTTCCAGAAGGCGGAGTCCTCGAAGATCCGCTGGAAGTTGTCCAGGCCCACCCAGGGGCTGTTGAAGATGGAGACGACGCCGTTGTCGCTGATGTAGGGGTCGTACTCCTGGAAGGCGACCACGTTGCCGAGGATGGGCACGTAGTTGAAGAGCAGGACCAGGGCGACCGCCGGCAGGGTCATCAGGAGCAGGACGCGGTCGCGTCTGAACCTGACCCGCAGGCTCGATCCTGAGGCGGGCGCCCTGCGTCCGGGGCCGGTGGCGCCGCCGGACGCCACCGGGTTCTTCTCCGTCTCGTCGGCCTCGGCCCTGCTCCGAGGCACCGTGCTGTGCGACACAGCCGTTCTCCTTGCCTCGCAGCCGGCTCAGCTCGCCGCCGAGCCGTTCTCGTCGAGCAGCTTCTTGTACCAGTCGCGGAGTCGGTCGCCGCCCTTGCTCTTCCAGTCGGCGACGAACTGCTGCATGTCGCTGACCTTCTTGCGGCCGCGGACGATGTCGTCCTCCAGCTGCTCCACGTCGTTGGTGAGGTTGGTGAACCGCGTCGGCTCGGTGATCTGCATGCCGTAGAAGGCCGACTTCTTGGTGAAGGCGCCCATCCGCTGCTGCCATTCGACCTGGCCCCTGGCGACGGCCGGGAAGTCGGGGTGGGCGATGGTCGCGGCGGGGGCGGAGACGAAGGTGTAGGAGTTGGCGACCTCGTTGTTGCCCTTGTCGTTCTTGACGGGCACGCCGTCCTTCACCGTGTAGTGGGTGCCCTCGACGCCGTAGTTGGTGAGCATGTACTCCTTGGTGCCGTACGGGGCGGCGGTCACGTTCGCGAGGGCCAGCGCGTCGCGGACGACGGCCTCGGAGGCCTTCTTGTTGACGAAGGCGAACATGTTGGCCGGGTTGGTGGCCCACAGGGTGGGCTGCCCGCCGTCGTGACCGAAGAGGTCCATGCCCCAGATCTTGAAGGCGGGGTTCTGGGCGGCCTGGCTCGCGGTCTGGACGTACCAGTTGGAGATGTCGTTGTTCCAGATCAGGAACTCGCCGGCGGCGAACTTGGGCGCCGGGTCGGTGGCCTGGCTCTTGCCCAGCTCGAAGTCGGGGTGGACTACCTTGGCGGCGAACAGCTTGCGGGTCCACTCCAGCGCCTCGAGGAAGGCATCCGTCTCGATGCGGTTGACCAGCTTGCCGTCGACCATGTCCCAGCCGAGGGGCTTCTCGCCGCCGGACAGCACGCCGAAGATGTTGAACGCCGTCCACTTCATGTCGCCGCAGGCCCACCGCTTGGCCCGGGCGTTGGTGACCTCCTTGCACAGCGCCAGGAACTCGTCGGCGGACTTGGGGACTTGGTAGCCCTCCTTGTCGAAGACGTCCTGGCGGTAGCAGGGCACGATGTTCGGGACGTACGAGGCGGGGATCGGCAGGCCCATCAGCTTGCCGCCGAAGATGGAGCGCTGCCAGGCCTCGGTCGGGATCGCCGCCAGGTTGGGGAACTCCTTGACCGCGTCCCCGGAGAGGTGGGGGCCGAGGTCGGCGAACTTGCCGATGATGGCGCTCGGTATCTTGCCGCCCATGTTCCAGCCGGGGATGACCACCATGTCGGGGACGTCGCTGGAGGCGAGGACCGCGCCGAGCTTCTGGTCGTAGGTGTTGCCGTCCTGGTTGCGCCACTGGACGTCGACGCCGGCCAGGTCGTTCATCGCCTTGTAGTAGGCGTTGTCGCCCTTGGGCGGTGAGCCCCAGAACGGGGCCATGACGGTGACCTTGCCGCCCTTGCCGAGCTTCGCCGGCACGGAGGACTTCAGGCCCGCGAGGTCGAGCTTGCCGGTGAAACCGACCGCGGAGCCGTTCTTGGAGGCGATGTCGGGGGTGACGATGTTGCCGGCGACGAACGTCGGCAGGATCTTCTTGGCTTTCCTGCCCGAGGTGGTGCCGTCGCGCGAGCCGCCGTCCGAGCCGCCGCAGGCGGCGAGCAACGGCATTCCTCCGGCCACCGCTGCGGTGGCGACCGCCGTGGAGGCGAGGAAGCTTCTCCGGCTGGGCCCGGAAGGACCTGAGGAGGGGGAAGCGGCGTTCGGCGTCATTGCGTCAACCCTTCATGGCGCACCAGGACACCCGGCGGTGGCCGTCGGCTGCGGTGTCTCGAGTGGATCTGGCTGAGCTGAAGCGCGTCCCGACTCCCGGTCCTCCCAGGCCTGGCGCACCCGATGGCTGCTCCGGCCGCTCGTAGGATCGTCGAAGCGCTTCGATGTTGCTGCGAGGTTAAGTGAAGGGCAGGGGGTGCACAAGGGTCGTTCCCAAGATTCCTCGGCGCTTCGCCGGTTCCCCGCACGCGCAGGGTCGGCTTGAAATCACGCCTTGTTGTCGGACTTGTTGCGGTGGGGTCCCTTGACACCCACCCCTGAGGCGAATGAGCATCGAAGCGCTTCGAAAGCGTTCTTCCGCTCCAGCGCCGAGGGGTCCCCACGTGACCGCATCCATGCCGCCCACGCCGCCTTTCCGTGATCCGCGGCTGCCGTTCCCGAAGCGCGTCGACGACCTGCTGGCGCGGCTGACCCCGGACGAGAAGATCTCCTTCCTGCACCAGTTCGTCCCCGCCGTCGAACGCCTCGGGATCGCCGCGTTCCGCACCGGCCAGGAGGCGCTGCACGGGGTGGCCTGGATGGGTCCGGCAACGGTGTTCCCGCAGGCGGTGGGGCTCGGCGCGACCTGGAACCCGGACCTGGTGCGCCGGGTCGGCGAGGCGGTGTCCCGGGAGGTCCGCGCGATGCGCGCCCGCGACGAGCGGGTGGGCCTGAACGTCTGGTCGCCCACGGTCAACCTGCTGCGCCACCCGCTGTGGGGCCGCAACGAGGAGGGCTACTCCGAGGACCCGAAGCTGACCTCCGCCATCGCGACCGCCTACACCCGCGGGCTGCGCGGCGAGCATCCGGTGTACTGGCGCACCGCGCCGGTCCTCAAGCACTGGCTGGCCCACAACAACGAGACCGGCCGCGACGTCACGTCCTCCTCGGTCAGGCCGCGCGTGCTGCACGAGTACGATCTGCGCGCCTTCCGCGAGACGGTCGAGGCGGGCGCGGTCGCCGGGGTGATGCCGGCGTACAACCTGGTCAACGGGCGTCCCAACCATGTCTCGCCGTATCTGCGGGAGCAGTTGCGCACCTGGACCGAGCAGGACCTGATGGTGTGCTCCGACGCGGGCGCCCCCTCCAACCTGGTCGACTCCGAGCACTACTTCGACACGCACGAGGAGGCGACGGCGGCCGCGCTCACCGCCGGCGTGGACAGCTTCACCGACCACGGCACGGACGGTTCGAAGATCACTGCCCGGGTGCGGGGCGCGCTGGAGCGGGGCCTGCTGACCGAGGCCGACGTCGACACGGCGGTCCGCCGGCAGCTCTCCGTCCGGTTCCGCCTCGGCGAGTTCGACCCGCACCACGACCCGCACGCGGACACCGGCGAGTTCGACACCCCGGCCCACCGCGCACTCGCCCTGGAGGCCGCCGAGCAGGCGGTGGTCCTGCTGCGCAACGACGGCGTCCTGCCGCTCGCCGCCGACACCCGGATCGCGGTGGTCGGCCCGCTCGCCGACGAGTGCAAGCTCGACTGGTACAGCGGCACGCTGATCCACCGCTCGACTCCCCTGGCGGGGCTGTACGAGCGGTTCGGGGCGGACCGCGTGGCGTTCGCGGAGGGCGTGGACCGCGTCCTGCTGAAGACGTCCGCGGGCACGTTCCTGCACGTCCCGGCCGCCCCCGGGGCAGCCGACGAGGCGCGTGGCGCGCAGGGCGCCCTGGACCCGGCGCTGCTCGCGGGCCGCACCGACCTCCCCCCGCTCACGGCCGGCCCCGCCGGCACCGAGCTGGCGCTCGCCGACTGGGGCGACGGGGTCCTCACCCTGCGCGCTCCCGACGGCCGTTACCTCTCGGTCGCCGAGGACGGCTTCCTGCGGGCCTCCGCCGACCGGCCCGGCGGCTGGATCGTGCAGGAGACGTTCCGCCTGGAGGCGGCACCGGGCACCGGGGCCGACGCCCATGGCAACGGTCACCTCCTCCGGCACATCGGAACGGGTCGCCACGTCTGTGTCACCGCCGAGGGCGTGAAGGTTGCCGAGGACGAGCCCGAGGTGTTCGAGCTGGTCGTCGTCGAACGCGGCGAGGACGCGGTGGCCCGGGTGGCCGCCGAGGCGGACGTCGTCGTGGTGGTGGCGGGCAACGACCCGCACATCAACGGCCGGGAGACCGAGGACCGCACCACCCTGCGCCTGCCCGCGCAGCAGGAGCGGCTCCTGACGGCGGCCCGGTCCGGCGACGCGCGCGTGGTGCTGGCGCTGGTGTCGGCCTACCCGTACGCGGTCGACCCGGGGCCGCTGTCCGGGGTGCTGTGGACGGCGCACGGCGGCCAGGCAGGGGGCACAGCGCTGGCGCGGGTGCTGGCCGGCGACGTCTCCCCCGCGGGCCGCCTGCCGCAGACCTGGTACGCCGACGACGCGGACCTTCCCGACCTGCTCGACTACGACGTGATCGGTGGCCGGCAGACGTACCTGTACTTCGAGGGCAGGCCGCTGTTCCCGTTCGGGCACGGACTGTCGTACGCGTCGTTCGCGTACGCCGGTCTGAAGGCGCGCGTCGGGGACGACGGCGCGGACACGGCACGGGTGTCCTTCACGGTCGTCAACACGGGGGACGTCCCCGCCGACGAGGTCGCGCAGCTCTACACGCGCGCGGTGGACCCGTCGGTGACCCGGCCCCGCCGCGAGCTGCTGGCCCACCGCCGTCTGACGCTCGCGCCGGGCGAGAGGGCCGAGGTGTCCTTCGAGGTCCCGCTGTCCGCCTTCGCGTTCTGGGACGTGGCGCGGGGCGGCTGGCGGCTGGAGCCGGGCCCGTACGACCTGCTGGTGGGCTCCTCCAGCGAGGACGTGCGGCTGCGGACGACGGTCACGCTCGGCGGGGAGCCGGCCGCCCCGCGCCCGGTGCTCCGCGAAGGACTCGCGGCCGTCGACTTCGACGAGCAGGGCGGGACCGAGATCGTCGACCGGACCAAGGCGTCGGGCGACGCGGTGACGCCGGCCGCGGGCGGCGCGGGCGAACTGCTGTACCGTGCTTGCGACTTCGGGGCGGGGACGGCCGGCGTGAGCGTGTCGGCGGCCGGCTCGGGCACGGTGGAGCTGACCGTGGACGGCGGCCCGGTCCTCGCCGCGCTGACCCTCGCGACGCCGACGGCGGGGCCGTACGACTACGTCACCCTGGACGCCCCGTTCACCGCGGCGGGCGTGCGGGATCTGCGGCTGAGGCTGCGCGGCCCCTTGCGGCTCGCGCGCGTCGGCTTCTCCGGTTGAGGGTCCGGAGGGGGCCGGCGCAGAGAAGGGGCCCGGCACCGGAAGGCCACGGATGCGGACAGCATCCGGACGGCCTCGGTGCCGGGCCCCTTCAGAAGGGCTACGGCGAAGGGCTACGGCGTGTTTCGCACCAAGCCCCGGCGTCCGCTCAGAGCGCGAGGCCGGTGAGGACCAGCACCCGCTCGTAGGTGTAGTCGTCCATCGCGAACCTCACGCCCTCGCGGCCCACGCCGGACTGCTTGGCGCCGCCGTAGGGCATCTGGTCGGCGCGGTAGGAGGGCACGTCGCCGATGACGACGCCGCCGACCTCCAGCGCGCGGTGGGCGCGGAAGGCGACCTGGAGGTCGTGGGTGAACACGCCCGCCTGGAGGCCGTACTTGGAGTCGTTGACGGCGGCGAAGGCCTCGTCCTCGCCGTCCGTCCTGCGCACGGTGAGGACCGGTCCGAAGACCTCCTCGCAGGCGATCGTGACGTCCGCGGGCACGTCGGTGAGGACGGTCGGCGCGTAGGTGGCGCCGTCGCGCTTGCCGCCGGTGAGCAGGGTCGCGCCCGCGGCGACGGCCTCGTCCACCCAGGTCTCGACGCGCTTGGCCGCGTCCTCGCTGACCAGCGGGCCGACGTCGGTCGCGTCGTCGGACGGGTCACCGGTGCCCTGGGCCTCGACGGCGGCGACGATGCGCGGCAGCAGCCGGTCGTACACGGCGGCGTCCGCTATCACGCGCTGCACGGAGATGCAGGACTGGCCGCCCTGGTAGTTGGAGAAGGTGGCGATGCGGGCGGCGGCCCAGTCCAGGTCGGCGTCGCTTGACCAGTCGCCGAGGACGACGGCCGCGCCGTTGCCGCCGAGTTCCAGGGTGCAGTGCTTGCGCGGCACCGAGTCCATGATCGCGTAGCCGACCTTCTCGGAGCCGGTGAAGGAGATGACCGGCAGCCGCTCGTCCTGGACGAGGGCGGGCATCTTGTCGTTGGCGACCGGGAGGATCGACCAGGAGCCGGCGGGCAGGTCGGTCTCGGCGAGCAGGTCGCCGAGGATCAGACCGGAGAGCGGGGTGGCCGGGGCCGGCTTGAGGATGATCGGCGCGCCGGCGGCGATGGCCGGGGCGACCTTGTGCGCGCACAGGTTCAGCGGGAAGTTGAACGGCGCGATGCCGAGGACGACGCCCTTGGGGAAGCGCCGGGTCAGCGCCAGGCGTCCCTGGCCGCCGGCGTCGGTGTCCAGGCGCTGCGCCTCGCCGCCGTTGAACCGGCGGGCCTCCTCGGCGGCGAACCGGAACACGGAGACGGCCCGGCCGACCTCGCCGCGGGCCCACTTGATCGGCTTGCCGTTCTCCGCGGAGATGAGTCGGGCGATCTCCTCGGTGCGCTCGGCGAGGCGCTTGCTGACGTGGTCCAGGGCGGCGGCGCGGACGTGGGCGGGGGTGGCGGCGAACTCGTCCCGCACGGCGTACGCGGCGGCCACGGCCTCCTCGACCTGGGCGTCCGTCGGCACGCTGACCTTGCCGACGAGACGGCCGTCCCACGGGGAGCTGACGTCGAAGCTGTCCTCGCCGGTGACCTGGCGGCCGGCGAGCCAGAAGGCGTGGGTGGAAGTCATGTGTCGGTCCGGCCCTTCCGTTCGGGGGTGTGCTGGGTTTCCGGGTCCACCGTAGGGCTGTGGGGGCGCGTGAGCGCTTGTCCGAGTCGTACGGGTGCGGGGCGCGGGTGCGCCGGTTTGGCGGGGTCGCTCATGGCGTGCCTCAGGAAGAGCCGCAGCGCCCCCAGCAGCACCACGCACAGGCACCAGCTGGCGACGACGTCCAGCGGCCAGTGGTAGCCGTGTCTGACCAGCCCGAACGAGACGGCCAGCACCAGGGCGACGGCGAGGGCGGCCGCCGCGCGCCGGGCGGCCGCGCTGACCAGCCAGGGCAGCAGCAGGAGCACGGCGGCCCCGTAGGCGACGCCGGCGGTCGCCGTGTGCCCGGACGGGTAGTAGCCGGTGGCGGGCGGCACGACGGGCGTGCCGGGCCGGGCCGTCCACTCCTTCAGCGGTACGACGATCAGCGCCACCAGCGTCAGCAGGACGAACGCGGTGACCGGCGGCAGCCACCAGCGGCGCCGGCCGGCCGCGTTGCCCCGGCGGACGGCGTACAGGGCGGCCAGCAGCAGGGCCGGCACGGCGACCTCCACGTTCCCCAGGGAGGACAGCAGGTCGGAGGCGCGGTCGGGGCGGACGAGGGCGTGGCTGAGGCGTCCGTCGAACCGCAGCAGCGGGCCGTCCACGGCGACCTGCCAGGTGATGAGGACGAAGAGGAGGGCGGGCAGGCCCAGCAGGAACGTGAACTCGAGGCCCGGCCTGGGGGCTCCCGGAGCCCGGTCGGGGGTCGCCTGCGGCGCGGACGCGTCCTCGGCTCGCTGGTGGGGGCGGGTCGGCATGCGCCCAGCTTGTCAGGTGCGGCCCGTCGCACGGGGCGGACGTGCGGCAAGTCGGGCAAGTGGGGCAGGTGTGCGCTCGTACGGAACCGCTCGCGGGACCAGCCGGGAAAGAAGAAGACCCCGGGCCGTGAGGTCCCGGGGTCCGCGTCGCGTGGTCGGCGCGTCAGAAGGAGGTCGGCCACCCCGGAACAGGGGGGGTGGTTCCGGGGTGGCCGTCCGGACCGGAACGCCGGCCGCCCCGGGGGGTTTGGGGCGGGCGACCGTCCGATCGGTGAGGAGATCCGAAGCGCTGGGCCCCGGTTGTGTGCGCGAGGCACGACCAGGTCGAAGCTGGGGAGGCCCCGGCCTGGGCGCCCGCAGTCACCTGCGGGCGGGGTGTATCTCTCATCTGCCTAGAACCTACGGCAGTCGATCCCGCGGCGACAGACGGATTTCCGTCCCGCCATCCACCTCGCACACGTTCTTCACACTCTGCCCTCCGCGCCGCAGTCGTCAGACGCGGGCGAAGGCCTGCTCGATGATGTCGAGTCCCTCGTTGAGCAGGTCGTCGCCGATGACCAGCGGGGGCAGGAAGCGCAGCACGTTGCCGTAGGTGCCGCAGGTCAGGACGAGCAGCCCCTCCTGGTGGCAGGCCTTGGCGAGCGCGGCGGTCGCCTCCGGGTTCGGCTCCTTGGTGGCGCGGTCCTTGACCAGCTCGATCGCGATCATCGCGCCCCGGCCGCGGACGTCGCCGATGACGTCGAACTTGTCCTGCATGGCGGTGAGGCGGGCCTTCATGGTCGCCTCGATGCTCTTCGCCCGCGCGTTGAGGTCGAGCTCCTTCATCGTCTCGATGGAGCCGAGCGCGCCGGCGCAGGCGACCGGGTTGCCGCCGTAGGTGCCGCCGAGGCCGCCCGCGTGCGCGGCGTCCATGATCTCGGCGCGGCCGGTGACGGCGGCGAGCGGCAGACCGCCCGCGATGCCCTTGGCGGTGGTGATCAGGTCGGGGACGATGCCCTCGTCCTCGCAGGCGAACCACTGGCCGGTGCGGCAGAAGCCGGACTGGATCTCGTCGGCGACGAACACGATGCCGTTGTCGGCGGCGAACTGGCGGATCGCGGGCAGGAAGCCCCGGGCCGGCTCGATGAAGCCGCCCTCGCCGAGCACCGGCTCGATGATGATCGCGGCCACGTTGTCCGCGCCGACCTGCTTGGTGATCTGGTCGATGGCCTGCGCGGCGGCCTCGGGGCCGGCGTTCTCCGGGCCGGTCGGCCAGCGGTAGCCGTAGGCGACCGGGACGCGGTAGACCTCGGGCGCGAACGGGCCGAAGCCGTGCTTGTACGGCATGTTCTTCGCCGTCAGCGCCATGGTGAGGTTGGTGCGGCCGTGGTAGCCGTGGTCGAAGACGACGACCGCCTGGCGCTTGGTGTAAGAACGGGCGATCTTGACGGCGTTCTCGACGGCCTCGGCGCCGGAGTTGAACAGCGCGGACTTCTTGGCGTGGTCACCCGGGGTGAGCTCGGCGAGGGCCTCGGCGACCTCCACGTAGCCCTCGTAGGGGGTGACCATGAAACAGGTGTGGGTGAAGTCGGCGAGCTGGGCGCTCGCGCGGCGCACGACGGCCTCGGCGGAGGCGCCGACGGAGGTCACGGCGATGCCGGAGCCGAAGTCGATGAGGCGGTTGCCGTCGACGTCCTCGATGATGCCGCCGCCGGCGCGCGCGGTGAACACCGGCAGCACGGAACCCACGCCCTGCGCGACCACGGCGGTGCGGCGGGCCTGCAGCTCCTGCGACTTCGGGCCGGGGATGGCGGTGACGACGCGGCGCTCCTGCGGAAGTGCGGTCATGGGGGCTCCCTGATGATCTTGCGACCCGGGATTCCGGGTGTGCGGCGGTTCCGGTTGTTCCGGGTGTGGTGAGGACGCTCGGACTTCGTTTCTCGCAGGTTAGGGCGGTTCGGAAAGCGTGGGCATGCTCCATGTGGGCGTTGTCGGCGGGACCGGTTGTCCGTAGTGGACATAGCGGACCCGGCGGCACCCGGACCGGGCCCGGCCGTGTGAGCGGTGGACTCCTTCGGACGGGGCGTTAGATTGACTCGCTGACGGTGGACGGAGCGGCTGGTCAGGGGGCAAGGGCGATGAACAGCGACGGGACGCGGGACACGCACGACACACACGCGAGCCCTGTACCACGCCCTGCGGGGCCGCCGCCGACACCGCCGGCCCCGTCCCAGGTACCCCCGGCGCCCCCACGGACACCGCCCCGCCCGACGCGGGCTCCGGGCGCGTCCGAGCAGACCGCGAAGCCGGCGCAGCCCCCCTCCTCCGCCGTGGCCGCCTGGCTGAACGAGGCGCGGCCCGAGGCACGGCCCGGCATCTGGCGTCTCGGGTACCGGCCGCCGAAGGAGGGGCAGGCGGCGCAGCGGCTGGCTCCGGTGACGGTCGTCGGGATGCTGATCCCGCTGGTGGTCGCGCTGGTGCTGTGGTCGCTGTGGCGGCGCGGCGGCCTCCCCTACCAGTTCGCCCCGCTGCGCCTGTTCACCCCGGACGACTGGTGGTGGGGCGGCACCATCGCCTCGCCGAAGACCACGGAGGGCGCGGAGGCCCGGGTGGTCTACGACGGCGTCTTCTTCGCCGTCCTCCTCTACGCGATGGGCCGGCTGGGCGGCTGGGCCGAGGCCGTGCGTCACTTCGTCGGCCGCCGGCCGCAGCCCTCGCGGGCGCTGCTCGCCCTGCTGGGCGCGCTGGTCGCGCTGAGCTTCGTGTTCCCGGACGCCTTCCCCGGCGTCGGCTGGGCTCCCCTGCCGGTGGTCGCCCCGCTGTTCTCCCTGGTCGTCCTGGTCTCCGGCGGCTACGAGCTGTTCGCCTCCCCCCTGTTCACCGACTCGCTGTACGCGGTGATCACCCTGCTGGTGGCGTGGCCGTTCGCGGTGGTCGGCGGCTGGCTGCCCTGTCTGAGGGAACGGCTCGCCGCCCGGCGCGCGGCCGCCGACCCCGCAGCGCCGGTGCCCGTGGAGCTGCCGCGCGCGCAGTGGCCGCGGCTGCGGGAGGCCGGGCAGTACGAGGCGGCGGAGGTGCTGACCGCCGAGGTGGCCGCCGGGCGGATGAACGACGTGGACTGCGCGCGCCTCACCCGCGCGTGGGAGTCGGGCTCAGGCGACTTCCGGGACACCGTGCTGCGCGAGGGCGGCGCCGCCTGGACCCACCCCTCCGGCTCCCGCGACCTGCCCCGGCGGGCCGCCCGGCACGACGTGCTGGCCGGTCAGGTGCGCATCGGGCGCTGGGTGGCCGGTGAGCGCGCGCCGCTGCCCTACCACGAGGCGGGCGCGGCGCTCTGCCCGGACGTGCTGGGCACCTCGCTGCTGGCCGTGGGGCCGTCCGGTTCCGGCAAGACGCGCACGCTCGTCGAGCCCGTGACGGAGGCGCTGGCGCTGCAGGCGCTGACCGGGGGGTGCGCCTTCGTGGCGGTGTCCTCCCCGGGGAGCCCGCTCGGCTCGGACTCCGCGTTCGACGTGATCGTCCGGATCGGCGACCGGTCGTCCGTGCACGACCTGGACCCGTACGCCGAGTCGGAGGACCCGGACGAGGCCGCCGGGGTGCTCGCCGAGGCGCTCGTGGGCGACCTCGACGCCGTCGGCGGCCAGGCCGCGGCCACGGCGCTCGCCCAGCTGCTCGGCCCCTACCGGTCGGCGTACGGCCGCTTCCCGACGCTGCCGGTGCTGCGCGAGCTGCTGGAGGGCGAGCCGGCGGCGCTGTCCGCGCTGCGGGAGGCCGTCGCAGGGGACGAGGTCATGCGCCGCGAACTGGAGGCGCGGGTACGCCAGTCGGGCACTGCGGGCGATCCTGGCCGGGCCCTGGCCGACCGGCTGGCGCTGCTGAACCGTCCGGCGTTCGCGGGGTTCTTCGGGGGCGGTGAGCGGGCCACCGGGCGTGAGGACCACCACGCGGGCGGCGGTGAACAGCGGGCGTTCTCGCTGCGCGCACTCGCCCACCACCCGCTGCGGGTCCGGATCGACCTGCCCGAGCGGGGGCACGAGGAGGCCGGGCGGCTGATCACCCGGCTCGTGCTGGCCCAGTTCCACTCGGTCGTCCGGGAGGGGCGGCGCGCGCACTTCGCGTGTCTGGTGCTGGACGACGCGACGGGGACGGTCACCGCGGACTCGGTGCGCCGCATCCAGCGGCTGCGCTCGCAGAACGCGGGCGTGCTGCTCGCCCTGCGCAGCGTCGCCGACGTCCCGGAGGCGCTGCACGGCCCGCTGTACGCGGCCGTCGGCTGCCGGATGGCGTTCTCCGGGATCACCACCTGGGACGGCGGCCGGTTCGCGCAGAGCTGGGGCACCGAGTGGGTGGAGACGAAGGAGGTCGCCCAGCACACGGTCTTCGCCGACCAGCCGATGACCCGCGCGCTGCACGCCCTGCGCAAGCTGGTGACCGGCCGGGCGGTGACCACGGACGCGGTGACCGTGCGCCAGGTGGAGCGGGAGCGGTGGTCGGCGTCGCAGCTGGCGCACGAGGTGCCGCCGGGGCACGCAGTGCTGTCGCTGACCAGCGTCAAGGGTGAGCACACGCCGCCGCTGCTGCTGGACCTGAGGGGCTGAACGCGACACCGGAACCCCTACAGTGAGGCAGAATCGGCACAGGCTCTTCATACGAAGCGGCCAATGGATCACCTGCCCGGTCGCCCCCGCCGACCTGAGGCCCGAGACCTGAAGGCCCCATGGCTCCCACGCTTGCCTCGCTCGTCCACCACTCGGCGCTGAAGCTGACCGTGCGGGCGGGCGGGGACCGTCTCGACGTGCCGGTGCGCTGGGCGCACGTCAGCGAGCTCGCCGACCCCGTGCCGTACATGGAGGGCGGGGAACTGCTGCTGATCACCGCGCTGAAGCTGGACGCGGAGGACCCGCAGGCCATGCGGCGCTATGTGCGGCGGCTGGCCGGGGCGGGCGTGGTGGGGCTGGGCTTCGCCGTCGGGGTCGCCTACGACGAGATCCCGAAGGCGCTGGTGGAGGCCGCGGAGAAGGAGGGCCTGCCGCTGCTGGAGGTGCCGCGCCGCACACCGTTCCTCGCGATCAGCAAGGCGGTGTCGGCGGCGATAGCGGCCGACCAGTACCGTGCGGTGACGGCCGGGTTCGCCGCTCAGCGGGAGCTGACGAAACAGGCCCTGGCGGCCGGTCCGGAGGGTCTGCTGTCCGCGCTCGCCTCACAGGTCGACGGCTGGGCCGCGCTGTACGACGCGTCGGGCTCGGTCGTCGCGGCGGCGCCCGAGTGGGCGGGAGGGCGGGCGGCGCGGCTCACCGCGGAGGTGGAGCGGCTGCGTGAGCGCCCGACGCCGGCCTCGGCGGTGGTGGGCGGGCCCAGTGGCTCCGCGCCCGCCCAGGGCGCGGGGGACGCCAA
Organism: Streptomyces sp. NPDC002566; assembly: GCF_042889585.1. Lineage (NCBI taxonomy): Bacteria > Bacillati > Actinomycetota > Actinomycetes > Kitasatosporales > Streptomycetaceae > Streptomyces > Streptomyces sp. NPDC002566. Next base: position 212,159 of record NZ_JBIARD010000009.1, on the reverse strand, counting down.
GCCCGCCGAATCCGCCGAGAACGCCGACCGCGTCGAGCTGCACTCCCTCGGCGCGGGCCGTCGCCCGCGCGCGACGCTGGCGGTGGGGACGGCGGCGGCGCTCGGCACGGCGGAGCGGTACGCGGTGCACTCGGCGATCGCCCTGCTCACGCTCACCATGGAGCGCTCCCGCTCGCTGCAGGCGGCGGAGCAGCGGCTCGGCGCGGCGGTGCTGCGCATGCTGCTGGCGGGCGAACCGGACCACGCGCGGGCCGTCGCCGGTGACCTGTACGGCGAGCTGCTGGACGCGCCGTTCAGGGTCCTCGTGGCCGAGCCGGCGTCCACCAAGCCGGCGGGGGATCCGCTCGCCGGCCTCGCGGGTCTGGTCGACGTGGCGGAGTCGGCGGCGGCCCGCTCGGGGGAAGCGGTGCTGGTGGTGCCCGAGGGCGGCCGGCTGGTGGCGCTGGCGGCGGACGGCGGGGCGGCGGTCGCGGCCTGCACGCGGTACGCGGCGGCGCGGGAGGGCAAGCGGACCGGCGGCGGGGACGGCGACGAGGACGCGATGGTCGTCGGCCTGTCCGCGCCGGCCGGTCCGATCGCGGCGGCGGCCGCCTACAAGCAGGCTGAGCAGGCGCTGTCGGTGGCCCGCCGCCGGGGCCGCGTCCTCGTCGAGCACGAGCAGCTGGCGGCGGGCTCGGTGCTGCCGCTGCTCGCGGACGACGCGGTGAAGGCCTTCGCGGACGGCCTGCTGCGCGCCCTGCGCGAACACGACGCCAACGGCCGCGGCGACCTGGTCGCCTCGCTGCGCGCCTGGCTCTCCCGGCACGGCCAGTGGGACGCGGCCGCGGCCGACCTGGGCGTCCACCGCCACACCCTGCGCTACCGCATGCGCCGGGTGGAGGAGATCCTCGGCCGCTCCCTGGACGATCCGGACGCCCGGATGGAGCTCTGGCTGGCCCTGAAGGCGACGTCCACGGAGTAGCCGTACGGCCTTCGCGCGCGGGCGGCCCTCGTCAGCCGAGTCCGCCGCCCCGGCCGGCTCGGCCCGCCGCCGCCTCGTGCATGGCGAGTTCCAGGAGGGCCGCGTCGGTGAGGGTGCCCGTGCCGTCCGGCGGGATCAGCCAGCGCACGCCGGCCGTGGACCGGTCGGGGTGGGGGACGACGATCCAGGTGCCGGCGCCGGCCGAGCGGACGCCGGTGCCGATCCAGCGGGCTGCCGTGCCGGGCGGCACGAAGAAGCCCATGCGGTCGTCGCCGAAGTCGACCAGCACGGGGCCGGGCCGGTCGAGGATGCGGATGAGGACGTCGAGCGTGGGATAGCCGAGGCCGCCCGGCAGGATCAGGACGTCCCAGGCCTTGCCGGCCGGCAGCAGGGCGACCCCGAGGGGGCTGCGCTCCCATTCCCGGCGGCAGGCCCGCGGATCCGGCGCCACCGATGCGAGCCACTGAACCGCCGTCTTCGGACCTGCCATGGGCGGACCCCCCTCTTCCTCGTGTTCCCGGTGTCCTGGTGTCCCTCGTCGAAGTGCGAGGGCCACGCGGGCGCGTCAGAAGGAGGAGAGGGGGGTCCCCGGCGGGCATTACGCGGGTTCAGCTCACTCGTTCGGGTGAACCCCGGCGTGCGGTGCCCGCGTCAGCTGTCGAAGCCGAGGCCGAGCCGGTCCATCGTCCGCAGCCACAGGTTGCGCCGCCCCTCCCGGGCGTCCGCGCGGGCCAGCGACCACTTGGTGAGGGCGATGCCGGTCCAGGCGAACGGCTCGGGCGGGAAGGGCAGCGGCTTCTTGCGGACCATCTCCAGTGAGGTGCGCTCGGTGCGCTCCCCCGCCAGCAGGTCGAGCATCACCTCCGCGCCGAACCGGGTCGCCCCGACGCCCAGCCCGGTGTACCCGGCGGCGTACGCGACCTTCCCCTGGTGCGCGGCGCCGAAGAACGCCGAGAAGCGCGAGCAGGTGTCGATGGCGCCGCCCCACGCGTGCGTGAAGCGGACGCCCTCCAGCTGCGGGAAGCAGGTGAAGAAGTGCCCGGCCAGCTTGGCGTAGGTCTCGGGCCGGTCGTCGTACTCGGCGCGGACCCGCCCGCCGTAGGGGTAGATCGCGTCGTAGCCGCCCCACAGGATCCGGTTGTCGGCGGACAGCCGGAAGTAGTGGAACTGGTTGGCGGAGTCCCCGAGGCCCTGCCGGTTCTTCCAGCCGACGGACGCCAGCTGCTCCGCCGTCAGCGGCTCGGTCATCAGCGCGTAGTCGTAGACCGGCACGGTGTACGACCGCACCCGCCGCACCAGGCTCGGGAAGATGTTCGTCCCCAGCGCGACCTGCCGGGCGCGGATCCTCCCGTACGGGGTGCTCACGGCCATTCCCGCGCCGTACGGCTTCAGCGTCAGGGCGGGCGTGTGCTCATGGACGCGGACGCCGAGCCGCAGGCAGGCCCGTTTCAGGCCCCAGGCGAGTTTCGCCGGGTGCAGCATGGCCACGCCCCGCCGGTCGTACAGCCCGGCCTGGAAGGTGGGCGAGGCGACCTGCTCGCGCACCGCGTCGGCGTCCAGGAACTCGACGTCCTCGGCGAGGCCCCGGCGGTCGATCTCGGTGTACCAGTCGCGCAGCTCCCGGGCCTGGTAGGGCTCGGTGGCGACGTCGATCTCGCCGGTGCGCTCGAAGTCGCAGTCGATGCCGTACCGGGCGACCGCCGCCTCGATCTCGTCGAGGTTGCGCATCCCCAGTTCCTGGAGGACGCGGATCTCCCGCGGCCAGCGGGCCAGACCGTTGGCCAGACCGTGGGTGAGGGAGGCCGCGCAGAAGCCCCCGTTGCGGCCCGAGGCGGCCCAGCCCACCTCGCGGGCCTCCAGCAGCACCACATCCCGCCCGGGGTCGCGCTCCTTGGCGATCAGCGCGGTCCACAGTCCGCTGTAGCCGCCGCCGACGACCAGCAGATCGCAGGTGGCGGGGCCGGTGAGGGCGGCCTCGGGCCGGGGCTTTCCGGGGTCCTCCAGCCAGTACGGGACCGGCCGGGCTTCGGAGAGGGAAGCGGACCAGTCCTTCCCTCCGCCGAATTCTTCACTGAATTCACTGCCACTGCTCATGGCGCTCGGGGCCATGATTTCAACTCCCTACGGAGGATTCGCGAAAGGGCTATGCCTTCTGCCGGTTGCGGCGGTTTCCGACGACCATGGAGGCCAGGACGAGCAGCACGGCGACGAGGAACATGGCCGTGCCGATGACGTTGATCTGGACGGGCGTTCCGCGCTGTGCCGAACCCCAGACGAACATCGGGAAGGTGACGGTCGAGCCCGCGTTGAAATTGGTGATGATGAAATCGTCGAAGGAGAGCGCGAAGGCGAGCAGCGCGCCCCCGGCGATTCCCGGGGCGGCGATCGGCAGCGTGACCCGGACGAAGGTCTGCACGGGGCCGGCGTACAGGTCCTGGGCGGCCTGCTCCAGCCTCGGGTCCATCGACATGACACGCGCCTTGACGGCCGTCACGACGAAACTGAGGCAGAACATGATGTGCGCGATGAGGATCGTCCAGAACCCGAGCTGCGCGCCCATGTTGAGGAACAGGGTGAGCAGCGAGGCCGCCATGACGACCTCGGGCATCGCCATGGGCAGGAAGATCAGCGAGTTGACGGCGCCGCGCGCGCGGAAGCGGTAGCGGACGAGGGCGAAGGCGATCATCGCGCCGAGGACCGTGGCGCCGAGGGTCGCCCAGACGGCGATCTGGAGGCTGACCGCGAGCGAGCCGCACATCCCGGCGACGCCGCACGGGTCTTTCCAGGCGTCCGTGGAGAACTGCTGCCACTCGTAGTTGAAGCGGCCCTTCGGTTTGTTGAAGGAGAACACCGTGACGATCACGTTGGGCAGCAGAAGGTAGGAGAGCGTCAGAAGTCCCGCGATGACGACGAGATTTCTTCTCAGCCAGTTGACGAAGGGCATTTAGACCAGATCCTCCGTCCCGGACCTGCGGATATAGAAAGTGATCATGAAAAGGATCGCGGCCATGAGGATGAAGGAGAGCGCGGCCGCCGTCGGATAGTCGAGCACCCGCAGGAACTGCGTCTGGATGACGTTTCCGATCATGCGGGTGTCGGTGGAGCCGAGGAGTTCGGCGTTGACGTAGTCGCCGGACGCCGGGATGAAGGTGAGCAGCGTGCCGGAGACCACGCCGGGCATCGACAGCGGGAAGGTGACCTTGCGGAAGGTGGTGACCGGCTTGGCGTACAGGTCGCCGGCCGCCTCGTGCAGCCGTCCGTCGATGCGCTCCAGCGAGGTGTAGAGCGGCAGGATCATGAACGGCAGGAAGTTGTACGTCAGACCGCACACCACGGCCATCGGGGTGGCCAGCACCCGGTCGCCGGAGGTCCAGCCGAGCCAGGCGGTGACGTCGAGGACGTGCAGCGCGTCCAGTGCGCCGACCACCGGTGAGCTGTCGGCGAGGATCGTCTTCCAGGCGAGGGTGCGGATCAGGAAGCTGGTGAAGAACGGGGCGATCACCAGGATCATGATCAGGTTCCGCCAGCGTCCCGCGCGGAAGGCGATCAGATAGGCGAGCGGATAGCCGAGGATCAGGCACAGGACGGTCGCGGAGCCCGCGTAGAGGATCGAGCGCAGGAACTGCGGCCAGTACGCGCTCAGCGCGTCCCAGTAGGTCCCGAAGTGCCAGGTGACCTGGTAGCCCTCCTCCAGGGAGCCCGTCTGCACGGACGTGGAGGCCTGGTAGATCATCGGCAGGGCGAAGAAGACGACCAGCCAGAGCAGTCCGGGCAGCAGCAGGAGGTACGGCGTCCAGCGGCCGCGTCTGCGCGGTGGCCGCTCCTTCGGCGTGGGCGGGGAGAGAGGCGGGGGCGCCTCGGTGAGCGTTGTCATCAGACGGCCGCCTCCTCGTCGAGGCCGGCGTCGATGGCCTGGGCGGCGTCCAGACCGAAGGTGTGGGCGGGGTTCCAGTGCAGGACGACCTCGGCGCCGGGGGCCAGCCGGGCGTCGCGGTCGACGTTCTGGACGTAGACCTCGAGCTCGGGGCAGACGGCGCTGTCGACGACGTACTGGGTGGAGACGCCGATGAAGCTGGTGGCGGCGATGGTGCCGGTGACGCGGTTGCGGCCGACGGGGATCTCGCCGGCGTCGTCGGCGTGGGTGAGGGAGATCTTCTCCGGGCGTACGCCGACCAGCACCCTGCCGCCCGCCTCGGCGGGCGCGGTGCAGCGGGCCTCGGGCAGCAGCAGTTTGCCGCCGCCCGCCTTGAGGACGATGTCGCCGCCGCCGTGGGAGTCGACCTCGGCCTCGATCAGGTTGGACGTGCCGAGGAAGTTGGCGACGAACGTGGTCTTCGGGTTCTCGTAGAGGTCGGCGGGCGAGCCGAGCTGCTCGACGCGGCCCGCGTTCATCACGGCGACCGTGTCGGCCATGGTCATGGCCTCCTCCTGGTCGTGCGTGACGTGCACGAAGGTGATGCCGACCTCGGTCTGGATGCGCTTGAGCTCCAGCTGCATCTGGCGGCGCAGCTTGAGGTCGAGGGCGCCGAGGGGCTCGTCGAGGAGGAGCACCCTGGGGTGGTTGATCAGGGCACGGGCGACGGCGACGCGCTGCTGCTGGCCGCCGGAGAGCTGGTGCGGCTTCTTGCGGGCCTGCTCGCCGAGCTGGACGAGGTCCAGCATCTCCTCGACCTGCTTCTTCACGCTTCGGATGCCGCGCCGGCGCAGTCCGAAGGCGACGTTCTCGAAGATGTCGAGGTGCGGGAAGAGGGCGTAGGACTGGAAGACCGTGTTCACCGGCCGCTTGTACGGCGGCAGCGACGTGACGTCCTGGTCGCCGAGGTGCACGGTCCCGGAGGACGGCTCCTCCAGGCCGGCGATCATGCGCAGGGTGGTGGTCTTGCCGCAGCCGGAGGCGCCGAGCAGGGCGAAGAACGAGCCCTGCGGGACGGTCAGGTCGAGCGGGTGGACGGCGGTGAAGGAGCCGTAGGTCTTGCTGATGCCGGAGAGGCGGACGTCGCCGCCGCTGTCAGTCGTCTTCATCGTCGTCACGCCCCAGTGAGCTTCGCGAACTGTGCTTCGTAGGCCGTCTCCTCCGTCGCGCTCAGGGAGCGGAAGGAGTGGGACTTGGCCTGCATGGCCTTGTCGGGGATGATCAGCGGGTTCTTCGCCGCCGCCGGGTCGATCTTGGCGAGTTCAGGCTGCACGCCGTCGACGGGGCACACGTAGTTGATGTACGCGGCGAGTTGGGCGGCCGGCTGCGGCTCGTAGTAGTAGTCGATGAGCCGTTCGGCGTTCGCCTTGTGACGCGCCTTGTTGGGGATCAGCATGTTGTCGCTGGACGTCATGTAGCCGCTGTCGGGGATGACGAAGTCGATGTCGGGGCTGTCCGCCTTGAGCTGGACGACGTCGCCGGCCCAGGCGATACACGCCGCGAAGTCCCCGCTGGTGATGTCCGAGGTGTAGTCGTTGCCGGTGAAGCGGCGGATCTGCCCCTTGTCGACGGCCTTCTGGAGGCGGGCGATGGCGGCGGCGTAGTCGTCGTCGCTGAACTTCGCCGGGTCCTTGCCCATGTCCAGCAGGGTCATGCCCATGGTGTCGCGCATCTCGGTGAGGAAGCCGACGCGGCCCTTGAGCCGGGGGTTGTCGAGCATGTCGGAGACCGACGTCACCTCGATGCCGTCGAGGGCCTTCTTGTTGTAGGCGATGACGGTCGAGATCCCCTGCCAGGGGTAGGAGTAGGCCCGTCCGGGGTCCCAGTCGGGGCTGCGGAACTGGCTCGACAGGTTGGCGTAGGCGTGCGGCAGCAGGGAGGCGTCCAGCTTCTGCACCCAGCCCAGGCGGATGAGCCGGGCGGCGAGCCAGTCGGTGAGGACGATGAGGTCGCGGCCGGTGTCCTGGCCGGCGGCGAGCTGCGGCTTGATCTTGCCGAAGAACTCGTTGTTGTCGTTGATGTCCTCGGTGTACTTGACGGAGATGCCGGTCCGCCGGGTGAACTCCTCCAGCGTGGGGTGGTGCTTCCCCGACGCGTCGACGTCCATGTACTCCGTCCAGTTGGAGAAGTTGACGGTCTTCTCCTGGGCCGAGTGGTCCTCGGCGGACGTGCCGCCCGCGGCCTGGCCGGCCGCGGGGATACCGCAGGCGCTCAGCGCCCCCAGTCCGCCCAGCGTCAGGGCGCCGCCGGCGGAGGCGCGCAGCAGCGACCGGCGGGTGAGGGCCGCCCTGCCGTTGCTGAGACTGCGCCGCACGGCGGCCGCTCGGGGCGGGGTCAGGCGGTCTGGCTCGTACTGCTCCATGCGCGTGGTGACCTTTCGGAAGTGGTCGGCCTGGTCGGCGGCCGGTGTGACGCCACCCGGCGGCAGCCCGGAGCGGGCTACGGCCGGTCCCCGAAGACGGTGCGGTGCCAGTCCTTGCGGGCCACCGCGGTGTTGTCGAACATGACGTGCTTGAGCTGGGTGTACTCCTCGAACGAGTAGGCGGACATGTCCTTGCCGAAGCCGGACGCCTTGTGTCCGCCGTGCGGCATCTCACTGATGATCGGGATGTGGTCGTTGATCCAGACGCAGCCGGCCTGGATCTCGCGTGTCGCCCGGTTCGCCCGGTAGACGTCCCGGCTCCACGCGGAGGCGGCGAGCCCGTACGGGGTGTCGTTGGCGAGCCGGATGCCCTCGTCGTCGGTGTCGAACGGCAGGACGACCAGGACCGGCCCGAAGATCTCGGACTGCACGACCTCGCTGTCCTGGGCGGCGTCCGCTATCAGGGTGGGCCGGTAGTACGCGCCGGCCTTGAGGTCCCCCTCGGGCGACTCGCCGCCGGTCACCACGCGCGCGTATGCGCGGGCGCGGTCGACGAAGGCGGCGACGCGGTCGCGCTGGGGGTGCGAGATCAGCGGGCCGAGGTCGGTTCCTGGGGTGAACGGGTCACCGAGCCGCACGGTCTCCATGAGGGCGGCGGTCCGCTCGACGAACGCCTCGTAGAGGGGCCGCTGCACGTACGCGCGCGTGGCGGCCGTGCAGTCCTGGCCGGTGTTGATGAGGGCGCCCGCGACGGCGCCGTGGACGGCGGCCTCCAGGTCGGCGTCGTCGAAGACGACGAAGGGCGCCTTGCCGCCGAGCTCCAGGTGGAGGCGTTTGACGGTGGCGGTGGCGATCTCGGCGACGCGCTTGCCGACGGCGGTGGAGCCGGTGAACGACGTCATGGCGACGTCGGGGTGGCCGACGAGGTGTTCGCCGGCTTCCCTGCCGGCGCCGGTCACGATGTTGACCACGCCGTCGGGGATGCCGGCGAGCGTCACGGCCTCGGCGAAGAGGAGCGAGGTGAGCGGGGTGAGCTCGGCGGGCTTGAGCACGACGGTGTTGCCCGCGGCGATCGCCGGGAGGATCTTCCACGCGGCCATCTGGAGCGGGTAGTTCCAGGGCGCGATGGAGCCGACGACGCCGATCGGCTCGCGCCGCACGTAGGAGGTGTGGTCCCCGGAGTACTCCCCGGCCGACTGCCCCTGGAGGTGCCGGGCGGCGCCCGCGAAGAAGGCCGTGTTGTCGATCGTGCCCGGGACGTCGAACTCCCGGGTGAGCTTCAGCGGCTTGCCGCACTGGAGGGACTCGGCGCGGGCGAACTCCTCGGCCCGGTCCGCGAGGACGGCGGCGAGGCGGTGCAGGGCGTCCGAGCGCTCGCCGGGCGTGGCGCCGGCCCAGCCGGGGAACGCGGCGCGGGCGGCCGCGACGGCCGCGTCCACGTCGGCCGCGCCGGCGAGTTCATAGGTGAGGACCTCGTCGCCTGTCGCCGGGTCGACCACGGTGTGCGTGCGGCCGGACGTGCCGTGCCTCAGACGGCCCGCGATGTGCTGGGCGCCCTGCGCGAAGCGGTCCCGTGCGGGGAACCGGTCGGATCGGTCCGGGGTGGCGGTGCCCGGTTTCTGCATGTCGCTCTCCTCCGCCTTCGCCCCACTTTACGCGGGGGCCGGTGGCGTAGCTCCAGCTCGATTTGACTGCCGATCCTGGCAGAGCGAAGGCCGTCCAACAAGTGATTCCGTTGTTGCCTTTTGGTTACGCGACGGAATCTGTCGACCAGGTGTCGAGTGGGGGTGGAAAAGGGCGGACGGAGTGTCAGTGGTGCGTGGCAAGGTGGCGTGCATGGAGAGGATCGATTCTCGGGACGCCCTGGTCAGGGCGCTCGGCACGGGGGCGAGGGTCAGGTACCTGCACTTCTGGGGGCATCGGCCGCAGCCCGACGGCCGGGTGGGCGCGAGCTGTCTGAGTCAGTGGTGGCCGTCGCCGTTCGAGGTGGACGGGGTCGCCTACGCGACGGCCGAGCACTGGATGATGGCCGGCAAGGCGCGGCTGTTCGGCGACGCGGATGCCGAGCGGCAGGCGCTGGCCGCCGGGCACCCCGCCGAGGCGAAGAAGGCGGGGCGGCTGGTCAGAGGCTTCGACGAGGCGACCTGGGAGCGGGAGCGGCTGCGGATCGTGGTCGAGGGCAGCGTGCACAAGTTCGCCGCCCATCCCGAGCTGCGGCGGTTCCTGCTGAACACGGGTGACCGGGTGCTGGTCGAGGCCAGCCCCGTGGACCGGGTCTGGGGCATCGGCCTCTCCGCCCGGGACGACGGGGCCTGGGACCCACGGCGGTGGAAGGGCCCCAACCTGCTGGGGTTCGCGCTGATGGAGGCTCGGGAGCGGCTGCGCTCCGGGGACGCGCCACAGGGGAGCTAGTGCCCCGGCACCAGCGGAATCGCCGTGCGGCGCTTCGGCTCCCCTGCGGCGGCTTTCTCAGCGGTAGTCGCGCGTGACGATGAACAGGACCAGCATCGCGGCCGCCAGGACGAATCCGGCGATGCCGCAGATGATGCCGGCGAGGGCCTGACCGGGGTTGTTCGCCTCGCCCCGCTTGGCCTTCGAGCGTCCGATCAGGCCGAAGACGAAGGCGAGGGGGCCGATGAGGAGCGTCGCCGGCCACATGCAGAATCCCACGGCGGACACGATGCCCAGGACCATCGCGGCGATGCCCATCCCGTTGCTCGGCGGCCGCATCCCGTTCCAGCCGTAGTAGGCCGGGAGGCCGCCGCCGTACCCCGGGGCGCCCTGGTGGCCGTAGCCGCCGGGATAGCCGTACGGCACGGGCCCGGGTCCGCCCGGCGCGATCGGCGGCGGCGGAACCGGGCCGCCGGGCGGAGGCGCGTAGGGGTCGAACCCCGGCGGCGGCCCGCCGGCCAGGGTGGCGGGGTCGGGCGGCGGAAACGCGGCGAAGGGCGCGCCCGCGGGCGGTGTGGACGTCGGCGCGTGCGTCGGCACGGGCCCTTGCGCGGGCGGGCCGAAGGGGCCGGCCCAGGGCTGCGGGCCCCCCGGCGCGGGATTCGCCCCGGCGCCGGGCAGCGAGGTGACCGTCGGCTGGTGGTGGACGGCAGGTGGGACCTGGTCCCGGGGAGCGAAGGGCTGCGGTTCCTCCGCCGGTGGTTGCTCCCCCTGCTGTTCCTCCGCTTGTCGTTCCTCCGCCTGTCGTTCCTCCGCCTGCCGAACGGTCTCCGGTGAGGGCGCGGCGTCCTGCGGGGCGGGCGCCTCGGGGAAGGAGACCGGCTCCTCGGGGAAGACGACGGTGGTGTCCGTGCCGTCGCCGGAACCCGCGGCGGGTTCGGGCCAGGGCCCGGAGGCAGCCGAAGAGGAAGCGGACGTGCTGCCCTCGGTCACGGGCTTCGCGTTCACCACCGGCGGGGCTTCCGCGTCCGGCTTGGTCAGCGGCACCTTGGGCGCGGGCACCGCGTCCTGCGGCCCGGTGTGCGCGTCGGACGGCTCCTCGCCGATCGCGTACTGCGGCCCCTCCGCCCCCTCCGGCACGGAGCCGGGCGCGGCCCATGGATTCTGGACGGCGTCGTCGGCGGCGTCAGGCCGCGAAACTGCGGCCTCCCCCTGCACTGCCGGCGTCGGTGCGTCGTCGGACATACGCGGGACCCCCCTTTGTCGTACGTTCCGCAATGCTAAGGCCCTGGATCGGCGGTGGGCGGCGGACCGAGGCACGTCCCTGCCCGCCGCATCCGCCCGCCGCACGTGCGCCTACGATGACCCCGACCCACCGATCAGCCGATCACCGCGCTCCCGTCGAGCCCCCGGGCCGCTCGGAGCGCCGCTCCTGGGGAGGATCCCTTGACCGACAACCGCGACGTCCCCGCCGGACCCCTCACTCCCGCCGAGCCCAGCGCAGGCGTCCACGCCTTCATCGCGGGTCTGCCCAAGGCCGAACTGCACGTCCACCACGTCGGCTCCGCCTCCCCGCGGATCGTCTCCGAGCTGGCCGCGCGCCACCCCGACTCCAAGGTGCCCACCGACCCCGAGGCGCTGGTCGACTACTTCACCTTCACGGACTTCGCGCACTTCATCGAGGTGTACCTCTCCGTCGTCGACCTGATCCGCACCCCGGAGGACGTCCGGCTGCTCACCTACGAGGTCGCCCGGGACCTGGCCCGCCAGCAGGTGCGGTACGCCGAGCTGACCATCACCCCCTTCTCCTCCACCCGCCGCGGCATCGACGAAGTCGCCTTCATGGACGCGATCGAGGACGCCCGCAAGGCCGCCGAGGCCGACTTCGGGACCGTGCTGCGCTGGTGCTTCGACATCCCCGGCGAGGCCGGTCTCGAGGCGGCCGAGGAGACCACCCGGCTCGCCACGGACGACCGGGTGCGCCCCGAGGGACTGGTCTCCTTCGGGCTCGGCGGCCCGGAGATCGGCGTGCCGCGCCCGCAGTTCAAGCCGTACTTCGACCGGGCGATCGCCGCCGGGCTGCGCTCGGTGCCGCACGCGGGCGAGACGACCGGCCCGGAGACGGTCTGGGACGCCCTCACCCACCTGCGCGCCGAGCGCATCGGGCACGGCACCAGCTCCGCGCGGGACGAGAAGCTCCTCGCCCACCTCGCCGAGCACCGGATCGCCCTGGAGGTCTGCCCCACCTCCAACATCGCCACCCGCGCGGTGCGCACCCTCGACGAGCACCCGATCAGGCGGTTCGCCGAGGCGGGCGTCCTGGTCACGGTCAACTCCGACGACCCGCCCATGTTCGGCACCGACCTGAACGCCGAGTACGCGGTCGCCGCCCGCCTCCTCGACCTGGACGAGCGGGGCCTGGCCGATCTGGCGAAGAACGCCGTCGAGGCGTCGTTCCTGGACGGCCCCGGCAAGGCCCGCCTCGCCGCCGAGATCGACGCCTACACCGCGGGGTGGTCCGCCCCCTGAGGGCGGCCCGCGCCGGCGCCCCACCACAAGGAAGGCCATGCAGACCGTGACCGCCGTGGCCCATCGCGGCGACCCGTACCGCTTCCGTGAGAACACCCTCGACTCACTGCGTTCCGCGCTCGACCTGGGCGCGGACGCCGTGGAGATCGACGTACGGCTCACCAGGGACGGCGTGCCCGTTCTCCTGCACGACGAGACGCTGAAGCGGCTGTGGGGGCACGAGCGGCCGCTGCGGTCGCTGTCGGCCGCCGAGGTGCGCGGTCTGACGGCGGGCGGGGTGCCGACCCTGACGGAGGCGCTGGCCGCGACCGAGGGCGCGCGGGTGATGCTGGACCTGCCGGGGACGAGGGACACGCGGGCGGCCCGCCGGATCGTGGACGCCGTCCGCGAGGCCGGCGCGGCCGACCGCGTCTACTACTGCGCCGACGCCGCCGCGATGCTCGCGGTGCGCGCCGCCGACCCGTCGGCCGAGATCGCCCTGACCTGCACCAGCCGCGCCCCCGTCCGCCCCGCGGTGCTGGCGGCGATACGGCCGCGCTGGCTCAACTACCGCTTCTCACTGGTCGACCGCGACCTCGCCGACCGTGTGCGCCGGGACGGGCGACTGCTGTCGGTGTGGACCCCGGACACCCGACGCTCGATGCGCCGGCTGCTGGACCTGGGCGTCGACTCCATCACGACGAACCGCGTCGACGTGCTGTGCGCCCTGCGCAAGAACGGCTGACGGGCCCCGGCGCGGCCGTGCTCAGGCGGCCACCGCGCTCCAGGCGTTCGGCGTGAGGGCCGCCGGCCGCTTGCAGAAGTCGCCCCCGTTCATCCGCACCGCCTCTCGCCGCTCAGCCGCGGCTGTCGCTCCCCTCCCTCGTCTCCCGGGCGTCCGTGGCCGCGCTCGGCCGGGCCGAGGGGGCGATCGGCGGCCGGGAATCCTCCGCGGACGGAGACGGGCGGGTCGAGTCGGGGGCCGGCGCCCCGGTGGCGGTGCGGCGACCGGGGCCGGGGGTCGGGGCCCCCTCGGTAGGTCCCGCCCCGGTCGACGGGGTGGCCACTGGCGGGGTCTCCCGGGTAGGGGCGGGACTCGCGGGCGGTGTGGGCGAGTCGCTGAAGGGGCTGCTCATCGGGGGCGGGGCGAGCGGCACCGCGGGCGATGCGGGCGCCTCGGACGCCGACAGGCGCAGGGGCAGCACGACGGCGGCGGCGACGGCGCAGGTCACGCCGACCCCGGCCGCCGCGCGCAGCAGCCGGCGGCGGGCCGCGCCCCGGCGGATGTCCTCGTACCGGCCGGGCGGCGGGGCGAGATGAGCGGCGGCGGGCCGAAGGATGACGGCGAGGGGGTCGTCGGGGGCGCCGTGCGGGCCGTCGTCGAAGTCGTCAGCGGGTGTGATCAAGGCTTCTCCTCAGGTGGGCGCGGAGCAGTTCTCGGGCCGCGTGGAGATCGGCCTTGACGGTTCCCTCCTTGCGCCCGGTCAGCGCGGACACCTCGCTGATGGGCATGTCAGCGTAGTAGTGCAGCAGGATCGGCACGCGCAGCCGGTCCGGCAGGGACTGCACGAGCATCCGCACCGAGGGGTCCGCCGGTTCCACCGAAGCGCTGACCGCGGCCTCGGCGGTGACCCGGCGCACTGCCCGGCGTTCCCGTTCGACCTTGCGCCAGTGGTCGCGGACCAGGTTGGCGGCGGTGACGTAGAGGAAGCCCTGCGGCTCCGCCACCGCCGTCCAGCGGGCCCAGAGCCGGGTGAACGCCTCGGAGGCCATCTCGTGCGCCGTCCCGTCGTCGTCGACGAGACGGCGGCACCAGCCGGCGAGGCGGGGGTAGAGGGCGGCGAACAGTTCGGCCGCCTCCTTCTCGCGGGACCGTTTCACCGTTCTCCTGGTTCTCCTGACGAGGCCGCCGTCGAGCCGGTCGCGGAGCCTCGCGCCGGGACCAGCGCCGCGAAGACGATCACGTTGTCGCGGTACTCCTGGCCGTCGCGCGGCCCGCCGCAGGTGATGAGGCGCAACTCGGGCCGGTCCACGTCGCCGTAGACCTGCTGCGTCGGGAAGTCGGCCTTGGCGACCGTACGGACGGCGGTGACGGCGAACTCGGCCGTGGTGCCGTTCTCCAGGCGCGCCTCGATCCGGTCGCCGTCGCGCAGCCGGTCGAGGCGGCGGAAGACGCCGTCCCCGAACGCGCCGACGGTGACATGGCCGAGGATCACCGACGGGCCGGTCTGCCCCGGCGTCGGCGAGTGGCGGTACCAGCCCGCCCGGTCGTCGGCCTCGATCGGGGGCACCTCGACGCTGCCGTCGGGGGTCAGCCCCAGCGCCATGAGCGGGGTGTCGACCCCGATGGCCGGGATCCGCAGCCCGACCGGCGTCGACCGCGCGAGCGGCCGGGCCGTCGCGGCGGCGCCGGCGCGGCCGGCGTTCCGCGCGCCCGTTGCCGACGAGGCGTCGGACGGCCGGTCCGCAGGCGGCCGTTCGGCCGTGCCGGCCCCGCCGCAGCCGGTGAGGAGCACCGCCCCGGCCGCGGCGAGGAAGGCGCGCCTGGAGTACGGGCTCATGCCCCGGTGGTCCGCTGGCGACGCACGAAGTACACGCCGGCGCCGCCCGCGAGGAACACGGCGGCGACGCCCGCGCCGATCACACCGGCCTCGCCGGTGGAGTCCTCGGAGGTGGGGACCGCACCGGTGTCGGCCGCTCCCCTCGGGACGACGCCGACCTGGCCCCGGCTGGAGGAGTCGGTGGCGGGCTCGGCCACGGGCGTGGGCCTGGCGCTGGCGTCGACCGCGGGCGCCGTGGGAGCAGTCGTCGGTCCCGGCCCGTCGGCGGACGCGGGCACGGCGGTCGCCAGCAGTGCGGCGCCCGCGACGGCGAGGGCGCCGAGACCGGTGCGGTAGGTGAAACGCATGAATCGCTCTCCTTCGTCGGTCCGCGCACACGGCACCCGGGCGAACTCCACGGGCTGTGTGACGGATCGAGCGGAGAGACGAGGCAGCGCCCGAGCGGGTTGTAAAGGGATGGCAAAGTGTGGGATCCGGGTCGATGCTGGGGGGATCGGTGACGACCGTGTGCGCGGATGTTGAAGGAGGCTTGCGGGGGTCTCCGGGGTCCCGTAGTACGTGAAGCATGAACTTGTTCACCCGTGCTGCGTCCCTGCGCCGCCCGGCTCCCCCCACAGAGTCCCAACTCCCCGACGACGGCGCGATGTTCGCCTCCTCCCCCAGGGATCCCGCGCTGGCGGCACTGACCGGGGAGTGGATGATCGACCCGGCTCACAGCCGTCTAGGTTTCTCCGTGCGCCACGCCATGGTGACGACCGTGCGCGGGGCCTTCACGGAGTACCGGAGCCGGCTCTTCTTCGACGGACGCGATCCGTCCCGCTCCCGGGCGGAGATCGTGCTCTCCACGGCCTCGGTCGACACGGGGGTGGAGCAGCGCGACGCCCATCTCGTCGGCCGTGACTTCCTGGACGCCGCGACCTATCCCCATATGCGCTTCATCAGCAAGACGGTCCGGCTCACCGACAACGAGGTGTACCGGATGAGCGGCGACCTCACCATCAAGAGCGTCACCCGCCCCGTGGACCTGGAGCTGACCTACATCGGCCGGGTCACCGACCCGTTCGGGTACGAGCGGGTCGGCTTCGACGGAACGACCACCATCAACCGCTCCGACTGGGGCCTGACGTACAACGCGAGACTCGCGGAGGGAGGCGCCATGGTGAGCGAGAAGGTGCGCCTCCAGTTCGACATCGCCGCGATCCGCAACGGCTCCGCCGGCTGAGGACGCCGTCCCTCGCGGACCGGCCCGGCGGAGGCCGGTCCGCGAACACCCCGGCGCCGAGGGGGACTTACACGTCCAGCGAGGTCATGACGTGCTTGATCCGCGTGTAGTCGTCGAAGCCGTACGCCGAAAGGTCCTTGCCGTACCCGGACTTCTTGAAGCCGCCGTGGGGCATCTCGGCGACGAGCGGGATGTGGGTGTTGATCCACACACAGCCGAAGTCGAGCTTCTTGCTCATCCGCATCGCGCGGCCGTGGTCCCTGGTCCACACCGAGGACGCGAGCGCGTACTCGACGCCGTTGGCCCACTCCACCGCCTGGTCCTCGTCGTTGAAGGACTGGACGGTGATGACCGGGCCGAAGACCTCGTTCTGGACGATCTCGTCGTCCTGCCTCAGGCCCGAGACGACCGTCGGCGCGTAGAAGTAGCCCTTGTCGCCGACCTGGTGGCCGCCCGCCTCGACCTTGGCGTGGGCGGGGAGGCGCTCGATGAAGCCGGAGACCTGCTTGAGCTGGTTGGGGTTGTTCAGCGGGCCGAAGAGGACGTCCTCGTCGTCCGGCTGCCCCGTCTTCGTCTCGGCGGCGGCCTTGGCGAGCGCGGCCACGAACTCGTCGTGGATGGCCTCCTGGACGAGGACGCGGGTGGCCGCCGTGCAGTCCTGCCCGGCGTTGAAGAAGCCCGCGACCGAGATGTCCTCGACGGCCTTGGGGATGTCGGTGTCGTCGAAGACCACGACCGGGGCCTTGCCGCCCAGCTCCAGGTGGACCCGCTTGAGGTCCTTGGAGGCCGACTCGGCGACGGACATGCCCGCACGCACGGAACCGGTGATGGAGGCCATCGCCGGAACCGGGTGCTCGACCATGAGCCGGCCGGTGTCGCGGTCGCCGGTGATGACGTTGAAGACGCCCTTGGGGAGGATGCCGCCGATGATCTCGGCGATCAGGACCGTGGACGCCGGGGTGGTGTCCGACGGCTTCAGCACGACGGTGTTGCCCGCCGCGATCGCCGGGGCGAACTTCCACACCGCCATCATCATCGGGTAGTTCCACGGGGCGACCTGCGCGCAGACGCCGACCGGCTCCCGGCGGACGATGGAGGTCAGGCCCTCCATGTACTCGCCGGCGCTGCGGCCCTCCAGCATCCGGGCCGCACCCGCGAAGAAGCGGATCTGGTCCACCATCGGCGGGATCTCCTCGGTGCGGGTCAGCCCGACGGGCTTGCCCGTGTTCTCCACCTCGGCGGCGATCAGATCCTCGGCGCGCTCCTCGAAGGCGTCCGCGATCTTCAGCAGGGCCTTCTGGCGCTCGGCCGGGGTGGTGTCCCGCCAGCCGGGGAACGCCGCCTCGGCGGCCCGCATCGCGGCGTCCACGTCCGCCTGCCCGGACAGCGGCGCGGTCGCGTACGCCTCCCCGGTCGCGGGGTTGACCACCTCGGTGGTCCGTCCGTCGGCGGCATCCCGGAACTCACCGTCGATGTAATTGCGCAGACGACGCAGCTCGGTGCTCACTGCCGGCCCTCCAGTTCGCGTGTGTCCAATGGCTGAGACACCCACCCTAGTCCGTGCCTTGACGTTTTCAACACCCCCGCTCCGGCCATAGCTGCGAAATCCGCAGGTCTCACCTTTGTAAACAACGAATTTCATCGCCTCGACCTTGCGAAACCGACGAGAGGTCGTGCACAGTGAGCCCGTGGCCAGTCGAAGCGCAGAGCAACGGGACTCCCGCGAGTCCAAGAACGGCACCCCTCACCTGGATGCCGTCAGCCTCGCCATCATCGAACAGCTCCAGGAGGACGGCCGCCGGCCGTACGCCGCGATCGGCAAGGCCGTCGGCCTGTCGGAGGCGGCCGTGCGCCAGCGCGTCCAGAAGCTGCTCGACCAGGGCGTGATGCAGATCGTCGCCGTCACCGACCCGCTCACCGTGGGCTTCCGCCGGCAGGCGATGGTCGGCATCAACGTCGAGGGCGACGTGGAGGAGATCGCGGAGGCGCTGAGCGACATGGCGGAGGTCGAGTACGTGGTGATGACCGCGGGCTCGTTCGACATCCTCGCCGAGATCGTCTGCGAGGACGACGACCACCTGCTGGACGTCATCAACAAACGGATGCGGGCGCTGCCCGGCGTGCGCTCCACCGAGAGCTTCGTCTATCTGAAGCTCAAGAAGCAGACCTACATGTGGGGAACCCGATAACCGTGAGGACCCGATAACCGTGAGCACCAAGGACCTCAGTCGCAGCGCCTACGACCACCTGTGGATGCACTTCACCCGCATGTCGTCGTACGAGAACTCCCCCGTCCCCACCATCGTCCGGGGCGAGGGCACCTACATCTACGACGACAAGGGCAAGCGCTACCTCGACGGTCTCGCGGGCCTGTTCGTGGTCCAGGCCGGTCACGGCCGCACGGAACTGGCGGAGACCGCGTTCAAGCAGGCGCAGGAGCTGGCGTTCTTCCCGGTCTGGTCCTACGCCCACCCCAAGGCCGTGGAGCTGGCGGAACGCCTCGCCCACCACGCCCCGGGCGACCTGAACAAGGTCTTCTTCACCACCGGCGGCGGCGAGGCCGTCGAGACCGCCTGGAAGCTCGCCAAGCAGTACTTCAAGCTGGTCGGCAAGCCCACCAAGCACAAGGTCATCTCCCGCGCCGTCGCCTACCACGGCACCCCGCAGGGCGCCCTGTCCATCACCGGCCTGCCGAGCCTGAAGGCCCCCTTCGAGCCGCTGGTGCCCGGCGCGCACAAGGTGCCGAACACCAACATCTACCGCGCGCCGATCTTCGGCGACGACCCCGAGGCGTTCGGCCGCTGGGCCGCCGACCAGATCGAGCAGCAGATCCTCTTCGAGGGCCCGGACACGGTCGCCGCGGTCTTCCTGGAGCCCGTCCAGAACGCCGGCGGCTGCTTCCCGCCCCCGCCCGGCTACTTCCAGCGGGTGCGCGAGATCTGCGACCAGTACGACGTCCTGCTCGTCTCGGACGAGGTCATCTGCGCCTTCGGCCGGCTCGGCACCATGTTCGCCTGCGACAAGTTCGACTACGTCCCGGACATGATCACCTGCGCCAAGGGCATGACCTCCGGCTACTCCCCCATAGGCGCGTGCATCATCTCCGACCGCCTGGCCGAGCCGTTCTACAAGGGCGACAACACCTTCCTGCACGGCTACACCTTCGGCGGCCACCCCGTCTCGGCGGCCGTGGGCCTCGCCAACCTCGACCTGTTCGAACGCGAGGACCTCACCGGTCACGTCCTGGCCAACGAGGGCGCGTTCCTGTCGACCCTGCAGAAGCTGCACGACCTGCCGATCGTCGGCGACGTCCGCGGCAACGGCTTCTTCTACGGCATCGAACTCGTCAAGGACAAGGCGACCAAGGAGTCCTTCGACGCCGAGGAGACCGAGCGCGTCCTGTACGGCTTCCTGTCCAAGGCCCTCTTCGACAACGGCCTGTACTGCCGTGCCGACGACCGCGGCGACCCGGTCGTCCAGCTCGCCCCGCCGCTGATCTCCGACCAGCGGACGTTCGACGAGATCGAGCAGATCCTGCGCGCGACCCTCACGGAGGCGTGGACGAAGCTGTGATCTTCCGCTGAGGTGATCAACACCGGCCCCGGTGCCCGCCGTTCGAGTGAGAACGGCGGCCCGGGGCCGTGTGCTGTGCGGATGCCCGCCATGACGTCCTTAGCGTGCTCGTGACCGATCGGCCCTCCCTTCGTTCACCCGGACGGGGGAACGGTACGGAACGCGGCACGCAATCACGGACCTGAACCGAGGTGTACGCCCATGGAGGCCCCGCCGGACAACGACGTGCTCTGGGCACGCTCACTGCACTTCACGCACCCCGACGGCTCACCGGCGCTCGGCGGTGTCTCACTGGGCGTGCACGAGGGCGAGATCCTCGCCGTCACCGGCCCGCGCGGCAGCGGCAAGACGGCCCTGCTGCACTGCCTGTCGGGCCTCGCGCCCGTCCAGCGCGGCGAGGTCTGGTTCAACAGCGTGCCCGTGCACACCATGGGGCCCGCGGCCCGCGAGCGGCTGCGCCGCGACCGCTTCGGCTGGATCGACCCGGTCCCGGCGCTCGTCCCGGAGCTCAACGTCTGGGAGAACGCCGCCCTCCCGCTGATGCTGCGCGGCACCAGCCGCCGGCGCGCCAAGGCCGCCGCCCTGGAGTGGCTGGACCGCCTCGACGTCGGCGAGCGGGCGCGCTGCCGCCCGCACGAGCTGACCCAGGCGGAACGCCAGCGCGTGTGCATCACCCGCGCCCTCGCCCCCGCCCCGTCGGTCCTCTTCGCCGACGAGCCCACCGCGCCCCTGCACCGCGCCGACCGCGCGCATGTGCTGCGCACGCTCACCACGGCGGCCCGTTCGCACGGCATCACCGTCGTGCTGGCCACCCACGAGGCGGAGACCGCCGCCCTCGCCGACCGCACCGTGTCGCTGCTGGACGGACGGCGGGTCAAGACGCTCCACCTCCCGCCCGCCGCCGAGACGGAAGGCCGGGCCGCGTGCTCGCTCTCCGCCTGACCCGCAGCGCCCACCCCGCCGTCCAGCTCCGCCGTCTGACGGTGACGGCGGCCTCGGCGGGCACCGGCTTCCTCCTCCTGTGCGCCCTCGGCCACGCGCTGTCCCACCCGGACACCCCGGGGGTCTCCGCGCTCCGGCTCGCCTGGTGCGCGCTCCCGTTCGCCGCCACGGTCCAGCTCGCCCTGGCGGTGGCCCGCACCGACCCGGGCACCCGGCCCCGCCCGGGGCTGGCCGCGATCGGCCTGGGCCCCGCCCGTCTGATGGCGATCTCGGCCACCACGACCGCCCTCGCCACCGCCGTCGGCTCCCTCCTCGCCCTGCTGGTCTTCCTCCACCTCCGCGGCGACCTCACCGGCCTCCCCTTCGACGGCGCCGCGGCCCCCTCCCTCGCGGCGGGCACCCCGATCCCCCTCCCGGCGACCCTCACCCTGCTCGCCCTCCTCCCCGTCACGGCCTCCACGGTGACGGCCCTGTCCCTGCGCCCGCGCGACCCGGCCGGCACGCATCCCGCCGGGGCCGAGGACGGCACCGACGCCGGCACGGACCGCGCGACCGGCGGCGCCCTGGCGGCCCTCCTGGACGCCGGCGCCACCCGGCATCTCGCGGAGGCCGGCGAGCCCGCGGTCACCGGTGCCGGGGCGGAAGAGGAGGGCACGGGTGACACCCGGCACGCGCCGGCCGACGGCCTCCCGCCCACCGGCATCCCCCCGCTCGTGCTGGACCGACGGCGTGCGGGCGCCGGCGCGCACGGCCTCCCCGCGGCCCCCGCCGACGCCGCACCCCGGGCAGCGGACGCCGACGCGGACGCCCCGGACGACCTCCCCCCGCCCGCCGCCCCCGACCCGACGAGCCTCCCCTGGGGCGCGGCCCTCCTGGCCACCGGCCTGGCCGTCGAGTCCTACGCCGCCCGCACCACCACCGCCGCCCCCCTGCCCCTGCCCGGCGGCCCCACCAGCCCCGCCGCGGTCCTCGCCGGCTGGGCTCTCACCGTCGTGGGCCTCGCCCTGGCCGGCCCCGGCCTCACCCATCTCTGCGGCCGCCTGCTCCAGGCCGCCCGCCCCGGCGCCCTGCGGCTGCTGGCCGGCCGAGGCCTGATGCAGGAGGCGTCCCGTATCGGCCGCCCCCTGGGCGTCCTGTGCGCCGTGGCCTCCGGCGCGTACTCGATGTCCGCGCTCCACGCCTCCACCGCCGCCGCCTCCCCCACCCCGGCGGACCTGGCCTTCGGCGGCCCGCTGGCCACCCTCGGCGCAGTCCTGGTCGCCGGCTGCGCCCTCGCCACGCTTCTGACGGCCGCCGTGGAGGCCCGTCAGGCCCGCGCCGACACCACGGCCGCCCTGCTCCGCCTCGGCGCCCCGAGCACCGCGCTGCGCACCGCCGCCGCCTTCCGCGCCGGCGCCCTCGCCGCGCTGTTCGTCCCGCTCACCCTGACGGTGTCCGCGCTCGCGGCCCTCCCCCTGACCATCTGAGAACACACTCCGAGAGAACACGGGCTCTGAAAAAACACGGGGCCGCATTCCCGATCCACCGATGAGTTCCGCGCGGATCCCCGGTCTACCCACCGAACGCACCGAGCCGCACACGCTCACCGCAGGACCGCACCGCACGGTCCGGCCTGCGGGCCGAGCCGCTGGACCAAGCCAGGAACGACCGATGGGAGAACCCCGATGACCGCCCGCGCATACCAGCAGATGATCTTCGTCAACCTGCCCGTGAACGACCTCGACGCCTCGAAGAAGTTCTTCACGGACCTGGGCTACTCCATCAACGCCCAGTTCAGCGACGACAAGGCGGCCTCCGTCGTGATCAGCGACAACATCATGGCGATGCTGCTCACCAAGCCGTTCTACGCCACCTTCACCAAGAAGGAGATCGCGGACGCCACCGCGACCAGCGAGGTCCTCGTCGCGCTGAGCGCCGAGAGCCGCGAGAAGGTCGACGAACTCGTCGACCGCGCCCTGTCGTTGGGCGGCACCCCCAGCGGCCCCACCCAGGACCACGGTTTCATGTACGGGCGTTCCTTCGACGACCTGGACGGCCACACCTGGGAGATCGTCTGGATGGACCCGGCCTCCATCCAGGACTGAGCACGAGCGGGCGGCACGGGCGGGTGCGACTCCTCGCACCCGCCCGGCCGTTGGACGGCACACGCGGCCATGAGATCGATTCCCACGACGAGTTCGGCCTGCGGGTTCGAGACGGCGCCGAAGGCGCTGAAACCTGGCGGCGGTTAATGGGCGGGCAAAGCCCGTGGGCGGGAACCCTTCCCGCGTTGACAGATCTTATGGAACGCTTATAGACCAGTGAGTCCCCAGGGGTCGCTGCAGCGACAGCATCGGGGGCGTCACCTGCCCGTCCACCCCCCGCAGTTGTGCATCACGTAAGGACAAACGTGTCCCCATCCCGCCGTACCGCCGCTCGTTCGGTGCGCATGCTCGGTGTGACCGCCGCGTCGGCCGCCTTCGTCCTCGGGGCCTCGGGTTCCGCGCTGGCCGGCGACATAGCGGACTTCTCCGCGTCCGCCGCCTGTGACGGCGCGAAGGGCGTCATCACCGTCACCGACAAGGACAAGACGGCGACCCCGGCCGTCGTCACGGTCTTCCTCCAGAACAACAACGCCGACCTCCGTCAGGTCGGCGTGGCGCAGACGGTGATCGGCTCGGCCAAGGGCGCCACCGTCACCTTCGCGGAGGAGTGGGAGCCGGGCGCCGTCTACCGGGTCCACATCACGGCCGTCGACGCCGATCTGAACGCCGACATCGAGCCGAACCTCACCACCCCCGCCAAGGGCTGCAAGAGCGACAACCCCAACAAGCCCGACAAGCCCGAAAAGCCCGGGAAGCCGTCCGCGTCCAGCACGCCCACCACGCCCACCGCCCCGGCCGCGACGCCGTCGTCGACCCCGTCCGGCACGGCGTCCGGCGCCGCCACGTCCGGCGCGCCGGCCCCGTCGCCCTCGGCGGACGACAGCAGCGCGCCGGCCGACACCGGATCGGGTCCCGCGTCCAGCAACGCGCCGTCCCCCGGCCTCGGCGAATCCAACCTCGCCGAGACCGGCTCCGGCGCCCCCACCGGCGCGATCGTCGGCGTCGCCGCCGCCCTCCTCGCCCTCGGCGGAGGAGCCGTCTTCTACGGCATGCGTCGCCGAGGCGCCGACAACCACTGACCCGAAGATCCGTGGCCCGTCCCCCGGTGGGGACGGGCCACAGGCATGCCGGCCGGCTGCGGTTCGCCGCCGCTCAGCCGAGGACGACGGTCTCCGCCGGGTCGAAGCTCACGCCCACCGCGGCTCCGACCTCCGGGGCCAGGCGCAGGGGGCACGCGGCCTCCAGACGGGGGGCGTCGGCCGGCTGGAGGTGGAGGGTGACATGGCTGCCCTTGAAGGTGCGGGCGGTGACCGTGCAGGGCAGGCCGTCGTCCGCGTCGGCCAGGAGCACCCCGGCCGGGCGGACCAGGAGCGTGCGGGGGCCCTGCGGGGAACCGGGCGGCACCGGGGTCTTGCCCCACGGGGTGTCCGCGACATCGCCGGCGACGTTCGCCTCGACCACGTTGTCGAAGCCCAGGAAGCGCGCCACGAAGGCGTCCGCCGGCCGCTGCCACACCTCAAGAGGCGTGCCGGACTGGGCGATCCGCCCGTCCCGCATCACCACCACCCGGTCGGCCAGCGCGAACGCCTCACCCTGGTCGTGGGTGACCGCGAGCACGGTGGTGCCCAACCGGCCGAACAGCTCCCGCAGTTCGACGACCAGCCGTTCCCTCAGCGAACGGTCGAGCTGGCCCAGCGGCTCGTCGAGCATCAGCAACCGGGGGCGGGGAGCGAGCGCACGGGCCAGCGCCACCCGCTGCTGCTCACCGCCGGACAGCGAGGCGACGGCCCGGCGGGCGGCGCCCGGGAGGCCGACGAGGTCCAGCAACTCCCGCACCCGCTCGCCCTGTTCATGCCGGGCATGGCCGTGCATCCGCAACCCGAAAGCCACGTTGCCGCCCACGTCCCGCTGCGGGAACAGCTGATGGTCCTGGAACATCAGGCCCAACTCCCGCTTGTGCGCGGGCACCTTGGCCTGGTCGCGCCCGTCGAGCAGCACCCGCCCCGCGTCGAGCAGCTGGAGCCCCGCCACCGCCCGCAGCAGCGTGGACTTGCCGCTGCCGCTCGGCCCGAGCACGCACACCACCTCGTGCTCGGCGACGGCGAGATCGACGCCGTCCAGCACGGCCCGCCCCCCGAACCGCACGGTCGCGCCTTCGAGCCGCAGCAGCATCAGAACTCCCCGGTCCGGTCGGTGCGCAGCCGCTCCAGCACCAGCAGGGCCACCGCGCACACCAGCATCAGAATCGTCGAAAGAGCCATCGCCTGGCCGTAGTTGAGCTCTCCGGCGCGGCCCAGCAGCCGGGCCACGGCGACCGGCAGCGTCGGGTTGTCGGGCCGGGCGATGAACACCGTCGCCCCGAACTCCCCGAGCGACACCGCGAAGGCGAACCCGGCGGCGACCAGCAACGCCCGCCGCACCAGCGGCAGATCGACCTCCCGCCACACCCGCCACGGCGACGCCCCCAGCACGGCGGCCGCCTCCCGCAGCCGTACGTCCACCGCCCGCAGCACCGGCAGCATGGTCCGCACGACGAACGGCACGCCGACCAGCGCCTGCGCGAGCGGCACCAGCATCCACGTGCCGCGCAGGTCGAGCGGGGGCTCGTCGAGCGCGATGAGGAAACCGAAGCCGACGGTCACCGCCGAGACGCCCAGCGGCAGCATCAGCAGCGCGTCGAAGCCGCGGACGAGGCGTCCGGCGTCCCGCCGGGTGAGCGCCGCCGCGGCCAGGCCGCCGATCAGCACCGCGATCGCGGTCGCGGCGACGGCGTACTCCAGCGAGTTGCCGACCGCCTCGATCGGCGGGACCAGGAAGACGTTGCCGTCGTCACGGGTCAGCGCCCGGTAGTAGGCGAAGTCCGGCGCGTCCAGCGAGCGCTGCACCAGCACGGCGAGCGGCAGCACCAGCAGCACGGCGACGCTCGTCAGCACCCCGCCGAGCAGCGCCCACTGCCCCGCCCCGCGGGGCCGCCGCGCGGTCAGCTTCGCGTCCACCAGCCGCAGCGCGCTCTCCCGCCGCCGCACCGTCCAGGCGTGCACGGCGAGGATCGCGCCGACGGCCAGGAACTGCACGAGGGTCAGGACGGCGGCCGTGGACAGGTCGAAGATCTCCGAGGTCTGCCGGTAGATCTCCACCTCCAGCGTGGAGAACGTGGGCCCGCCGAGGATCTGGACCACGCCGAAGGAGGTGAAGGTGAACAGGAAGACCATCAGCGCGGCGGCGGCCACCGCGGGCCCGAGGGCGGGCAGGGTGACCGTGCGCCAGGCCCGCAGCCGGGAGGCGCCGAGCAGCCGCGCGGCCTCCTCCTGACGGGGGTCGAGCTGCGCCCACAGCCCGCCCACGGTCCGTACGACGACCGCGTAGTTGAAGAAGACGTGGGCGAGCAGGATGGCCCACACCGTGGTGTCCAGCCGTACGCCCCACAGCTCGTCGAGCAGCCCGCCCCGCCCGACGAGCGCCAGGAACGCCGTGCCGACGACGACCGTCGGCAGCACGAAGGGAACGGTGACGACGGCCCGCAGCACCTCCTTGCCCGGGAAGGAGAAGCGGGCGAAGACATACGCCCCCGGCAGCGCCACCAGCAGGGTGAGCGCGGTGGAGGCGAGCGCCTGCCAGGCGGTGAACCACAGGACGTGCCGGATGTCGGACTGCCCGAGCACGTCGAGGAGACGGCCGAAGCGCCATGCGCCGTCGACGTCGAGCCCGCGCGCGACGATCGCGGCGACGGGCCAGGCGAAGAAGACCCCGAAGAACGCGACGGGCAGGGCCATGAGCCCGAGCCGCGCCGCGTTCCCCGAACGCCTCCTGGCCGGGGCTACTTCAGTACGAGAGAGGTCCACGACTTGACCCACTGGTCGCGGTTCTCGGCGATCTTCGCCGGGTCCATGGTCTCGGGGTCCTTGGCGGCGGGCCCGTACTTCGTGAACTCGGCGGGCACGGCGGCGCCCTTGACCACCGGGTAGACGAACATGTTGAGCGGCATGTCCTGCTGGAACTCCTTCGACAGCAGGAAGTCGATCAGCGCCTTGCCGCCCGCGCTGTTCTTCGCGTTGCTCAGCAGCCCCGCGAACTCGACCTGCCGGAAGCAGGTGCCGGCCGCGACGCCGGTCGGGGCGGTGGCGGGCTTGGGATCGGCGTAGATCACCTCGGCGGGCGGCGAGGAGGCGTAGGAGACGACGAGCGGCCGGTCGGCGCCGGCCTTCCGGCCGCCGGCCGAACCGGAGAACTCCTGGTTGTAGGCCTGCTCCCAGCCGTCGACGACCTTCACGCCGTTGGCCCGGAGCTTCTTCCAGTAGCCCTCCCAGCCGCCGTCGCCGTAGCGCGCGGCGGTGCCCAGCAGGAAGCCGAGGCCGGGCGAGGAGGTGGAGACGTTCTCGGTGACCAGTAGGTTCTTGTAGGCGGGCTTGACCAGGTCGTCGAAGGAGGCGGGCGGGGCCAGGTCGTGGTCGGCGAAGTACTTCTTGTCGTAGTTGACGCAGATGTCGCCGTGGTCGACGGGGGTGACCCGGTGCTTGTCCGCGTCGAGCCGGTACTCGGCGCCGACCTGGTCGAGGCCCTTGGCCTCGTACGGCTGGAACAGGTCGTTGTCGAGGGCGCGGGAGAGCAGGGTGTTGTCGACGCCGAAGAAGACGTCGCCCTGCGGGTTGTCCTTGGTGAGGATCGCCTTGTTGACGGCCTGCCCGGCGTCGCCGTCCTCCAGGACGCGCACCTTGTACCCGGACCGCTTCTCGAAGTCGGCGAGCACCTTCTTGGAGACGGACCACGAGCTGTGGCTGACGAGGGTGACGGTCTTCGACCCGCCGCCGGACCCGGCGTCGCCGCCCGATCCGCTGTCGCCGGACGACGACGAACCGCACGCCGACAGCGTGACGAGACCGAGGCCCACGGCCGCGGCCACGAACGTCCTGGTGTGCACTGGATTCCTCCTGGGGTTGGCCAGGAGAAGACGCGGCCCTGCCCGGGGTCCGCCAACGGGCCCGGGCAGGGCGCAACAGCTCGAGTGATGACCGAACTTCCTACCCAGAATGACCTGGGCGAGGTTCAGAGGGTCTGCGGCCGGTGCCGCACTCTCAGCGCTGTGGCGCTCCCCTGTCGGAATACGAAGATATGAACTTGTCCGGGAACAGACTACCGCTCGGTGGCCGCGAGCTGGCCACAGGCTCCGTCGATCTCCTGGCCCCGGGTGTCCCGGATGGTGACGGGCACGCCGTGCGCCGCGATCGCCTCGACGAACGCCTTCTCGTCCTCGGGCCGGGACGCGGTCCACTTGGACCCGGGCGTCGGGTTGAGCGGGATGAGGTTGACGTGCACGGGCCGGCCCTTGAGCATCCGGCCGAGCCGGTCGCCGCGCCAGGCCTGGTCGTTGATGTCGCGGATCAGCGCGTACTCGATGGACAGGCGCCGCCCGGACCGCTCGGCGTACTCGAACCCGGCGTCGAGCACCTCGCGCACCTTCCACCGCGTGTTCACGGGGACGAGGGTGTCGCGCAGCTCGTCGTCGGGGGCGTGCAGCGAGATGGCGAGACGGCACTTGAAGCCCTCGTCGGTGAACCGGTGGATGGCCGGCACCAGCCCGACGGTGGACACGGTGATCCCGCGCTGCGACAGCCCGAGCCCGTCGGGGGTGGGGTCGGTGAGCGCGCGGATGGCGCCGACGACCCGCTTGTAGTTGGCGAGGGGCTCGCCCATGCCCATGAAGACGATGTTGGACAGGCGGGCCGGCCCGCCGGGGACCTCCCCGTCGCGCAGCGCGCGCATCCCGTCCACGATCTGGTGCACGATCTCGGCGGTGGACAGGTTCCGGTCGAGACCGGCCTGCCCGGTCGCGCAGAACGGGCAGTTCATCCCGCAGCCGGCCTGCGAGCTGATGCACATGGTCACCCGGTCGGGGTAGCGCATCAGCACCGACTCCACGAGCGTCCCGTCGAACAGCCGCCACAGCGTCTTGCGGGTCGTGCCCTGGTCCGTCGACAGATGCCGCACGACGGTCATCAGCTCGGGAAGCAACGCCTCCCGCAGCTTCTCCCGCGCCCCGGCGGGGATGTCGGTCCACTCCGCCGGCTCGTGCGCGTACCGCGCGAAGTAGTGCTGCGACAGCTGCTTCGCCCGAAACGGCTTCTCACCGATCTCCGCCACCGCCTCCTTCCGCTCGGCGGGCGAGAGATCAGCAAGATGCCGCGGCGGCTTCTTGGCTCCACGGGGGGCGACGAATGTGAGTTCTCCGGGCTTAGGCATGGCTGTACCAGTGTCGCAGATCATCGCCGGGGGCCCGGGCCGGAACGGGGTGGGGGTGGTCACCCCCGGGTGCCGAGTGTCAGCGTTGGCCGGCCTCGGACGCCCCAGGGATATCGCGACGGGCCCCCGTCCGGGAGGACGAGGGCCCGTGTGTCGGCCGGGGCGGGGTGGTCAGGTGGCGCCTACGAAGATCACCAGGAGGAGCCAGACCACCGGGGCCGTCGGCAGGAGGGAGTCCAGGCGGTCCATGATGCCGCCGTGGCCGGGCAGGAGCGTGCCCATGTCCTTGATGCCGAGGTCCCGCTTGATCATGGACTCGCCGAGGTCGCCGAGCGTGGCGCTGACCGCGACCGCGAGGCCCAGCAGCAGGCCCTGCCACCAGGTGCCGCCGTCGATCATGAACTGCATGCACAGCGCGCCCGCGACCATCGCGAACGTCACCGCCCCGAGCAGGCCCTCGCGGGTCTTTCCGGGGCTGATGCGCGGGGCGAGCTTGTGCTTGCCGAAGCGCCAGCCGACGGCGTACGCACCGGTGTCGCTGACCACCGTCAGCATCAGGAACATCAGGACCCGCTGCGCCCCGTCCTCGGCCGTCAGCATCAGCGAGACGAAGGTGGCGAGGAACGGGACGTAGAACGCCGCGAAGAGACCGGCCGTGACGTCCTTGAGGTAGCCCTCCGGTGGTTCCGTCATCCGCCAGACGAGGACCGCCAGCGCGGTGAGGGCCATGGCCACCCACGCGCCCTCGGCCCCCCGGACGTACCCGGAGACGACCATCGCCGCCCCGCCGAGCGCGAGCGGCACCAGCGGAGCCTTGATCCCCTTGCGCTCCTGCAGCCTGCTGGTCAGCTCCCACAGCCCGACGACGACGGCGATCGCTATGACACCGACGAACACGGCCTTGACGACGAACAGCGACGCGACGATGACCGCGCCCAGTCCGACGCCGACCCCTATGGCCGCGCCCAGGTCACGGCCCGCGCTCTTCTTCTGCGGTGCGGGCGCCGGCTGCGGGGCGTCGGGCATGGACTCCGGATTCTGCGGCGCCGCCGCAGGGGGCTGCACCGACGGTGTGTCGTCGCGGTACGGGCCGCCGCGGCGGTTCCCGTCGCGGAACGACTCGTGGGGGAACGATTCGTTCTGGGACGACTCCTCGCGGAACGCCTGCGGCGTCTCGCGGTGAGGCGTCCCGTCCCGGAACGCGGGGCCGCCCGGACGAGCGGCCCCCCGGTCGTCATCCTGGTGTCCGCCGGGAGCGGGTACGTCGGGGACGATGGGCATGGGGCGAGTCTGCTGCGCCTCAGGCGCATCGTAGCCGGGACCCGCCGGGGCGGCCCCCTGGACAGGTCCCTGGTCGTTGGGCCCCCAGTACCCCGCCTGTGAACCGGCGTGCGGCGGAGCGCCCCAGGAAGAGTCGTTCATCAGACCTCGAGCAGCTCCGCTTCCTTGTGCTTGAGGAGCTCGTCCACCTGGGCGACGTACTTCGCGGTGGTGTCGTCGAGCTCCTTCTCCGCACGGCGGCCCTCGTCCTCGCCGACCTCGCCGTCCTTGACGAGCTTGTCGATCGCGTCCTTGGCCTTGCGGCGGACGGAGCGGATGGACACCTTGGCGTCCTCGCCCTTGCCCTTGGCGACCTTGATGTAGTCGCGGCGGCGCTCCTCGGTGAGCTCGGGGAACACCACCCGGATGATGTTGCCGTCGTTGCTCGGGTTGACGCCCAGGTCGGAGTCGCGGATGGCCTGCTCGATGTTGCGCAGCGCGCTCTTGTCGAACGGGGTCACGACCGCCATGCGCGGCTCCGGCACGGAGAACGAAGCCAGCTGGTTGATCGGCGTCGGCGCGCCGTAGTAGTCGGCCACGATCTTGTTGAACATCGCCGGGTGCGCACGGCCGGTGCGGATCGCGGCGAAGTCCTCCTTGGCGACCACGACGGCCTTCTCCATCTTCTCCTCGGCCTCGAGGAGGGTCTCTTCGATCACCACTTGCTCCTGCGTGTCTTGAGTAGGCCCGGCTGCGGTTCCTTGCGGAGGCGGCGGCCGGCTGCGTCGCGTCTTCTTCCTGCACGGTTCCCGACCGGCAGGACATTGTCCATCCCCCGACCAGGGTCCGTCCCCCGGCCGGGCTTTGTCATACGAACTGCGGTTCGACCGGTCAGACCCGGTCGCCTTCCTCACCCACAAGCGTGCCGATCTTCTCACCCTTGACGGCCCGGGCGATATTGCCCTCGGCCAGAAGCTCGAAGACGAGGATCGGCAGCTTGTTGTCGCGGCACAGCGTGACCGCCGTGGCGTCGGCGACCTTCAGGTCGCGGGTGATGACCTCGCCGTAGCCGAGGGCGTCGAACCTGACCGCCTCCGGGTTGGTCTTCGGATCGGAGTCGTAGACGCCGTCCACGCCGTTCTTGCCCATGAGCAGCGCCTCGGCGTCGATCTCCAGGGCGCGCTGGGCGGCGGTGGTGTCGGTGGAGAAGTACGGCATGCCCATGCCCGCGCCGAAGATGACCACGCGGCCCTTCTCCAGGTGCCGCACGGCGCGCAGCGGGATGTACGGCTCGGCGACCTGGCCCATGGTGATGGCGGTCTGGACCCGGCTGTCGA
The DNA here is from genome assembly GCF_042889585.1 of Streptomyces sp. NPDC002566. Classification (NCBI taxonomy): domain Bacteria; kingdom Bacillati; phylum Actinomycetota; class Actinomycetes; order Kitasatosporales; family Streptomycetaceae; genus Streptomyces; species Streptomyces sp. NPDC002566. The sequence goes on along the minus strand of NZ_JBIARD010000009.1, from coordinate 180,808 downwards.
TGCCTTCCTTCTCCAGGAAGTCCTGGAGGGCGAGGCAGTTCATGACGGTGCCGAGCATGCCCATGTAGTCGGAGCGGGCGCGGTCCATGCCGCGCTGCTGGAGCTCGGCGCCGCGGAAGAAGTTGCCGCCGCCGATGACGACCGCGATCTCGGCGCCGTCCCGGACGACGGCGGCGATCTCGCGGGCGATCTTGTGCACCACGTCGGGGTCGACGCCCAGGCCGCCGCCGCCGGAGAACGCCTCTCCGGACAGCTTCAGCAGGAACCGGCCGCGTACTTTGCCGTCGTCGCTCTTCTGGGCCTTGGTGGTCATGGGAGATCCCGCCTCTTTCACGTGGTGCACATACGAAGAAGGCCATTGCCGGTGGGGTGTCGTTCGCAACCCGTGCGCGGCAATGGCCTCCTCGTCAGATCTGCTGTCGTCCGTCACGCGTGCGTGACGGCGTACGCGGACGACTCACATCGACCCTATAGGGGTCGCGCGTCGATCGCGGTACGGACTCAGATGCCGACCTTGATGCGCGAGAAGCGCTTCAGGGTGACACCGGCCTCGTCCAGGACCTTCTGGACGGACTTCTTGTTGTCGAGCGCGTACGGCTGGCCGAGGACGGTGGCGTCCTTGAAGAAGCCGTTGAGGCGACCCTCGACGATCTTGGCGATCGCGGCCTCGGGCTTGCCCTCGGCGCGGGTGGTCTCCTCGGCGATGCGGCGCTCGGACTCGACGACGTCGGCCGGCACGTCCTCCTTGGAGAGGTACTTCGGCGCGAAGGCGGCGATGTGCTGGGCGATGCCCTTGGCGACCTCGGCGTTCGGCTTGTCCAGCTCGACGAGGACACCGATCTGCGGGGGCAGGTCGGGCATCGTGCGGTGCATGTACGCGATGACGAAGCCGTCGGCGAACTGCGCGAAGCGGTCCAGGACGATCTTCTCGCCGAGGTTGGCGTTGGCCTCGTCCACGAACGCCTGGACGGTCTTGCCGGGCTCGATCTCGGAGCCGAGCAGGGCGTCGAGGTCGGCCGGGGACGTCTTGGCGACGTGCTCGGCGATCGCGTTGGCGACAGCCTGGAACTTCTCGCCCTTGGCGACGAAGTCCGTCTCGCACTTCAGCTCGACGAGGACGCCGGAGGAGTTGTCGTCGGCGATGATCGAGACCACGGCGCCGTTCTCGGCGGAGCGGCCCTCGCGCTTGGCGACGCCCTTCTGGCCCTTGATGCGGAGCGCCTCGACGGCCTTCTCGACGTTGCCCTCGGCCTCGTCCAGCGCCTTCTTGCAGTCCATCATGCCGGCGCCGGTGAGCTCGCGGAGCTTCTTGACGTCGGCGGCGGTGTAGTTCGCCATGAGTCTGTAAGTCTTTCTCGAAGTCTGGAAGATCGACGATCGGAACGGGCCGGGAGCCCCCTCCACGGGAACTCTCCGGCTCTGTGCCGACCTACGGGTGAACGGCGGGGGCGGACTTCATGTCAGCGCCCCCGCCGTCAACCGTGACGCTGTGACGGTCAGGCCTGCTCGGCGTCCGCGGCCGGGGCCTCGGCGGCCTCCGCGGCGGGGGCCTCGGGGGTCTCCGCGGCGGGGGCCTCGGGGGTCTCCGCGGCAGCCTCGGCGGCGGGGGCGGCCTCGGCGGCCGGAGCTGCGTCCTCGGAGTCCGCCTTCTTCTCGCCCTCGAGCAGGTCGCGCTCCCAGGCGGCCAGCGGCTCGCCGGCGGCCTTGTCGCCCTTGTCGCCGGTGGCGACGCCGGAGCGGGCGATGAGGCCCTCGGCGACGGCGTCGGCGATCACGCGGGTGAGCAGGGTGACGGAGCGGATCGCGTCGTCGTTGCCCGGGATCTTGTAGTCGACCTCGTCGGGGTCGCAGTTGGTGTCGAGGATGGCGACGACCGGGATGTTGAGCTTCCGGGCCTCGCCGACCGCGATGTGCTCCTTCTTGGTGTCCACGATCCAGACGGCGCTGGGCACCTTGGACATCTCGCGGATACCGCCGAGGGTCTTCTCCAGCTTGGCCTTCTCACGCGAGAGGACCAGGAGCTCCTTCTTCGTCAGACCCGAGGCGGCGACGTCCTCGAAGTCGATGAGCTCGAGCTCCTTGAGGCGCTGCAGGCGCTTGTAGACGGTCGAGAAGTTGGTGAGCATGCCGCCCAGCCAGCGCTGGTTGACGTAGGGCATGCCGACGCGGGTGGCCTGCTCGGCGATGGCCTCCTGCGCCTGCTTCTTCGTGCCGACGAACATGACCGTGCCGCCGTGGGCGACGGTCTCCTTGACGAACTCGTAGGCGCGGTCGATGTACGACAGCGACTGGAGCAGGTCGATGATGTAGATGCCGTTGCGCTCGGTGAAGATGAAGCGCTTCATCTTCGGGTTCCAGCGACGGGTCTGGTGACCGAAGTGGACGCCGCTCTCCAGCAGCTCCCGCATCGTGACGACGGCCATGGCCGTTCTCCTTGAGGTTCTCGGTTGTGCCGCGGATGCCGGACGGCTCCCGCGCCTGACGCCCGCGACGCGCCGAGCCACGAAGGACCGAGGGGCGCTGACACCGACCGGTGAGGGTCTGATGTTGGGGCGTGCGAAGTCGACCCGGTGACCCGGATCGCCAGAAGAAGTGTACGGGACCGGCGGACCACCGGGTGACGCCGCTGTCCACAACCGGGCGCCGGTCCACAGCCCCGGGCGCGGCCGGCGGTTTCCGGCCACGCTGTGCGGCATGAACGCGAAGCGGTGCGGGGGCCTGCTGCTGCTCCTGCTGATCATCATGACGATGCCTGTGGCGTGGGCGGATCCCTCGCCGTCCGGGGCCTCCCCCGGTCCACCGTCCCCTGGTCCCCCGTCCCCCGGTCCTTTCACGCCGCCGTCCGGGCCGGTGCCGGCGATCGGCCGCGCCTGGCCGGTGGGGAACCGCCCGCCGGTGCTGCGCGGCTGGGAGCCGCCGGCGACGGTGTACGGACGCGGCCACCGCGGTGTGGACCTGGCGGCCGCTGCGGGCGCTCCGGTCCGGGCGGTGGCGGCCGGCCGGGTCTCCTTCGCCGGGCGGGTCGCGGGCAGGGGCGTCGTGTCGGTGGAACTGGCCGGCACGGACCTGCGCACGACGTACGAGCCGGTGGCGGCGACCGTGCGCAAGGGCGACGAGGTCGCCGCCGGCGAGCAGGTGGGCACGGTCCAGCCGAGCGGCTCACACTGCGCGGCCACGTGCGTCCACTGGGGCCTGAGAAGGAACGAGGCCTATCTGGACCCTCTGTCCCTGCTCCCTCCGTGGCTGCTGCGCCGGGGGCCGTCCCGCCTGCTGCCGGTCCTGGGCGTGGCGCTGCCGTAGGGGCGCCGCGCCTGGCCGCTCAGGGGAGGCCCGCTCAGCCGAGCGCCGCTCGACGCGGCCCCGCCCGAGCCCGTTCCACGTGGCCCCGCCCGAGCAGCCCGGCGCGGCGGCTCAGCCCAGAACCCCCCGCAGCACCATCCCCACCGCGGCCTCGGTGACCCCGCCCGGCTCCTCCGCGCCCAGCTCGATCCTGCGAACGGCCGCGTCCACCACCCCCTGCACCAGCATCGCCGCGAGCCGGGGCTCCGCGTGGCCCATCTCGGCCAACGCCTCCACGATCATCGCGACGAGCGAACCGTGCGCCGCGCGGATCTTCTCCCGCGCCCCCGCGTCCAGCTCGCTCGCCGAGATCGCCACCACGGCCCGGTGCCGCCGGTCCCCCACCAGCGCCAGCTGCCGCCGCACATACGCCTCGACCTTGGCCGAAGGCCCGTCCGCCGCGGCCATCGCCGCCTCGACCTCCGCGGCCCACACGGGGAAGTCGACCTCGCACAGCTCCTCGACCACGGCCGCCCGTGACCGGAAGTACTCGTACACGGACGACCGCGCGAGTCCCGTCCGCTCGGCGAGGGCGGGGAAGGTCAGCGCCTCCGTCCCGCCCTCGGACAGCAATGACCGGGCCGCGTCCAGCAGGGCGGCTCGCTGCATCGTCCGGTGCTCGGCCACGGAGGCCGCTCGAATCCTTGGCACGTCCACCACTTTACGGACGCCGCCCTCTCGGCGGGAGTGACTCGACGCGCACGGCGGCCACGCCGGGTCAACGGCCGAAGCTCGCCAGCTTCGCGCGCAACTGGAGCACCGACTTGGTGTGGATCTGGCTGACCCTGCTCTCGGTGACGCCCAGCACGTTCCCGATCTCGGCCAGGGTCAGGCCCTCGTAGTAGTACAGCGTCACGACCGTCTTCTCGCGGTCGGGCAGGGTGTTGATGGCCCGCGCCAGGAATCTGCGCAGCTCCCGGTCCTCGGCCACCTCCACGGGGTTGTCCGCGGCGGTGTCCTCCAGCGTGTCCATGACGCTGAGACCGTCGCCGCCCTCGCCTCCTACGTGCAGCAGCTCCTCCAGCGCGACCACGTTGGCCAGCGACAACTGGCTGAACACCGCGTGCAGCTCGTCCACCGCGATGCCCAGTTCGGCGGCGACCTCACCCTCCGAGGGGGTACGCCGCAGCCGCGCCTCCAGCGTCGCGTACGCCCGCTCGACGTTGCGCGCCTTCTGCCGCACGGACCTGGGGATCCAGTCCAGCGCCCGCAGCTCGTCGATCATCGCGCCCCGGATCCGGGTGATCGCGTACGTCTCGAACTTGATCTCGCGGTCGAGGTCGAACTTCTCGATCGCGTCGATCAGCCCGAACACGCCCGAGGAGACGAAGTCCGCCTGCTCCACGTTGGGCGGCAGTCCGACGCTCACCCGCCCGGCCACGTACTTCACCAGCGGTGAGTAGTGCAGGATCAGCTGCTCCCGCAGTCGCTCGTCCCCCGTCGCCTTGTACGAGCGCCACAGCTCGTCGAGCGTCGAGGGGGCGGGCGGTCTCACGCTGCCACCGTCGCGGGCGGCTGGGGGGATCGCCGCCCGGTCGGACCCGGAGGTGTGCTGGGGCATACGTCGCCTTGTGCCGTTTCTGCCGTGGAGATACGTGTGTGATGCGGTGTGACGCCTACTGGTCGGATGTGCTGCCGAGTGCTGCGATGTGATGACTGGTGGCCGGTCTGTGACGGAATCCTCGTGAGCGTAGCGTGACTGGAGCGTCGCGGTGTGCGAAGGTCCGGCCCGGACCGGGGCGGGGACCGGCCTCAGCGGCCGCCGCCCAGGGGCACGCCACTCGCCCCGGGCGACACCGGGGACGCGTCAACTGCGCGCGTTCTCAAGGCTGTCGACGTTCGCCCGGACGGCCGAACCCGCCCGGTCAACACGGGTGTCCACCCCGTCGGGCGGACACCACCGCCTGGCGTGTCAACTTCCAGTCGTCGCCGTGTCGTTCGACGTATCCGAGTGCTCTGAGTTCGTACAGCCGGGCGATCGCGTCGTCCGGCGTGGTGCGCGCCTCGCGGGCGATCTCGCCCACGGTCGCGGTTCGCCGGGCGGGGAGCGCGGCGAGGACACCGCGAGCGCCCGGCGCCAGCAGGTCGCGCGGGAGCGCCGGTTCGCGCCTGTCCGGCGCCAGCTCCCCCATGTCCCCGACCAGCTCGACGACCTCGGCGGCGTCGGTGACGAGCACGGCGTCCTCCCGCAGGAGGGCGTGCACCCCGGCCGACTGGGCGCTGGTGGCCGGCCCGGGCACGCCCATCGTGTGCCGGCCCAGCCTCCGCGCCGCCCGCGCGGTGACCAGGGAGCCGCTGCGGTGGGCCGCCTCGACGACCACCGTGCCCCGGGTGAGCGCGGCGATCACCCGGTTGCGCAGGATGAACCGGCTCGGCGTCGGATGGTCGCCCGGCGGCAGCTCCCCCACCACCAGGCCCTGCCGGGCGATCCGGTCGAGCAGCTGCGTGTGGCCGCGCGGATAGGGCCGGTCGACTCCGCAGGCCAGGACGGCGACCGTGGCTCCGTCCGCGCCGAGGGCGCCCCTGTGGGCGGCGCCGTCGACGCCGTAAGCGCCGCCGGAGACCACCACCCAGCCGCGTTCGGCGAGGTCCGCGGCGAGTGTGGCCGCCATGTGCGCGCCGTACTCGGTGCAGGCGCGGGCGCCGACGACGGCGACGGACCTCAGCGCCCATATGCGCAGGCTGGGACCGCCCCGCACCCACAGGCCGAGCGGCCGGGCGTCCCCGAGGTCGTCCAGCGGGCCGGGCCACTCCACGTCCCCCGGGCACAGGAACCGCACCCCGGCCCGCCGTGCCACGGCCAGATCCCGCCGGGGCGCCGCCTCGTCCGCGCGCGCCCGCAGCCCGGCCCACCGCCGGGGGCTCGCCCCGGGCAGCGGGTCCCCGCGGCCGCGCAGCCGCCGGGCCACCTCGGGTGCGCCGTACTCGCGCACCCAGCGCCCGCCGGCCTCGTCGCCCGGCTCGACGACCCGGGCGAGGAACACCCGCGCGAGCCGCTCCCCGTCCGGCTCGTCGAACCCCGCCTCGCCGAACGCCGGCCCGCCCGGCCCTGACCCCGCCACGCCGAAGGCGGGTTCATCCGTCCCGAGCTCACCCGTGGGTTCATCGGGCCCCGGTCCGTGGAAGTCCCGCCCGCCGACGTCGTTCACGCCATCGCCCCGAGCGCCATGGGCACCCCGCGGGGGACCCCGGTGCGCAACTGGAGCGCCAGGGCGACGTCCGTCGCGTCGGGCCGGTCGTGTCCGACGAGGTCGGCGACGGTCCAGGCCACCCGCAGGACCCGGTCCAGGCCCCGGGCGGTGAGCACCCCGCGCTCCAGGTTCCGCTCGGCCTCGTCCATCGCCCCGCTCAGCGGGTGCCAGCGGCTGCGCAGCTCGCGCCCAGGGACTTCGCTGTTGGTCCGCCACGGGGTGCCGGCCAGCCGGGCCGACGCGCGTTCCCTCGCGGTCCTGACCCGGTCGGCGACCGTCGCCGTCGTCTCGCCGCCGGGGCCGCGGTGGACCAGCTCGGCCCTGCTGACCGGGTCCACCTCGACACGCAGGTCGACGCGGTCGAGCAGCGGCCCGGAGAGCCGGGCCTGGTAGCGCCGGACCGCCGAGGGCGAGCACTCGCACAGGCTGTCCCGCAGCGAGAAGCGCCCGCACGGACACGGATTCGCCGCGAGCACCATCAGGAAACGCGCGGGGAACCGCACCACGCCCGCGCTGCGCGCGATCACGACGTGCCCCGCCTCCAGGGGCTGGCGCAGGGCGTCGAGGGCGTGGCTGCTGAACTCGGGGGTCTCGTCCAAAAAGAGCACCCCTCGATGGGCCATCGACACGGCTCCGGGCCGGGCGATGTGCGGGCCGCCGCCGACGAGGGCCTGCATGGTGGCCGAGTGGTGCGGTGCGCAGTACGGCGGTACGTCGATCAGGGGCTTGCCCGGGGGCAGGAGCCCTGCCACCGAGTGCACCGCCGTGACCTCCAGCGACTCCTCCCGGCTCAACCGGGGCAGCACGGCCGGCAGCCGCTCGGCCAGCATGGTCTTGCCGGCGCCCGGCGGCCCTTCGAGGAACAGGTGGTGTCCGCCTGCGGCGGCGACCTCCACCGCCGTGCGCGCCGAGCGCTGCCCGACGACGTCGGCGAGGTCGTGCCCCTGGTCGTGGTGGGCGGCGTCGACGGTGTGCATGCCGGTGGCGGCGCCCGTCCCGGGCATCCGCAGTCCTGCCAGGAGCGGGTCGGGGCGGCCCGCCTCGTCCGGCTCCTCCTCGGGCACGGGCTCGTCCGCGAGCACGGCGATCAGCTGCCGCAGGCTGCGCACGCCCAGCACCGAGACACCCGGCACCAGGGAGGCCTCGGCGGCCGCGCACTCCGGGACGACGACCTGCTCGTACCCGGCGTCCGCCGCCGCCAGCACCGCCGGGAGGATGCCCCGCACGGGGCGCACCCGCCCGTCCAGCCCCAGTTCACCGATCATGACGATGTCGGCCAGCACCCGCGGGTCGATCCGCTCGGACGCGCCGAGCACCGCACTCGCGATGGCGAGATCGAAGCCCGAACCCGCCTTGGGCACGGACGCCGGGCTGAGGCCGACGGTGAGCTTCTTCTGCGGCCACTCGCCGCCCGAGTTCACCACCGCCGCCCGTACCCGGTCCCGGCTCTCGCTCAGGCTCTTGTCCGGCAGCCCCACCAGCGTGAAGGCGGCGACCCCGGGCTCCAGGTCGGCCTGGACCTCGACCACGACGCCTTCCACGCCCACCAGCGCCACCGAGCACGTACGCGCGAAGCCCATCTCAGGCCACCCCCCGCACATGCTCGACGACGGCGGCCCCGCGGCGGGGCAGCAGCACGCCGACCAGATCGATGCGCACGCCGCCCGGTGGCGCTCCCCCGTGTGCGTGGATCCATCGCTCGGCCAGGCAGCGCAGGCGGCGGGCTTTGTCCGGCGTCACCGCCGCCATCGGGTGCTGGAAACCGCCGTCCCTGCGGGTCTTGACCTCGCAGACGACCAGGACGTCGCCGTCCCGCGCGACGATGTCGATCTCGCCGGCCCTGCCGCAGCGCCAGTTGCGCCCCAGGACCGTCATCCCGGCCTCGGCCAGCCGTCGGGCGGCCAGCTCCTCGCCGTACCTGCCGAGCGCGCCTCGCGACAGATCCGTGCTCGTGCCCGAGCCGCCGCCCGCGCCGGTGCTCTTGATCGTGTCGGCGTTCGTGTTCGTGTTCGCGTTCATGTCGGCACCACCTCCGGCGCCCACGTTCACGCATTCACGGCACGCGGAAGGATCTTGGTGCGCAACTCAGCGGTTGTGGACAACTCTGTCACCCACACGGGCGGGGCTCATCCGCTCGGCAGCTCCAGGTCGCTCTTGTTGAGCTCCTCGATGTTCACGTCCTTGAACGTGAGGACCCGCACCTGCTTCACGAACCGCGCCGGCCGGTACATGTCCCAGACCCAGGCGTCCGCCATCGACACCTCGAAGAACACCTCGCCCTGGACCGAGTGCACCTGCATCTCGTAGTCGTTGGTCAGGTAGAAGCGCCGCTCGGTCTCGATCACGAATTTGAACAGACCGACGACATCGCGGTACTCCCGGTAGAGCTTCAGCTCCATCTCGGTCTCGTACTTCTCGAGGTCCTCGGCGCTCATGGCATGTTCCCCTTCAGCCGTGCGATCCCACCATTGTGCGCCAGTCCCGTGAGCCGCTAGACGATTTCCGTGTCGAGCGTCACCGGGCCGGCCGGGGGACCTTCGTCGAGCAGCCTGCTCAGCAACTCGGCGAGTCTGGTCGGATACACCGTCTCATGTGCCCGGCTCAGTTCCTGACACGTCCACCAACGCGCTCCCGCGACGCTGCGCCGCTCCAGTTCGGTCAGGGCCGTGGCGCGGGTCGCCGTCACGGTCGTACGGGCGAGGTAGTACCACTCGTCCTGGTCCCAGCGGCGGCCCGCGAACGGGAAGGAGCACCTCCGCCGCCAGAGCACCGGGCCGAGTTCGACCTCGGTGATGCCCGTCTCCTCGGCGAGTTCCCGCAGGGCGGCCTCTTCACGGGTCTCGTCGCCCTCGACGCCGCCGCCGGGCGTGAACCACCAGTCGTCGGCTGGGTCGTCCGGCTCATGGCCGTGCAGCAGCAGGATGCGGTCCTCGGGGTCGAGCAGCACGACCCGGGCCACCTTGCGCAGGCCGCCCGTGTACGTGTCGGCCGCGCCCGGCGGCAGGTCCGTCCCGGCCGGCTCGCCGAACGCCGGCTCAGCCGGCACTCGCGGCCCCCGTGCTCGCGCCGGCCCCGCGGCGGGAGGTCCGCTTGGCGATGGGCCCGTAGGCGCCGCCGCCGAGGACGAGCACCGCGCCGGCGACGATCAACCAGCCGATGGTGCGCAGCGGGCCGGGCTCGGAGAGGTGGCCGAGCGCCTGGAAGCCCGTGGGGCGCTTCAGCATGCCGTTCATCGGCCAGACGACGGCGTCCACGCGCGCGGTGACGGCGGAGGCGGCCACGGTGCCCTGGGCGGCGTCGGTGAGGTGGGCGGTGGAGTCCAGCGAGCCCTGGCGCTCGTCGCCGAGCAGGAACAGCCGCCCCTCGGGGACCTCCACCTCGGGGATGCTCTTGACCTCGGCGGGGGCGCCCTTGGGCAGATACGGTTCGTCGATCTGCTTGCCGTTGACGGTCAGCTTGCCGTTCGTGCAGCAGGAGACGGTGTCGCCGCCGACCGCGACCACGCGCTTGACGACGGGCGCGTCGGCCCAGTTGGTGTCCTTGAAGACGACGACGTCACCGCGGCGCACCTCGTCGCCGTCCACGACCTGTGCGAGGACCCGGTCGCCGGCGTTGATCGTCGGGACCATCGAGCCGGTGGGCACGGTGTAGGGGCGGTAGGTCAGCGCCGCCCAGCCGAACCCGCCGAGGAACAGCACCAGGCCCAGCGCGACGGCCAGTCCGGACAGGCGCTGTCCGGTCCGGCTGCCCACCGGGCCGCTGCTGGTGCCACCGCCGCTGTGCGGGGCCGTACGTGTCGTGCTCTCGCCACCCATGGGTCCGCACCCTACCCGGGGGTACCGAGCCGGGTCAGCCCTTCACCCGTCAGCCGCCCGAGGTCACCGTCGGCGCGGTCCGCTCGCCGGCGGAGTCCGCACGCCGGCGGCGCCACAGGACCAGCGGGACGACGCCGGCGAGGGCGACGCCCTGCGGGGCGACGGTGAGCGCGGTGGAGGCGGCGGCCTGCGGGTTCAGGCCCTGCTGGTCGAAGGTGTCCGGCACGGGCAGCGTGCCCCAGCGGTTGATCGGCCAGGCCTTGACGACGGCACGGCCGACGACCTGGTCGACAGGGACCATGCCGTGGTTCTTGTCGGACTGGTTGTAGCGGGAGTCCCGCGAGTTCTGCCGGTGGTCGCCCATGACCCAGATGAACCCCTGGGGAACCTTCACAGAGAACTGGCCGCCCTGGTCGTCCTGGCTGCACGGGGTGTTGCCCGGGTAGACGTACGGCTCGTCGAGGGCCTTGCCGTTGACGGTGAGCGGGCCGGTGCCCTTGCAGGTGACGGTGTCGCCACCGACGCCGATGACCCGCTTGATCAGATCCTTCTCCTCCGCCGACGGCATCAGGCCGATCCAGCTGAGGAAGGTCTGCACCGCGTTCGGCTCGGGCGTGGGCTCGCCCGCGAGCCACTTGTCCGGGTCGTGGAAGACGACGACCTCGCCGCGCTCCGGCTCGGAGCCGAACCACGGGGTGAGCTTGTCGACGAGGACCCGGTCGCCCTGCTGGAGGGTGTTCTGCATCGAGTCCGAGGGGATCGAGAACGCCTGCACCAGGAACGTCTTGATCAGCAGGGCGAGGACGAGCGCGATGCCGATCAGGATCGGCAGCTCCTTCCAGAAGGAGCGCGGCTTCTTCGCCTTGGGCGCGCCGTCGCCCGGGCCCGGCTCCGTGGTGGGCGGCTGTCCGCCCCCGGGGCCCGCGGGGCCTCCGGCCGCCGGGACGTCATTCCCGGAGTTCACGGCGCCGTCCGTAGCCTGGTCGGCCGCTTCCACGGGACGTCCGCGGTACTCCTCGCCGTCGTGCCCGGACCGTGCGCCAACCGCCACATCCCCCACGCCAACTCCTAACTCTGTGCCGCTGCCTGCCCCACATACGGCGCAGGCCCACCACTCCCATAACGAGCGGGAGTTCCGCAGGGCTCGGGAGTCCGACCGGTCCGTTCGGATGGTCGGGAGCAACCCTATGCGACGTGCCGGGGGCCGAGGTCGTCGCGAAGCCCGAGTCGGTCACGGAGGAAAAGGTTTGCGGTTCTTTTAGGGAGTTCCAGCGGCCGAGGGGCCACGCGATGACCATGGCCCGGCCCAGCACGCCGTCCTCGGAGACGGTGCCGCCGTAGTCGGTGTCCTGGTGGAAACGGGAGTCGGCGGAGTTGCCCCGGTGGTCGCCCATCACCCACAGCCGGCCCTGGGGGACGGTGATGTCGAAGGCCATCGCGGAGGGGGCGTCGCCGGGGTAGATGTAGTTTCCCTCGTTCAGGGGAACGCCGTTGACGGTGACGCGTCCGGCGCCGTCGCAGCACTGGACGCGGTCGCCGCCCACGCCGACGACCCGTTTGATGAGGTCCTTCTCGTCGTCGGACGGCAGCAGGCCGATGAACGTGAGCCCTTCCTTGATCTGCTTGACGACGACGGGGTCCGCCTTCTTGGGGGTCGTCTGCTCGTCCTGCAGCCAGCCGCCGGGGTCCTTGAAGACGACGACGTCGCCGCGCTGCGGCTTGGAGCCGAACCACGGGGTGAACTTGTCCACCAGGACGCGGTCGCCGATCTGGATCGTCTGCTCCATCGAGCCGGACGGGATCACGAAGGCCTGCACGAGGAACGTCTTGAGCACCAGGGCGATGAGGACGGCCACGCCGACGAGCAGCGGGATCTCCCGGACGGCGCTCCGCCTGCGCTTGCGCTTGACCTTGCGCTGGAGCTTGCGCCGTTCCGTGCGCGTGCGTCCGCCGCCGCCGGGGGTGGAGGTGCGCCGCGCGCCGGTGGGCAGGAGGTTGTCCGCGGCGCTGACGGGGACGCCGCGCGGCTTTCCGCGGTTACCCATCGGCGCCCTCCCCGGCCGGCACGCGCGCGTAGGCGCTCGGGCGGTGCAGTCGGGCCTGGTGGGCGAAGGGCCAGACGATCCAGTCGGCGCGGCCGATCACCTCGCCGACGGGGATCATGCCGCCGCCCGGGGACCCCAGGTGATCGCGGGAGTCGCTGGAGGCGCTGCGGTGGTCGCCGAGGAGGAACAGGGCGCCTTCGGGCACGACGACGTCGAAGGGCACCGTGGAGGGGCTGTCGCCCGGGTACAGGAACGTCGACTCGTCGACCGGCCGGCCGTTCACCTGGATCCTCCCGTCCTTGTCACAGCAGACCACGTGGTCTCTTCCCACACCCACAACGCGTTTGATGTAGTCCGCGTGCCCGAAGTACCCGGTGCCGTCGAACACGACGACGTCGCCGCGCCGCGGTTCGGCACCGAAACGGTACGCCAACTTATTTACGAGAACCCGGTCCCCGATCCTCAATCCGGTTTCCATGGATCGGCTGGGAATCTGGAAGGGCTGAGCCACGAAACTGTTCAAGAACAGCGAAAACAGCAGGCAGGCAAGGAGGGTGAGGCTGATCCACCCACCGGGGACCCATTCCGTGACGCGCCCCGCCAACGCGAAACGCGACCGTCCCTCCGGTGCCGCCGCCTCCGAGCTGTGCTCGGGAGGGGCGGGTGCGGAGGAGCGGTCGCGCTCCGTGTGCTGCGCTTCGGTGTCCATCGAGGCCAGATGTTATCCGGCCGGGCCGTGGACCCCTCAGGGCGCTCAGTTGTCGCGCTTCTCCTTGATCTTCGCGGCCTTGCCGCGGAGCTCACGGAGGTAGTACAGCTTGGCGCGGCGGACGTCACCGCGGGTGACGAGCTCGATCTTCTCGACGATCGGGGTGTGCACCGGGAAGGTGCGCTCGACGCCGACGGAGAAGGAGACCTTGCGGACCGTGAAGGTCTCGCGGACACCGGCGCCCTGACGGCGGATGACGACGCCCTTGAACTGCTGCACACGGGAGCGGTTGCCCTCGATGACGCGGACGTGGACGTTGACGGTGTCACCCGGGCGGAAGGCCGGGACGTCGCTGCGCAGCGACGCGGCGTCGACGGAGTCGAGCAGGTGAGACATTTCGTCTGCTTTCTTCGCTGATGCCACAGGTCATCAACGGGAACTAGAGGTTCTGGGTTGGTGGTCGCGCGCGTCGGGGCGGGCGTCGTGTCCCCCTGTGGCAGGGGCGCACGCCGGACAGCGCACAACAGCGGCCTATTGTTCCACGCCGCCGGTCCTGCGCCAAAATCGGCCGTAGGGCTCGCCCTCCGGGTCCGGGGACCAGCCCAGGATGGAGAGCATCTCGCGGTCCTTCTTGTCGAAGGCCCGGGGGTCGGCGCGCTCGATCAGGTCGGGCCGGTTGGCCGTCGTACGGCTGAGGGCCTCGTCGCGGCGCCAGCGGGCGATCCTGCCGTGGTGGCCGCTGAGCAGCACCTCGGGGATGTCCCGGCCGCGCCAGGCGGGGGGCTTGGTGTAGACGGGCCCTTCCAGGAGGTCGGCCATGGCGCCGGGCGCGAAGGAGTCGTCGCGGTGGGACTCGGCGTTGCCGAGGACGCCGGGCAGCAGCCGGGCCACCGCCTCGGTGACGACGAGCACGGCCGCCTCGCCGCCGGCGAGGACGTAGTCGCCGATGGAGACCTCGTAGACCGGTATGCGGGTGGCGTACTCGTCGACGACGCGGCGGTCGATGCCCTCGTAGCGGGCGGGCGTGAAGATCAGCCAGGGGCGTTCGGAGAGCTCGCCGGCGAGCTTCTGGGTGAAGGGGCGGCCGCTGGGGGTGGGGACGACGAGTGCGGGGGCGTGGGCGCCGCTCTCGTAGCCGTCGGCGAGGACCGAGTCGAGGGCGTCGCCCCAGGGCTCGGTCTTCATCACCATGCCGGGGCCGCCGCCGTAGGGGGTGTCGTCGACGGTGTTGTGGCGGTCGTACGTCCACTGCCGCAGGTCGTGGACGTGGACGTCGAGCTGTCCACGCGCGCGTGCCTTGCCGACGAGGGAGACGTTCAGCGGGTCGAGGTACTCGGGGAAGATCGTGACGACGTCGAGGCGCATCAGGACTCGTCCCGGGAGGAGGCGATCTCGGCGCGGTCGTCGATCAGTCCGGGCGGCGGGGCGATGACGGCCCGCTGCTCCTCGAGGTCGATCTCGGTGACGATCTCCTCGACGAACGGGATCATCACCTCGCTGCCGTCGGGCCGCTCCACGATGAAGAGGTCCTGGGAGGGCAGGTGGGAGATCTCGGTGATCCGGCCGACCTCCTCGCCGTCCTCGGTCACCACGTCGAGGTCGATGAGCTGGTGGTCGTAGAACTCGTCCTCGTCCTCGGGGAGTTCCTCGGGGTCGACCTCGGCGATCAGGAGGGTGTTGCGCAGGGCCTCGGCGGCGGTGCGGTCGGTGACGCCCTCGAAGCGCAGGAGGAGACGGCCGCTGTGCACCCGGCCGGTCTCGATCGTGAGCGGACCCACGGAGGCGGGGTCCGTGAACAGTACGGCGCCGGGGCCGAGCCGCTGTTCCGGCTCGTCGGTGCGGACCTCCACGGTGACCTCGCCCTTGATGCCGTGGGCGCGGCCGATCCGTGCGACTACGAGCTGCACTTGCGAAGATCTCCTGTCGTGACGACTGCGGGCCGGGGACGGCCCAGTGGCCCTCCCCGGCCCGAGCCGGTGCTGCTGATGCGTCAGCGGACGTGGTCCACGTCGACGAGGTCGACGCGGACGCCGCGGCCGCCGATGGCGCCCACGACGGTGCGCAAAGCGCGTGCGGTACGGCCGTTGCGGCCGATCACCTTGCCGAGGTCGTCGGGGTGGACCCGGACCTCCAGCACACGCCCGCGGCGCAGGTTGCGCGAGGCGACCTGCACATCGTCAGGGTTGTCGACGATGCCCTTCACGAGGTGCTCAAGCGCCTCTTCGAGCATGCTGCTCAGGCCTCGGTCGACTCGGAGGACTCGGCGGCGGCCTCGTCCTTCTTCTCGGCCTTCTTCTTCTGGGTGATCGCCTCACCCTTGCCCGTGTCGTCGCCACCGAGGGCCTCGAACGACGGGCGCGCCTTCTTCGGCTCGGCGGTCAGCAGCGGAGCCGGGGCGGGCTCGCCCTTGAACTTCTGCCAGTCGCCGGTCTTCTTCAGGATGGCGAGGACGGGCTCGGTCGGCTGCGCGCCGACACCGAGCCAGTACGCCACGCGGTCCGCGTCGACCTCGATGACCGACGGGTTGTACGTCGGGTGGTACTTGCCGATCTCCTCGATCGCACGGCCGTCACGGCGGGTGCGGGAGTCGGCGACGACGATGCGGTAGTGAGGCGAACGGATCTTGCCCAGACGCTTCAGCTTGATCTTGACTGCCACGGGAGTGGGTTCTCCTGGATTTGACGTGGTTGGGCACGGCGAGAATGCCGCGTGGGGTTGCGGTACCCGAGTGCCCGACGGACGCGTCAGCCGGAGGAGAGAGGGGTCCTGTGCGGCTGTCGAGTACAGCTAGCCATTGTGCCACACCCCGCGGGTCGCTTTCGGGCGGGGGCTCGGGCCCCTGGACTCCATGGCTGATTCCGCCCCCGCGCCGGTTGCGGGCGGCGCGGGGGCGGTGTCGGGGTGGGCGAGTCGTCCGGGGACCGGCAGCCACGAGATGCCGGTGTCTCCCGGTTACGCCGCGCCCATGATTTCCGGGATGCGGAACGGCTTGCCGCAGCCGCCGCAGACGATCGGCGCCTGCGCCAGGACCGACGGCACGACGCGGACGTTGCGGCCGCAGTCGCACACCGCCTTGACGCGGACGCCGCCGCCGGAGGAGCCGTGCCGGGCGGCCGGGCCGCGGAAGGCGCGGGTGGTGTCGGCGGAGGTGGCCGCCAGGTGCGCCTTGAGGGCCCGGTGGAGGCGGTCGATGGTCGGCCGGTAGCGCCGCTTGGCCTCGGGGTTGAGCGTGACCAGCGAGAAGCCGCTGCTGGGGTGCGGCTCATCGGGGTGGTCCAGGCCCAGCTCCTCGGCGATCGCGAGGAATCGGCGGTTGTGGTAGCGGCCGGCCCGGGAGGTGTCACGGACGCCGCGCGAGGCGGCGATCCCGTGAACCGCCTCGTGCAGCAGCCGCTCGAAGGAGAGCTCGTGACCGCAGGCGGACGACGACTCCCCGATCAGGGACTCTGGCGCGGCAAGGTCCGGCAACTCGGGGTGGTACCGCTGAATGTCGGCCCACGCCTGTGCCAGCTCTGCGGCGAGAACAGGTGGTGTCTGTGTCGTGCTCACGTAATGACAACGAGCGTGGGTGCCGCTGTGTTCCTATTCCGGGCCATCCCAAATAATTTGCACTTACCCGTCAGTTGCCTCTGATGCGTCCTGACGAGGGCGGGTGCGCTGATCTGCGGAGAAGCCTCACAGGCCGTACCAAGGTGGTACGTAGTCCGCGATACGCACCGGCGCGTAGTCGATGTCCGCGCTCCGTTCGCGCGCCGGGCGACTCGACTCCCCCCGGGAGCGCAAGAGGCGTTTCCGGCCGCTCCCCCGCCGGGGTACGACGACCCGGTCGGCGTACGCGACGGGGGCGACGTTACCGGGCTCGGCCCCGCGCTCGGGCACCGCCCCGCCTCCGCGGCGGGACGCCGTCCGGTCTGCGTGTTCCCGGCGGCCCCCGCCTCATGCCCGTCGGCCAGGACGGCACGGCGGGCGGCCGGGTGCCCTCGCCATGGCGCGATGGTACGGGCTTGGGTTACCGGAATGTGAAATCCGGCCACACCGGCGCCCGGACCGCAAGCCGGGCCCCGCGACCTCTGGACGCGGAACCGAGTGCGGAGTTACCTGGCATACGGGGAGTGCGAGCGCACTTAGGGGTCCTTGCGCTATGAGCGTCCGATCAGGGCGCGTGGGCTGGTGCCGTGCATCGCAAGGCGCCGGAGGTCTCTGGTAGCGGAGCTACCAGGGGGCTTCGGCAACGCGGCGAGGCGCGGTGCCAGGCCGCGTGACCCGGACAGGCATAGCGCAAGGACCCCT
Organism: Streptomyces sp. NPDC002566; assembly: GCF_042889585.1. Classification (NCBI taxonomy): domain Bacteria; kingdom Bacillati; phylum Actinomycetota; class Actinomycetes; order Kitasatosporales; family Streptomycetaceae; genus Streptomyces; species Streptomyces sp. NPDC002566. The sequence continues at coordinate 163,419 of NZ_JBIARD010000009.1, read as the reverse complement.
TACGGGGCCACCTTGACGATCAGCGGCAACTCACGGCGGATTGGGGCGCTTTTCCATGACACCTACGCTCGTGCGCCAGCACCGGCCTCAAGCGGGGCCGGTGCCCCGCGCGGACCTGGCGGCACGCGCGCGTGACTGGTCCGAGATCCAGGAGCGGATGCTGGTTCCGCTCCACGAGGCCGTCTACGAGCGGCTGGACGTGGGTCCGGGCACGCGGCTGCTGGCCCTGGGCTGCGGCTCCGGGCTGGCCCTGCTGACGGCCGTCTCCGCGGGCGCCCGCGTCACGGGCGTCGAGTCCTCCTTCCCGGAGCGGCTGGCCCTCGCCCGGCGGCGGCTGGCCCCGCAGACCTGGGACGCACACGCGCGTGACGCCGTCCGCCTCGTCGACGGCACGCTGCGGGACCTCGGGGACGGCACGCACGCGAACGCCGGCGAGGACTCGGCCGACGGCTCGCCGGACCCGGCCGACGCAGCGACGGCTCCGTACGACATCGTGACCGCCTTCGAGCCCATCGGCTGCCTCGCCGGCGACTCCGAGGGGCTCGGCGAGGAGCTCGCGGCCGCCGCTCCGCTCGCCCGGCGCGGCGCGCCCGTCGTGCTCGCCGGCTGGGGCCCGCCGGAGCGCTGCGCCACATCCACGGTGCTGCGGGTGGCCACCAAACTGACCGAACCTTTGCGCTCAGCGGGCAGTTGGCGTCCGGCCCTGCGCGACGACCTGGAGGAGGTCGCCCAGCGCGCCGGGCTGAAGCCGGACGGATCCGGGCGCGTGGCCTGCCCGTTCGGCTACGCGAGCGTGGCCAGCGCCCTCAAGGGCCTGCTGTCGACAGGCCTGTTCGACGCGGCGATCTCCGCGACGGACCAGGCACAGGTCGACAAGGAGATCACCGAGGCGCTGCACCCGTACCGACGGCCGGACGGCACGGTGTGGATGCCGAACGTGTTCCGCTACCTGATCGCCCGAACACCCTGAGGGATGCCACCGGCGGTCTCACGGGCCTGCTGAAGCCCAAGCCCGGGCGAGCCCACGGGCCGGGGCGAGGCCGGAGGCCGGGTGAGCCCGAGGCCGGGCAAGCTCATGGGCCGGGTGAGACCCAAGACTGGACGAGCCCACGGGCCGGAGCGAGGCCCAAGGCCGGAGCCCACAGGCTTGGGCCAGGTCAAGGCCGGGCGAGCCCACGGGACGGAGCGAGGCCCAAGGCAGGGTGAACTTACAGGCCCGGGCGAGGCCCAAGGCCCGACGAGCCCACGGGCCGGGGCTAGGCCCAAGGCCGGGCAGGCTCATGGGCCGGGGTAAGACCCGAGGCCGGACGAGCCCACAGGCCGGAGCGGGGCCCAAGGCAGGGTGTACTCACAGCCCGGGGCGAGGCCCAAGGCCCGACGAGCCCACAGGCCAGGGCGAGATCCAAGGCCGGGCAAGCTCACGGGCCGGGGCGAGACCCGAGGCCGGACCAGCCCCCGGGCTGGGGGCGAGGCCCAAGGCCGAGCGGGCTCACGGGCCGGAGCGAGGCCCAAGGCCGGACGAGCCCACAGGCCGGGACGAACTCACGGGCCGGGGCGAGGCCCAAGGCTGGACCAGCCCACGGGCTGGGGCGAGGCCCAAGGCCGAGCGGGCTAACGGGCCCGGGCGAGGCCCCAGGGCCGTCTCACGCCTCGCTCTTCGTCAGGCGGGTGATTCCTGCGATGCGGTAGGCGTCCGCCTCCTCCAGGGTCTCGTGTTCCAGGAGCGCCTCCGCCAGCGCGTCCAACTGCCTTCGGTGGTCGCGGAGTTTGCGGATGGCCTCCTCGTAGCAGTCCTCCACGACGCGCCGCATCTCGTCGTCGATCACATCGAGGGTGCGCGGCGCGGCGGCGAGGCCGTAGGCCTGCTGGGCGTCGCTCGGGAGGGCGGACAGGCGGCCCACGCGCTCGCTCATGCCCCACCGGGCGACCATGCCCCGCGCGATGTTCGTGACCTGCTCGAGGTCGTTCTCCGCTCCCGTGGTGACCACCCCGTAGATCACCTGCTCGGCCGCCATTCCGCCCAGGGCGCCGATGATGCGGCCGCGCAGGTACTCCTCGGAGAGCGCGTACCGCTCCACCTCCGGCGTCGACATCGTCACCCCGAGCGCCCGGCCGCGCGGCACGATGGTGACCTTGCGGACGGGGTCGGCGCCGGGCTGCAGCATGCCCAGCAGCGCGTGCCCGCTCTCGTGGTAGGCGGTCCTGCGGCGGTCCTCCTCGGGCATGACGAGCGTGCGCTCCGCCCCCAGCTGCACCTTCTCCAGCGCCTCCGACAGGTCCGCCGAGGTCACCCGGTCCTGCTTGCGCTTGACGGCGAGCAGGGCGGCCTCGTTGGCGAGGTTGGCCAGATCCGCACCCGTCATGCCCGGGGTCGTGCGCGCCACCTGGGCGAGGTCCACGTCGTCGGCGAGCGGGATCTCCCGGGTGTGGATGCGCAGGATCGCCTCCCGTCCGCCGCGGTCCGGCGGGGAGACGCTGACCACCCGGTCGAAGCGGCCGGGCCGGGTCAGGGCCGGGTCCAGGATGTCGGCGCGGTTGGTCGCGGCGATGACGATGACGCCCTCCGAGCCGGAGAAGCCGTCCATCTCGGTGAGGATCTGGTTCAGCGTCTGCTCGCGCTCGTCGTGGCCGCTCACCGAGGCGCCCCCGCCGCGCACCCGCCCGATGGTGTCGATCTCGTCGATGAAGATGATCGACGGCGCCACCTTGCGCGCCTCGGCGAACAGCTCGCGCACCCGGGACGCGCCGACGCCGACGATCATCTCGATGAACTCCGAGGCGGAGGCCGAGAAGAAGGGCACCCCGGCCTCGCCGGCCACCGCCCGCGCGAGCAGGGTCTTGCCGGTGCCGGGCGAGCCCGCAAGCAGCACACCGCGGGGCATCTTGGCGCCCATCCTGCGGTAGGCGTCCGGGTGCTCCAGGAAGTCGACCACGTCGTCCAGTTCGCCCTTGACCTCGTCGATGCCGGCCACGTCGGCGAAGGTGGTGCGCTGGGTGCCGGCGCGCAGCTCGACCGGCTTGGGCGGGGTCTTGCGCCCGAGCATGCCGCCCGCACCGCCCAGCCCGCCGCCGAAGCGCCGGGCGACGAAGATCCACACGGCGACCAGGACCACGATCGGCACCAGCGAGATCAGCAGGTTGGACAGCAGACCGCGCTGCTGCACCACCGGCCGCGCGGTCACGGTGACGTCCCGCCGCTCCAGGTTCTGCCAGAGGTCGTCTTCGGCGAAGGCCGGCCGCTGGGTGCGGAACCGGGTGTACTGGCCGCCGCCGTCGGGATCGTCACGGGCCTTCTTGAGCTGGCCCTCGATCGCGTCGCCCTTGGAGTAGATCTTGTCGACGTTGCCCTCGTCGACCTGTCTGCTGAACTCCGTGTAGGCGATCGTGGGCTCGTCGCCCCGGTCGAGGTAGTTGAGCCCGATGTAGGCCAGCAGGAAGACGATCACGGCGGTGACGGCCAGGCCCCACCAGCGCCCGCGCCTCCTGCGGCCGCCGGATCTCGCCGGCGGCTCGTCCGGAGTGCCCTCGGTGCGCCACGGCTGGTCGGGGGTCCGCCGCGGCGGCGCGGCATCGCTCATATCTGGACGTTACGGCACACAGCGGACGGCGGCACGCGCTGAGGGCGCCCTCCCGTGCGGAAGGACGCCCTCAGCGTCTTGCGTTCCTCGCGGTGTCACACGCCCTGGCGCACGACACCCGCGGGCTCAGCCCATGAACTTCTTGAACTCGTCCGGCAGCTCGAAGTCCTGGCCGCCCTGCTGGCCGGGCAGACCGAAGGCGCCGCCGGGGCCGCCCTGCGCGCCGGCCGCCCTGCGGGCCGCCTCCTCCTGCTCCTGCTGCCTGCGCTTCATCGGGTTGCCGGAGCGCTGCTTGCCCTTGGCCTTCTTCGGCTGCTTCTTGGTGCGGCCGGGGCCGCCGCCCATGCCGGGCATCCCCGGCATCCCGGGCATGCCGCCGCCCTGCGCCATGCGGGACATCATCTTGCGGGCCTCGAAGAACCGCTCGACCAGGCCCTTCACCGCGCTGACGTCGACGCCGGAGCCCTTGGCGATCCGGGCGCGGCGCGAGCCGTTGATGATCGTGGGGTCCTGGCGCTCGGCGGGGGTCATCGACTTGATGATCGCGGCCGTGCGGTCCACGTCCCGCTCGTCGAGGTTGTTGATCTGGTCCTTGATCTGCCCCATACCGGGGAGCATGCCGAGGAGCTTGGAGATCGACCCCATCTTCCTGACCTGCTCCATCTGGGCCAGGAAGTCGTCGAGCGTGAACTCCTGACCCTTCTTGGACGCCAGCTTGGAGGCCATCTTGGCGGCCTCTTCCTGGCTGAAGGTCTTCTCCGCCTGCTCGATCAGGGTGAGCAGGTCACCCATGTCGAGGATGCGGGACGCCATCCGGTCCGGGTGGAACTGGTCGAAGTCGTCGAGCTTCTCGCCGTTCGACGCGAACATGATCGGCTTGCCGGTGATCTGCCGGATCGACAGGGCGGCGCCGCCGCGCGCGTCGCCGTCGAGCTTGGAGAGGACCACGCCGTCGAAGCCGACGCCGTCGCGGAACGCCTCGGCGGTGTTGACGGCGTCCTGACCGATCATGGCGTCGACGACGAAGAGGATCTCGTCGGGGCTGACCGCGTCGCGGATGTCGGCGGCCTGCTGCATCATCTCGGCGTCGATGCCGAGGCGGCCCGCGGTGTCCACGATCACGATGTCGTGCACCCGGGACTTCGCGAAGTCGATGGAGTCCTTGGCGACCTGGACCGGGTCGCCGACGCCGTTGCCCGGCTGCGGCGCGTAGACGGCGACACCGGCGCGCTCGGCGACGACGCTCAGCTGGTTGACGGCGTTGGGACGCTGGAGGTCGCAGGCGACCAGCAGCGGCGAGTGGCCCTGCTCCTTCAGCCAGCGGCCCAGCTTGCCCGCGAGGGTGGTCTTACCGGCGCCCTGGAGACCGGCCAGCATGATGACGGTGGGCGGCTGCTTGGCGAAGCGCAGCCGCCGGGTCTCGCCGCCGAGGATCGTGATCAACTCGTCGTTGACGATCTTGAGGACCTGCTGGCCGGGGTTGAGGGCCTTGGAGACCTCGACCCCCAGACAGCGCTCCTTTACGTTCTTGATGAACGTGCGGACGACGGGCAGGGCAACGTCGGCTTCCAGGAGCGCAATGCGGATCTCGCGCGCTGTGGCGTCGATGTCCGCCTCGCTCAAACGCCCCTTGCCGCGCAGATTCTTGAAGGTCGCTGAGAGGCGATCGGAGAGAGTATCGAACACGGCGGCGTCGGTCCTCGGAGTCGGGGGCGTTTGGGGCTGCTGTCCAGGGTATCCGGCCCCGCAAGCGAATCGCCCCCGCCTGCTGCATTCAGCAGGCGGGGGCGGCAAACCCCGCGCAGGCGGGGAGCGGGTGTCGCCTCCGAGGATTGTGACGAGCTCGTCCGGATCATCCCCGCGTCGGCCGGGAGCACAATCCGCTCAACGCACGGCACACCGTGAGGTCACGCCCTCAGCGTCTCCTCCAGTTTCCGCGCGACGGCCGTGGCCTCGCCCGGCGGCAGGGGGGCGCCCGTGTCGTCCGTGACGTAGAAGGCGTCGACGGCGTTGGCGCCGAGCGTGCTCACGTGCATGCTCCGCACGCGCACCGCCGCGTCCTCCAGCGCCCGTCCGATCCGCAGCAGCAGTCCGGGGGCGTCCTGGGCGCGGACCTCGATGACCGTGGCGTGGCGGGAGGCCGCGGGGGCGACCGTCACGCGCGCGGGGGGCGCGACCGTGCCCCGGCGCCTGGGGTAGGCGGCGTCCCGCTCGGCGAGCCGGCCCGCGATGTCCAGTGAGCCGTCCAGCGCGCGGACCAGGTCGGCGCGCAGCCGGGCCGCCTGGGGCAGCGAGCCGTACTCGGCGGCGACCCGCCAGTTGAGCAGCAGAACGGAGCCGTCGATGCCGGAGGGCAGGTCGTGGGCGCGCAGTTCGGCGGTGCGCACGGTCAGCCGGTGCAGAGCGAGGACGCCGGCGACGGCCGGGAGCACGCTGGGCTGGTCGGGTACGGCGACGATGAGTTCCACGCCGAGCGGTTCGGGGTCGCCGGGCGCTGGTCCGGCCGCCGCGTCGGCGGGCGGTTCGGTCTGTGCGCGCAGCGAGAGGACCGGGCTGCCGGTGGCGGCCGCCTCGATGGCGAGGCGCTCCTGTTCGGCGGTGGGCGCGGCGGCAGCCGGCTCCTCGGGTTCGTCCCCGGCGAGGACGGCGGCGACGCGTTTGACCAGCTCGGCGACGAGTGAGCCGCGCCAGGAGGACCAGGCGGCCGGGCCGGTGGCGAGGGCGTCGGCCTCGGTCAGGGCGTGCAGCAGTTCGAGTGTGCCGGGTGAGCCGACGGCTTCGGCGACCGAGCGGACGGTGGCCGGATCCTCCAGGTCGCGCCGGGTGGCCGTCTCGACGAGCAGCAGGTGGTGGCGGACGAGGGTGGCGAGGACGGCGGCGTCCGCTTGGTCGAAGCCGATGCGGACGGCGACGTCCCTGGCGATGGTCTCGCCGGCCACGGAGTGGTCGCCGGGCCAGCCCTTGCCGATGTCGTGCAGCAGCGCGGCGACCAGGAGGAGGTCGGGCCGGCTGACGCGGCGGGTGAACTCGGAGGCGCGCACGGCGGTCTCGATGAGGTGCCGGTCGACGGTCCACAGGTGCACGGCGTTGCGCTGCGGCCGGCAGCGCACCCGCTCCCAGTCGGGCAGCAGCCGGGTGATCAGGCCGGCGGCCTCCAGTGCCTCCCAGACGTCGACGGTGGGGCGGCCGGAGCCGAGCAGGGTGACCAGTTGTTCGCGTGCTTCGGCGGGCCAGGGCGTGGGCAGGGGGCGCACGGTGGCGGCGAGGCGGCGTACGGCGTGGAGGGAGAGCGGGAGGCCGGCCTGGGCGGCGGCGGCCGCGGCGCGCAGCGGGAGCACGGGGTCGCGTTCGGGGCGTGCGGCGCGGGCGAGCACCACCTCGCCGTCCTGTTCGACGACGCCTTCGGCGAGCGGGGAGCGTTCGGCGGTGGGCTTGCCGCCGCCGAGCATGGCGCGCAGCCTCGGCCGCACGGCGCGCGACCGGAGCACGCGCCCCACTTCGCGCCAGGTGACGTCGCTGGCGTAGGAGATGACGCGGGCGGCCTCGTAGACCTGGCGCAGGAGGGTGTCGGCGTCCAGGAGGCCCAGTTCGGCGGCGACCTGGTCCTGCTCCTGGAGGGAGAGGCGGTCCGTGGCGCGGCCGGTGGTCAGGTGGAGGGCGTCGCGGACGTCGAGGAGCCTGCGGCGGGCGTCGTCGAGGCCTTCGCGGGGTGCGTCGGCGAGCCAGGAGGCTGCGACGGCGCGCAGGGCGGTGGCGTCCCTGAGGCCGCCGCGGGCCTCCTTCAGGTCGGGTTCCAGGAGGTACTGGAGTTCGCCCTGGCGGTCGGCGCGTTCGGCGCAGAGCTCCTGGAGCTGGGGCAGGCGTTTGGGCGCCTGGTTGCGCCAGTCGGCGAGGGCGGCGGTGCGCAGTGCGGCCGTCACCGCCGGGTCGCCGGCGAGGTGGCGGGCGTCCAGCAGGCCGAGGTGGACCTTCAGGTCCTCGCCGGCCGTCTTGCGGGCCTCGGCGGGGGTGCGCACGGAGTGGTCGAGGGCGAGGCCGAGGTCCCACACGGGGTACCAGAGGCGGTCGGCGAGTCCGGCGATCTCCGCGGGGTCGCCGCCGTCGTGCAGCAGGAGGAGGTCGAGGTCGCTGCGCGGGGACAGTTCGCCTCGGCCGTAGCCGCCGACGGCGACCAGGGAGACGCCCTGGGTGGTGCCGGCGGCCGCGGTGAACAGTCCCGCGAGCCAGTCGTCGGTGAGTTGGGACAGGGCCTTACGGCGCGGCGGCCCGGACCGCGTCTCCTCGGTGAGGAGGCGCAGCCGGGCCGCCGCGTAACCGCTGGGTCCCGAGTCCTCTGCTTCTTTCCGCACGTCCGTACTCGTCACCCAGTGGCTCCTGTTCTGTTCTGCCGTCAGAGCGCGTCCGGGCCGCGCTCGCCGGTGCGGACCCGTACGGCCGTCTCGACCGGGAGGGACCAGACCTTGCCGTCGCCGATCTTGCCGGTGCGGGCCGCCTTGACCACGACGTCGATCAGCTGTTCGGCGTCGTCGTCCTCGGCCAGCACCTCGATGCGGATCTTGGGGACCAGGTCCACCGTGTACTCGGCGCCGCGGTAGACCTCGGTGTGGCCCCGCTGACGACCGTAGCCGCTGGCCTCGGTGACCGTCAGACCGTGCACCCCGAAGGCCTGGAGGGCCTCCTTGATCTCGTCGAGGCGGTGGGGCTTGACGACGGCGGTGATGAGCTTCATGCGTCCACCTTCTTGGCGGTGTCGGGCACGGGGGCCGGGAGGGCGGTCGAGCGGGCGCCGCCGCCGGCTCCGCTGAAGTCGTATGCGGTCTCCGCGTGCTCGGCCTGGTCGATGCCGGCGATCTCGTCGTCCTCGGGGACGCGCATGCCGATGGTCTTGTCCAGGAGGAAGGCGAGGATCGCGGAGGCGATCAGGGAGTAGGCGAGGACGGCGAAGACGCCGGCGCACTGCTTCCACAACTGGTCGAGGCCGCCGCCGTAGAAGAGGCCCTTGACGTCGGACTGGCCCTTGCCGCTGGCGAAGAAGCCGATCAGCAGGGAGCCGAGGACACCGCCGACCAGGTGGACGCCGACGACGTCGAGGGAGTCGTCGTAGCCGAACTTGTACTTCAGGCCGACGGCCATGGCGCACAGGACGCCCGCGATGGCGCCGACGGCGATCGCGCCGAGCGGGGAGACCGCGCCGCCCGACGGGGTGATGGCGACCAGGCCGGCGACCGCGCCGGAGGCGGCGCCGAGCGTGGTGAACGCGCCGTGGCGGATCTTCTCGTAGATCAGCCAGGCCAGCATGGCGGCGGCGGTGGCGACCTGGGTGTTGACGAACATCAGCGCGCCCACGCCGTCGTCGTTGCCGAGCCAGGAGCCGGCGTTGAAGCCGAACCAGCCGAACCACAGCAGACCGGCGCCGAGCATGACCAGCGGGAGGCTGTGCGGGCGCATCGGGTCCTTCTTGAAGCCGACGCGCTTGCCGATGACCAGGATCACGCCGAGGGCCGCGGCGCCGGCGTTGATGTGGACGGCCGTGCCGCCGGCGAAGTCGATGACGCCGAGTTCGAAGGCCCAGCCGCCGGCGCCCCAGACCCAGTGCGCGACGGGGAAGTAGACGACCGAGACCCACAGGGCGACGAACAGCGCCCAGGCGCTGAACTTGACCCGGTCGGCGAGGGCGCCGCTGATCAGGGCCGGGGTGATGACGGCGAACATCAGCTGGAAGACGAGGAAGACGAAGACCGGGATGGTGTAGCCGTCCCACAGCTCGGTCAGGCCGATGTTGCTGAGACCGACCCAGTCCGAGTTCCAGCCGATGAGGCTGCCGGAGTCGGTGCCGAAGGCGAGGGAGAAGCCGTACAGCACCCACAGGATGGTGACGATCCCGAGGCTGATGAAGCTCATCATCAGCATGTTCAGGGTGCTCTTGACGCGGACCATGCCTCCGTAGAAGAAGGCCAGGCCCGGTGTCATGAGCATCACCAGGGCGGAACAGATGAGCATGAAGCCTGTGTTCGCGGACGACAGCGTGGGTGCGTCCGCCGCAAGCGTGATGGCTGATGCCATCGGCGTCTCCTCGTCGTAGGTACGGCCCCGTGCGGGCGAAGCCTGAGCGGAATGAGGGGTGGGCCGCTTATGGGCCACGAGATTGACGCAGCGCGGTTTCGGTGGAAGCCCCTCGTTGTTTCGCCGCCGTGACGAAGGCGCCGTGCGTGTTACGCGTCGATGAACTGGCGGATGCCGCCCCAGCCGATCGTTATCGTGGCGCAACCTTCACCCGGCGGACGCCGGGGCTCGCCGGGAGGGAAGCGGACCGGCCGCGGTCGGCCTTCCGATGACCTGGCATGGGGGAGCCGAGTCGGGCGGTTCGGGAAGGCCGGCCGCGGCCGGGGTTCAGGGCCGTCGTGTCGGCGGTCAGACCGCTTCGGCGGCCTCCGGCAGCTCGACGGCGAGCCGGTCGGTGAGGTCGACGACCTCGGTGAGGTCCCCGAAGTCGCGGACCGCGCAGTCGACGGTCTTCCGGATACGGGTGTTCACCCGCTCGGAGCGGACCTTCTTGGCCTCCTTCATGGCCTGCGCGGCCAGCACCGCGCTCTGTCCGGGCTCGCGGCGCAGCAGATGGACGGTGGCCATGCCGATGAGGTTCAGCACGTAGGACCGCTGGTGGTGCTCGTCCTTGGCGAAGAGGTCGACGGCCCGCTGCATCAGGGGTTCGGCGAGTGAGGCGTAGGTGGGGCTGCGGCCGGCGACGTAGGCGAGGTCGCGGTAGGAGTGGGAGTTCTCGCCGTGCAGTTCGGCCTCGGAGAAGAAGCGGATCCAGTCGGGGTCCGGCTCGTCCCAGTCGGCGGCGTCGGCGAAGGTGTCCTCGGCCATCCGGACCGCCCGTTTGCACCGGCCGGGCTGGCCCATGTTGGCGTAGGCGCGGGCCTCCATCGCATACAGCATGGACTGGGTGCGCGGGCCGGCGCAGTCCCGGCTGCCGTACTGGGCGAGGTGGATCAGCTCCAGGGCGTCCTCGGGCCGCCCCAGGTGGATCATCTGGCGGCTCATGCTGGACAGGATGTAGGAGCCGAGCGGCCGGTCGCCGGCCTCCTTGGCGGCGTGCAGGGCGAGGACGAAGTACTTCTGCGCGGTGGGCTGGAGTCCGACGTCGTAGCTCATCCAGCCGGCGAGCTCGGCCAGTTCGGCGGCGACCTTGAAGAGCCTGCGGGCGGTGGCCTCGGGCTGGGGCTCCTGGAGGAGGTCCGTCACCTCGTGCAGCTGTCCGACGACGGCTTTGCGGCGCAGTCCGCCGCCGCACTGGGCGTCCCACTGCCGGAACATCACGGTCGTGGACTCCAGCAGGTCCAGCTCGGGCCTGGAGAGCCGGCCGCGCGCGCGGCTGGTCGGGAGGGGCTCCGCCTCCGGCGGGGCGGGCGGCGAGGGGACGAGCCAGCGCTGCATGGGCTCGATGAGGGTGGGGCCCGCGGACAGGGCCAGCGACGTTCCGAGGAAGCCGCGCCGGGCCAGCATCAGGTCGCTGCGCGAGAACTCGCTGAGCAGGGCCACTGTCTGCGGGCCCGTCCAGGGCAGGTCGACGCCGGTGGCCGCGGGCGTCTGCCGCGGGGTGCGCAGACCGAGGTCCTCGACGGAGACGACGCAGCCGAACCGCTCGGTGAACAGCTCGGAGAGGATCTTGGGGATGGGCTCGCGGGGGTTCTCGCCGTCCAGCCAGCGGCGCACGCGCGAGGTGTCCGTGGAGATGTGGTTGGCGCCCAGCTGGCGGGCCCGGCGGTTGACCTGGCGGGCCAGTTCGCCCTTGGACCAGCCGCTGCGCACGAACCAGGACGTGAGCAGCTCGTTGGGGCGCTTGTCGGCGGGCGCGGCGCTCCCCGCGCTCGTCCCCCTACCGCTGTTGCCGCTCACTGGAACGCCCCCATCCCTGAGACCACTTGTCGCTTCGCTGCGCCAAGCCCTATCAGAATGCCGGTGAACGGGGTCCGCCGTCCGGCGGTTCTCACCCTTCGAACGGTTGGCCGACTTGCCCCCGGCATACCCACAGAGGCATGTGCCCCTGGGTCTCGCACACTCAAAGTAACCCCACGATCACGCGCCGACCACGGCGGTTCCAGAAACGCCACCATTCGCCACCCCTTCGAATGAACCTACGGTGGCGCGTTAGCGATTCACTTGACATAGGACGGCCAGGGGTGGGCGGAACGGTGCACTCAGGGGCGTGCGCAGCCGTACGCACTACCCAAAGCACTCCCGGACGCCGCCTGAAAACGGCTGGGCCGGGAAGGCGAAAGCACGCAGAGTCACGAGATGCGTCCGCTGCGTGACCATCAGTGCGCCGGACCCGTTGGAGGGGGCATGGGCTTCACGATCGGCGGCATTCGCGAGATCCGCTCCGGCGCGCGCAGGCGCGGTCGCTCGTCCGAGTGCACCGCCGTCGCCGAGTTCACCGGACTGTGGGGGTGGGACGTGGTGCCGGGGGCGCGCGCCGCCGGCGGTCTGTGCTCCTGCGGCCGCCCCGACTGCCGGGCACCGGGCGCGCACCCCCTTCCGTTCGCACCCCGCGTCCCGGCCGGCGCCACGCTCGACGACGTCACGCGCGCGTGGGCGGAGCACCCGGGCGCCTCGGTGATGCTGCCCGTCGGGGAGGCCTTCGACGTGGTCGAGGTGGCCGAGCCGGCCGGGCGGCACGCCCTGGTCCGCCTCGAACGCATGGGCCTCCCCCTCGGCCCGGTGACCGCCACCCCCGAGGGCCGCGCCCAGTTCCTGGTCGCTCCCGGGGCCGCCGCCGAGCTGCCCGACCTGCTGTACCGCATGGGCTGGGACGCGCCGGACTCCCTGGACCTGCGCGGCCTCGGTCCGGGCGCGCACATCACGGCGCCGCCCTCCGACCGGGGCGGCCTCGGCCCGGTGCGCTGGCTGCGCCCGCCCGCGCTGGACTCGGCGACCCGACCGCCCGAGGCCCGCCTGCTGCTCGGCACCCTGGCGTACGTGGCCCACCGCTCCCGCGCGTAGGCCGGCGGCGTACACACCCACCGGCGTACGCCACGCCCCCCACCCCGGCCGCAGACGGCGAAGCGCCCGCTCCCACTGGATCAGGGGCGGGCGCTTCCTCGCGTGGCGGGGGTGGTCAGTCCCCGATCAGCGCGTCGACGAACGCCTCGGGTTCGAACGGCGCCAGGTCGTCCGCGCCCTCGCCGAGCCCGATCAGCTTGACCGGCACGCCCAGCTCGCGCTGGACCGCGACCACGATGCCGCCCTTGGCCGTGCCGTCGAGCTTGGTCAGCACGATGCCGGTGATGTCGACGACCTCGGCGAAGACCCGCGCCTGGACGAGGCCGTTCTGGCCGGTGGTGGCGTCGAGGACCAGCAGCACCTCGTCGAGCGGGGCGTGCTTCTCGACGACTCGCTTGACCTTGCCGAGCTCGTCCATGAGCCCGGTCTTGGTGTGCAGCCGCCCGGCGGTGTCGATGAGGACGACGTCGACCCCCATCTCCTTGCCCTCCTTGACCGCGTCGAAGGCGACCGAGGCGGGATCGCCCGCCTCAGGCCCGCGCACGGTGTGGGCGCCGACGCGCTCGCCCCAGGTCTGGAGCTGGTCGGCGGCGGCGGCCCGGAAGGTGTCGGCGGCGCCCAGGACGACCGTACGGCCGTCCGCGACGAGCACGCGCGCGAGCTTGCCGGTGGTGGTGGTCTTGCCGGTGCCGTTGACGCCGACGACCATCACGATGCCGGGCTTGCGGTCCTCGGGCTCGGTCTTCACGGTGCGGTCGACCTCGGTGCCGACCAGCTTGAGCAGCTCCTCACGCAGCAGGCCGCGCAGCTCCTCGGGTGTGCGGGTGCCGAGCACCTTGACCCGCTCGCGCAGCCGTTCGACGAGTTCCTGGGTGGGCTGCACGCCGACGTCGGCGGTGAGCAGCGTGTCCTCGATCTCCTCCCAGGTGTCCTCGTCGAGGTGCTCGCGCGAGAGCAGCGTGAGCAGACCCTTGCCGAGGGCGGTCTGGGAGCGGGAGAGGCGGGCGCGGAGGCGGACGAGCCGCCCCTCGGTGGGCTCCGGGATCTCGATCGGCGGAGCCTCGACGACGGGAGGTTCCTCGACGGCGGTGGGAGCGCCGCCGCCCGGGAGGTCCACCTCCTCGATGGTGCGGCGCGGTTCGTCGCGCGGCGTCTCGGCCTCGTCGCCGACGTGCGGCTCGGCCGGAGGCGCCGTGATGTCGGGCGCGGTGGGGGGCGGCGGGGGCAGCGGCTTCTTGCGCCGGCTGCCGACCACGAGCCCGCCGAGCGCGGCGACCACGACCACGGCGATGACTACAGCAAGGATGACGATGTCCATAACGCGTCCAGTATGCGCGACCCCTCCCCGCCGGGTCGGCCGCCGACGCGTGCGAACGGGGCGCCGCCCGCCTCTGGATACCTGACGGCCCGTCAGCTAGCGTCCTGCCCTCCACGACCGAAGGGGGCCCTGCCATGCCCGTGACCGTCGTCCGTTTCAACCTCGTCGCTCCCGGCGCGAGTCCCGCCGAGCTCGGCGCGCGCTACCGGGCGGCCCTGGAGATGGCCGCGTACGCCGACGACCACGGGATCACCACGGTGCAGACCGAGGAGCACCACGGCGTCGAGAACAACTGGCTGCCCTCTCCGTTCGTCTTCGCGGGCGCGGTCCTCGGTGCGACCCGTCGGCTCGCGGTCACGGTGTCCGCGGTGATCGGCCCGTTGCACGACCCGCTGCGGCTGGCGGAGGACATCGCGGTGCTGGACCTGCTGAGCGGCGGCCGGCTGGTCACGGTGGCCGGGATCGGGTACCGGCCCGAGGAGTACGCGCGGGCCGGGGTGGAGTGGGCGCGGCGGGGGCGGCTCCAGGACGAGGTGCTGCGGACGCTGCTGCGGGCGTGGACCGGAGAGGAGTTCGCGTACCGGGGCCGTACGGTACGGGTCACCCCGCGGCCCGCTTCCGAGCCGCACCCCCTGCTGCTGGTCGGGGGCTCCTCGCGGGCCGCCGCCCGCCGGGCCGCCCGGCTCGGGCTGCCGTTCTTCCCCAGTGCGCATCTGCCGGAGCTGGAGGCGTACTACAAGGAGCGGCTGGTGGAGTACGGGACGCAGGGCTGGGTGATGATGCCGGGGGCGCAGACCCCGCTGCTGCACATCGCCGAGGACCCGGACCGGGTGTGGGCGAAGTACGGCGGGCACTTCCTGCACGAGGCCCGCACCTACGCCTCCTGGCAGTCGGCGGACATCCGCTCGGCGGTGCGCTCGCGGGCCACGTCGGTGGAGGAGCTGCGCGCGGAGGGCGTCTACCGCGTCCTGACCCCGGAGCAGTGCGCGGCGGAGGGCCTGGACAACCTCGTCCTCCATCCGCTGGTCGGCGGGATGCCCCTGGAGGAGGGCTGGCGGAGCCTGCGCCTGTTCGCCGAGCGCGCCCTCCCGGCCCTGGACGGCTGACCCGGGGCCGCAGGTCCGGCGACCCGCGTGTCCGGGGTGCCCGGCAACACCGCCGCCCCCGTCCGGCTGTGTGGGCCGGGCGGGGGCGGCGGTGGGTGGGGAGGAGGGCGGCGGGGTGGTGGCCCTGCTCCCCGGGTCGGGTCAGCCCATCTCCTCCAGGGACTTGCCCTTCGTCTCGTTGACGTACTTGAGGACGAAGGGGATGGAGAGGGCGGCGAAGGCCGCGTAGATCACGTAGGTGAGGGACAGGTTCCAGTCGGCCAGCGACGGGAAGCTCGCCGTGATGGCCCAGTTGGCGATCCACTGCGCGGAGGCGGCGACGCCGAGGGCGGCGGCTCGGATCCGGTTGGGGAACATCTCGCCGAGGAAGACCCAGACGACCACACCCCAGGACAGGGCGAAGAAGAGGACGAACACGTGGGCGGCGACGAGGGCGATCCAGCCCTGCGTGGCCGGGAGCTTGCCGCCGACGAGGTCGTAGGAGAAGGCCCAGGCCTCCAGCGCGAGGCCGATCACCATGCCGACGGAGCCGATGACGGCGAGCGGCTTACGGCCGACGCGGTCCACGAAGATCATGGCGATCACGGTGCCGACGATGTTGATGATCGACGTCGTGAACGAGTAGAAGAACGAGTCCGCCGGGTCGACGCCGACGGACTGCCACAGCGTCGAGGAGTAGTAGAACGCGACGTTGATGCCGACGAACTGCTGGAAGACCGACAGGCCGATGCCGATCCAGACGATCGGCTTGAAGAAGAAGGAGCCGCCGAGCAGGTCACGGAAGCTGGACTTGTGCTCGCTCTTCATGGCGTGCTCGATCTCGGCGACCCGGGCGTCGAAGTCGACGTCCTTGCCCTCGACCTCCTGGAGGATCTCGCGGGCGCGCTCACGCCGGCCGACGGAGATGAGGAAGCGCGGCGACTCGGGGATGGCGAAGGAGAGCAGCCCGTACAGGACGGCCGGGACGACCATCACGCCGAGCATGACCTGCCAAGCCTCCAGGCCCATCAGCCGGCCGCGCTGGTCGCCGTCGGCGGCGTTCAGCAGACCCCAGTTGACCAGCTGGGACACGGCGATGCCGACGACGATCGCGGCCTGCTGGAAGGAGCCGAGGCGGCCTCGGTAGGCGGGCGGGGCGACCTCGGCGATGTATGCCGGGCCGATGACGGAGGCCATGCCGATGGCGAAGCCGCCGACGACGCGCCAGAAGGCGAGGTCCCACAGGGAGAAGGGCAGCGCCGAGCCGACGGCGCTCACGGTGAACAGCGCGGCGGCGATCTGCATGCAGCGGATGCGGCCGATGCGGTCGGCTATCCGGCCGGCGGTCGCGGCGCCGATGGCGCAGCCGATCAGGGCGACGGCGATGACCTGGGCCAGGGCGGCGGAGCCGATGTCGTAGCGGTCGCGGATGGCTTCGACCGCGCCGTTGATCACGGAGCTGTCGTAGCCGAAGAGGAAGCCGCCCATGGCGGCCGCCGCGGCGATGAAGATGACGTGCCCGAGATGATCGGGATGAGCCGTTGCGGCTCCTGACTTGGGTGCCTGCGCTGTGCTGGTCACGTTCAACTCCTCGGGCCACCGGCAACGCTGCCGGTGTGGGGTCAGCCCTTCGAGGTAGGCGGTACCTGAAGGTAAAAACAACGTTGCCGAGACTATGCCTTCAAGTTTCGAAGTCAAGGCCCGTACGCGTGTGAGAAAAGAGGCACACGTGAAGAGTATGTGTTCAACACTTGAAAGTAAGGTTCGGGGGTAACAGGGGGCCCGCCGCTAGCGGAGCCGCTGGGAGATCACCTTCGACACGCCGTCGCCCTGCATCGAGACGCCGTAGAGCGCGTCGGCGACCTCCATGGTGCGCTTCTGGTGCGTGATCACGATGAGCTGCGAGGACTCCTGGAGCTCCTGCATGATGCGGATCAGCCGCTGCAGGTTGGTGTCGTCCAGCGCCGCCTCGACCTCGTCCATGACGTAGAACGGGCTCGGCCGGGCCTTGAAGATCGACACCAGCATGGCGACGGCCGTCAGCGACCGCTCCCCGCCGGACAGCAGCGACAGCCGCTTGACCTTCTTGCCCGGCGGCCGGGCCTCCACGTCCACACCCGTGGTGAGCATGTTGTCGGGGTCGGTCAGGACCAGCCGCCCCTCGCCACCGGGGAACAGCCGGCTGAACACGCCCTCGAACTCGCGGGCGGTGTCGCGGAACGCCTCGGTGAAGACCTGTTCGACCCGTTCGTCGACCTCCTTCACCACCTGGAGCAGGTCGGCGCGGGTCTTCTTCAGGTCCTCCAGCTGCTCACTGAGGAACTGGTGACGCTCCTCCAGCGCGGCGAACTCCTCCAGGGCCAGCGGGTTCACCTTGCCGAGCTGCTGGTACGCCCGTTCCGCGGCCTTCAGCCGCTTCTCCTGCTCCGCCCGGGCGAACGGCCGGGGCCGGTTGCGCGGGTGCCCGGGATCCTCCGGCAGCTGCTCGCCGTCGGCGGGGGGCGAGGGCGGCACCAGTTGGTCCGGCCCGTACTCGGAGACGAGCCCTGCCGGTTCGACACCGAACTCCTCCAGCGCCTTGTTCTCCAGCTGCTCGATCCGCAGCCTCTTCTCCGCTCCTAGTACCTCGCCTCGGTGGACTGAATCCGTCAACTTGTCGAGTTCCGCCTTGAGATCACGCCCGGCGGTGCGGGCGGCGGCCAGCTCCCGCTCGCTGTGCGCCTTCGCCGCCTCGGCCGCGACCCGCTCCTCGTCCGCCCGGCGCACCGACACCTCGACGTGCGCGAGCAGTTGCCGGGCGCCGGAGGCGACGGCCTCCGCGACGGCGGCCTCGTGCCGCAACCGCGCCCGCCGCCGCTCGGCACGCGCGCGTGCCTCCCGCTCGGCACGGGCCGCCCGGTCCAGCGAATCGGCCCGCCCGGCCAGCCCCTTGACCCGCTCCTCGTGCGTACGGACCTGGAGCCGCGCCTCCATCTCGGTCTGCCGGGCGTTGGCCCCGTCGGCGGCGAGCCGGTCCCGCACGTGGGTGTCCGGCTCCTCCTCCCCCGGCATCTCCTCGGCCACGGCCAGCCGCTCGGCCAGCTCCTCGGCCTCCTCCACCGCCCTGTCCAGCGCCTCCTGGGCCCGGGCGGCCGCCGCGGCGGACCGCTCGGCCTCCCCCGCCGCGCCCCGCGCCTGCCCCGCGAGCCGCCCCAGCTGCTGGGCCACGCCCGACTTCTCCCGCTCGGCGGCCCGCCGCCGCTCCCCCGCCTCCTCGACGAGGGCCGCGCACGCCTTGCGCCGTTCGCCGGCCGCAAGCTGCGCCTCCGTCAACTCAGCGCAGCGCACGGCCAGTTCCTCCAGCTCGGCGGCGGCCTCGTCCACGGAGGCCTGGACCTCCAGCAGACTGGGCGCGCCCGCCGACCCCCCGTGCGCGAAGTGCGCCCCCAGCAGGTCGCCTTCGGCGGTGACGGCGGTGAGGTCCGGCCGCGCGTACACCAGCTCCTCGGCTTCCTCCAGCGTCTCCACGACGACGATCCCCCGCAGGAGCCGCCGCACGGCGGGCAGAAGTTCGAGGGGAGCCTTGACGAGGCCGGCGGCGAACGGGGGAGCACCGGGACCGTGGCCGGTGCCGGTGGCGTGGGCGGGAGTGCTGCTGCCGGACGCGGGGGCGGGAATGGCGTAGCGGGCGGGTGCGGGCGTCTCGCCTTCGCCGGAGGTGAGGTGTGCGGGATCGCCGGCCGTGCCCGGCGCGGCGGTGGGGGCGTGGTCGTGGTTCCCGTCGGTGCCCCTGGCCTGCGCGGGCGTGACGGGGGCGGGGGCAGGGGCCTGGTCCTCCGGTGCTCCCGTCAGGAGCAGGGCCGCTCGGCCCGCGTCCTGTTTGCGCAGGAGGCGGATGGCGTCGGCCGCCGCGGACGGGGTGGTGACGGCGAGGGCGTCGGCGGCGGCGCCGAAGGCCGCGGCGAGGGGGACCTCGTAGCCCGGGGTGACGGTGAGGAGTTCCGCGGCAGGGCCGAGCAGTCCGCCGAGGCGGTCCTTCGCCGCCAGCAGCGCGCCCGTGCCGTCCTTGCGGCGCAGGCCCAGCGCCAGGGCGTCATGGCGGGCCTTGGTCGCGGCCCGCTCGCGTTCGGCGGTGCCGGCCGCCTCGCGGGCGGCGGTCAGCGCGGCCTCGGCCTCGGCCAGCCGCCGCTTCGCCTCCTCGTGCCGTTCGGCGAGTTCCGCGTCGTCGGCGTCGAGGCCGTCGACCTCGGCCTTCAGCGCCTCGTACTCCTCCTCGGCGGCGACGGCCCGTTCCCTGGCCTCGTCCCGGGCGGCGGCCAGGCGGTCGATCTCGGCCTGGGCGGAGGCGGCGCGCGAGCGGGCCGCGTTGACCTGGCCGTGCAGCCGGGCGAGGCCCTCGCGGCGGTCGGCGATCGCGCGGGCGGCGTCCTTCAGCCGCCGTTCCTCCACGGCGAGCTCGCGCTCCAGGTCGGCGCGGTGGGCGACGGTGTCGTCGAGCGCCCGCTGAGCCGCCTCCAGGGCGGCTTCCAGCTCGGCCTCCTGCTCCCGCACCCGGGCGGCCTCACGCTCCAGGTCCTCGGGGTCGCGGCCACGCCGTTCCTCTGGGGGCGCGGAGGTGGCGCTCTTCACGCGCGCGTCGGCGAGCGAGATCGTGCCGCGGACGCGCTCGGCCAGCTGGGAGAGCTCGTACCAGGTCTGCTGCGCCCGCTGGAGGCGTGGCGTGAGCCGGCGCACCTGGTCCTCCAGGAGTGCCTCGCGCTGGAGCGCCTTCCTCAGCTCCTGCTCGGCGCTGTCCTTGCGTTCCTTCAGCGCGGCCTCGTCGGCGACCTCGGCCCGGAGGGCCTCCTCCAGCCGTACGAGGTCGTCGGCGAGCAGGCGCAGCCGGGCGTCGCGCAGGTCGGCCTGGATGACGGCGGCCCGGCGGGCGACGGCGGCCTGCCGCCCCAGCGGCTTGAGCTGGCGGCGCAGTTCGTCGGTCAGGTCCTGCACGCGCGCGAGGTTGGCCTGCATCGCGTCCAGTTTCCTGAGCGCCTTCTCCTTGCGCTTGCGGTGCTTGAGGACGCCCGCCGCCTCCTCGATGAAGGCGCGGCGGCCCATGGGATCGGCGTGCAGCACGGAGTCGAGCTGGCCCTGGCCGACGATGACGTGCATCTCCCGGCCGATGCCGGAGTCGGACAGCAGGTCCTGGATGTCGAGGAGGCGGCAGGTGTCGCCGTTGATCTGGTACTCGCTGCCGCCGTTGCGGAACATGATCCGCGTGATGGTGACCTCGGCGTACTCGATGGGCAGCGCGCCGTCGGAGTTGTCGATGGTCAGGGACACCTCGGCGCGGCCCAGCGGCGGGCGGCCGGTGGTGCCGGCGAAGATGACGTCCTCCATCTTGCCGCCGCGCAGCGACTTGGCGCCCTGCTCGCCCATGACCCAGCTGAGCGCGTCCACGACGTTGGACTTGCCCGAGCCGTTCGGCCCCACGACGCACGTGATGCCCGGCTCGAACCGGAGCGTGGTCGCCGAGGCGAACGACTTGAACCCCCGCAGGGTCAGGGCCTTGAGGTGCACGGCGCTGGACTCTACCTTCCCGACTTGTCCCACTCCGTGAACCCGCGGTTTCACCCTTGAACGCTGAGGGCAGACCCTTCGTTGAAGAGTGGGAAGGATGCGCGGGGGAAGCCGATCGGCGGATCGGGACGGAAGCGGGCGTCAGCCGGGGGATCGGGGGAAGAAAGAAGGGACGCCGAAGCGTCCCTTGCTACTTCTGACAACTTTAGCGGTCCGACGCGATGGGAAAGTGTCTCCCCTTCGCTGCGCCTGCTGTCGTGGAGCGGTGCAGCGATCAGGTGAGCGCAGGCTCCGCCTGGTGTGCGTCGATGCTCTCCATGAACCTGTCGTGAGAAGCGGCAGCCGTCAGAGCGTCGTTCTCGGCCTGGATTCGTCCGAGCTCGTTTTCCAGGTCCTGGACGCGCTGCTGGAGCCGTCGCATCTCGGCGAGGAGTCGCGGGTCGGAGCCGCCGACGTAACCGAGAAGCGCCTTTGCCATGATGGATGGTCCTCCACACTGAGTGACCGACCGAAGCGGTGGTGGGTCGTGAGGGATTCGCACCCGCGGTGTTGACCGGATCTTGTTCGTGCTGCCGTTCATCCATGCCAAACAGCTAGGTGCGCGGGGTGCTTTCAGCGTCTCACCAAAAAGTTTGACGGTCAACACGATCACGCCCCGTATCGGTGGGCATCCGTGGGGCGCGCGGCCGGAAACGGCGGCGCTGTGACTCCCGCGGGCCCTCAGGGCGTGGCGATCATCTTTGCGTGCGGAGCCTGCCACGGCAAGCGGTTCTTGGCAACCACCTGCTTCTTTTCACTTCGGGCGGCCGCCGGCGGTAGGTTCCCGCGCCGCCGCGGCCCCCCGGGGTGCGTGTTTCGTCAGCGGATGGCGAAGCCGTCGTAGCCCCCGCGGGGTGTGTCCCATATCTCTGTGACTCCGTCCACGCGCCCGGGCGTGTCGTCACTCAGGAGCCACTCCAGCAACCCCTGGCAGGCCTCACGACTGCCCTCGCCGACGACCTGGACCCGTCCGTCGGCCAAATTGAGAGCAAAGCCACTCAGACCGCCGATCTCCAGCGCCTTGGCCCGCGTGAACCAGCGGAAACCCACGCCCTGGACGTGTCCGCGCACCCAGGCCACCATCCGTACTTCCTCGCTCATGGGTGCCATCTAACCGGGCGAAGCCACTCGGAACGCTTCCGCCCCCGGCGGCATGCGGTACCGTCCCGACCCAATGAATCTCATATGAAACTCACTCGATCGAGTGAGTCAGGTCGACCATATGGAGTCTGTGACGCCATGCGCCGCCCGGCGCGGGTCGACCGAGGAGACCGTTCGGACGAGGAAGGCCAGGACATGGGACGCCACCGACGCGCCGCCGCCGGCCGCGGCGCGCAGGACCGTCACGCCGATGGCCCCATCATGGGCATCGCGCCGTACCTGAACCCGGAGGCGTACGCCGACTCGGCCGCCAGGAGCCACGACTACCTGTACGCGACGGACGACGGCCACGCCCGGTCCGCCGAGGACACCGCGGTCCTCACGGCGGACGGCTTCAGCCCCGGCGGGTCCGGGTTGTCCGGTTCGACCGGTCCGGGCCGGGGCGGGACGGGCCGGCGCCGCAAGCGCAAGGCCGTGACCCCGGTCAAGACGGGGCTGCTCGGGGTGTCCGCGGCCGTCGCCCTCGGCACGGTCGCGGTGGCGTCCGGCGTGGTGCCCGGCCTCGACGGTTACAAGCTGGGCGGGAACGGCGGCCCCTCGGACAGGGTGACGGCCGCCGACCCGCCGGCCAACTCCGCCACGGAGTTCGGCGGCACGTCCGGCTCCGCCGACCCCGGCGCCGAGCGCGGCGAGTCGTCGACCAGCCGGGACGCGAGCCGGTCCGGCACGCCGTCGGCCTCGGCTTCGGCTTCGGCCCCCGCGTCGACGCCGGCCTCGCCCAGCCCGTCGGCCTCGACGGCGTCGCCGAGCGCGCCGCCCAGCACCGAGAAGCCGACGACCGCGCCGACGAAGCAGGCGCGCAAGTCGGCCCCGTCGAAGTCGGCGTCGAAGTCGCCGGGCCGCAGCAGCGCCGCGGTCGCGGTGTCCTCGGAGATCCAGGCCGCGGCGGAGGTGCTGAAGCTCGTCAACGAGGAGCGCTCGAAGGTCGGCTGCAGCCCCGTCGCCGCGAACAGCTCCCTGGCGTCCCTCGCTCAGGCCTTCAGCGTGGACATGGCCAGCCGGAACTTCTTCGACCACACCGACCCGAGCGGCGCGAGCCCCTGGGACCGGGCCGCGAAGGCCGGCATCACCGACCTCGGCGGCGAGAACATAGCCCGCGGCCAGGCCGACGCGGCGGCGGTCATGCAGGCCTGGATGAACAGCCCCGGCCACCGCGCCAACATCCTGAACTGCGACTTCAAGACCCTGGGCGTCGGCGTCCACCTCGGCTCGGGCGGCCCCTGGTGGACGCAGGACTTCGGCTACTAGGAGCGCCGACAGACAGCACTCAGCCGACAGATAGCGCTAACCATTGGTTAGCGCTATCTGTCGTTCAGCGCTGTGCTCGCGTATTCTGAAGGAATGGACGGCATCCCGGAGCAGGAGCTCCCCTACGACGTGTTCGCCAAGGCCTGCCCCTCGCGGGGCACGCTTGAGCACGTCACGGGCCGCTGGGGCGCACTCACGCTGGGGGCCCTGCACGAGGGCTCTCTCAGGTTCAACGCGCTGCGCCGCCGGGTGGACGGCGTGAGCGAGAAGATGCTGTCCCAGACCCTGCAGGCGCTGGAGCGCGACGGCCTGGTGCACCGCGAGGCCCAGCCGACCAACCCGCCCCGCGTCGACTACGAGCTGACCCCCTTCGGCCATGAGGTCGCCGAACGGCTCCTGGGCCTGATCCACCTGGTGGAAGGGCGGATGGACGACGTCCTCGCCGCCCGCACGCGCTACGACGAGACGCGCGGCGGCCGCTGACACTTCGGGCAGTAGTAGCTCGACCGGTTCATCCAGGGCCGCCGGCGCATCGGCGTGCCGCACCGCTTGCACGGCAGGCCCTCGCGTCCGTAGGCGTCCAGCGACCGGTCGAAGTAGCCGGACTCGCCGTTGACGTTGACGTACAGGCTGTCGAAGCTGGTGCCGCCGACGGCCAGGGCCGCGTTCATCACGTCCCGGACGTGCCCGAGGAGCTCGGCGGTGCGGGGACGGGTGAGGGACGCGGTCGGCCGGTCGTAGTGGAGACGGGAGCGCCACAGGGCCTCGTCCGCGTAGATGTTGCCGACGCCGCTGATCAGCGACTGGTCGAGCAGGGCCCGCTTGATCGTGGTGCGCTTGCGCCGCAGCGCCTGGTGGAAGGCCGCGTCGTCGAACAGCGGGTCGAGGGGGTCGCGGGCGATGTGAGCGATGACGTCGGGCAGACCGTCGGGGGTGGTGTCGTGCAGGGACAGGCCGCCGAAGGTGCGCTGGTCGACGAAGCGGAGTTCGGTGGCCTGGGCGTCCGCGAAGCGGACGCGGACGCGCAAGTGCTTCTCGTCGGGCGATCCCTGCGGCTGCACCAGCAGCTGCCCGCTCATCCCGAGGTGCGCGAGGATCGCCTGGCCGGTGTCCTCCAGCGGGAGCCACAGGTACTTGCCGCGCCGGCTGGGGACGCCGACGCGGTGGCCCTCCAGCCGGTGCGCGAAGTCGTCGGCCCCGGCCGGGTGACGGCGTACGGCACGCGGGTGCAGCACCTCGGCGGCGGCGACGGTCCGGTGGGCGACCCACCGCTCCAGGCCGCGCCGGACGACCTCGACCTCGGGCAACTCGGGCATGACGACCCCCGTGGGACTGGTGGACGAACCGAGCGCCCGCCCCCTGGTGAGGGGCGGGCGCTCGTCGGGGCGGAGGGGTCAGGCGGAGGCGGACTCGGTGTCCGCGCTGCCGTCGACCACCGGAACGGCCTGGACGGTCTTGGCCGCCGCGGCGCGTTCGTCCGCAGCGGCCCGGATGGACCGCCAGGCGGACTCGGCGGCCTGCTGCTCCGCCTCCTTCTTGCTGCGGCCGGTGCCGGTGCCGTACGAGACGCCTCCGACGCGGGCGGCAGCAGTGAAGGTCTTCTCGTGGTCGGGGCCGGTCTCCGTGACCAGGTACTCGGGGACGCCGAGTCCTTCGGTCGCGGTGAGCTCCTGGAGGGACGTCTTCCAGTCCAGGCCGGCTCCGAGGTTCGAGGACTTCTCGATCAGCGGGTCGAACAGGCGGTGCACCAGTTCGGAGGCCGCGTCGAGGCCCTGGTCGAGATAGACCGCGCCGATCACCGCTTCCAGGGTGTCGGCGAGGATGGATGCCTTGTCCCGGCCGCCCGTGCCCTCTTCACCGCGGCCCAGCCGGATGAAGGAGCCCAGGTCGAGGCCGCGACCGACCTCCGCCAGCGCACGCGAGTTGACCACCGCGGCCCGCAGTTTGGCCAGCTGGCCTTCGGGCAGGTCGGGGTGGATGCGGTACAGCGTGTCCGTGACGACGAGGCCGAGCACGGAGTCCCCGAGGAACTCCAGCCGCTCGTTCGTCGGCAGACCGCCGTTCTCGTACGCGTAGGAGCGGTGGGTCAGCGCACGCACCAGAAGGGCGGACTCGAGCCGATAGCCGAGCCGCCCTTCCAGAAGCGTGTGGGACGAGGCCGTGTCCGCCTTGTTCTTGGCGGTCGTGTCCGCCTTGGCGTCAGACATGAAGCCTCTCACCAGCCGCTCAGACCTCGAGGACCTGGCGCTTGTTGTAGGTGCCGCAAGACGGGCACGCGATGTGCTGCTGCTTGGGCTCGTGGCAGCGCTCGCACGCAACCAGGGTGGGGACCGCAGCCTTCCACTGCGACCGGCGGTGGCGCGTGTTGCTGCGCGACATCTTCCGCTTCGGAACAGCCACGGCTACTTCTCCTGCTTCTCGGCGGCGCGCGCTGAATCGGGCGCTTCGCCGCTCATCTCGTCCTTCTCGCCGTCTTCGAGTGAACCGGCGAGTCCCTGCAAAGCCGCCCAACGGATGTCGACGGCGTCATGGTGGTGGTCCGGGTCGTCCGCCAGCCGGGCTCCGCACTCGGAGCACAGGCCGGGGCAGTCGTCCTGGCACACCGGCTGCATGGGCAGTGCGAGCACCACCGCGTCGCGCAGCACGGGTTCGAGGTCGAACAGGCCGTCCTCGAGGAAGAGCATGTCCTCGTCGTCCTCGGCGTCGTCGGCCGGTTCCGTCTTCACACGGCCCCGGTCGTCGGCGTCAGGGTACGAGAACATCTCCTGGAAGTCCGCTTCGAGCTCCAGCTCGACCGGCTCCAGACACCTTACGCACTCCCCCTCGGCCGTCGCACGGGCGGTGCCCGTGACGAGCACCCCTTCCATGACGGATTCGAGGCGGAGCTCCAGCTCCACCGGGGCGCCTTCCGGCACTCCGATGACCCCCTGGATCCCGAGGTCCCTGGGGGCGTCGATCTCGCGGGTCAGGCGCTGCTGCGCGCCAGGACGCCGCCCCAGCTCGTGCGTGTCGAACACGAGAGGGTTGCGGTGGTCGAGGCGGGCGTTGGAAGCCATTCCTGCTTTCGATCTTTCCGAGCTCTGGGGGTCGCCGCCCTCCGGTTTCCGGGCAGCGGTGATCGCGAACGGCACGCAGTCAGTGACGCGCACACGCGACCGAAGAGCCAGGATACTGGACCTTGCGCTCATGGCCCAATCGGGTGCTCACGGCCTCCCGCGACCGCCCGCCGCCCGTGACCGCCGCCGTCACAGGCCGCGGCCCTGTTCGTAGGCGCGCAGCTGCTCGGCGCTGATCATGCCGGTGTCGAAGAGGCTGGTCTCGTCGAGGGCGTACGCCTGCGGGTCCTGCCCGGACTGCTGGGGCTGCGACTGCTGCTGCGGCTCCTGCTCCGGGGCCGGGACCTGGTGGTGGGCGGCCTGGTTCGGGTCGTAGGGCGCCTGGTGGGCGTCGTAGCCGTGGTAGGCGTACGGGTCGGCCTGCTGCTGGTAGCCGTAGGGGTCCTGCCCGCCGGGGTAGGCCGTCTGCGGCTGGTAGCCGCCGTAGGGGTCCTGCTGCTGGGCGTAGTCGTACGCCGGCTGCGGCTCCCGGTGGTCGTACTGCTGCGGCTGCTGCTGCGCGGGCTGCTCGGCCGGGGTGTCCCGCGCCGCGAGGGCGGCGAGGTCGGCGAGGTAGTCGGCGTCGGAGGAGTGCTGGAAGGTCGTGGTGTCGTCGGCGAGGAGGCCGAGGTCGTCGGAGGCGATCCGGCCGTGCAGCTTCTGCCGGCCTCGGCCGACGGCCTCCAGGGTCTTGGCCAGGACCGCCTCGAAGGCGCCCAGCTTGACGTCCACGTAAGCGTCGGCGTCGCGGCGCAGGGTCTCCGGGTCGTGGCTGCGCTCGGGGGCGTCCTCGTCCTCGAAGCCGTTCTCGTCGGTGCCCGGGCCGGTGCCGAGGAGCTTCTCCCGGCCGCGGCCGACGGAGCCGAGGGTCTTGGTGAGGACGACCTCGAAGTTGGCGAGCTTGGAGTCGACGTAGTCGTCGGCCTCCGCGCGGATGTCCTCGGCCTCCTTGCGGGCCTCGGCGAGGATGCGGTCGGCCTCGGCCTGGGAGCGGCGGGCGATCTCGGTGCCGGAGACCAGCGAGCCGCGTTCGGCGTGCGCGGTCTCGATGATCCGGTCGGCCTCCTGGCGGGCCTGCTCGACCATCTGCTCCCGGCCGCCGATCAGCTCCTGCGCCTGGGCGAGGGAGTCGGGCAGGGCCGCGCGCACCTCTTCCAGCAGGGCGAGCAGGTCCGCGCGGTTGACCACGCACGAGGCCGACATCGGCATCGACCGGGCACTGGAGACCGCCGTGACGATCTCGTCGAGCTTCTTCTGCACGTCCACCGGTTGCTCGCCACTCTCTACAGCTGTGAAGGAGACGGACGGGACGACTGTACGGCCAGGAGGCGGCCGCGGGACACCGGGTGAGGGGCCGTCAGCGGCTCAGGGGGCCGTCAGCCCTGACGCAGGCGCTCGGTGAGCACCTCGTGGACGAGCGGCGGGACCAGGTGGGAGATATCGCCGCCCCAGGTCGCGACCTCCTTCACCAGGGAGGACGACAGGAAGCTGTAGGCGGGGTTGGTGGGCACGAAGAGCGTCTCGACGCCGGAGAGGCCGATGTTCATCTGGGCCATCTGCAGCTCGTAGTCGAAGTCGCTGACCGCGCGCAGGCCCTTGACGATGGCCGGGATCTCGCGCTGCTTGCAGAAGTCGACGAGGAGGCCGTGGAAGGCCTCGACCCTGACGTTGGCGTACTCGGCGGTGACCCGGCGGATCAGGTCGATCCGCTCGTCGATCTCGAACAGGCCCTTCTTGGACTTGTTGATCATCACCGCGACGTAGACCTCGTCGTACAGACGGGAGGCACGGGAGATGATGTCGAGATGTCCGTTGGTGATCGGGTCGAACGACCCGGGACAGACGGCGCGGCGCACTTGTGATCCCTCGCTCTCCGGTCCGGTCATCGTGCGTCTTCGCACGTTGAGGCGGCGCGACCGTACCAAAACGTTCCCTCGCCGTAGCGGCGGGAGCGGAGGGCGTCGAAGCCGTCCGGCCACCCGAAGTCCCCGCCTCTGGTGCTGCGCTCCACGGTGACCAGCGCTTCGGCGGCGAGCCAGCCCCCCGAGCGGAGTGTGAGCAGGATCTCGCGAAGATCGTCATCGGTGACCGCGTACGGGGGGTCGAGGAAGACGAGGTCGTACGGGGCCGCCGGCGCCGTCTGGATCACCTGGTGGGCCTTGCCCGCCCTCACCTCGGCGCCGGGGAGCGCGAGGTTTCTCACGTTCTCGCGGATGACGCGGGCGGCGCGGGCGTCGGCCTCGACCAGGAGGGTGTGGCTCGCGCCGCGCGAGAGGGCTTCGAGGCCGACGGCGCCCGATCCGGCGTAGAGGTCGAGGACCCGTTCGCCCTCCAGGGGGCCGCCCAGGAGGGACTGCCAGGTGGAGAAGAGGCCTTCGCGTGCGCGGTCGGAGGTGGGGCGGGTGCCGGTCCCTGGCGGGACGGCCAGGCGACGTCCGCCGGCTGCGCCGGCGATCACGCGGGTCATCTTCGGTCCTTGGTCGTGGGCTGCTTCACGTTCATTGTGGCTGGTCGCGATCCCGCGGCGGTAGCCGCACAGGCGATGCGGCCCGCGCCCCTCGGGAGTTTCCCCTCACCCCTTCTCCAGGTACTGCTCCCGTTCCTCGTCCAGCAGGGCGTCCAGGGCGGTCCGCAGGCCGGGCAGGCCCGTCAGCTCCGGGTCCGCCGCCACCAGCGCCACCGCCTCCTCCCGCGCCTGGGCGATGACCTCCTCGTCCTCGATGACCGCGAGGACGCGCAGCGAGGTGCGCGCGCCGGACTGGGCCTGGCCGAGGACGTCGCCCTCGCGGCGCTGTTCGAGGTCGATGCGGGAGAGCTCGAAGCCGTCGAGGGTGGCCGCGACGGCGCCCAGGCGCTGGCGAGCGGGGCTCGCCTCGGGCATCTCGGTGACCAGCAGACACAGGCCGGGGGCCGAGCCCCGGCCTACGCGGCCGCGCAGCTGGTGCAGCTGGGAGACGCCGAAGCGGTCGGCGTCCATGATCACCATGGCGGTGGCGTTCGGGACGTTGACGCCGACCTCGATGACGGTGGTGGCGACGAGGACGTCGATGTCGCCGGCGGCGAAGCGGCGCATGACGGCGTCCTTGTCGTCGGGGGCCATGCGGCCGTGCAGCACCTCGATGCGCAGGCCGGTGAGCGGTCCCTTCGCGAGCTGGTCGGCGACGTCGAGGACGGCGAGGGGCGGGCGCTTGTCCGCGTCTTCCTGCGCCTTCTTCTTCGGCTCGTCCTCGTCGTCGCCGATGCGGGGGCAGACGACGTACGCCTGGTGGCCGTTGCCGACCTCCTCGCGGACCCGTTCCCAGGCGCGGGCGAGGAAGTGGGGCTTGTCGGCGGCCGGGACGACATGGCTGGCGATGGGCGAGCGGCCGGCCGGGAGCTGGTCCAGGACGGAGGTCTCCAGGTCGCCGAAGACGGTCATGGCGACCGTGCGCGGGATGGGCGTGGCGGTCATGACGAGGAGGTGCGGGGGCTGTTTGCCCTTGCCGCGCAGGGCATCGCGCTGTTCGACGCCGAAGCGGTGCTGTTCGTCGACCACGACCAGGCCGAGGTCGTGGAACTGGACCTTGTCCTCGATCAGCGCGTGTGTGCCGATGACGATGCCGGCCTCGCCGGTGACCAGGTCGAGCAGCGCCTGCCGGCGGGCGGCCGCTCCCATGGACCCGGTGAGCAGCACGACCTTGGTGGCCTGTTCGGCCCCGCCGAGCATGCCGCCCTCGGCGAGCTCGCCCATCATCTCCACCACCGACCTGTGGTGCTGCTGGGCGAGGACCTCGGTGGGCGCGAGCATCGCGGCCTGGCCGCCGGCGTCGACGACGGCGAGCATGGCGCGCAGGGCCACCAGCGTCTTGCCGGAGCCCACCTCGCCCTGGAGCAGCCGGTGCATCGGGTGGTCGGTCGCCAGGTCGTCGAAGATCTCGCGGGAGACCTTGCGCTGGCCGTCGGTGAGGGTGAAGGGGAGGCGGTCGTCGAAGGCGGTGAGCAGGCCGTCGGGGCTCGGCCGGCGGGGGACGGCGGGCAGTTGCGCGTCGGCGTGCCGGCGGCGGGCCAGGGCGACCTGGAGGACGAAGGCCTCGTCCCACTTCAGGCGGGCGCGGGCGTCGTCGATGTCGGCCTTGGTGTGCGGGCGGTGGATCTTGAGGAGGGCCTCGGGGAGGGAGACCAGCCCGCGGCCTTCGCGCAGGGAGCCGGGCAGGGGGTCGACGGCTTCCTGGGCGCTGGGCAGCACCGTCTGGATCGCCTTGCCGATCTTCCAGGACTCCAGTTTGGCGGTGGCCGGGTAGATCGGGATGAGGGCGCCCGCCCAGGTCTCCACCGACTCCTCCGCGTCGCCGCGGAGCAGTTCGTAGGCCGGGTGGGCCAGTTGGAGGCGGCGGTTGAACAGGGAGACCTTGCCCGCGAACATCGCGCGCGTGCCCGGCAGGAGCTCCTTGTGGGGCTTGTGGACGCCGTTGCCGAAGAAGACCAGCTGGAGGCGGCCGCTGCCGTCGGTGATGGTGACTTCGAGGCGCTGTCCCTTGCCGCGGGGGGCCTTGGCGGAGGCGAAGCTGTGCAGCCGGGCGTCGGCGACCTGCGCGACGACCGTGACGTGCTCGTCCATGGGGAGGTCGGCGAGGTGGGTGAGCTGGCCGCGCTCCTCGTACCGGCGGGGGTAGTGGTGCAGGAGGTCGCCGACCGTGTGCAGGCCGAGGTGCTCGGCCATCACCTTCGCGGTCGGTGGGCCGAGCACCTTCTTCAGCGGTTCTTCGAGTGCGGGCACGAGATCCATTGCACACCACCGCACTGACATTGCCGTAGACGTGTCCCGAAACCCCTGGTCAGACGGCTCGTTCGGGCTCTAGGATGACGCGCTCCGGCCATCTCACCGCGGTCACCGCCCCACCGGGACCGCCCGACCCCGCGCCGTCGACGCCCCCAACCGCGGCGCTTGAGCGATGGACTCCCAGACGTCACAGTCATCCCAGGCATCCCCGTCACCTCACACGTTCCAGGTCGACCTGCGCGGTCTGGTGGACCTGCTGTCCCATCACCTCTACTCCAGTCCGAGGGTCTACCTGCGCGAACTGCTGCAGAACGCCGTGGACGCCATCACCGCCCGGCGGGCCGAGGAGCCCGACGCCCCGGCGCGGGTGCGGCTGTTCGCGTCGGGCGGCACGCTGCGGGTGGAGGACTCCGGCGTCGGGCTCACCGAGGCCGACGTGCACGACCTGCTGGCCACCATCGGGCGCAGCTCCAAGCGGGCGGAGGGGCTGCAGGAGGCCCGCTCCGACTTCCTCGGGCAGTTCGGCATCGGGCTGCTGGCCTGTTTCGTGGTGGCGGAGCGGATCCGGGTGGTCAGCCGCAGCGCCCGCACGCCCGGCGCGCCGCCGGTGGAGTGGACGGCCCGCGACGACGGCTCGTACACCGTGCGGACGCTGCCCGACGAGGAGCGCCCGGAGCCCGGCACCACCGTGCACCTGACGGCGCGGGCCGGGGCGGCGGAGTGGCTCGACGAGCAGCGGGTGCTGCGGCTGGCGCGGGACTTCGGCTCGCTGCTGCCCTACGACGTCCGGGTCGGCGAGGAGGCGGTCACCGATCTGCCGGCCCCCTGGGACCGGCCGTACCCCTCCCCCGCGGGCCGGCGGGTGGCGCTGGCCCGGCACTGCCACGAGCTGTTCGGATTCACGCCGCTGGACTCGATCGAGCTGAACGTGCCGCTCGCCGGGATCCGCGGGGTGGCGTACGTGCTGCCGGCGGCGGTCAGTCCGGCGCAGCGGGCGGGTCACCGGGTGCACCTGAAGGGCATGCTGCTGACCGAGCGGGCCGAACAGCTGCTGCCCGACTGGGCGTTCTTCGTGCGCTGTGTGCTGGACACGGACAGTCTGCGGCCGACGGCCTCGCGTGAGGCGCTGTACGAGGACGAGACGCTGGCGGCCGTGCGCGAGGCGCTGGGCGAGCGGATCCGGGCGTGGCTGACGGGTCTGGCCGCCGGTGATCCGGAGCGCCTCGCCGCGTTCCTGGCCGTGCACCACCTGGGGGTGAAGTCCCTCGCGCGGCACGACGAGGAGATGCTGCGCACGATGCTGCCGTGGCTGCCCTTCGAGACGTCCGACGGGCGGCTGTCGCTGGAGGAGTTCGCGCAGCGGCACCCCGTCGTGCACTTCACGCGGACGGTGGAGGAGTACCGGCAGGTCGCGCCGATCGCGTCCGCGCAGGGCGTCGGTGTGGTGAACGGCGGTTACACGTACGACGCCGAGCTGGTCGAGGCGCTGCCTTCGGTGCGGCCGGGGACGGTCGTCGCCGAGCTGGACGCGGACACCGTGACCGCTCATCTGGACGCGGTGGAGCCGGCGGTGGAGCTGGCTCTGTCGGGCTTCCTGGCGGCGGCGCGGGCGAAGCTCGACCCGCTGGGCTGTGACGTCGTCCTGCGGGCGTTCCACCCGCTGTCCGTGCCCGCGCTGCACCTGGACGACCGCGCGGCGCGGCACGAGCAGGCGCGCGCGGAGGCCGAGGAGCGGGCGGACGAGTTGTGGGCGGGGATCCTGGGCTCGCTGCGGGGCAGCGCCCCGCGCGCGCGGCTGGTGCTGAACCATCTCAACCCGCTGGTCCGGCGCATCAGTTCGCTGCGGGACGCGGAGCTGACAGGGACCGCGGCGGAGTCGCTGTACGGGCAGGCGCTGCTGATGGCGCAGCGGCCGCTGCGGCCGGCGGACTCCGCGTTGCTGAACCGGGCGTTCATCGGGCTCCTGGAG
Organism: Streptomyces sp. NPDC002566; assembly: GCF_042889585.1. NCBI lineage: Bacteria > Bacillati > Actinomycetota > Actinomycetes > Kitasatosporales > Streptomycetaceae > Streptomyces > Streptomyces sp. NPDC002566. The sequence continues at coordinate 130,623 of NZ_JBIARD010000009.1, read as the reverse complement.
TGGGCCACGCACGGGGAGTCCGCACAGGGCGACTCCGCACAGGGGGAGGGCGGTCGCTGATGACCGAGATCGGGGACTTCGAGGCGCTGCGCCGGGCGATGGCGGAGAACTCCGGGCAGCCGGAGGGGCCGGCGCGCAACGCGCGCGCGGAGCAACTGCTCGTGGCGGCCGAGCGGTTGAACATCCCGCTCGCCGTGATCGAGGCGCTCGGGCACCAGCTGAAGGTCTACAACTACAGCTCCGAGAAGGGCAAGATGTTCGTCCCGTTCGCGCGGCTGCTGCGCATGTGGGACGAACGGCCCGGTGACTTCGACGAGTACGAGACGCACTCGCTGCACTGGGTCTTCAAGTGGGTGACGTCCGGCATGCTCGACCAGCCGCATGTGCCGCTGGCGTCGGTGGAGAAGTGGCTGGGCGAGATGGAGCACCGCTACCGGCTCGCCGGGCACTCCGAACGGGCCGTGCGCAGCGCGGAGTTCAGTGTGGCCGCGCATGTCGGGGACGTGCCGCGGGCGGAGCGGGCGTTCGCCGCCTGGCTGGCCGCGGACCGGGACAGCATGGCCGACTGCCACGCCTGCGAACTGCACGGGCAGGGCTGGTGGCAGGCCGAGCGGGGCCGGGACGCGGAGGCCCTCGACCTGTGGGCGCCGGTCCTCGAGGGCGAGTACACGTGCGCGCACGAACCGCACACCGTGCTGGCCTCCTCGCTGCTGCCGCTGCTGCGCCTGGACCGGCCGGAGGAGGCGCGCGCCCACCATCTGCGGGGTTTCCGGCTGGTGCGGGCGATGGAGAGCATGCGGGGCGCGTACGCGGACCACGTGGAGTTCTGCGCGCTGACCGGGAACGAGGCGCGGGGCCTGGAGCTGCTCGCGGAGCGGCCGGCGTACTTCACCGACGACGGCCATCCGCGCAGCAGGCTGGAGTTCCTGAGCGTGGTGGCGCTGCTGATGGAGCGGCTGTCGGCGCGGGGTCTGGGCGGCCGGACGGTGCCCGGCCCGGCGGGGCGGGCGTGGACGGCGGACGAGCTCGCGGCCCACGCGCGCGAGGAGGCGCTGGCGCTGGCCGCGCGGTTCGACGAGCGCAACGGCACCTCGTACGTGACTGAGCGCACCCGCGCGCGTATGGCGCAGGAACCGCTGGTGGAACGGCTGCCGTTGGGCGTGCGGACGGCCCGCCCGGCGACGCCGGCCGTACCGCCGCCGGCGTCCTGGGAGCCGCCGTCGACCGCGGACGCGCGGGCCGTCGAGGCGGACCTGCCCACGCTGCTCGCGGAGGCGCGGCGGCTGTCGGACGCCCTGCAGCCGCACGCCATGGAGGCGTGGGCCGCGGTGGCGCGGGCCGCCGAGGGCGTCCCGCTGGAGGCGCGCGACCGTGCGGAGATCGCCGACCACGAGGCGATGGCGCTCGGCCCGGAGGGCGCGGGGAAGTTCGAGCGGGCCGCCGAGCTGTACGCGGAGGCCGGCGACCCCGGGGAGGCCCTGGCGGCACGCACGCGTGCGGCGTACGTCCGCGCGCTCGCCGGGGACGTCGACGCGGCCCTGACGGCCGTCGCCGAACCCTACGACCTGGTCCTCGCGCTGTACGCCGACGGCGGCACGGAGATGCCGCAGGCGGCGGGTGTGCTGATGGGCCGCGCCCGCATATTGATGCGCCGCGTCCAGGCGGTCGGGGAGCCGGACGCGGCGGAGCCGACGGACACGGCGGAGGCCGAGGCGGTGCTGGCGGAGGCCGAGGCGGCCGTGCGGGAGCTGCTCGCTCTCGTCGACGGGCGGGCCGGGGACGACGTGCGGCTCGCCGCGCGGGTCGCCGAGGGGCACGCGATGCTCGCGGAGCTGGCCGTGCGCTCGGGGGACGCGCAGGCGGGCGCGGAGCTGTTCGCGCGGGCGGCGGCGGAGTTCACCGAGGCGGGCCTGCCCTGGTTCGCCGTGGAGTACGAGGCCCGGCTCGCCGGTCTGGCCCACCACCTGGGCGACCTGGTGGAGGCGGAGCGGGCGCTGCGGGCGGCGCTGGAGCACGGCGGGGCGTTCCTGGAGCCGGTGGGGCGGGCGCAGCTGGGCCTCCAGCTCGCCGAGGTGGTCGGCGGCCGGGGAGAGCCCGGGGAGGCCGCGGAGCACGCCCTGGAGGCCGCGCACTGGGCCGACGAGGCCGGCGAGGGCCCGACGCTCGGGGCGTGGGCGCGGCACCAGCTGGGCGGGTTCCTGGTCCGGCAGGGCCGGTGGGCGGAGGCGGCGGAGGTGCTGGAGTCGGCGCTCGCGGACCTGAGCCCGCAGACGCACGGCGACGGCGCGGTCGTCCAGACGCAGTGGTGGCTCGGCGACTGTCTGAGCGAGCTCGGCGAGCACCGGGCGAGCGCCGAACGGCGGCTGCAGGCAGCCGAGACAGCCCGGCACTGGCCCGAGCAGCACGACCACGCCACGCTCGCGCACCTGGCCGGCGAGTCCCTCGGTCAGGCGGGGCTCCCCGAGGAGGCGGACCGGGCGTACGCGCGCGCGGGTGAGCTGTGGCGCTCCCTGGGCAACGTCCACGGGCTGATCCGGTCCCTGCGCGCACGCGCGTGGCTGGCGCTGCGCGCCGAGGGCGGTGTCGGCGCGGCGCGTGAGCTGATGACGAGGGCCGTCGAGGAGTGCGCGGACGCGCTGGAGGCGCTGGACGCGGCGGACACCGCGGACGCGGCGGAGGAGCGTCCGCGGCTCGTCCTCGAACTCGGCCACACCCACCGCCAGTTCGGCGATCTGCTGGCCCGCTCGGCCGCCGAGGACGCCGACGACGAGTCCATCCGGGAGACGTGGGAGGACGCCCTGTCGCAGATGGCCCGCGCGGTCGCCGTATTCGTCCCCCTCGGGGAGGACGCCCTGCACGCCCGCACCGCGGCCGAACTGGCCGCCGGCTGGCTGGAGACCGACCTCGGCCGCCCCGGGCAGGCGGCGGCACGCGCGCGTGCGGTGCTGGCGGCCTACGCCGACGACGACCCCGACACCGGGGACGAGACGGTCCGCGCGCGGCGGGCCGAGGCCGAGCAGTTGATCCAGGTCACGACGGAGCAGACGGGCTGAGCAACCGGCGGCGGGTCACTCGACGCCGATCAGCAGGAGTGCCCCCTGCCGGCCGCCCCGGTAGACCACGGTGTCGACGGCGAGGTACGCCTCCCGCACCCGTGCCTCAAGGCGCTCGGCGACGCCCTCGGGCGCCTCGTCGCCGAGCACCAGGGTGACCAGTTCCCCGCCGGCCGACAGCATGCGGTTCAGGACGGTCTCGGCGGTGGCGGTGACGTCGGCGCCGATGACGGCCACGTCGCCGTCGACGAGCCCGAGGACGTCGCCGGCCTGGCAGATGCCGGCCATGGTCCAGGACTGGTGTTCGGCGACCGTGATCTCGGCGTAGCGGGTGGCGCCGGCCGCCGAGGTCATGGAGACCACGTCCTCGTCGAAGCGGCGCTCCGGCTGGTGGACGGCGAGCGCGGCGATCCCCTGGACCGCGGAGCGGGTGGGGATGAGGGCGACCCGGATGCCCTCCGTGCGGGCCTGCTCGGCCGCCGCGGCGGCGGTGTGACGCAGGTCGGCGTCGTTGGGCAGCAGCACGACCTCGCGCGCGTGGGCCCGTCGCACGGCTTCGACGAGCTCTCCGCTGGCGGGCGGCTCCCCCGGGCGCGCGAGGACCGTCGTCGCGCCCGCCTCGGCGTACAGCCCCGCGAGGCCCTCGCCCTCCACGACGGCGACGACCGCCCGCTCGACGCGCTCACGGGGTTGCCGCTCACCCCCGCGCGCGTGCACGTCGTCGAGGCCGAAGTGCGTGATGCGGATGCGGTACGGGCGGCCGGCCTCCACGCCCGCTTCCACGGCCGCCCCGGCGTCGTCGACGTGCACATGGACGTTCCACAGCCCGTCACCGCCCACGACGACGAGGGAGTCGCCGAGGGCGTCGAGCCGGCTGCGGAGCCGGTCCACGGCGGTGTCCTCGGCCTCCAGCAGGTAGATCACCTCGAAGGCGGGGCCGCCGCCCTCGGGGACGTCCCCGCAGACCTCGGAGTCGAGGGGGTCGGGGACGGCCGGAGAGCGCGGGGTGTCCGGCGCGTCCGGGAAGTGCACGGCCCGGGAAGGGGCCGGAGGGGCCGTCGGCGATTCCCCGGTGAGCGTCTCCACCAGTGCCGCGAGCACCGCCACCAGGCCCCGCCCGCCCGCGTCGACCACCCCGGCGCGCTCCAGGACGGCCAGCTGGCCCGGGGTCGCGGCGAGCGCGGCGCACGCGCCCCGGTAGGCCGCGCGGGCCACCGCCCCGCAGTCGCCGTCGGCCGCACCGGCCGCGTCGGCCGCGCCCGCGGCGACGGACAGGACGGTGCCCTCGACGGGGTGGGCCACGGCCCGGCGGGCGGAGTCGGCCGCGTGCCGCAGCGCCAGGCGCAGCCCCCCGGCGTCCGTGTGGGGCCTCTCACCCTCGGCGGTGAGCACCTGGGCCATGCCGCGCAGCAACTGGGCCAGGATCGTCCCGGAGTTCCCGCGCGCGCCTATGAGCGCGCCGTGCGCCATCGCGCGCGCCGCGTCCGCGAGCGAGGGGACGCCGTGGACCCCGCCGCCGGCCGACCCGGCCTCGTGTCCGGTGAACACGGCCTCCACGGCGGTCACCGCGGACTCGACGGTCAGATAGAGGTTGGTGCCGGTGTCCCCGTCCGCGACCGGATAGACGTTGATCGCGTCGATCTCCTCACGCGCGCGTCCCAGCGCGCCCAGCGCCAGGCCGCACCAGGTGCGGACCGCGAGAGCATCGAATGTCTGCGGCACCTGCGGCACCTGGGCCTCCTTGAGCTGCTGGACTGGCACGCAGCGTAGACCTTGGAGGGGTGTCCGCCGGAAGCGGGCCGGGGCGGAGCCCCTGAGCAGCCATGGTAGTTTCGTTGTACTGGCGCAGTCGTTGTATGCTGCTCCGGTTGCCCGATCCGTATCGGGCCATCCCCTGGCACCGCCACTCAGATCTCTGATCCCATCGATCTTGATCCCGGCATGCCGGGATCAACCGTAAGTGCATCTGAAGTCTTTGGAGTGACCCGTGGCTGCCAACTGCGACGTCTGCGGCAAGGGGCCGGGCTTCGGCAACAACATCTCGCACTCGCACCGCCGTACGTCCCGTCGCTGGAACCCGAACATCCAGCGCGTGCGTACCGTGGTCGGCGGGACGCCGAAGCGCGTGAACGCTTGCACCTCGTGCATCAAGGCCGGCAAGGTCTCGCGCTGACGCTCAGCTGAGCGCGCGGCCACTGCCGGTTCGCTGCATCAAGCCGGTCCACCCTGGGTGGACCGGCTTCTTGCTGTATCCGGATCCGGCAGGACGGCGGTCAGCTACGGATCCGGCCGGACGGCGGTCAGCCGCCCCGGGTGAGGTTCCAGCCGTGGTCCACCGGCCCGATGCCCGCGCCCAGCGCGAACCCGGCGGCGATCGCCCCGGTGACGTACTCCTTGGCCGCCGTCACCGCCTCCGGCACCGGCCGCCCCTTGGCGAGCTGCGCCGCGATCGCCGAGGCGAGGGTGCAGCCCGTGCCGTGGGTGTGCCGGTTGTCGTGCCGGGGCGCGCGCAGCCAGTGCTCGGTGACGCCGTCGGTGAGCAGGTCCACGGCGGGGCCGGCCAGATGCCCGCCCTTGATCAGGGCCCACCGCGGCCCGTACGCCAGCACGGCGTGCGCCGCCTCCCGCAGGTCGGCCTCCGACTCGACGCGCACGCCGGTCAGTTGGGCCACCTCGTCGAGGTTCGGAGTGGCGACGGTCGCCGTCGGCAGCAGCTTCGTGCGGACGGAGTCCAGCGCCGAGGCCGCCAGCAGCGGGTCGCCGTGCTTGGAGACGCCGACCGGGTCGACGACCACCGGCGCGTCCGTGCCGGCGAGCAACTCGGCGACGGTCTCGACGAGTTCGGCGGAGGCGAGCATGCCGGTCTTCACGGCCTGGACGCCGATGTCGTCCACGACGCTGCGGTACTGGGTGCGCACCGCCTCGGCCGGCAGCTCCCATGCGCCCTGCACGCCGAGGGAGTTCTGGGCGGTGACGGCGGTGAGCACGCTCATGCCGTGCACGCCCAGCGCGAGCATCGTCTTCAGGTCGGCCTGAACTCCCGCTCCGCCGCCGGAGTCGGAGCCGGCGACCGTCAGCACCCGGGGCGGTGCGCTCATGACTCCATGTCCCCGAAGTGGTCCCAGCCGCCCTTGCTCGTCCAAGGGGCGCCGTCGACCGTCACCTGGGGCAGCGCGGACGGGTTGAGGACCTCGCCGATCACCTTCCAGCGGGCCGGCAGCTTCACGTCCGGCGGGAAGGTCGCCACGATGGCGTGGTCCTCTCCCCCGGTCAGCACCCACTGCATGGGGTCGACGCCGACGGCCTGGCCGATGTCGTTCATCTGCGAGGGGATGTCGATCGCACCGGACCGGATGTCGATGCGGACCTTGCTGGACTCCGCGATGTGCCCGAGGTCGGCGATCAGCCCGTCGCTCACGTCGCACATCGCGGTCGCGCCCAGCCCGGCGGCCGCGGGGCCCGCGTGGTACGGCGGCTCGGGGCGGCGGTGCGCCTCGACGAAGGCGCGGGGCGAGCGGAAGCCGCGGGAGAGGATCGCGTACCCGGCGGCCGACCAGCCCAGCCAGCCGGTCACCGCGACCAGGTCGCCGGGCTGCGCGCCGGCCCGGGTGACGGGCTCCTGGTTGCGCAGGTCGCCGAGCGCGGTGATCGACACCATGATCGTGTCGCCGCGCACGACGTCCCCGCCGACCACGGAGGCGCCGGCGACCTGGCACTCGTCGCGCAGGCCGTCCATCAGCTCCGTGGGCCAGGTGACCGGCAGTTCGGCGGGCACGACCAGGCCGAGCAGCAGCGCCGTCGGGACGGCGCCCATCGCGGCGATGTCGGCGAGGTTCTGCGCGGCCGCCTTGCGGCCGACGTCGTAGGCGGTGGACCAGTCCCGGCGGAAGTGCCGTCCCTCCAGCAGGATGTCCGTGCTGGCCACGACCCGCCGGTCGGGGGCGGCGACCACGGCGGCGTCGTCGCCGGGGCCCACCCGGACCGCCGCGGAGGTCGTGAGACGGGAGGTGAGCTCCCTGATGAGCCCGAACTCACCGAGCTCACCAACAGTGCCCTTCATTGACCTTTCGCCCCTTCTGATGCTGTCCTTGCCCGGTCGCGCGTCACCAGTGTCCTCGATACGGTCGAGGTGGCCGTCAACTTCTGTCCTGCCCCCACCCCGGCGCGCGAGTCGCGCTCCCCGCGGGTCTCCCCGTGGCGAGCTACGACGCGATACCGTGGCGTTCCTTTTCCCCACATGATCCTCGTGGCCGCCCTGGAGGTTCCGTGGTACAGGCGTACATCCTGATCCAGACGGACGTCGGTAAAGCGTCGACCGTCGCCGAGTCGATCGGCAAGATCCCCGGCGTCGTCCAGGCCGAGGACGTCACGGGTCCCTACGACGTGATCGTGCGGGCCCAGGCCGACACCGTCGACGACCTCGGCCGCATGGTGGTCGCCAAGGTCCAGCAGGTGGACGGGATCACGCGAACCCTGACCTGCCCGGTCGTGCATCTGTAGCCCCCGTCTACGCTTGGCCGGTGAATCTTTTCCGTCGCCGGCTCAGTGGCCTGCCCGTCCTCGCTCTGCTCTGCGCGGCCGCGGGCTGCTCCTCGGCAGACGACAGCGCCTCGGTCGCGGTTCCCAGCCCTTCCGCGAAGGTCGTGGAACTGTGCCGGAACCTCGACAGGGCGCTGCCGTCGAAGGTGGACGGACGTGACCGCCGGGATCCCGGACCCGCGTCTGCGCTGACCGCGGGCTGGGGGGACCCGGCGATCATACTGCGCTGCGGTGTGGAGCGGCCCGCGGAGATGAACGATACGAACGCCGACTCCGGGGAGGTGGACGGCGTGGCCTGGCTGATGGAGAAGCAGGGGGACGGCGGCTACCGGTGCACCACCGCTCTGCGGCGGGCGTACGTCGAGGTCTCGGTGCCCTCCGGGGACGGGGCGGCCGCGCTGGTGGACCTCGCGCCGGCCGTCAAGTCGGCGATCCCCGAAGGGATCGCCGACTGACTTCGGGCCGCGACGGTCAGCGCAGTCCCGTGGAGCGGCGCAGCGCCGCCTGGATGAGCCGCTCGACCAGCTCGGGGTAGCCGACGCCGCTGGCCTGCCACATCTGCGGGTACATCGAGATCGGCGTGAAGCCGGGCATGGTGTTGATCTCGTTGATCACGAACTCGCCGTCCTCGGTGAGGAAGAAGTCCGCGCGCACGAGGCCCTCGCAGGAGGCGGCCTCGTAGGCGTCCACCGCGAGCCGCCGCACCTCGGCGGTCTCCTCGTCGGTCAGCGGCGCGGGCACGATCCCCGGCGTCGAGTCGATGTACTTGGCCTCGAAGTCGTAGTACGCGTGCGCGTCCGGCGGCGGGATCTCGGCCGGGACGGAGGCGCGCGGGCCGTCCTCGAACTCCAGCACCCCGCACTCGATCTCGCGGCCCCGCAGCGCCGCTTCGACGAGGATCTTCGGGTCGTGGCTCTGCGCCTCGGCGATCGCGTCGTCCAGTCCGGCGAGGTCGTCGACCTTGGTGATGCCGATGGAGGAGCCCGCGCGCGCGGGCTTCACGAAGAGCGGCCAGCCGTGCTCGCCTGCGAAGTCGACGATCTTCTTGCGGGCGGCGGACTCGTCCTGCTGCCACTCCCGGGGGCGGATCACCACGTACGGGCCGACCTTGAGCCCGAAGGAGGTGAACACCCGCTTCATGTACTCCTTGTCCTGGCCGACGGCGGAGGCGAGCACGCCCGAGCCGACGTAGGGGACGCCGGAGAGCTCCAGCAGGCCTTGAAGGGTGCCGTCCTCGCCGTAGGGGCCGTGCAGCACCGGGAAGACGACGTCGACCTCGCCGAGCGCCTTGGGCACCGATCCGGGCTCGCTGTAGACGACTTCGCGGTTGGCCGGGTCGACGGGGAGGATCACGCCGCCCTCGGCCGACTCCGCGAGCTCCTCCACGCTGGGCGTCCGGCGCTCGGTGATCGCCATGCGTTCGGGCGCGTCGGCGGTGATCGCCCAGCGGCCGTCCCGGGTGATGCCGATCGGCAGGACCTCGTACTTGGTCCGGTCGATGGCCTTGAGGACGGCGCCCGCGGTGACCACGGAGATCCCGTGTTCGGAGCTGCGCCCGCCGAACACGACGGCCACGCGCGGCTTGCGGGCGGGCTGGCCGGGGCTCTGGGGGAGGTTCTCGGTGCTCATATCGGGTTGAGAGTACCCGGTGGCGGTGCCCGGACCCAGCGTCGACTCCCGGGGTGCGCTCAGGGTCCCTCCGGTGTCGCTCAGCGTCGTTCGGGCTTCGCGCTGCGCGACATCAGCTCCTTGAGCGCGACCAGGGGGGGCTTCCCCTCGTGCACGATGTCGACGACCGTCTCGGTGATGGGCATGTCGACGCCGTGCCGGCGGGCCAGATCCGCCACGGACTCGCAGGACTTGACGCCCTCGGCGGTCTGCCGGGTGACGGCGATGGTCTCCTGGAGCGTCATGCCCTTGCCGAGGTTGGTGCCGAAGGTGTGGTTGCGCGACAGCGGCGAGGAGCAGGTCGCCACCAGGTCGCCGAGACCGGCCAGTCCGGAGAAGGTGAGCGGGTCCGCGCCCATCGCCAGACCGAGGCGGGTGGTCTCGGCGAGGCCGCGGGTGATCAGGGAGCCCTTGGCGTTGTCGCCGAGGCCCATGCCGTCCGCGATGCCGACGGCGAGCCCGATGACGTTCTTCACCGCGCCGCCCAGTTCGCAGCCGACGACGTCGGTGTTGGTGTAGGGGCGGAAGTACGGGGTGTGGCAGGCGGTCTGGAGCCGCTGCGCGACGGGCTCGTCGACGCAGGCGACCACGGCCGCCGCCGGCATCCGGGAGGCGATCTCCTTGGCGAGGTTGGGTCCGGTGACCACGGCGACGCGTTCGGGGGCCACCTTGGCGACGTCCTCGATCACCTCGCTCATCCGCATGGTCGTGCCGAGTTCGACGCCCTTCATCAGGGAGACGAGGACGGTGTGCGGGGCGAGCAGCGGGCGCCATTCGGCGAGGTTGTCGCGCAGGGTCTGCGAGGGGATCGCGAGGACGGTGAAGTCGGCGTCCCGCGCGGCCTCGGCGGCGTCGGCGGTGGCGCGCAGGTTGGCGGGGAGTTCGACGCCGGGCAGGTAGTCCGGGTTGGTCCGCGTGGAGTTGACCGCGTCGGCGAGCTCGGCGCGGCGCGCCCACAGCGTCACCTCGCAGCCCGCGTCGGCGAGGACCCGCCCGAAGGCGGTGCCCCAGGATCCGGTGCCGAACACGGCCGCCTTGACGGGCTTGCTCACGTGCCGTTCTCCCCTTCTCGGACGGCCGGCCGACCGGTCTGCGTCGGTGCGGGCGTCTTCGTCTGTGCCGGTGCGGGTACCGATGCCGGAGCCGGCGTCTGCTGAGCCTGCGTCGCCTCCGGCGGCCGCGTCTGCTCCTCCTGGGTGCGGCGGCGCTGCTCGATCCGCTCCCGGCGCGGGTCGTAGGGCGTGGCGGGCGCCTTCTCGCCGCGGATCTCCTCCAGCTGGCGGGTGACGGCGGCCATGATGACCTCCGTCGCCTCCTTCAGCAGCTCGGGAGTCATCTCCTTGCCGTAGAACCGCGCCAGGTCCACGGGCGGGCCCGCGAGGACGTGGTGGGTCTTGCGGGGAAAGAGGTTGGGCTTCTTCGCGTAGGGCGGCAGCAGTTCGTTGGCGCCCCACTGCGCGACGGGGATCACCGGGCACCGGGTCTGCAGGGCCACGCGCGCGGCGCCGGTCTTGCCGGTCATCGGCCAGCCGTCCGGGTCGCGGGTGAGGGTGCCCTCGGGGTAGAAGGCGACGCACTCGCCGCGCTCCACCGCGTCGATCGCGGCGCGGAAGGCGCTGAGGGCGTCGCTGCTCTCGCGGTAGACGGGGATCTGCCCGGTGCCGCGCATCGCGGCGCCGACGAACCCCTTCTTGAACAGCCCGCTCTTCGCCAGGAATCGCGGCACTCGTCCGGTGTTGTACTGGTAGTGCGCGTAGGCGAAGGGATCGACGTGCGAATTGTGGTTCACCGCGGTGATGAATCCGCCCTCGGCCGGGATGTGCTCCGTTCCGCGCCAGTCCCGCTTGATCAGCACCACCAAGGGCGGTTTGCACAGGACCGCAGCGAAGCGGTACCAGAACCCGATTCTGCGGCGGGGCACGCGGACACCTTCCTCTAGGACTTCCCTACGGCGCCTGGGGGCCGCACAAGTGTCGCCCCAGGCCGCCTCTGTGTCGAGAACACCGTACGCCCCGACCGAGGCCGCGCCGGAGGGGCCGGGTGACAATGGCGGCGACGAGAGAGGGACGGTACACCGGTGCAGTGGAACTTGGTCATACCCGTGAAGCCTCTGGCGCTGGCCAAGAGCAGGCTCGCGGACACCGCGGCCGGCGAACTGCGCCCCGGACTCGCCCTCGCCTTCGCCCAGGACACGGTGGCGGCCGCGCTGGCCTGCCCGGTGGTGCGGGATGTGGCAGTCGTCACGGACGACGCGCTGGCCGGGCGTGAACTGGCGGCGCTGGGCGCCCGCGTCGTCCCCGACGAGCCGCGCACCGGTCTGAACGGCGCGCTGGAGCACGGGGCGGCCTTCGTACGGGCCGCACGTCCCCGGAGCGCGATCGCGGCGCTGAACGCCGATCTGCCGGCTCTGCGTCCACTGGAATTGGCGCGGGTACTGGACGCGGCCGCTGAATTCCCGCGCGCTTTTCTCCCGGATGCCGCGGCAATCGGCACGACCCTTCTCGCCGTCGGCCCGGACGGTGAATTGCTTCCCGCATTCGGTCCGGATTCCCGGGACCGCCACCGTGTTTCCGGGGCGGTGGAACTCCGGCTCGACGCGGTGGATTCCGTCCGCCAGGACGTGGACACCGGCGAGGACCTGCGGGCCGCCCTGGCCCTGGGCGTGGGCCCCCGCACGGCCGCCGCGGCCGCGCGGCTGCTGATCCCCGGGCAGTAGGCTGCCGTCATGCAGGCCACCGCGTACACGTACGACCCCGGCAGCCGCAGCGGACAGGTGCTGCTGGACGACGGCACTCCGGTTCCCTTCGACGCGCCGGCGTTCGACGCGGGCGGGCTGAGGCTGCTGCGCCCCGGTCAGCGGGTGCGGATCGAGACCGAGGGCGAGGGGGACGCGCGGCGGATCACGCTCGTGACGCTGCAGACGTTCTGACCGGCGCCCGGCGGGAGCGTCAGAGTCGCGGGTCCTCGCGGGGCGTGGCGCGCGTGCGGACACGCCGCGGGCCGGGCTCCATGAGGGAGTCCGGCCCAGCGTGTGAGTGCCCCTGAACCCTTACGCCTGGCGGGCGGCAGTGGTCTTCTTGGCGGTGGTCTTGCGCGCGGTCGACTTCTTGGCGGGGGCCTTGACGGCGGTCGCCTTCTTCGCCGGGGCCTTCTTCGCCGTCGTCTTCTTCGCGGTGGCGGTCTTGGCGGCGCTGGTCTTCTTCGCGGCAGCGGCCGTCTTGCCCGTCGTCTTCTTCGCGGTCGTCTTCTTGGCGGCCGAGGTCTTCTTCGCGGCGGCCGTCGTCTTCTTCGCGGGGGTGGTCTTCTTGGCGGCGGCCTTGGTGGTGGCCTTCTTGGCGGCGGCCTTCTTGACCGTCGCCGTGGCGCCGCCGCTCAGGCTGCCCTTGGGGGCCTTCTTGACGGCGACCTCGCCGCCGCGCGGGAGCTTCTTCGAGCCGCTCACCAGGTCCTTGAAGCCCTGGCCGGCGCGGAAGCGCGGCACGGACGTCTTCTTGACCCGAACCCGCTCGCCCGTCTGGGGGTTGCGGGCGTAACGCGCCGGACGGTCGACCTTCTCGAACGAACCGAAGCCGGTGACCGAGACCCGGTCCCCGGCGACGGTCGCGCGGACGATGGCGTCCAGGACCGCGTCGACCGCGTCGGCGGCCTGCTGGCGGCCGCCCAACTTGTCGGCAATCGCTTCTACGAGCTGCGCCTTGTTCACGTCTTCCCCTTCGGAACCTCGCCAGAACGAAAGTGTTCAAGCTTTTTCGCACGTTAGGCAGATATATACCGCAAATCAAACACGAAACGGGCTAATCACCCTTGTGCCGCAACGAAATCGGCTGCTCCGGAGGCGATCAGCGCTCCTCTTCAGGCATTCGTCCCTGATCGAGGTCCGCCATGAACCGCTCCAGCCGCCTTGTCGCGTCGGCGAGATCGTGCTTGGCCGCGGCCGTAATGACCAGCAGCTTCCGGGCCAGCGCCATCCGTACGCCCTCCGGGACTTGCAGTGCGCGCACTCGTGAGTGCGCTTCCTTGAGTTGGTTCGCGACCGCCGTATAGAGCTGGAGTTGGCCGTCGTGTTCCATGCACAGATTGTGCCATCTGGGGCGAGTTGTCGCCCGCCCAGGGGGCAACTGCCGCCTGGGACAGCCGTCCTGGCGACTGCGGAGATCGCGTCCACACACCTCGCGTACCCCGGCAACCACCTTCTTAACGTGGGAAGTTGGGAGGAACCGCGAAGACTCGCCGAGGTGTGCGAGGACGAAAACGGCCGTACCCCCGATCGGAGTGATCGGGGGTACGGAAGGGTTTCGCGGTGGCCGGATCTCGCCCCTGCCGACGGGCGGCGCCGGGACGACCCCTCAGGGGTCCTCGCGGATCAGACCGTGAGCGTCCGCGGCTTGTACGACGGGCGCTTGGCCTCGTAGGCGGCGATGTCGGCCTCGTTGCGCAGGGTGATGGAGATGTCGTCCAGCCCGTTCAGCAGCCGCCAGCGGGAGTTCTCGTCCAGCTCGAAGGAGGCGGTGATGCCCTCGGCGCGCACCTCACGCGCCTCGAGGTCCACGGTGACCTCAGCTGTCGCGTCCTTCTCGGTGAGCTCCCAGAGCGCGTCCACGGTCTTCTGCTCCAGGACCACCGTGAGCAGGCCGTTCTTCAGCGAGTTGCCGCGGAAGATGTCGGCGAAGCGAGAGGAGATCACGGCCTTGAAGCCGTAGTTCTGCAGCGCCCACACGGCGTGCTCGCGGGAGGAGCCGGTGCCGAAGTCGGGGCCGGCGACCAGCACGGTCGCGCCCTGCCGCTCGGGGCGGTTGAGGACGAACGACTCGTCCTTGCGCCAGGCCTCGAACAGCCCGTCCTCGAATCCGTCCCTGGTCACCTTCTTGAGCCAGTGGGCGGGGATGATCTGGTCGGTGTCGACGTTGGAGCGGCGCAGCGGGACGGCCCGGCCGGTGTGCGTGGTGAATGCTTCCATGACTGATCAGACTCCAGCGGGCGTGACGGGGGCGTCGTCGGACAGGTCGGCCGGGGAGGCCAGGTGGCCCAGGACCGCGGTGGCCGCGGCGACCTGCGGCGACACCAGGTGCGTACGACCGCCCTTGCCCTGCCGGCCCTCGAAGTTGCGGTTGGAGGTGGACGCGGAGCGCTCACCCGGGGCCAGCTGGTCGGGGTTCATGCCGAGGCACATCGAGCAGCCCGCGTGCCGCCATTCGGCGCCGGCGTCCTTGAAGACGACGTCCAGGCCCTCGGAGACGGCCTGCAGACCCACGCGCGCGGAGCCCGGGACGACCAGCATCCGTACGCCGTCGGCGACTTTGCGGCCCCGGACGATGTCGGCGGCGGCCCGCAGGTCCTCGATACGGCCGTTGGTGCATGAGCCTACGAAGACGGTGTCCACGCTGATCGAGCGCAGCGGCTGCCCGGCCTCCAACCCCATGTATTCCAGGGCCTTTTCGGCGGCGAAGCGCTCCGAAGCGTCTTCGTACGAAGCGGGGTCGGGGACGTCCGCCGAAAGCGGCGCGCCCTGGCCGGGGTTGGTGCCCCAGGTGACGAACGGCGACAGTTCGGAGGCCTTGATGACGACCTCGGCGTCGAACTCGGCGTCGTCGTCGGTCTTCAGGGTCTTCCAGTACGCGACGGCCGCGTCCCAGTCCTCGCCCTTCGGGGCGTGCGGACGGCCCTCGAGGTAGGCGAAGGTCGTCTCGTCGGGGGCGATCATGCCGGCCCGGGCGCCGGCCTCGATCGACATGTTGCAGATGGTCATCCGGGCCTCCATCGAGAGCTTCTCGATGGCGGAGCCGCGGTACTCCAGGACGTAGCCCTGGCCGCCGCCGGTGCCGATGCGGGCGATGATCGCCAGGATCAGGTCCTTGGCGGTGACGCCCTCGGGCAGTTCGCCGTCGACCGTGATGGCCATGGTCTTGGGGCGGGTCATCGGCAGCGTCTGGGTGGCCAGCACATGCTCGACCTGCGAGGTGCCGATACCGAAGGCCAGCCCGCCGAACGCGCCGTGCGTGGAGGTGTGGGAGTCGCCGCAGACGACCGTCATGCCCGGCTGGGTCAGCCCCAGCTGCGGTCCGACGACGTGGACGACGCCCTGCTCGACGTCGCCGAGCGGGTGCAGCCGGACGCCGAACTCGGCGCAGTTCTTGCGCAGGGTCTCCAGCTGGGCGCGGGAGACCGGGTCGGCGATGGGCTTGTCGATGTCGAGGGTCGGGGTGTTGTGGTCCTCGGTCGCGATGGTGAGGTCGAGGCGGCGCACCGGCCGGCCGTTCTGACGCAGTCCGTCGAAGGCCTGCGGGCTGGTCACCTCGTGCAGCAGGTGCAGATCGATGAAGAGGAGGTCGGGCTCGCCCTCGGCGCGCCGGACGACGTGATCGTCCCAGACCTTCTCCGCGAGTGTCCTACCCATCGCTTTCCCTTCGGCCGGCGGAAGTCGCCCGGCCCAACTAGAGATCTTGTGGAGGCGGCGCCCTGTCCCGGTCCCCGGGCGCTCGCCGCCGGGCCCGTTGGTCTGCGGGCCGCTGTAGGTCCAAGGGTTGCGCGTCTCACGGAAAATTGAACTTGCGTTTCACAGAGTGAGACGGGAATATCGTTTCATGGACAACAGTAGCGGCGTCGGCGTTCTGGACAAGGCAGCCCTCGTCCTGAGCGCTCTGGAGTCCGGTCCGGCCACCCTCGCGGGCTTGGTCGCGGCGACCGGACTGGCACGACCCACGGCCCACCGGCTGGCCGTGGCACTGGAACACCACCGCATGGTGGCGCGCGACATGCAGGGCCGGTTCATCCTCGGTCCGCGGCTTGCCGAACTGGCCGCCGCCGCGGGCGAGGACCGCCTGCTCGCGACCGCCGGCCCGGTGCTCACCCACCTGCGCGATGTGACGGGCGAGAGCGCGCAGCTCTACCGCCGCCAGGGCGACATGCGGATCTGCGTGGCCGCGGCGGAGCGCCTGTCCGGCCTTCGGGACACGGTCCCGGTCGGCTCGACGCTCACCATGAAGGCGGGCTCCTCGGCGCAGATCCTGATGGCCTGGGAGGAGCCCGAGCGCCTCCACCGCGGACTGCAGGGCGCCCGCTTCACGGCGACGGCCCTGTCGGGCGTACGGCGGCGGGGCTGGGCCCAGTCGATCGGCGAGCGCGAGCCGGGCGTGGCGTCCGTCTCCGCGCCCGTGCGCGGCCCCTCCAACCGGGTCGTGGCCGCCGTCTCGGTGTCCGGCCCCATCGAGCGTCTGACCCGCCACCCGGGGCGGATGCACGCGCAGGCCGTCATCGACGCGGCGGGCCGCCTCTCGGAGGCGCTGCGCCGCACGGGCTGACCGTAAAGCCGAGGACCACGTTCCTCCGGGGCCGGCCTCAACGCCGCGGCGGGCCACGGAGGAACGATCACATGACGCGCACGGCGTCCCGCGCGCCCCGGCCGCGTCCGTCGTACAACGCGAACGGCTCCCCGCCTCAGCTGAGGTGGGGAGCCGCTGTCTTGTACCCCCGACCGGATTCGAACCGGCGCTACCGCCTTGAGAGGGCGGCGTGCTAGGCCGCTACACAACGGGGGCGAGGATCTTGCAGGCGTTCAAACTGCACCGCCGCAGATCCGAGCTGGTCTACCAGGACTCGAACCTAGACTAACTGAACCAGAATCAGTCGTGCTGCCAATTACACCATAGACCAATGTGGTTTAGACCAGTTTGTACCCCCGACCGGATTCGAACCGGCGCTACCGCCTTGAGAGGGCGGCGTGCTAGGCCGCTACACAACGGGGGCCCTAGCGATCCTGCATCGAGGCGAGCGGGAGCTACCCGACTCTCCCCGCGGGAAGGATCTGTACCCCCGACCGGATTCGAACCGGCGCTACTGCCTTGAGAGGGCAGCGTGCTAGGCCGCTACACAACGGGGGCTTCGTGGAGCAAATCTCCACTGGTGCAGATGAGCTCTGCGAGCTGGCCTACCTGGACTCGAACCAAGACTAACTGAACCAGAATCAGTCGTGCTGCCAATTACACCATAGGCCACTGGAACGCCGATCCCGGAAGGGATCTTGTTCTAGTTCGCTCCCCCGGGTCCGGCCTTTTCGGCCCGCTCCCCGGCGGCGCAGAAGGAACATTACCCGAAGGTGGACTGCGCTCCAAAACGGGTATCCGCGCCGAGGATCGCCGGGAGTTCGGACAGGCTGGCGATCCGGTGCCGTCCGGAGGGGAGTTCGACGGTGGCCGTGCCGCCGTGGCGGTCGACCCACACGGAGAGCAGGCCGGCGTCGGCGGAGCCCTGGCCGTCGATCTCCGGGTGGTCGCCGACGTACGCCACCTCGTGCGGGGGCAGCCGGAGCGCCTCGCAGGCCGCGAGGAACGCGGCGGCCTGCGGTTTCGCGACGCCGAGTTCGGCCGCGCACAGGATCGCCTCGAAGCGGTCGTGCACGCCGAGGACGCGCAGCTTGCGGTCCTGGACGTGGATGCTGGAGTTGGAGAGCACGGCGTGGCGGTGGCTGGTGGCGAGGGCGTCCAGGACGGGCAGCACGTCGGGGAAGAGCGCCCAGGCCGCCTCGTAGTGATCCATGTAACGCCGGAACCAGACGTCGGCCTCCGCGTCGGTCATCTCCCGGTCCAGGAAGACCCGGACCCGGTCGCGGCGCTGCCCCTCGAAGGTGACCTCGCCCGCCTCGAAGCGCCGCCACTGCCGGTCGGTGACCTCCCGCCACCGGACGACGGCGGCCTCGGGGGTGTCGTACGCGGCCAGGAGTCCCTCGACGTCCAGATGCCTGCGCATGCCCTCCCGGTCGGCGCTCGTGTAGTCGAAGAGGGTGTCGTCGACGTCCCAGACAACCGCGCGAATCGTCATGGCCTCGACGGTAGCGCGTGCGTGAGGGGCGGCGCCCGGGCTTGCGGACACCGCCCCTCACGTGGTGCGCGTTACGCCGCCAGCCTGGCCAGGGCCGCGTCGATGCGGGTCAGGGTCTTGTCCTTGCCCAGGATCTCCAGGGACTCGAAGAGGGGCAGGCCGACCGTGCGGCCGGTGACAGCGACGCGAACCGGGGCCTGGGCCTTGCCGAGCTTGAGGCCGTGGGCCTCGCCGGCCGCGAGGACGGCCTCCTTGAGGGACTCGGCGGACGTCCAGTCGGCCGACTCCAGCTTCTCGCGGGCCGTGCGCAGCAGGGCGTCGCTGCCCTCCTTCATCGCCTTGGCCCAGCTCGCCTCGTCGAAGACCGGCTCGGGGAGAAAGAGGAAGTCGACGTTGTCGGTGATCTCGGAGAGGACCCTCAGCCGGGTCTGCGCGTGCGGGGCGATCGCGTGCCACTTGGCCTCGTCGAAGTCCTCCGGCGCCCAGGGCGCGAACGGGGCCTTCAGCCAGGGGGCGCAGCGCTCGGTGAAGTCCTTCACGTCGAGCAGCCGGATGTGGTCGCCGTTGATCGCCTCGCACTTCTTGAGGTCGAAGCGGGCCGGGTTGGGGTTGACGTCCTTGATGTCGAAGGCCGCGACCATCTCGTCGGTGGAGAAGACGTCCTGGTCGGCGGAGAGCGACCAGCCCAGCAGGGAGAGGTAGTTGAGCAGCCCCTCGGGGAGGAAGCCGCGCTCCCGGTAGAGGTTCAGGCTCGCCTGCGGGTCGCGCTTGGAGAGCTTCTTGTTGCCCTCGCCCATGACGTACGGCAGGTGGCCGAAGGCCGGGATGTCCTTGGCGACGCCCAGTTCGATCAGCGCCTTGTAGAGGGCGATCTGGCGGGGGGTGGAGGAGAGCAGGTCCTCGCCGCGCAGGACGTGGGTGATCTCCATCAGGGCGTCGTCGACCGGGTTGACGAGCGTGTAGAGCGGGGCGCCGTTGGCGCGGACGATGCCGTAGTCCGGGACGTTCTCCGGGGTGAAGGTGAGCTCGCCGCGGACCAGGTCGGTGAAGGTGATCGTCTCGTCGGGCATCCGGAAGCGGACGATGGGGGCGCGGCCCTGGGCCTCGTACTCCGCGACCTGCCCGGCGGTCAGCTCGCGGCAGTGGCCGTCGTAGCCGGAGGGCTTGCCGGCGGCGCGGGCGGCCTCGCGGCGGGTGTCCAGCTCCTCCTGGGAGCAGTAGCAGCGGTAGGCGTGGCCGGCGTCGAGCAGCTTCTGCGCGACGTCCTTGTAGAGGTCCATGCGCTGCGACTGGCGGTACGGCGCGTGCGGGCCGCCGACCTCGGGGCCCTCGTCCCAGTCGAAGCCCAGCCAGCGCATCGAGTCGAGCAGCTGCTCGTAGGACTCCTCGGAGTCGCGGGCGGCGTCGGTGTCCTCGATGCGGAAGACCAGGGTGCCCTGGTGGTGCTTGGCGAACGCCCAGTTGAACAGGGCGGTGCGGACCAGGCCCACATGGGGGTTACCGGTGGGCGAGGGACAGAAACGGACGCGTACGGGGGAGCCGGGTGCGCTAGCCACGCTTGACAACCTTGTTGGTGAGAGTGCCGATGCCTTCGATGGTGACGGCGACCTCGTCGCCGACGTTGAGGGGGCCGACCCCTGCCGGGGTGCCCGTGAGGATCACGTCGCCGGGGAGCAGCGTCATGGCCTCGGTGATGTTGACGATCAGATCCTCGATGGGATGGATCATCTCGCTGGTGCGGCCGAGCTGCCGCTGCCGGCCGTTGACCGTGAGCTGGACGGTGAGGTCGGACGCGGCCTTCAGGTCCAGGTCCGTCTCCACCCACGGGCCGAGCGGGCAGGAGCTGTCGAAGCCCTTGGCCCTGGCCCACTGCTTCTCGCGCCGCTGGACGTCACGTGCGGTGACGTCGTTGGCGCAGGTGTAGCCGAGGATGACGTCGGCGACGCGTTCGCGCGGGACCTCGCGGCACATGCGGCCGATGACGACGGCGAGCTCGGCCTCGTGGTGCAGTTCCTCGGAGAACGCCGGGTACTGGATGTTGTCGCCGGGTCCGATGACCGAGGTCGACGGCTTGAAGAAGGCGAACGGGGCGTCGGGGACGTCGTGGCCCAGTTCGCGCGCGTGCTCGGCGTAGTTGCGGCCGAAGGCCACGACCTTGTTGGGCAGCACGGGCGGGAGCAGCCGGACCTTGCTCATCGGCACCCTGGTGCCGGAGAGCTCGTGGTCCGCGAACGGGATGCCCTTGATGATGTTCAGGACGAGCTCGTCCGGCTTGTCGCCTTCGACCGCGCCGAAGGCGACGTTCCCGTCGATGGAGAACCTGGCGATGCGCACGGGTTGGTTGGCCCCTTGCTGAGCTGGCGGGAGTCTGACGGTCCAGGCTAACGCGGAAGGGCGTCCCCGGCCGGGGACGCCCTTGACATCCGTTGACGGCAGCCTGAGGGGTCCTGCGCAAGGACCCCTTGAGCATCCGGCGGCCGGCGCGCGTATTACTCCGCGGAGGCGGCGAGTGCCGCGACGGGTACCTCGTTGAGGATGGTGCGCTTGGGGTTGGCGGTCTGGGCCGGGAGATCGACGGCGTGCTCCCTCTGTTCGAGGAGCCGCAGCTCGTCGGCGTCCTTGAGGTGCGCCAGCGTCGTACGCTGCGGGTTGGCGATCTTGTGGAACATCGCGGTCGTCTTCACTGTTCTACGTAGCCCTGTTCTCTTCGGGCGCCGGGAGGGCCGTCGGCGGACCTCCGCAAGGGCGCGGCTTGTCGGATTTGCCATATCTGTAAAGGCTCAGGCTATGCACGCCATTCCCGGGGAAGGCGTGAAGGTCTCATGATCTGCGTGTGAGTTTGCTCACGAATCCCCGCCCAATTCGGTCAAATCAGGCCCACCTCCGGGCACGAGGAAACGGACATCGACGTACCGAACCACCCATTCCGCTCCTGATCATGGCGACTGGGACACGTCCCTGACCCCAGGCCTTCGCCCACCTTTGTCCGCATTGCGAGAGAACACTTTCTACATGCGGTAATACCTCCCTCACGGACTGTCACTCATGTCACAGCCCGGCCAACAAGCCTTGTTGGAGATCCGGCACTGTGCTGGAATCTCACGGACCGCCGCTGGAACTGGCCGGCGCGCAGGGCGCACAGCAGCGCCGAGCGGCGGCGAGAGGGGGAGCCAGCGCCGGTCCATCACGACCGTTAGAGGGGCCGCATTCAGGGCACCCCTCAACACGCCGACACCGTCCTTCCGTTCACGCGGGGGGCGCCTGGTCCAGAGGTTGCGACGCTAGTGCAGGGACGTTTCAAGAGGGATGGCAGCGCTTCGGCGGAGCCGGAGCCGCACGGCGGGACTGGCCCCACGGCCGGCAGCTCCTCGCCCCAGCACGCCCAGAACCCGGGCCAGGCTTCCGGCGAGGGCGGCGGCCGCTCCGGCACGTCCGCGTCCGCGGCCGCGCTCCCCCAGAATCCGACGGTGAAGCCCACGGCCGCCTCCCCCGGCACCGGCTCCCGTGTCGCTCTGCGCAACTGGCGCATCTCCACCCGACTGGTCGCGCTGCTGACCCTGCCCGTGGTCGCGGCCACGACGCTGGGCACGCTGCGCATCAACCAGTCGATGGACGACATCCAGCAGCTCGACAACATGCGGCTGCTCACCGACATGACCAAGCAGGCCACCGAGCTGGCCAGCCGCCTCCAGGAGGAGCGCGACAAGTCCGCCGGCCCCCTCGCCCACGGCGCGAAGGAGACCGACGCGACGGTCAAGGGCGTCCGGGAGAAGACGGACCAGTCGCTGGCCGCGTTCAGCGACGCCTCCGAGGACATCGACGCCGCCAGCTCGGACGACAACCTCCAGGGCGTCCGCGACAGCCTCGTGGGTCTGCTCGGCGACCTCGGCAACATCGCCAAGGTCCGCAAGGCGGCCTACGCGGAGCAGAAGAACTCCACCCAGACGGTGGAGGCGTACCACCGCCTCATCACCTCGCTGCTCGACCTGTCGCAGGACATGGCGCAAGCCACCAGCAACCCGGAGATGATCCAGCGCACCCGCGCGCTGGCCGCCTTCTCCTCCGCCAAGGAGTACGCCTCCGTCCAGCGGGCCGTCCTGTCGGCCGCCCTGCCGGCGAGCAACACCCAGCTCGGCAAGCTCTCCGAGAACGACCGCCAGTACGGCGACGCCGCGCTGCAGAACCAGGACTCCGAGCTCGCGAGCTTCCGCAGCATCTACGGCGACGACGACGCCGAGACCCTGCTGGAGCCCGTCGAGCAGGGCAGCCCCACCATCGAGGACGCGGACACCTACGCCACCCGTGC
The DNA here is from genome assembly GCF_042889585.1 of Streptomyces sp. NPDC002566. Lineage (NCBI taxonomy): Bacteria > Bacillati > Actinomycetota > Actinomycetes > Kitasatosporales > Streptomycetaceae > Streptomyces > Streptomyces sp. NPDC002566. The sequence continues at coordinate 108,243 of NZ_JBIARD010000009.1, read as the reverse complement.
CCTCGGCTCGGCCACCGGTCTGCAGTCGCTGAACAAGCGGTCGTACCAGGACTGGTTCGACGCCAGCACCACCAAGATCCAGCAGATGAAGAACATCGAGACCACGCTGCTGGAGCAGATGGAGCAGAAGGCCCGCGAGCTGCGCGCCGAGTCGGAGCAGGAAGCGATCATCTCCGGTGCGCTGATCCTGCTCGTGCTCGGCGTCTCGCTGGTCGGCGCGTTCGTCGTCGCCCGGTCCATGATCCGCTCGCTGCGCCGCCTCCAGGAGACCGCCACCAAGGTCGCCCAGGACCGGCTGCCCGAGCTGGTCAAGCAGCTGTCCGAGTCCGACCCGCAGGACGTCGACACCTCCGTCGAGTCGGTCGGTGTGCACTCCAGGGACGAGATCGGCAAGGTGGCCGCGGCCTTCGACGACGTGCACCGCGAGGCCGTCCGTCTCGCCGCCGAGCAGGCCCTGCTGCGGGGCAACGTCAACGCGATGTTCACCAACCTCTCGCGCCGCTCCCAGGGCCTCATCCAGCGTCAGCTCTCGCTCATCTCCGAACTGGAGTCCCGCGAGGCCGACCCGGACCAGCTGTCCTCGCTGTTCAAGCTCGACCACCTCGCGACCCGTATGCGCCGTAACGGTGAGAACCTCCTCGTCCTCGCGGGTGAGGAGCCCGGCCGGCGCTGGACCCGCCCGGTCCCGCTGGTCGACGTGCTGCGCGCCGCCGCGTCCGAGGTGGAGCAGTACGAGCGCATCGAGCTGGCCTCGGTGCCGACCACCGAGGTCGCCGGCCGGGTCGTCAACGACCTCGTGCACCTCCTCGCCGAGCTGCTGGAGAACGCCACCTCGTTCTCCTCGCCGCAGACCAAGGTCAAGGTCACCGGTCACGCGCTGCCCGACGGCCGGGTGCTGATCGAGATCCACGACACCGGCATCGGCCTCTCCCCCGAGGACCTCGCCGCGATCAACGAGCGGCTCGCCGCGCCGCCCACCGTGGACGTCTCCGTCTCCCGCCGCATGGGCCTCTTCGTGGTCGGCCGGCTGTCGCAGCGGCACGGCATCCGCATCCAGCTGCGCCCGTCCGACTCCGGCGGCACGACCGCGCTGGTCATGCTGCCCGTCGACGTCGCCCAGGGCGGCAAGAAGCCGCAGCCCAAGCCCGGTCAGGGCGGGGTCTCCGGCGGTCCCGCCGCCGCGCAGGCCGCCGCAGGCGCCGCTGCCGCCCGCCGTCAGGGCGGCCAGCAGGGCGGTCAGCAGGCCGGCGCGCTCGGCGGTGGCGGAGCCTTCGGCGGTGGCAACAACAGCCGCCTGCCCGCCGGTCAGGGCCCCCGGGCCGCGCTGCCCGGACGGGACGGCGGCGGCCGTCCGAACAACGCCCCGCGCGGAACTCAGCCCCCCGCCTCGCCCCAGCAGGGCCGTCCGGCCCCGGCGGGCGCCGGCTTCGGCGGTCAGGCCCCGGGCGCCCCGCAGGGCCTCCAGGCGGCCGGTACCGGCGCGCCCTCCCAGGGTCAGGACCTGTTCGGCGGCGGGCGTCCGCCGTCCGCGCAGCGCCCCCAGGACAACCGGTCCGAGCAGGGCGGCCGCGGCCGCCAGCCGCAGCTGCCGCCGCGCGGCGGCCCGCGCGCCGAACTGCCGGGCGGCAACCAGCCGCCGCGCGGGAACGTCGGGACCAACTGGGCCGACGAGACCACCTACCCGCCGTCCGCACGCACCCCGCTGGACGCCCCGCGCGGCCACGAGGAGCCGGACGCCGCCCAGACCGCGCAGATGCCGCGCGTGAACGACCGGGGTCCCGGCTCCACCGCCGAGATACCCGCGATCCCCCGCATCGACGAGCGCCAGGGCACTGCCGGCCCCGCCGACTTCATGCGCCCGGCCGGTGGCCAGGGCGCGGGTCAGTACCCGGCGGTCAACGGCGGCCAGGGCAACGGACGTCACCAGGACACGGGCCAGTTCCCGGCTCCCGGCGCGGGCGGCCAGCAGGACGGCTTCGTCCGCTCGGACGTCTTCGGCTCCCCGGGCAACCAGAACACCCCGGCGGACCAAGGCAGGTTCGCCGCTCCGCAGGCGTACGACAACGGCTCCACCGGCCAGTTCGCCGCACCGGGCTACGACAGCGCCGCTCCCGGGCAGCCCTCGCTGCCCGCCCGTCAGGACCCCGCGTCCACGGGCCAGTACCAGCGGCCCCAGAACGACACCGCGGGCAACGGCTACGGCTCCCCACAGCAGCAGCCCGCCCCGCAGCGTCACGCCGCCCGCCCCGAGCCGGAGGCGCTGCCGCCGGCCCAGGGTCCCGGCGACGGCCGTACCCCGCTCTACGACACCCTGGAGACCAACTGGTTCCACGGTGCCCAGGGCGAGGACGGCAACGGCACGGCGCCGGCGCCTCAGCGGCAGCAGCCGCAGGCTCCCGCCGCACCCCAGCGTCCCGCGGCCACGGGCGCCACGACCTCCTCGTGGCGCACCTCGCCCAACGACGAACTCGTCCGTCAGGCCGAGCGAGTCCGGCAGCCGGCCGCGGGCGGCGTCACCACCTCCGGCCTGCCGCGCCGGGTGCCCCGGGCGAACCTCGTCCCGGGCACGGCTCAGCAGCAACAGCACCAAAGCGGTCCGCAGGTCTCGCGTGCGCCTGACGACGTACGCGGACGGCTGACCAATCTCCGTCGGGGCATCGCACAGGGTCGTCAGGCCGGCAACGGCTCGACCGGCAGTTTCCCCAGCCCCACTCACCAGCAGGAGCGTTAGTTGAGCCAGATGAGCCAGGCGGCCCAGAATCTGAACTGGTTGATCACCAACTTCGTGGACAACACCCCCGGGGTGTCCCACACCGTCGTCGTGTCCGCCGACGGGCTTCTGCTGGCGATGTCCGAGGGATTCCCGCGCGACCGTGCCGACCAGCTGGCGGCCGTCGCGTCCGGGCTCACGTCGCTGACCGCGGGCGCCTCGAGGATCTTCGAGGGCGGCCGGGTGTCCCAGACGGTCGTCGAGATGGAGCGGGGATTCCTCTTCCTCATGTCCGTCTCGGACGGCTCGTCCCTCGCCGTGCTCGCACACCCGGAGTGCGACATCGGCCTCGTCGGCTACGAGATGGCGCTCCTCGTCGACCGTGCGGGCGCGGTCCTGACGCCCGACCTGCGCGCCGAACTCCAAGGCAGTCTGCTCCACTGACCGTCCCCGGTACCACCCCCCTCACGAAATCACCGTCCGGCCGCCACCATCCCCCCACCGGCCTCGACGGACGGCACGACTGACCGAGACATGCTGTCCCGCCCGGAGGATTCATGACCCCGCCCACCGCCTCTCATGACCCGTACGCGGAGCCGTACGGGGACGAGGGCGACCAGCCGCTGGTGCGTCCTTACGCGATGACCGGCGGCCGGACCCGGCCGCGCTATCAGCTCGCCATCGAGGCGCTGATCACCACCACGGCCGACCCGGCAGCGCTCATGGGGCTGCTTCCCGAGCACCAGCGCATCTGCCACCTCACCCGTGAGGTGAAGTCGGTCGCGGAGGTCTCGGCGCTCCTGGCCATGCCGCTGGGCGTGGCGCGGATCCTCGTCGCGGACCTCGCCGAGGCCGGTCTGGTGGCCATCCACCAGCCGGGCGGCGATGAGAACAACGGCGGCGCACCTGACGTGACGCTGCTCGAAAGGGTGCTCAGTGGACTTCGCAAGCTCTGACGGGGGCCGGGCCACCACCTCCGCGAAGATCGTGGTGGCGGGCGGCTTCGGCGTGGGCAAGACCACGTTCGTGGGCGCCGTCTCGGAGATCAACCCGCTGCGCACGGAAGCCGTGATGACGTCCGCGAGCGCGGGCATCGACGACCTCACCCACACCGGGGACAAGACCACCACCACGGTGGCCATGGACTTCGGCCGCATCACGCTCGACCAGGACCTGATCCTCTACCTGTTCGGCACCCCGGGTCAGGACCGGTTCTGGTTCATGTGGGACGACCTGGTGCGCGGTGCGATCGGCGCGGTGGTGCTGGTGGACACGCGCCGGCTGGCGGACTGCTTCCCGGCGGTGGACTACTTCGAGAACAGCGGCCTGCCGTTCGTCGTCGCCCTCAACGGCTTCGACGGGCAGCAGCCGTACCAGCCGGAGGAGGTCCGCGAGGCGCTGCAGATCGGGCCGGACACCCCGATCATCACCACCGACGCGCGGCACCGGTCGGACGCCAAGAGCGCTCTGATCACCCTGGTGGAACACGCGTTGATGGCGCGTCTGCGGTAGCGCTCCCGGCGCTGCCCTACGGCAGCCGTCGTAGGCGGATCGGAGCCGGCTGTGGCCTTTGACACGGCCGGCTCCGGTGTTCATAACGTTTCGGCAGAGGAATCGGGTGGTACGGCCACGCTTCGCGGTCGTCCGGTCTCACTGCGCTCCCGTGAGCCCCGTCATTTGACGGGGCTCGCGCTGTTTGACCGTTTTATCTAGGGCTTACATCACAAGGATTCGTGCCCTACCGGTGTTTGGAGGAGCGCAGGCCGACGTGCTGGAATGCCTGAACTGCCCAATAGTCAATGACGTACTGATGGTCGATGGCTGACCGGGCTCTGAGACACTGCGGCACGACGAAGGTGCCGACCGCCGAGAGGTTGTTGGTCGAGTGAGGCGAAGCAAGAAAAGTCCCGAGCCGGCGGCGCGGGGCAACTTCACCCCGCCGCCGCGCGGAGCGGCGACCGCCCCTGTGCCCGGCTCGGAGCCGACGGCCGCACCCGCCAAGAGCGGTGGTCGTCTCTCCCCGCGCAACTGGCGCGTGCCGACCCGGCTGAACGCCATCCTGCTCATACCCGTGCTGGTCGGCCTGGTCATGGGCGGCTTCCAGGTGAAGACGTCGATCGACACCTGGCAGGAGGCGCTGGACGCGGAGAAGACCGCGAAGATCGTGGCCGCCTCCGGCGAGTACGCCGAGGCCCTCCTCAACGAGCGGGACGTGTCCGCCGAGCCGCTCCTGCAGAACAAGAAGGACAGCGAGGTCGTCAAGAACGCCCGCGCCGTCACCGACGAGAAGGCCAAGGCCTTCCACGCCGAAGTCGTCGGCATGCCGGACAAGCCGGGCCTCAAGCGCAGGCTGAACCTTGTCGAGGAAGCCGAACCGAACCTCGCCAAGGTGCGCGCGGCCGCCTACACCGCGAAGTCCGACCCGGTGCAGACCGAAGAGGGTTACGTCGCCGTCGAGCACCTGCTGATGGAGTTCTCCAACGAACTCGGCCTGGGCACCGGCAACATCACCGCCTACGGCCGCACGGTCTACGCCATCGCCCTGGCCAAGGGCGCCGAGTCGCTCCAGCGCTCGATCGGCATGCACCTGCTGGTGCGGCCGAGCCCCGAGGAGACCACCTTCACCCGCCAGGTCACCGCGTTCACCTCGTACGCGTACCTGGAGCAGATCGCGCTCCAGGAGTACGTGTCCGGCGGCACCACGGCGGATGCCAACCGGCTGCGGCAGGTCCTGCAGCAGAAGCAGGCCGAGGGCCAGCAGCTGGCGGCCGACGCCAAGGCCAAGGCGGAGGCCGCGGGGCAGAACTACGTCCCCGCGCCCCCCATGCTGAAGATGATCGAGGCCATCGGCAGCGGCCAGAAGCCCTCCGACCTCGCCGACAAGGGCATCACCGCCCAGGCGTGGATGGGGGCCGCCACGCTGAAGTTCCAGGCCTACAGCCAGGTCGAGAAGGAACTCATCGACCGCGCGGTGAGCGACGCCGGGAACATCGCCTCCGACGCCCGCCGTGACGCCATCGTCAACGGCAGCATCGTCATCGTCGCCCTTCTCGCCGCCTTCATCATCGCCAGTCTCATGGCGCGGCAGATGAGCCAGTCGATGCGCCAGCTGCGCAACGCCGCCTTCGGGGTCGCCGAGCAGCGACTGCCGATGCTGGTCGACCAGCTCTCCCGCACCGACCCCGGCCGCGTCGACACCCGGGTCGCCCCGATCCCGATCACCACCACCGACGAGATCGGCGAAGTCGCCCGCGCCTTCGACCAGGTCCACCGCGAGGCCGTCCGGCTCGCCGCCGAACAGGCCCTGCTGCGGGGCAACATCAACGCGATCTTCACCAACCTCTCGCGCCGCAACCAGTCCCTGATCGAGGGCCAGCTGACCCTGATCACCGACCTGGAGAACAACGAGGCCGACCCGGACCAGCTGGAGAACCTCTTCCGCCTGGACCACCTGGCGACCCGTATGCGCCGCAACGGCGAGAACCTCCTCGTCCTCGCCGGCGAGGAGCCCGGCCGCCGCTGGGACCAGCCGGTCCCGCTGGTCGACGTGCTGCGCGCCGCCTCCTCCGAGGTGGAGCAGTACGAGCGCATCGAGCTGTCCGGCGTCCCGGAGGCCGAGATCCACGGCCGTGCCGTGACCGACCTCGTGCACCTGCTGGCCGAGCTGCTGGAGAACGCGACGACGTTCTCCTCCCCGCAGACCAAGGTCCGCGTCACCGCGACCCGTCTGCCCGACGGCCGGGTGATGATCGAGATCCACGACAAGGGAATCGGCCTGACCGCCGAGGACTTCGCGGACATCAACCACAAGCTGGCCAACCCGCCGACCGTCGACGCCGCGATCTCCCAGCGCATGGGCCTGTTCGTGGTCGGCCGGCTGTCCGACCGGCACGGCATCCGCGTCCAGCTGCGCCCCTCGGGCGAGCAGGCCGGCACCACCTCGCTGGTCATGCTGCCGGACGCGATCACTCACGGCGGCGGCGGCGAGCAGCCCGCCGAGCGCGACGAGTTCACCGTCTCGCAGATCATCCCGGAGCAGAACTTCGGCGCCGAGGACTTCAGCAACGGCGTGCCGATGCGCACCGCCGCCGAACTCGGCTTCGACGACAACGCCTACCCCTCGGTCCCCGACGACCTGCGCGACCTGGACCCCGTGGGCCGTTCCCTGATGCGCGAGGAGCGCCGGGCGGCCCTGGAGTCCCAGCCGCACGAAGAGCAGCCGCAGTCGCAGCAGCAGCAGCGCGCCCCCGAGTCGCCCGCCTACGGCGAGAACTTCGGCCAGCCGCAGCAGCAGCAGTCCTACGACACGCCCCAGAACGGCTTCGCCGGTGCGCAGGGCGGCTACGACGCCGGCGCCAACGGGGCCACGGGGTACGCTGAGCAGCCCTCGGCCTACGACCAGCAGACGCCGTACGGCGAGCAGCAGCGACAGGCGTACGAGGACCCGTACCTCACGTCGAACGGTCAGGCGCCCCAGGGCGACACCTTCTCTGCGGGCGACGGCTTCCCGACGGGCGGCGGTGCGCCGCACAACGGCGGCTACGCGCAGAACGGCGGCTACCCGGACCCCGCGTACGCGGAGCCGGCGCAGGACGAGCGTTCTGCGGGCCGTGCCGACGCCGCCGACGGCTTCGGGTCCTACGAGGAGCAGTCCTACCAGGACGACTGGCCGCAGCAGAGCGGTTACCGCAACGGTTACCCGGACCAGTACGCTCCGGAAACGGAATCCGCGCAGGCCGCTGACGCAGGTGAGCAGGACCGCGTAGGCTTCGACCGTCCGGGTCCGGCCGCCTCCTCCGCCCACACGATGACCGACGCCGGGCTGCCCCGCCGCGGATCCATCGCGGCGGCGAGCGGTTCGAACGGGTCTCGCCCCGTGAACCGGGAAGCGCCGGCCACCACTTCGGAGGGCGACGGCGGGGGCGACGACAGTTGGCGTTCGGCGAACGACGCGCGCTGGCAGCAGGCCGCCTCGCTCCGCAAGCCCAAGGCGGGCGGAGTCACCTCCTCCGGTCTGCCGCGACGCGTGCCCAAGGCCAATCTGGTCGAGGGCACCGCCGAGAGCACCCCCCAGGGAGGCCCCCAGGTCTCCCGCGCCCCGGAGGACGTCCGAGGCAGGCTGAGCAACCTGCGTCGCGGCGTCCAGCGCGGGCGCAACGCAGGCAGTGAAACGAACGGCCAGGGCCTCGGTCCTGACAGCACCTACAACCAGGAGCGTTAGTGTGAGCCCGATGAGCCAGGCGGCACAGAACCTGAACTGGTTGATCACCAACTTCGTGGACAACACCCCGGGGGTGTCCCACACGGTGGTGGTCTCCGCCGACGGACTCCTTCTGGCGATGTCCGAAGGCTTCCCCCGCGACCGCGCCGACCAGCTCGCGGCCGTCGCCTCCGGTCTGACGTCTCTGACGGCAGGCGCCTCCCGCATCTTCGAGGGAGGCAGTGTGAACCAGACGGTTGTGGAGATGGAGCGGGGATTCCTCTTCATCATGTCCATCTCCGACGGTTCCTCGCTCGCGGTTCTCGCGCACCCGGAGGCGGACATCGGCCTCATCGGGTACGAGATGGCCCTCCTGGTGGACCGTGCCGGTACGGTTCTGACGCCCGACCTTCGTGCGGAGCTCCAAGGAAGCCTTCTCAACTAACAGACGGACGGTGCGTTTTGGCGTCCCGAGGCCGTAGGGTTTCGGGACGCGGCTTCCACATGAACGGGTGCCAGGCACAGTCGGAGGAGGAGAGAAAGTGGCAACACCCCCAGGCGGTTCACATTCGGGCAACTGGTCGTACGGCCCTGCCCAGGGTCAAGGCGACGGTTCCCAGAACCCGAACCGTTACAACTTCCCCTCCGCCCCGAGCCAGCAGCGGCCGTACACGCCCCAGGGTCCGCAGGGTCCCGGGCCGTCCCCGTACGACCAGCCGCACTCGCCGCGCATCCAGCCCGTGCAGCCGCAGCGCCGTCCCGAGCCGGCGCCCGCCGGGGCGTCGAACAACCCCCTGGTGCGTCCGTACGCCATGACAGGCGGCCGGACGCGCCCGCGCTACCAGCTCGCCATCGAGGCGCTGGTGCACACCACTGCGCAGCCGCACCAGATGCAGGGCCAGCTGCCCGAGCATCAGCGGATCTGCAATCTGTGCCGTGAGATCAAGTCGGTGGCCGAGATCTCGGCCCTCCTGACCATCCCTCTCGGCGTGGCCAGGATCCTCGTCGCCGACTTGGCGGAGGCGGGACTGGTCGCCATCCATCAGCCCGGCGGCGACGAGAACGCCGGCGGCCAGCCAGACGTGACACTGCTCGAAAGGGTGCTCAGTGGACTTCGCAAGCTCTAGCGGCGGTCCTTCCCGCTCCACCACCTCAGCGAAGATCGTGGTGGCGGGTGGCTTCGGCGTGGGCAAGACCACGTTCGTCGGGGCCGTCTCGGAGATCAACCCGCTGCGTACCGAGGCCGTCATGACGTCTGCTTCGGCAGGCATCGACGACCTCACCCACACCGGAGACAAGACCACCACGACGGTGGCGATGGACTTCGGCCGTATCACCCTGGACCAGGACCTGATCCTGTACCTCTTCGGTACGCCCGGCCAGGACCGCTTCTGGTTCATGTGGGACGACCTGGTACGCGGCGCCATCGGCGCGATCGTGCTCGTGGACACCCGACGTCTCGCCGACTGCTTCCCCGCGGTCGACTACTTCGAGAACTCGGGTCTGCCGTTCGTGATCGCCCTGAACGGCTTCGACGGCAACCAGCCGTACAACCCGGACGAGGTGCGCGAGGCGCTGCAGATCGGTCCGGACACCCCGATCATCACGACGGACGCGCGGCATCGCGCGGACGCCAAGTCGGCGCTGATCACTCTCGTGGAGCACGCGCTGATGGCTCGACTCCGGTAGGACAACTCCTCCCGCCGCCGCGGCGCGCAGCCACGGCGGCGGGGGTCGGCGGTGCCGACCCGGCCGCAGCCTGCCGCCCACACGCAGAAGGGCCCCTCCTCGACGGAGGGGCCCTTCTCGGCGTACACGCGGCTGAAGCGCCGCAGGCTACCGCCAGCTGTGGGGGGCGCGGAAGCCGTTCTCGCGTTCCAGGCGGCGCCAGCCGGCCCTGGGGCGGCCGCGGTGGGTCGGGGTGGGCTCGGAGGTCCGGGCGGCGGCGCGGGCCAGGAGGATCGCCGTGATGGCGGCGACTTCCTCGGGCTCGGCGTGGCCCTTCTCGACGCGGATGTCAGGCGGGTTCATGAAAGTGAGTCTCCGTGGAAGAGGTTTCCGCTGTGGTGTCGCGGAGCGTCCGCTGGGTTACTGCGGGGGGTTGCCGTGCTTGCGCGAGGGCAGGTCGGCGTGCTTGGACTGGAGCATCGCCAGCGACCTGATGAGCACCTCGCGGGTCTCGGCGGGGTCGATGACGTCGTCGACGAGGCCGCGCTCGGCCGCGTAGTACGGGTGCATCAGCTCGGACTTGTACTCCTTGACCATGCGGGCCCGCATGGCCTCGGGGTCCTCGGCGTCGGCGATCTGACGTCGGAAGATGACGCCCGCGGCGCCCTCGGCGCCCATGACGGCGATCTCGTTGGTGGGCCAGGCGAAGGTCAGGTCGGCGCCGATGGACTGGCTGTCCATGACGATGTAGGCGCCTCCGTACGCCTTGCGCAGGATCAGGGAGATCCGGGGCACGGTCGCGTTGCAGTAGGCGTAGAGGAGCTTCGCGCCGTGGCGGATGATTCCACCGTGCTCCTGGTCGACGCCGGGGAGGAAGCCGGGTACGTCCAGAAGGGTGACGATCGGGATGTTGAAGGCGTCGCACATCTGCACGAACCGGGCGGCCTTCTCGCTGGCCTCGATGTCGAGGACGCCGGCGAGGGCCTGCGGCTGGTTGGCGACGATGCCGACGACCTGGCCGTCGAGGCGGGCCAGCGCGCAGATGATGTTGCGCGCCCAGCGCTCGTGGACCTCCAGGTACTCGCCGTCGTCGACGAGCTCCTCGATGACCTTGGCCATGTCGTACGGGCGGTTGCCGTCCGCCGGGACCAGGTCGAGCAGGGCCTCGCCGCGCCGCTCGGCGGGGTCGGAGCACTCGACGCGGGGCGGGTTCTCGCGGTTGTTCTGCGGGAGGAGCGAGAGGAGGTAGCGGACCTCCGCGATGCAGGTCTCCTCGTCGTCGTACGCGAAGTGGCAGACGCCGGAGGTCTCCGCGTGGACGTCGGCGCCGCCGAGGCCGTTCTGCGTGATCTCCTCGCCGGTGACCGCCTTGACGACGTCCGGGCCGGTGATGAACATCTGCGAGGTCTCGCGGACCATGAACACGAAGTCGGTGAGGGCGGGGCTGTAGGCCGCGCCGCCCGCGCACGGGCCGAGCATCACGCTGATCTGCGGGATGACGCCGGAGGCCTTGGTGTTGCGCTGGAAGATGCCGCCGTAGCCGGCGAGCGCGGAGACGCCTTCCTGGATACGGGCGCCGGCGCCGTCGTTGAGGGAGACCAGGGGCGCGCCGGCCGCGATGGCCATGTCCATGATCTTGTGGATCTTCGTGGCGTGGGCCTCGCCCAGCGCGCCGCCGAAGATGCGGAAGTCATGGGCGTAGACGAAGACCGTGCGGCCCTCGACCGTGCCCCAGCCGGTGACGACGCCGTCGGTGTACGGCTTCTTCGCCTCCAGGCCGAATCCGGTCGCCCGGTGCCGGCGCAGCTGCTCGACCTCCTGGAAGGAGCCCGGGTCCAGGAGCAGCTCGATGCGCTCCCGGGCGGTCAGCTTGCCCTTCGCGTGCTGCGCCGCCGTCGCCTTCTCGCCCGGCCCGGCCAGGGCCTGCGCACGGATCTCGTGCAGCTCGGCCACGCGCCCGCGCGCGTCCGTGGGCTCGGCGGTCGGCTCACCCGTCGTCTCTTCCAAAACGGTCATGTAGCGACCTTACGAAGAGCACCAAGGAAAGGGAGACGTCGACTCCGTACAGTCTCCGACCCGTTTTCCTGGTGCCCCTGAACAGAACCGGGGCGGCTTGCAGGCGTTCGGACTGCTCAGAGGGCCGGGCGGTTGTAGAGGTCGCACAAAGCCGGGCCATGAGACGCCCTTCACACCGACCGGCGCGTCGACTGACCCGTCCGAGTGACGCGCCATGAGCGCGCGCCGGGCGGGAGCCCTTGGGCGGGGAGTGTACGTGGCCGAATCGCCTCCCTTGTGCGGTGGGCGCGGGGTTCTCATACTCCAGCCACAGGCTTGACCTGCCCATGCCAACCCCCCCATGGAAGGCATCACGGTGAAGAGAATCCTCACGGCGATCAAGAGATGCGCCACGATCGGCGCCGCCGCCCTCGCGATCGTCAGCCTCCAGCCCGTCTCGGCCGCACAGGCCGCCCCCTCCCCCGTCGTCGGCGGCACCCGCGCCGCACAGGGGGAGTTCCCGTTCATGGTCCGGCTCTCCATGGGCTGCGGCGGTGCGCTCTACACCCAGCAGATCGTGCTCACGGCGGCCCACTGCGTGGGAGCGACCGGCGCCAACACGGGCATCACCGCCACCGCGGGCGTCGTGGACCTCCAGTCCACCTCGGGCCGCGTCCAGGTGCGCTCCACGTACGTGTACCGCGCCCCCGGCTACAACGGCGACGGCAAGGACTGGGCGCTCGTCAAGCTCGCCCAGCCGATCAACCTGCCGACGCTGAAGATCGCGTCGAGCGCGCAGTACAACACCGGCACCTTCACCATCGCCGGCTGGGGCGCGGCCCGTGAGGGCGGGGCCCAGCAGCGCTATCTGCTCAAGTCGACCGTGCCGTTCGTGAGCGACGCCACCTGTCGCTCGTACAGCGGCTACAGCGGTCTGATCGCCAACGAGGAGATCTGCGCCGGCTACGCGGCCGGCGGCGTCGACACCTGCCAGGGCGACTCCGGCGGTCCCATGTTCCGCCGCGACGCCGACAACGCCTGGATCCAGGTCGGCATCGTCAGCTGGGGCATCGGCTGCGCCCGGGCCAACGCGCCCGGCGTCTACACCGAGGTCTCCACCTTCGCCTCGGCGATCGCCTCGGCGGCCGCCTCCCTCTGACGGGGCGTGCGACATCGGCGGGCACGGCGCATCCCGCGCCGTGCCCGTCGGCGGGTCACGCGGCCGCCGGTCTCAGAAGCCGCCGCCGAAGTCCCCGCCGCCGCCTCCGAAGTCGCCTCCGCCGCCGAAGTCGCCCCCGCCGAAGCCTCCGCCGAAGTCGCCGGGGTCGAAGTCGGCGCCGGAGACGTCACCGCCCTCGTAGCCGCCGCCGAAGTCGCCGTACCCGGAGCCGTAGTCGGCCGCGTAGGTGGGGGTGGCCATCATGCTGCCGAGCAGGGTGCCGACCAGCAGGCCGGGCAGGATGCCGCCGCCGAAGTAGCCGCCCGCCCAGGGGCCGTAGGCCGGGCCGGCCTCCCAGTAGGGGCGGCGGCCCCAGTCGGTGTCGACCTCGCGGATCACCGGGTCGCGGCCGTCGGCCAGCCGGGTGGCGTCGGCCGCGCAGACCGGGACCTCGCGCGGGGCCCCGCCGGGCGGCGTCCAGGTCGCGTCGGCGACCGAGGGGCCGTGCCGCGGGTCGAAGAAGCAGGGCGGGCGGCGCTCGGGCAGCGGCCGGCCGGAGCGGCGGGCGGCGAGGACGGCCAAGGAGAACCGGCCGTCCTCCAGGGCCTCGGTGACGGCCCGCACGTCCTCCGGTGCGGTCGCCGCCGCCATGGCCGTCTTGGCCCGGTCGTAGGCGTCGAGGGCGCTCTCGTAGTCGGCGCGCATCGCGTCGTCGGCCTCGGGGGCGGCCGGCTGGAAGTCGAGCCGGTCGAGCTCCTCGCCGAAGGCCGTGATGTCCTCGTCGACGACGACCCTGAGGCGGTCGAGGGCGGCCCGCTGCTCCTCCGCCCGGCGCCTGCGGTTGCGCCGGACGACGGAGTACGCGCCCGCGCTGCCGGCCAGCAGGACCGCGCCCGCGGTGATCAGCGCGGTGGTGGAGACCGCGCCGCCCCCGGAGGACGGGCTCCAGCTCGCAGGAGCGGAGCCGCCCATGTTGGCCAGCGCGCGGTCGGTGAACTCGTTCAGCTGGTCGCGGGCGCCGGTCACGTCACGGACGCTCGCGACGAGGTTGCGCACCGCGGTGTTCGGCAGCACCGAGGAGTCGGCGCGGGCGTCGAAGCGGTCGCCGAGGCGGATCGCGTACAGGCCGGTCACGCCGGTGGCGGTGCGCAGGTCGGTGAAGAGGCCCGCGGTCGGGTAGCCGGCCGGCAGGACGGCGACGAACACCGGCTTGCCGGCGTCCTCGATCTTCTTCTGCAGCGCGTGCGCGTCGGCCGGGGAGAGCTGGCCGGAGGCCTCCGGGTCGACGTACACCGGGCTCTCGCGGAGCGCCTCGGCGATCGTCGACACGCTGGTGGCGGCGGGGGCGGCGGACGTGCGCGGGGCGCCCGCCGCCAGGAGGGTCAGGGCGGCGAGCACCAGCGCTGTCAGCAGTCCGGCGAAGCCTCGGGTCGAGCGTGCGACCTTCATACTTCGACGCTACCCGAACGGCGCGCAAAGGGGCGGCGAGGTGCGGGGCCAGGCCGCGCGACCCGGACGGGCACCGTGCAAGGACCCCTCAGGACATACGACCGATGTCCCCGTCGGTGGAGGGCTCCGCCGGCTCGACGCCCGCCCGCAGCAGGCCGTACGTGTACGCGTCCTCCAGCGCCTGCCAGGACGCGGCGATGACGTTCTCGGCGACGCCCACCGTGGACCACTCCCCCGCCCCGTCCGACGTCGAGATCAGGACGCGGGTCGTGGACTGGGTGCCGTGGACCCCTTCCAGGATGCGCACCTTGTAGTCGACCAGGTCGAGCTTGGCGAGCTGGGGGTAGATCTTCTCCAGGGCCACCCGCATCGAGCGGTCGAGCGCGTTGACGGGGCCGTTGCCCTCCGCGGTGGCGACGATGCGCTCGCCCTTGGCCCACAGCTTGACCGTGGCCTCGTTGGCGTGGGTGCCGTCGGGGCGGTCCTCGACGATGGCGCGCCAGGACTCGACGGCGAAGTACTTCAGCGGCCGGCCCTCGAGCTCGGCGCGCAGCAGGAGTTCGAAGGAGGCGTCGGCCGCCTCGTAGGTGTAGCCCTCGAGCTCGCGTTCCTTGACCCGCTCGACCACCCGGCCGACGAGTTCCCGGTCGTCGCCGAGGTCGACGCCGAGTTCCTTGCCCTTGAGCTCGATCGAGGCGCGGCCCGCCATGTCGGAGACCAGCATCCGCATGGTGTTGCCGACCAGCTCGGGGTCGATGTGCTGGTACAGGTCCGGGTCGACCTTGATCGCGGAGGCGTGCAGGCCCGCCTTGTGGGCGAACGCGGAGACTCCCACGTACGGCTGATGCGTGGAGGGCGTGAGGTTGACGACCTCGGCGATCGCGTGCGAGATGCGGGTCGTCTCGCGCAGCCGGCCCTCGGGCAGGACCTTCTTGCCGTACTTCAGCTCCAGGGCGGCGACGACGGGGAACAGGTTGGCGTTGCCGACCCGCTCGCCGTACCCGTTCGCCGTGCACTGGACGTGGGTCGCGCCCGCGTCCACCGCGGCGAGCGTGTTGGCCACCGCGCAGCCGGTGTCGTCCTGGGCGTGGATGCCGAGGCGGGCGCCGGTGTCGGCGAGGACGGTGGAGACGACCGCCTGGATCTGCGCGGGGAGCATGCCGCCGTTGGTGTCGCACAGGATGACGACGTCGGCGCCGGCGTCGGAGGCCGTCCGTACGACCGCCTTCGCGTAGGTGGGGTTGGCGCGGTAGCCGTCGAAGAAGTGCTCGCAGTCGACGAAGACGCGGCGGCCCTGCTCGCGGAGGAAGGAGACGGTGTCGCGGACCATCTCCAGGTTCTCCTCGAGCGTGGTGCGCAGCGCGAGTTCCACATGGCGGTCGTGGGACTTGGCGACCAGGGTGATGACCTCCGCGCCCGAGTTCAGCAGCGCCTTGACCTGCGGGTCCTCGGACGCCTTGCCGCCGGCGCGGCGGGTCGCGCCGAAGGCGACGAGCCGGGCGTGCCGGAAGTCGATCTCCTGCCGGGCGCGGGCGAAGAACTCGGTGTCACGGGGGTTGGCGCCGGGCCAGCCGCCCTCGATGAAGCCGACGCCGAAGTCGTCCAGGTGCCGTGCGATCGCGAGCTTGTCGGCGACGGTGAGGTTGATGCCCTCGCGCTGGGCGCCGTCGCGCAGGGTGGTGTCGAAGACGTGGAACGAGTCGTCGAGCTCGCTGGTTGCCGTCTCGGTCATGGTCTCAAGGCTCCTGTTGTGGATCTTCGGTCTTACCGGAATGACCGGCTCCACCGTCCCCCCAGAGGGTCCCTCGCACCTCGCTCCCGGCTGAAGGTGGGCCGGGAAAACGAAAGACCTCTCGCGGGTGCGAGAGGTCTGCGCGCGGGTCGAGGACGACGATGGCCACCCGTACCTGGTCGTACGTGGCGGTCACTGCGGACCGGCGCGCCTGCTGCCAATAATCGTGGCGAACGAGAGCACGGGGGAAGTCTGGCACAAGCCTCCCCCGCGCTCACCGACCGTCTCAGGATGCGGTCGCCCGACGGACGGCAATCGGACAGCGTGCCCGGGGCGCCGCCCGGGGCGCTCCCGGGCGGGCGGCTCAGCCCAGCTCGTGCATCCAGCCGTGCTTGTCCTCGGCCGTTCCCCGCTGGATGTCGAGCAGCGCCCGGCGCAGCTTCATGGTGACCTCACCGGGGCGCCCGTCGGACTGCTTCCACTCGGCGCCGGTGCGCTTGACGGTGCCCACGGGGGTGATGACCGCGGCGGTGCCGCAGGCGAAGACCTCGGTCAGCTCGCCGCTCTCGGAGTCGCGCTGCCACTGGTCGACGGAGACCCGGCCCTCCTCGGCCCGGTAGCCGAGGTCGCGGGCGACGGACAGCAGGCTGTCGCGGGTGACGCCTTCGAGGATGGAGCCGGTCAGGGACGGCGTCACGATCCGGTCGCCGTAGACGAAGTAGAGGTTCATCCCGCCGAGCTCCTCCACCCAGGTGCGCTCGACCGCGTCCAGGTAGCAGACCTGGGCGCAGCCGTGGGCCGCCGCCTCGGCCTGGGCGAGGAGGGAGGCGGCGTAGTTGCCGCCCGTCTTGGCGTCCCCCATGCCGCCGGGGACGGCGCGGACGTAGTCCTCGGAGACCCAGATGGAGACGGGCTCGACGCCGCCCGGGAAGTAGGCGCCGGCCGGGGAGGCGATGACGATGAAGAGGTACTCGTTGGCGGGCTTGACGCCCAGGCCGACCTCGGTGGCGATCATGAAGGGGCGTAGGTAGAGGGAGTCCTCGCCGCCGTGCGCGGGCACCCAGTCCTTGTCCTGGGCGACCAGCGCGTCGCACGCCGCGACGAAGGTCTCGACCGGCAGCTCGGGCATGGCGAGGCGGCGGGCGGAACGCTGGAAGCGCTTGGCGTTCTGGTCGGGGCGGAAGGTGGCGACCGAGCCGTCGGGGCGGCGGTAGGCCTTGAGGCCCTCGAAGATCTCCTGGGCGTAGTGCAGGACGTTGGTGGCCGGGTCGAGGGGGATCGGCGCGTACGGAACGAGCTGGCCGTCGTGCCAGCCGCGGCCCTCGGTCCACTTGACCGTCACCATGTGGTCGGTGAAGTGGCGGCCGAAGCCGGGGTTCGCCAGAATCGCCTCGCGCTCGGCGGCGGCGAGCGGGTGCGCGGAGGGCTTGAGCTCGATCGTGGGCGTCGTCATGAGTGGGTGTCCTTCACCGGTTGTAGTGACGGGCCGCGCTCACGCCCCCGCACGGCCGGTGGCCAGTGCTAGGACGTCCGAGCATTCCCTCATTCCGCGGCTCCGCGTTCGATTGTCTCAAGCGGGGTGCCACGGAGGAAAACGGCGTGAATGCGGCCCGGGACGATGGTGTCACCCGGCGGCGGACATGCGGAAGCCGCCGGGCGCGGAGGCGACCCGGCGGCTGCGTGCAAGCTGCGTGCGGCCCGGGTCAGCCGGCTACGCGTACGGCCAGCGCGTCGCCGATCTCCGAGGTGGAGCGGGCGGGCTTGCCGGTGCGCTCGGCGAGGTCGGCCGAGACGGCGTCCTCGATGCGGCCGGCCTCGGCGTCGTAGCCGAGGTGGCGCAGGAGGAGCGCGACGGACAGGACCGTGGCGGTGGGGTCGGCCTTGCCCTGGCCGGCGATGTCCGGGGCGGAGCCGTGGACCGGCTCGAACATGGACGGGAACTCGCCGGACGGGTTGATGTTCCCGGAGGCGGCCACGCCGATGCCGCCGGAGACGGCCGCGGCGAGGTCGGTGATGATGTCGCCGAAGAGGTTGTCGGTGACGATGACGTCGAAGCGCTCGGGCTGGGTGACCAGGTAGATGGTCGCCGCGTCGACGTGCATGTACTCGGTGGTGACCTCGGGGAACTCCGCCGCGACCTTGTTGAAGACGTTCGTCCACAGGTGGCCGGCGAAGGTCAGCACGTTGTTCTTGTGGATCAGCGCGAGCTTCTTGCGCGGGCGGGCCTGGGCGCGGGCGAAGGCGTCGCGGACCACGCGCTCGACGCCGAAGGCCGTGTTGACGGACACCTCGGTGGCGACCTCGTGCTCGGTGCCCTTGCGGATCGTGCCGCCGTTGCCGGTGTAGGGGCCCTCGGTGCCCTCGCGGACGACGACGAAGTCGATCTGCGGCTCGCCGGCGAGCGGGGTGGCGACGCCCGGGAGCAGCTTCGACGGACGCAGGTTGACGTGGTGGTCGAAGGCGAAGCGGAGCTTGAGCAGGAAGCCGCGCTCCAACACGCCGGAGGGGACGCTCGGGTCGCCGATCGCGCCGAGCAGGATCACGTCGTGCCGCTTGAGGGCGTCGAGGTCGGCGTCGGTGAGGGTCTCACCGGTGGCGTGGTAGCGCTGGGCGCCGAAGTCGTACTCCTTGGTCTCCAGCTTCACATCCTGCGGGAGGACGGCGGAGAGGACCTTGAGGCCTTCGGCCACGACTTCCTGGCCGATGCCGTCACCGGGGATCACTGCGAGATCGATGCTGCGAGACATGCGGGCACCCTACTCCTCGTCCCATGGGATGACACGGATCGTCCGGCATACGGACAGCCCGGTTGCGGGGTGAGCCGGACGCGGATTCCCTCGTTCGCCGGACGGCCGTCGGGGCCTACGGGGAGGGTGGGGGGCATGGAGACACCGGACGTCGGCATTCCGCCCCGGCTCGCGGAGCGGATGAGCATGGCGGAGCAGTACGAGTACCTGTGGAGCGCGCACCGGCGGGCGAGGCCGTCGCGCCGCCGGGCGCTGGCGGGCGCCGGGGCGCTGGCGGGCTCGGTCGCGGGCGGGCTGCTCACCGGATGCTCGCCGGCCGCGCCCGCGCCGCGGCCCACGGCCGGGGAGGTCGCCGGCCGCGACGTCGTCCCCTTCGGCCGCCACCTCTCCTTCGGCGCCGACCCGCGCACCCGGATGCGGGTCTCCTGGCAGGTGCCCGCCCCGGTCCGCCGTCCGTTCGTCCGCCTCGGCGCCCGCCCCGACGCGCTGGGCGCGAAGACCGAGGCCGAGGTGCGCCCCCTGTACACGCCCGGGGTCCGGGGTGTGCGCCCGGCCGTGGAGCAGTACTACGTGCACGCGGCCCTGGACGATCTGCTGCCGGGCACGACGTACTACTACGGCGTCGGCCACGACGGTTTCGACCCGGCCGCCCGGGAGCACCGCGCCTCGATCGCCTCGTTCCGCACGGCGCCGGCCCGTCCGGAGCGGTTCGTCTTCACCGCCTTCGGCGACCAGGGCGTCGGCCGGGGCCCGGTCGCGGTCAACCGGCTGCTGGCCCGGGAGCGGCCCGCGTTCCATCTGCACGCCGGCGACATCTGCTACGCGGACGGCGCCGGGCAGGGCGCCCGGTCGGACGGTTACGACCCGTTGGTGTGGGACGCGTTCTGGCGGCAGAGCGAGCCGGTGGCGCGCTCGACGCCGTGGCTGGCGACCACCGGCAACCACGACATGGAGGCCTGGTACTCCCCCGACGGCTACGGCGGCCTCCTCGCCCGCTTCTCCCTCCCCGACAGCGGCTTCGCCCCGCGCACGACGCCGGGCGCGTACTCCTTCGTCTACGGCAACGTGGGCGTGGTGGCGCTGGACGCGAACGACGTGTCGTACGAGATCCCCGCGAACCTGGGGCGGACGGGTGGCCGGCAGACGGCCTGGCTGCGGCGGACGCTGGGCGCGCTGCGGGCCGCCGACGAGGTGGACTTCGTCGTGGTCTTCTTCCACCACTGCGTCCACTCGACCTCGACGCACGCCTCCGACGGCGGGGTGCGCGACGCGTGGCTGCCGCTGTTCGAGGAGCACCGGGTGGACCTGGTGATCAACGGTCACAACCACGTGTACGAGCGGACGGACGCCGTGAGGGACGGCGGGGTGGGCCGGCCGGTGCCGGTCGGCGGCTCGGCCGATCCCGCGCGGGACGGGACCGTGTACGTGACGGCGGGCGGCGGCGGCCGGGCGCTGTACGGGTTCCAGGCGGGCGTGGCGGAGAGCTACGAGGGGCACGTCACCCGCCACCGGGAGATCGACAGCTTCCGGTGGACCCGGTCCGGGGAGCGGGCGGCGGAGACGGTGGAGTGGTCGCGGGTGCGCTACCGCGGCTTCTCGTTCCTCGTGGTGGAGGCGGTCGCGGGTCCGTCACCGCGGCTGACGGTGTCGGCGCGCGCGGCGGACGGCGCGCGGATCGACCGGTTCGAGGTGCGGCGCGGAGCCTGAGGTCCCGTTCGGGCTCCGCGCCGCACCCCTCGGCGGGTGCGGCTCCCGGGGTGCGGCTCCCGGCGGGCGGCTCCCGGTTCAGGAGGGCCGGGCGGGCTGAGGCGGCGTCAGTGGCCCGTCTCGCCGCCGTTGTCCCGGCGGTCGAGGGCGCGCTGGAGGGCGGCGGCGGCGTTCTTGCGGTCGGACTCGCTCGTGCGGGAGACGCGGCGGACTCGGCGGCGGACGGTCGTCTCGGCCATGGGGAATCGACTCCTTCTCACAGGACAGGGAGCACGGCAGGGGGTACGAGACGCCGGATGGGCGGGGAGCGCCGGCCGCAGGGGTTGCCTGCACGGGGCCTGGCTCACGACCGCCATTCGCTGGATCGAGCGAGACGTTCGGCTCCTACAAAGCTAAGCGAGGAGCGCGCGCCTGTCTCCACAATTACTCGGACTTCCTACTATCTGAGACGGCGAAGGGCCGGCCCGGGGGTTGATGACCCCGGACCGGCCCTCTCGACGGGGCGTCAGCCCATGTGCGGGTAGGTGTAGTCGGTCGGCGCGACCAGCGTCTCCTTGATGGCGCGGGTCAGGGTCCAGCGCGTCAGGTTCTGCGGGGCGCCGGCCTTGTCGTTGGTGCCGGAGGCGCGGCCGCCGCCGAAGGGCTGCTGGCCGACGACGGCGCCGGTGGACTTGTCGTTGATGTAGAAGTTGCCGGCCGCGTAGCGCAGCTTCTCCATCGTGTACGCGGCGGCCGCGCGGTCGCCGGAGATGACCGAGCCGGTCAGGGCGTAGTCGGAGGCCGACTCCATCTGGGTCAGCATCTCGTCGTAGCGGTCGTCCTCGTACACGTGCACGGCGAGGATCGGGCCGAAGTACTCGGTGGTGAAGACCTCGTTGTCCGGGTCGGTGCACTCGATGACGGTCGGGCGGACGAACCAGCCGACCGAGTCGTCGTAGCTGCCGCCGGCGACGATCGTGCAGGACGGGTCGTCCTGGGCGCGGTCGATGGCGGCCTTGTTCTTGGCGAAGGCGCGCTCGTCGATGACGGCGCCGATGAAGTGCGAGAGGTCGGTGACGTCGCCCATGGCGATGCCGTCGACCTCGGCGGCGAACTCCTCACGGAAGCCGTCGTTCCAGATGGACGCGGGGATGTAGGCGCGGGAGGTGGCCGAGCACTTCTGACCCTGGTACTCGAACGCGCCGCGGGTCAGCGCGGTCTTGAGGACGGCGCGGTCGGCGCTCGGGTGGGCGACGACGAAGTCCTTGCCGCCGGTCTCGCCGACCAGCCGCGGGTAGGAGCGGTACTTCTCGATGTTGGCGCCGACCGTCTTCCACAGGTACTGGAAGGTCTTGGTCGAGCCGGTGAAGTGGATGCCGGCGAGGTCGCGGTGGTTGAGGGCGACCTCGGAGACCTCGATGCCGTCGCCGGTGACGAGGTTGATGACGCCCTTGGGCAGTCCCGCCTCCTCCAGCAGCCGCATCAGCAGCACGGCGGCGTGGGTCTGCGTCGGGGACGGCTTCCACACGACGACGTTGCCCATCAGCGCCGGGGCGGTGGGCAGGTTGCCCGCGATGGCCGTGAAGTTGAACGGCGTGATCGCGTAGACGAAGCCCTCCAGCGGGCGGTGGTCCAGCCGGTTCCACACGCCCGGGGAGTTGGCCGGGGGCTGCTCGGCCAGGATCTGGCGGGCGTAGTGGACGTTGAAGCGCCAGAAGTCGACGAGCTCGCAGGGGGTGTCGATCTCGGCCTGCTGGGCGGTCTTGGACTGGCCGAGCATGGTGGAGGCGGCCAGGGTCTCGCGCCAGGGGCCGGCCAGCAGTTCGGCGGCGCGCAGGATGATCGCGGCGCGGTCGTCGAAGGACATGGCGCGCCAGGCGGGCGCGGCGGCGAGGGCCGCGTCGACGGCGTCCTGCGCGTCCTGCCTGGTCGCGTTGCGGTAGGTGCCGAGGACGGCCTTGTGGTTGTGCGGCTGCACCACCTGGAAGGCGTCGCCGCCGCCCATCCGCTTCTCGCCGCCGATGGTGCACGGCAGGTCGACCGGGTTCTCGGCCAGCTCCTTGAGCTTGACCTCCAGCCGGGCCCGCTCGGGCGAGCCGGGGGCGTAGCCGTGCACCGGCTCGTTGACGGGGGTGGGGACCTGGGTCACAGCGTCCATGGGTTCCTCTACTCCTTACTGAGCGGTGTTACGAGCGGGGTGGTGCGGGCGGCGGGGTGTCGCCGGCGGGGTGATGCGGGCTCAGCCCTTGGTGACCATGCTCCGCGCGAAGAAGCGCAGGTTCGCCGGCTTCTCCGCGAGGCGCCTCATGAAGTAGCCGTACCAGTCGGTGCCGTAGGCGGTGTAGACGCGCATGCGGTGGCCCTCGGCGGCGAGCCGGAGGTGTTCCTCGCCGCGGATGCCGTACAGCATCTGGAACTCGTACTCGTCGAGCTTGCGGCCGGCGCGCCGGGCCAGTTCCTGGGCGATGGAGATCAGGCGCGGGTCGTGCGACCCGATCATCGGGTACCCCTCGCCCTCCATCAGCGTCCGCAGCACGCGGACGTACGCCTTGTCGATCTCGTGCTTGTCCTGGTGGGCGACCTCTGCGGGCTCCTTGTACGCGCCCTTCACCAGGCGGACGCGGCTGCCGCTGCCGGCGAGGCGGCGGGCGTCGGCCTCGGTGCGGAAGAGGTAGGCCTGGATGACGCAGCCGGTCTGCGGGAAGTCCTTCCGCAGCTCCTCGTGGATGGCGAACATCGAGTCGAGGGTGGTGTGGTCCTCGGCGTCGAGGGTGACGGTGGTGCCGATGGCGGCGGCGGCCTCGACGACCGGGCGGACGTTGGCGAGCGCCAGCTCGTGGCCGCCGGGGAGCGCCTGGCCGAACATCGACAGCTTCACGGACATCTCGACGCGCTCGCCGAGCTCCAGCCCGGCCAGCCGGCCGATCAGCTCCAGGTAGGCGTCACGGGCCGCGGCGGCCTGCTCGGGCGTGGTGATGTCCTCGCCGACGACGTCCATCGTCAGCTCCAGGCCGCGGGCGGTGAGCTCCTCGATGATGGGGAGCACGTCTTCGACGGTCTCGCCCGGGATGAAGCGGTCGACGACCTGCTTGGTCACCGGGGCCGCCGAGATCAGGCGACGCATCCGGTCGCTGCGCGACGCGGCGAGAATCACGGGACCCAGCACGGGGCACCTCCACATACCAACCCACACGAGGCCGTTCCCGACGATCCGGGACGGCACGGAGAACCACCGTGAAACCTAAGGATCCCTCCGATCGTCTGCCATCGACAGCTGTCACGCATCCGTGCCGCGGATCTCAGACAGATGTATGAAGGGTCGCGCGCGATGCGGGAGAATGGCGTGGTGAGCGGCGACTTCCGGGACTTCAGGGGCGACTACCAGGAGCTGGTCGACGAGCTGTCGGAGCTGCTGGGCGCGCCGGCGACGCTGGAGAACCGCGACTTCGAGCTGATCGCCTTCGGCGCGTACGACAGCGACGACGAGCTCGACGCCGCCGCCCTGGACCCGGTACGCACCCGCTCGATCCTGACCCGGCGCTCCACGGCCGCGGTCCGGGCGTGGTTCGAGGGGTTCGGCATCACCCGGGCGACCGGCCCGGTCCGTATCCCGCCGACCCCCGAGGCCGGCGTCCACCGGGGCCGTGTGTGCCTCCCGGTGCGGCATCGGGGCGTCGTCCTCGGTTACGTCTGGCTGCTGGAGGGCGACCCCGGCCCCTCGGACGAGCAGCTGGCCGCCGCGATGCGGGTGACCGCCCGGATCGGCGCGCTGCTCGCCGACGAGGCCCGGCACGGCGCGGGCCTCACCCGGGAGCTGCGGGCGGTGCTGACCGCCGGGCGGGGCTGGCAGCGGGACATGGCGGTGGCCGAGCTGCGCACCGCCCTGGGCTCGCGCGCGGACGCCCCCCACACGGTGGTGTGCGTGGCCCCCTGGCCGTCCGCCGATCCCGCCGAGGCCCCCTCCCTGCGCACGCTCGCCGGCGCGGAGGCCCTGTGCACGGTCCCGTGGGGCGCGGCGGAGCAGTGCCTCGCGGTGCTGGTCCGCCTCCGCTCGGCGTCCGCGTCGACGCCGGCGACCGTGGTGGCGGGGCGGTTGCTGGAGCGGGTGACGGGCGGGGACGCGGGGGCGGACCCGGCGAAGGGCGCCGGGGCGCGCGCGGCCGCCGGGGTGGCCGAGGGGCGGGCGGGTCTCGCGGAGTTGGGCACGGCGTGGCGGGAGGCTTCGGCGTCGGCGCGGGCGGTGCTCGCCGAGCCGCGGCTGGGGCCGGTCGCCCGGTGGGCGGACATCGGGCCGTACCGGCTGCTGACCGCGCTGCCCCCGGAGGCCGTCCACGACCAAGCCGTCCACGCCTTGCTGGCCCCCGCGCACCGGGAGCTGGCCCACACCGCCGAGACGTATCTGGACTGCGCGGGCCAGGCCGGCCGCACGGCGGCGGAGCTGGGCGTCCACCGCCAGACGCTGTACTACCGGCTGTCCCGGGTCGAGCAGCTGACCGGCCTCGACCTCGACGACGGCGAGGACCGCCTGCTGCTGCACATGGCGCTCAAGGCGCGCCGGCTGTGAGGCCGCGCCTCAGGAAGCGGTGGTGTGCTCGGCGGGCCGCATCCCCGCGATCACCTGGCGCATCCCCTCGGTGAGCCGGTCGGCGTCGGGGGCGGTCGCCGGGTCGAAGTTCCACTGGGCGATGAGGCCCGTCATCAGGGTGACGCAGAAGGCGCCGAGGGTGTCCGCGGTCTCGTCGGAGACGTCCTCCTCGCGTCCGCCCATGAGCAGGGGCACGAGACCGCGTCCCGCCTCCCGCTGGGCCCGCGCCAGATGGTCGCGCACCTCGGGCATCCGGTCGCCCATGACCAGGGCCTCCATGCCCAGCCGCCAGATCGAGCCGGGCTCCCGCATGGTGCCGATGATGTTGGACCAGAGCGCCTGGAAACGCTCCAGCGAGCCCGGCTCGCCGGGAAGGCTTCCCTCGCCGCCGCCCTCGAAGGCCGGGCCCATGTCCTCCACCAGCGCCACGTAGGCCTGCGCGAGCAGCGCGTCCTTCGAGCCGTAGTGGTAGCCGATCGAGGCCAGGTTGGTCCCCGACTCCTTGACGATGTCGCGCGCCGTCGTCTGAGCGAAGCCCTTGCGCACCAGGCAGCGCTTGGCGCCCTCGAGCAGATCCTCACGGTGTCCCATGCGGACCAGCCTACCTCCCGATCCATACATCCGTCCTAGACGAGGGTTTTACACGGCAGTTTTACACGACTGTTTTATACGCGCGTTCTAGACAGACGTTTAATACGGCCGTACAGTCCTCGGCATGACGAACTCGACGCACACCTCTGCGGGTCCCCGTGCGGGGCGCCGCGAATGGACCGCCCTCGGCGTCCTGATGCTTCCGCTGCTCCTGGTCTCGATGGACGTCTCCGTCCTCTACTTCGCCGTCCCGGCCATCAGCGCCGACCTGGAGCCGAGCGGCGCCCAGCAACTGTGGATCTTCGACATCTACGGGTTCGTCCTGGCCGGCCTGCTGATGACGATGGGCTCGCTGGGCGACCGCTTCGGCCGCCGCCGGCTGCTGCTGGTCGGCGCGGCCGCCTTCGGCGCCGCCTCCCTGGTGGCGGCGTACGCGGGAAGCGCCGAGACCCTCATCGCCGCCCGCGCGGTCCTCGGCATCGGCGGCGCCACGCTGATGCCGTCGACGATGGCCCTGCTGCGCACGATGTTCACCGACCCCGGCCAGCGCGCGAAGGCGATCGGCCTGTGGTCGGGCGTGATGACGGCGGGCGTCGCGCTCGGCTCGGTGATGAGCGGGGTGCTGGTCGAGTACTTCTGGTGGGGCTCGGTCTTCCTGGTCAACCTGCCCGCGATGGTCCTGCTGCTGGTCCTCGGCCCGGTGCTGCTGCCGGAGTCGCGCGACCCCTCCCCCGGCCGCTTCGACCTGCCGAGCGTCCCGCTGTCGATGGCCGCCGTGCTGCCCGTGATCTACGGCCTGAAGGAGATCGCCGTCGAGGGCGTGCACGCCGAGTACATCGTCTCGATCACCGTCGGCCTGCTCTTCGCGGCCCTCTTCGTCCACCGGCAGCGCACGGCGGAGTCACCGATGATCTCCCCCGCGCTGTTCCGCGGCCACGGTTTCGCGCCCGCAGTCGTCCTCAACCTGGTCGCCTCGTTCGGCATGATGGGATCGGCGTACTTCACCACGCAGTACCTGCAGTCGGTCCTCGGCAAGAGTGCCCTGGAGGCGGCCCTGTGGGCGCTGCTTCCCTCGGTGCCGATCGGCATGACGGCCCCGCTGGCCACCGCCCTGGTCCAGAAGGGGGTCAACCGGGCCTACGTAGTCACGGCGGGCTTCGTGATCGCCGCGGCCGGCTACGCCCTGCTGCTTCCCGCCGGCACCGCCTCGTTGTGGCTCGTGCTGGTCGCCTGCGGGGTCCTCGCCTCCGGGATGGTCGTGGTCGTCTCCCAGATGACCGACCTGGCGCTGGGGGCCGCCCCGGCCGAGCGCGCCGGCTCGGCCTCCTCCCTGCTGGAGACGGGCGGCGAGTTCGGCGGCGCCCTCGGGATGGCCGTCCTCGGCTCCATAGGCACGGCCGTCTACCGCCACGACGTCCCGGCCTCGGCGCCGGACGCGGCACGGGAGACCCTGGGCGGGGCGCTCGCGATCGCCGATCAGCTTCCGGGGCGCGCGGGAGACGCCCTGGCGACGGCCGCGCGGGAGGCGTTCACCAGCGGCATGCAGGGTGCGGCGGTCGCGGCGGCGGTGCTGCTGGCGGGGTCGGCGGTCGCGGCCGCCATGACGCTGCGGAGCATCCGCGTGAAGTGACGGGGAAACGGACGAGCGCCGGGCGGGCTGACGTCGGTCAGCCCGCCCGGCGCTCGCGCGTGGGTCGCGTCAGACGAGGTTCACGGAACGCGCGGACGTCGCCCCGATCTCCTCCGCCACCTCGGCCAGCACGGCCGCGGTGACCGTGTCATCCACGGTCAGGACGGCCAGCGCCTCGCCGCCGACCGCGGCACGGGCGACCTGCATGCCGGCGATGTTGATGCCCGCCTCGCCGAGGATGCGGCCGACGGTGCCGACGACACCGGGACGGTCCTCGTAGCGCAGGACGACCATGTGGTCGGCGAGCGCGAGGTCCACGTCGAAGTCGCCGACGGCGACGATCTTCTGGAGGTGCTTGGGGCCGGCCAGCGTGCCGGAGACCGACACCTCCTCGCCGTTGCCGAGCGTGCCGCGCACGGTGACGACGTTGCGGTGGTCGGCCGACTCCGAGCTGGTCGTCAGCCGCACCTCGACGCCGCGCTCCTGGGCGAACAGCGGGGCGTTGACGTACGACACCGTCTCGTCGACGACGTCCTCGAAGACGCCCTTGAGGGCGGACAGCTCCAGCACCTTCACGTCGTGCTGGGTGATCTCGCCGTACACCTCGACGTCGAGGCGCACCGCGACCTCGCCGGCGAGCGCGGTGAAGATACGGCCGAGGCGCTCGGCGAGCGGCAGGCCGGGCTTGACGTCCTCGGCGATGACGCCGCCCTGGACGTTCACCGCGTCCGGCACGAGCTCGCCGGCGAGGGCGAGGCGCACGGACTTGGCAACGGCGATGCCGGCCTTCTCCTGGGCCTCGTCGGTGGAGGCGCCCAGGTGCGGGGTGGCGACGACCTGGTCGAACTCGAACAGCGGCGAGTCGGTGCAGGGCTCCTTGGCGTACACGTCGAGGCCGGCGCCGGCGACCCGGCCCTCCTTGAGCGCCGAGTACAGCGCCTCCTCGTCGACGATCCCGCCGCGCGCGGCGTTGACGACGCGCACGCCCGGCTTGACCTTGCGCAGCGCCTCGTCGCCGATGAGACCGACCGTCTCGGGCGTCTTGGGTAGGTGGACGGTGATGAAGTCGGAGACCTCGAGCAGCTCGTCCAGCGTCAGCACCTTGACGCCCATCTGCGCGGCCCGCGCGGGCTGCACGTAGGGGTCGTAGGCGACGACCTTCATGCCGAACGCGGACATCCGCTGGGCGACGAGCGCGCCGATGCGGCCGAGGCCTACGACGCCGAGGGTCTTCTCGGCGAGCTCGACGCCCGTGTACTTGCTGCGCTTCCACTCGGCGTTCTTCAGCGCGGCGTTGGCCTGCGGGATGTTGCGGGCGGTGGCGAGGATCAGACCGCAGGCCAGCTCGGCGGCGGTCACGATGTTGGAGGTGGGGGCGTTGACGACCATCACGCCGGCCTTGGTGGCGGCGGAGACGTCGACGTTGTCCAGGCCGACGCCGGCGCGGGCCACGACCTTCAGCTTGCGCGCGGCGGCGATCGCCTCGGCGTCGACCTTGGTCGCCGAGCGGATCAGGATGGCGTCGACGTCGGCGATGGCCGGGAGCAGCTCGGCCCGGTCCGCTCCGTTGCAGTGCCGGATCTCGAAGTCCGGCCCGAGTGCGTCGACGGTGGCGGGCGACAGCTCTTCAGCGATGAGTACGACGGGTTTCGAGCTCACGTGAGTCCTCACAAGTCCAATGCGTGCGGACGGCCGTCCCGACGGCCGCAGGCGGTGGAGGGTGGCTAGCCGCGGAAGACGCACGACGCTGTGGGCCTGACGCGTATTAGTGCAGCAGTCTAGTGCTGCGGCAAAGGTCGTCTTGCGCCTCTGCGGAAGGATCACCCGTCCGTGGATGGACGGGGTGGACAACACCGTCTCGTACGACGTTACCCGGGGTTCGCCGAAAGGGCCGGAGCGATCGGCTCCGGCCCCGGCGCTGAGGCTTACGCCTCCTCGTCGACCCAGCTCATCAGCTTGCGCAGCTGCTTGCCGGTGGTCTCCAGCAGGTGCTCGGAGTCCTGGGTCTTGTACTCGTCGTACTTCTTCAGGCCGCCGTGGTACTCGTCCATCCAGTTCTGGGCGAACGTGCCGTCCTGGATCTCGGCGAGGACCTTCTTCATCTCGGCCTTGGTGGCGTCGGTGATGATGCGCGGGCCGGTGACGTAGTCGCCCCACTCGGCGGTCTCGGAGACGCTCCAGCGCATCTTCTCCAGGCCGCCCTCGTACATGAGGTCCACGATCAGCTTCAGCTCGTGCAGGCACTCGAAGTAGGCGATCTCCGGCTGGTAGCCGGCCTCGACCAGGGTCTCGAAGCCCGCCTTGACCAGGGCCGAGGTGCCGCCGCAGAGCACGGCCTGCTCACCGAACAGGTCGGTCTCGGTCTCCTCGGTGAAGGTCGTCTTGATGACGCCGGCGCGGGTGCCGCCGATCGCCTTGGCATACGACAGGGCCAGGTCGAAGGCGTTGCCCGTGGCGTCCTGCTCGACGGCGGCGATCGCGGGGACGCCGCGGCCCTCCTCGTACTGGCGGCGGACGAGGTGGCCCGGGCCCTTGGGGGCGACCAGGGCGACGTCCACGCCGGCCGGGGGCTTGATGAAGCCGAAGCGGACGTTGAAGCCGTGGGCGAAGAAGAGCGCGTCGCCGTCCTTCAGGTTCGGGGCGATGGACGCCTCGTAGACCTGGGCCTGGATCGGGTCCGGGATGAGGATCATGATGACGTCGGCCTCGGCGGCGGCCTCGGCGGGGGTCACCACGCGCAGGCCCTGCTCCTCGGCCTTCGCCTTGGACTTGGAGCCCTCGTGCAGACCGACCCGCACGTCGACACCCGAGTCACGAAGCGACAGGGCGTGGGCGTGGCCCTGGCTGCCGTAGCCGATGACCGCGACCTTGCGGCCCTGGATGATGGACAGGTCGGCGTCAGCGTCGTAGAACAGCTCGGCCACTTGGGTTCTCTCCTTGAATGCAGATGTTGCGTCCCACCGTATGACGGCGGGCGGAAGGGAAGTCTCGGGGTCTCGGTATACGGGCGGCCGGTGTCACCCGACCGCCCGTATCGGTCGTCAGGCCGACCGGTCGAGTGCGCGCAGCGACCGGTCGGTGATCGAACGGGCGCCACGGCCGATCGCGATCGTGCCGGACTGGACCAGTTCCTTGATGCCGTACGGTTCCAGCATCTTGAGCATGGCGGACAGCTTGTCGCTGCTGCCGGTGGCCTCGATGGTCACGGCCTCCGGGGAGACGTCCACGGTCTTGGCGCGGAACAGCTGGACGATCTCGACGATCTGGGAGCGCGTCTCGTTGTCGGCGCGCACCTTCACCAGGACGAGTTCGCGCTGAACCGCCTGCGAGGGGTCCAGCTCGACGATCTTCAGCACGTTGACGAGCTTGTTGAGCTGCTTGGTCACCTGCTCCAGCGGCAGGTCGTCGACGCTCACCACGATGGTGATGCGGGAGATGTCGGGGTGCTCGGTGACGCCGACCGCGAGCGAGTCGATGTTGAAGCCGCGGCGGGAGAACAGGGCGGCGATCCGGGCGAGGATGCCCGGGGTGTTCTCCACCAGGACGGAGAGCGTGTGCTTGGACATGTCTCTTGGGTCTTCCTCGCTCAGTCGTCTTCGTTGTCGCCGAAGTCGGGGCGGACGTCCCGGGCGGCCATGATCTCGTCGTTGGAGGTGCCTGCGGCGACCATCGGCCACACCATCGCGTCCTCGTGGACGATGAAGTCGACGACGACCGGGCGGTCGTTGACCGAGTTCGCCTCCTCGATGACCTTGTCGAGGTCGTCCGGGGACTCGCAGCGGATGGCGTAGCAGCCCATCGCCTCCGACAGCTTCACGAAGTCGGGGACGCGCGTGCCCCGGGCGTCCGGGTTGACGTCGCCCGGGCCGGAGTGCAGCACCGTGTTGGAGTAGCGCTGGTTGTAGAACAGGGTCTGCCACTGGCGGACCATGCCGAGCGCGCCGTTGTTGATGACCGCGACCTTGATCGGGATGCCGTTCAGGGCGCAGGTGGTGAGTTCCTGGTTGGTCATCTGGAAGCAGCCGTCGCCGTCGATCGCCCAGACGGTCTTCGACGGGGCGCCCGCCTTGGCGCCCATCGCGGCCGGGACCGCGTAGCCCATCGTCCCGGCGCCGCCGGAGTTCAGCCAGGTGGCCGGCTTGTCGTACTGGATGAAGTGGGCGGCCCACATCTGGTGCTGGCCGACGCCGGCCGCGAAGATCGTGCCCTCCGGGGCGAGTTGACCGATGCGCTCGATGACCTGCTGCGGGGACAGCGAGCCGTCGGCGGGCTGGTCGTAGCCGAGGGGGTAGGTCTCGCGCCAGCGGGACAGGTCCTTCCACCAGGCGCTGTAGTCGCCCTGCTGGCCCTCGCTGTGCTCCTTCTGCACCGCCTGGATCAGGTCCGCGATGACCTCGCGCGCGTCCCCGACGATCGGCACGTCGGCTTCGCGGTTCTTGCCGATCTCCGCCGGGTCGATGTCCGCGTGGACGATCTTGGCGAACGGGGCGAAGCTGTCGAGCTTGCCGGTGACGCGGTCGTCGAACCGGGCGCCGAGGGCGATGATCAGGTCGGCCTTCTGCAGACCGGTGACGGCGGCCACCGAGCCGTGCATGCCGGGCATGCCCAGGTGCAGCGGGTGGCTGTCGGGGAACGCGCCCAGCGCCATCAGCGTGGTGGTGACGGGCGCGCCGGTCAGCTCGGCGAGGACCTTCAGCTCGGCGGTCGCGCCGGACTTGAGGACACCGCCGCCGACGTAGAGGATCGGCCGCTTGGCGGCGGTGATCAGCTTGGCGGCCTCGCGGATCTGCTTGGCGTGCGGCTTGGTCACGGGCCGGTAGCCGGGCAGGTCCATGGTGGGCGGCCAGGAGAAGGTCGTCCGCGCCTGGAGGGCGTCCTTGGCGATGTCGACCAGGACGGGGCCCGGGCGGCCGGTGGAGGCGATGTGGAAGGCCTGCGCGATGACCCGCGGGATGTCCTCGGCCTTGGTGACCAGGAAGTTGTGCTTGGTGATCGGCATGGTGATGCCGACGATGTCCGCCTCCTGGAAGGCGTCGGTGCCGATCGCCTTGGAGGCGACCTGGCCGGTGATCGCGACCAGCGGCACGGAGTCCATGTGCGCGTCGGCGATGGGGGTGACCAGGTTGGTGGCGCCGGGGCCGGAGGTGGCCATGCAGACGCCGACCTTGCCGGTGGCCTGCGCGTAGCCGGTGGCCGCGTGGCCGGCGCCCTGCTCGTGACGGACCAGGACGTGGCGCACCCGGGTCGAGTCCATCAGCGGGTCGTAGGCGGGGAGGATCGCACCGCCGGGAATGCCGAATACCGTGTCGGCGCCGACCTCCTCGAGGGAGCGGATGAGGGACTGCGCGCCCGTCACGCTCTCGACGGAAGCGGAGTGTCCTCCGGATCGGGGCCGGGGCTGCGGGTGACTGGCCCCGGTGGCCTGCTCGGTCATCGGCATTCTCTTCTCGATGCTGAGGGTTTTTGCGTTGTTTGTACGGTGTGCGAATGCTGCCTGTGCAACAAAAAACCCCTCGTGCCAAAGGGCAAGCGAGGGGAGCGCGCCGGGTGGGGTCGC
Organism: Streptomyces sp. NPDC002566; assembly: GCF_042889585.1. Lineage (NCBI taxonomy): Bacteria > Bacillati > Actinomycetota > Actinomycetes > Kitasatosporales > Streptomycetaceae > Streptomyces > Streptomyces sp. NPDC002566. The sequence continues at coordinate 75,534 of NZ_JBIARD010000009.1, read as the reverse complement.
TGGGAGTTCCGGGTCCGTCCGGAGCGTCACCAGCTTCAGCCGACGCGCTTTCCAAGTACGAGAATTCGGGTGCGCATGGCACTGACCCTCCCCCCGGCGCGCACCGACTGTCAAGTGGGTGGGACATGGGTCTCATTATGTGAGCGTAGGGGCGTCCCGCCCAGGACGGCGGTGATGCCGCTGGTGTACGTCGCCGTCCCGCCGCCCGCGAACGCGGGTTCGACGGGTCCGTGCGGCACCGGGTAGTCGCCGCGGGCGAGGGCACGGCGCAGCCGGTACTCGTCGAGCGGCCCGGAGAACGCCATCCCCTGCCCGTGCGTACAGCCCATCGCGCGCAGGGCGACGACCTGTTCGGGCAGGTCCACTCCCTCGGCCACGGACTGGAGTCCGAGGTCGCCCGCGATCCGCAGCAGCCCGCTGGTGATCTTGTGCAGCCGCGCGGACTCGACGACGCCCTCCACAAGCCCGCGGTCGAGCTTGAGCACGTCGACGGGCAGCCGGCGCAGGGCCGTTATGGCCACGCAGCCGCCGAAGCCGTCCAGCGCGATCCGCACGCCGAGCCGGCGCAGGGCGCCCAGCCGGCGCTCCAGGTCGTCCAGCGGCACCCGGGAGTCGATGTCGGACAGCTCTATCACCAGTGACGCGGGCGGCAGTCCGTGCCGGGTCAGCAGGGCCTCGACGGAGCCCAAGGGCATCGACCGGTCCAGCAGGCGACGGGCGCCCACCCGCACGACCACCGGCTGGTTCAGCCCGCCTGCGGCCCGGTCGGCGGCCTGGGCGACGGCCTCCTCCAGCGTCCAGCGGCCCAGTTCGGCGGTCTTGTCGCTGTCGTCGGCGTCCTGCGAGACCCGCAGGAACTCCGCCGGTGTGAACAGCACGCCCTGGGAGGACCGCCAGCGCGCCTGGGCTGCGACCGACGCGATCCGGCCGTCCTCCAGCCGCACCACCGGCTGGTGCAGCAGGGCGAACTCGCCGTCGTGCAGGGCGGCTCTCAGCCGCGTGGCCAGCTCGGCCTTGCGGACGACGTCCTGCTGCATCTGCGGCTTGTACAGCTCGACCCGGCCCTTGCCGCCCGCCTTGGCCCGGTACATCGCGAGGTCGGCGTTGCGCAGCAGTTCGCCGGCGCCGAGCCCGGTCTCGGCGAAGGCGACGCCGATGGAGGCGGCCACCCTGACCTCGCTGCCGTCGATGAGGTAGGGCTGGGACAGCGTGACCCTCAGCCGGTCGGCGAGGTCCACGATGTGCCGCTCGCGCGCGGAGCGGTCGCGGGTGCCGTCCCCGACGATGAGCGCCGCGAACTCGTCGCCGCCGAGCCGGGAGGCGGTGTCGCCCTGGCGGACGGAGTCCTGGAGCCTGCGGGCGGCCTGGACGAGCAGTTCGTCCCCGGCCTGGTGGCCGATGGTGTCGTTGACGGCCTTGAAGCCGTCGAGGTCGATGAAGAGGACGGCGGTGTTGCGCAGGGCGGTGCCCCGGTCGGAGCTGCGGCGGCCGGAGAGCGCCTGCCGCACGCGCCGGGTGAACAGCGCCCGGTTGGGCAGGTCGGTGAGCGGGTCGTGCTCGGCGTTGTGCTGGAGCTGCGCCTGCAGACGCACGCGTTCGGTGACGTCCCTGCTGTTGAAGATCAGGCCGCCCTGGTGGCGGTTGACGGTCGACTCGACGTTGAGCCAGCCTCCGTCGCCGGAGCGGAAGCGGCACTCGATACGGGTGGTGGGTTCGTCCTTGGGGCTGGCGGCGAGGAAGCGGCGCACCTCGTGCACCACGCAGCCCAGGTCCTCCGGGTGGATGAGCTGGGCCAGTTCGGTGCCCACCAGGTCCTCCGCGGACCGTCCGTAGACGCCGGCGGCGGCCGGGGAGACGTAGCGCAGGATGCCGCTGGGCGCGGCGATCATGATGACGTCGCTGGAGCCCTGCACCAGGGAGCGGAAGTAGTTCTCCTTCTGGGCCAGTTCCTGGGTGAGGGTGATGTTGTCGAGCAGCATGATGCCCTGGCGCACCACGAGGGCCAGCACGACGGCGCCGCCGGTCAGGAGGACCACGCGGTCGACGCTGCGGCCGTTGAGGACGTTGTAGAGGATGCCCAGGGTGCACACGGCGGCCGCGAGGTAGGGCGTGAGGGCGGCGAGGGAGCCGGTGATGGGGCGGGTGGCCGGGTACCGGGCGTGCTCGCCGGGCGGCTGCGGCCGGGGGTCGCGCTGCGGAGGCGCGGCGACGACGGTGCGCCGGCCGGGCAGGTGCTCGTGCACCACACGTGTGTGCCCGTCCCCGCCGCGCCGGTGCTGCCGGTCCGCGGCCCAGGGGGCGTAGGCGAGCAGCAGCGAGCCCGCGAACCAGCCCGCGTCGAGGAGTTGGCCCGAGCGGTAGGAGTGGTGCAGGAGCGGTGAGGTGAACAGGGCGTCGCACATGACGGTCAGCGCGAGGGCGCCGACGGCGGTGTTGACCGCCGTGCGGTTGACCGGCGAGCGCCGGAAGTGGAGCACCAGCACCATGCTGACGAGGGCGATGTCGAGCAGCGGGTAGGCGAGGGACAGCGCGGCGTGGGCCACGCTGGGGCCGTCGAGCTGCGCCGCCTGGGCGAGCGCGAGGCTCCAGGAGAGCGTGAGCAGTGAGCCGGCGATCAGCCAGGCGTCGAGCGCGAGGCAGACCCAGCCGGCCTTGGTGACGGGGCGGGCGGCCAGCACCAGCAGTCCCACGATCGCGGGCGGCGCGAAGCACAGGAAGAAGAAATCGGCGTAGCTGGGGCTGGGCACGGGCCGGTTCAGCACGACCTCGTACCAGCCCCAGACCAGGTTGCCGAGGGCGGCCATCGTCGAGGAGAGCCCGAACAGCAGCCAGGCGGGCCGAAAGCGGATGCGGCGGTTGCGCGCGTAGAGGAAGCAGGACACCGCCGCCGTCCCCGCCGCGGCGGCGAGGCCGAAGTCGCCCATGACCAGGGCGGTCCGGTCGGATCCCCAGCCGCACGCGGAGCCGACGGCGTAGCCCGCGCACACCAGGGCCAGCACCAGTTGGCGGACCGCTCCCGGTCCATGGCCGCAGGACGGCGGCTCGGACGGCGACGCGCCCGGCGCCGGGTGCGCGCGCGGCGCTCCGTCGAGGAGGGGGGTGGAGGTCGGCGGCGAACTCACCGTGGCCTCCCGGTCGGTGCCCGGTGACCGGCGGGGCCGCCGCGTCGTCGGCGCGTGGCCGCGTGGCAGGGCCGTCGGCGGCCGCTCCACCGCGTCGGATCGTTCGTCCATTGGCCGTGCATCGCCCGTCGCCCCCCTCACAGTCTGGAATGTTCGTCCCCGGCGCCGAACGGTGCGCGGCGCAGCCCCAGTCCGGACGATACACCAGTCTCGTCACTCAGGGACATAGTTCCTCTACGCTCAGTGACGACCAGCGGCGACGCGCGCACGTACCGCGTCCGCGGGACTGCGGAGGGTGCCCGAACCGGAGCGCCCGCGTGCCACGGCCGTCACGTCTCGTCCGCGGCACCCGTCGTCAGGATCACGTTGCGCAGCGGCTCCTGGTTCACGAATCGCCTCAACTGGTCCGCCAGCAGCCGTTCGGCGCGCGGCCGGAACGCGGACGTGGGGCCGCCGACGTGCGGGCTGATCAGAACGCCCGGCGCCCGCCACAGCGGGTGGCCCGGGGGCAGCGGCTCGGGGTCGGTGACGTCCAGGGCGGCGGTGAGCCGGCCGCTCTCCACCTCCGTGAGCAGGGCCTTGGTGTCGACGACCGCGCCGCGGGCCACGTTGACGAGGAGGGCGCCGTCCTTCATGCGGGCGAGGAAGTCGCCGTCCACGAGGCCGCGGGTGCTGTCGTTGAGGGGCGTCGAGAGGATCACGACGTCCGCTTCGGGGAGGAGGGCGGGCAGATCGGTGAAGGGGTGCACCGGGCCGCGCTCCGTGGTGCGCGCGGAGCGCGCGACGCGCGCCACCCGCGCCACCTCGAAGGGCACGAGCCGGTCCTCGATCGCCTCGCCGATGGCCCCGTAGCCGACGACGAGGACGCTCTTGTCGGCGAGCGCCGGATGGAACTCGCCGCGCCACACGCCCTGTTCCTGCGCGCGCACGAACTGCGGGATCCCGCGCAGGGAGGCCAGGGTCAGGGTGAGGGCGAGCTCCGCGGTGCTGGCCTCGTGCACCCCGCGCGCGTTGCACAGCCGCACCCCGGGCACGAGGTCGGACAGCCGGGCGGTGATGTCGTCGACGCCCGCGGTGAGGGTCTGCACGACCTGGAGGCGGCGCATCTCGCGCAGCGGGCGCACCTTGACCGGCTGACGCTTCATGTACGGCACCACGTACACGACGCAGTCCGCGGGATCGCCGGGGAAGTCCTGGTCGCCGGTGTCGCCGCCGTCCCAGAAGAGGTAGCGGGGGCCCTCGGGGAGGCCGGCGATCTCGTCCGGCGGGATGGGCAGCCAGACGTCGCGGGGTGTGTCCGTAGTCATGCCCAGGAGGCTATGTGAGGCACGCACGCGTGCAGAGGTTAGGTTGGTGGACCAGGACAGGGAGGGTCACGAGCAGGTGGAGCGCAGGACGATCGGCGCGGCGGCGCTCGCGGTGGGGGCCGTCGGACTCGGGTGCATGCCGATGAGCTGGGCTTACAGCGGGTCGCGGCAGCGGGGCGACGAGTCGCTGAGGGCATTGCACCGGGCACTGGATCTGGGCGCCTCCCTTCTGGACACGGCCGACATGTACGGCCCGTTCACCAACGAGCTTTTGGTGGGGCGGGTGTTGAAGGAGCGGCGTGCGGACGCGTTCGTGTCGACGAAGGTGGGGCTGCTGGTCGGCGAGCAGCACATCGTGGCCAACGGCCGTCCCGGCTACGTGAGAAGAGCCTGCGACGCCTCGCTGCGGCGGCTGCAGACGGACGTCATCGACCTCTACCAGCTGCACCGGGCCGACCCCGAGGTTCCCGTGGAGGAGACCTGGGGCGCGATGGCGGAGCTCGTACAGGCGGGCAAGGTACGGGCGTTGGGGTTGTGCGCGGTGGGCGCGCGGGGCGGCCGGCGGTCGGGCGGGCGGCTCTACGACGCGACGATCCGGCAGTTGCGGCGGGTGCAGCAGGTCTTCCCGGTGAGCGCGGTGGAGGCGGAGCTTTCGGTGTGGTCGCCGGAGGCGCTGGAGGCGCTGCTGCCGTGGTGCGAGGCGCGCGGGGTGGGCTTCCTCGCGGCGATGCCGCTGGGCAACGGCTTCCTCACCGGGACGCTGACCCCGGGGCAGGGCTTCGAGCCGGACGACATGCGGGCCCGGCACCCCCGGTTCACCGCCGAGATGATGGCCGCGAACCAGCCGATCGTCGCCGGGCTGCGGCGGGTGGCCGCGCGGCACGGCGACACGGTGACGGCGGCGCAGGTGGCGCTGGCGTGGGTGCTGGCCCAGGGGCGGAACGTGATCCCGGTGCCGGGGACCAAGCAGGAGCGCTGGGTCACGGAGAACGCCGCGGCGTGCGGGCTGCGGCTGGCCGTGCGCGACCTGGCGGAGGTGTCGGCGTTGCCGGCGGCGCGGGTGTCTTGGGAGTGACGCTCCGCTGGGGGCGCGGGTGGGGGTCGGGTGCCCTGCCCGGGGTGACATGGCTTGGTCGGTGCCTGTCTTCGGGTGCGGCTCCGTTGTGGCTTGGCGCGCAGTTCCCCGCGCCCCTTGGGTGGGGTGCCCTGCCCGGGGTGACAGGCCTGGTCGGTGCCTGTGTTCGGGTGCGGCGGCGTCGTGGCGCTGCCCTGCCCGGGGTCGGTTGTTCTGCGTTGGGGATTGGGAACTCTGACGGGGTGGGCGGTGTATGACAAGGGGAAGGTGCCGTGTGCGTTGTGGCGAAGGGACCGGGATCGTGCAGCGTCGAGCAGTGAGGGCCGTGGCGGCCGCGAGTGCGCTTCTGTTGGCGGCCGGCTGCTCCTCCGACGGCGGAGGGCCGGCCGGTGGCGCGGCGAAGCCGTCCGCCGCGCCCACGTCCGCCGCGTCCGCGCCCGCGCAGTCCCCCGCCGAGGCGGCCCCGCCCGCGAAGGGCACCGTCACGGTGGTGCGCACGGTGGCCGAGGGGCTGAACAGCCCCTGGGGTCTCGCCCCGCTGCCCGAGGGCGGTCTGCTGGTCGCCTCGCGTGACGAGGGGACGATCACCCGGGTCGACGCGGCGACGGGGAAGAAGACCCTGCTGGGCGAGGTGCCGGGGGTCTCGGCGGCCGGTGAGGGCGGTCTGCTCGGCCTGGCCCTCTCCCCCGACTACGCCGCGGACCACATGGTCTACGCCTACTTCACCTCCGCCTCGGACAACCGCGTCGTACGCATGCTGTACGACGCGCGGCGGCCCGCCGGGGAGCAGTTGGGCGCACCCGACACGGTGTTCAGGGGCATACCCAAGGGCATGATCCACAACGGCGGCCGGATCGCCTTCGGCCCCGACCGGATGCTCTACGCGGGCACGGGAGAGACCGGCGACGTGGGACTGGCCCAGAACAAGGAGTCCCTGGGCGGCAAGATCCTGCGGCTGACCCCGGAGGGCGAGCCGGCCCCGGGCAACCCGTTCCCCGACTCCCCCGTGTACTCGTACGGGCACCGCAATGTGCAGGGCCTCGCCTGGGACTCCGAGCAGCGCCTGTTCGCGGCGGAGTTCGGCCAGAAGACGTGGGACGAGCTGAACGCGATCACGCCGGGCGGTGACTACGGCTGGCCCGAGGTCGAGGGCAAATCGGACGACCCGGCCTACCGCAACCCCCTCGCCCAGTGGAGCACCGACGAGGCCTCCCCCAGCGGCATCGCCTACGCCAAGGGCTCGATCTGGATGGCGGGCCTGCGCGGGAAGCGGCTGTGGCGCGTCCCGCTGAAGGGCACGCAGGCGTCGGCGGACCCCCAGGCCTTCCTGGAGGGCGAGTACGGCCGGCTGCGCACGGTCGTCGCGGCGGGCGGCGACAGGCTCTGGGTCACCACCAGCAACACGGACGGCCGGGGCGCGCCCAAGGGAGGCGACGACCGAATACTGGAACTCCGGGTGAGCTGAGCGCCCCGAGGTGCACTGTGCCGCTCACGCGCCCGCTTCCGGCTCCTCCTCGCCCCGGTCCGTCGGCGGTGCCGGCGGGCGGACGACGACTTTGCCGGAGGACAGGTCTATCGGGCCGTGACCGGGGTCGGTGTCGCCGACGTCCTCCCGGGTCAGCTCCAGGCGGTTCTGCTCGTCGCGGGTGTGCTTGCGGCCGGGCGCGAACAGCTCCTCGAACATGTTGAACACAGCGCCTCCACAGCCGGGTCCTGCCAGCGTACGCCTCAGCGCGTCGCGGGCGTCTCGGCCGGGAAGAGCCCCAGCCGGTGCGCTGTCGCCGCCGCCTCGCCGCGGCCGGAGACGCCGAGCTTGGCCAGGATGTTGGAGACGTGGACGCTCGCCGTCTTGGGTGAGATGAACAGCTCCTGCGCGATCTGCCGGTTGGTGCGGCCGGCGGAGACCAGGCGCAGGACGTCGCGTTCGCGGTCGGTGAGGCCGAGGGCGCGGACGGGGTCGTCCGGTGCGCCGGCCGTTCGCGCGGCCACTGCGAGGCGGGCGCGCTGGGCGAGCCGGGCGACCGCGTCGGCGAGCGGGCGGGCGCCGAGATGGCCGGCCACGGCGTGGGCGAGGCGGAGCAGTTCGCCGGCGCGCTCGCGTTCGTCGTCGCCGCCGGCGTCAAGGAGCGCCTCGGCCTGGCGGTACCGGGTGCGGGCGAGGTCGTAGGGGCGCTCCAGGGCCTCGAACGCCGTGACCGTCGCGCACCAGTCCCCGGGGCGGGCGCGGCCCTCGGCGCGCAGGAGTTCCACGGACAGCCAGTGTGCGTGGGCCTGCCAGACGGGGACGATCGCGGGAAGCTGCTTGGCGGCCTCTCGGATGCGGTCGAGGACCGCGGCGCGGCCCTCCTCGGCGGCGGGCCGGGTGCGGGCGTCGCCCTCGACGGCGGCGGCGGTGATCAGCAGGGGCCAGGCGTAGCGCTGGGCGCCGGGCGGGAAGCCCCGGTCGAGGACGCGGGTGAGGTGGTCGCGGGCGTCCGTATGGCGGCCGTCTACCGCGGCGAGGGAGACGGCGAGGCGGGCGAGGGGGATCTCGTGGTGGGGTGAGTGGTCCTGGGCACCGAAGTATCCTCTCGCCGCCTCCAGTTGGCGTGCTGCCTCGGCGAGGTCACCGCGGCAGAGGGCGAGTTCGGCGGACAGGGCGGCATGGAAGCCCTGCATGGCGACGCCGAGGCCGATGCGGCCGGCGACGGCGCAGGCGCGCTCGGCTTCGTCCCAACGCCCCAGGGAGATCAGGGATTCCGCCCGGTTGGCCTGGATCCAGGCCTCGCTCTCGGCCAGTTGCCGGCCCCGGGCGAAGGCCACGCCCTCCTCGATGATGGGCAGGGCCTCGTGGGAGCGGCCGACGGCCTCCAGTTCGTTGGGCAGGTTGACGTAGGCGTTCAGGGCGACGGAGGGGACGTCCTCGGCGAGCGCGCGCTCCTTGACCTCGTACAGCTCGGTGAGACCGGCCTCGACGTGGCCGGCGTCGACCATGAGGACGCCGAGGATCTGGCGGGCGTTGAGCTCGACCTCGCGGGCGCCGACCATCCGGGCGTACTCCACGGCGTGCTCGCCCGCCGAGTAGGCGTCGGGGCCCGGGGCGTGCAGCAGCGACCAGTTGGCCATGTGGGTGAGCACCTCGGCGTGCACCTCGCTGGGCGGCAGGCCGCGTATCAGGTCCTGGGCGGTGGCCAGTTCCTCGCGCCCGCTGCCCCGGCCGAGGAAACGAACCAGCCGGGAGCGCTGCACCCAGAACCAGGCGGCGCGCAGCGGGTCGTCGGCGTCCTCCAGGAGGCGCAGCGCCCGCTTGGTGATCTTCAGTGCCCGTTCGCGTTCCCCGCAGAGGCGTCCCGCGACGGCCGCCTCGGCCAGGAGGTCGAGGTAGCTCAGCGGCTCGGTGGCGGAGCCGCAGTCGCGGGACGGGGGGACCTCGATGTAGTCGGCGGGGCGCAGCCGGGCGCGGACCTCCTCGGGCACGGTCTCCCACAGTTCCATCGCCCGCTCCAGCAGCCGCAGTTGCTCGCTGTAGGCGTGCCGGGAGCGGGCGGCGACGGAGGCGTCGAGGACGGCGGGCAGGGCCTTGGCCGGGTCGTGGGCGTGGTACCAGTAGCTGGCCAGCCGCATGACGCGCTCGTCGGCTGGGACGAGTGTGGGGTCGGCCTGGAGGGCTTCGGCGTAGCGGCGGTTGAGGCGGGAGCGTTCGCCGGGGAGCAGGTCGTCGCTGACGGCCTCGCGGACGAGGGAGTGGCGGAAGCGGTAGCCGTCCCCGGCGGGTGTGGCGAGCAGGAGGTTGGCGCCGACGGCGGCCCGCAGCGCCTCGATGAGGTCGTCCTCGGTGAGCCGGGCGACGGCGGCGAGCAGCCGGTGCTCGACGGTGGAGCCGCCCTCGGCCACGATCCGGGCGACGCTCTGGGCGCTCTCGGAGAGCGCTTCGACGCGGACGAGCAGCAGGTCGCGCAGGGAGTCGGTGAGTCCGGTGCGGCAGCCCTCGTGGGCGGCGACGGCGAGTTCCTCGACGAAGAAGGCGTTGCCGTCGGAGCGTTCGAAGATGTCGTCGACCTGGGCCGGGTCGGGTTCCTGGGCGAGGATGCCGGCGACCTGCCGGCCGACCTCCTCGCGGGTGAGGCGGGCGAGTTCGATGCGGCGGACGGTGCGCAGCCGGTCGAGTTCGGCGAGCAGGGGGCGCAGCGGGTGGCGGCGGTGGATGTCGTCGGAGCGGTAGGTGGCGAGGACGACGAGGCGTCCGGTGCGCAGGGTGCGCAGGAGGTAGGCGAGGAGGTGGCGGGTGGAGGCGTCGGCCCAGTGCAGGTCTTCCAGGGCGACGACGACGGTGCGGTCGGCGGCGACGCGTTCCAGGAGGCGGGCGGTGAGTTCGAAGAGACGGGCCATGCCCTCCTCGTCGTGCCGGCCGCCCGTCGCCTCACCCAACTCGGGCAGCAGGCGGGCCAGTTCGTCTTCCTGGCCGGCCGCCGCGGCGGCCAGTTCCGCGGGCAGCGCGCGGCGCAGGGCGCGCAGGGCGGTGGAGAAGGGCGCGAAGGGCAGTCCGTCGGCGCCGATCTCGACGCAGCCGCCGAGGGCGACGACGGCGGCGGAGCGGTGGTCGCCGGTGCGTCCGGCCGTGGCGGCCGTGGCGGCCGTGCGGGCGAACTCCTCGACGAGCCGGGTCTTGCCCACCCCGGCCTCGCCGCCGATGAGCAGTGCCTGCGGTTCTCCCGAGGCGGCGCGGGAGAGGGCGTCGTTCAGGACGCCCAACTCCTCGGCTCGGCCTACGAAGACGGGACTGACGCACCTGGTATCCACGGGGGCGAGCATCGCACAGCGGCGTGGAACCGCCCCAGTGGTCGTCGTCACGGCGGTGCTTGTCGTCGCGGCGGGGCGGGAGGCGCGGCCGGCGCTCACGCGGTCCGGGTGGACCGGAGTCGGCGCGGGCGGCCGTCGCAGGGCGCGCCGTTGTCGGCGCGGGCGCGTTCGGCGGCCTCGCGGCGGGCGGCGCGGCGGGCGCGGACGGCCTCGCGGGCGAGCCGCTCGTCGTCGGCCCGCCGGATCAGTTCGGCGGCACGGACCTGCTGGTGGGTGTACTCGAACACGATGTCCCCCTGGGATGCCGGTGGTCGGGGCTGCTGTCGCGGCGCCGTCCGCCGCGATGCCTCCACCTTCCTGGGCCAGGGGGGTCCGTCACATCGGGAGAGTTCCGCATCTTCGGGCCGCTCGGGGGGCCTCAGACGCGCGTAAGGGGCCTCAGAGCGGCCGTAAGGTGCTTACGGCCGCTCTGAGGCCCCTTGTCGTCGCTCGGTGCGTCCGGTGAGCCGGGCGCGGCGCTCAGCTCGCGGACGGCAGTCCGAACAGGATGCCGGTGTACTTCAGGACGGCCAGCAGCAGGCCGATCACGCCGACCGTGACGCCCGCCCAGGCGACCGACTTGATCCACGGCGCCTGCGGCCTGCCGGGCGCGCCGAACGCGGGCCGGGCGAGCACGACGAAGCCCGTGACGAGCGCGGCCAGCGCGAACACGCCGGCCCACAGGGCGGTGGCCTGCCAGGCGTCGCCGTAGACGGCCTGGATCTGCTGGGCCACGCCGGCGCGCGAGGAGGTCTCCAGCTGGCCGATGAGGGTCTGGCGGGCGGCGGCGACGGTACCGAGCCAGCCGCCGTTCAGGGACGCCAGGCCCAGCACGACCGACACCACCGCGCCGGCGCCCTGGCCGACCCCGGAGGGCCCGGCGGCCGGGGCGCCGCCCGCCTGTGCGGTCGGTTCGCCGTCGGTGTCGTCCGCCGCGTGGGGCGTGTTCTCGGCGACCTCGGCCGTCGTCTCGCGGCCCGGGCCGTCGGCCTTCTTCTCGGCGGTTTCGGCGCCCGTCGTGACGCCGGTCTCGTCTTCAGTCTTGGTTGCCATGTCCCGCACCGTACGGACGCTGTCTGAGAGGTTTCTTAACGTCCGCTGTGAGCGCCGCGCACGCGTGCGGCGCGCCATTCGGGGGCCAGCACGGACCAGGTCTCGAGGTCGTGCCGCACTCCGTGATGGGGGTAGGCCTCCCGCCGTATGCCGTCCCGGGTCATCCCCAGCCGGCGGGCCACGTTCAGGCTGGGCTCGTTCCCCGCGGAGGCGACCCATTCGACGCGGTGGATGCCGCGCTGCTCGACGGCGAAGTCGATCAGCACCCGCATGGCGCGGGTGACCAGTCCGCGCCCGGTGCCCGCGGGCTCCAGCCAGCAGCCGACCTCGCAGTTGCCCTGCTCGGCGTCGAAGTTCAGGAACAGCACGCCGCCGACGAGCCGGCCGTCCAGCCACAGGCCGTGCAGGGAGCCGGTGTCCGCGGCGCGCATGTCGCCGTACCGCTGGAGCAGTTCGCGGGCGGTGTCCACGTCGGTGGCCTTCGACCCGAAGGGCACGAACCGGTTGATGAACTCGCGGCCGCGTTCCAGGTGGGCGAGGAACTCCTCGGCGTGCCAGGGCTCCAGTGGGCGCAGTTCCGCTCCGTCGTCGCCCAGCGATATCGCGTACATCCTGCTGCCGCTCCTCCTGTGAGACCGTTCCCGACCTCGGTGAGCCTCTCACGGGCGGGGCCAGTGGCCGGGCCGCGGCGTCAGTCGGACTGGTCGCCGACGGCCATGATCATCACTCCGGCGATGAGCAGCCACAGTGCGCGTCGGGTGCGGCCGCGGGAGCCGAGGAGCGCGGCGAGCGCGCAGACGACGGCGCCGAGGGCGTACGCGGCGGGGACGAGCGCGGGGGCGGGGCCGGTCAGCCGCAGGAGCGACGCCGCGAGGCCGGCCAGGGTGAGCAGGGCGCCGGTGCCGGTCGCCGTCCAGCGGGCGCGCCGGGCGTCCTCGACGCCGTACTCCTCGTCCTCGTCGACGGCCGTACCGCCCTGGACGTCGCCTTGCCTGCCGGAGTCGGGTCGTGCACTCATGCCGCGCGAGCGTAGCGCCTTCGGCGACGGGGCAGGTCAGCGGGGTGCCGAAGCCGGAGCGTGCGAAGGGGGACGCTCCTAGTCGGTGCGTCCCCCTTCGAAACCCCGTGGGCCGGGTCAGGCGTCGGTGACGCCGAGCTGCTGCAGGATCAGCTCCTTGACCCGGGCCGCGTCGGCCTGGCCCCGGGTGGCCTTCATGACCGCGCCGACCAGCGCGCCGGCCGCGGCCACCTTGCCGCCGCGGATCTTGTCCGCGATGCCCGGATTGCCGGCGATGGCCTCCTCGACGGCGGCGGTGAGCGCGCCCTCGTCGGAGACGACCTTCAGGCCGCGCTTGTCGACGACCTCGTCCGGCGTGCCCTCGCCCGCGAGGACGCCCTCGATGACCTGACGGGCCAGCTTGTCGTTCAGGTCGCCCTTGGCGACGAGCTCGGCGACCCGGGCGACCTGCGCCGGGGTGATCGCCAGCTCGTCGAGCGCCTTGCCCGACTCGTTGGCGCTGCGCGCGAGTTCGCCCATCCACCACTTGCGGGCGGAGGCCGCGTCGGCGCCCGCGTCGATCGTGGCGACGATCAGGTCCAGAGCACCGGCGTTGGTGATCGACTGCATGTCGGTGGCGGAGATGCCCCACTCGGCGAGCAGCCGGTTGCGGCGGGCCAGCGGCAGCTCGGGCAGCGCGGAGCGGATCTCCTCGACCCACTCGCGGGACGGGGCGACGGGGACGAGGTCGGGCTCCGGGAAGTACCGGTAGTCCTCGGCCTCCTCCTTCACCCGGCCCGAGGTCGTCGACCCGGTGTCCTCGTGGAAGTGGCGGGTCTCCTGGACGATCAGGCCACCGCTCTGGAGTACGGCGGCATGCCGCTGGATCTCGAAGCGGGCCGCGCGCTCCACGGACCGCAGCGAGTTCACGTTCTTCGTCTCCGAGCGCGTGCCGAACTTCTCGCTGCCCTTGGGCATCAGCGACAGGTTCACGTCGCAGCGCATCTGGCCCATCTCCATGCGGGCCTCGGAGACGCCGAGCGCGCGGATGACCTCGCGCAGCTCACGCACGTACGCCCGGGCGACCTCGGGAGCACGCTCGCCCGCGCCGACGATCGGCTTGGTGACGATCTCGATGAGCGGGATGCCGGCGCGGTTGTAGTCCAGCAGGGAGTGGGACGCGCCGTGGATGCGGCCGGTGGCGCCGCCGACGTGGGTCGACTTGCCGGTGTCCTCCTCCATGTGGGCGCGCTCGATCTCCACGCGGAAGGTCTCGCCGTCCTCCAGCTGCACGTCGAGGTAGCCGTTGAAGGCGATCGGCTCGTCGTACTGGGAGGTCTGGAAGTTCTTCGGCATGTCCGGATAGAAGTAGTTCTTCCGGGCGAAGCGGCACCACTCGGCGATCTCGCAGTTCAGCGCGAGGCCGATCTTGATCGCGGACTCGACGCCGGTCGCGTTGACGACCGGCAGCGCGCCGGGCAGGCCGAGGCAGACCGGGCAGGTCTGGGTGTTCGGGGCGGCGCCGAGCGAGGTCGAGCAGCCGCAGAACATCTTGGTCCGGGTGCCGAGTTCGACATGGACCTCGAGGCCCATGACGGGGTCGTACGACGCCAGCGCGTCCTCGTACGACACCAGGTCGGTCGTGGTGGTCACGGTGAACTTTCCCTCTCAGCCCAGCAGGACGTCGTCGTCGCCCAGCCGCTTCAGCTCGCGGTACAGGACGGCGAGGCCGGTGACGATGGCGGCGGCGGACACGGTGGCGTCGATCACGACCAGGAGGTCGTTCTCGGCGCGGGCCTTCCGGAGCCGCTTGGCGACGCCGAGCGCGCCGAACGCGGTGCCGGCCATGGACAGGTACAGGCCGGACTTGGACTTGTTGAAGCTCTTGGCCTTGGTCAGTGCGCTCACAGCGACGGAGCCTCCTCGAGAAGCGGGTGCCCCCACCTTTCCACGAAGGCGGCCTCGACGGCGGCGCCGACCTTGTACAGCCGGTCGTCCTTCAGGGCCGGGGCGATGATCTGCAGTCCGACGGGGAGGTTGTCCTCCGGCGCGAGGCCGCAGGGCAGCGACATGGCCGCGTTGCCCGCCAGGTTGGTGGGGATGGTGCACAGGTCGGCGAGGTACATCGCCATCGGGTCGTCGGCGCGCTCGCCGATCGCGAAGGCGGTGGTCGGCGTCGTCGGGGAGACGATCACGTCGACCTGCTCGAAGGCCTTCTCGAAGTCGCGGGTGATGAGCGTGCGGACCTTCTGCGCGGAGCCGTAGTAGGCGTCGTAGTAGCCCGAGCTCAGCGCGTACGTGCCGAGCATGATGCGGCGCTTGACCTCGGGTCCGAAGCCCGCCTCACGGGTGAGGGAGGTGACCTCCTCGGCCGAGTGGTTGCCGTCGTCGCCGGTCCGCAGGCCGTAGCGCAGGCCGTCGAAGCGGGCGAGGTTGGAGGAGCACTCGGACGGCGCGATCAGGTAGTACGCCGACAGGGCCAGGTCGAAGGACGGGCAGTCCAGCTCGACGATCTCGGCGCCGAGCTCCTTGAGCAGGGCGACGGACTCGTCGAAGCGCTGGATGACGCCGGCCTGGTAGCCCTCGCCGCGGAACTGCTTGACCACGCCGACGCGCATGCCGGCGACGCTGCCGTTGCGGGCGGCCTCGACGACCGGCGGGACCGGGGCGTCGATGGAGGTGGAGTCGAGCGGGTCGTGGCCGGCGATGACCTCGTGCAGCAGGGCCGCGTCCAGGACCGTACGGGCGCAGGGGCCGCCCTGGTCGAGGGAGCTGGAGAAGGCGACCATGCCGTAACGGGACACCGCGCCGTACGTCGGCTTCACGCCGACCGTGCCGGTGACGGCGGCGGGCTGGCGGATGGAGCCGCCGGTGTCGGTGCCGATGGCGAGCGGGGCCTCGAACGAGGCGAGCGCGGCGGAGGAGCCGCCGCCGGAGCCGCCGGGGATCTTGGTGAGGTCCCAGGGGTTGCCGGTCGGGCCGTAGGCGCTGTTCTCCGTGCTCGACCCCATGGCGAACTCGTCCATGTTGGTCTTGCCGAGGATGACGACGTCGGCGGCCTTCAGCCGCCGGGTGAGCGTCGCGTCGTACGGCGGGATCCAGCCTTCGAGGATCTTCGAGCCGACGGTCGTCGGGATGCCCTCGGTGGTGAAGATGTCCTTGAGCGCGAGGGGGACGCCGGCCAGCGGGCCGAGCTTCTCGCCGCGCTCCCGCTTCTCGTCGACGGCGCGGGCCTGCGCGAGGGCGCCCTCGCGGTCGACGTGCAGGAAGGCGTGCACCTTCTCGTCGACGGCCTCGATCCGGGCCAGGTGTGCCTCGGTGACCTGCACGGCCGTGAGCTCGCCGGAGGCGATCTTCGCGGCGATCTCGGCGGCCGTGAGCTTGATGATGTCCGTCATGGCTGTTAGTCCTCCCCCAGGATCTGCGGCACCTTGAAACGCTGCTGCTCCTGGGCCGGGGCGCCGGAGAGCGCCTGCTCGGGGGTGAGCGACGGACGGACCTCGTCCACGCGCATGACGTTCGTCAGCGGGAGCGGGTGCGAGGTCGGCGGTACGTCTTGGTCGGCGACCTCGCTGACGCGGGCCACCGCGCCGATGATGTCGTCCAGCTGTCCCGCGAAGTGGTCGAGCTCTTCGGGCTTCAGCTCCAGACGCGCCAGCCGGGCGAGGTGGGCGACCTCCTCGCGCGTGATGCCAGGCATGCAGCGTTCCTCTGGGGTGAGTGCGTGTGGTGTGGGGCCAATCCTAGGGTGCGGCGGCCCGTGACCGTGAAACGGTTTCGCGCGGGCGCCCCGCTCAGAGCAGGAACAGCAGGGCGGCGCTGATCAGTACGACGACCGCGGTGGCGAAGTGGATGCCGAACGCCGTGGCCTTCGTGCCGCCGTGCCGCAGCACGATCAGCGTGTCCGCGAGCGGCACCACCGCCACGCAGAGCATGAACCAGGCCTCGGGGCGCGCTCCCGCGAAGACCAGCAGCGCCAGGCCGACGAGGCCGAGTGCGCCGTCCCTGAGGCCCTTGACGGTGAGGAAGGCGCCGGCGTCGCCGGACGGGTCCGCCGGGACGCCGTAGCCGGCGGCGGCGGACGCGGGCCGGAACAGGAAGCAGTAGCCGAGGTACAGGCAGAACAGGTCGAGCACGACGGCGAGGGTGTACGCGGTGACGGTCATGTCTCTCTCCTGGTTGCTAGCAGCGCTAGGGACAAGAGTGAAGCTAGCAGAGCGTCGACAGGTTGGCTAGCGCTGCTAGAATCGGAAGCATGTCGATTCAGACGCGCCGGGAGCGCGAACGAGCGGAGCGCGAGCAGTTGATCGTCACGGCCGCGCGGGAACTGGCGGAGGCCGAGGGCTGGGAGGCGGTGACGACCCGCCGGCTGGCCGCCGAGATCGAGTACAGCCAGCCGGTCCTCTACAGCCACTTCAAGGGCAAGGACGCCATCATGGCGGCGGTCGCGGTCCAGGGCTGCGCGGACCTGGCCGTCGAGCTACGGGCGGCGCGTACCGCCGCCGACGGCGCCCGGGCCGCGCTGACGGCGGTGGGCGAGGCGTACACCGCGTTCGCCCGGCGCCGGCCCGCCCTCTACGACGCCATCTTCACGCTCACCGTGGACCTGCCGTTCGCGACGCCGGAGGCCCCGGCGGCGCTGCAGGAGGCGTTCGGTGAACTGTTGCAGACCGTGCAGCCGATCGCGGCCGACGGGGACGACCTCGGCGCCCTCGCGGAGACGTACTGGGCCTGTCTGCACGGGCTGGTCACCCTGATGCGCAGCGGCCGTCTGCCCGAGCACGCCCACGAGACGCGGCTGGCCCTGCTGATCGATCACTTCTCGGCGCGGGCGGACTGACGGGACCCCGCTGGAACGTCACTCGGCGGCAGGCAGAGCCGCCCGTGGCCGCTGCCAGCCCCGGGAGCCTCGGGCCAGGAGCCAGGCCGTGGCCTCCTGCGGGGGCATCGCCGCCGCGACCAGCCACCCCTGCACGGCGTCGCAGCCGAGGTCGCGCAGCCGCTCCCACGTCTCGTCGTCCTCGACGCCCTCCGCGACGACGAGCAGGCCCAGCGAGTGAGCGAGGTCGACCGTGCAGCGGACGATCTCCGCGTCCTGCGTGTCCACGGCCAGCCGGGCCACGAACGAACGGTCGATCTTGAGCTCGCTGACCGGCAGCCGGCGCAGATGGACCAGCGAGGAGTACCCGGTGCCGAAGTCGTCCAGCGACATCTTCACGCCGTGCGCGGTCAGCCCGTTCAGGGTGTCGGCGGCGCGCTGCGGATCCTCCAGCAGCACATGCTCGGTGATCTCGAGCTGGAGCGAACCCGCGGGCACCCCGTGCCGGGCCAGCCGCGCCGCGACGGAGCCGGCGAAGCCGGGGGTGTGCACGTCGCGCGGGGAGACGTTGACCGCGACCGGCACGTCCAGCCCCTGGGAGCGCCACTCGGCGACCTGCCCGAGCGCCGTCTCCAGCACGTACTCGGTGAGGTGCGGCATCAGCCCGGAGGACTCCGCGATCGCTATGAACTCGTCCGGCGGAACCTTTCCCCGCTCCGGGTGCACCCACCGCACCAGGGCCTCCAGACCCGCGACCTGCCCGTCGAAGCGGACCTTGGGCTGGTAGTGCAGCTGCACCTCGTGCGCGTCGAGCGCGCGCCGCAGATCGCCCAGCAGGCCCAGGCGGTCGGGGGTGTTGGAGTCGCGCTTGGACTCGTAGACCTCGACGCCCGTGCGGTCCCGCTTGGCCTGGTACATCGCCACGTCGGCCCGCCGCAGCAGCCCTTCCGCGTCGAGGGCGTGGTCGGGGAAGACGGCGACACCGGCGCTGGCCTCCAGCACGAGGGTGAGTCCGTCGAGGTCGAGGGGGGAGCTGAGGGCGGAGACGAGTCCGCGGGCGACCCGGGTCGCGGAGGTCGTGGAGTCGGCCACGGGCAGTAAGACGGCGAACTCGTCCCCGCCGAGCCGGGCGACCTCGGCCCCCCGGGGCAGCGCGAGACGCAGCCGGTCGGCGATCTGCAGGAGCAGCCGGTCCCCGGCCAGATGACCGAGGGTGTCGTTCACCGAGCGGAACCGGTCCAGGTCGATCAGCATCAGCGCGGCCCGGGCGCCGATGCGTTCGGCGTCGTCCAGGGCGGTCCAGATGCGTTCCCCGAGCCACTGGCGGTTGGGCAGCCCGGTCAGCGGGTCGCGCAACTGCTCCTCGGCCCGGGCGCGGGCCATCCACAGGGTGGAGTCGAGGGCGATGAGCGGGATGGCGAACAGCGGCAGCAGGACCGGCTTCGCCATGGCCACCACGCACACCAGCGGGGCTATGCCGAGCAGCGCGACCGCCACCAGCCCCTGGCGGACCAGGGCCGTGCGGGCGACGGTGGGCAGACCGCCGGAGCGCGGCGCGTTCAGGTACCACAGCAGGACGCGGGTGACCGCGAGGTAGGCGACGGCGACCAGCGCCACCTGGGGCGCGGTGTACGGCGTCCAGGTGTCGGGGGCCCACGGACGCTCGACGGACGGCACCCGCCCGCAGGCCGCCAGCAGCAGCGCGGCGCAGCCGATGCCGAGGATGTCGACCGCGCCGTGCAGGACGCCCTGTCGCCAGCGGTGGCGCCGGGCCACGCCGACGAGGACGACGACGGTGACGCTGACCAGTCCGGCGGGCAGCCAGCCGTAGAGCAGCAGGACGGCGAGGGTGAGGGCGGCGCCGGATCCGGTGCCGCCCCACCAGCGGGCCCGGCCGAGCATGACCAGATGGCCGACGACGACGCCGGTCAGCAGGGCCAGCGACCAGCCGGCGGCGCCGGACGGGAAGAGGGCGTGGTGGCCGGTGAAGGCGCGGTAGAAGCCGGCGCCGAGGGCGAGTGCGGCGGCCGAGACGATCACCATGGGCAGTACCGGCCAGGGCGGCCGGTGCTCGGCCCCGCCGCCGGGCAGCCGGGGCGCGGACCCGGCCGGCGGTGCGGCGGAGGCGCAGGAGGCCATGGAGCCGTGCGGTGTCCCGGTGCGCGCCTGCGCGCTCTCGGGCGGCGCTGTCCACGCCACCCACCGGCTGCCCCACCAGACGCCGGCTGCCCGGCGCCGGCGCAGCCCTGAGTCGGGGGCGGCGCTTTCGGTCGGTTCCATTCCCGTCCCTCTCACAGCCGGCGGTGCCCACGCCCCGCGGCCCGCCGCCCGGCGATGCCCGGGCGGCGCCGCGTCGGAAAGCCCTTCACCCCGGTCCCGGCGGGCCCGTCGGGGCTCCGGGGTCTTTCACGGGGATGCGCCGACCGCTGCGGGGCACGGCAGGCGCACACCTCAACAGTAGGCCGCGGTCGGCTTCCGCGGGCAGCGGTCGTCGACGGTTGCCCGAATGCGCCCCGGCCACCCGTATGCATCTGGTATGCGCCGATCGAGTGGCCTTCAACCGCTCCTGGAACCGGGTCTTCGGCCGGCGTCCCGTGCTACCCCTCGGCCGGGAGGGCCGCCTCGGTGGCCGCTTCGGGCCCCTGTTCGAGGAGGACGGTGAAGCCGTCCTCGTTCAGGACGGGCACCTTGAGCTGCATCGCCTTGTCGTACTTCGATCCGGGGCTGTCACCCACCACGACGAACGACGTCTTCTTCGACACCGATCCGGTCACCTTCGCGCCACGGCTCTGCAGTGCGTCCTTCGCGCCGTCCCGGGTGAAGTGCTCCAGGGTGCCGGTGACGACGACGGTGAGGCCTTCCAGGGGACGCGGCCCCTCGTCCTCGCCGGAGCTCTCCTCCTCCATGCGCACTCCGGCGGCCTTCCACTTGCGCAGGATCTCCTGGTGCCAGTCCTCGGCGAACCACTCCTTGAGGGAGGCGGCGATGATCGGGCCGACGCCCTCGGTGTTCGCGAGTTCCTCCTCGCTGGCGGCCTGAATGCGGTCGATGGAGCGGAACTCCCGCGCGAGCGCCTCCGCGGCGACCGGCCCCACGTGGCGGATCGACAGACCGGTCAGGACGCGCGCGAGCGGGCGCTCCTTCGCGGCCGCGATGTTCTCCAGCATGGCGACGGCGTTCTTCCTCGGCTCGCCCTGCTGGTTGGCGAAGACCGTGGCGATCTTCTCCTCGCCGGTCTTCGGGTCGCGCTTGGGCAGACCGCTGTCCTGGTCCAGGACGTACGCCCTGATCGGCAGCAGCCGCTCGATGGTGAGGTCGAACAGGTCGCCCTCGTCGACCAGCGGCGGGTCGCTCGGCTCCAGCGGCTTGGTGAGGGCGGCCGCGGAGACATAGCCGAAGTGCTCGATGTCGAGGGCCTTGCGGCCTGCCAGGTAGTACAGCCGCTCGCGCAACTGGGCGGGGCATGTGCGGGCGTTGGGGCAGCGCAGGTCGACGTCGCCCTCCTTCATGGGCCGCAGAGCCGTACCGCACTCGGGGCACTCGGACGGCATCACGAACTCCCGCTCGCTGCCGTCGCGCAGGTCCGCCACCGGGCCGAGGATCTCCGGGATGACGTCACCGGCCTTGCGCAGCACCACCGTGTCCCCGATGAGGACGCCCTTGGCCTTGACGACGTCCTGGTTGTGCAGCGTCGCGAACTCGACCTCCGAGCCGGCCACCGTCACCGGCTCGACCTGGGCGTACGGCGTCACCCGGCCCGTACGGCCCACGCCCACACGGATGTTGACGAGCTTGGTGTTGACCTCCTCCGGCGCGTACTTGTACGCGATGGCCCAGCGCGGCGCGCGGGAGGTGGAGCCGAGCCGGCCCTGGAGGGGGATCTCGTCGAGCTTGACGACGACCCCGTCGATCTCGTGCGCCACCGAGTGGCGGTTCTCGCCGTAGTACGCGATGAACTCCCGTACGCCGTCGAGCCCGTCGACCACCCTGTTGTGCGGCGACGTGGGCAGGCCCCAGGACTTCAGCAGGTCGTAGGCCTCGGAGAGGCGGGTCAGCCCTTCGTAGCCCTCCAGGGCGCCGATGCCGTGCACGACCATGTGCAGGGGGCGGGTGGCGGTGACGCGCGGGTCCTTCTGGCGCAGCGAACCGGCCGCCGCGTTGCGCGGGTTGGCGAAGGGCTTCTCGCCGGCCGCGACGAGGCGGGCGTTGAGCTCCTCGAACTTCTCCATCGGGAAGTAGACCTCGCCGCGGATCTCCACGAGCGTGGGCACGCCGTCCCCGGCCAGCCGCTCGGGGATCTCCGCGATGGTGCGCACGTTGGGCGTGATGTCCTCGCCGGTGCGGCCGTCGCCGCGGGTCGCCGCGCGCGTGAGCCGGCCGTTCTCATACGTGAGGTTGACGGCGAGGCCGTCGACCTTCAGCTCGCACAGGAAGTGGTACACGGAGGCGCCCACGTCCTTGTGGACGCGCTCCGCCCAGGCGGCCAGCTCCAGATCGTCGAAGGCGTTGTCCAGCGAGAGCATCCGCTCGCGGTGCTGGACCGCCGTGAACTCCGTGGCGTACGCGCCCGCGACCTTCTGGGTCGGCGAGTCGGGCGTGCGCAGCTCCGGATACCGCTCCTCCAGCGCCTCCAGGGTGCGCAGGAGCCGGTCGAACTCCGCGTCGCTGATGACGGGAGCGTCCTTCACGTAATAGCGGAAGCGGTGCTCCTCGATCTGCTCGGCGAGCTGCGCGTGCTGCTCCCGTGCCTCGCTGGGCACCGCCGTCTCCGCTTGCCTGTCGCCGGCCACCGTGTCGTCCTCCCGTTACTCTGGGTTGTCCGCGAGTGATCTCGCCGCCCGGGCGCAGTGGGCGAGCGCCTGTCGCGCGTACCCCGGGGAAGCCCCCGCGAGGCCGCACGCCGGCGTGACCGTGACCGTTTCCGCGAGCAGCCCCGGTCGCAGGCCCAGCCTGCGCCACAACGTCCTGACACCCATGACGCTACCGGCAGGGTCTGACAATGCGGTGTCCGTGCCGGGCACGACACCGGCGAACAGCCGGGTGCCCGCTTCCACCGCCTCGCCGATCGCATCGTCGTCACGTTCGGTGAGAAGGGAGAAGTCGAAGGAGACCGCAGCGGCCCCCGCCCTGCGCAGCAGCGCGAACGGCACGTCCGGCGCGCACGAGTGGACCACGACGGGCCCCTCCGCGTGCACCCCGACGACGTCCCGCAGCGTCGCCTCGACGAGCTGCCGGTCCACGGCCCGGTGGGTGCGGTAGCCGCTGGCGGTCCGCACCCGGCCGCGCAGGACGGCGGCGAGGGAGGGCTCGTCGAGCTGGAGGACGAGGTCGGCGCCGGGGACGCGGCGCCCTACCTCGGCGAGGTGCAGGCGCAGGCCCTCCATGAGGGAGGCGGACAGGTCGCGTACGGCGCCGGGGTCGGAGAGGGCGGCCTCGCCGTTCTTCAGCTCCAGTGCGGCGGCGAGGGTCCAGGGGCCGACGGCCTGGACCTTCAGGGGGCCCTGGTAGTCCTGTGTGAACTCCTCCAGCGCGTCGAGGTCCTCCCCCAGCCACGACCTGGCCCGTCTGGTGTCCCGGCCGGGGTGGTCGCCGATGCGCCAGCCGCTGGGCTCCACGCGCGCGTAGAGCTCCACGAGGAGGCCTGCGGTACGGCCGATCATGTCGGCGCCGGGGCCTCTGGCGGGGAGTTCGGCGAGGAAGGGGAAGTCCTCGAAGGAGCCTGTGGCTGTCTTCGCGGCCTCTCTGGCGTCGCCGCCGGGCAAGGACCCGACGCCGGTGGCGGAGCCGAAACTGAAAGTTGCGTTCACGCGAGAAGCCTACGGAGTCCCGCCCGGACGGGCTGAACGTCCTCGCCCGCTGGGCCCGTCAGCGGCCCGGCCGTACCGTCAGGTCGTTGATCTCCGCGTCCCTGGGCAGGTCGATCGCCGTGAGGATGGCCGTCGCCACCGACTCGGGGTCGATCCAGCGGTCGGGGTCGTACTCCTTGCCCTCCTGCCGGTGCACCTTGGCCTGCATCGGACTGGCCGTTCGCCCGGGGTAGACCGACGTGACGCGCACGCCGCCCGCGTGCTCCTCGTGGCGCAGGGAGTCGGCGAGGGCCTTCAGGCCGTGCTTGGAGGCGGCGTAGGCGGACCAGTCGGCGTGGGCGTTCAGCCCCGCCCCGGAGTTCACGAACACCACGTGCCCGCGGGCCGTCCGCAACTGCGGGAGGAAGTGCCGCGTCAGCTCCGCGGGCGCGATGAGGTTGACGTTGAGCTGATGGCGCCAGGACTTGGGCGTCAGCTCCCCCACCGGTCCGAGGTCGACGACGCCCGCGATGTGCATCAGGCTGTCCACCCGCTCCGGCAGCGTCTGGTGCGAGAAGGCCCAGGACAGCCGGTCGGGGTCGGTGAGGTCGCCGACGAGCGTCCGCGCCCCGGGGAACCGGGCCGCCAGTTCCTTCGCCCGTCCCGCGTCGCGCGCGTGCAGCACGAGTTCGTCGCCGCGCTCGTGGAGACGGCGGGCGACGGCCGCGCCGATGCCGGAACCGGCCCCGGTGATCACATGAGTAGCCATGCCCGCCATGCTCGCATCACCGTGGGCTCACCCGACGCCCTGGCCCGCCCCGGCGGCCGTCGACGTCACGGCTTCCAGGTGGGCCAGCGCCCCCGCCGGCTCCTGCGCGAAGAACATCAGCTCGCTCAGCGGACGGGGCAGGAAACCCTCGGCCTCCATGCGCCGGAACTGCTGCTCGAGCCCGTCGTAGAAGCCGGCGGTGTTCAGCAGGACCACCGGCATGTCCGTGTGGCCGTGCTTCTTCAGCTCCAGGATCTCGGTGGCCTCGTCCAGCGTCCCGGTCCCGCCCACCATGATCACCACCGCGTCGGCCTTCTCCAGCAGCAGCCGCTTGCGCTCGGCCAGGTCCCGCGCGACGACCATCTCGTCGGCCCCCGACCGCGCCGTGGCCACGAGGAAGTCCACCGACACCCCGCACAGCCGTCCGCCCGCCTCCTGGACCCCGTCGGCGACCACCTTCATCAGCCCGACGTCGGAGCCGCCCCACACGAGGGTGTGCCCGCCCTTGCCGAGCAGTTCCGCGAACTCGCGCGCGGGGCCGGTGTAGCGGTCGTCGAGGTCGGCGGCGGAGAGGAAGACGCAGATACGCATGCCGCCACCGTACGCGGGAAGAACGCCGGGCCCGCGAGCGCTTCCCCGGTATGGCAGACGGACACACGATCACGATCGAGCGGGGCGCCCGGCACATCAGGGTCGTCCACGGCGGCCAGGTGCTGGCGGAGACCGACCGAGCCCTCGTCCTGAGGGAGACCGGCTGTCCCGTGCGGTACTACATCCCCGTCGAGGACGTACGACTGGACCTCCTGACCCCCTCCGAGACGCACACCCACTGCCCCTTCAAGGGGACGGCGTCCTACTGGTCGCTGCCCGACGCGGCGGACCTCGTCTGGGCGTATCCCGACCCGAAACCCGACGTCGCCGAGATCAAGGACCATCTGTGCTTCTACGAAGTGGAGGTGTCGTGACCCGGTGAGTCCTCCGCCCGGTGGCAGTCTGCACTGGCATGGACAAGAGGATTGTTTCGCGCGACGGCACCGAAGTCGCCTACACACGTACCGGAGCGGGCCCCGCCGTCATCCTGGTCAGCGGGGCGATGTCGACGGGCGGCACGGTGGCGCCGCTGGCCGGGCTCCTCGCCCACCGTTTCACCGCCCTGTGGTACGACCGCCGGGGCCGCGGCGAGAGCGGTGACACGGCGCCGTACGCGGTGGAGCGCGAGGTGGAGGACCTGGCCGCGCTGATCGACGCGGCGGGCGGCGAGGCGGCGCTGTACGGCGTCTCCTCGGGCGGCGCGCTGGCGCTCCGGGCGGCGGCGAGCGGGCTGCCGGTGAGCCGGGTGGCGGTGTACGAGACGCCGTACGCGGACTTCTCCGAGCACGGCGCGCAGGAGCGTGCCGCCTACACCGCGCGGTTGACCGAGGCCTTGGCGGCGGACCGGCGGGGTGACGCGGTCGAGTCGTTCCTGCGGCTGACGGGCCTGGCCGAGGCGGTGATCGAGGGGGCACGCCAGTCGCCGATGTGGGCGTCGATGGAGGCGATGGCCCCGACCCTCGCCTACGACGACGCGGTGATGGGCGACGGGCTGCTGCCCCGGGAGCTGCTGGCCGGGGTCGGCGTGCCGGTGCTGGCCGTGGCGGGCTCGGAGAGCCCGCCGTGGCTGCGCCGGGCCGTGGAGGAGGTCGCGCGGGCGGTCCCCCGGGGCGAGCAGCGGACGCTGGAGGGCCAGACGCACATGGTGGACCCGAACGTCCTGGCGCCGGTCCTCACGGAGTTCCTGACGCCCTGACCGGCTCCTCGGGGCGTCACACCGCCGCGGTCGACGCGCGCGTGGATCGGGGCGTCACACCGCCGCGGTCGACGCGCGCGTGGTCGACGCGATCGTCGCCGAGCCCACCACGCGCGTGCCGTCGTACAGGACGATCGCCTGGCCGGGGGCCACGCCGCGGACCGGCTCGGTGAAGGCGACGTTCAGGGTGCCGTCGACGAGTTCGGCGCTCACCTCGGTCTCGCCGCCGTGGGCGCGCAGCTGGGCGGTGTAGACGCCGGGGCCGGCGGGGGCCGTGCCGCACCAGCGGGGCTTGATCGCCGTCAGGCCCGTGACGTCGAGGGCGTCGGCGGGGCCGACGGTCACCGTGTTGTTCACCGGCGAGATGTCCAGGACGTAGCGCGGCTTGCCGTCGGCGGCCGGGGTGCCGATCCTGAGCCCCTTGCGCTGGCCGATGGTGAAGCCGTACGCGCCCTCGTGCGTGCCGAGCTTGTTGCCGGCCTCGTCGACGATGTCGCCCTCGGCCCGGCCGAGGCGGCGGGCGAGGAAGCCCTGGGTGTCGCCGTCGGCGATGAAGCAGATGTCGTGCGAGTCGGGCTTCTTGGCGACGGCGAGGCCGCGCCGCTCGGCCTCGGCGCGGATCTCGTCCTTCGTGGTCACGGTGTCGCCGAGGGGGAACAGCGCGTGGGCGAGCTGCTTGTCGTCGAGGACGCCGAGGACGTAGGACTGGTCCTTGGCCATGTCGGAGGCGCGGTGCAGTTCGCGGGTGCCGTCCTCGCGGACGACGACCTTGGCGTAGTGGCCGGTGCACACGGCGTCGAAGCCCAGCGCGAGCGCCTTGTCGAGGAGCGCGGCGAACTTGATCTTCTCGTTGCAGCGCAGGCAGGGGTTGGGGGTGCGGCCGGCCTCGTACTCGGCGACGAAGTCCTCGACGACGTCCTCGCGGAAGCGGTCGGCGAGGTCCCAGACGTAGAACGGGATGCCGATGACGTCGGCGGCGCGGCGGGCGTCGCGGGAGTCCTCGATGGTGCAACAGCCCCGCGCGCCCGTGCGGAACGACTGCGGGTTGGCGGAGAGCGCGAGGTGGACGCCGGTGACGTCGTGGCCGGCTTCCGCGGCGCGGGCGGCGGCGACGGCGGAGTCGACCCCGCCCGACATGGCGGCGAGTACGCGGAGGGGACGGGGGCGCTGCGAGGTCTCAGTCATAACCCTTCCAGGGTACGGGTCGCGGGGAACCGGAGCCCGTGCGTATCCGTTGGAAGTGTTCGAGGGCCCGGTGCGGGTGGGGGCCCGCGGGCCGGGCATGGCGGTCCGGGTGGGTGCGTCGAGGTGCGGATGAGGGATTCAGAGGGGCAGGGCGGGCGTATGGGGGCGAGCGGCAAGGACGGCGACCGGCGGCTGGGGCGGCGGGCCCTGCTCGTGGGCGGGCTGGCGGCGGCGGCCGGTTCGGCGGCGCTGGCGCGTGACGAGCTGGCACGGCTGTGGTGGCGGGCGCCGGGCGTGGAGAAGCCCCGGGTGGAGGGCGCGGTCGACTTCCACGGCGCGGGGTGGGTGGCGGCGTCGGAGGCGAACTACCGCCGGGCCGACCGGCCGGACGACTACGGCATCGACCGGGTGGTCGTCCATGTCACGCAGGGGGACTTCGCGAGCGCGGTGAAGGTCTTCCAGGACCCGTCGCACAAGGCGGCCGCCCACTACATCGTCCGTCAGGACGGCCGTGTCACGCAGATGATCCGCGAGCTGGACGTGGCGTACCACGCGGGCAACCGGTCGTACAACGAGCGGAGCATCGGCATCGAGCACGAGGGGTTCGTGGACCGGCCGCGGGACTTCACGGACGCGATGTACGCGGCGTCGGCGCGGCTGACGGCGGGGATCTGCCGGCGCTACGGCATACCCGTGGACCGCGAGCACATCATCGGGCACGTGGAGGTGCCGGGGACGGACCACACCGATCCCGGCGAGCACTGGGACTGGGACCGGTATCTGAGACTCGTCCGGGAGGCGCACACCGCGGCGGCGTGAGGCCGGGCGGCCCTCAGGTGAGTCCCGCCGCGCGGGCGCGTTCCACGGCGGGGCCGATGGCCTCGGCGACCGCTTCGACGTCGGCCTCGGTGGAGGTGTGGCCGAGGGAGAAGCGGAGGGTGCCGCGGGCGAGGTCGGGATCGGTGCCGGTGGCGAGGAGGACGTGGCTGGGCTGGGCGACGCCGGCGGTACAGGCGGAGCCGGTGGAGCACTCGATGCCCTGGGCGTCCAGGAGCAGCAACAGGGAGTCGCCCTCGCAGCCGGGGAAGGTGAAGTGGGCGTTGGCGGGGAGCCGGCCCTCGGGCGCGGGGTCGCCGCCGAGGATCGCGTCCGGGACGGCCGTGCGGACGGCGTCGATCAGCGAGTCGCGCAGGGCGCCGATCTCGTGGGCGAACCACTCGCGCTGCTCGGCGGCGAGGCGGCCGGCGACGGCGAAGGAGGCGATGGCGGGGACGTCGAGGGTGCCGGAGCGGACGTGCCGTTCCTGGCCGCCGCCGTGCAGCACCGGTACGGGCGTGTACTCACGGCCGAGCAGGAGCGCGCCGATGCCGTAGGGGCCGCCGATCTTGTGGCCGGACACGGTCATCGCGGCGAGGCCGGAGGCGGCGAAGTCGACGGGCACCTGACCGAAGGCCTGGACGGCGTCGGCGTGCAGGGGGACGTCGAACTCGGCGGCGGTCTCGGCGAGTTCACGGACCGGCATGACGGTGCCGATCTCGTTGTTCGCCCACATGACGGTGGCGAGGGCGACGTCGGAGGGGTCGCGGGCGATCGCTTCGCGGAGGGCGTCGGGGTGGACCCTGCCGTGGGCGTCGACGGGGAGGTACTCGACGGTGGCGCCCTCGTGTTCGCCGAGCCAGTGCACGGCGTCGAGGACCGCGTGGTGCTCCACGGGGCTGGCGAGGACGCGGGTGCGGGCCGGGTCGGCGTCCCGGCGGGCCCAGTACAGGCCCTTGACGGCGAGGTTGTCGGCCTCGGTGCCGCCGGAGGTGAGGACCACCTCGCTGGGGCGGGCGCCCAGCGACTCCGCGAGGGTCTCGCGGGACTCCTCGACCGTGCGGCGGGCCTGGCGGCCGGACGCGTGCAGGGAGGAGGCGTTGCCGGTGACGCCCAGGTGGGCGGTCAGTGCCTCTGCCGCCTCCGGGAGCATGGGAGTGGTCGCGGCGTGGTCGAGGTATGCCATGGTGAGGCGATTCTACGGGGCGGGGTCGCAGTGCCTCGTGCCACGGTGGTCCGGAGCGGCCGCCCACGGCGGTGGGGGCGGGCCGTCTCGGCGGGTGGCCGCCGCGCGGGCGCGCGGAGGGCCGTCGTCCTGGGTCAGAAGTTCCAGGAGACGGTCGCGTCGGCCTGCATGAAGGCGACCAGGACGACCAGGTCGGCGACGCCCAGGGAGAGGCCGAGCCAGGCACGGCCCCGGCGCTTGGTGCCGCGCCAGAGGGCCACGGACGCCAGGACGATCGCGACGGGTCCGAGGAACACGTTCAGGACGAGGAGGCCGACGAGGCCCAGGACGAAGGACGCGACGGCCATGCCGTCGGTGTCGCGGACGCCCGTGCGGCGGGAGGCCGGTGCGGTGAGCTGCATGGTCGTTGTGCTCCTTCCGGTCAGTGGGACGAGGTGTGGTGCCGGCGGCCGTGGCGCTCGCGGAGCGCGAAGATGCCGAGCCAGGCGGCGATCACGACGGCGGCGGCGAGCGAGAAGCCCAGCGGCGCGTGGGCGACGGTGCCCAGGACGACGCCGAGCAGCAGCAGTGCGGCGACGAGGAACAGCATGGGAACGGATCCCCCTTCGTGAAGTTTCGGTGAACGGTTGTAGTTACAGTTGTTCACTGACTTTCGAGTCTACCGTGCCTCCCGACTTGCGTTTCCAGAGAACAGTTGTTAACTGGATGACATGAGTCACACCCTCGGCATCCGTCAGGCCCAGAAACAGAAGACCCGGCAGGCGCTCCTCGACGCGGCGCTGGGCCTGCTGGAGGAGCAGAGCCTGAGCAGTCTGGGCCTGCGCGAGGTCACCCGCGCCGTCGGCGTCGCCCCGACCGCCTTCTACCGGCACTTCCGCTCGACCGCGGACCTCGGCGTGGCCCTGGTCGAGGAGGCCCTGGGCAGCCTGCACCCGATGATCCGGACCACCGTGACCACCGCCCAGTCCAGCGACGAACGCATCACCCGCGCCGTCGAGTTGATCGCCCGTCACGTTCACGCGTACCCCGCTCACGTCCGTTTCATCGCCCGCGAACGACATGGCGGAGTCCAGCCGGTGCGGGAGGCGATCCGGGAGCAACTCGGCCGATTCGCCGAGGAGGTGAGGATCGAACTGGCCAAGGACCCGGAGTCGGAGGGCTGGAGCGACGACGACCTGCTGATGCTCTCCCACCTCTACGTCGACCAGATGCTCGTCACCGCCTCGATGTTCCTGGAGGCCCAGGAACAGGAACTCCAGCCGGCCGCGGACGGCGAGGCGGAAGGGGGCGTCCGGGCGGAACGGGAGACCGCCCAGGAGTACGTCACCCGGCTCGCCACCCGTCAGATGCGGCTCATCAGCATCGGCCGCCATCACTGGCTCGACTGACCCGGTCCACGCGGACGGACGGGCGGCGCACTCACCCCGAGTGCGCCGCCCGCCGCTTGTGCCGTACAGAAGACACGCCGAACGTCAGCCCTGCTGCTGCACCTGCCCCTGCTGCGGCCCCGGACCACCGCAACCGCCACCCTGACCGCCGCCGGGGCCACCCTGGCCACCGCCCTGCCCCCCGCCGGGCCCGCCGCTCGGCATACCCGAGGGCGCACCCGACGGCATGCCCGAGGGCGCACCCGACGGCGCCCCGGAGGGAGCCCCCGACGGAGCACCGGAGGGAGCCCCGGACGGCGCTCCCTCCGGCCCCCCGCTGGGCATCCCGGACGGGGCCTGGCACCCCTGCTGCCCCGCGGAGCCGCCGCCGGAGGACGTGGACGACGAGGAGTCGCCCGAGCCGCAGGCCACGAGGACCAGAGGCGAGAGCGCCAGCAGGGCCACCGCGGGCGCGAGACGGGCCGACTTCAGTGCGCGCTTCATGAGAACCAGCTCCGGAGAGGATGAGGAACGCTTGCGCCGGGACTCAACCACCGTCGCCTGGGCCCTACTTGGGCCCGCGCTGTGCACCGTCTGTCAGCCGGCCGGCGCACACCTCGCCGAACCCCCTCCCGAACCCGGGGGTCCCCCCGGCGGTCACCGCTGCACGCGGGCCAACTGCCGTGACTGCGCGACCAGTCGGTCCTCGCTGTCCCAGACCTCGGCGTCCTCCTCCAGGAAGCCGCCCGCGAGGTTGCGGGTGGTGATGGAGACGCGCACCGGGCCGGGGGCCGGGCGGCAGCGGACGTGGACGGTGAGTTCGACCGTGGGGACCCAGCCGGCGATGCCGAGGTCGAAGGCGGTGGGCGGCAGGGCGTCCACGGCGAGCAGCAGGGAGAGCGGGTCGGCGTCCCGGCCGTCGGCGAGGCCGAACCAGGCCCTCATCTCGCCCTTGCCGGAGGGCTGTCCGAGCGCCCAGCCGATGGTCGAGGGGTCCAGCTTGAGCATCAGCCGCTGGGCGATGGGCTGCTGGTCGGCGTCGGGGGCGGGGGCGGGCCCGTCCTCGGGTCCGAAGCACTGGCCGATCGGCGGGAAGGCGGGCGGCTTCGCCGACGTGCGGACGTCGTCGGGGAGGGCGTCGAGGTCGCCGTAGGAGGCGAGGACGCGGATGCGTTCGACCTCGCGGCCCTCTCCGTCGTACTGGAAGAGGGAGGCCTGCCCGGTGGAGAGGGTGCGGCCGGCGCGGACCGTCTCGGTGCGCACGACGGCCGGGCCGGGGCGGGAGGCGCTGAGGTAGTGCGCGGAGACGGTGAAGGGGTCGCCGTGCGGGAGGGCGTCCGCCAGCGCGCGGCCGAGGACCGCGAGGAGATAGCCGCCGTTGACGGCGCCGAAGATCGTCCATCCGGCGGAGAGGTCGGTGTCGTAGACGCCGGGTTCGCGCAGGGTGACGGCGGTGTCGCGGTCGAACTCGCTGTCGCCGACGGCGGCGGGGGCGATGGCTGCTTCTGGCATGCCTGAACCGTACAACAGGAGATTACTAAGCGGTAGCTTTGCTGTCTGGGTCCCGGCCCGAGCCCGAGCCGGAGGGCATCTCCCTCCCCCAGGTGAGAACCCGGCAAGACCCCGGTAAGCGTCCCCCTCCTCCGTGAACCCCCACCCCCGGCCGCCCCTCTGCACAGACATGAGCCTCACCGGGACTCCGTTCCTCTGCACCCTGGTCGTCCTGTCCCTCGCCGCCGTCGCCCTGCCGCTGCTGCTGTGGTCGCGGTTGCGCGGGCCCAGGGCCGTGCGGGCCTCGGCCCGGGTGCTGATGCTGCTGTTCGCCCAGGGCACGGCCGTCGCCCTGGTCTTCGTGCTGGTCAACAACGCGAACAACCTGTACGACACCTGGGGCGACCTGCTCGGCACCGGCAGCCATGTGGAGCAGGCCGCCGACCTCGGCGCCGACGGCGCGGCGGGCATCGCGGCGGCACGGCTGCCCAGGGTCCGGCAGACCTTCGCCCAGGGCGACGGAGCCGGCATGCACGCGGCGGGCGGGGTGCGCGTCACCCAGCTCGAAGGCCGCGTCTCCGGCGTGAACGCCGAGGTCTACGTGTGGCTGCCGCCGCAGTACGACCAGCCCGCCTACCGGCACCGCGCCTTCCCCGTGGTGGAGCTGCTGCCGGGCTATCCCGGCTCGCCGAAGTCGTGGTTCGGGCCGCTCGGGGTGCACGAGCGGCTGCTGCCGCAGATCCGCGCCGGCGAGATCGCGCCGTTCATCCTGGTCGCGCCGCGCACCACGCTGCTGCCCGGCGTGGACACCGGCTGCGCCGACGTGCCGGGCACCGTCAACGCCGACACCTGGCTGAGCGTGGACGTGCCGAAGATGGTGACGGACAACTTCCGGGCCGAGCCGGCGCCCCGGGGCTGGGCGGTCGCCGGGTTCTCGGCCGGGGCGCACTGCGCGGTCGAGCTGGCCGTCGCCCACCCCGACCGCTACCGGGCCGCGGTGAGCCTGTCCGGCTACAACGATCCGGCGGGCGAGCCCTCATCCATGGCCGCGCAGGACCCGGCCCTGCGCCGGGCCACCGATCCCCTGCTGGTGCTGCGCAGGGCCGCCGAACCGCCCGCCGTCGCGCTCTACCTCTCCGGCCAGCCGCACGACGGCTACGAGGACGCCCTCGCGCTGCGGCGGGAGGCGAAGGCGCCGACGAGCGTGCACGTCGTGTGTCTGCCGAAGAGCGCGGGCGGTCACAACGCGACGCTGTGGCGGCCGCAGATCGTGCCGGCGTTCCGGTGGCTGACCGAGCAGATGGGCGAGCGCCCGGTCGGCGGCGCGAGGACGGCTCCCGCCGCTCCTCACTCGCCTCCCGCCGCTCCTCACTCGCCTCCCGCTACTCCTCACTCACCGTTGAGCGACGGTTCCACGCGCGAGGCGCTCGCCAGTGGAACCGCATCGCGAGCAGCCGCAGGACGAAGGCGGTGACGGCGGCCCCGCCGCTGGCCCACGGGCCGATGACGTCGTAGCGGATGCAGAGCACGACGATCGTGGCGCCGACGATCGCCGGCACCGCGTAGAGGTCGCGGTCCCAGCGCAGCAGCGAGGGCACCTCGTTGGCGAGGACGTCGCGCAGCACGCCGCCGCCCACGGCGGTGGCCAGGCCCAGGGCGGCGGAGGCGGTGAGGCCGAGCCCGTAGGCGTACGCCTTCGTCGTGCCCGTGACGCAGAACAGGCCGAGGCCGGCCGCGTCGAAGACGTTCACGCCGGTCTGGATGCGCTCCACGTGCGGGTGGAGGAAGATCACGAGGAGCGCGGCGAACAGCGGGGTGAGGAAGTACCCCAGATCCGTGAAGGCCGCGGGCGGCACCGCGCCGATGATCACATCACGGAAGATCCCGCCGCCCAGCGCGGTGACCTCGGCGAGCACGGCGATGCCGAAGACGTCGAAGTTCTTGCGGACGGCCAGCAGCGCGCCGGAGATGGCGAAGACGAAGATGCCGATCAGGTCGAGGGTGTGCTGGACGGAGGGGCTGAACATTTGCTGGAACACCCTGCCATTCTGACGCAGCACAGAGCCCCCGCCTTCCATTGCAAGGCGGGGGCTCGATGGTGCTTACTTCTCCTTGGAAGGCGTCTCCGCAGGCGGGGCGGGAGGCGTCGCCGGCTCCGCCTCGGCGGTCGTCGTCTCCTCCGTGAGGGACGCCACCGCCGCCGAGGTCTCCGCCGACTCCGCGAGCACCTCGTCGGCCACCAGCTCCGCCGCCTCCTTCGCAGCGGTCAGCAGGACGGTGTCCTGCGGGGCCTGGTCCGCGAAGTTCTCCGGGTGGTGGCAGGCGACCTGCTGACCGGGGCGCAGCTCGACGAGCTTGGGCTCGGTGGTCTTGCAGATCTCCGTCGCCTTCCAGCACCGGGTGTGGAACCGGCAGCCGGTGGGCGGCGAGATCGGCGAGGGCACGTCGCCCTTGAGCAGGATCCGCTCGCTCTTGGCGTCCTTGCGGCGGGGGTCCGGGATCGGCACCGCCGACATCAGCGCCTTGGTGTACGGGTGCATCGGCGACTTGTACAGCGCGTCGCGGTCGGCCAGCTCGACGATCTTGCCGAGGTACATCACCGCGATCCGGTCCGAGACGTGCCGGACGACCGAGAGGTCGTGCGCGATGATCACGTACGTCAGGCCGAGCTCCTGCTGGAGGTCGTCGAGCAGGTTGACCACCTGCGCCTGGATCGACACGTCCAGCGCGGACACCGGCTCGTCGGCCACGACCAGCTTGGGGTTGAGCGCGAGCGCGCGGGCGATGCCGATGCGCTGGCGCTGACCGCCGGAGAACTCGTGCGGGTAGCGGTTGTAGTGCTCGGGGTTGAGACCCACGACCGACAGCAGCCGCTGCACTTCCTTCCTGACCCCGCCCTCGGGCTCGACGCCCTGGAGCTTGAAGGGGGCGCCGACGATCGTGCCGATGGTGTGGCGCGGGTTCAGCGAGGAGTACGGGTCCTGGAAGATCATCTGCACGTCGCGGCGCAGCGGGCGCATGCCGCCGACGCCGAGGTGCGTGATGTCCTTGCCCTCGAACTCGATCTTGCCGCCGGTCGGTTCGAGCAGCCGGGTGATCAGCCGGCCCATCGTGGACTTGCCGCAGCCGGACTCGCCCACGACGCCGAGCGTCTCGCCGGAACGGACCTCGAAGTCCAGCCCGTCGACCGCGTGCACCGCGCCGACCTGCCGCTGGAGCAGGCCCTTCTTGATCGGGAAGTGCTTCTGCAGGCCGGTGACCTTCAGCAGCACCTCACCGTCGGTACGACGGTTCTCACCGGCCTGCGCGGGAATCGTCACCGCTTTGTCGTCACTCACAGCTTCGGCGCAATCTCTTCGGTCCAGATACGCTCCCGCTGCTCCTTGCTCAGGTGGCAGGCGGCCCAGTGCCGGCTGCCGACCTCGGCCAGCTCGGGGCGGACCGTGCGGGTGACGTCGTCCTTCGGGAGGTCAGCGTACGGGCAGCGCGGGTTGAAGGCGCAGCCGGACGGGACGTTGATCAGGGAGGGCGGGGAGCCCTTGACCGGGATCAGGCGTTCCTGCTGGTCGCGGTCGAGCCGCGGCATCGAGCCGAGCAGACCCCAGGTGTAGGGGTGGCGGGGCTCGTAGAACACCTTCTCGGCCGGCCCTCGCTCGACGCAGCGTCCGCCGTACATCACCAGAATGTCGTCGGCGAGTTCGGCGACGACGCCCAGGTCGTGGGTGATGACGATGACCGCGGAGCCGAACTCCTTCTGCAGGTCGCGGATGAGGTCGAGGATCTGCGCCTGGACGGTCACGTCCAGGGCGGTCGTCGGCTCGTCCGCGATGAGCAGCTCGGGGTTGTTGACCAGCGACATCGCGATCATCGCGCGCTGGCGCATACCGCCGGAGAACTCGTGCGGGTAGTTGTCCACGCGCTTGTCCGGCTGCGGGATGCCCACCCGGTCGAGCATCTCGATCGCCCGGCGCCGGGCGGTCTTCTTGTCGACGTCGTGGTGGATCCGGTACGCCTCCACGATCTGCTGGCCGATCGTGTAGTACGGGTGCAGCGCGGACAGCGGGTCCTGGAAGATCATCGCCATCTCGCGGCCGCGCAGCTTGCGCACGTGGTCCGGGTCGGCGCCGAGGAGTTCGGTGCCGTCCAGCCAGATCTCGCCGGAGATCTGCGCCTTGCGCTTGCCGTACTGGCCGGCGGTGTGCAGGCCCATGATGCCGAGCGAGGTCACCGACTTGCCGGAGCCGGACTCGCCCACGATGCCGAGGGTCTTGCCCTTCTCCAGCTGGAAGCTGAGCCCGTCGACGGACTTGACCAGGCCGTCGTCGGTCGGGAAGTGCACCTTCAGGTCGCGCACGTCGAGGAAGGCGGTCGGAGCCGGGGAGGACGGCGTGGGCTCGCCCACGGCCGCTCCGGTCTTGCTGAGTTCCGTCATGCGAGCCTCACTCGGGGGTCGATCACGGCGTACAGGACGTCCACCACGAGGTTGGCGATGAGCACCGCGAGAGAAGTGATCAGGACGACGCCCAGAATGATGGGCAGGTCCTGGTTCCTGATGGCGTTCAGCACGGCCTGGCCGAGGCCGGGGAGGCTGAACGTGGTCTCGGTGAGGATCGCGCCGCCGATGAGGGCGCCGAGGTCCATGCCGAGCATGGTCAGGATGGGCGTCATCGTGGAGCGCATGGCGTGCTTGCCGATGACGGTCTGCTCCTTGAGGCCCTTGGCGCGGGCGGTGCGGATGTAGTCCTCGCCGAGGATCTCCAGCATGTTGGCCCGGGTGATCCGGGCGTACATCGCCGCGTAGAGGAACGCGAGGGTGATCCAGGGAAGGATCATGCCGCCGAACCAGCCGCCGAAGCTGTCCTCCAGGGGCACGTACTGCGCGTTGAACCACTTCAGCCCGAAGGCGAAGACGGCCAGGCTCAGCATGCCCGTGAAGTAGATGGGGAGCGAGACGCCGGCGAGGGCGACGACCATCGCACCGCGGTCCCACAGGGTGCCGCGCTTGAGCGCGGACAGCACGCCCGCCGCGACACCGAAGATCAGCCACAGCACGGCGGCGCCGAGCGCGAGACCCAGGGTCACCGGGAAGCGGTCGGTCAGCACCGGCCAGACGGCCTGCTCACTGCGGAAGGAGTAGCCGAAGCACGGTGCGGCGCACTGGATGGTGTCCCCGCCGCCGGTGTAGGTGCGGCCGGCGAAGATGCCCTTGAAGAACTCCCAGACCTGGAAGTAGATCGGTTCGTCCAGGGACAGCTTCTCGCGCACGCCCGCGATGGCGGCAGGGTCGGCCTGCTTGCCCACGAAGCTCAGCGCGATGTCGACACCCGCCCACTTCGGGACGAGGAAGAAGATGCCGAAGACCACCATGATGATGACCACCAGCATCACTGCGGCGGCGAACAGCCGCCTGATGAGGTAAGCGAGCACAGCTCTCGGCCCGCCGCGGACGGCGGGCCACCGGGGGTTTCCCGATGGCCCGCGGTCACGCTGCGCCGGCCTTCACCTGCCTTTCGTGCCGTGTGGCGGGTGCGCCGGGTCTACTTCTGCGGGTTCTTCAGACCGAGGTTGACGAAGTCGTACTGACCGCTGTAGCCGTCGGTCGTGTAGACGTTCGCCAGGTTGTCCGAGCGCCAGTTGACGAACTTCTCGAAGACGAAGGGCAGGTAGTACGCGCCCTCCATCACCTTGTGGTTGATCTCCGTGGAGATCTTCTCCTTGCCGGCGTCGTCCAGCGTGTTCACGTACTGGTCGAACAGACCGTCGATGGTCTTGTCCTTGATGAGCGCGTAGTTGTTGTTACCGCTCTGCTGGATGTACTTGCTGTTCCACAGCGGCAGACCGAAGCCCTGCACGGACGGGAAGTCCGGGCCCCAGCCCATGATGATGATGCCGTACTTCTTCTTCTTGACGTTCTCGGGGCTACCGATGATGCCGGTGGTCTGCGAGCCGTCGAACTGGTCGATCTCGGCGGTGATGCCGACCTTCTTCAGCGAGGCCTGGAGCGACTGGGCGGTGGCCACCTCGACCGGCTTGTTGTTGCGGACCGCGATGGTGGTCGTGAAGCCGTTGGGCTTGCCGCAGGCCTTCAGGGCCTCCTTGGCCTTGGCCTCGTTGCCGCTCTTGTTGGCGCCGGCGATCTCGTACGGGTCGTACTTCTGGCCCTCGGCGCCCGGGACGGACGGCGGCAGCATGTTGGTGCCGATGTCGCCACCCGCGACGGGGCCGCCGCGCGCGGTCTGGAGCGAGACGTGGTCGGCGCCGTAGATGACGGCCTTGCGGCACTCGATGTTGTCGAACGGCGCGACGCTCTGCGGGAAGACCGCGTAGCGGACGTAGCCGGAGACCGGGTTGTCCAGGTTGCCCTTGTGCTGCTTCAGGGCGGTGGTGCGGCCCTGCGGCGACATGCCGGTCTGGTTGAGGTCCAGGTCCAGGTCACCGTTGAGCAGGCGCTGGTCCAGCTGGTTGGCGTCGGAGAAGAACTGGATCGTGATCTTGTCCGGGTAGGCCTTGCGGACCGGGTCCGAGGCCTGCTTCCACTGGTCGTTGCGGACCAGCGTCAGCGACTTGCCGGGGCTGTACGACTGGAACTTGTACGGGCCGGAGGAGAACGGCTTCAGCTGGTACTGGGCCTTGGTGTCCTTGTCCTGGCGGACCGGGGACGCGGAGATCAGGCCGAGCATCTCCTCGAAGTCCGAGTTGGCCTTCGGCAGCTTGAAGACGATGGTCTTGTCGTCCGGCGTCTCGATGGCCTTCAGGCCGAGCTTGTCCGCCGAGGTGTCCTTGTACGGGCCCTTGTAGGCGCCGGTGGGGTCCAGCACGTCCTTCAGGTACGTCGGGCCGCCGGACAGCACGTCCTGCGCCCACACGCGCTCGATGCCGTACTTGACGTCCTTGGAGGTGATCGGCTTGCCGTCCTCCCACGTCACGCCGTCACGCAGGGTGTACGTGTAGGTCTTGCCGTTGTCCGTCACCTTGGCGAGACCCGTGGCGAGGTCCGGGGTGAGCTCGGCGCCCGCCTTGCCCGGCTCGGTCTTGTTCGTGACGAGCTGACGGCTGTAGTACCGGGCGAAGTTCCACATCATGCCGTAGTAACCGCGCGTGGTGTCCCACGAGTCGGCGTCCTGGGCGGCGCCGAACTTCAGGGTCCCGCCCTTCTTGGCGAGCGAGGCCTGGGCGACCTTGTTGTTCGCGGCGTCGAAGCCGGCGGCGCCGTTCTTCGAGCCGCCGCCGTCGTTGTCTCCGCCTCCGCACGCCGCCGTGGTCAGCAGCGCGGCGACCGCGGCGGCAGCGGCAAACGCCTGCTTCCGCCGCCCTGAGGTGCGTTCGGTAGTCACGATCTCGGATCCTCCGGATAGATGAGAGCCCCCGTGTGAGACCACGGGACAGTCAGTGGGTGCGGCGGTTCAGCGGGATGCCTTCGGGTCGAGCGCGTCCCGGACGCCGTCGCCGAAGAGGTTGAAGGCGAGCACGGTGATGAAGATCGCCACACCCGGGACCACCATGTACATGGGGTCGGACTCGTAGTAGTCGATCGCGCTGGAGAGCATCTGCCCCCAGGAGGCGGTGGGCGGCTTGACGCCCACGCCGAGGAAGCTGAGCGCGGCCTCGGTGAGGATGTTCGTGGGGATCATCATCGTGGTGTAGACGATGATCGGGGCCACGAGGTTGGGCAGCAGCTCCTTGAAGAGGATGTACAGCCGGCCGGCGCCCAGCGAGCGGGCGGCCTCGACGTACTCGCGCTCACGCATCGACAGCGTCTGGCCGCGCACCACTCGCCCGATGTAGGGCCAGCCGAAGAACCCGATGACGAGGATCATCACGAAGACGCGCACGTTGGAGCCGGTCAGGCCCAGCAGGTTGCTCGGCATCACGGAGACCAGCGCGATGATGAACAGCAGCTGCGGGAAGGCGAGCAGACCGTCCATCACCCGGCTGACCAGGGAGTCGACCCAGCCGCCGAAGAAGCCGGCGAGGATGCCCAGGACCGTGCCGAGGATCACGGCGACGACGGCGGACAGGAAGCCCACCAGCAGGGAGATGCGGGCGCCGTAGAGGATGCGGGCGAAGATGTCGCGGCCGTTGACGGGCTCCACGCCGAGCAGGTGCTCACCGCTCACGCCGCCGAGCGAGCCCGTGGGGGTGCCGAACAGCGGGTCGATGAGGTTCTCGTGATACTCGTTCGGGTCCTGCCCGAGCGCGCCGGTGATGACCGGGGCGAGCAGGGCGACCACCACGAGGAAGAGCACGATGATGCCGCCCGTGAGAGCGAGCTTGTCCCGCTTCAGGCGCTCCCAGGCGATCCGGCCGAGGGAGCGACCCTGTACGGCCTTCGTGCCGGAAGCGGCGACCGCAGCTTCCTCGACCGGGCTCGGGGCCGCTTCCGCGGTCGGCTCGTGCAATGGTGCCGTCATCTGGCAGGGACCCCTCTCAACCGGCGGTAGCCGGCCCGCACTTGCCGCTGTAGCGGCGTGATCAGTCCGTTCGTGTGCAGGGGTGAAGCACCCACCC
The DNA here is from genome assembly GCF_042889585.1 of Streptomyces sp. NPDC002566. Classification (NCBI taxonomy): domain Bacteria; kingdom Bacillati; phylum Actinomycetota; class Actinomycetes; order Kitasatosporales; family Streptomycetaceae; genus Streptomyces; species Streptomyces sp. NPDC002566. The sequence goes on along the minus strand of NZ_JBIARD010000009.1, from coordinate 35,449 downwards.
CTGGAGCGGGAGTCTTCAACGCTTTGGCGATCTGTTGCCAGACTTGGCAGGAAAAGGATGCGTAAACGTGATGCGGTCAGAGGGATTCCGTTATCCGGACGGTGGGTAATGACTGCCGGACGGGGGCGAATGCGGACATATGCGCATTGATGGGTCTCAACTGCCGCTATCTACGCGCGAAGAAGGTCGGTGCCTCCCCGGCGGGAACACGCTGGGTGAGGGGTGGGCGCCGAGTCAGAAACGGCCGGCAGGAGGATAGCCGTAGCCCGCCGCGGACGCCTGCGAGGGGGCGACGGGGGCCGTGGCGTGGGCCTCGCGGTCGTAGAACGGGCGGGCGTGGACGCGCATCCACATCACCACCGGGTCGTGGTCGTCGGTCATCGCGACCGTCGACACCGGCAGCCCCTCCGGGACCGCGCCGATCGACTGCTGCATCATCGCCCGCACCGCGTCCACGGCCGGCGGGGACGTGTCGTACACGTCCAGCCCGATGACGAGGTACGGCGCGCCCAGGGCCGGCTGGACCCAGGCGCGGCGCAGTGAGCGCAACGCCGGTGTGCGGTGGGCGTTCTGCGCGAGGAGGGCGTAGAACTGCGGGACCTCGACGCCCGGTTCGGACAGCCGCAGCGGGCCGGCCGGCTGGCGGTCCAGGCCGGTCGCGATGCGGCGCAGGTCGAGCCAGGGGATGCCGACGCCTCCGCCGGGAGCGTGCGGGTTGAGCCAGAGGCCGTGGTGGTCCGGGTACAGCGTGCGGGCCACGTCGAGGCCGTCGACCACTTCGTACGACCTGTTCCAGCCGCTGGCCGAGAGTTCCTGGGCGGAGGTGACGCAGGGGGCGTAGCCGTGGCCTTCGACGTCCATCGTGCCGTATTGGGCGTCCGGGGAGCCGGCCTGGCCCTGCCACAGCAGCATCCACACCTGGCCGGTGGTCGGGGTGGCGAGGGCGCGCAGGAGCGCCTCGTAGGCGTCGTAGCGCCCGGGCGTCACCTGGCGCAGCATGTGCTCGACCTGTCCGGTCGCGATGCCGCTGGCGCTCACCTGTACCGCCCCTTCGATTGGTTGGCCACATTTCGTGGGGACCAGCTTAGGTGGCTTCGCCGACAACGGGTGCCCATCGGGTGTCGGTTGTTGGGGCGGGGCCCCGGGCGGCGGGGTGGGGCTCGCCGTTCGGCGGGTGCGGGTTGACCCCTGCGGGTGCGGGTTGGGGGGGCTGGGTGCGCAGTTCCCCGCGCCCCTGGGTGGGGACGGGCGCCCTGGGGGTCAGGGGGCCGGGGGCCCCTCACCCCTGCGGGTGCGGGTTGTGGGGGCTGGGTGCGCAGTTCCCCGCGCCCCTGGAGTTGGGCCGGGCGCCCTGGGGATGAGGGGGGCGGGGACCCTCACCCCTGCGGGTGCGGGTTGTGGGGGCTGGGCGCGCAGTTCCCCGCGCCCCTGGGTGGGGCCGGGCGCCCTGGGAGTGAGGGGCCCGGGGTCCCCGCGCCCCTGGAGTTGGGCCGGGTGCCCTGGGTGCGTCAGCGGGTGTAGAAGGGGCGGACGTTTTGTTTCAGCCATGTGGCTACCGGGTCGTCCGTGACGTCCAGGAGGACCAGGTTGACCGGCCAGTGGGTCGGGGTGGTGGTCAGGGCCCGGCCGAGGGCTTCCAGGGGAAGGGTCCTCAGGTCGCCCTCCCACTGGGAGAGTTCGACGCCGACGAACATCACCGGGTCGGCCGTCTCGATCGCCGCGAGGCAGCGGCGGGCCGTGACGACTACGCCGATCGCCTCGAACTCGGCCGACGCGGCGGACAGGAAGTCGATCGGGTCGTCCTGCCAGTCGGGTTCGAACAGGCGGACCCGGCCGCCTGCGGCGGGGCCGTCCAGCGGGGTGCGGCCGGCCCGGCACAGCTCGGCGACGGCGCCGGGCGGCAGCGGGACGCCGACCACGCCCTCGGGGTTGACCGCGATGCCCACCTGCGGCGGCAGCCCGCGCGCGAACTCCACAGCCGGGGCGATGGTGTACGACATGTGCGAGCCGGCGACCTGGCGGAACTGCTCCTCGGAGCTGAAGACGGGCACGTAGGCCTGGCCGTCGAGCTCCAGCGTCGGCAGGTCCAGAGGGCCGCTGTGCGGGCCGCCGCCGCTGGGCAGCGGGATCCACACGAAGCTGCGGCTGAGCACCTCCACGATCCGCGCGCCGGCCCCGGGCACGCCGAGGGAGGCGGACAGCGCCTCCTCCAGCTCGTTGCCGGGCCATCCGCCGTGCGAAGGGGGGTGCGCCTGTGCCGGGAAACCCGCGGAGAAGTCCGCCGGGAAGTCCGCCGGGGGGAATTCCATCTGCCTACCGCCGCCTGCCGAGAACCACTGGTGCCAGAAAAGGCTAACGGGTACCGCCACCCCACCCCGGCCCCGCGGGACATCTCAGCCGGTGAAGTCGATGCGGCGCAGCGTGTCCGCCGCGGCGCGGTCCAGGAGGACGGCCGAGCCGCAGCCTGCGGGCAGCCGGCCCTTCTCCACCGCGCGCAGCAAGCGGGACGCGGCCCGCCGGTGGCGCAGGAAGGCGTAGCGGGAGACCCCGCGCCCCCGCTCCCGCTGGCCTTCGAGCGCGGTGTCCACGGTGACGTCGAGCAGCAGCAGATGCAGCGTGCCCCCGCGGCGGCGGGCCTCGCGGGCCAGCCAGTTCCGCACCCAGGCCTGCGTACCGCAGTCGTGCACGACCACCCCCTTGCCCTCGCGCAGCGCGCGCCGCAGCCCCGCGTAGTGGGCGAGGCGGACGAGGGGACGGTAGAGGGCGTACGGCAGCGCGCGCGGCATCCGCGCGTCCCAGCGGTCCCGGGTGTCCTGCGAGTCGACGCGGTGGCCCTTGACCGTGCGCCGCATCAGGGTGGACTTCCCGCTGCCGGGCAGGCCGGTGACCACGACCAGGTCGCGGGGGCCGAACAGCAGGCCGTGCGGGCTGCGGCCGGCGCGGGCGCGCAGGTCGCGGACGACGGGAGCGGTCCGGGAGCCGCAGGCCGCTCCGGCGGGCGCCGCGGGCTGCGCCGGCACGGCGAGCGCCGAGGTGGTCGCGTAGGCCGAGGTGGTCACGTACGCCGTGGTCCTGTTCACCGTGGTCGTCCTCCCCTGGGGTCCGACAAGTCTTCTCCCCGTCGAGCGTAAAGAGAAGGTAATGCGCGGTGTCTTCCGATTTCGTGCACGTACCGCCACAAGCCGGTTACAGATGCGGCCTGCCCTGACCGGGGCGAGCCGTGCAATGATGGCCGCGCCAACTGCATACCGGCCGTTTGAATCCGCGCGGGAGAGTTCCCGGCGGCGCTCGTCCAGAGCGCCGGCCCGGGGCGCCGAAGGAGCAAGTCCCTCCCTTGAATCTCTCAGGCCCCGTACCGCGCGGGCGAGGCACATCTGAAAAGCGGGCCGGCCCCTCGTAGGGGGGCGGCTCCACCCAAGGTGCAAGCCATGGTCACCCCGTCGTACGGATGGCCTTCATGGCGAACCTCTCAGGTTCCGATGACAGATGGGGAGGAACGACCTCGCCAGTCTTGCCTTGGGAGACGAACGCCCGATGAGCAGCACCCCGCTCCGCCATACCGCCCTCGACGCCCTGCACCGCTCGCTGGGCGCGACCATGACCGACTTCGCCGGCTGGGACATGCCCCTGCGCTACGGCTCCGAGCGCGACGAGCACAACGCCGTGCGCACCCGGGCCGGTCTCTTCGACCTCTCGCACATGGGCGAGATCACGGTGACCGGTCCGGCCGCGGCCGCCCTGCTGAACTTCGCGCTGGTCGGCGACATCGCCTCCGTCGGCGTGGGCCGCGCCCGCTACACCATGATCTGCGTGGCGGACGGCGGCATCCTCGACGACCTCATCGTGTACCGGCTGGCCGAGACCGAGTACATGGTCGTCGCCAACGCCTCCAACGCCCAGGCGGTGCTGGACGCCCTGGTGGAGCGGTCCGCCGGCTTCGACGCCGAGGTCCGCGACGACCGGGACGCCTACGCGCTGCTCGCCGTCCAGGGCCCGGAGTCCCCCGGCATCCTCGCCTCCCTCACCGACGCCGACCTCGACGGTCTGAAGTACTACGCCGGACTGCCCGGGACGGTCGCCGGGGTGCCCGCGCTGATCGCGCGCACCGGCTACACCGGCGAGGACGGCTTCGAGCTGTTCGTGAAGCCGGAGCACGCGGTCGAGCTGTGGCAGGCGCTGACCAAGGCGGGCGAGGGCGTCGGCCTGATCCCGTGCGGGCTGTCCTGCCGGGACACCCTGCGCCTGGAGGCGGGCATGCCGCTGTACGGGCACGAGCTGTCGCTGTCGCTGACCCCCTTCGACGCCGGGCTCGGCCGGGTGGTGAAGTTCGGCAAGGAGGGCGACTTCGTCGGGCGCGAGGCGCTGCTGGCGGCCGCGGAGCGCGCCGAGGCGAGCGCGCCGCGCGTGCTGGTCGGCCTGGTCGCCGAGGGCCGCCGCGTCCCGCGCGCCGGGTACGCCGTGGTCGCGGGCGGCGAGGTGATCGGCGAGGTCACCTCCGGCGCCCCCTCCCCCACCCTGGGCAAGCCGATCGCGATGGCGTACGTCGACGCCGCGCACGCCGCGCCGGGCACCGAGGGCGTGGGCGTGGACATCCGGGGCAGCCACGAACCGTACGAGGTCGTGGCCCTGCCGTTCTACAAGCGCCGCAAGTAGTCACCGGGCGCCTCGCGCGAGGTCGCATCCACCGGCGTGACCCCGCGCACATTTCACCGCCCACCAGCGGTTTCCCCCGTCATCCAGCCATCAGCACTCCCCCGCGTACAGGAGAATTCAGGCCATGAGCAACCCGCAGCAGCTGCGTTACAGCAAGGAGCACGAGTGGCTGTCGGGCGCCGAGGACGGCGTCTCGACGGTCGGCATCACGGAGCACGCGGCCAACGCGCTCGGCGACGTGGTCTTCGTCCAGCTCCCCGAGGCCGGCGAGACGGTCACCGCGGGCGAGACCTGCGGCGAGCTGGAGTCGACCAAGTCGGTCAGCGAGCTGTACTCGCCGGTCGACGGTGAGATCGTCGCCGTCAACCAGGACGTCGTCGACGACCCGTCGCTGGTGAACTCCGCCCCCTTCGAGGGCGGGTGGCTCTTCAAGGTACGGGTCACGGGCGAGCAGGAGGAGCTGCTCTCCGCCGACGAGTACACCGCCTACACCGCCGGCTGAGGAGTCGTAGACGCATGTCTGTCCTGAACACGCCCCTGCACGAGCTCGACCCCGAGGTCGCCGCGGCGGTCGACGCCGAGCTGCGCCGCCAGCAGTCCACGCTGGAGATGATCGCCTCGGAGAACTTCGCTCCGCTCGCGGTCATGGAGGCGCAGGGCTCGGTCCTGACCAACAAGTACGCCGAGGGCTACCCGGGCCGCCGCTACTACGGCGGCTGCGAGCACGTCGACGTGGCCGAGCAGATCGCGATCGACCGGATCAAGGAGCTGTTCGGCGCCGAGTACGCCAACGTCCAGCCGCACTCGGGCGCCTCCGCCAACCAGGCCGCCCTGTTCGCGCTGGCCCAGCCCGGCGACACCATCCTGGGCCTGGACCTGGCGCACGGCGGCCACCTCACCCACGGGATGCGGCTGAACTTCTCCGGCAAGCAGTTCGACGTGGTCGCCTACCACGTGGACGAGGCCGGGCTGGTCGACATGGCCGAGGTGGAGCGGCTGGCCAAGGAGCACCGCCCGAAGGTGATCATCGCGGGCTGGTCGGCGTACCCGCGGCAGCTGGACTTCGCGGAGTTCCGCCGGATCGCCGACGAGGTCGAGGCGTACCTGTGGGTGGACATGGCGCACTTCGCCGGCCTGGTGGCCGCGGGGCTGCACCCGAACCCGGTCGAGTACGCGGACGTCGTCACCTCCACCACGCACAAGACGCTGGGCGGCCCGCGCGGCGGGATCATCCTGGCGAAGAAGGAGTTCGCCAAGAAGCTGAACTCGTCCGTCTTCCCGGGCTTCCAGGGCGGTCCCCTGGAGCACGTGATCGCGGCGAAGGCGGTCTCCTTCAAGGTGGCGGCGAGCGAGGAGTTCAAGGAGCGCCAGCGGCGTACCGTGGACGGCGCCCGCATCCTCGCCGAGCGCCTGACGGCCGCGGACGCCCGTGAGGCCGGGGTCAACGTCCTGTCGGGCGGCACGGACGTGCACCTGATCCTGGTGGACCTGCGGGAGTCCGAGCTGGACGGCCAGCAGGCGGAGGACCGTCTCCACGAGGTGGGCATCACGGTCAACCGCAACGCCGTCCCGAACGACCCGCGGCCCCCGATGGTCACCTCGGGTCTGCGGATCGGCACGCCGGCCCTGGCCACGCGCGGCTTCACCGCCGAGGACTTCGCCGAGGTCGCGGACGTGATCGCGCAGACGCTGAAGCCCGCCTACGACGCCGAGGCGCTGCGGGCGCGGGTCGTCGCCCTGGCCGAGAAGCACCCGCTGTACCCCGGTCTGGGGAAGTAGTTCCGTAGTTCCATCGTTTTCCGGCGGCCGCCCCGCGCACTCGTGAACGGGCGTGCGGGGCGCCCGGCGGAAGACTTCTGCACCACCCTGTATGGAGGAGTTCCCGTGGCCATCTCGGTCTTCGACCTGTTCTCGATCGGCATCGGCCCGTCCAGCTCCCACACGGTCGGCCCGATGCGGGCGGCGAGCATGTTCGCCCGCCGGCTGCGCAACGAGGGCCTGCTGTCCTCGGTCGCCTCCGTCCGCACCGAGCTGTACGGCTCCCTGGGCGCCACCGGCCACGGCCACGGCACCCCCAAGGCCGTGCTGCTCGGCCTGGAGGGCGACTCGCCGCGCACGGTGGACGTGGAGACGGCGGACGAGCGCGTGGAGGCGATCAGGTCGGCCGGCCGCATCCGGCTCCTGGGCGAGCACGAGATCCCGTTCGCCTACGACGACGACATGGTCCTGCACCGCCGCGAGACGCTCCCGTACCACGCCAACGGCATGACGCTGTGGGCCTACGGCGAGCGGGGCGAGGAGCTCCTGACCAAGACGTACTACTCGGTCGGCGGCGGTTTCGTGGTCGACGAGGACGCGGTCGGCGCCGACCGCATCGTGCTCGACGACACGGTCCTGAAGTACCCCTTCCGCACGGGCGACGAGCTGTTGCGGCTGGCGCGGGAGACGGGCCTGTCGATCTCCTCGCTGATGCTGGAGAACGAGCGGGCCTGGCGGACCGAGGAGGAGATCCGCGAGGGGCTGCTGGAGATCTGGCGGGTGATGCAGGCCTGCGTGGCGCGCGGCATGTCCCGCGAGGGCCTCCTGCCCGGCGGCCTGCGCGTCCGCCGTCGCGCCGCCATGACGGCCCGTCAACTGCGGGCGGAGGGCGACCCGTTGGCCCACTCCATGGAGTGGATCACGCTCTACGCGATGGCGGTCAACGAGGAGAACGCGGCCGGCGGACGGGTGGTCACCGCCCCCACCAACGGCGCGGCCGGCATCATCCCCGCCGTCCTGCACTACTACATGAACTTCGTCCCCGGCGCGGACGAGGACGGCGTGGTCCGCTTCCTCCTCGCGGCGGGCGCGATCGGCATGCTCTTCAAGGAGAACGCCTCCATCTCCGGCGCGGAGGTCGGCTGCCAGGGCGAGGTCGGCTCGGCCTGCTCGATGGCCGCGGGCGCGCTGGCGGAGGTCATGGGCGGCTCGCCCGAGCAGGTGGAGAACGCGGCCGAGATCGGCATGGAGCACAACCTGGGCCTGACCTGCGACCCCGTGGGCGGCCTGGTCCAGATCCCCTGCATCGAGCGCAACGGCATGGCCGCGGTGAAGGCGGTCACCGCCGCCCGCATGGCGCTGCGCGGCGACGGCTCGCACAAGGTGTCCCTGGACAAGGTCATCAAGACGATGAAGGACACCGGCGCGGACATGTCCGTGAAGTACAAGGAGACGGCCCGGGGCGGACTGGCGGTCAACATCATCGAGTGTTGAACTCCATCGGGTGATGTGGGCGGAGGGGGAGGTTCCGGGGTGGGGGGAGCGGGCATCAGACAACTCCCTCACCTCCCCCAGCACTTCAGGAGTGCACCATGCTCCGAGGCATCGACGTCAGCGCGTACCAGTCGTCCGACTACCGTACGGACGGCCTCTCCTTCGTCTTCGTCAAGGCGACGGAGGGGCGTACGTACGTCAACCCCAAGCTCGCCGCCCAGACCAAGACCGCGCGTGAGGCCGGACTGGTCGTGGGGTTCTACCACTTCCTGTGGCCCGGGAACCTCACAGAGCAGGCGGAATACTTCGTCGCCAAGGCCCCCGACCGGCCGGGCGACATCCTCGCCGTCGACTGGGAGACCACCGGCGGCGGGACCTACGCGACCAACGCCGAGAAGGACAGCTTCATCCGCAAGGTGAAGGCCCTCCGGCCGGACAACCGCGTGATCCTCTACTGCAACCGGCACTTCTGGCTGAACGTCGACACCACGTCGTACGCCGGGGACGGGCTGTGGATCGCCGACTACGGCACGGCCGGCAAGCCCAGGATCGAGGCCCCGTGGCGCTTCCACCAGTACACCGACGACCCCGTGGACACCAACGTGGCCCGGTTCGCCGACCGGGCGGCGCTGCGGGAGTGGGCCGCGGGCGACTGAGCGCGCCCACTCCCGTGGCCGTTCGTCACTTGCTGAGGTAGCCCCAGAACTCGTCGAACGACAGGAGCTTGTCGCCGTTGAGGTCACGGCTGGCGATGACGGCCTCGGCAACCGACTCGGTGACGTTCCAGTCGCCCTGCTGGGCGAGGGCGGTCTTGAACTCGGCCGCGGTGATGAAGCCGTCACCGTCCGTGTCGATCCGCTGGAACTGCTTGCGTGCTTCTTCGATGTCGACCACCGGGTCCGCCCCTTATTCCGTAGCTTTGCTGTCGTACTGACGCAGGTCAGGTTAACGGCCCGAGTGGGCGCCCCGTGCGGCGGCCACCGGCGACGCGAGGAGCGGGGCAGTGGAGACGTTGCGGGACATAATCGACGCGGCGGCGCGGGGCGTCTTCCCGCCGGCCGACGGCGGCACGACGGTCGTGCCGCAGCACTCGGCCCGGGACGCCGGGGTGCTGTGCTTCACCGCGCACTCCGTCGTCTTCACGGACGAGGACCCCCGCTGGGTGCGTGAGACGCTCGCGGCCCTCCACTGCGACGCGCTGGCCGCGACCATGAACCCGCTCTTCCTGGCGGCCTTCATGGAGCGCACCGGCCGCGCCTGCGACACCGTCGACGCGCTGCTCGTCGGCCCGCCGCTGCCGGGTGAGCCGGCCCTCGCGCTGAAGGAGATCGAGGACGCGTCGCATCCCCGGGTGCGCTACGCGCGCCGCCGCCGTGACGACGTGCGCGTCTGGTCCGCGGACGGCGGGATGCTGGCGATGGGCCGCGGGGTGGGCGGACGGCTGGAGGTGTCGGTGGAGGTGAACACAGCGGACACACGGGACACATCGGACACAGTAGACACAGCGAACGCCGACGCGCGCCGCCGCGGGCTCGGCCGGGCCCTGGTCACCGCGGCGCGGCAGATCGCCGGTGAGCCGCTGTGGGCGCAGATCGCGCCGGGCAACGCGCGCAGCATGCGGGCGTTCCAGGCCGCCGGGTACGTCCCGGTGGGGTCCGAGGCGCTCCTCCTGGCCCGCTGAGGGACGCGCCGCCCGCGGGTTCAGGTGAGGACGCGCAGGAGGAGCACCGAGCGGGCCGGGACCGTCAGCGGGACCGCCGAGGGGTGCGAGGTCAGCGGCGGGCGGGACTGGTCCTCGGTCGAGGTGTCCAGGACGAGTTCGTAGCGTTCGGCCCAGGGCGGACCGGGCAGGACGAAGGGGGCCGGGCGGTCGCCGGCGTGCAGGACGGCGAGGAAGCTGTCGTCGGTGATCGGCGCGCCCCGCTCGTCGCGGCCCGGGATGTCCCGGCCGGAGAGGTACATGCCCAGCGTGGCCGCGGGGGCGTACCAGTCCCGTTCCGTCATCTCCGTGCCCCGCGGGGTGAACCAGGCCAGGTCGCGCAGCCCGTCCACCGAGTGGGGCCGGCCGGAGAAGAACGCCCGGCGGCGCAGCACGGGGTGGTCGTGCCGCAGGGAGATCAGCCGTGAGGTGAGGTCGAACAGGTTCTTCCAGCCCGGGTCCTCCAGCAGCCCCCAGTCGACCCAGCTGATCTCGTTGTCCTGGCAGTACGCGTTGTTGTTGCCCCGCTGGGTCCGCCCCATCTCGTCGCCCGCGACCAGCATCGGCACGCCCGTCGACAGCAGCAGCGTGGTCAGCAGGTTGCGCAGCTGGCGGCGGCGCAGGGACCGTACGCGTTCGTCGTCGCTCTCGCCCTCCGCGCCGCAGTTCCAGGCGCGGTTGTCGTTCGTGCCGTCCCGGTTGCCCTCGCCGTTGGCCTCGTTGTGCTTGCGCTCGTAGGACACGAGGTCGCGCAGGGTGAACCCGTCGTGCGCGGTGACGAAGTTGACCGAGGCGTAGGGCCGCCGGCCGCCCCAGGCGTACAGGTCGCTGGAGCCCGAGAGGCGGTAGCCCATCTCGCGGACGTCGGGCAGCGCGTGCCGCCAGAAGTCCCGGACGGCGTCGCGGTAGCGGTCGTTCCACTCCGTCCACAGGGGCGGGAAGGCGCCCACTTGGTAGCCGCCGGAGCCGACGTCCCAGGGTTCGGCGATCAGTTTCACCCGGCGCAGCACCGGGTCCTGGGCGATCACCGCGAGGAACGGGGAGAGCATGTCGACGTCGTGCATGGAGCGGGCCAGCGCCGCCGCGAGGTCGAAGCGGAAGCCGTCGACGCCCATCTCCGTGACCCAGTAGCGCAGCGAGTCGGTGATCAGGCGGAGCACCTGCGGCTGGACCACGTGCAGCGTGTTGCCGCAGCCGGTGTAGTCGGCGTAGCGGCGGGCGTCCGACTGCAGGCGGTAGTAGCCGCGGTTGTCGATGCCTTTGAGGGACAGCGTCGGGCCGAGCTCGCCCGCCTCGGCTGTGTGGTTGTAGACCACGTCGAGGATGACCTCGATGCCGGCCGCGTGCAGCGCCCGCACCATCCGCTTGAACTCGCCGACCTGCTGCCCCCTGGTGCCGGACGCGGCGTAGGCGGCGTGCGGGGCGAAGTAGCCGACGGAGTTGTAGCCCCAGTGGTTCTTCAGGCCGCGGCGCAGCAGATGGTCCTCGTGGGCGAACTGGTGGACGGGCAGCAGCTCGACGGCCGTGACGCCCAGCTTCACCAGGTGCTCGATCGCGGCGGGGTGCGCCAGACCGGCGTAGGTGCCGCGCAGTTCCTCGGGGATCGCCGGGTGCCGCATCGTGAAGCCGCGCACGTGCAGTTCGTAGATGACGGAGTCCGCCCAGGGCGTCTTGGGCCGCCGGTCGTCGGCCCAGTCGTCGTCGTCATGGACGACTACGCCCTTGGGGACGAAGGGCGCGGAGTCCCGTTCGTCGCGCACGGTGTCGGCGACGTGCTGCTCGGGCCAGTCCCGCACATGCCCGTACACCTCGGGCGGCAGCGCGAACTCGCCGTCCACCGCGCGCGCGTAGGGGTCCAGGAGGAGTTTCGCCGGGTTCCAGCGCCCGCCGGTCCACGGGTCCCAGCGGCCGTGCACCCGGTAGCCGTAGCGCTGGCCGGGCATCACGCCGGGGACGAAGCCGTGCCAGATCTCGTGGGTCAGCTCGGTGAGGCGGGCCCTGGTCTCCCGGCCCTGCTCGTCGAAGAGGCACAGCTCGACCGCCTCCGCGCCGGCCGCCCACAGCGCGAAGTTGGTGCCGGCGACGCCGTCCGGGCCGACCCGGAAGCGGGCGCCCAGCGGTGTGGACGCGCCCGGCCACACCGGCACGCCCGGCGTCCCCCGCCGTCCCCCGTTCACGACGGCGGACGCGGCGGTACGCCTCTCGGCCACCGCCTCCTGCTCGGCTGCGCTGGACACCGTTGCGCCTCCCGCGGCTCGTGGAACGACGGTGGCCCCGGGGCGTACGGCGTCCCGGCCGCGGCTCCCCGTAGCGTCGTCCTCCCCCCTGTTCTGCCCAGACCATGCCTCGCACTCACGTTTCCCCGGAGCGTGCCCCGTCGTTGGGTATCGCGTGAGGCACGTACAACGGCGCGCGCGGCGCGCGGGGGCCGCGCTGGCCGCCGTACTGACATGGGCAGGACTGCTGGTCGGCGCGGCCGGCTGCACCGGGGAGGGCGGCCGCGGCGGCCCTGACCTGACGCAGGGCAAGGCGCCGCCGGCGAGGGACGTCATCCGCGTCACCCCGCAGGACGGGGCACGGGCGGTGCGCCCCGGCAAGGAGCTGCGGGTGCGGGTGACGGAGGGGCGGCTGGAGTCGGTGAAGGTCGTCAAGTGGCAGGACGCGCGGGAGACGCCGGTGCCGGGCGGGCTCTCCGCCGACGGCCGCAGCTGGAGCCCCCGCGACGCGCGGCTCGGGCTCGCCGCCCGGTACACGGTCGACGCGGTGGCCGTCGACGGCAAGGGCCGCCGCTCGGCCCGGCACACCGCCTTCACCACCTTCGTCCCCGAGGAGCGCTTCATCGGCTACGTCACGCCGGAGAACCGCTCCACCGTCGGCACCGGGATGATCGTCTCCCTGGAGTTCAACCGGGAGATCGCCGACCGGGCCGCCGTCGAGCGCGCGGTCCAGGTCACCGCCGAGCCGGACGTCGACGTCCGGCCGCACTGGTTCGGCGACAGCCGGCTGGACTTCCGCCCCGAGACGTACTGGCAGCCCGGCACCCGGGTGAGCGTCGCGCTGCGCTTCCGTGACGTGGAGGCCGCGCCGGGGGTCTACGGGCTCCAGGACAGGACGTTCTCCTTCACCGTCGGCCGGCACCAGGTCTCCCGCGTCGACGCCGCCGCGCACACCATGGAGGTGCGGCGCGAGGACGAGCTGATCGCCACCGTCCCCGTCACGGCCGGGGCGCCGAAGACGACGACGTACAACGGCAAGATGGTGGTGACCGAGATGCTGGAGCTGACCCGGATGAACGGCGCCACGGTCGGCTTCAAGAAGAAGGACGGCAAGAGCGAGTACGACATCCCGGACGTGCCGCACGCCATGCGGCTGACCAGCTCCGGGACGTTCCTGCACGGCAACTACTGGGCGCCGGCGGACGCGTTCGGCACGGTGAACCTCAGCCATGGCTGCGTGGGCCTCCGGGATGTCAAGGGCGGCGGTTCCGACACCCCGGCGGGCTGGTTCTTCGACCGCAGCCTCGTCGGCGACGTCGTCGAGGTCGTCAACAGCAAGGACAAGACGGTCGCGGCGGACAACGGGCTCGGCGGCTGGAACATGGACTGGGAGGAGTGGACGGAGGGCAGCGCGGTGGAGTGACGGCGCCCCCGGCTCGGCGATCCCGGTGATACCGGCGACGTGATCTCCCCTCCCTGACGCGCCGCGCGTTCCCCGCCCCCGTTTCGGGAACCTTTCCTCCCAAGGTCGAAGTTGGGACGGAACGGTGACAGACGGGGGCCGCCAGGGCCGTTGACCTTGTGGTTAATATGCGGCCAGCGCGGGGGACGCGCCGGTGCGCGGGCCTGACCGGCCCGGGGGAGGGGAAGAGAAAAGTGAACATGCGACCGATATCGGGGGCATCGGTTGGCAGGCGCTCAGGCGGCCGCGACAAGCGGCTGGCGCTGATCGTCGGGGGGCTGATGCTGGCCGTCACGGCCTGCGGCGGGGGCGGGGACTCCGGCTCGGAGAAGCCGAAGGCCGACGGGGGCTCCGGTTCGGCCACCGCGCAGGGCGCGCAGTCGGAGGCGGTCGTGAGCATCGCCCCGAAGGACGGCGCGAAGGACATCGACACCAACGGCACGCTGAAGGTCACCGCCGCGAAGGGCAAGCTGACCGAGGTCGTCGTCAAGGACGCCAAGGGCACGGCGATACCGGGCGCGATCTCCGCGGACGGGGCCGGCTGGACGCCGAGCACGCATCTGGCGGCCGCCACCAAGTACCAGGTGCACGCCGTGGCGAAGGACGCCCAGGGCCGTACGGCCGCCGAGGACGCGAGCTTCACCACGCTGACCCCTCAGAACACCTTCGTCGGCGCCTTCACGCCGGAGGACGGTTCCACGGTCGGCGTCGGGATGCCGTTCTCGGTCAACTTCACGCGGGGCATCACCAAGCCCGCGGACGTCGAGAAGGCCATCACCGTCAAGACCGAGCCGCCTGTGGACGTCCAGGGCCACTGGTTCGGCAACGACCGGCTGGACTTCCGCCCGGAGAAGTACTGGAAGGCCGGCACCAAGGTCACGGTGAAGATGAACCTCAACGGCGTCGAGGGCCGTGAGGGCGTCTACGGCAAGCAGACCAAGACGGTCTCCTTCACCATCGGCCGCAACCAGGTCTCCGTGGTGGACGTCGACAAGCTGACCATGCAGGTCACCCGCGAGGGCAAGACCGTCAAGACCATCCCGGTCACCACGGGCCAGCCCGGCATGGAGACCTGGAACGGCCAGATGGTCATCAGCGAGAAGCTGACGGTGACCCGGATGAACGGCGAGACGGTCGGCTACGGCGGTGAGTACGACATCAAGGACGTCCCGCACGCCATGCGGCTGACCACCTCCGGGACCTTCATCCACGGCAACTACTGGGGCGGCGACGCGTTCGGCAACCGCAACGCCAGCCACGGCTGCATCGGTCTGCGCGACGTGCGCGGCGGCTACGACGGCGGGGTGCCGGCCGCGTGGTTCTTCAAGAACTCGATGATCGGCGACGTGGTCGTCGTGAAGAACTCCAACGACGAGGTCGTGTCCCCGGACAACGGCTACAACGGCTGGAACATGTCGTGGGCGGAGTGGAAGAAGTAAGCCTCCGGCAGACCCCGGCCCCCCCCGGCCGCCGATGTGACCCGCCGCCGCCCTCGCACCCGTTAGTCACCGTTAACCTGCTCGCATGACCGTGAATCTCGAAGTCGCCGAGGGCGTCGGCACCATCCGCCTCGACCGCCCGCCCATGAACGCGCTGGACGTCGCCACCCAGGACCGGCTCAGGGAGCTGGCCGAGGAGGCGACCCGTCGTGACGACGTGCGGGCCGTCGTCGTCTACGGCGGCGAGAAGGTGTTCGCGGCGGGCGCGGACATCAAAGAGATGCAGGAGATGGACCACACGGCGATGATCCTGCGCGCCCGCGCGCTGCAGGACGCCTTCACCGCGGTGGCCCGGATCCCCAAGCCGGTGGTGGCGGCCGTGACGGGCTACGCGCTGGGCGGCGGCTGCGAGCTGGCGCTGTGCGCGGACTTCCGGATCGCCGGCGACAACGCGAAGCTGGGCCAGCCGGAGATCCTGCTCGGTCTGATCCCCGGCGCGGGCGGCACCCAGCGGCTCGCCCGGCTGGTCGGCCCGTCCAAGGCGAAGGACCTGATCTTCACCGGCCGGATGGTGAAGGCGGACGAGGCGCTGAGCCTGGGCCTGGTGGACCGGGTGGTCCCGGCCGACGAGGTGTACGCGCAGGCGCACGCGTGGGCGGCGAAGCTGGCGCAGGGCCCGGCGATCGCGCTGCGTGCGGCGAAGGAGGCGATCGACACGGGCCTGGAGACGGACATCGAGACGGGTCTCGCCGTCGAACGGAACTGGTTCGCGGGCCTGTTCGCCACGGCGGACCGCGAGATCGGCATGCGGAGCTTCGTCGAGGAGGGGCCGGGCAAGGCGAAGTTCCTGTGAGGCGAGCCGTGTGATCGCGCGGTCCACCGGATTACGGGAACCTTAAGGGAGCCTTAAGCCTGTCTTGTCCGGGGAGCCGGGGGCCTGCTTCCCGGCCGGTCGTCGCGGCAGGTGGACGCGGGTTTCCCCCGACCCCGTCCACCTTCGGCGCATCCCGGGAGCACCCTTCGGAACACTGCCCTCCAGGGGGTGTATTCCTTGGGAACCACCTCGGCGCCCGCGCCGGACGGCCATGATGGGGGGCATGGCGGGGCTGGAGGGTATCGATCAGCCGCGGGGGGACGGTCGCGTGGCCGCGGCGCGCTGGTCGCCCGCGGTCGTGGACGAACGGGCGCTCAACGCGGTGGAGTTGTTCGGCGACCCGACCGAGGCGGAGGTCCAGCTGCCGTCCCGTCCCGAATCCGCCGCCGCCGCCCGCCGACTCGTCCAGGTCATCGTCCTGCGCCGCTGGCAGCTCACCCCGAGGATGACCGAGGACGCCGTACTGCTCGCCTCGGAACTCGTCGGCAACGCCGTGCGGCACACCGGCGCGCGGGTCTTCGGCCTCCGGATGCGCCGCCCGCGCGGACGGATCCGCGTCGAGGTCCGCGACCCCTCGCGCGGGCTGCCCTGTCTGATGCCGGTGCAGGAGCTTGACGTCAGCGGCCGGGGCCTGTTCCTCGTCGACAAGCTGGCCGACCGCTGGGGGGTCGATCTGCTGCCCCGGGGCAAGACGACGTGGTTCGAGATGCGGGTCGCGGACCACTGAGCCCGGGACCACCGCCAGGCCGTTCGCATGGTCGAACGCGCAGGTCGTAGGACTATCGCACGATCGCGTTCCGGCCAAAACCCGCTGGGCGATGTCAGTGGCGGTCCGTAGGCTCGCCGGTGATGCCGACGACACGTGCAAGCACCAAGGATCGTTCCTCCGTACGGACGTTGCTCCGCCTGTGGCCCTACGTGCGCCCGGTGCGGGTGCGGTTGTTCACCGCCGCGTTCGTCGCCGTCGTGGCCTCGTGCACGGGACTGGTGATCCCCCTCGTGCTGAAGTGGATGGTGGACGGCCCGGTCGCCGACCGGGACCCGGCCGGGGTCTGGCTGGGCGCGCTGTACCTGCTGCTGCTCGGCATCGGGGAGTCGGCGCTGTTCGGACTGCGGCGGTGGCTGGTGGCCCGGCCGCTGGCCCATGTCGAGGCGGAGATGCGCTCGGGCCTCTACCGGCACCTCCAGCGGCTGCCGGTGGCCTTCCACGACCGCTGGCCCTCCGGACAGCTGCTGTCCCGGGCCACCACGGATCTGATGCTGCTGCGGATGTTCCTCGCCTTTCCGCTGACGTTCCTGCTGGTCAACGGGGTGACGATCATCATCGGCGTGATCATCATGCTGATGCAGGACTGGTCGCTGGGGCTGGTGATCCTCGGGCCCGCGATCCCCGTGATGGTGATGTGCGTGGTCTTCGAGCACCGGTACGCGATCGTGGCGCGGCAGGCGCAGGACCAGGTGGGTGATCTGACGACGGTCGTCGAGGAGAGCGTCCTCGGGATCCGCATCATCAAGGGGTTCGGCCGGCACCGCAGTCAGGCGCGGGCGTTCCGGGAGCTGTCGCGGACGCTGCGCGGGACGGAACTGCGCAAGGCGCGGCTGCTGGCGACGATCTGGGCGGTCATCGTGACGCTCCCCGAGGTGGCCATCGGGGCGGCGCTGGTGCTCGGGGCGGTGCAGGTGGCGGACGGGGACCTGTCGGCGGGGACGCTGGTCGCCTTCCTGTCCACGGCGCTGGCCCTGCGGTGGCCGGTGGACTCCATCGGGTTCCTGCTGGCGATGAGCCAGGAGGCGGCGACGGCCACCCAGCGGTACTTCGAGGTGATGGACGCGGAGCCGGAGGAGCGCGGCCCGGCGGCGCGGGAGGCGGCCGCGCCCGCCCGCGCCGAGGACGGCTTGCTGTTCGACGGGGTCGTCTTCCGGTACCCCGACGCCGAACCGGACTCCCCTCCCACTCTCGTGCGGGTCGATCTGCATGTGCGGGCCGGGGAGTCCATGGCGCTCGTGGGCGCCACCGGGAGCGGGAAGACCACCCTCACCGCGCTCGTGCCGCGGCTGCACGAGGTGACGTCCGGGCGGATCCTGCTCGACGGCGAGGACGTCACCGCGATGTCCCGGGAGGAGCTGCGGGCGAAGGTCGCCGTGGCCTTCGAGGAGCCGACGCTGTTCTCCGCGAGCGTCGGGGAGAACGTGCTGATGGGGGCGGACGCCGACGCGGGCGCCCAGGAGCTGGAGCGGGCGCTCGCCGTGGCGCAGGCCGACTTCGTGCACGCGCTGCCGCAGGGGACGCTGACCCAGGTCGGCGAGCAGGGGCTGAGCCTGTCCGGCGGGCAGCGCCAGCGGCTCGCGCTCGCGCGGGCGGTCGTGGGGCGGCCCCGGTTCCTCGTCCTCGACGACCCGCTGTCCGCGCTGGACGTCCACACGGAGGCCGCCGTGGAGGCCGCGCTGCGCCAGGTCCTCGCCGACACCACCGCGCTGATCGTGGCCCACCGCCCGTCGACCGTGCTGCTCGCCGACCGGGTCGCCCTGCTGTCGGGCGGCCGGATCACCGCCGTGGGCACCCACCAGGAACTGCTGCGCACCAACGCCGAGTACGCGCACCTGATGTCCGGCGAGACGAGCGACGTGACGTCGGGCGCGACGGCCGGCGCCCCGTCCCGGGACCAGGAGGACGACCGCCGATGACCGCCCCCACGACCCCCACCCCCTCCGCCACCGCCGAGGACACCGGGCGCGAGCACGAGCAGCCGCCCGCGCGGGGCGACGGCGACCCCTTCGACCGGGACGTCCTGCCCACCCCGCCGGGCGCCACGGCGGCCCTGCTGCGCTCGCTGCTCGCGCCGATGAAGGCGCGCGTCGCCCTCACCACGCTCCTGCTGCTGCTCCAGCAGGCGGCCGTGCAGGCGGGCCCGCTGCTGGTGGCGTACGCCATCGACCGCGCCGTGCCGGCCTTCCGCGACGACGACCACGGCCCGCTCGCCGCCGTGGCCGCCGGATACCTGCTGTGCGCGCTGGCCTCCGGCGGGCTGCAGTACGCGTTCCTGATCGTCTCGGCCCGCGTCAACCAGGACGTGCTGCTGGACCTGCGCGGCCGGATCTTCCGGCACGCGCAGGCGCTGAGCGTCGACTTCCACGAGCGCTACACCTCGGGCCGGCTGATCTCCCGCTCCACCACGGACGTGGAGTCCCTGCGCGAACTGCTCAACGAGGGGCTCCAGGAACTGATCACGGTCGTCCTGTCCTTCGTCCTCATCTCGGCCATGCTGCTCTGGCTGGACCTGGGGCTGGGGGCCGTGGCGGTGGCGTCCTTCGTGCCGCTGCACTTCCTGGTGCGGATCTACCAGCGGCGCGCGAAGGCGGTGTACCGGGCGCGGTCCACCGCGATCGCGGCCGTGATCGTGAAGTTCGTGGAGACGATGAACGGCATCCGCCCGGTGCGCGCGTTCCGCCGCGAGGACGTCAACGACGCCGAGTTCCGCACGCTGAACCAGCGGCACGAGCGGACCAACGGCGACGCGCTCCTGGAGATGGCCCGGTACGTCGTCGGCTCCCGGCTGGTCGCCAACACCTCCGTCGCGCTGATCGTGCTGTGGGGGGCCTACCGGGTCGCGGACGGCACCCTGGCGCTGGGCGTGCTGGCGGCGGCGGTGCTGTACCTGCGGCGGCTGTACGACCCGATCGACCGGCTCGCCATGTTCCTCAACTCCTACCAGTCGGCGGCGGCCTCGCTGGAGAAGATCGCGGGGCTGCTCGCCCAGACGCCGTCCGTGCCCGAGCCGTCCGCGCCCCGGGAGCTGCCCGGCCGGCAGGGCGGACTCCCCGGCCGGGAGGTCGTGTTCGACGCGGTCGGCTTCGGCTACCGCACCGGCGGCGAGGTGCTGCCCCGCTTCGACCTGACCCTGCCGGCCGGGCAGACGGTCGCGGTGGTCGGCTCCACCGGCGCCGGCAAGTCCACGCTGGCCAAGCTCCTCGCCCGCTTCTACGATCCCAGCGCCGGCCGGATCCTTCTGGACGGCGTCGACCTGCGCGATCTCGCGGTGCCCGAGCTGCGGCGCGGCGTGGTGATGGTGACGCAGGAGGCGTTCCTGTTCTCCGGCACGGTCGCCGAGAACATCGCGATCGGCCGGCCGGAGGCGAGCCGGGAGGACATCGAGCGGGCGGCGAAGGCCATCGGCGCGCACGAGTTCATCAGCGCGCTGCCCGACGGCTACGACACGGACGTACGCAAGCGGGGCGGCCGCATCTCCGCCGGTCAGCGCCAACTGGTGGCCTTCGCGAGGGCGTTGCTCGCCGATCCGGCGGTGCTGATCCTCGACGAGGCGACCAGCTCGCTCGACGTGCCGGGCGAGCGGGCCGTGCAGGCGGCGATGGCGACGGTGCTCAAGGGCCGTACGGCGGTGGTGATCGCGCACCGGCTGTCCACCGTGGAGATCGCCGACCGGGTGCTCGTCATGGAGCACGGCCGGATCGTCGAGGACGGCAGTCCGGCCGAGCTCGTCGCGGGCACGGGCCGGTTCGCGGATCTGCACCGGGCGTGGCGGGACAGTCTGGCGTGACGCGCGCCGAAGGAGTCGTGAGGACCGGCAGGGGGGACAGTTGATCGACGCGTACGAGGACCCGGGGACGCCCGACCGCCGTGGCGGCGCCCGGTACCTGTGGTGGCTGGTGTGCCGGCAGCCCGGGCGGTCGGTGGCCGGCGCGGTGCTGGGCAGCGTCTGGCTGGTGCTGATGGCGTCGGCGCCGTACCTGCTGTCGAAGGCCGTCGACGAGGGGCTGGAGCCCGGCGACACGGCCGCGCTGGCCGGCTGGACGACCGCACTGTTCGTGGTCGGCGCGGGCAACGCCTGGGTGAGCATCATGCGGCACCGCACGATGACGCGCGTGCGCATGGACGCCAACTTCCGCACGGTGAAGGTGGTCGTGGGGCAGGCGGTGCGGCTGGGCGCCGCGCTGCCGCGCCGGGTCGGGGCCGGTGAGGTCGTCACGGTCGGGGTGGGCGACGTGGGCACCGTCGCTTCGTCGCTGACGGTGATCGGACCGGGCGTCGGCTCACTCGTGGTGTACGTCGTCGTCGCCGGGCTGTTGCTGTCCGTCTCGCCGCTGCTCGCGGGGGTGGTGCTGCTGGGGATGCCGGTGGTGGCGGTGCTGGTCGGGCCGCTGATGGCACGGTTGCAGGGCGCGGAGAGCGAGTACCGGGAGCGGCAGGGCGTGCTCACCGCCCGCATCGGCGACCTCGCGGGCGGGCTGCGCGTGCTCAACGGGCTCGGCGGCAAGCGGTTGTTCGCGGACGCCTTCGCCCGTGACTCGCAGCGGCTGCGCGCCCAGGGGTACCGGGTCGGCTCGGTCACCAGCTGGATGCAGGCGCTGGGCGTGGGGCTGCCGACGGTGTTCCTCGCGGTGGTGACCTGGCTGGCGGCCCGGCTCGCCGCCCAAGGGGAGCTGACCGTGGGCGAGTTGGTCTCGGTGTACGGCTATGTCGCCGTGCTGGTCGGCCCGGTGGCGTTCCTCGTGGAGATGGGCTACGAACTCAGCCGGGGTGTGGTGGCCGCCCGCCGGGTCGTACGGCTGCTGCGGCTGGAGCCCGAGCCGGACACCGGGACCGCCGAAGCGCCCGCCGAGCCGTCGGTGCTGGAGGACCCCGCGTCGGGTGTGCGGGTCGCGCCGGGCCGGCTGACCGCGCTGGCGGGCGCCCGGCCCGCCGACGCCGCCGAGGTCGTCGACCGGCTGGGCCGGTACACGCCGTCGGACGTCACCTGGGGCGGCGTGCGGCTCGACACGGTCGCTCTGGAGCAGGTCCGGGCGCGCATCCTGGTCGCCGACAACGAGGCCGACCTGTTCGCGGGCAGCCTGCGCGAGGTGGTGGGCGGCCGGCGGGAACGCTCACCGGAGGAGGAGCGGCGGGCGCTGCGGGCGGCGGCCGCCGAGGACGTCGTGCAGGGGCTCCCGGAGGGGCTCGACTCGCCCGTGGCGGCGCAGGGCCGCAGTCTCTCCGGCGGTCAGCGGCAGCGTGTCCGGCTGGTGCGGGCGCTGCTCGCCGACCCGGAGGTGCTGCTCGCCGTCGAGCCGACGTCGGCGCTGGACGCGCACACGGAGGCCGCGATCGCCGGACGTCTGCGCGCGGCGCGGGCCGGCCGCACGACCGTCGTCACCAGCACCTCCCCGCTGCTGCTGGACCACGCCGACACCGTCCACTACCTGGTGGACGGCAAGGTGGCGGCGAGCGGCCCGCACCGGAGGCTCCTGGCGACGGAGCCGGGCTACCGGGCGCTGGTGGCGCGGGACCCGGACGACGACGCGGACGACGGGGGCGCCGCAGGCGAGGTGAGGGCGCGGGGCGGGCAGGCCGCGCCGGGCGCCGAGGGTACCGAAGGTGTCGAGGAGGTTCTGCGGTGACGGCGGGCGGCGGGGGCGTGGCGGCGGACGACGGGCGGGGCGCGGGGCGGCTTCCCGTCGCCGGGCCGGGCGAGGTGCGGCGGGCCGTGGGGCGGCTGGTGCGGGCGGACGGGCGGGCCTTCGCCGTCGTCCTCGCGCTGAACTCGCTGGCCGCCGCGGCCGGTCTGGCCGGCCCCTGGCTGCTGGGCCGGATCGTCGACACGGTGCGGGAGGGCGGCGGGGTCGGCGCGGTGGACCGGCTGGCGGCGGCCATCCTGGTGTGCGCGCTGGCCCAGCTGCTGCTGGCGCGCTGGGCCCGGTACGCGGGGCACCGCTTCGGGGAGCGCACGCTCGCCCGGGTGCGGGAGCAGTTCGTCGACCGGGCGCTGTCGTTGCCGGCGTCGGTCGTGGAGCGCGCCGGGGCCGGTGATCTGACCATGCGCGGCACCGCCGACGTGGCCGCCGTGGGCGCCACCCTGCGCGACGCCGGTCCCGAGCTGCTGGTGTCCTCGGTGCAGGCGCTGTTCCTGATCGGCGCGGTGTTCCTGGTCGACCCGCTGCTCGGCGCGGTCGGGGTGCTCGGGCTCACGCCGATCCTGATCGTGCTGCGCTGGTATCTGCGGCGGGCGCGGGCCGGCTATCTGGCCGAGGGCGCGGCCACCTCCGAGGTCGCCGAGATCCTCGCCGCGACGGCGACGGGGGCGCGTACGGTCGAGGCGTTCCGGCTGCGGGAGCGGCGGGTCGCGGCCAGCCGGGAGGCGCTGGAGACCTCGCGGCGGGCCCGCTTCCACACCCTGTACCTGCGGTCGGTGTTCTTCCCGGTGATCGAGGTGTCGTACTCGCTGCCGGTGGCGGGCGTCCTGTTGCTGGGCGGGGCGCTGCACGCGCGGGGCACGGTGAGCCTGGGGGCGGTGGTGGCGGCGGCGCTGTATCTGCGCCAGTTCACCGGGCCGCTGGACGAGATCCTGATGCGGGTGGACCAACTCCAGAGCAGCGGGGCCTCGTTCGCCCGCGTGGAGGGGCTGGGCGCTGCGTCGCGGCCGGTGGGGGCGGCCGCCGGTGCGCCGGACTCCGCCCCGGCTCATGTCCCGGCGGACGACCTGATCGAGATGACGGACGTGCGGTTCGCCTACGAGCGGGGCGGCGAGGTGCTGCGCGGGGTCGACCTGACCGTGCGGCCGGGTGAGCGGCTCGCGGTCGTCGGCCCGTCCGGCGCGGGGAAGTCCACGCTGAGCCGGCTGATCGCGGGCGTGGACGCGCCCACGGCGGGCTCGGTGACGGTCGGCGGGGTGCCGGTGGCGGAGCTGGCGCCGGAGGTGCTGCGCCGGCAGGTCGTGCTGGTCACCCAGGAGCACCACGTGTTCATCGGCACGGTTCGCGACAATCTGCTGATCGCCGAACCGGCCGCGACCGACGAGCAGTTGTGGGCCGCGCTGACGGCCGTCGGCGCCGAGGGCTGGGTGCGGGAGCTGCCCGGCGGCCTCGACGCGGAGCTGGGCGCGGACCGGGGCCGTACGGACGGCTCCCGGGCGCAGCAACTCGCGCTGGCGCGTGTGGTGTTGGCGGACCCGCACACGCTGATCCTGGACGAGGCGACGGCGCTGCTGGATCCGACGACCGCCCGGCACACCGAGCGCGCCCTGGCCGCGGTCCTGCGCGGCCGGACGGTCATCGCGATCGCCCACCGGCTGCACACCGCGCACGACGCGGACCGGGTGGCCGTGATGGAGGACGGGCGGCTCGCCGAACTCGGCACGCACGAGGAGCTGGTGGCGGCCGGGGGCCCGTACGCGGCGCTGTGGGGGACGTGGCACGGGGAGCCGGGGAACTGACAACCGGGGGAAGGGAGTTCAAGGCCGGATCCGGGTGGCTCATCCGTATATCGAACATGAACTCCCGGTCAACGAACCGTTTCCGGCCAACTTTCTGACGCGCTCCTGACAGACAGCGCTGCCACCTGCCACTCTTCCCCCTGCTACTGCACAGCAACCCCACAGCATCACCCCGTTCTGCGTACCGCCCCAAGACGTCAAGACGTCTACGTCGTGCCCGGACGGCCGATCCGTCGTCCGGTCTCCCCTGGCCGCGTGATCCGCGGCCGCGCAGAAGGAGTCAGTGTGAGCAGCAGTTCTCGCAGACGCACCCCCCACACCCCTTACCGCAGAGCCACGGCCGCCGCGCTGGTCGGCGTGGCGGCGCTCCTCGCCACCGCCGTGCAGTCCGGCGCGGCGACCGCCGCCCCCACCGAGGCCCCGAAGGCGGCCGGCCAGGCGGCCCCGGGCTCGGAGTCGATCCGGCTCTCCCCCGCCCAGCGCGCCGCGCTGATACGCGACGCGAACGCCGACAAGGCGCAGACCGCCAAGGAGCTGGGCCTGGGCGCCCAGGAGGCGCTGGTCGTCCGTGACGTCGTCAAGGACGGGAACGGCACGGTCCACACGCGTTACGAGCGCACCTACGCGGGCCTGCCCGTCCTCGGCGGCGACCTGGTCGTCGAGAGCACCCCGGCCGGCGCCACCGAGAGCGTCGTCAAGGCCACGCGCGCGGCCATCGCGCCGGCGACCACCACGGCCAAGCTGCCCGCCGCGAAGGCCCAGGCGCAGGCGCTGGCGGCCGCCAAGGCCGAGTCCGCGAAGAACCCCGGCGTCAACCGTGAGCCCCGCAAGGTGATCTGGGCGGCGAACGGCAAGCCGACGGTGGCCTACGAGACGGTCGTCGGCGGGTTCCAGCACGACGGCACCCCGCAGGAGCTGCACGTCGTCACGGACGCCACCACGGGCGCGAAGCTGTACGAGTGGGAGGCGATCGAGACCGGCGTCGGCAACACGGTGTACAGCGGTCAGGTCACGCTCACCACCACGCAGTCCGGGTCGACGTACAACCTGACCGACGGCGCGCGCGGCGGCCACAAGACCTACAACCTCAACCGCGGCACCTCCGGGACCGGCACGCTGTTCTCCGGCCCCGACGACGTGTGGGGCAACGGCAGCGCCTCGAACCTGGAGTCGGCCGGCGCGGACGCCCACTACGGCGCTCAGCTGACGTGGGACTACTACAAGAACGTGCACGGCCGTTCGGGCATCCGCGGTGACGGCGTCGGCGCGTACTCCCGCGTCCACTACGGCAGCAACTACGTCAACGCGTTCTGGTCGGACGACTGCTTCTGCATGACGTACGGCGACGGCTCCGGCAACGCCAACCCGCTGACGGCGATCGACGTGGCCGCGCACGAGATGACGCACGGGCTCACGTCCAACACGGCCGGCCTCCGGTACTCCGGCGAGTCCGGCGGTCTGAACGAGGCGACGTCCGACATCTTCGGCTCGACCGTCGAGTTCTACGCGAACAACTCCTCCGACGTCGGTGACTACCTCATCGGCGAGGAGATCAACATCAACGGCGACGGCACGCCGCTGCGTTACATGGACAAGCCGAGCAAGGACGGCTCGTCCAAGGACAGTTGGTACTCCGGTCTCGGCGGGATCGACGTGCACTACTCGTCCGGTCCGGCGAACCACTTCTTCTACCTGCTGGCCGAGGGCAGCGGCGCGAAGACGATCAACGGCGTGTCCTACAACTCGCCCACGTCGGACGGGCTCCCGGTCACCGGCATCGGCCGCGACAAGGCGGAGAAGATCTGGTTCCGCGCCCTGACGACCAAGTTCGTCTCCAACACCAACTACGCGGGCGCCCGCACCGGCACCCTCGCGGCGGCCGGTGAGCTGTACGGCACCACCTCCGCCGAGTACACGGCGGTGGCGAACGCCTGGGCGGCCATCGCGGTCGGCTCGCGTCCCGGCGGCGGTGGCGGTGGCGGCACCTCGTTCGAGAACACGGCCGACGTGTCGATCCCGGACAACGGCGCGGCCGTCGAGTCGCCGGTCACCGTCTCGGGCCGCACGGGCAACGCCCCGTCCAACCTCGCGGTGGCCGTGGACATCGTCCACACCTACATCGGCGACCTCCAGGTGCAGCTGATCGCCCCGGACGGCTCCGCGTACACGCTGAAGGCGTACGGAACCGGCGGCAGCACGGACAACATCAACACCACGTACACCGTGAACGCGTCCTCCGAGGTCGCCAACGGTGTCTGGAAACTGAGGGTCCAGGACAACGCCGCGCGGGACACCGGCTACATCAACAGCTGGAAGCTGACCTTCCCGTAGGCCGCTGCCAGGAGGCCTCTCCACCAGGTCATTTGAGGCCCACCCCCCACATACAGGGCACCGTCCCGGAGGTTCGACTCCCCGGGGCGGTGCCCTCTTTTGCCCGCCGATTGCCTTCGTCCTGTTGGCCTTTTACCGGCGTCGAGCCCCTTAACACGGCAGCAACATTCGCCGGTTGGTCATTTTCCGGCCAACATCACCACACCCTCATGACATGTACGCGACTTGGTGCCAATCTTCCTTCCACCTGCCGCACAACTTCACAGCAGCACCGGCCGGCCTCCCCACGCCGACCGGCAGCCCCCACATCCAAGGAGCTTGTGTGACCTCCCTCTACGCGCGTCACAAGCGCACCTCTCTGGCCATCGCCACCGCCGTCGCGGCCGGAGCCCTCGTCACCACCGGCCTGACCGCCGGCACCGCCGCCGCGCAGTCGCCGGCGGAATCCACGAGCGCCAAGCCGCTCGCCGTGCCCACCGCGCTGGCCCCCGCCGCGCGCACCGCGCTCATCAAGGACAAGCAGGCCGAGGCCCCCGCGACCGCACAGGAGATCGGCCTGGGCGCGCAGGAGAAGCTGGTCGTCCGTGACGTCGTCAGAGACGCCGACGGCACCGTCCACACCCGCTACGAGCGCACCTACGCGGGCCTGCCGGTCCTCGGCGGCGACCTGGTCGTCCACGAGTCGGCCGCCGGTGTCGAGCAGGGCGTCAGCAAGGCGACGAACGCCGCCATCAAGGTCGCCTCGACCAGCGCGGCGCTGCCCGCGGCGAAGGCCGAGTCGCAGGCGCTGTCCCTGGCCAAGGCCGCGGGCTCGCAGGACACCGACGCCTCCCGCGCCCCCCGCAAGGTGGTCTGGGCGGGCAACGGCAGCAAGCCGACCCTCGCCTACGAGACGGTCGTCGGCGGCCTCCAGGACGACGGCACCCCGAACGAGCTGCACGTCATCACCGACGCGGCCACCGGCGCGAAGCTCTACGAGTACCAGGGCATCGAGACCGGCACCGGCAAGAGCCTCTACTCCGGCACCGTCACCCTCGGCACCTCCCTGTCGGGTTCGACGTACCAGCTGAACGACACCGGTCGCGGCGGCCACAAGACGTACAACAAGGCCCGCAGCACCAGCAGTTCGGCGGGCACGCTGTTCACGGACGCGGACGACACCTGGGGCACCGGCGCGGCCTCCAGCTCCTCCACGGACCAGACGGCGGCGGTGGACGCGGCCTACGGCGCCCAGACCACCTGGGACTTCTACAAGAACACCTTCGGCCGCAACGGCATCAAGAACAACGGTGTCGCCGCGTATTCCCGCGTCCACTACGGCAGCGCGTACGTCAACGCCTTCTGGGACGACAGCTGCTTCTGCATGACCTACGGCGACGGCGAGGGCAACACCAAGCCGCTCACCTCGCTGGACGTGGCCGGCCACGAGATGACCCACGGCGTCACCTCGAACACGGCGGGCCTGAACTACTCCGGTGAGTCCGGCGGTCTCAACGAGGCCACCTCCGACATCTTCGGCACGGCGGTGGAGTTCTACGCCGCGAACACCAAGGACGTCGGCGACTACCTCATCGGCGAGAAGATCAACATCAACGGCGACGGCACCCCGCTGCGCTACATGGACCAGCCGAGCAAGGACGGCGCGTCGGCCAACTACTGGTCGTCGTCGCTGAAGAACCTGGACGTGCACTACTCGTCCGGCCCGGCGAACCACTTCTTCTACCTGCTGTCCGAGGGCAGCGGCGCGAAGACGATCAACGGCGTGTCCTACAACTCGCCGACCTCCAACGGCTCGACGATCACCGGCATCGGTCGCGCCAAGGCGGTCCAGATCTGGTACAAGGCCCTGACCTCGTACATGACCTCGACCACCAACTACGCGGGCGCCCGCACCGCGACCCTCAACGCGGCCTCGGCGCTGTACGGCTCCACCAGCACCGAGTACAAGACGGTGGCGGCGGCCTGGTCTGCGGTCAACGTCGGCTGAATCACCGCAAGTTGACTGAGGGCGGCACCCGGAAGCTGGACGCACCGGGTGCCGCCCTTACTCTTGGGTCCCATGTCTGCTGGGGAGTTCACGTACGACGACGTCGGCGCGACGCGCGAGCGTCCTGGGCACTGCCCGCCGGGGTTCCACGCCCTGCACGTGCGCACCCGCCTCGGCGAGGGCGAGGCCGTCTTCCGCCGCGCCGCCGAGGCGGTCCTCAGCTGGGAGATGCACCGCGCTCTGGGCGTCGGCGTCACGGCCTCCGCCGACCGCGCCGCGCCCGACGTGGACGTCACCGTCACCCTGGCCGGCATGATCAAGGCGCCCTGCCGCGTCGTGTGGACGCTGGAGGAACGCCGCCGGGCCGGCTGGGCCTACGGCACCCTCCCCGGCCACCCCGAGTCCGGCGAGGAGTCCTTCGTCGTGGACCGCACCGGCGACGGCACCGTGTGGCTCACCGTCTCGGCGTTCAGCCGCC
Organism: Streptomyces sp. NPDC002566; assembly: GCF_042889585.1. NCBI lineage: Bacteria > Bacillati > Actinomycetota > Actinomycetes > Kitasatosporales > Streptomycetaceae > Streptomyces > Streptomyces sp. NPDC002566. The sequence continues at coordinate 6,854 of NZ_JBIARD010000009.1, read as the reverse complement.
CGGCGAAGTGGTACTCCCGGGCGGGCGGCCCGGCGACCCGCGGCCTGCAGCAGGCGTACGCCCGGCGATGCGGGGCGGTGCTCCGGGAACTGGCGGCGGGACCGGACAAGGAGTAGACGGGCTTCCCGGCTAGCAAGGTGACCTCCCGTCAGGTACGGGACACCACTCCGCACTCATCCCCGCGGCCGGTGGTGATGTCCCTGCTGCGGTCGTAGGGGTCCACAGTCGGTCCGCTCGGAGCCGCTCCCGTGGGGCCGCCCGTCGCGAAGTAGGGGTGCATGTAGCCGTCGTGGACGTCGCAGGCGGAGTTGCCGATGTCCTGGTGGTAGTTCCGCACGGAGATCTTCCCCGGCGTGACGAGGTACTTCGCGGGGTCGGACAGCTGGACGTCCAGCACGCGACGGACGATGACGCGGGACACCTCGGTGGCGCCCTTCCCGGCCCGCGTCAGGGGATAGACGAAGGTGTAGTCGGCGTGCACGGCGACGGAGGCGTCCTTGCCCGCTGCGAACGTCATCCGTCCCCGGGTCTTGACCACGTCGCCGGCGAGGCGCAGTTCGCGGGGATCGAAGCGGCTGAACATCAACAGCGGGTCGTGTTCCTCGTCCGGCCTGCTCAGCGCGGTGTTCAGCCGGGTGTGCAGGTCCTTCTGCTGCGGATCGATCACGTCGAGGGCGGTCTCGGGGCGTCCGCCCCGCAGGGTGACCGGGTCGAGGTTCGCGTCGACGAGGAGCTTCTTGGTCTGCCGCAGCGCCTGCTCCACCTGGGCCTTGGACCACCTGCCGACCGCGGTCGCCTCGGGCAGGACGATGCCCGCCTCTCCGTCGGCCCAGCGCAGCGCGGGGGACCCCGCGAACGGCCGGTCCACCGTGGGCCGGCCGGGGCCGGCCTCACCGGGCGCTCCGGTCGGGGCCGCGGTCTCCGCCGGCAGGGGCGACGCGGAGATGGCCTCCGGCTCGCCGCCGAAGGGGTCCCCGGACAGCAGCGAGGGCCGCATCGCGACGACGGCCAGCGCGATCGCCACGGGCACACCGACGAACGCCCACGTCCAGCGCCTGCGGTCCACCCGCGCTTCCGTCCCCCTCGGGGCCGGTCCGGTGCGCCAGCCCGCGGGCACTTCGCCTCGCGCGTCCTGCTGCCGCAGACGCTCCGTGACCATACGGGCCCGCGCCGACGGCTCCTTGCGGACGGAGGCGCCCGCACCCCGCTCGCTCTCCTCGAGAAAGGCCCGCAGTTCCTCATCGGATATGGACGAACCACTTCCGGATTCATCGTCCGGAGATCTACCCACCACTCCGACGCACACCTTCCCCATGCTCGAACGGTTGTCCTCAACCAGGCGAGATTACTGGGTGGTTGGCGTCGATCATGCCGGATTCACGCCGGACGGGCCGTGCCGGGCGGGCATCCGGCACGGCCGCGTCGAGCAGAGGGGCGCCGAGGCGTCCCGTCAGCGCATCAGAACGCCCGCTCCCTCCCCCGCGTCCTCCAACGGCGTTGCCATCAGCCCCAGTTCGGCGTTGGTCGCCAGAAGGGGATGGGTGGGGAGCACGCGGACCGTGTAGCCGTAGGGGCCGGTGCGGTCGAGGGAGAGCGGGCCCTCGTAGGTCCAGCGGTTGCCGGAATCGGGAGCTCCGGCCGGTTTCAGGGGAACCGTCGTCGCGTCCGTGATGCGGTCCTCCTCGTCGACGCGCCCCGAGACGGCCTGCACCTCGACGTCGTCGGGGGTGAGGTCGCCGAGGCTCAGACGGACGCGGAGGGCGAGGGTGGTGCCCAGTTCGGCCGTGGGGGTGGCCGCGGAGGTCTCGACGTGGTCGACGGTCACGCCCTGCCAGGCGGCGCGCACCCGCGCCTTCCAGGCGGCCAGGTCGCGGGCCGCGTCCGGGGTGAGGGCGCGGTGCGCCTGGGCGGCCGGCGCGTAGAGGCGTTCGACGTACTCGCGGACCATCCGGCCGGCCAGCACCTTCGGGCCGAGCAGGGTGAGGGTCCGGCGGACCATCTCGATCCAGCGGTCGGGCAGCCCCTGCCGTCCGCGCTCGTAGAAGCGGGGCGTCACCCGCTGCTCCAGCAGGTCGTAGAGGGCCGCCGCCTCCACGGCGTCACGGTGGTCGGGGTCGGTGCCGGCGCCGTCCGCGGTGGGGATCGCCCAGCCGAAGTCGGGCTGGAACCACTCGTCCCACCAGCCGTCCAGGACGGACAGGTTCAGACAGCCGTTCAGCGCGGCCTTCATCCCGGACGTGCCGCAGGCCTCCAGCGGGCGCAGCGGGTTGTTCAGCCAGATGTCGCAGCCGGGGTACAGCTTCTGCGCCATCGCCATGCCGTAGTCGGGGAGGAAGACGATGCGGTGGCGGACCCGGGGGTCGTCGGCGAACCGGACGAGTTCCTGGACGAGCCGCTTCCCGCCGTCGTCGGCGGGGTGCGCCTTGCCGGCGACCACGATCTGCACCGGGCGCTCCGGGTGCAGCAGCAGGTTCCGCAGCCGGTCGCGGTCGCGCAGCATGAGCGTCAGCCGCTTGTACGACGGGACGCGGCGCGCGAACCCGATGGTGAGGACGTCCGGGTCGAGCACGCCGTCGATCCAGCCCAGCTCCGCCGTCCCCGCGCCCCGCTGCCGCCAGGAGGCCCGCAGCCGCGCCCGTACCTCCTGGACGAGCTGTTCGCGCAGGTCGCGCCGGAGGTCCCAGACGTCCTGGTCGGGAATGTCGGCGACGGAGTCCCACCGCTCGGAGCCGCCGACGCTGAGCGCGTCCTCGGTGCGGTGCACGCCGATCTGCCGGGCGCCGAGCCGCAGCACCTCCGGGGCCACCCAGGTCGGGGCGTGCACGCCGTTGGTGACGGAGGTGATCGGCACCTCGTCGGGGTCGAACCCGGGCCACAGGCCGGCGAACATCTCCCGGCTGACCTGGCCGTGCAGCAGGGAGACGCCGTTGGCGCGCTGGGCCAGGCGCAGGCCCATCACGGCCATGTTGAACAGGTTGGCCTCGCCGCCGGGGTAGGTCTCCCTGCCCAGGCTCAGGACGCGGCCGACGTCCAGGCCGGGGAGCTCCGCGTGCGGGCCGAAGTGCCGGGCGACGAGATCCCGGTCGAAGCGGTCGATGCCGGCGGGGACGGGCGTGTGGGTGGTGAAGACGGTGCCGGCGCGGACCGCCTCCAGGCCGGAGTCGAAGTCGAGCCCCTCGGCACACAGCTCGGCGATCCGCTCCAGGCCGAGGAAGCCGGCGTGCCCCTCGTTGGTGTGGAAGACCTCGGGTTCGGCGTGGCCGGTGAGCCGGCAGTACGTGCGCACCGCCCGGACACCTCCTATGCCGAGCAGCATCTCCTGGAGCAGCCGGTGCTCGCTGCCGCCGCCGTAGAGCCTGTCGGTCACCCCGCGTTCGCCGAGGTCGTTCTCCTCGACGTCGGAGTCGAGCATGAGCAGCGGGACGCGGCCGACCTGGGCCAGCCAGATCCGCGCGCGCAGCTGCCGGCCGCCGGGCAGGGCGAGGGCCACGTGCGCGGGAGTGCCGTCGGCCTCCTTGAGCAGGGTCACCGGCAGTTCGTGGGGGTCGAGGACGGGATAGTGCTCCTGCTGCCAGCCGTCCCGGGACAGGGTCTGGCGGAAGTAGCCGTGGCGGTAGAGCAGCCCGACGCCGATCAGGGGCACGCCCAGGTCGCTGGCCGCCTTGAGGTGGTCGCCGGCGAGGATGCCGAGGCCGCCTGAGTACTGGGGCAGGGCGGCGGTGACGCCGAACTCGGGTGAGAAGTAGGCGATGGCTGCGGGGAGCCCCGCGGGCTGGGTCTGGTACCAGCGGTCGCCGGTCAGGTAGTCGTGGAGGTCGTCGGCGGCGGCGGTCAGCCGGCGCAGGAAGCGGCGGTCGTCGGCCAGCTCGGCGAGGCGTGCGGGGCGCAGGCCGCCCAGCAGCCGTACCGGGTCGCCGCCGCAGGTCGCCCAGCTCTCGGGGTCGACGGACTGGAACAGGTCACGGGTTTCCGCGTGCCATGACCAGCGCAGATTGCGGGCCAGGTCGCTCAGCGGCCGGAGGGGGTCGGGCAGAAGGGGTCGGACGGTGAATCGACGGATCGCCTTCACATTCCACCTCGGCGTGCGGTTGAAGGAGGCGCACGGCACTGTGCGTCCACGTCTTCTGAAACGTTACCGGTGCGGGTGTCGCCGCCGCTGAGGGCAGGCCGATCGGGGGCCGGGGGCCTGCGGGAGGTGAGACGCGCTCTGCTCGGCCGGGCCGGGACACGGCCCGTTCTGGCCGGTTTCACCCCCGTGGGCACCTTGTCGCCCTCCACCGGGCACGAGAGGCTGCCCAGTGGCGCACACGGCACGGTTGTCGTATGCCGGTTCGAAAGGGGAAACACGGCCGGACTTACGTGTGGACATACGCGCGAGTAGTTAACAAAGTGCCGGATTGTTCACCCGAACAGGGTGGGAAGGCTCCTCCGGTACGAGACGGTACGAGACCGAGCACGACCCGAACGGAACCCCGGGACTTCCGGTCAGTTGTACGACCGGGCCGATTCCGGGTACCAGTACATCTTCGGCACCCCCACAGCAGGACCCACCTCCCCACAGCCATCCGCCCACCCCTCGTTGATGCGGACAGGAGCGGTCATGCCCGCCAGGCACCATTCGTCAGCACCCCCGACACCCCCACGCGCCAAGGGCTCCGCGAAGGAGCCCGGGCCGGCTCCCGGTGCGCGCCCCGCCGACGCCGGGCCGCCCGCCCCCGAGCGGCCCTCCGCACCCGTCGCGACCGCCGTGGGGCGCATCCCCGTCCTCGACGTCCGCCCGATGGTCCTGCACGGGCGCCGGCCCGCCAAGGCGGTCGCCGGGGAGACGTTCCAGGTCTCGGCCACCGTGTTCCGCGAGGGCCATGACGCGGTCGCCGCGAACGTGGTCCTGCGCGACCCCGAGGGCCGTCCCGGCCCCTGGACGCCGATGCGCGAGCTGGCCCCCGGCACGGACCGCTGGGGCGCCGACGTCACCCCGGACGCGCCCGGCCGCTGGACGTACACGGTGGAGGGGTGGAGCGATCCGGTCGCCACCTGGCGGCACCACGCGGAGATCAAGATCCCGGCGGGCATCGACACCGACCTCGTCCTGGAGGAGGGCGTCCGCCTCTACGAGCGGGCCGCCGCGCAGGCGCCGGAGGGTGAGCGGGAGGTCCTGCTCGCCGCGGTCGAGGCCCTGCGCGACGAGGACCGCCCGGCCGCCTCCCGGCTCGCGGGGGCCCTGGCCCCGGAGGTGGACGCCGTCCTGGCCCGCCACCCCCTGCGGGAGCTGGTCACCGCTTCGGATCCCCTGCCGCTGCTGGTGGAGCGGGAGCGGGCGTTGTACGGGTCGTGGTACGAGTTCTTCCCGCGGTCGGAGGGGACGGCGGAGCGGCCGCACGGGACGTTCCGTTCGGCGGCGAGGCGGTTGCCGGCGATCGCGGCGATGGGGTTCGACGTGGTGTATCTGCCGCCGGTGCATCCGATCGGGACGACGTTTCGCAAGGGCCGCAACAACACGCTGACGCCGGACGCGGAGGATGTGGGGGTGCCGTGGGCGATCGGGTCGCCGGAGGGCGGCCATGACGCGGTGGATCCGCAGCTGGGGACGCTGGAGGACTTCGCCTGGTTCGTTCAGCGGGCCGGGGAGCTGGGGCTGGAGGTGGCGCTGGACTTCGCGTTGCAGTGTTCGCCGGATCATCCGTGGGTGCACAAGCATCCGAAGTGGTTCCATCACCGGCCGGACGGGACGATCGCGTACGCGGAGAACCCGCCGAAGAAGTACCAGGACATCTATCCGATCGCCTTCGACGCGGACATGGACGGCCTGGTGAAGGAGACGGTGCGGGTGCTGCGGCACTGGATGGCTTCGGGGGTGCGGATCTTCCGGGTGGACAATCCGCACACCAAGCCGGTGGTGTTCTGGGAGCGGGTGATCGGCGAGGTCAACCGCCGGGACCCGGACGTGATCTTCCTGGCGGAGGCGTTCACGCGGCCGGCGATGATGCACACGCTGGCGCAGATCGGTTTCCAGCAGTCGTACACGTACTTCACCTGGCGCAACTCCAAGCAGGAGCTGACGCAGTACCTGACGGAGCTGTCGGGGGAGGCGGCCTCCTACATGCGGCCGAACTTCTTCCCCAACACCCCGGACATCCTGCACGCCTACCTCCAGCACGGCGGCCGGCCCGCCTTCGAGGTCCGCGCGGTCCTGGCCGCGACGCTGTCGCCGTCCTGGGGTATCTACAGCGGCTATGAACTGTGCGAGAACACCCCGCTGCGCGAGGGCAGCGAGGAGTACCTCGACTCGGAGAAGTACCAGCTCAAGCCCCGCGACTGGGAGGCCGCCGAACGCGAGGGCCGCACCATCGCCCCGCTGATCACCCGCCTCAACGAGATCCGGCGGGCGAATCCGGCCCTGCACCGGCTGCGCAACCTGCACTTCCACCACGCCGACCAGGAAGCGGTGATCGTCTACTCGAAGCGCAGCGGTTCGAACACGGTTCTGGTGGTCGTCAACCTCGACCCCCACCACACCCAGGAGGCCACGGTCTCGTTGGACATGCCGCAACTCGGCCTGGAACGGCACGAGTCGGTGCCGGTGCGAGACGAGCTCACCGGCGAGACCTACTACTGGGGCAGGGCCAACTACGTGCGTCTCGAACCGGGCATCCGTCCCGCGCACGTCCTCACCGTCCTGCGACCGTCCAACCCGCAGATCGGAGGGTCACCCACACGATGATCGTCAACGAGCCCGTTCAGGACACGTTCGAAGACACCCCCGCCAAGGACCGCGACCCCGACTGGTTCAAACGCGCGGTCTTCTACGAGGTCCTCGTCCGCTCCTTCCAGGACAGCAACGGCGACGGCGTCGG
>NZ_JBIARD010000008.1:197975-327251 GCF_042889585.1 Streptomyces sp. NPDC002566 | reverse complement strand
TTACATTCCGAACCCGGAAGCTAAGCCTCACAGCGCCGATGGTACTGCAGGGGGGACCCTGTGGGAGAGTAGGACGCCGCCGAACAATCATTCAAGAAAGCCCCGTGCCATCGGCACGGGGCTTTCTTTGTTTTCTGGCCCCGGGAAAGGGCAGTTCGCCCCGGAGCTCGGGCACGTTGCTCAGAGGCGTCCCGCGGATTTCAGAGCGAGATAGGCGTCCGCCAGCGCCGGCGCCAGCTCGTCCGGGGTGGCGTCTACGACCGTGACCCCGTGGCGGCGGAGCTTCTCCGCGGTGCGATGACGTTCCGCCTGGTGTTGGGCGGCGGCTGCGGCCTCGTACACCCTCTCCGTGGTGCCGCGACCCGTCGCCATGCGGGCGATGTGCGGGTCGGCGACGGAGGCGACCAGAACCGTGTGCCGCTGCGTGAGTTGAGGGAGCACCGGCAGCAGGCCTTCCTCGACGGGGGCGGCGTCCAGCGCCGTCAGGAGGACGATCAGGGAGCGGCGGGGTGCTGTGCGCAGGGCGGTCGCGGTGAGACCGCGGGCGTCCGTCTCGGTGAGCTCCGGTTCCAGGCCGGCCATCGCCGTGACAAGGGAGGGGAGGAGGTCACGCGAGGTGCGGCCCTGGACGTGGGCGCGGACGCGGCGGTCGTATGCGAGGAGGTCGACGCGGTCGCCGGCGCGGGACGCCAGGGCGGCCAGGAGGAGGGCCGCGTCCATGGAGGCGTCGAGGCGGGGGGCGTCGCCGACGCGGGCCGCCGAGGTGCGGCCGGTGTCGAGGACCAGCAGGATGTGCCGGTCGCGTTCGGGACGCCAGGTGCGGACGGCGACGCTCGTCTGTCGGGCGGTGGCGCGCCAGTCGATGGAGCGGGTGTCGTCGCCGGGGACGTAGGCGCGCAGGCTGTCGAACTCCGTGCCCTCACCTCGGGTCAGGACGCTGGTGCGGCCGTCGAGTTCGCGGAGCCGCGCGAGTTTCGCGGGCAGATGCTTGCGGCTGGCGAACGGCGGGAGCACCCGCACTGTCCAGGGGACCTTGTGGGTGCCCTGGCGGGTGAACAGGCCGAGGGGGCCGTAGGAGCGGATGGTGACGCGGTCGGCGTGACGGTCGCCCCGGCGGGTGGGGCGCAGCCGGGTGGTGATGAGGCGGCGTTCGCCTGCGGGGACGGTGAGGCGGTGGCGGGAGGCGGTGGTCTCCGTGCCGGGTTGCCAGCTGCTGGGGGGCCAGGCGTCGCGCAGGTGGGCGCGCAGGGTGCGGCGGGAGGGGTTGGTGAGGGTGAGGGTGACGTCGGCGGTGTCGCCGAGGCGTACGGAGGTGTCGCCGGAGCGGGTCAGGAGCAGGCGGCGCACGGGGGCGGCGAGGGCGTAGTCGCAGGCGCAGGCGAGCGCGAGGGGGGTGTTGACGGCGAGGATGCCCGTCCAGCCGGGTTCGAGGATGCCGACGGGGAGGGAGGCGAGGGCCGCGAGGAGTGCGGCGCGTCCGGTGGGGGCCATCAGCGGGGGACGGGGACGTGGGTGAGGATCGCGGTGATGACCGAGTCGGCGGTGACGCCTTCCATCTCGGCCTCCGGTCGGAGTTGGACGCGGTGGCGGAGGGTGGGCAGCGCGAGGGCTTTGACGTCGTCAGGGATGACGTAGTCGCGGCCGGTCAGCCAGGCCCAGGCGCGTGCGGTGGACAGCAGGGCCGTGGCGCCCCGGGGGGACGCGCCGAGGGTGAGGGAGGGGGATTCTCGGGTGGCGCGGCAGATGTCGACGACGTATGCGGTGATCTCGGGGGAGACGGTCGTCTTGGCGACGGCGGCGCGGGCGGCGTCCAGTTCGGCGGGGCCGGCCACGGGGCGTACGCCGGCGGCGTGCAGGTCGCGGGGGTTGAAGCCGTCGGCGTGGCGGGTGAGGACGGCGATCTCGTCCTGGCGGGTGGGGAGGGGGACGGTGAGTTTGAGGAGGAAGCGGTCCAGTTGGGCTTCGGGGAGGGGGTAGGTGCCTTCGTACTCGACGGGGTTCTGGGTGGCGGCGACGAGGAACGGCTCGGGCAGGGGGCGGGGGGTGCCGTCGACGGTGACCTGGCGTTCCTCCATCGCTTCCAGGAGGGAGGACTGGGTCTTGGGCGGGGTGCGGTTGATCTCGTCGGCGAGGAGGAGGTTGGTGAAGACGGGGCCGGGCTGGAAGGAGAACTCGGCGGTGCGCGCGTCGTAGACGAGGGAGCCGGTGACGTCGCTCGGCATGAGGTCGGGGGTGAACTGGACGCGTTTGGTGTCGAGTTCGAGGGCGGCGGCGAGGGCGCGGACGAGGAGGGTCTTGGCGACTCCGGGGACGCCTTCGAGCAGGACGTGTCCTCGGCACAGGAGGGCGACGACGAGGCCGGTGACGGCGGGGTCCTGGCCGACCACGGCCTTGGCGATCTCGGCGCGCAGGGCTTCCAGCGAGGCTCGGGCGTCGCCCCGGTGCCCGGTGTTCCCGGCGTTGTCAGTGGTCGGGTCCATCATGGACGGCGTACCTCTCTTTCGAGGGCGTCGAGTCGTTCGGCGAGTGCGGTCAGGGCCGTGTCGTCGGCGGGTGGCGGGCCGAAGAGGAGGGTGTGCAGGGCCGCGTGCCGGTCGCCGTGGAGGTGGGTGGCGAGGGCGGGCAGGAGTGCTTCGGGCGTGTGGGCCTGGGCGGCGGGGATGCCGAGGAGAGGGGCGAGGCGGGTGCGGGTGGCGGAGCGAAGAGCGGTGGCGGCGCGGTCGCGGGCGTCGGCCTTGCGGTAGAGGCGCGCGCGGCCTTCGACGGTTTCGGAGGCGCGGATCGCGACGGGGAGTCGTTCGGGCACGAGGGGGCCGAGCCGGCGTGCCCGCCAGAGGGCGGCGAGGGCTGCGGCGGCGAAGAGTTGGAGTGTGCCCCAGATCCATCCGGAGGGGATCAGGTCGAAGAAGCTCTTGGTGTCTTGTTCCGGGGCGGAGGTGTCGGCGGGGGAGGGGAGGTACCAGACCAGGTGGGGGCGGGTGCCGAGGAGTTGGAGGGCGAGGGAGGCGTTGCCGTGCCGGTCGAGGCGGTTGTTGTGGAGGATGTCGGGCGCGCCGAGGACGACTGTGTCGCCGGTGCCGGAGGCGGCGGGGATGCGCAGCAGGGTGGCCAGGCGGTTGCTGGGGTAGCACTCGTCGGCGTCGCCGAGGGTGGTGGTGTAGCGGATGCCGCCGGTGTCGGCGGTGCCGGCGCGGCGGGCGGCGGGCAGGGCGCATCGGGGGGAGAGGGTGGAGGTGCGGCTGGCGGCGAGGGCTGCTGTGACGCCGGGTGCGAGGGTGTGCACGGAGTGGCTGCCGGGGGCGATGAGGAGGGTGCGGCCGGCGGAGGCGTCGATGGTGGTGTGCAGCAGGGCTTGTTGACGGTCGGTCAGGAGGTCGGGTGCGGTGACGAGGAGGGTGGTGTCGGGGCCGGTGGCTGCGCGGGCCTCGGTGAGGGTGGTGACGACGCGGGTGGTGACGCCGTGGTCGGCGAGGAGTTGGGAGACGGCGCGGCTGCCGTAGGGGTCGGCGGAGCGGGGGTCGAGGGCGCCGTGGCGGGCGTCGGAGCGGAGTACGGCGAGGACGGCGGCGCCGGCGAGGAGGAGCACGCAGGCGAGGGCGATGCCTCGGCCGCGGGTCCACAGGTGGCGGGCGGTGGGCGAAACCGAGGTCTGCGCGGGGGCGGTCGCGGTGGGGTCGGGGGTGGCCGTGGTGGTCATCCGGCGGTTCCCCGGTGGGTGGGGTGGGCTGTGTGGGGGGTGCTGGTGTGGGTGAGGTGCGGCTTGGTGGTGGCCAGGTCGCGGTCGAGGCCGGTGATGCGGTCGTACGTCTCGCGGGTCGCCGTGCGGCCGCCGTATGTGACGTCGTCGAAGTCGCGGGCTGCGGCGCGCAGCCGGTCGGTGTGGGCGGGCAGGGTGCGGCCGGCTTCGGCGGCGGCCTCGTCGGCGGTGCGGCCGGGGCGGGCGTCGAGGAGGGCGCGTTCCTCCAGGGAGCGGACGACGGCCCGCATGCGTTCCTGGACGGCCTGGCTGAAGTGGCCTTGCACGGCGTGCGATTCGGCGGCGGCGCGGTGCTCGGCGGCGCTGCGGGGCCGGTCGTCGAACAGGGTGGGTGCGGCGGCGGGTCGGCGGCGGGGTGTGCCCAGGCGCCACCAGAGGGCGCTCACGACGGCGACGACGGCCGCGGTGACGACGAGCAGGCCGAGTGCGCCGCCCGGGGTGGCGGTGGCGGCGGCGCCGAACAGGCTGTCGATCCAGTTCCAGAGGGCGTCGAGGGCGCGTTCGAAGAGGTTGGGGTCGTTCTGGTGGTACAGCTGCTTGGACAGCTCGCGTCGGGCTTCCTCGCGCGCGGGGTCGCGGGGGATGGTCACCGGCGGTTCGCCGCCCGTGGATGCCCATGACAGGGCGGGGCCGTCCCCGGCGCGTAGCAGGGCGTGCAGGGGACGGCCGAGGGCCGGGGTCGGCTGTGGTGGCGCCGGGACCGCCGTGAGGACTTCCCCCGCCCAGCTCACCGCATCAGCTCCCCGGGGTGGCGCCGGCGGCGGTGCCGGTGTGGCCCGGGACGCCGGCGGCGCGGGCCAGGTCGAGGTCGAGGGCCTCGCGGCGGATGCGCTGGTCGATGTAGAGCAGGACGACGACGCCGGCCGTGAGCGGGAAGGTGACCAGCGAGCCGATCACCGAGCCGATCCCGGCGACGACGAGGTAGGTCCAGCTGAGGTTGGAGCCGCCCTGTGCGAACGCTTCGAGGCCGCCGTCGCTGAGGATGCCGCCCGCGAGGGCGAAGGGGACGGCGACGATCATGGCGACGATGTTCGCGATGAGCATCGACAGCAACTGGATGCCGAAGACCCGCCACCAGGAGCCGCGGACGAGCTTGGCGGAGCGGCTGAGCGCCTTGGTGACGCTCTGCTTCTCCAGCATCAGCGCGGGCGAGGCGAGGGAGAAGCGGACCATCAGCCACACGGTGACGGCGAGGGCGGCGAGCATGCCCAGCGCCGCGAGGGCGCCGCCGCCGGGGCCGCCGAGCAGCGCGCCGGGCAGGACGCCCACGGCGCCGATGACGGCCACGATGAGCAGCAGGAGGAAGATCAGGCCGAACAGCTTCGGCAGTCGGGGGCGGGCCTCCCGCCAGGCCTCGCCGGTGGTGACGGGCTTGCCGAGGACGGCGCGGCTGGTGACCGCCGTCAGCAGGGCGGTCGCCGTGATCGTGCCGATCAGCGAGACGAGGGCGAGGACACCGGAGCTGACCATGACGTCGCCCATGGCGCCGGTCTTCTCGTCGACGGTGGCGGTCGGGTCGGTGAGGAGGGCGGTGCTGTCGGCGGTGTCGTTGAGGACCAGGCCTTGCAGGAGGACGAGGACGACTTCCACGACGACGGCGACGGTGAGGGAGATGCCGAGGACCGTGCGCCAGTAGGTGCGCATGGTGGTGACCGCGCCGTCGAGGATCTCGCCCACGCCGAGGGGGCGCAGCGGGATCACGCCGGGCTTGGCCGCGGGAGGGGGGCCGCCCCATCCGGCGCCCCAGCCGGCGCCGGGGCCCTGGTGGCCGTATCCGTAGCCTGCGTATCCGGGGCCGCCTTGCCCGGGGCTCGCGGGGCCGGCGCCCCAGCCGGCGGGGCCACCCTGTTGAGCCGGGTTGTGCGCCGGGTTCTGGGGGCCTGCGGGCGCGGACCACTGGGCGGGCGGCGGCTGTTCCTTCGACCACTTCGCGCCGGGGCCCTGCGCGGGTGCGCCCGGCTCGTCAGCGGCATGGGTGCCGTCGGGCCGGTCGGCGGGTTCGGCGGGCGAAGTGGGCGCGGCGGGCGAGGACGCCCCGGGCTCCTGTCCGTCGGACGGGGCGGATCCGGGCGAGGCCCAGCCCGGAGAGTCGTTCATCGTCGCTCCTTCTCGGTGCCCGTCCGCGGGCGGTCGCAGGTTGGCAGCCATCGTGCCATGGGGTGGTTCTCGCGTGACCGGCCGCGGTCAGGGCTGCATGCCTTCAATTGTCCGCCCCATAACGGGCAGACTGACGACATGGCTGATCAGTACGCGCAATCCGGCGAGGACAAGCGGCCCACCGACATGCCCGCCATCCGCTGGGAGGAACCACCCGAAGGGCCCGTGCTGGTGCTCCTGGACCAGACGAGGCTGCCTGCCGAGGAGGTCGAACTGGTCTGTACGGACGCGTCCACGCTGGTGGAGGCGATCCGTTCGCTCGCCGTGCGCGGGGCGCCGCTGCTCGGGATCGCCGGGGCGTACGGCGTCGCGCTCGCCGCCATCCGCGGGTTCGACGTGGACGAGGCGGCGGCCGCGCTGGCGGGGGCCCGGCCCACCGCGGTGAACCTGTCCGTCGGCGTGGAGCGGGCCCGCACCGCCTACCGGGCGGAGCTCGCCCGGGGCGGCGACCCCGACCAGGGCGCGCGGGCCGCGCTGGCCGCCGCCAGGCAGCTGCACCGGGAGGACGCCGAGGCCAGCGCCCGGATGGCCCAACACGGGCTGGCGTTCCTCGACGAGCTGTTGCCCGGCGGCGGACACCGCGTCCTCACGCACTGCAACACCGGATCGCTGGTGTCCGGCGGGGAGGGCACCGCGTTCGCCGTGGCGCTCGCCGCGCACCGGCAAGGGCGGCTGCGGCGGCTGTGGGTGGACGAGACGCGTCCGCTGCTGCAAGGCGCCCGGCTGACGGCGTACGAGGCGGCCCGCAACGGCCTGACGTACACGCTGCTCACCGACAACGCGGCCGGGTCGCTGTTCGCGGCCGGTGAGGTCGACGCGGTGCTGATCGGCGCGGACCGCATCACGGCCGACGGGTCGGTGACGAACAAGGTGGGCAGCTATCCGCTCGCCGTGCTCGCCCGCTACCACCATGTGCCGTTCATCGTGGTGGCTCCGGTGACCACGGTCGACCCGCACACCCCGGACGGGACGTCCGTCGAGGTCGAGCAGCGCCCCGGCTACGAGGTCACCGAGATCACGGCTCCCCAGGTGCAGGTCACGGGCGCGGGCGGCGGCATCCCGATCGCCCCTCTGGGAACCCAGGCGTACAACCCGGCGTTCGACGTGACGCCGCCCGAACTGGTGACGGCGATCGTCACGGAACAGGGCGTGGTCTCACCCGTGACCGCCGGGGCGCTGGAGGAACTGTGCGCGCGAGCCCGCCGGGAGGACACCGCCTGACTCATTCCCCGGCGTCACGATATGGGCCCACGCCGACGACGACTCAGCGCGGGCCCACCCTGCCGCCGTGCCGACGGAGGTGCTGACATCAGCGCTGACAGCAACGGCAGCGGGCGGGGGCAGACAGTGACCGTCCCGTACGACTAAGGTCGCTGGCCGGTGACCCTGCTCACCTGCGCCGCCTTCACCGTTATGAGAATGGGATGATGTCGTTTATGAAGGGACGAGTCCTTGTCGTCGACGACGACAGCGCACTGGCCGAGATGCTCGGCATCGTGTTGCGCGGTGAAGGTTTTGAGCCGTCTTTCGTAGCGGACGGCGACAAGGCGCTGGCTGCTTTCCGTGAGGCGAAGCCCGATCTGGTGCTGCTGGACCTGATGCTGCCCGGACGGGACGGCATCGAGGTGTGCCGCCTGATCAGGGGCGAGTCCGGGGTGCCGATCGTGATGCTCACCGCCAAGAGCGACACCGTGGACGTCGTCGTGGGCCTGGAGTCCGGCGCCGACGACTACATCGTGAAGCCGTTCAAGCCGAAGGAGCTCGTGGCCCGCATCCGGGCACGGCTGCGCAGGTCGGAGGAGCCCGCGCCGGAGCAGCTCGCCATCGGCGACCTCGTCATCGACGTGGCCGGCCACTCCGTGAAGCGCGACGGGCAGTCCATCGCGCTGACGCCGCTGGAGTTCGACCTGCTGGTCGCGCTCGCCCGCAAGCCGTGGCAGGTGTTCACCCGCGAAGTGCTGCTCGAACAGGTGTGGGGTTACCGGCACGCCGCCGACACCCGCCTCGTCAACGTGCACGTGCAGCGGCTGCGCTCCAAGGTCGAGAAGGACCCCGAGCGACCGGAGATCGTCGTGACCGTCCGCGGCGTCGGATACAAGGCCGGACCGAGCTGATCATGTCCAAGGACAGTGCCGCTTCGGCCCCCGGCCGGTCCGGGGCCCGTCCGCAGCGGCCTGTCGGCCGGAAGAAGACGGGTTCACACTTCACACGCCTCCTCGACGGCGGACTGCTCCAGGGCGGAGTCCAGGGCAGCCCCGTCCTGCGGCTGCTGCTGCGCTGGGTGCGCCGCCCCCTGCTGCCCGTCATACGGCTGTGGCGGCGCAACATCCAGCTCAAGGTCGTCGTCACCACACTGCTGATGTCGCTCGGCGTCGTCCTGCTGCTCGGCTTCGTCGTCATCGGGCAGGTCCGCAACGGCCTGCTCGACGCCAAGGTCAAGGCCTCCCAGAGCCAGGCCACCGGCGGCTTCGCCGTCGCCAAGCAGAAGGCCGACGAGGCGGCCGGCGCCGCGGCCGACGACGGCGCCGTCGTGGACGCCGCCGCCCCCCAGAACGTCATCGAATGGATGAGCGAGCTGGTGCTGTCGCTGTCCAGCGGCGGACAGGGCGCCTTCGACGTCGTCACCCTGCCCCCCGGCGACGACAGCGGCGGCGGCCGCGGACCCCGCGCCTCCGGCTACGTCGACCCCAACAAGAGCGTCCCCGAGAACCTCCGCGAACGCGTCAACAGCGGCACCGGCGCCGTCCAGAGCTACTCGCGCATCATCTACCTCAACGACAAGGAATCGCAGCCCGCCCTCGTCATCGGCAAACAGGTCAACGACCCCAACGGCGACCCCTACGAGCTGTACTACCTCTTCCCGCTCACCCAGGAAGAGAAGTCCCTCAGCCTCGTCAAGGGCACCCTCGCCACCGCCGGACTCTTCGTCGTCGTCCTCCTCGGAGCGATCGCCTGGCTCGTCGTACGCCAGGTCGTCACCCCCGTGCGCATGGCCGCCGGAATCGCCGAACGGCTCTCCGCCGGCCGCCTCCAGGAACGTATGAAAGTCACCGGCGAAGACGACATCGCACGCCTCGGCGAAGCCTTCAACAAGATGGCGCAGAACCTCCAGCTCAAGATCAACCAGCTCGAGGACCTCTCCCGGATGCAGCGCCGCTTCGTGTCCGACGTCTCCCACGAACTGCGCACACCGCTCACCACCGTGCGCATGGCCGCCGACGTCATCCACGAAGCACGCGAGGACTTCGACCCGATCACCGCACGCTCCGCCGAACTCCTCGCCGACCAGCTCGACCGCTTCGAGTCACTGCTCGCCGACCTGCTCGAGATCAGCCGCTTCGACGCCGGCGCCGCCGCCCTCGAAGCCGAACCGATCGACCTCAGGGACGTCGTGCGCCGCGTCGTCAGCGGCGCCGCCCCGCTCGCCGACCGCAAGGGCACGAACATACGCGTCCTCGGCGACCAGCAGCCCGTCGTCGCCGAAGCCGACGCACGCCGCGTCGAACGCGTCCTGCGCAACCTCGTCGTCAACGCCGTCGAGCACGGCGAAGGCAGGGACGTCGTCGTCAAGCTCGCCTCGGCGGGCGGCGCCGTCGCCGTCGCCGTCCGCGACTACGGCGTCGGACTCAAGCCCGGCGAGGCCACCCGCGTGTTCAGCCGCTTCTGGCGCGCCGACCCGGCACGCGCGCGGACCACCGGCGGCACCGGACTCGGACTGTCCATCGCCCTGGAGGACGCCCGGCTGCACGGCGGCTGGCTCCAGGCCTGGGGCGAACCCGGCGGCGGCTCGCAGTTCCGCCTGACCCTGCCGAGGACCGCCGACGAGCCGCTGCGAGGCTCACCCATACCGCTGGAACCCAAGGACTCCCGCCGCAACCGCGGACTCGACGACGCCGGCCTGCCCCGCGGCGGAGGCGAGAAGAGCGCCACCGTCCCCGTACAGCCCGCAGCGGGGCAGCGGTCGGCGGCACACACCCCGCTCGCACCCCGCACCACCGCCACCCCCACAGCCGACCCCACGGCACTGCCCGGCAACGGCGCACGAGTCGTGCCCCGGCCCGCCACCGGCACGACGTCCACCGGCAACGGCACCGGCGCCGGCGCCGGAGCCGGGAGGGCGCCCGAGGACGGCCGCACGCACGGCAACGCCGACGAGGCCGCCGACAAGCGCGACAGGGCCGGCGACGCGGGCCGCGAGGGCCCTGACGACGCCGACCACGCAAGCGACACCACCGGGACCGGCCGAACCGCCGACGAGGCCGCCGGTGCGTCAGGCAAGGGCTCGAAGCAGCGAGGAGAGACATTCCGTGGGCGCTGACCACGACGGGGACCGCCGGCGCACACCGCTGCGCGCGACGGCGTACGCCGCCTGCGGTGTCGTACTGCTGGCCGGATGCGCCTCCATGCCCGACCACGGCGACCTGAGCGACGTGGAGTCCACACCCCGCCAGGAGACCCAGGTGCGGGTCTTCGCCATGCCGCCCCGCGACGACGCACAGCCCGCCGAGATCGTCCAGGGCTTCCTCGAAGCCCTCACCAGCGACGACCCCCGCTACTCGACGGCCCGCCAGTACCTCACCCCCGCGGCCGCCCGGAAATGGGAACCCGAACGGTCCACCACCGTCCTCGCCGACGGGCCCGGCACCCTCGCCGGCCAGTCCGGCGGCCGGGAAGAAGGCGACGACTTCACCTTCACCCTGACCGGCACCAAGGTCGCCGACATCGACGCCCAGCAGTCGTACACGCCCGCGGCCGGTGACTACTCCCAGACCGTGCACCTCACCCGCGACAAGAAGACCAGGCAGTGGCGCATCGACGCCCTGCCCGAGGGCGTCGTCATGGGCAAGTCGGACTTCCAGCGCAACTACATGTCCGTCAACAAGTACTACTTCGCCTCCCACACCGCGTCCGCCGGCTCCGGACAGCCCATGGCCGTCGCCGACCCCGTCTTCGTACGCGAACGGGTCGACCCCATGACCCAGATCGTGCGCTCCGTGCTCGACGGGCCCACCAGCTGGCTGCGGCCCGTCGTCAGATCCAGCTTCCCCACCGGCACCGCCCTCGCCCGGGGCGTCACCGCGCTCGCCCCCGACGACCAGAACAAGCTCACCGTCCCGCTCAACGACAAGGCCGCACGCATCGGCCACGGCAAGTGCGACGAGATGGCCGCACAACTGCTGTTCAGCCTGCAGAGCCTCGCCCCCACCGTCGACGAGATCGAACTGCGCGCCGGCAGCCGACAGCTCTGCTCGCTCACCGACGACCGCGCCACCGCCGTGGCCGAACGCGGCGCGGAGACCCACGCCGGCTACCTGTACTTCGTCGACGGCCGCCACCGCCTCGTCCGGATGAGCAGCACCGGCGGCAACAGCGCCAAGGCCGACGCCGTGCCGGGACCGCTCGGCGACGGCAGCACGGCGTTCCGCTCCATGGCCGTCGCCCGCGACGAGGACACCGCCGCCGGGGTCGCCCTCGACGGCAGGAGCCTCTACGTCAACTCCATGGTCGCCGACAGCTCCCTCGGTGACCCGCTGCTGACCAGCAAGGGCAAGACCGAGAACGACCGGCTGACGACCCCCAGCTGGGACGGCCAGGGCGACCTGTGGATCGCCGACCGCGACCCCGCCGACCCCCGGCTCCTCCTGTTCGAGCAGGGCGGCGGCGAACCCCTGGAGGTCCTCAGCCCCGGCCTCGACGGACGGATCAAGACCGTACGGGTCGCCAATGACGGCGCGCGGATCGCGCTGGTCGTGGAGAAGGGCGGCAAGCAGTCGCTGCTCATCGGGCGCATCGAGCGGGACAAGAGCGGCGACAAGCCCACCGTCTCCGTCCAGGAACTGCGCTCCACCACCCCCGACCTGGAGCAGGTCACCGCCGTGACCTGGGCGGGGGACAGCCGGCTCGTCGTCGTCGGACGCGAGTCGGGCGGGGTCGAGCAGGCGCAGTACGTGCAGTGCGACGGCTCCGTGCCCGAAACGGGGACACTGCCCGGCCTCACCGAAGTCAAGAGCATCGCCGCCTCCGAGGACGGCGACGCCCCGCTCTTCGCCACCTCCAAGGACGGCCTGCTGTGGCTGCCCGGCGGAAGCGGCTGGCGCACGTTGAAGGAGACGGCTTCGGTCGCGCTTTATCCGGGGTGAGGCGGGGGCCTGGCGGGGTGCTTGGAGCCGTGCTGCGTCGTGGTGCGGCTGTAGCGCGGCTGCAGTGCGGCGTGCGCGCATGGTGCTGCGCGTGGGAGACCCGGGTCTGGGTGACTTCCGGCGAGTTTTCCACAGGCGGTGGGTGCGGCTTTCGGGCGGTTTTCCACAGGGGTGGCCGCTTCGCCCCGCCCACGGCACAGTGAACCCGTGGACAGCGTTCGTCGGTGGTGGCAGGAACTCGCCGCTCTGATCCTTCCTGCCGACTGCGCGGGATGCGGGCGGGCCCGCGTGCTGCTCTGCCCCGCGTGCCGTACGGCACTCGTTGGAGCCGAGCCGCGCCGGGTGCGGCCCGAACCGGCACCGCCCGGGCTGCCCGCCGTGCACGCGGCGGCCCGGTACGCGGACGAGGTACGGGCGGTGCTGCTCGCCCACAAGGAACGCGGCGCGCTGGCGCTGGCGCGCCCGCTGGGTGAGGCGTTGGCGGGGGCGGTGCGGGTGGGGTTGGGGGAGGTGGGGGTGGGGGAGGGGGCCCCACCCCAAGGACACGGACACGTAGGACACGTAGGACAGGTAGGACAGCGGGGACAGCTAGGACAGGCAGGGCGCCTAAGAAACGAAGGGCACCTGGGACACGGGCACCCAGGACACCTACTCCTCGTCCCCGTCCCCTCCGCGCCCCGGGCCGTGCGGGCTCGTGGGCATGATCCTGCCCGTCGTATCGCGCTCGCCGCCGCTGTCGTGCTGCGGCGGGAGGGGATGCCGGTGCGGGTGGCGGCGGTGTTGCGGCAGCGGCGGGCGGTGGCCGATCAGGCGGGGCTCAACTCACGGCAGCGGATGGACAATCTCGGCGGCGCGCTGGCGGTGGTGTCCGGCGGGGCGCGGTTGCTGCGCGGTGGCTCGGTGGTGCTGGTCGACGACCTCGTCACGACGGGAGCGTCCCTGGCGGAGGCGGCGCGCGCCGTGCGCTCGGCCGTTTCGGCGGGGCGGGTCGGCGGTTCGGCGCAGCGGGCCGTCGAAATGGCCGCCGGGGTGGCGGATCGGGGTGCGTTCAGGGGTGGGGCCGTGTATCGGGACGTTGGTCGGGAAGGCAGTGGGGTACGGGGGGTGGGAGAGCGGGAAGGAGGTGGGGATCGCGGTGGCGGTGAGCTGCTGTTCGCTGCGGTGGTCGCGGCTTCTCCTGACTCTCCGGAAATAAACCGGAACTGAGTGCCCACTTGCGTCGTTGCAGGTAATGAGAGAGCGAATTCACCTGAACGGAGGTACGCGGTAGTAGAGGGTGACGCCATCCGTCCGGGCGAGATATGTTCGGTTGTGAGGGAAAGCCGCAGGCCACACCTCTCGAATCCGAATCCTGTGCTGCGGTTTTCGCTAGGGGGCCGTGGCGCCTGGGGTGGAGTTCTCGCCCATGGGGGAGGAGGAGGTGGGAGTCACCGAGTCCGAGGTTCCGGTGCTCACCGGAGCTTGGTGCAAAAGGGAGATGCTCCGCCGTTGATGCGGAGCGATCCGGGAACGGAGTTCTGCGTGGACATCGTCGTCAAGGGCCGCAAGACCGAGGTGCCCGAGCGGTTCCGCAAGCACGTGGCCGAGAAGCTGAAGCTGGAGAAGATCCAGAAGCTCGACGGCAAGGTGATCAGCCTCGACGTCGAGGTGTCCAAGGAGCCCAACCCGCGACAGGCCGACCGGTGTGAGCGAGTGGAGATCACGCTCCGCTCCCGTGGTCCGGTGATCCGGGCGGAGGCGGCGGCCAGCGACCCCTACGCGGCACTCGATCTGGCGGCGGAGAAGCTGGACGCCCAGCTCCGTAAGCAGCACGACAAGCGTTACACGCGGCGCGGCGCGCGCCGGATCACGGCGGCGGAGGTCGCCGATCACGTTCCGGGCGTCGCGACCCTGAACGGCAACGGGCAGCCCGTCTCCACCGAGGAGTCGGAAGGTGTGCCCACGAAGAAGATCGGCTCGCTCGAGGTGCAGGGCGAAGGGCCCCTCGTGGTCCGCGAGAAGACGCATGTGGCCGCTCCGATGACGCTCGACCAGGCCCTCTACGAGATGGAGCTGGTCGGTCACGACTTCTACCTTTTCGTCGACTCCGAGACGAAGGAACCCAGCGTCGTCTATCGGCGGCACGCCTACGACTACGGCGTCATCCACCTCAGTACGGACACGATGGTCACGCAGGCCCATTCGCCCGAGGCGGGCGGCGCGCTGGGCGGCTGACCCTGCGCGGTGACGGTTGAAAGGTGCCCCCGTGGAGCGCGTGTGCGCCCCCGGGGGCACCCGTGTGCGACCCCCTGGGACGCCGCTACGTCACCGTGTTGTCGTCCGGGCATGGAATCATGGCGGGCAACGGCTCAACCGTTGGGCCGGTGCCTTGCGTTGGCGATGGCAAAGGACCACTGCCACAGCCTTCTGGGGGAGGAACGATGGCGGACAGCTTCGGACCGTTGCGTGACGGGGGTGCCGGCGAGGGCGTCGTCGGTGAGGGCCCGGACGCGGGCACTGAGCGCGGTGAGCCGATCAGAGTCCTTGTCGTGGACGATCACGCCTTGTTCCGCCGGGGTCTGGAGATCGTGCTGGCGGCCGAGGAGGACATCCAGGTCGTGGGTGAGGCGGGCGACGGCGCGGAGGCCGTGGACAAGGCCGCCGATCTGCTGCCGGACATCGTGCTGATGGATGTGCGGATGCCTAAGCGCGGAGGGATCGAGGCGTGCACCTCCATCAAGGAGGTGGCCCCCAGCGCGAAGATCATCATGTTGACGATCAGCGATGAGGAGGCCGACCTTTATGACGCGATCAAGGCGGGTGCGACGGGATATCTCCTGAAGGAGATCTCCACGGACGAGGTCGCCACCGCCATTCGCGCGGTGGCCGACGGTCAGTCGCAGATCAGTCCGTCGATGGCGTCGAAACTGCTCACCGAGTTCAAATCGATGATCCAGCGGACTGATGAGCGTCGGCTGGTTCCCGCGCCGCGACTGACCGACCGTGAGCTGGAAGTGCTCAAGCTCGTCGCCACGGGGATGAACAACCGGGACATCGCCAAGGAGTTGTTCATCTCCGAGAACACCGTGAAGAACCATGTGCGCAACATCCTGGAGAAGCTGCAGTTGCACTCCAGGATGGAGGCCGTGGTGTATGCGATGCGGGAGAAGATCCTCGAGATCCGCTAGGCACGCGCGCGGTGGTCAGGCCAGGGCGCGGGCGAGTTCTCTGGTGAGGGGTTCGCGCAGGTCGGGTGCGTCGACGCGTTCCACGCGTACGTCCGTGCAGCCGACCCAGCCGGCGGCTTCGATCAGGGCCTGTGCGACGCCGTGGACCGCTTTGGGGCCGTCCAGGCTGACCTGCCGGGCGACGAGTGTGCGTCCTTCGCGGGCGGGGTCCACGCGGCCGACCAGGCGGCCGCCGGACAGGACGGGCATCGCGAAGTAGCCGTGGACGCGCTTGGGCTTGGGGACGTAGGCCTCCAGGCGGTGGGTGAAGCCGAAGAGGCGTTCGGTGCGGGCCCGTTCCCAGATGAGGGAGTCGAAGGGGGACAGCAGTGTGGTGCGGTGGCGGCCGCGCGGGACGGTCTCCAGGGCCGCCGGGTCGGCCCAGGCGGGCTTGGACCAGCCCGCGACGGTGACGGGGACCAGGCCCGAGTCGGCGATGACCTGGTCGACCTGTTCGCCCTTGAGGCGGTGGTAGTCGGCGATGTCCGCGCGTGTGCCGACGCCGAGGGACTGGCCGGCGAGGCGGACCAGGCGGCGCAGGCATTCGGTGTCGTCCAGCTCGTCGTGCAGGAGGGTTGCGGGGACGGCGCGTTCGGCGAGGTCGTAGACGCGCTTCCAGCCGCGGCGTTCGACGCAGACGACCTCGCCGTACATCAGGGCGCGTTCCACGGCGACCTTGGTGCCGGACCAGTCCCACCACTCGCTGGTCTTCTTCGCGCCGCCCAACTCGGTCGCGGTGAGGGGGCCTTCGGTGCGCAGCTGTTTGATGACCTGGTCGTAGGTGCCGTCGGGGAGGTGGTGGTGCCACTGGGGGCGGGCGCGGTAGGCGCGGCGGCGGAAGGCGAAGTGGGGCCATTCCTCGATGGGGAGGATGCAGGCTGCGTGGGACCAGTACTCGAAGGCGTGGGTGTCCTTCCAGTAGGCGTTCTCGACGGTGGTGCGGCCGACGGCGCCCAGGCGGGCGTAGGGGATGAGCTCGTGGGAGCGGGCGAGGACGGAGATGGTGTCGAGCTGGACGGCGCCGAGGTGGCGCAGGACGCCGCGGACGCCGGCCCGGCGGTCGGGCGTGCCGAGGAAGCCCTGGGCTTTCAGGGCGATGCGGCGGGCTTCGTCCGCGGTGAGTTCTGCGGTGGGCGGCGGGGTCGTCATGGTGGGCACGATAGGGGCTGGGTCTGACAGTGCGGGCTGAGCTGCGAAGACGCGGGCGGGTGGGCGGCGGGTCGCGCTCTCAGGCCGCTCCGGTCGGGGCGGGCCGGTCGGTCGGTGCCGGCAGGTAGGGGGTGGTGGAGGGCAGGCCGAGGTCGGAGGGGAGGAGGGAGGCCACCCAGCAGTCGCGGCGTACTCCCTTGTTGTCGGTGGCGGAGCGCAGGGTGCCTTCGAGGGTGAAGCCGGCCTTTTCGGCGACGGCGCGGGAGGCGGTGTTGCCGACTTCGGCGCGCCATTCGACGCGGTCCACGGCCAGGTGGGTGAAGGCCCAGCGGGAGGCGGCGCGGGCGGCCTCGGTGGTGTAGCCGCGGCCTCGGTGTTCCTTGGCGGCCCAGAAGCCGATCTCGGCGGTGCCGGGGGAGCGCATGGTGAGGCTGAGCATGCCGGTGAGGGCGCCGTCGGGGAGGAAGACGCCGAAGGTGAACATGGAGCGGTCGGCCCAGCCGTCGGGGGAGAGCTGTTCGGTGAAGCTGCGGGCGTGTTCGGGGAGGTAGGGGGAGGGGATGGTGGTCCAGCGCTGGATGTCGGGGTCCTGGGCGCAGGCGTGGACGGCGTCGGTGTCCTGGGGGCCGGGGGCGCGCAGGACGAGGCGGTCCGTGGTGAGGGTGACGGGCTCCATCGGGCGATTCTGCGCGGGTGGGCGGGGTGGACGCCAGGTCATTTGCGGGCGGGTACGGCGTGGGTGCAGGGCCGGGTAACGGCGTGGGTGGCGGGTGGTGTGCGGGCTGGGTGACGGCGTGGGTGCCGGGTGGTGTGCGGGCCGGGTAGCGGCGTGGGTGCCCGGTGATCTGCCGGCCGAGTGCACCCTGTGTGCGGGTGATCACGGTTCGCGTAATTCGTTCGCGGGTTGCGGCACCATCCGTGAGGCCCGGCCGTTGTCCAGTGTGAAGAGCAATGGCTGTGCGGTGTGGAGAACAATGTGGGGCATGTGCGCCGCGCTGTGCGGTCCGCGCCACGGCAGGCCTCCCGGCGTGGCGGGGTCCTCGCATACGATGGCCGTTGCTCAGTCAGTCATCAGGAAACCGACCGTCCCAGGCCCGACCGGCAAGGAGACCAACCCCCGTGTCCGTCCTCTCGAAGATCATGCGTGCAGGCGAAGGCAAGATCCTGCGCAAGCTGCACCGCATCGCGGACCAGGTCAACTCCATCGAAGAGGACTTCGTCGACCTCTCCGACGCCGAGCTGCGGGCCCTCACCGATGAGTACAAGCAGCGGTACGCCGACGGCGAGAGCCTCGACGACCTGCTGCCGGAGGCGTTCGCCACGGTGCGTGAGGCCGCCAAGCGCGTGCTCGGCCAGCGGCACTACGACGTGCAGCTGATGGGCGGCGCGGCGCTGCACATGGGCTATGTGGCCGAGATGAAGACCGGTGAGGGCAAGACCCTGGTGGGCACGCTGCCCGCTTATCTGAACGCGTTGTCCGGCAAGGGCGTCCACCTGATCACGGTCAACGACTACCTGGCCGAGCGCGACTCGGAGTTGATGGGCCGTGTCCACAAGTTCCTGGGGCTGGAAGTCGGCTGCATCCTGGCCAACATGACGCCGTCGCAGCGGCGCGAGCAGTACGCGTGCGACATCACGTACGGCACGAACAACGAGTTCGGGTTCGACTATCTGCGTGACAACATGGCGTGGTCGCAGGACGAGCTCGTGCAGCGCGGCCACAACTTCGCCATCGTCGACGAGGTGGACTCGATCCTCGTCGACGAGGCGCGTACGCCGCTGATCATCTCGGGTCCGGCGGACCAGGCCACCAAGTGGTACGGCGACTTCGCCAAGCTGGTGACGCGTCTGAAGCGGGGCGAGGCCGGCAACCCGCTGAAGGGCATCGAGGAGACCGGCGACTACGAGGTCGACGAGAAGAAGCGCACGGTCGCCATTCACGAGGCCGGTGTCAGCAAGGTCGAGGACTGGCTGGGCATCGACAATCTCTACGAGTCGGTGAACACCCCTCTGGTGGGCTACCTGAACAACGCCATCAAGGCGAAGGAGCTCTTCAAGAAGGACAAGGACTACGTCGTCATGGACGGCGAGGTCATGATCGTCGACGAGCACACCGGTCGTATCCTCGCCGGCCGCCGCTACAACGAGGGCATGCACCAGGCGATCGAGGCGAAGGAAGGGGTGGACATCAAGGACGAGAACCAGACGCTCGCCACGATCACCCTTCAGAACTTCTTCCGTCTCTACAAGCGGCACGACCACGAGGGCAAGGAACAGCCCGGTCTGTCCGGCATGACGGGTACGGCGATGACCGAGGCCGCCGAGTTCCACCAGATCTACAAGCTCGGTGTGGTGCCGATCCCGACGAACAAGCCGATGGTCCGCATGGACCAGTCGGACCTGATCTACCGCACCGAGGTCGCGAAGTTCGAGGCGGTCGTCGACGACATCGCCGAGAAGCACGAGAAGGGCCAGCCGATCCTGGTCGGCACGACGTCGGTCGAGAAGTCGGAGTACCTGTCGCAGCAGCTGTCCAAGCGGGGCATCCAGCACGAGGTGCTGAACGCCAAGCACCACGAGCGTGAGGCGCAGATCGTCGCCCAGGCCGGCCGCAAGGGCGCCGTGACGGTGGCCACGAACATGGCCGGTCGTGGTACGGACATCAAGCTGGGCGGCAACCCGGAGGACCTCGCGGAGGCGGAGCTGCGGCAGCGCGGTCTCGACCCGGAGGAGCACATCGAGGAGTGGGCGCACGCCCTGCCCGCGGCTCTGGAGAGGGCCGAGCAGGCGGTGAAGGCCGAGAAGGAAGAGGTCGAGGAGCTCGGCGGCCTGTATGTGCTGGGCACCGAGCGGCACGAGTCGCGTCGTATCGACAACCAGCTGCGCGGTCGTTCCGGCCGTCAGGGCGACCCGGGCGAGTCGCGGTTCTACCTGTCCCTCGGTGACGATCTGATGCGGCTGTTCAAGGCGCAGATGGTCGAGCGCGTGATGGCGATGGCGAACGTGCCGGACGACGTGCCGATCGAGAACAAGATGGTGACGCGTGCGATCGCGTCGGCGCAGTCGCAGGTGGAGCAGCAGAACTTCGAGACGCGCAAGAACGTCCTGAAGTACGACGAGGTCCTCAACCGGCAGCGTGAGGTCATCTACGGCGAGCGGCGTCGGGTTCTGGAGGGCGAGGACCTGCACGAGCAGATCCAGCACTTCATGAACGACACGATCGACGCGTATGTGACGGCGGAGACCGCCGAGGGCTTCGCCGAGGACTGGGACCTGGACCGTCTGTGGGGCGCGTTCAAGCAGCTGTACCCGGTGAAGGTGACCGTGGAGGAGCTGGAGGAGGCGGCCGGTGACCGTGCGGGTCTGACGGCCGAGTTCATCTCCGAGTCCATCAAGGACGACATCTTCGAGCAGTACCAGGCGCGTGAGGCGCAGCTCGGTTCCGAGATCATGCGTGAGCTGGAGCGCCGGGTCGTGCTGTCGGTCCTGGACCGCAAGTGGCGTGAGCACCTCTACGAGATGGACTACCTCCAGGAGGGCATCGGTCTGCGCGCGATGGCGCAGAAGGACCCGCTGGTGGAGTACCAGCGTGAGGGCTTCGACATGTTCACCGCGATGATGGACGGCATCAAGGAGGAGTCCGTCGGCTATCTGTTCAACCTGGAGGTCCAGGTGGAGCAGCAGGTCGAGGAGGTTCCGGTGGAGGATGCGGCGCCGGTCGACATGGAGAAGCAGGACGTGGTGCCGGCGCAGGCGAACGGGCGTCCGGAGATCCGCGCCAAGGGGCTGGACGCTCCGCAGCGGCGGAACCTGCACTTCTCCGCGCCGACCGTGGACGGCGAGGGCGGCACCATCGAGGGTGACTTCGACAGTGACGGCGAGCCGGTGCGGTCGGAGGCCGACGGGCTGACGCGCGCGGAGCGGCGCAAGCAGGCGAAGGCCGGGCGACGCCGCAAGAAGTAACCGTCTCGCGGTTCGTGTGGTGTGAGGGCCGGGTCATCCAGGTGAGGGTGGTCCGGCCCTTCGCCGTGCCGGGCGGGGCGCGGTGCGGTCAGTCGTCCGCGGGGCGGGGTCGGCGGGGGCCGTCGATCTCGACGGCCGTGCAGCGCCAGCGGTGGTCGGCGCCGAGCTCCAGGCGGAAGGCCATCGCGCGCAGCCGGTCGCCGGCGCCGATGCGGGCGAAGGCCTCGATGGCGCCGGGGCGGGCGACGTAGTAGCCGATGTCGCGGACGACGGGGCTGACGCCGCGGGAGGTGCGCAGGGGGCCGTGTTCGGCTAGGTGAGCCAGGTCGTCGTAGGCGCGGCCGACGGTGTGGCGGAGCATGCAGTGCACGGGGCGCCGCCCGCTGAGGACGGCGAGCAGCCGGTCGGCGAAGAGATCGGTGGGGCGGGGCTGCGGCGGGACGAACGGCCTGCGCGGCGTCTGCTCGGGAACGGTGGCCGGCCGGGCGGGAGCGGTGGGGGAGTCGGGCCGGCCCGGTGCGGTGGTGGGGCGGGCCGGGCCGGGCACGGTCGTGGAGCCGGGCCGGCCGGTAACCGTCGTCGCGACCGGCCCCGGTGCCGTGCTGTCGAGGCCCGGGTGGTGGGGTGTGGTGCGTGCGGTGCCCGGGGCGGGGCGTCCGGGGCCCGGGGCTGTCGCGGGGCGGTTGTCGGCGGGGCCCGTGCCGCTCCCGCGGGAGGCGCCCGGGGAGCCCGGAGGGCGGCCGTCGCCGGGTGTCGTGCGGGGCGTGCCGCCGCTCGGCGTACGGGGTGGTGCGCCCGCGGGGCGGCGGGTGTCGCGGCGGCCCGGAGGGCGACCGCCGGGGGTGCGCGGTTTCCTGGTCATGACCTTGTGCATGGGTGTCCCCGTTCGTACGTGCCCGACTGTGCGTACCGGGCAGTAACTTTCCGTGGTCGTTCTTGTACGGGCTGCGACCGGTCATGGCAAGGAACCCCGAAGGTGCGGCGCGGGCAGGCGCGATTCACTTGTCCGGGTGACGGGGGAAGGGGAAACCCCTGGCAGGCGCGGTGCCGCGGGTGAATTCCGAGGCGCGAGGTGGACGTTTCGACCCTCGCGGGCGGGGACTCGAAAGAGTACTGCCGCACGTATCCTGAAGGCCCTCGGGAGGTGGCAGCCGCCCCTCGCCGGGGTGCCGACCGGAGTCCTCGACCAGGAAAGAGCGGCCTGCCATGCGCGTGTACGTCCCCCTGACCCTCCCCTCCCTCGCCGAGGCGCACAAGGCGGGGGAGCTGGGGTCCGGGCCGCTCCTCGCGTACGCCGTCACGCCCGCGTTGCGCGAGTGGTACGCGTCCGACGACCTGGAGGAGCTGGAGTACGCGGCCCTCGGCCGGGCCGCGCTGGCCTCGCTGAGGCTGCTCGCGGCGGAGCCGGCCGCCCCGTCCCGGCGGGTCGTCGTCGCCGTCGACGTGCCCGACGGCGCGGTGGGCCCCGGCCCCGATGACGAGGGCGGCGACGAGGCGGCGCTCGGCCGGGTGCGGGTCACGGTCGCCGTGCCGCTGGCCAAGGCTGCCTCGGTGCACGCCGACGCCGGGGACGCGGAGACCGACGTGGCGGCCGGCGCGCAGGCGCTGGCGGCGGCGGACGGCGGGGACGATGACGCGCAGGCGCTGGTGGACGGCGTCGAGGACCACGAGCTGCTGTGGTTCGCCACACAGGAGATCCCCAACATGGTCGGTTCCGGGGCCTGAGGACCCTGGAGGCCGCGAGGCCGCCGAGCCGGGTTCACTTGATTGTCGGCGGCGGCGGGTACGTTTGCCGGTATGGGGAAGTCAGCGGCGCACATCGTCTGGGACTGGAACGGCACGCTGTTCCACGACAACGACGCGATCATCGGGGCGACGAACGCGGCGTTCGTCGAGTTGGGCCTGGAGCCGATCACACTGGAGCGGTACCGGGCGCTGTACTGCGTGCCGGTGCCCAAGTTCTACGAGCGGCTGTTGGGCCGCCTGCCCACAGACGCCGAGTGGGAGGTCATGGACGAGGTCTTCCACCGCTACTACGCCGAGCACCGGGTGCGCTGCGGGCTCACCGAGGGGGCGGCTGAGCTGCTCGCCGAGTGGCGGCAGGCGGGGCGCAGCCAGTCGCTGCTGAGCATGTACGTGCACGACGAACTGGTGCCGCTCGTCAGGGGCTTCGGGATCGAGCCGCACTTCGTGCGGGTGGACGGGCGGACCGGGCCGTCCGGGGGCAGCAAGGCGGAGCACATGGTGCGTCACCTCCAGGCGCTCGCCGCAGTCGAGCCGCAGCGCACGGTGGTGATCGGGGACGCCGCGGACGACGCGGTGGCCGCGCTGCACGTGGGGGCGCAGGCCGTGCTGTACACGGGCGGCTCGCACGGCCGGGCCAGTCTCGAGGTGGTGGGCGTGCCGGTGGTGGACTCGCTGGCGGAGGCGGTCGAGGTGGCTCAGGAGCTGGCCGCGTAAGGGAATGACGGCCGGGCGGGGCCGGAACGCGAGCCGGGCGGCGCATTCCGACGTGGTGTCGGGATACGCCGCCCTCGGGCGGTGCGTGGTGCGGGAGGCGGCCCGCGCTGTCATGGCGGCTACTTCGGGTCGCGGTTGAACTTCGCGGCCGACCAGAAGTAGCCGAGCACGGCGAGTCCCACGCACCAGGCGACGGCCAGCCATCCGTTGTGGCCGATCTCCGTGCCGAGGAGCAGTCCGCGCAGGGTCTCGATGGCAGGGGTGAACGGCTGGTACTCGGCTATCGGCTGGAACCAGCCCGGCATCGCGTCGACGGGGACGAACGCGCTGGAGATGAGGGGCAGGAAGATCAGCGGCATCGCGTTGTTGCTGGCGGCCTCGGCGTTCGGGCTGACCAGGCCCATTCCCACGGCGATCCAGGTGAGCGCCAGGGAGAACAGCACGAGCAGTCCGAATGCCGCCAGCCACTCCAGGGCGGTGGCGTCCGTGGAGCGGAAGCCGATGGCCACACCGACGGCGCCCACCAGGATCACGCTGGCCACCGACTGGATCACGCTGCCGACGACGTGGCCGACGAGCACCGAGCCGCGGTGGATCGCCATGGTGCGGAAGCGGGCGATGATGCCCTCGTTCATGTCGTTGGCGACGGAGACGGCGGTGCCGATCGTGGTGCTGCCGATGGTCATCAGCAGCAGGCCCGGCACCAGGTAGGCGATGTAGGCGGAGCGGTCCCCGCCGCCGATGCCCGCGCTCATGGTGTCGCCGAAGATGTAGACGAAGAGCAGCAGCAGCATGATCGGCGTGAGCAGCAGGTTCAGCGTGAGGGACGGGTAGCGGCGGGCGTGCAGGAGGTTGCGGCGCAGCATGGTGGCCGAGTCGCGGACGGCGAGGGAGAGCCGGGTCGGGCGGGCCGGAGCCAGGGGGGTGCTCATCGGGCGTTCTCCTTGGACTGGTGGGGGACGTCGGCCGGGCCGGTGAGGGCGAAGAACACGTCGTCGAGGTCGGGGGTGTGCACGGTCAGCTCGTCCGCCTCGATGCCGGCCGAGTCCAGGCGGTCGAGGACGGCGCGCAGGTCGCGCTGGGTGCCGTCGCTGGGGATCTGCAGTGCCAGCGCCTCGTCGTCCCGGGTGGCGGCGTCGAGGGCGAGGGCGGCGCCGCGGTAGGCGGCGGGGTCGGCGAAGCGGAGCCGGACATGGCCGCCGGGGACGATCCGCTTGAGCTCCTCTGCGGTGCCCTCGGCGGCGATCGTGCCGTCGTGGAGCACGGCGATGCGGTCGGCGAGCTGGTCGGCCTCCTCCAGGTACTGGGTGGTGAGGAAGACGGTGACACCGCCCGTGACGAGCTCCCGGATGATCTGCCACATGGTGTGCCGGGAGCGGGGGTCGAGGCCGGTGGTGGGTTCGTCGAGGAAGATGACGCGCGGGCCGCCGACCAGGGTCATGGCGATGTCGAGGCGGCGTTTCATGCCGCCGGAGTAGGTGGAGGCGGGCTTCTTCGCGGCCTCCACCAGGTCGAAGCGCTCCAGCAGTTCGGCGGTCACCCGCCGGCCCTTGCTCCTGGACAGGTGGTGCAGGTCCGCCATCAGGAGCATGTTCTCCTCACCGGTGATCAGCCCGTCGACGGCGGAGAACTGCCCGGTGACGCCGATCGCGGCGCGCACGGACTGCGGGGCGGCGGCGAGGTCGTGGCCGGCGATCCGGGCCTGGCCGCCGTCGGCGGTGACGAGGGTGGAAAGGATCTTCACGGCGGTGGTCTTGCCGGCGCCGTTCGGGCCGAGCAGGGAGAAGATCGTCCCTTCGGGGACGGCCAGGTCGACGCCGTCGAGCACGGTCTTGTCGCCATAGGACTTGCGCAGCCCGGTCGCCGCGATGGCCAGGTTCGTCATGGTGGGTGTCTCCTCGGAGGCCGCGGGTCAGAGGCTGCGGGCGACGATGTCGCCGAAGCCGGTGGTGGCGTGGATGGTCAGGCCGGCGTCGGCGCCGTCGGTGTTCTTCAGCGCGTTGTCGATCCGGCCGTGGCCGGTGCCGGCGTTCAGGGAGGCGGAGACCCCGCGGGCGGCGCCGACCGACACCTGTCCGTACTGGGTGCGCAGCACGACCGTGCCGCTGACGGCCTCGGCGATCCGCAGGTCGCCCTTCTGGGTGCTGATCTCGGCGGAGCCGCCCAGACGGCCGACGGCGATGTCGCCGGCGAGGACGGTGAGGCGGGCGCCGGCGGCCTCGTCGAGCTTGACCGTGCCCTGCGCGCTGTCGAAGGCGACGTCGCCGAGCCGTCCGACGCCCCGGAGTTCGGCGTCGGCCGCCTTCGCCTCGACCCGGGAGCCGGCCGGCAGCTGGACGGTCACCTCGACCGCTCCTGAGTGGCCGAGGACGCGGTTCTTCGCCGGTGCGGCCTCGATCCGCAGGACGCCGTCGACGTACTCGACCGTCGTGTCCTCCGCCGCCTTGACGTCGCGGCTCTTCGAGGCGTCCGCGGGCAGGACCTCGACCGTGGTGTCGGCGCGGTCGGCGGCGATGAAGCGGATGCGGCCGGCGGGCACGTCGAGGACGGTGGCGATCGCGGCGGGGGTGTTGAACGTCTGCATGGTGTTCTCCATCGACTCGTTGTGTTCGCGTTCGTTTCTGACGATGGAAAAGCTACGTTGCGTTCATGGATCGCTCAACACTTATGTTGCAATCAATCAGTATCAGTGCAGCTCATAGGCTTGAAATCATTGCAATGGATCGAAACTTAACGCAACGTCAGAGGGCTCGTTCGTTGCAATGGGTGAAGGTGAACGCTAAGCTGGCGGCATTCGACGGGCGACACGAGGAGAACGCGATGCCGGGAGGCAGGCTCAGCCAGCAGGAACGCCAGCAGATCGCACTGGGACTGGCCGACGGCCTCGCCTACGCGGAGATCGCCAGGCGTCTGGACCGCCCGACCTCGACCGTCACACGCGAGGTGATGCGCAACGGCGGTCCCACCGCCTACCGCGCCGACCTGGCCCACCGCGCCACCGAGCGCCGTACGCACCGGCGCCGGCAGGCCGCGCCCCGGGGGCCGGAGGCGTCCCCGCAGCCCTACGGGCGGGACGCCGAGGCCGTGCGCGAGTTCGAGGAGACGTTCACCACCGTCATGATGGCTTCCGGCATGACCGCGATGCCGGCGCGGGTCATGGCCTCCCTCTCCCTCAGTGACGAGGGCAGCCTCACCGCCTCCGAACTGGTCAAGCGTCTCCAGGTCAGCCCGGCGTCCGTCTCCAAGGCGATCGCCTTCCTGGAGAGTCAGAGCCTCGTCCGCCGGGAGCGCGACGAGCGGCGCCGCGAGCGGTACATCGTCGACGACGACGTCTGGTACCAGTCGATGATGGCCAGCGCCCGGGCCATCGCCCATGTCGTCGAGGTCGCGCGGCAGGGCGTGGGCGTCCTCGGTCCCGGCACCCCGGCCGCCGCCCGGCTGGAGAACGTCGCCCGGTTCCTCGACTTCGTCGCCGAGAGCACCGCCCGCGCCGCGGAGCAGGCCCGGGCGGTGCTTCACACGAAAACCGCGGCGCCCTCGACCGCCGATGCCGGAGCCGAAGTCGAAGCCGGGGCCGAAGCCGAAGTTGCAGCAGAAGCCGACGCCGGATCCGACGCCGCCGCGCCGGATCCGGGCCGCGCGTGACCCGGCGTCAGGTCGCCGGCGCCTTCACGCGCAGGACGGCGAGGAACTCGCGCATCCACGCGGGGTGGTCCGGCCAGGCGCGGGAGGAGACCAGCGTGCCGTCGACGACCGCCTCGGTGTCCTGGAAGGTCGCGCCCGCGGTCTGCATGTCCAGCTCCAGCGCCGGGTACGCCGTGACGCGGCGGCCGGTGAGGCCGTCGACCGCGGCGGTGAGGAGCGGGCCGTGGCAGATCTGGGCGACCGGCTTGTCCGCGTCGAAGAACGACTTGAGGATCTTGCGGAGTTCGGGATCGTTGCGCAGGTACTCCGGGGCGCGGCCGCCGGGCACGACGACGGCGGCGTACTCGCCGGGATCGACCTCGGAGAAGGCCAGGTCGGCGGGCCAGGTGTAGCCGGGCTTCTCGGTGTAGGTGTCGAAGCCGGGTTCGAAGTCGTGGACGACGAAGCGGAGCCGTTTGCGGGCGGGGGCGGCGATGTGGACCTCGTAGCCCTCCTCGCGCAGACGCTGGTAGGGGTACAGCACTTCCAGGCTCTCCGCTGCGTCGCCGGTGACGATGAGGATCTTGACGGTCATGTCGGGCGGCTCCTCTCGGACGGACGCTCCTCCTGGGCAACGTGCCTCTCGGGGGCGGCCTTGCCAAGAGGCGGCGTGTTCTCAGGGTCCCTCCCGGGCGGGCGCGAGGCGACCTCTGCCGCGGCACGCCCCTCACACACCCCACCCACCCCCGCCCCTGTGCAGAACGTCAAACTTCGACCCCTGGTTTTGTACACATACGGCTCATGACGACCCCCCGGTCGGGGGCGATAGCCTTGTGGCGTGATCAGCGCGATAGTTCGCGGGGGCGTCGTGGCCCCTGCCCTGCGCCCGGTGACCTCGGAGGAACTCCGGGGCCGGGCGGCGGTCGCTGGTCTTCGCGGGCGGGACGGGGTCAAGAGGGCCCCCAGGACGCCGTGCAGATCCCCGGAGCCGACGGTGCAGAGAGCAGCGTCACACCCGCAGGGAGCACCGAGTATGGCCGATATCCCCCCGCTCATCTCACCCTGCGGCATAGCGTCGGAGCAGACCGGACACCCCGCGTCGTGGCGTCACGCTGCACGGAAAGAGACCGTACTTCCTTCTACGTCACGCAACGGCGCGCGACAGGAGCCAGAGGACAATGCAGACCAAGCTGGACGAAGCCAAGGCCGAGCTGCTCGAGAGGGCGGCCCGGGTCGCTGAGAACAGCCCGGTCGGGGCGCACCTACCGACCGGGACGACGGGCGAGGGCACTGAGGGAACCCCGGGCGCCCCTGACCACGAATCCGTGCTCTCGTTCCTCCAGCGCTACTACCTGCACACCGCCCCCGAGGACCTCACGTACCGCGACCCGGTCGACGTCTTCGGTGCCGCGTTCTCCCACTACCGGCTCGCGGAGAACCGGCCGCAGGGCACGGCGAACGTGCGCGTCCACACCCCCACCGTCGAGGAGAACGGCTGGACCTGCAGCCACTCCGTCGTCGAGGTCGTCACCGACGACATGCCCTTCCTCGTCGACTCGGTCACCAACGAGCTGACCCGCCAGGGCCGCGGCATCCACCTCGTCATCCACCCCCAGGTCGTGGTCCGCCGGGACGTCACCGGCAAGCTCATCGAGGTGCTCGCCGTCGCGCCCTCGTCCCGCGACCTGCCGCACGACGCGCACGTCGAGTCGTGGATCCACGTCGAGACGGACCGCGAGACCGACCGCGCCGACCTCAAGCAGATCACCGCCGACCTGCTGCGCGTCCTGTCCGACGCCCGCGAGGCCGTCGAGGACTGGGGGAAGATGCGTGAGGCCGCGCTGCGCATCGCCGGCGGGCTCGACGAGGAGCCCGTCCCCGGCGACCTGCCCGGGCCCGAGGTGGAGGAGGCCCGCGAGCTGCTGCGCTGGCTCGCCGACGACCACTTCACCTTCCTCGGCTACCGGGAGTACCAGCTGCGGGAGGACGACTCCCTGGCGGCGGTGCCCGGCACCGGCCTGGGCATCCTGCGGGCCGACCCGCACCACGCCGACGGCGACGCCCACCCCGTCAGCCCGTCCTTCGAGCGGCTCCCGGCCGACGCCCGCGCCAAGGCGCGCGAGCACAAGCTGCTGGTGCTGACCAAGGCCAACAGCCGGTCCACCGTGCACCGGCCGTCGTACCTGGACTACGTCGGCGTGAAGAAGTTCGACGCCGACGGCAACGTGGTCGGCGAGCGGCGGTTCCTCGGACTGTTCTCCTCCGCCGCCTACACCGAGTCCGTGCTGCGGGTCCCGGTGATCCGGCGCAAGGTGGACGCCGTACTGGAGGGCGCCGGCTTCTCGCCCGACAGCCACGACGGACGCGACCTGCTCCAGATCCTGGAGACGTACCCGCGCGACGAGCTGTTCCAGACCCCGGTCGACGAGCTGCGCTCGATCGTGACGTCCGTGCTGTACCTGCAGGAGCGCCGGCGGCTGCGGCTGTACCTGCGGCAGGACGAGTACGGGCGCTACTACTCGGCGCTGGTCTACCTGCCCCGCGACCGCTACACCACCGGCGTGCGGCTGCGGATCATCGACATCCTCAAGGAGGAACTGGGCGGCATCAGCGTCGACTTCACCGCCTGGAACACCGAGTCGATCCTGTCCCGGCTGCACTTCGTCGTCCGCGTCCCGCCGGGCACCGAACTGCCGCAGCTGTCCGACTCCGACAAGGAGCGCATCGAGGCCCGCCTGGTGGAGGCGGCCCGGTCGTGGGCCGACGCGTTCTCCGAGGCGCTCACCGCCGAACTCGGCGAGGAGCGGGCGGCGGAGCTGCTGCGCCGCTACAACAACGCCTTCCCCGAGGGCTACAAGGCCGACCACACCCCGCGCTCCGCGGTGTCCGACCTCGTCCACATCGAACGGCTCACCGAGGAGCGCAACTTCTCGCTCAGCCTGTACGAGCCGGTCGGCGCGGCCCCCGACGAGCGCCGCTTCAAGATCTACCGCAAGGGCGACGCGATCTCGCTGTCGGCGGTGCTGCCGGTGCTGAACCGGCTCGGCGTCGAGGTCGTCGACGAGCGGCCCTACGAGCTGCGCTGCACGGACCGCAGCGTCGCCTGGATCTACGACTTCGGCCTGCGCATCCCGACCTCGCTGCGCGGCGGCGCCGGCGACCACCTCGGTGACGACGCCCGCGAGCGGTTCCAGGAGGCGTTCTCGGCGACCTGGACCGGTCAGGCGGAGAACGACGGCTTCAACGCGCTGGTGCTGGGCGCGGGTCTGACGTGGCGGCAGGCGATGGTGCTGCGCGCGTACGCCAAGTACCTGCGGCAGGCCGGTTCCACGTTCAGCCAGGACTACATGGAGGACACCCTCCGCACGAACGTCCACACCACGCGGCTGCTGGTGTCGCTGTTCGAGGCGCGGATGTCGCCGGACCGGCAGCGCGCCGGGATGGAGATCGTCGACGCGCTCCTCGAGGAGCTGGACGCGGCCCTGGACCAGGTGGCGTCCCTCGACGAGGACCGCATCCTGCGGTCCTTCCTCACCGTCATCAAGGCGACGCTGCGCACCAACTTCTTCCAGAAGTCGGCGAGCGGCGCCCCGCACGACTACGTGTCGATGAAGTTCGACCCGCAGGCCATCCCCGACCTGCCCGCGCCGCGCCCCGCGTTCGAGATCTGGGTGTACTCGCCTCGGGTGGAGGGCGTGCACCTGAGGTTCGGCAAGGTCGCGCGCGGCGGTCTGCGCTGGTCCGACCGGCGTGAGGACTTCCGCACGGAGATCCTCGGCCTGGTCAAGGCGCAGATGGTGAAGAACACGGTCATCGTGCCGGTGGGCGCCAAGGGCGGCTTCGTCGCCAAGCAGCTGCCCGACCCGGCCGTGGACCGTGACGCGTGGCTGGCGGAGGGCGTCGCCAGCTACCGCACGTTCATCTCGGCGCTGCTGGACATCACCGACAACATGGTCGCCGGCGAGGTCGTGCCCCCGGCGGACGTCGTCCGGCACGACGAGGACGACACCTATCTGGTGGTCGCCGCCGACAAGGGCACGGCGACGTTCTCCGACATCGCCAACGACGTCGCCGGCAGCTACGACTTCTGGCTGGGCGACGC
Organism: Streptomyces sp. NPDC002566; assembly: GCF_042889585.1. Taxonomy (NCBI): domain Bacteria; kingdom Bacillati; phylum Actinomycetota; class Actinomycetes; order Kitasatosporales; family Streptomycetaceae; genus Streptomyces; species Streptomyces sp. NPDC002566. Next base: position 296,693 of record NZ_JBIARD010000008.1, on the reverse strand, counting down.
CTTCGCCTCCGGCGGCTCCGCCGGCTACGACCACAAGGCGATGGGCATCACCGCGCGCGGCGCCTGGGAGTCGGTGAAGCGGCACTTCCGCGAGCTGGGCGTGAACACGCAGGTCGAGGACTTCACGGTCGTCGGCATCGGCGACATGTCCGGTGACGTGTTCGGCAACGGCATGCTGCTGAGCGAGCACATCCGCCTGGTCGCCGCCTTCGACCACCGGCACATCTTCATCGACCCGAACCCGGACGCGGCGACCTCCTACGCCGAGCGGCGCCGCCTGTTCGAGCTGCCCCGTTCCAGCTGGGCCGACTACGACACCTCCCTCATCTCCGCCGGCGGCGGCGTCTTCCCCCGCACGGCGAAGGCGATCCCGGTGGGCAGTCACATCCGCGAGGCCCTCGGCATCGAGGCCGGCGTCACCAAGATGACCCCGGCCGACCTGATGAAGGCGATCCTCAGCGCGCCGGTGGACCTGCTGTGGAACGGCGGCATCGGCACCTACGTGAAGGCCTCCACGGAGTCCAACGCGGACGTCGGCGACAAGGCCAACGACCCGATCCGCGTCGACGGGCAGGACCTGCGCGTCAAGGTCGTCGGCGAGGGCGGCAACCTGGGCCTGACCCAGCTGGGCCGGATCGAGTTCGCCCGCACCGGCGGCAAGATCAACACGGACGCCATCGACAACAGCGCGGGCGTGGACACCTCCGACCACGAGGTGAACATCAAGATCCTGCTGAACGGGCTGGTCGCCGAGGGCGACATGACGGTCAAGCAGCGCAACAAGCTGCTCGCCGAGATGACCGACGAGGTCGGCGCGCTCGTGCTGCGCAACAACTACGCGCAGAACACGGCGATCGCCAACGCCCTCGCCCAGTCCAAGGACATGCTCCACGCCCAGCAGCGCTTCCTGCGCCACCTGGTGCGCGAGGGCCACCTGGACCGCGCGCTGGAGTTCCTGCCCACCGACCGGCAGATCCGCGAGCGGCTCGGCGCGGGGCAGGGCCTCAGCAGCCCGGAGACGGCCGTGCTGATGGCGTACACCAAGATCACGGTGTCGGACGAGCTGCTGCACACCTCGCTGCCCGACGACCCCTACCTGCACTCCCTGCTGTACGCGTACTTCCCGACGGCGCTGCGCGAGGAGTTCGCCGAGCAGATCGAGCACCACCCGCTGCGCCGTGAGATCACCACGACGGTGCTGGTCAACGACACCGTCAACACCGGCGGCACGACCTATCTGCACCGGCTGCGGGAGGAGACCGGGGCGTCGCTGGAGGAGATCGTGCGGGCGCAGACCGCGGCCCGGGCGATCTTCCGTTCGGCGCCGGTGTGGGACGCGGTCGAGGCGCTCGACAACCAGGTCGAGGCGGAGGTGCAGACCCGGATCCGGCTGCACTCGCGCCGGCTGGTGGAGCGCGGTACGCGCTGGCTGCTGAACAACCGGCCGCAGCCGCTGCAGCTCGCCGAGACGGTCGAGTTCTTCGCCGAGCGCGTCGAGCAGGTGTGGGCGCAGCTGACGAAGCTGCTGCGCGGCGCGGACCTCGAGTGGTGGCAGATGATCTACGACGAGCTGACCGGGGCCGGTGTGCCCGACGAGCTCGCCACCCGGGTCGCCGGGTTCTCCTCGGCGTTCCCGGCGCTGGACATCGTGTCGGTGGCCGACCGGATGGGCAAGGACCCGCTGGACGTCGCCGAGGTGTACTACGACCTCGCCGACCGGCTGCGGATCACGCAGCTGATGGACCGGATCATCGAGCTGCCGCGCGCCGACCGCTGGCAGTCCATGGCCCGCGCCTCCATCCGTGAGGACCTGTACGCGGCCCACGCGGCGCTGACCGCGGACGTCCTGGCCGTCGGCAACGGCACCTCGACGCCCGAGCAGCGCTTCACGGCGTGGGAGCAGCGCAACCAGGCGATCCTGGGCCGGGCGCGCACCACGCTGGAGGAGATCCAGGGGTCGGACTCCTTCGACCTGGCGAACCTGTCGGTGGCGATGCGGACGATGCGCACGCTGCTGCGCACGCACTCGTAGCGGGTGGGCGAGGACGTCCGACGACAGGGCGCCCCGGGCCGTGACGGCTCGGGGCGCCCTGTCGTCGCCGGGGGCGTGAGGGTGCTCAGGCGGCCTTGGGCGCCGCAGGCTTGGTCTTGTTCTTGTCGGGGCCGCCGGTGAACGCCTCGTAGGCCTGGAGGACCTCCTCGGTGGGCCCGTCCATGCGCAGTTCGCCCCGCTCCAGCCACAGCACGCGGTCGCAGGTGTCGCGGATGGACTTGTTGCTGTGGCTGACCAGGAAGACCGTGCCGGCGTGCTTGCGCAGTTCGCGGATGCGTTCCTCGGAGCGCTTCTGGAAGGAGCGGTCGCCGGTGGCGAGCGCCTCGTCGATCAGCAGGACGTCGTGGTCCTTGGCGGCGGCGATGGAGAACCGCAGCCGGGCGGCCATGCCGGAGGAGTAGGTCCGCATCGGCAGGGTGATGAAGTCGCCCTTGTCGTTGATCCCGGAGAAGTCGACGATGTCCTGGTAGCGCTCCTTGACCTGCTCGCGGGACATGCCCATGGCGAGCCCGCCGAGGTGGACGTTGCGTTCGCCGGTCAGGTCGTTCATCAGCGCCGCGTTGACGCCGAGCAGGGAGGGCTGGCCGTCGGTGTGGATCTTGCCGTTCTCCACCGGGAGCAGGCCGGCGACCGCCTTGAGCAGGGTCGACTTGCCGGATCCGTTGGTGCCGATGAGGCCGATCGCCTCGCCCCGGTAGGCGACGAACGACACGTTCTTCACGGCGTGCACCTTGCGCACGCCGGCCGCCTTCTCGGCCTTCCCGCGGCGCAGGATGCGGTGCAGGGCGGCGGTCGCGGAGCCCCGGCCGGCACCGGTGCCGTTGACGCGGTAGACGATGTCGACGCCGTCGACGACGACGGTGGGGATCCGCTCGCCGCCGGCGCGGCCGGTGTCGGGGGTGGTGTTGTCAGCCACGGCCGTACGTCTCCTCAGCCTTCCAGAAGTAGATGAACCCGCCGACTCCGGCGAGCAGCGCCCAGCCCGTCGCGATCAGCCACACGTGGTGCGGCAGCTGACCGGCGTGGAAGGAGTCGATCAGGGCGAAGCGCATCAGGTCGATGTAGACGGCGGCGGGGTTGGCCTGGAGGACGGGGGCGACCCAGGACGGCAGGCCGTGGTGGGCGCCGGCCAGCTTGTCGATGCTCCACATCACGCCCGAGACGTACATCCAGGTGCGCAGGACGAACGGCATCAGCTGGGCGATGTCCGGGGTCTTCGCGCCGAGCCGGGCCATGACCATCGAGACGCCGGCGTTGAAGGTGAACTGCAGCAGCAGCACCGGGACGGCCAGCAGCCAGGACGCGGAGACCGGCACGCCGAAGCAGAGCAGGATCACGACCAGCGCGCCCATGGAGAACAGCAGCTGCTGGAGCTGCTGGAGGCAGAACGAGATGGGCAGCGCGGCCCGCGGGAAGTGCAGGGCCCGCACCAGGCCGAGGTTGCCGGAGACGGCGCGGGTGCCCGCCATGATCGAGCTCTGCGTGAACGTCCACACGAACACGCCCGTGACCAGGAACGGGACGTAGTCCGGCACGCCCTGCTTGGTGCCCAGCAGCACGCCGAAGATGAAGAAGTACACCGCCGCGTTGAGCAGCGGGGTCATCACCTGCCAGAGCTGGCCCAGCTTCGCCTGGCTGTACTGGGCGGTGAGCTTGGCGGTGGCGAACGCGCCGATGAAGTGGCGGCGCGCCCACAACTGGCGCACATAGGCGGGCAGTGAAGGGCGGGCGCCGCTGACCGAGAGGCCGTGGCGGGCGGCGAGCGCCGCCAGGTCTTCGTGGGGGTCGGGCCGCGTCGGGGGCGGTGTGTGGAGGACCTGACTCACATCCGCTGCTTTCACTCGGGGGGAGGGTGACGCCTCGGGGCGGCGCGCACGGGCGGGCGGCGTTCCTCACGCGTTCCTTGCCGTCCTCTTACGTCGGGACGGCACCGTATCGTCGCAACGCGAGCGTAAGGCGAGTCGACGTCGGAACGCAACCGTATCGTCGTGACGGCCTATGCTGGTCGGCATGACGACGAACGCCGACGAGCCCTCGACGCGTCCGCGCCGCCGGGCCCCCGCCGGAGCGGCCGTGCTGCGCGAGGACGTCACGGAGGCCATCCGGGCCGCCGTGTTCGAGGAGCTCGCGACCGTCGGCTACGCCCGGATGTCCATCGAGGGCATCGCCCGACGCGCCGGGGTGGGGAAGACCGCCGTCTACCGGCGCTGGCGCTCCAAGCTGCACCTGGTCCTGGACATCGTCTCGGCCATCGCCGTGCAGGGCCTGCCCGCGCCGTGCACGGGCAGCCTGGAGGGCGACCTGAGAATGCTGTACGAGGTCACGTCACGGGCGCTGCGGCACCCGGTGGCCTCGCAGATCATCCCGGACCTCCAGGCCGAAGCGGCCCGCAACCCGGAGATCGCCGAAGCCCTCCAGAAGGCCCTGCGCGACGGGCAGGAGGGCGTCGCCCTGAAGATCGTCGCGGCGGCGACCGAGCGCGGCGAGGTGCGCCGGGAGGCCGACGCGGAGCTGGCCCTGGACCTGATCTCCGGCCCGCTCTACTGGCGCTCCGTGGTCATCCGCAGCCCGAAACTCCCCAAGGACTACCTCGCGGCCCTGACCCGGGCGACCGCGGAGGCGATCAAGGCCCTGTGACCCCGCGGCGGTCCCGAAGCGCGGCTGAGCTGTGCCGGCCGTTCAGGAACGGGCCGCCTCCGGGTGGAGGTGCACCCAGCCCTCCCAGGCGGAGACGATCATGTCCTGGACGTCGTGCGCGGCCTTCCAGCCGAGGAGGGTCTCGATGCGGTCGGCGGAGGCCACCACACGGGCCGGGTCCCCCGGTCTGCGCGGGTCGACCGTCGGCGGGCGGTCGTAGCCGGTCACGGCGTTGATCCGGTCGATCATCTCCCGGACGGAGACGCCCTCGCCGCGGCCGATGTTGAGGGTCAGGGTGTGCCCCGGGGAGGCCTGAAGGGCGCGGGCGGCGGCGACATGGGCCTCCGCCAGGTCGACGACGTGGATGTAGTCCCGGACGCAGGTGCCGTCCGGCGTCGGGTAGTCGTCGCCGAAGATGCGCGGCGCGGCGTTCTCCGTGAGGCGTTCGAACACCATGGGCACCAGGTTGAAGACGCCGGCGTCCGCGAGCTCCGGGCTCGCCGCGCCGGCCACGTTGAAGTAGCGCAGCGACGCGGTGGACAGCCCCGTGGCCCGGCCGGTCGCGCGGACCAGCCACTCGCCCGCCAGCTTCGTCTCGCCGTAGGGCGAGATCGGCGCGCACGGCGTCTCCTCCGTGACGAGGTCCACGTCCGGCATGCCGTAGACGGCGGCCGAGGAGGAGAACACGAACGAGGGGACCCCGGCGGCGGTGACCGCGTCCAGGAGGACCCTCAAGCCCTCCACGTTCTCCCGGTAGTAGTGCAGGGGCCGGTCCACCGATTCCCCGACCTGCTTCTTCGCCGCCAGATGCACGACACCGGTCACCTCGTGCTCGGCGAGCGTGCGCTCCAGCAGCGGGCCGTCCAGTGTGGAGCCCGCCACCAGCGGCACCCCTCGCGGCACCCGTTCGGCGATCCCGGTGGACAGGTCGTCGTACACCACCGCCCGCTCGCCCGCCCCGGTCATCGCCCGCACCACGTGCGCCCCGATGTATCCGGCCCCGCCTGTGATCAACCAGGTCATGTCGTCACATCCCCCTCATGGACGCCCGGTGCGCCCGAAACCTAGTGAATCAGGCGGCGCACGCTTCCGCAGAGCCTGTGGATAACTCTGTGCGCGTCAGTCGGTACGTACGGTGTCCGCCTGCTCGCCGGCGTCCGGGTCCTCCTGGGCGGCCGCCGAGTCCAGTGCGGCGGTGAGCACGTCCAGGCGCTCCTTCAGTTCGCGGATCTCCTCCAGTTCGAACCCCGTCGCGCTCACGATCCGGCGCGGCACCCGCAGCGCCCGCTCGCGCAGCTCCGTGCCCTCACGCGTCAGGCGGACCTCGACCGAGCGCTCGTCACGCGCGCTGCGCTCGCGGTGGACGAGGCCGGCCGCCTCCAGGCGCTTGAGCAGCGGCGACAGCGTGCCGGAGTCGAGGCGCAGATGCGCGCCGAGCTTCTTGACGGGCAGCGCGCCCTCCTCCCACAGGACCAGCATCACCAGGTACTGCGGGTAGGTCAGCCCGAGGTCCTTGAGGATCACGCGGTAGACGCCGTTGAAGGCGCGTGACGCGGCGTGCAGGGAGAAGCAGATCTGGCGGTCCAGCCGGAGCCAGTTCGCCTCGGTGACCGCGCTCTCCGCGGCTTCCGTGGCGTCGGCGGCCCCGGCCTCGACGGCTTCCGGGGCTTCGGCGGCGGCGCCCGGAGCTGGGGAGGCGGGTGCGGCGGAGCGGGGGGACATCGGGGTCATGCCTCCAGCGTAACTCGGGCCAGCAATTAAGTTGTGCGCAACTTAATTGTGTGCTCTACTTGTCGTCGTCAGGCCCCCCGGACGCCCCGGCGAAAGGGCCGGCCGCCCCTGACCACGCAGGACTTCCGAGAGGGATGGTTCATCCATGGACGCGCTGTACACCGCTGTCGCCACCGCCACCCACGGCCGTGAGGGCCGCGCCGTCAGCTCCGACGGCAAGATCGACCTCGCGCTGGCCATGCCGGTGGAGCTGGGCGGCAACGGTCAGGGCACCAACCCCGAGCAGCTCTTCGCCGCCGGTTACGCCGCCTGTTTCGGCAGCGCCCTCGGCCTGGTCGGCCGTCAGGCGAAGGTCGACGTCAGCGAGGCCGCCGTGACCGCCGAGGTCGGCATCGGCAAGCAGGGCGAGGGCTTCGGCCTCAAGGTCGCCCTCCGCGTCGAGCTGCCGGACTCCCTCGACGAGGCCACCGGCCGCAAGCTGGTCGAGCAGGCCCACCAGGTCTGCCCCTACTCCAACGCCACCCGCGGCAACATCGAGGTCGAGCTCGTCATCGAGTAGTCCTGAAGAGGACCCGGCCCCACAACGGCCGACCGCCGCCCCCGGCCGGGCCTGGCGACCGCCGCCTTCGGCCCGCACCGCCGCCCCGGCCGGCCCCGGCTCACATCGGCGCCAGCACGCCCTCGTCGTCGGCCGGCGAGGCCGGGGAGGACGGCGAGATCGGCGGGAGAACCGCCGTCGGGGCCTGCTCCGGCAGCGGCTCGCCCAGCAGCAGCGTCCGTACGACCCGCTCGGCGGCCCGGCCGTCCTCCCACACGCAGAACCGCTCCCGGAAGCCCGCCCGCAGCCGCGCCGACTCCTCGTCCCGCCAGCCGCCCGAGGAGAACAGCCAGGTCAGCTCCCGGTAGCTGCGCGAGACATGGCCGGGCGCGTCGGCGGTGATGTCGAAGTAGGCGCCCCGGCTCGCCTTGTAGACGTCCCAGTCGTCGGCGTGGACGACGATCGGCCGGTCCAGGTTGGCGTAGTCGAACATCAGGGCCGAGTAGTCGGTGACCAGCACGTCGGCGGCGAGCATGACGTCCTCGACGTGCGGCTCGTCCGTCGCGTCGACCAGGATCCCGCGCCGGTGCAGATCGCTGAGCCCCAGGCCGCGCGCCGGACCGGTCGCCAGGGACGGGTGCAGCCGCACCACGAGGGTGTGGCCCTCGCCGAGGTCGGCGGCGAACCGGGCCAGGTCGATCCGGTCCACATGCCCGCCGCGCCGGTACTCGCGGCGGGTCGGCGCGTACAGCACGACGGTGTGACCGGCGGGGATCCCTAGCCGGGCGCGCACCGCCGCCCCGTCCGCCGGACCGGCGTTCACCAGCACGTCGTTGCGGGGGCTGCCGGTCCGCACCGACGTGAAGTGGCACGGATAGGCCCGCTCCCACACCAGCTCGGAGTGCGGGTTGGCGACCAGGCTGTAGTCCCAGCGGTCGGCGCGGCGCAGCATCTGCGGCACGTCCACCCCGTGCCGGGCGCCGGGCTTGGTCAGCAGGTCGGCCGCCATGTACTTCAGCGGGGTGCCCTGGTGGGTGTGGATATGGACGCTGCCGGGCCGCTTGACCAGCGTGCCGGGCCAGTTGACGTTGTTGACGAACCAGCCGGCCCGCGCGGTCACCCGCCGGTAGTCGGGGGAGTCCAGCAGCACGTGCTCGACGTCCTCGGGGAGCAGCGCCGCGGTCTCCTCGTCGCGCACGACCCACACCCCGCGCAGCGCGGGGGCGATCTCGCGGGCCGCGCGGTAGACGGCGGCGGGGTCGCCGAGCACGCCGCGGTGCGAGAACGCCGAGTACACGACGAGTTCGCGGTCCGGCGCCCGGCGCGGCCCGGCGGCCGTCAGCCCTCGGCGGGCGCGGCCCGCGGCCGCCCTGCGCGCCGACGCCCCCCGCCGGGCCAGCTCACGGCCCGCCCGGCCGGTCTGCCGCCGGACCCGGTAGACGGCGTAGGGCTGCCGCAGCACCCGCAGCTCGGCGGGCGTCGGCTCGCCGGGCGGCTGGTGGCGGGCGAACAGCTCGGCGGTGCGGCGGAAGAACTCGGCCTTGTCCGACGGCGGCAGCCGGTCCGGCTTGGCGAGGATGTCCAGACAGTGCTCGCCCATCTTGCGGTGCAGATAGGGCCGCCAGGACGCCAGCTCGGGGCGGGAGTCGACGAACGCGAACACCCGCTCGTACTGGTCGTGGATGTCGAAGTGCTTGCGGCTGGTGGTGGACAGGATGTTGCCCTGCCGGCGCTGGCGGTAGTTCAGGCAGATCCGGTCCAGGGCTGCGACGCGCCCGGCGCTGAGCATGACCGGGAACGTCCAGGGGGTGTCCTCGTAGTAGCCGGGCGGGAAGCGGAAGCCGTACTCCTCGACGAAGCCGCGCCGGTACACCTTGTTCCACACGACCATCAGCAGGTCGAGGATCTCGGGGCGCTGCGCCGCGGTGAACACGCCGTCCCCGCACTCGGCGAGGATGTGCGCGAGGGCGTTGCGGCGGGTGCCGCCCCACCAGTACGTGCGCGCGTAGTCGAAGACGAGCACGTCGGGGTCGCCGCTCTCGTCGAGCCGGTCGGCCATCGCGTGCAGCGCGCCCTCGGTCAGGGTGTCGTCGCTGTCGAGGAAGAACAGGTAGTCGCCGCTCGCGTGCGGCAGACCGGCGTTGCGGGCGCGGCCGAGGCCGACGTTCTCCGGCAGGTGCAGGACCCGCACGCGGTCGTCGCGGGCCGCGTACTCGTCGAGGATCGCGCCGCAGCCGTCGGGTGAGCGGTCGTCGACGGCGATCACCTCGATGTCGCGGTACGACTGCTCCAGGACCGAGTCGAGGCACTCGCGCAGGAAGCCCTGCACCTTGAAACAGGGGACGATGATGCTGAAGCGAGGCACTGCTGGGGTCAGCTCCTTACGAAGGTGCGGGCGGCGGGGGCCGGGGTGCGCTCGGCGAGGGGGCGCACGGGCGGGATCGCCTCCGGGGGTTCGCCGAGCAGCACCCGCCGCACCACGCGCTCGGCGGCCCGGCCGTCGTCGAACTGGCAGAAACGGGACCGGAACGCGTCCCTGAGGGCCTGGGCCGAGGCCGACGCGTAGGAGCCGTCCCTGAAGAGGCGCGCCAGTTCCTCGGGCGTACGGGCGACCGCCCCCGGCGGCTGAGCCATCAGGTCGAAGTACACGCCCCGGGTCTCGGTGTAGACCTCCCAGTCGTCGGCGTACACGACGATCGGGCGGTCCAGGTTGGCGTAGTCGAACATGATCGACGAGTAGTCGGTGACCAGGACGTCGGCGGCCAGGCAGACCTCCTCGGTGGAGCGGTGCCCGGTGACGTCGATGACCCGGCCGGTGCCCGCGCGGGTGCCCCGGTCGTAGAAGTAGTGGGCGCGCAGCAGGACGACGACGTCGTCGCCGGCGGCCTCGCAGAACGCCTCCAGGTCCAGGCCGGCGCCGAAGCCGCTCTCGTAGTCGCGGTGGGTCGGCGCGTACAGGACGGCCGTCCTGCCCTCGGGGACGCCCAGCTCGCGCCGGATCCGGGTGACGTCGTCCGCGGTCGCCGTGCAGAAGACGTCGTTGCGCGGATAGCCGTACTCCAGCTGCTCGTAGGAGCCGGGGAAGGCGCGCTCCCACATCTGGGTGGAGTGGGTGTTGGAGGAGAGGTTGTAGTCCCAGCGGTCCACCCGGCCCAGGAGTTTGGTGAAGCTGCCGGTCGCGGCCGCGACCACCGGGTACGTCGACTGGTCGACGCCCATCTTCTTCAGCGGGGTGCCGTGCTGGGTCTGCACGTGCACGCTGCCCGGGCGTTTGACGACGCCCTCGGCGAAGTTGGCGTTGTTGACGAGGTACTTGGCACGGGCCAGGACCTGCCAGGCGCGGCGGCTGCCGAGGACGGCGTACTCGACCCCGGCGGGCATGGCGTGCACCTGGTCGGGTTCGACGAGGAACACCTGCCGGATGTGCGGGGCGAGTTCGGCGGCCTTGGCGTGGATCGCGGCCGGGCTGCAGGCGTAGCCACGGCCCCAATAGGCGCAGTACACAGCCAGGTCGGGGTCGAGAGGTCGGCGCAGCTGACGCCGGTAGTACAGCCGGGTGCGCAGGCCGGCGGGGCGGGGGAGGCGCTGGGCGGCGGCAGAGGCTTGCTGGTTGGCGCCGCGCAGCGCGCGGAACGCGGTGTACGCGCCCGCCGCGAGCAGCCGGTGCTGCACGCCCACGCTGCCGCCGGGCGTGCGGAAGCCGTCCGGCCGGTGCCGGCGGTGCAGCCGGCCGGCCCGGCGGAAGAACGCCCTGCGGCTCGCTCCCGGGAGCCGCGCCGGATGCGCGGCCGTCCTCAGCACGAGCGCGAAGAGCTGCTCGAACAGCGGTCCCGACCGCCGCTTCGAGAGCCCCTGTTCGGCGGCCGTCCGCAGCACCAGGTCGACCTGGTCGAGGAGTTCGGCGTGGTGCGTGCCCGGCAGGTTGATCCGGCTGCCCTGCCGGCGCACATGGTGCCGCACGACGACCGAGCGCAGGACCGCGATGCGCTCCGCCCGCACGGTGACCAGCCCTCCGAAGCCGAGGTCCGTGAAGTGGCCTTCGGGGAAAACGAGTTCGTGCTCGGTGAGGAAGTCGCGCCGGTAGGCGGTGGCCCACACGGGCAGTTCCACGCCGGTCACCCGGGGGGCTTCGCCGGGGGCGAAGGCGCCCTTGGGGGCCCGCGCCAGCAGCGCCGCCGCCGGGTTGGCCGGCTCGCCCTCCCACCAGGGGGTCCGCTCGTGCTCGGCGTACAGGACGTCGACGTCGCCCGTCCGCGTCAGACGGGCGTCCAGGGCGGTCAGCGCGCCCGGGGCGAGGGAGTCGTCGCCGTCGAGGAACAGCAGATAGGCGCCGGTCGCCGCCCGCATCCCGGTGTTGCGCGCCCCGGCGAGTCCCGCCGACGGCGGGGAGTGCACCGCCGTCACCCGGGAGTCCCGCTCCGCGTACCCGGCGGCGACGGCCGCGGCCGGGGCGTCCGGTGCGTCGCAGACCGGGATCAGCTCGAAGTCGCCGAAGGACTGGGCGAGGACGGAGTCCAGCGCCTGGGACAGCCGGCCCACGACCCCGTGGGACGGGACGATGATGCTGAAGCGGGGCATTCTGCTCTTTCTCTGTCGGTGGTCGCCGGTACCCGGTCCGCGCGGGCCGCGACGAGCCGTGGGCGTCGGAGGGGCTCCCGGAAGGGCAAACGGCGTCAGAGGCGCACGGTGACGGCGGTGCCGGCGGATCGCGGCTCGGCGGCGAGCGGCGGGCGCGGCTCGGTCCCCGGCGGCGCGGCGGGACGCCGGACGCGGGCCGTGACCGCGAGGCCGGTGGACGGGCGCTGCGGGACCCGCTCCACGCCGAGTCGGAGGCGCCGGGCACGGCCCCGGCGGGGCGGCTCGTGCCGGCCGGAAGACGTCCGCGTGCACGGGAGGGGTGCCGAATGGCCGACGGAAGCGGACGGCCGTAACCGGATCCGGATCCGGATCCGCAGTCGGTGGCGGGCTGTGCGGGCCGCCGCCCGCAGCGCCCGGCGGGCGCGGTGCGTCCTCAGCCGGATGACGGTGTGCCGCCGCCGGGCCCGGGGCGGGACGGGCGCGCCCGGCATACCGTGCTGAGGCCGGGCGACGGGGGAGCCGAGGCCGTGGGCCCGCCGCCGGCGCGGGCGCACACGGACCCGGGGCGGCACGGAGCCGGAGCGTTCGGGCCGCGGGTACCCCCGAACCTCCGACGCGGGGACGGTGACACTGAACCTGGGCAAAAGACATCCATGGGTCGGCGCGGGCAGAAGACAGGGCCTTGCCCGGGAACGGCCGATGGAGTGACTTGGTTACGTTCGCCTACTGCATCCGGGGGACACCGGGTGAACGGCGGGGGCGTCCTGTTGACGGCTCACCCCCTGGGCCGCCACCCTGTCCGCCCCCTTGCCCACCCCCCTTGCGTCGCCGCCCACTTGACCGCTTACTTGACCGCGCCGGCCATCACGCCGGACACGAACTGCCGCTGGAACGCGAAGAACACGGCCAGCGGGATCACCATCGAGATGAACGCGCCGGGCGCCAGCACGTCGATGTTGTTGCCGAACTGCCGTACCTGCGTCTGCAGGGCGACCGTGATCGGCTGGCTGTCCGCGTCGGTGAACACCAGCGCGACCAGCATGTCGTTCCACACCCACAGGAACTGGAAGATGCCCAGGCTGGCGATGGCCGGACCGCCCAGCGGCATCACGACCCTTGCGAACAGGCGCAGTTCGCCCGCGCCGTCGAGGCGGGCCGCCTCCAGCAGCTCACGGGGGATCTCCGCGAAGAAGTTCCGCAGCAGGAACACCGCGAACGGCAGACCGAAGCCCACATGGAACAGGATCACCCCGAGGACGGAACCGAACAGGCCGATGCTGCCGAACAGTTCGGCGATCGGGAGCAGCGCCACCTGCACGGGCACCACCAACAGGCCGACCACGCCCAGGAACCACCAGTCGCGCCCGGGGAACTCCATCCAGGCGAACGCGTATCCGGCGAGCGAGCCGACGACCACCACCAGGATCGTCGCCGGGACCGTGATCAGGGCCGTGTTGACGAGGGAGCCGGTGATGTCGTCGTTCTCCAGCAGCCGCCTGTAGCTGTCGAAGGTCAGCCGGGACGGCTCCGCGAACACCTTCCACCAGCCGCTCGCGCCCATGTCCTCCGGGGTGCGCAGCGAGGAGATCAGCAGCCCGATGGTCGGCACCAGCCAGAACAGGCCTACGAGGACGAGGAAGACGCGGACCAGGCCGCCGTTGAGCCTCTCGACGACCCGCGAGGCGAACGACCGCCGGGCTCGCGCGTCCGTCGTCCCCCCGGTCTCGATGTCGACGATCATCGCCGCACCTCCCGCCGCAGCCGACGCACGTTACTGCCTTCATCCGGGGGGCGACCCCCGGGCCCCCAGCAGAGGGACAGGTGCACGGTCATCGCCTGACCTCCCGCCGCAGCCGACGCACGTTACTGCCTTCATCCGGGGGGCGACCCCCGGGCCCCCAGCAGAGAGACGGGTGCACGATCATCGCCTGACCTCCCGCCGCAGCCGACGCACGTTGAACCACATCACCGGGATCACCAGCAGCAGCAGGAACACCGCGATCGCGCTGGCCACGCCCGGCTGGTCCTCGGAGAAGCCCTTGCGGTACAGCTCCAGGGCGAGCACGTTCGCGTCGTCCTGTGAGGAGCCGGGGGCGATGATGAAGACCAGGTCGAACACCTTCAGCACATTGATCATCAAGGTGACGGCGACCACCGCGAGGACCGGCGCCAGCAGCGGCACGGTGATCCTGCGGAACACCTGCCACTCGTTCGCCCCGTCGACCCGCGCCGCCTCCATCAGCTCCCGGGGCACGCTCGCCAGCCCGGCCGCGATCAGCACCATCGCGAAGCCCGCCCACATCCAGATGTACGAGCCGATGATCGCCGGCGTGACCAGCGACGGGCCGAGCCAGTCCACGCCGTTGTACGCCTCCTGGAAGTTGCTCGCGGGCAGCCGCAGCAGCGCCCCGTCGGCCGCCGCGGGCAGGGTGAAGCTGCCGTCCGCCGCGGCCGTTGTGGAGGCGACCACCTTGCCGTCCTTGACCGCCTCGATCCGCATCCCCGGATAGCCCAGCTCGGAGGCGTCCGGCTGCCCCGGCCTGCCGACGCCCTCGCCGCGGGTGAAGTCCTGCCAGGTCGAGCCGGTGACCTCGCCCAGCTTTCCCGCCGGCAGGACGGCCCGCTTCGCGTCGTCGGGCATCAGGTCGGGCGCGACGCCCACCAGGGGCAGCGCCACCGAGTCGCCCATGCGGACGGGCGCCCTGGTGACGAATCCGCCGCCCTTCACCGGCTCCAGCGGCGAGTTCCGCCCCGGGTGCGCCTTGGGGAACGCCGACGACTGCGCGAACGTGTCGTGCACGCCCACCCACACCGCGTTCGCCACGCCCTTGTCCGGGTCCTGGTCGTAGACCAGCCGGAAGATGATGCCGGCGGCGAGCATCGAGATCGCCATCGGCATGAAGACGACCAGCTTGAACGCCGTTCCCCAGCGCACCCGTTCGGTCAGCACCGCGAAGACCAGACCCAGCGCGGTCGCGACCGTCGGCGCGAACACCACCCAGATCACGTTGTTCTTGAGCGCGGTGCGGATGCCGTCGTCCGTGAACAGCGTTCGGTAGTTGTCGAGTCCGGCGAACCCGTCACCGGACTGGTCGTAGAGACTGCGCACGAGCGAGTACCCGATCGGGTAGACCACGAGCGCGCCCAGCAGCACCAGGGCGGGCAGCAGGAACAGCGCTGCCACGGTCCAGCGCGTGCCGGTCACGCTCCCCCGCGACCCGTGAGCGGCGGGGGACGAGCCGTCCCTCGCCGCCGTGGCGGACGCCATCGCCTCAGCCGCCGTACGCGGCCGCCGCGTCGGCCTCCAGCCTCCGCTGGGTGCCCGCGACGTCCGACGGGTTCTTCAGGAAGTCCTGCAGCGCCTTCCACTCGCCCTTGCCGGGCGTGCCGCCGAAGGCCTGCGGGGCCTGGTCGGACATGTCGAAGCGGAAGTCGTCGCCGGCCGCGATCAGCGACTCTGCGATCTTGCGCTGCACGTCGTTCGGGTAGACGGAAGGGTCGAGGTTCTTGTTCGGCGAGAGGTAGCCGCCCAGCTTGGCCTGGATGGCCGCCGCGTCGGGGGAGGCGAGGAAGGTCGCCAGCGCCTGCGCGCCCCCGGAGTCCTTCAGGATCACCGCCGCGTCACCGCCGGACACCACGGGTGCGGTGTCGCCGGCCTTGGGGAACGGGAACACCTTCGCGCCCGTGCCGACCTTGACGCCCGCCTGGTCGATGTTCACCTGCGCGAAGTCGCCCTCGTAGACCATGGCGGCCTTCGGCTGGTCGCCGCCGGTGAAGGTCTGCGTCACCGAGGCCGGGAAGTCCGTCTGCAGCGCTCCTGCCGCGCCGCCCGCGACGTAGTCCTTCTTGCCCCAGACCTGCGCCAGCGCGGTCAGCGCGTCCTTCACGGACGGGTCCGTCCACTTGATCTGGTGCTTCGCCAGCTGGTCGTACTTCTCGGGGCCCGCCTGGGAGAGGTACACGTTCTCGAACCAGTCGGTCAGGGTCCAGCCGTCGGCGCCGCCCACCGAGAACGGCGTGACACCGGAGTCGTAGACCGTCTGCGCGGTGGTGAGCAGCTCGTCCCACGTCTTGGGCTCGGCGGCCCCCGCGTTCTCGAAGACCTTCGCGTTGTACCAGAACAGCGACTTGTTGGCGGCCTTGTAGTACACGCCGTACTGCCGGCCGTCGATCTTGCCGATGTCCTGCCAGCCCTGCGAGTAGTTCTTCTGGAGCTCCTTCAGGGCCGCCGCGCCCAGCGGCTTCGCCCACTTCTTCTCCACGGCCTGCTTGATCGCGCCCGGCTGCGGAAGCAGCGCGACGTCCGGGGGCTGCCCGCCCGCGACCTTCGAGCCCAGGAAGTTGATGATCGGGTCCTGAGCGGGCACGAACGTCACCTTGGCGCCCGTCCGCTTCTCGAACTCCGCCAGCACCTTCTTGAAGTTGGCCTGTTCGGCGCCGGTCCACACGGCGGCGACCTCGAGCGTCGTGCCGTTCAGCTTGGGGAGGGTCACGGTGCTGCCCGGGTCCTTCGCCGGGCTGCTCTCGCTCCCGCCGCTCTTGTCGTCGTCCCCGCCGCACGCGGTGAGCGAGAGCGCGAGCGCTCCCGCGAGGATCGCGGCGGCCGTCTTCACGGTCCTCGGTGTCCGGATGGTGTCGCTCCTGCGCATCACTGCCCCGTTCTTCGTCCTCGTCGAACGTTCGAGCGCTGTCCCGTGCCACTGGTCTACGCCGGGCACCGGGGGTCGGCAAGAGCGCCTGCGCTGTCAAGCGGCCGATTGTGACCGCGTCGTGACGGGGTGCGCCCGCCGCCCCCGTCGCCGAGCGCCGGACGAGCTCGCCACGACCGAACAGGTGACAGGCCCTGGGCTGCGCGGCCCCTCGTCACAGGAGGGACGGGACCTGCGCCGCCGAGACCTCACGGGCCGCCCGTTCCAGGGCGCTCGCCAGGAGGGCGAGGTCGGTGGGGCCGTTGCCCAGCTCCCGCACGGGGCGGCGGGCCGGGGGGTCGCCCATGCGCTGCCACTCCAGGGGGACCACCGTGGGGCGCAGGGTCGCCGTGCGCGGGATGCGGCCGGTGACACGGCCGGCCTGGAACGGGGTGAGCCGGCCGTCGGCGGTCCGCACCCGGCCGCGGCCCGGCACCGGCCCGTCCGCGCCCGATCCCGGCGGGTCGAGGACGATCCGCAGCGTCGCCTGCCGGGCCGGCTCCGACTCCGCCGTACGGCCCCCGGGGCCGGCGGCCGCCACCAGGTGCACCCCGAGCCGCTCGCCCTCGCGGGCCACCGCCTCCAGCGCGCGCATCACCGAGCCGGCGGCGGGCCGTCCGGGTGAGCCGAGGGCGGGGGAGACCAGCGCGTCCAGGTCGTCGACGACGACCACCAGCCGGGGCAGCGGCGGGGGCGCCTCGGTGCGCTGCCGGGCCGCCGCTCCGGGGCGCAGCCGCAGCGTCGAGCTGGGCGGGCCGTCCAGGTCGGCGGCCCCGCCCTCCTGGCCGCCCGGCTGTCCGCCGCCGTGACCGCCCGGTTGTCCGCCGCCGTGACCGCTCGGCCCCCGCTGCGGGCCGATACGGCCCGACAGCGCGCGGTGCCGGTGCCACTCCGCGAAGTCCGCGCGGCCCACCAGCTCCGCCCGCCGCTTCAGCTCAGCGCTCAGCGACTGCGCGAACTCCCGCATGCGGACCGGGTCGTTGGCGGTGAGATGAGTCGTCACATGCGGCACGTCGGTGCACACGCGCAGACCGTCGCCCGGGCCCCCGCCGCTCTTGCCCGCGGTGTCCCGGCCGTCGATCAGGACGATCCCCAGCCGGTCGGGGCGCTCGGCGGCGGCCAGCGAGGCCACGACCGCCCGCAGCAGTTCCGTACGGCCGCTGCCGGGCGGGCCCTCGATCAGCAGGTGCGGGCCGTCGGCGGCGAGGTCGGCCGGGACCGGGCCGCGCGGGCCCGCCCCGAGGACCGCGCACGCCCGGCCGCCGAGCGCCCCGGCGTCGTCGGCCGCGTCCGCCCACCGCGCCATCAGGGACGCCGGGGTCGCCCGGGCGAGGCCCAGCTCGTCCAGGAGCCGCGCCGAGGGGGGCAGCGGCGCGGACACACGCGTGTGCCGCTCGCCGCCGGCGCCGTCGGGGCGCAGCGGGGCGAGCGCCCGCGCGAAGCGTTCGGCCCAGGCGGCCGAGACGGCGTCCACCGTGCCGACGGTGCCGTGGCCGACCGGTCCGGGCCGCTCCCCGTCCGGCCCCGCGGACCCCGGTCCCGCCGTCCCGGACGGCGCGACCCGCAGCAGCCGCAGCGCCGTGGCCACGTCACCGCTGAGCAGCGCGACCGCCCCGCAGGCGCGGAACGTGGGCGCCGTCGCGCAGGCCGCCTCGTACGTCTTCGCCACCGGGGAGGCGGGGGAGGCGGAGGGCGTCTCCGCCAGGCAGACGACGTGTATCCCGGCGCGGGGGCCGGCCGAGGCCAGCCGGGCCGTCGCCTCGCGCAGATCCGTGCCGCCGGGGTCGCCGTCCACGACCACGACCGTGTACGGGCCGGGGAAGCCCTCAGGGCCGTCGTCCGCCGCCGCCCAGGAGGGCCGGTGGGCCGCGCCGCGGGGCGCGGGGACGGGCGTGGGGGCGGTGGTCCTGGCGTCCGCGAGGTGGTCCTCCAGGCGGCGCATCAGCTCGTCGACGCGGGCCGCGGCCTGCTCGCGGTCGTAGGCCAGCAGGAGCCGGCAGTCCTGGCCGTGACCCGGGCGCAGATGCGGGAGCCAGCCCAGCCACGACCACTCGGCGGCGCGTTCCTCGTCCGAGCGGGCCCGGTCCGTGCTGATCAGCACGATCTCCAGGGTGTCCGGGGAGTGCAGCGCGGCGAGCTGGGCCAGCACCGCGCGCGCCAGCCCGGCCAGCCGCGGGCGCGGCCCCGCCAGGCCCAGTGCGCCGACCTCGCGCAGTCCCGCCGTGACGGGGACGGCGGGCAGCAGGCCCGAGCCGTCGGGCGCCGTCCGGTCCGCCGTGCCGAGCCGCACCGCGAGCGCCTCGGGGTGACCTGGACCGCGCTCCCAGAGGCGGGGGCCGGGGCCGAGCGCCGTCAGCAGCAGCGCGGCCGGGTCCGGCCAGGTGTCCGGCACGGGGTACGGGGCGAGGACGGCGGGAGCTGCCGGGACGGCGACCGCGGGATCGGCCTCGTCCGGCTGTGCTGCCGCGGCGTCCTCCTGGGCCTCGCCGCGTCCGCCGGTCAGCCTCCGCGCCCACGCGGAGAGACCTCCTCGACGGCGGACGCCCGGAGGTATCTCGGTGCCGCGCAGGGGCGTGCCCTTGCGGCGGGAGGCGGGCTGGGGGCCGGTCTCGTCGCCGGGGTGGGCCGCGGAGGGGGGCGCGTACGGGGCGCCGCCGTCCTCGGCGGGCGTGCGGGGGTGGGCAGGGGGCGCGGGCGTGCGGGGTGCGTGCCCGTCGCGCCCCGACGCGCCGGTGGTGAAGGACCCGAGGCCGGACCGGCCGGCGTGCGTCTCACCGACAGGGGAGCGGTCCCCGAAGGGCGCGGAGGCGGCGCCGCCCCCCGGCGCCCCCGGCGGGAGCGACCCGGCGTGGCTCTCGATGCGCGGCGCCCCGCCCTGGCCCGGCACCAGGGGCGTGCCCCCCGGGCGCGGAGTCCGCCGCCCGTCCGGGCCTGCCGGCGAGCCGCTCCAGTCGACCGTGCCGTAGGCGTGCCCGGTCGGCCCCGAGGGGGCGCCGTCGGCCCTCGTGCGGTCGGCTCCCCGCTCGCTCACGTGCGCGGGCCCGTCGGCGGCCTCGCCGGCGTACTGCGTCACGCGCGCGTGCGGCCCGTCCGGCTCGCCCTCCGCCGCACCGAAGCGACTCCCGCCGTGCGGTCGAGCGGCTCGGTCGGGCTCCCCGCCCGGGGTGTCGCCGTACGTCACGCGTACGTGCCCCTCGCCGTCCGGCGTCGTCGGCACCCGCGCCCCCGGGCCCCCGGGCGGAGCCAGCCGCAGGGCGGACTCGCCGACCCTGAGGAGGGCCCCCGGCGACAGGCGGACCGGGTGGCCCCGGACCGGGCCGCCGTCCAGGGTGGTGCCGTTGGTGGAGCCGAGGTCGGCGACCATGACCCGGCCGTCGGGCGACAGCGTCACCGCGCAGTGCAGCCGGGAGACGTCCGGGTCGTCGATCGGGACGTCCGCGTCGGCCGAGCGGCCCACGCGGATCTGACCGCCGTGCAGCAGATGGACCCCGCCCGCGTCCGGGCCGGCGACCACGTCCAGCCGGGCCGGTGCGTCCTCCACCTCCGGATGCGGCTCGGGGTCGGCCGGTGCGCCCACGGCCAGCACCGCGCCGTCGGTCAGCGGCGGCTCGCCCAGCGTGCAGCGCTGCGCGTCGAGCCGCTCCGCGCCCGCGTACAGCACGGGCTGCGCTCCCCCGGAGGGCGCGGCGCCGCTCTCCCCGGTGACCGCCGCGGCCAGCGCGGAAGCCACCGCGGCCAGCGCGGTGCCCGCGGGGGCGGTCACCAGCACGTCACAGCTCGCGCTGCGGCCGCGCGCCGTCGATCCCCCCGCGCGAGCGGAGTCGGGCGTGGGCGAGGGCGGGCATGTCGGGTCTACGACGGTCAGCCGGATCTGCATCGCCGTCAGCGGTCCCTTCTGCGCGGGCGCGGACTTCCCCCCACCCCTACACGAGCACACAGGCCAGTACTCCAGGCATCCTCGCACCTGTCGCCGACAACGCGCCCGCCTCCGAGCGGCAAGTGATCTTGATTGGTCGGCTCTGCCCGCAAAAGTGCCTGACAGACGCCGCGGCGACGACCGTTCCACGACCGCTTGAGATCGGTCACGCCCGTCTTCGGCAACCAAGGAACCAAAGGGAGCGTCTTTCTCCCGTGTTCCTTCGAAACACCTATGCGAAGGCCCACAGCCGGAGGACAGCCCCGTGGCGGCGCGGCGGCACTACAGTGGGTCGGAATCCGGACCTCCAGGGCTGCGGACCTCGCAGGACCGGCAGACGACCAGATCAGACAAGCGGCCGAGCAGGCAGCCGAGCAAGCAGCAGGGAGCGCATGACGTGCGTCCGGTAGGGAGCAAGTACCTCCTTGAGGAGCCGCTCGGACGCGGCGCCACGGGCACCGTCTGGCGGGCCCGCCAGCGCGAGACCGCCGGCGCCGAGGCGGCCGTGCCCGGTCAGCCCGGGGAGACCGTCGCGATCAAGGTCCTCAAGGAGGAGCTCGCGAGCGACCCCGACGTCGTGATGCGCTTCCTGCGGGAGCGTTCCGTCCTGCTGCGCCTGACGCACCCGAACATCGTCCGGGTCCGCGACCTGGTCGTCGAGGGCGATCTGCTGGCGCTGGTCATGGACCTCGTCGACGGCCCCGACCTGCACCGCTACCTGCGCGAGAACGGCCCCTTCAGCCCCGTCGCCGCGGCCCTGCTCACCGCCCAGATCGCCGACGCGCTCGCCGCCAGCCACTCCGACGGCGTCGTCCACCGCGACCTGAAGCCCGCCAACGTGCTGCTCGCCCAGACCGGCGGCGAGATGCACCCCATGCTCACCGACTTCGGCATCGCCCGCCTCGCCGACTCCCCGGGCCTGACCCGCACCAGCGAGTTCGTCGGCACGCCCGCCTACGTCGCGCCGGAGTCCGCCGAGGGCCGCCCGCAGACCTCCGCCGTCGACGTCTACGGCGCCGGCATCCTGCTGTACGAACTGGTCACCGGCCGCCCGCCGTTCTCCGGCGGCTCCGCCCTGGAAGTCCTCCACCAGCACCTGAGCGCCGAACCGCGCCGCCCCTCCACCGTCCCCGACCCGCTGTGGACGGTCATCGAGCGCTGTCTGCGCAAGAACCCCGAGGACCGGCCCAGCGCCCAGAACCTCGCGCGCGGGCTGCGCATCGTCGCCGAGGGCGTCGGCGTGCACGCCAACTCCATGCAGATCGCCGCCGCCGACGGCGTCGGCCATGTGCTCGCGCCCGACCCGGCGCCCGCGACCGTCCCCGGCACGCCCCCGGGCGCTCCCGCCGGCGCGTACGACCCGAACGCCGCGACCAGCGTGCTCCCGCACACCTCCGGCCCCGGGAACCCGCCCGGCGCCGCCGACCCCACCGCCGTCCTGCCCCACACCGCGGGACCGGGCGGCCCGAGCGGTCCTGGGGGCGCGGCCGATCCGACCGCCGTGCTGCCGCCGGTCCCGCCGCACCAGCCCGGGCAGCAGGGTCAGCAGCCCGAGCAGCCGCACCCCTGGCAGAACCAGCTGCGCGCCGCCCGCGACCGCAACGAACAGACGCAGATCCACTACGTCGACCCCGACGAGGACCCGCTGCGCCGCCGCCCCCAGCGCCAGGTCGCCCGCCAGCAGCAGCAGCCTCCGCGCCAGCAGCAGCAACCGCAGCAGCAGCGCCGCCAGCAGGGCGGCTACGGCCACCCGCAGCCGCAGCAGCAGTACGCCCCGCAGCAGCAACAGCCCCAGCGGTACGCGACACCCCAGCCGCAGCAGCCCCAGCGCCGCCCCGCGCCGGAACCTCCGCAGCCGCGCCAGCCCCGGCAGCGCAGCGCCAACCCGATGAGGATCCCCGGGCTCGGCTGCCTGAAGGGCTGCCTGTTCACGATCGTCATCCTGGTCGTCGCCGGATGGCTGATCTGGGAACTCAGCCCGCTCCAGAGCTGGATCGGCACCGGAAAGGGCTACTGGACGCAGCTCGGCGACTGGTTCGAGCAGGCCACCAAGTGGATCGGCGACCTCGGCGGGGACTCCGGCTCGGGCGGCGGCACGGGAGGCTCCGGCGGCGGCGCGGGCGGGTCGGGCAACTGACGCCGGTTTGGCGATTTGTCGACTCCCGGCGGGTGATTTCCGTCTCCGCGGTGAAGGTTGGCTCCTCGGACGCGTAGTTTTGTCGGCCGGGGCTCCGGGGAGCCCGCGGCGCCCGCCGCCGACGTCGTCGCTGTCGCTGTCGATGTCACGGCCCCCGGAGGGCGCAGCGTCGGCAACACGCGTCGGTAGGAGCAGTCTTGGCACGGAAGATCGGCAGCCGGTACACCGCCCACCAGATCCTGGGACGCGGCAGTGCCGGCACGGTGTGGCTCGGCGAGGGACCGGACGGCCCCGTCGCCGTCAAGCTGCTGCGCGAGGACCTCGCGTCCGACGAGGAGCTGGTGGGCCGTTTCGTGCAGGAGCGCACCGCCCTGCTCGGCCTGGAACACCCCAACGTCGTCTCCGTACGGGACCTGGTGGTCGACGGCAACGACCTCGCGCTGGTCATGGACCTCGTCCGGGGCACCGATCTGCGCACCCGGCTGGACCGGGAGCGCCGGCTCGCGCCCGAGGCCGCGGTGGCGATCGTCGCGGACGTGGCGGAGGGGCTCGCGGTCGCGCACGCGGCCGGGGTCGTGCACCGCGACGTCAAGCCGGAGAACATCCTGCTCGACATGCAGGGCCCGCTGGGCCCCGGCGGCTCGCACCGGGCGCTGCTCACCGACTTCGGCGTCGCCAAGCTGATCGACACCCCCAAGCGCACCCGCGCCACGAAGATCATCGGCACGCCCGACTACCTCGCCCCCGAGATCGTCGAAGGGCTGCCGCCCCGCGCCTCCGTCGACATCTACGCGCTGGCCACGGTCCTGTACGAGCTGCTGGCCGGCTTCACGCCGTTCGGGGGCGGGCACCCGGGCGCGGTGCTGCGCCGGCACGTCACGGAGACGGTCGCGCCGCTGCCGGGCATCCCCGACGAGCTGTGGCAGCTGATCGTGCAGTGCCTGGCCAAGGCGCCCGCCTCCCGGCTGCGGGCCACCGAGCTGGCGGCACGGCTGCGGGAGCAGCTGCCCATGCTGGCCGGGATGCCGCCGCTGGACGTCGACGAGCCGGACGCCGAGGCGGCGGAGGACGAGCCGAGGGGCGAACCGGACGAGGCCGAGCCGTCGCCCGCGGCCTCCACGGCGGTACGGCGCGGATCCGTGCCGCTCGTGCCCGGCGCGAAACCGGACTCCAACCGCGACACGCACACCTCGATGCGGGTGCCCGCGCCCGACGAGCTCGCCGGCGGAGCGCACGGGACGGCGCGGGTGCCGCGCACGGCGGGATCGCCCCGGCCCGGCTCGGCACGTGCCCGCGCGGCGGCGCGGCGGCGGCGCATCACGCTGGGGGTGGCGGCGCTGGTGCTGGTCGCGGCGATCGGCGTGGGCACATGGGCGGCGACCTCCGACGAAGGGGCCGCACCGCAGGACACGAAGAACTCGGCGCCGGCGTCTCCCTGAGATCGCGGACGCCTCTTCCCGTCCCCGGGGGCCGAGCCCCCGGGGTGCGTACCCGCCCGCACCGGCGTTCCCGGTCGGCGGAGCCGTTACGCTGGGAGCGTGGCAGTCGTCGATGTATCCGAAGAGCTCAAGTCCCTCTCCTCGACCATGGAGTCGATCGAGGCCGTTCTGGACCTCGACAAGCTGAGGGCAGACATCGCCGTGCTCGAGGAGCAGGCGGCCGCGCCGTCCCTGTGGGACAACCCGGACGAAGCGCAGAAGATCACCAGCAAGTTGTCCCACCTCCAGGCCGAGGTCAGGAAGGCCGACGCCCTGCGCGGCCGGATCGACGACCTCGCGGTGCTGTTCGAGATGGCCGAGGAGGAGGACGACCCGGACACCCGTGCCGAGGCCGAGAGCGAACTCGCCGCCGTCAAGAAGGCGCTGGACGAGATGGAGGTCCGCACGCTGCTCAGCGGCGAGTACGACGCCCGTGAGGCGCTCGTCAACATCCGCGCCGAGGCCGGCGGCGTCGACGCCGCGGACTTCGCCGAGAAGCTCCAGCGCATGTACCTGCGCTGGGCCGAGCAGCACGGCTACAAGACCGAGATCTACGAGACGTCGTACGCGGAGGAGGCCGGCATCAAGTCGACCACCTTCGCCGTGCAGGTGCCGTACGCCTACGGAACCCTCTCCGTCGAGCAGGGCACCCACCGTCTGGTGCGCATCTCGCCCTTCGACAACCAGGGCCGCCGCCAGACCTCCTTCGCGGGCGTCGAGGTGCTTCCCGTGGTCGAGCAGACCGACCACATCGAGATCGACGAGTCCGAGCTGCGGGTCGACGTCTACCGGTCCTCCGGGCCCGGCGGCCAGGGCGTCAACACCACCGACTCCGCGGTGCGTCTGACCCACCTGCCCACCGGCATCGTGGTCTCCTGCCAGAACGAGCGGTCGCAGATCCAGAACAAGGCGACCGCGATGAACGTCCTCCAGGCCAAGCTGCTCGAGCGGCGCCGCCAGGAGGAGCAGGAGAAGATGAACGCCCTCAAGGGCGACGGCGGCAACTCCTGGGGCAACCAGATGCGTTCGTACGTCCTGCACCCGTACCAGATGGTCAAGGACCTGCGCACCGAGTTCGAGGTCGGCAACCCCGAGGCCGTGTTCAACGGTGAGATCGAAGGGTTCCTGGAGGCCGGGATTCGCTGGCGCAAGCAGCAGGAGAAGTAGGTTTGTCGACAAGGCAACCGCCCCTCGAGCAGGGGCGGTTGCCTTTTAGGTCACACTCACAGTCTTCAACTTCCGGCATAGCGGGCCGTCTTGGACATTGCGTGCGCAACGGCCTTGACGTTGGTTTGAAAACTCGGAAGGGTGAAGCGTGGCATGCGTATCTCTGGGGCGCATGTGAACCGGGGGACTTGGCGAACGACTCAGCTGCCCCCGTCGATCACCGCCCCGTCGCTGCCTCATTCACGATTCGGCTACTGGGGGTAGCAACCATATGACCAAGAAGACGCGGATCCGGGTCGCGCGCATAGCCGCCGGCGCCGTGATCGCCGCGGGCGCCTCGCTGACCGTCGCGGGCGTCGCCTCCGCCACCGGCAACGAGGGTGGCACGAGCAACCTGGTGGAGACGATCACGGGCAAGGGCGACCGGAACCCGCACAACCCGGGCGACCCGGGTGAGCCGGACCCCTGCGACGTCAGCACGGGCCCGGAGTGCCCCGACCCGGGTGGCGCCACCGGCACGACGGGTACGACCGGCACGACGGGTACGACCGGTGAGACGGGCACCACTGGTACCACGGGTACGACCGGCACCACCGGTACGACTGGTGAGACGGGCACTACGGGTACGACCGGTACCACGGGCACCACCGGCACGACTGGCACCACCGGTACTACGGGCACCACGGGTACGACCGGTACTACGGGTACTACGGGTACGACCGGTACTACCGGCACCACGGGTACGACCGGCACCACGGGTACTACCGGTACCACGGGGACCACGGGCACGACTGGTACCACCGGCACCACGGGTACGACGGGCACCACCGGTACTACGGGTACGACCGGCACCACCGGCACCGGTACCAACGGTTCGACCGACGGTGGCAACGACACCACCGGCGGTTCCGTCACCGGCGGCTCCACCACCGGAGGTCCCGGCACCACCCCCGACGGTGGCAACAACACCTCTCCGCAGGACGCCGGCACCTCCGCGCTGACCGACACCTCGGACACCGTCTCCGACGCCTCCGCCCAGGGCGGTGGCAAGGAGCTGGCCGAGACCGGTGCCGGGGAGACCACGTTCATGATCCTCGGCGCCGCGACGATGATCGCCGGCGGCATCGGCTTCCGTGTGCTGCCGCGCCTCGTCGAGGGCCGCGGCGGCGCGGCCGCCTGACGGCAGCCGCACCCGCACGCACCGTAAGCGCGCACACCGAGAGGCCCGGAGCTCGCAGCTCCGGGCCTCTCGGGCGTCCTGAGGTCTCGTTCTGAGGGTTTCCGCGGTGGCCCGGCCGCCGGCCTAGGCGGTCTGGTGGGCCAGCAGCGCCACCGCCGCGACCAGCACCGCCAGCAGCGCGATCAGCGCCATCGGGTTCAGGCCCGCGAAGAAGTTGTCCTGCTGCAGCCGCTCGCGGTTCGCACGGCACACAGGGCACCGGCCCTCGCTCACGGGCGCGGCGCAGTTAGCGCACACCAGCCGGTCGTACGTCATGCGCTCGCCCTCCTTGCACCGGTTCCACAGACACAACGCTCGCGCGGGCGCGAACGTTCCCCCCACCACTGTGCCAGGTTCCCCGGGCCCCCGCGCGGGCGCTCGGGAAGAGCGTCGCCCGTACAAAAGGGCACAACCCCCGCGCAACCGCAACCGGTGCCTGCGCGCGCGTACCCGGTTCGCGTAAGGTCACGCTCATCTACCCCCGGCGACCCGTGGTGCACCCGTGATCCGATTCGACAACGTGTCCAAGGTCTACCCCAAGCAGACCCGCCCCGCACTCAGGGATGTCTCCCTCGAAGTGGAGAAGGGCGAGTTCGTGTTCCTGGTGGGGTCCTCGGGCTCCGGCAAGTCCACCTTCCTGCGGCTCGTCCTCCGCGAGGAGCGGTGCAGCCACGGCCAGGTGCACGTGCTGGGCAAGGACCTCGCGCGCCTGTCCAACTGGAAGGTGCCGCAGATGCGCCGCCAGCTGGGCACGGTGTTCCAGGACTTCCGCCTGCTGCCGAACAAGACGGTGGCGGAGAACGTCGCCTTCGCGCAGGAGGTGATCGGCAAGTCCCGCGGCGAGATCCGCAAGTCCGTTCCGCAGGTGCTCGACCTCGTCGGCCTCGGCGGCAAGGAGGAGCGGATGCCGGGCGAGCTGTCCGGCGGTGAGCAGCAGCGCGTCGCCATCGCGCGCGCGTTCGTGAACCGGCCCAAACTGCTGATCGCGGACGAGCCCACCGGCAACCTCGACCCGCAGACCTCCGTCGGCATCATGAAGCTGCTCGACCGGATCAACCGCACCGGCACGACCGTCGTCATGGCCACGCACGACCAGAACATCGTGGACCAGATGCGCAAGCGCGTCATCGAGCTGGAGAAGGGCCGCCTCGTCCGCGACCAGGCACGCGGCGTCTACGGCTACCAGCACTGACCGCGACCGTCCACGGAAAGGCCCGAAGAACCCGCCATGCGCGCCCAGTTCGTACTGTCCGAGATCGGTGTCGGTCTCCGTCGCAACCTGACGATGACGTTCGCCGTCATCGTCTCCGTCGCCCTGTCGCTCGCCCTGTTCGGCGGGTCGCTCCTGATGAGCGACCAGGTCAGCACGATGAAGGGCTACTGGTACGACAAGGTCAACGTCTCGATCTTCCTCTGCAACAAGAGTGACGCCGCGTCCGACCCCAACTGCGCCAAGGGCGCGGTCACCGAGGACCAGAAGAAGCGGATCAAGTCGGACCTCGACAAGATGCCGGTCGTCGACACGGTCACGTACGAGACCCAGGACCAGGCGTACAAGCACTACAAGGAGCAGTTCGGCGACTCGCCGCTCGCCGCCTCGCTGACGCCGGACCAGATGCAGGAGTCGTACCGCATCAAACTGAAGGACCCGGAGAAGTACCAGGTCATCGCCACCGCCTTCGACGGCCGGGAAGGCGTGCAGTCGGTGCAGGACCAGAAGGGCATCCTGGACAGCCTGTTCACGATGCTGAACCTGATGAACCGGGCCGCGCTCGGCGTCATGGCGCTCATGCTGATCGTCGCCCTGCTGCTGATCGTCAACACCGTGCGCGTCTCGGCGTTCAGCCGCAGGCGGGAGACCGGCATCATGCGCCTGGTGGGCGCGTCCGGCTTCTACATCCAGGCCCCGTTCATCGCCGAGGCCGCGGTCGCCGGACTGATCGGAGGGTCCCTCGCGTGCACCTTCCTCGTGGTCGGGCGGTACTTCACGATCGACCACGGCATGGCGCTGTCGCAGAAGCTGACCCTCATCAACTTCGTCGGCTGGGACGCCGTGTTGACCAAGCTGCCGCTCATCCTGGCGGCGAGCGTGCTGATCCCCGCCCTTGCCGCCTTCGTCGCTCTGCGCAAGTACCTGAAGGTGTGACGCACGCCAACGGGGTCGTACGGTCAAGCGAACGTACGGCCCCTTCGCGTTCCCCTAGACTCACGGCCATGTCAGGCCATGACCCGTTCTGTCCGTCCCGTCGCCTCGGCCGGGGAGTCGCCCTGACGTTGGTGTTCGCCGGCGTGGTCGCCGCGGGGGCGGCGACCGGCTCGCTGCCGGGTGAACTGCGCGGCGGCCGGGAGTCGGCGGTCGGCGAAGGGCGTACGACGGCGACGCTCTCCAGCCGCCCCGAAGCGGTGACCCGGGCCGCCGAGGAGGCGATGGCCGACGGCAAGTCGCCCCTGGAGGCCGCCGAGCGCGCCGTGAGCCGCAGCGGGGACCGGTGGGCGGCGGTGTACTCCGAGGGCGAGTACGAGGAGTTCGCGCAGTCCCTCGACGGCCGGTACACCGGCGTCGGCCTGGAGGCGCGGCGCGAGCGGGACGGCCGGATCGAGATCACCGAGGTGCGGTCCGGGTCGCCCGCCGCCGCCGCGGGGATCCGCGCGGGGGACCGGCTGAGCAGTGTGGACGGCACCAACGTCGAGGGACGGCCGGTCACCGACGTCGTCTCGTTACTGCGCGGCGACGCCCTGGACGCGCCCGCCGGCACCACCGTCCGGCTCGGTCTGGAACGCGGCACACGCGCGTGGACCGAGACGCTGCGCCGGACCCGCCTGTCCACCGACTCGGTCACCGTCCGCCGGCTCGCCGACGGCGTCACCGTCATCACGATCGCCGCGTTCACCAAGGGCGTCGGCGACAGCGTCCGCACCGCCGTCCGTGCGGCCCCCGGCGACGACGGGATCGTCCTGGACCTGCGGGGCAACTCCGGCGGCCTGGTCACCGAGGCCGTCTCCACCGCCTCCGTCTTCCTCGACGGCGGTCTCGTCGCCACCTATGACGTCGAGGGCGACCAGCGCGTCCTGCACGCCGAGCCCGGCGGCGACACGGGCAGGCCCCTGGTCACGCTCGTCGACGGCGGCACCATGAGCGCGGCCGAGCTGCTCACCGGCGCCCTGAAGGACCGGGGCCGCGCGGTCGTCGTCGGCTCGCGCACCTTCGGCAAGGGCTCGGTGCAGATGCCGAGCAGGCTGCCCGACGGCTCCGTCGCCGAGCTGACCGTGGGTCACTACCGCACCCCGTCCGGCCGCAGCGTCGACGGCCAGGGCGTCACCCCGGACCTGGAGGCGGACGAGGGCGCGCTGGAGCGCGCGGAGAGCGTCCTGGACGGGCTCGGCGACACGGCGTGAGCGGGCCGGCGGTCCGGGCGGGCCGGTCGGCTCGCGTGCTCCCGTCGCGAACCTCGTAATCGGCTTTCCCCCCGGCCCCCTCCTGGTGCGAAAATGGCCGCACTATGAGCAAGGGAATGTACGTACCGAAAGAGTCCCAGCCGAAGCAGGGCAAGCCGGCCGAGGGCAAGGCCAAGGACGGCAAGCGCAAGATCGTCGCGCAGAACAAGAAGGCCCGGCACGACTACGCGATCATCGACGTCTACGAGGCCGGGATCGTGCTCACCGGCACCGAGGTGAAGTCGCTGCGCCAGGGCCGGGCCTCGCTGGCCGACGGCTTCGTCCAGATCGACGACGGCGAGGCCTGGCTGCACAACGCCCACATCCCGGAGTACTTCCAGGGCACCTGGACCAACCACTCCGTGCGCCGCAAGCGCAAGCTGCTGCTGCACCGCGAGGAGATCGACAAGCTCGCGGTGAAGTCCGAGGAGACGGGGCACACGATCGTGCCGCTCGCCCTCTACTTCAAGGACGGCCGGGCAAAGGCCGAGATCGCGCTGGCGCGCGGCAAGAAGGAGTACGACAAGCGCCAGACCCTGCGGGAGAAGCAGGACCGCCGGGACACGGACCGCGCGATCGCGGCGGCGAAGCGGCGGCAGCGGGGCGCGTAGTAATGCGCTGGCATCGGCGTGCGTCGGTCACGTACGATGGGTTCTGCACCCCACAGCGGGTGCGCTTCCCTCCTCGGAGGGGTTGAAAAAACAACATGGGGATGATCGGTTTCGACAGCGGTTGTCGAAGCAGGGGAAGCGTGTCGAGGAAGCGGCCATGATCTCGTAAACCACAGGCCGAAAAAAATAATCGCCAATTCCAAGAGCGATTCTCCCGAGCACTTCGCTCTCGCCGCCTGATCTCAGGTAGCGACAGCGTCTGCTCTCTGATGGGAGTGTCAGCCCGGGGGTGTTCCCGACCCGGATCCTGGCATCAGCTAGGGGACTAAACCTTGATCCCGGTCACGGGGTGAAGAGGGAAACCAAACAGTGACTGGGCCCGTCGGCGACTTGTTCGCGTGATCGCCGGGGCCGAGAAAATCGTAGCGAACTGCACACGGAGAAGCCCTGTTTCCGCACCGTTGGACGCGGGTTCGATTCCCGCCATCTCCACTCATCCCATGTGGGCGAAGCCCCGCTGCTCTCGAGCAGCGGGGCTTTCGTCGTTTTGAGCGACAGCGGCAGGGTCGTCACGGACGCCGCCGGGACGGCGAACCCGGCCGCCGGCGACACATGCCGGTTGCGAGGAATTCCGGCCCATCATGACAAAAGCCCGTAATCCGATTCTCGGTGTAGTCGACTTTCCGGCCATGCCTCAAACGGTGGTGAGACCGCTCGTCGAGCCGGTCGTGTCGACCCCCGTGTCGCCGGTGTGGCGAAAGGGGCTGGTCCGTTCGGCGCTCAACATGTTGCGCCGGACGGGGCTCGAACTCGGGTTCGTGGCGTCCTGGATCATACGGCCGGTCCGGGGATCGATTTCGGACATAGGCATGAACATGACCTCTGAGCATAAATGCGACAACGTGAACATCGGAAGCACGTCTGCGCTAGATTCGTCGACCTGAGCAAAGTCCGGGTAAATGGGGCGTGTTGACCGGGTGGGGGTCCGGATTCGCGGCATGTGCTCGCCGTCGTAGACGCGCCCGGTACAGACCCGTGGTGTCCCATGGGGGGAATCGCACACGTGAGCAAATGGCTGGAAGACGCCTTTCCGGAGTGGCCGGAAGCGGCGTCGCCGACCGGAAACGTACCGATGACGGAAGGAAGCGCTCAGGCGCTTCCCGGATCCGTGCGGTGGTCGTCGAGAGGTGTCACGGAGGGGAGCGCGCGGTCGCCCTACCCGGAGCTTTCCGCCGGCGGCGGCTGCCGGGCATTACCGGGTAATCCACTCGAAACCGGGACGCCGTCACTCTCGAACAACCTTTCCGAAAATGAACGGTTGAGCGGTGGGCTCCGGGATCCCTGGGCAGAGAGCGCCGGGGAGACGTCCGGCGTCCTGGGCGGCGGCTCCGGCGCGTCGAGCGCGGGCCCCACCGGCCTCAGCGGCCTCACCGGTGTCGCGGACGAGGCCGGCGGAGCGGACGGCGACGACGACCACGACCCTGACGAGGTGACCGTCCAGCTCGACTCCCCGCCCGGCAACGGGCAGGACGCCTCCGAGGTGCCCGTCTTCGTCGACGAGTCAGGCCGCCGCAGCCGCACCTTCCGCCGCATCGGCATCGCCGTCGGACTCGCCTGCGCCGCCTACGCCGTCGTCATCGTCGGCACGCTCCTGTCGGGCAACTCCAGCGCGCCCTGGCTGCCGGTGCCGGGCCCGAAGGACGAGGAGCCGGCCAGTCAGGTGGACACCGGCCCGCAGCCCTCGGCGTCGTCCGACGGCACGAGCGACCCGGAGGAACCGGCGCCCGACCGCCCCGGAAGCACCGCCTCCGGCGCCGCGTCGGCGCCCCCGGCCGCGAGCGCGTCGCCCAGTGCACGGGGGAGCGCCGCCCCACCGAGCGCGTCCGCCTCCCCGGGGCCCTCGGCGAGCGCCTCCCTCCTGCGGCCCAGCCCGGAGGCCTCCAGCCGCGAGCCGTCGCTCCAGGCGCCGAGCAGCCCGGCCGCGTCCTCCGCGCCGCCCCCGTCGCCCTCGCCCAGCACCTCGCCCTCGCCCGACGCCTCGCCCTCGCCGGCGGGAGGCGCGGGAACCACGGTGGCGGGCGGCGCCCCTCAGCCGGCGCCGGCCCACGACACCTCGACGACGCACACCACGGCGTCGTCCGCCGCCCTGCCGGCCACCGGCGCCATGACGGCACTCGTCCCGCCGGCCGTCACCGGGCCGCCCCGGACGCTGACACCCGGCCCGGTCTCCGCCGCGGGGCTCCACTCGACCGTCCCCGGCTCGGCAGCCACCGTGCCCGTCCTCGCGGTCCTCCCCGGCTCGACGACCGCCGCGCTCCCGTCCGCTCCCCGCTCCGTCGCCGTCCCCGGCGGCCTCGCCGTCTGACTCTGATCCCCGGAGAACGTCCCCCTCATGGCATCCCACACCGGCCGGCGTGCGACCCGACGGTCCGCCGGTCACCCGGCCCAGTCCGTCCCCTCCGCTCCCTCGCCCGACGACGCACCGGACACACCCGACGACCACCACACCGACGGCGACCGCCGTTCGAGTGGCGGCCACCGCTCCGCGCGGCGTTCCGCGCCGCGCGCCGCGCAGCGCTCCGCCCCACGGCGGTCGCGCGGCCGCCGGATACCGGGCGGGCGGGCCGCCGACGGCGACAGCCGGGCCGCCGCTGCCCGGCGGCGACTGCTTCCGCCCCTGCGCCTGCGCCACCTGCTCCCGCTCCTCGTCCTCGTCGCGATGATGGCGATGCTGATGCTGCGCGGCTACGTGCACAGCGAGGTCCTCGCCGACCACCGCATCCGCAGCGAGGCCGCCGCAGACCACGTCCCCCGGAAGATCCTGGAGGGCGGTCCGGTCGTCGACACCCGCGGCGAACAGCCGACCAGCATGGACGTGCCGGACCGCCGGATCGTCCTCACCTTCGACGACGGCCCCGACCCGCGCTGGACGCCGAAGGTCCTCGACGTGCTGAAGAAGCACCACGCGCACGCCGTCTTCTTCATCACCGGCACCATGGCCTCCCGGTATCCCGAACTCGTCAAGCGGATGGTGGACGAGGGCCACGAGATCGGCCTGCACACCTTCAACCACCCCGACCTCTCCTACCAGTCGAAGAAGCGCATCGACTGGGAGCTGACCCAGAACCAGCTCGCCCTCGCCGGCGCCGCAGGCATCCGCACCTCGCTGTTCCGCCCGCCGTACTCCTCCAGCGCCTCCGCCCTCGACGACAGCTCCTGGCCGGTGACCGAGTACGTCGGCAGCCGCGGCTACCTCACCGTCCTCACCGGATCCGACAGCGAGGACTGGCGCAGGCCCGGCGTCGAGCAGATCATCCGCAACTCCACGCCGACCGAGGGCAAGGGCGCGATCGTCCTCATGCACGACTCCGGCGGCGAACGCAGCCAGACGGTACGGGCGCTCGACGTCTACCTGCCCCAACTCAAGAGCCAGGGCTACCGGTTCGACAACCTCACCGAGGCGCTCGACGCCCCGAGCGCGCACACCGCCGTCGCCGGCCTCGACCTGTGGAAGGGCCGCGCCTGGACCGCCCTGGTCGGCGCGGCCGACGACCTCACGGGCGTCCTCGTCGTCGGTCTCGCGGTCATCGGCTTCCTCGTCTTCGCCCGCTTCGGCCTGATGCTGCTGCTGTCCGCGATCCACACCCGCCGCACCCGCCGCCGCGACTTCGTCTGGGGCCCCGACGCACCGGTCACCGAACCGGTGTCGGTCCTCGTCCCGGCGTACAACGAGGCCAAGTGCATCGAGAACACGGTCCGTTCGCTGGTCAAGAGCGACCACCCGGTCGAGA
The DNA here is from genome assembly GCF_042889585.1 of Streptomyces sp. NPDC002566. NCBI lineage: Bacteria > Bacillati > Actinomycetota > Actinomycetes > Kitasatosporales > Streptomycetaceae > Streptomyces > Streptomyces sp. NPDC002566. The sequence goes on along the minus strand of NZ_JBIARD010000008.1, from coordinate 262,714 downwards.
TCCTGGTCATCGACGACGGCTCGGCGGACGGCACCGCCCGCATCGTCGAGGACCTCGGCCTGCCCGGCGTACGCGTCGTCCGCCAGGTCAACGCGGGCAAGCCGGCCGCGCTCAACCGGGGCATCGCCAACGCCCGGCACGACATCATCGTGATGATGGACGGGGACACCGTCTTCGAGCCGTCCACCGTCCGCGAACTCGTCCAGCCGTTCGCCGACCCCGAGGTGGGCGCCGTCGCCGGCAACGCCAAGGTCGGCAACAAGAACAAGCTCATCGGCGCCTGGCAGCACATCGAGTACGTGATGGGCTTCAACCTGGACCGCCGTATGTACGACGTCCTGCGCTGCATGCCCACCATCCCCGGCGCGGTCGGCGCCTTCCGCCGCACGGCCCTCAACCGCGTCGGCGGCATGAGCGACGACACCCTCGCCGAGGACACCGACATCACCATGGCCATGCACCGCGACGGCTGGAAGGTGGTCTACGCGGAGAAGGCGCGCGCCTGGACCGAGGCCCCGGAGTCGATCCAGCAGCTGTGGTCCCAGCGCTACCGCTGGTGTTACGGCACCATGCAGGCGATCTGGAAGCACCGCCGCGCCCTGGTGGAGCGGGGCCCCTCCGGCCGCTTCGGCAGGGTCGGGCTGCCCCTCGTCTCGCTCTTCATGGTCGTGGCCCCGCTGCTCGCCCCGCTGATCGACCTGTTCCTCGTCTACGGCCTGCTGTTCGGCCCGACCGGCAAGACGATCGCGGCCTGGTTCGGCGTCCTCGCGGTCCAGGCGGCCTGCGCCGCGTACGCGTTCGCCCTTGACCGCGAGCGCCTGACGCCGCTGGTCTCCCTGCCGCTCCAGCAGCTCATCTACCGCCAGCTGATGTACATCGTGCTGCTCCAGTCCTGGATCACGGCGCTCACCGGCGGCCGGCTGCGCTGGCAGAAGCTGCGCCGCAAGGGGCAGGTCGCCGCGCCGCCGGGCGAGCCGGCCATGGAGAGGGGAGCGGCCTGATGCCCCCGCAGCCCCCCGACGCCCCGCCCGGCGCGACGGCCTCCGAGGCCCGGCCGGGCCGAAGCCGGCACGCGGCGACGCGGAGGGGCCGGCCGGGGCCGCCCGACCCGGACCCGCACCCGCCGGCGACAGGGCCGTCCGCCCCGCCCGCCGGCGCGGTCACGGCACAGGACCCGCCTCCCGCGCCCCCGCCGGCCGGTCCCCGCCCGCGCGGCCGGGACCGCTACTTCGACCTGCTCCGCGCGATCGCCCTCTTCCGCGTCGTCTTCTACCACCTCATGGGCTGGGCCTGGCTGCCCGTCGTCTTCCCCTCCATGGGCGTGATGTTCGCCCTGGCCGGCAACCTCATGGCCCGCTCCCTGGCCAAGCGCCCCGCGCCCGCCGTCGTCCGGGGCCGCGTCCGCCGCCTCCTGCCGCCGCTGTGGCTGCTGGGGGCGATCGGCGTGACCGGGATGCTGCTGGGCGGCTGGGGCCCCGACGACGGCGAGGCCCACCCCGTCGGCTGGTGGCTGCACCTCGGCTTCTGGATCCTTCCGCTGAGCGACCCGCCCTACGGCGAAGGGCTGCCCGGCGTCCACGGCCTGCTCGGGGCGGAGTGGACGACGGCGATCGGCGTGCCCCTGTGGTACCTGCGCGCCTACCTCTGGTTCGTCTTCCTCTCCCCCCTGATGCTGCGCGCCCTGCGCGCCGCGCCCTGGCCGACGGTCCTCGCGCCGATCGCGCTGTCGGCGGCGCTGGAGTACGGGCCGCTGTCCGTGCCGTACTGGCGGGTGGAGTCGGTGCTCAGCGACATGGGCGCGTTCGGCGCGTGCTGGCTGCTGGGCATGGCCCACCAGCAGGGCGTGCTGCGCCGCGTCCCCCGGTACGCGGTGCTCTCCCTCGCCCCTGCGGTCGGCGCCGCCGGCCTCTGGCACGCCCTGTCCGACGGGCTGCGGCAGGGCCACGACCTGGACGACATGCCGTTCGCCCAGTCCCTGTGGTCCTTCGCGACGGTGCTGATCCTGCTGCACATCAGCCCCGCCTGGCAGGAGTGGCCCCGCCGGCTGCGCCGCTGGGACGGCCTGATCACGCTGCTCAACTCCCGCGCGGTGACGATCTACTTGTGGCACAACGTGTGCATCGTCCTGGCGGAGTCCCTGTGGGACCACCTGTGGGACGTCCCGGCCCTGGAGACGCACGCCGCCTGGCTTTTGCAGAGCCCTTGGCCCCAACTCCCCCTGGTCTGGCTTCTGACCGCCTTGTGCGTGCTCTGCTTCGGCTGGACGGAGGACCTGGCGGCCTCCCGCACCCCCCGCCTGTGGCCGACCGGCGACCCGGGCGCCCACCGGTCCCGGTGAAACCGAACGCCGGTTCCACGAACCGCCCGGCCGAACAGGACCTCTCATCTCGCCACCCGGCGAGGTGAGAGCAACGTTCCCTTGCGGTCACTCGTGGGCACAGGGCGGAAACGCGTGCTGCCTACCTTCGGGACCAGTTCCCCGAAGCACCCGAGCCCCGGAGCACGTGGAGGCGCCATGACGACCGTCGGGACAGGTCCCGCAGCCCAGAAATCCTCAGCACCCTCCCCGAAGCGAGGGGGCCGCTGGATCGAGCAGTGGGATCCGGAGGACGAGGGCTTCTGGAAGGCCACCGGCGAGAAGGTCGCCCGCCGCAACCTCCTCTACTCCGTCTTCTCCGAGCACATCGGGTTCTCCGTCTGGACCATGTGGTCCGTGCTGGTGCTCTTCATGGGCCCGGAGTACGGGCTGACCCCGGCCGACAAGTTCCTGCTGACGTCGATGGTCACGCTGGTCGGGGCCGTCGTCCGGGTGCCGTACACCTTCGCCGTCGCCGTCTTCGGCGGCCGCAACTGGACGATCGTCTCGGCGGGCCTGCTGCTCGTGCCCACGGTCGCCGCCTTCGCGGTGATGAAGCCGGGGACGTCGTTCGGCACGTTCCTCATCGTCGGCCTGCTCGCGGGCATCGGCGGCGGCAATTTCGCCTCCTCCATGACCAACATCAACGCCTTCTTCCCGCTCCGCAAGAAGGGCTGGGCGCTCGGCCTCAACGCCGGCGGCGGCAACATCGGCGTGCCGGTCCTCCAGCTGGCCGGCCTCGCCGTCATCGGCGCCGGCGGCGGCCCGCGCGTGCTGCTCGGGATCTACATCCCGCTGATCGTCGTCGCCGCGACCCTGGCCGCGCTCCGCATGGACAACCTCGCGTCCGTCACCAACGACACCGGCGCCGCGATCGACTCCGCGAAGGACGCCCACACCTGGATCATGTCCTTCCTCTACGTCGGCACGTTCGGGTCGTTCATCGGATACTCGTTCGCCTTCGGGCAGGTCCTCACCAACCAGTTCGGCCGTACGCCGCTCCAGGCGGCCTACCTCACCTTCATCGGCCCGCTCCTCGGCTCCCTGATCCGCCCTGTCGGCGGCTGGCTCGCCGACCGCTACGGCGGCGCCCGCATCACCCTCTACAACTACGTCGGCATGGCCGCAGCCACCGCCGTCCTGATCTTCGCCAGCATGCAGAAGTCGCTGGGGCTCTTCGTCGCCGTGTTCGTGGTGCTCTTCGTGCTCAGCGGACTCGGCAACGGCTCGACGTACAAGATGATCCCCGGCATCTTCCAGGCGAAGGCCCTCGCCAAGGGGCTCGTCGGCGAAGAGGCGGCCGCCTACGGACGCCGGCTCTCCGGCGCCTCCATGGGCCTCATCGGGGCGGTCGGCGCGCTCGGCGGCGTAGGCATCAACATGGCCTTCCGGCAGTCCTTCCTCTCCTACGGCTCGGGGACCGGCGCGTTCGTCGCCTTCCTCGCCTTCTACGCCGTCTGCTTCATGGTCACTTGGGCCGTATACCTTCGCCGCCCGGCCGGGCGGATCACCGCCTCCGGCGCCTCCTCCGGGGCGAAGCCCCAGCTCAGTTACGCCGAGGTGTGACGTAACACTGGCGACATGTAGCCGAACCGAGCCTGTCACGCGCCGTTGACAGGCTCGCTCGGCATGCAGGTGAGACACCACCTCGTGTAGGTGCTTCGACTCGAGCGCGGGACGAGAGTTATGTACGAGCAGCAACAGCAGGGACCGAAACAGGGCGGCGACGGCCGGGACGCGGAAGGGCACGGGCCCCTCGCCGGGTTCACCGTCGGCGTCACCGCCGCGCGCCGGGCCGACGAGCTCGGAGCGCTGCTCCAGCGGCGCGGCGCGGCGGTGCTGCACGCGCCCGCCCTGCGGATCGTGCCGCTCGCCGACGACGGCGAACTGCTCGCCGCCACCGAGAACCTCCTCGACCAGGCGCCGGACGTCGTCGTCGCCACCACGGCCATCGGCTTTCGGGGCTGGGTGGAGGCCGCCGACGGCTGGGGCCTCGGCGAGCGGCTCCTCGCCCGGCTGCGGGACGTCGAGCTGCTGGCCCGCGGGCCCAAGGTCAAGGGCGCGATCCGCGCCGCGGGACTGACGGAGCACTGGTCGCCGTCGAGCGAGTCCATGGCGGAGGTGCTCGACCGGCTGCTGGAGGAGGGCGTCGAGGGGCGCAGGGTCGCCGTACAGCTGCACGGGGAGCCGCTGCCGGGGTTCGTGGAGGCGCTGCGGGCCGGGGGAGCGGAGGTGGTGGGCGTGCCGGTGTACCGGTGGATGCCCCCCGAGGACCTCTCCCCGCTGGACCGGCTGATCGACGCGACCGTCGCCCGCGGGCTGGACGCGGTCACCTTCACCAGCGCGCCCGCCGCCGCCTCGCTGCTGTCGCGGGCGGAGGAGCGGGGGCTGCTGTCCGAGCTGCTGGCCGCCCTCCACCACGACGTGCTGCCGGCCTGCGTGGGTCCGGTCACCGCGCTGCCGCTCCAGGCGCACGGGGTGGACACCGTGCAGCCCGAGCGGTTCCGGCTCGGCCCGCTGGTGCAACTGCTGTGCCAGGAACTGCCGGCGCGGGCCCGGGCCCTGCCGGTCGCCGGGCACCGGGTGGAGATCCGGGGGCACGCGGTGCTGGTCGACGGCTGTCTGCGGCCCGTGCCGCCGGCCGGCATGTCCCTGCTGCGGGCGCTGTCCCGGCGGCCGGGGTGGGTCGTGGCGCGCGCGGACCTGCTGCGCGCGCTGCCCGGCGCGGGACGCGACGAGCACGCGGTGGAGACCGCGATGGCCCGCCTCCGCACCTCGCTGGGCACCCCGAAGCTGATCCAGACGGTGGTCAAACGCGGCTACCGCCTCGCCCTGGACCCGGCGGCCGACACGAAGTACGCGGACGCGTGAAGGGACGCTCGGTCGACGGCATCGTCCGGCACCCGGGGTGGACGGTCTCCAGGGTGCGCTGAACCGCGGCCCGGGCGACTCGCTCCCGGCACGGCGTCGGTACGGGGTCTTCCGCAGGGCGTCGGCCGCCCGGCACTGTGGAAGGACCCCGAGGCCTTTTCGAGGCGGTGACAGGCACATGACGCTGGCTACGCACCCGGCCGCCCCGGCCCCGTACGGTCTGCGGTTCGACGCTGGGCGGATCTGCCTGGACCTCCTGGCCACCACCCACCCGAGCGAGCGCCTCGACGCCCTCCCCGCGTTGCGCGCCTGGATCAGCGGTTCCGGACTCGTCCCGCCGGGCACGCCCCTCACCCACGCCGATCCCGACTGGCCGGCCGCCTTCCGTGAACTGCGGGGACACGTCGGGCAGTTGGTACGCGGCTGGCTGGCCCGTGAGGCGTACGACCTCGCCCTCACCCGCGCACTCGCCCGCGTCAACGAGGCGGCGGCCCGTGCCGCGCCCCCCGCACCGCGCGCCGTGCACGTCCACGACGGCACGCTCGTCCGGGAGTTGGCCGGCCCTCCGGCGTGCGCCGAACTGCTCGCCGGAGTCGCGCGGGACGCCGTGGAGCTGCTGACCGATCCCGCCGCGCGGGCAGGGCTGCGGCAGTGCGAGGGGGACGACTGCCCGATCGTGTACGTCGACACCTCCCGCGGGCGCAGGAGGCGCTGGTGCTCCAGCGAGGTCTGCGGCAACCGGGAGCGGGCGGCCCGCCATCGCAGACGCACGGCCCTCCACCGCACGCCGCCCGCGCCGGACCGGTCGTGACGGCCTCAGTCTCCGCAGGCCCCCTCCCCGCTTCCCCTGTCGCCCCCTCAACTCCACTTACCTGCAACGGAACCCCGATGGCGGCAACCTCCACCCCCGTCAGCGGCAACCCGAAGACGACTCCGGCACCTCACGCCCTTGTCTCCGGCACCCTGCCGATCGCCCCTTCCGAACACCCCGACTCCGCCGTCCCGCAGACCGCGAGGGCGTGGCCGCCCAACTCGCCCGTCCCTTATGCGGTGTTCGCTCCCCCGCCGTCGAAGTGATTTCGGTTACACCCTGTTTACCTTTACGGCAGGCCGGGAAGCGCCCACGTTCGGCCCGGTGTGGCGGAGTTGTGAAGGAAGAGGGGTGGGAATGTGCCCCCATGTCCCCCTCGTCATGACACCGCGAAGAAAACTGTCGCCTCACTTTGAACACTCAACTCATCGCTTGCGTACCGGTGTGGGAGCGACCGACTGGGGGAACCCCCGGACACCGGAGGTGGGCGTGCGCAAGGATGCGGCCGTGGCCAATGAACGTGGATCGAGGGCCCGACATCGCATGTCCCAGCCCTCGGAGCCTGACGAGGAGCTGATGCGTGCCCTGTATCGGGAGCATGCCGGACCCCTGCTTGCGTATGTCCTGCGCCTGGTTGCCGGAGACCGTCAACGAGCCGAAGACGTCGTGCAGGAGACGCTCATCCGGGCCTGGAAGAACGCCGGCCAGCTCAATCGAGCGACCGGATCGGTACGCCCCTGGCTGGTGACGGTCGCACGCCGCATCGTCATCGACGGCCACCGCAGCCGGCAGGCCCGGCCGCAGGAGGTCGACCCGTCGCCGCTGGAGGTCATTCCCGCGGAGGATGAGATCGACAAGGCGCTGTGGCTGATGACCCTGTCGGACGCTCTCGACGACCTGACCCCTGCCCACCGGGAGGTCCTCGTCGAGACGTACTTCAAGGGGCGTACCGTCAACGAGGCGGCCGAGACGCTGGGCATACCCAGCGGCACCGTGCGCTCACGGGTGTTCTATGCCCTGCGGTCGATGAAGCTGGCTCTGGAAGAGCGGGGTGTGACGGCGTGATGAGCATTTACGGGGGGTTCGGAGCGGGAGGGCCGGGTATGTCTGGCCCCATGCAGGGATCTGTGGGATCTCCGAGCCCGAGCGAACACGAGACCGTGGGCGCCTACGCCCTCGGCATCCTGGACGACGCCGAGGCGACCGCTTTCGAAGCGCATCTCGCCGGCTGCGAGTGGTGCGCCCAACAGCTCGACGAGCTCGCAGGGATGGAGCCGATGCTGGCCGCACTCGCGGACCTGCCGGGTTCCGGGACGCCCGCGATCGGCGAGTCCCTGTCCGCCAAGCCCAACCCGCGGCTCGCGGAACGGCTGGTCGACGAGGTGGCCGACCGCCGCGCCGCCAAGCGCCGCCGCTCGTTCTTCATGCTCGCGGCCGCGGTCGCGCTGATCGCCGGCGGCCCGCTGGGCGTGCTCGCGATGACCGGCGGCGACAGCGGCAAGGACGCCAAGACGCTGCAGGCGGACACCGCCAACCCCGCCAAGGGCGTCTTCGACGCGCTGCCCGACAAGAAGTCGGCCACCGACGCCTCCACCAAGGTCTCGGCGACCGTCGCCATGGCGGAGAAGGCGTGGGGCACCCAGGCCGTCGTCCAGCTGTCGAACGTGGCCGGCCCGAACAAGTGCTCGCTGATCGCCGTGGGCAAGAACGGCGAGCGCGAGACCGTCTCCTCCTGGTCCGTCCCGGAGTGGGGTTACGGCCTCCCCGGCGCCAAGACCGACCAGGCGAAGCAGCCCCTGTACGTTCAGGGCGGCGCGGCCTTCACCCCGAACCAGATCGACCACTTCGAGGTCATGACGTTCGACGGCAAGAAGCTCGTGCAGATCGACGCCTGAGCCTTCCGGCGGTCGCTTTCCTCCGTTTCCCTCCCGCAGCTTCGGGGCCTGTCCGGCGAGTCCGGGCAGGCCCCTCGCCTCGACCGGTCCCCTTCGCGTACGGTTGACGGCTGCCCAGCACGTCAGAAGGGGGCCCGGTGGCCGCTCAGGCTCAGCAGGAAACCGCGGTCGGCCCGGTACGGGACGCGGTCCAGGACTCAGTCCTGGACTCGGTCCGCGACCGGGAGATCAGCGTCGAACAGGTACACCTGGACCGGGTGTACCGGCGGCTCGAGGAGAAGATCCACGAGGCCGAGTTCCTCATGCACGACGCGGCCCAGCGCGGCCACGTCGGCACGCCCGGCGCGCTCGCCGAGCGGGACGCGCAGGTCTTCCGTGCGGGCATCCACCTCAACCGGCTCAACAACGAGTTCGAGGACTTCCTCTTCGGCCGCATCGACCTGCTCAACGGCAAGGACGGCGAGAAGGGGCCCGACGGCGCCTACACCTCGGTGGAGCCCGCCGACGGCGCCGTGCGGGACGACAACACCGCCGACATCGCCGAGACCCTGCACATCGGCCGCATCGGAGTCCTCGACGAGGACTACGCCCCGCTGGTGATCGACTGGCGGGCGCCCGCGGCCGCCCCGTTCTACCGCTCCACCCCGGTCGCCCCCGGCCGGGTCGTGCGCCGCCGGGTCATCCGCTCCAAGGGCCGTCGCGTCCTCGGCGTCGAGGACGACCTGATGCGCCCCGAGCTGAGAGCCTTCCTCGACGGGCGTGAGCTGCCCGTCGTCGGCGACGGCGCCCTGATGGCCGCCCTCGGACAGGCCCGCGGCCACACCATGCGGGACATCGTCTCCTCCATCCAGGCCGAGCAGGACCTCGTCATCCGCGCCCCCGCCGCCTCCGTCACCTACGTCGAGGGCGGCCCCGGCACCGGCAAGACGGCCGTCGCCCTGCACCGGGCGGCCTACCTCCTCTACCAGGACCGCCGCCGCTACTCGGGCGGCATCCTGATCGTCTCGCCCACCCCCCTGCTCGTCGCCTACACCGAGGGCGTCCTGCCCTCCCTCGGCGAGGAGGGCCAGGTCGCCATCCGCGCCATCGGCTCCCTGGTCGACGGCGTCCAGGCCACCCTGTACGACTCCCCGGCGGTCGCCCGCGCCAAGGGCTCGTACCGCATGCTGAAGGTGCTGCGCAAAGCGGCCCGCGGAGCCCTCGAACAGGGCCGCCCCGCCCCCGACGCGGGACAGCTCACCCTCGACGGCGGCGAACCGGCGGGCCAGACCCCCGCCGGCCCGCCCACCCGGCTGCGCGTCGTCGCCTTCGGACGGCGTCTCGAGCTGGAGGCGGAGGAGCTCGACCGGATCCGCCGGGCCGCGCTCGGCGGCACCGCGCCGGTGAACCTGCTGCGCCCCCGCGCCCGCAAGCTCCTCCTGGACGCCCTGTGGGAGCGCTCCGGCGCCGCCGGCCGGCACAGCGACCCCGAACTGGCGGCCGAGCTGCGCTCCTCCTTCGACGAGGACGTCACGGGCGAGGACTCCTTCATCGGGTTCCTCGACGCCTGGTGGCCGGAGCTGACGCCGAAGGCCGTCCTGGCGGCCATGGCCGACGAGCGCCGGCTCGGCCGGTGGGCCCGCCGCGTCCTGAACCCCGGCGAGGTCCGCAGGGTCGCCCGCTCCCTCAAGCGGGACGGCCACTCCGTGCACGACATCGCGATGCTCGACGAGCTCCAGGCGATCCTCGGCGCACCCGCCCGCCCGAAGAAGCGCCGCGAGCTCGACCCGCTGGACCAGCTCACCGGCCTGGAGGAGCTGATGCCGGTGCGCGAGGAGTCGCAGCGCGAGCGGGCCGAACGGCTCGCGCAGGAGCGCACCGAGTACGCCCACGTCATCGTCGACGAGGCGCAGGACCTCACGCCGATGCAGTGGCGCATGGTCGGCCGCCGCGGCCGGCAGGCCACCTGGACGGTCGTCGGCGACCCCGCCCAGTCGTCGTGGTCCGACCCCGACGAGGCGGCCGAGGCCCGCGACGAGGCCCTCGGCACCCGCCCGCGCCGCCGCTTCCAGCTGACGGTCAACTACCGCAACCCGGCCGAGATCGCCGAGCTGGCGGCGAAGGTGCTGGCGCTGGCCATGCCCGGCGCCGAGTCCCCGACCGCGGTCCGCTCCACCGGCGTCGTCCCCCGTTTCACGGCCGTCTCCGGCGACCTCGCCGAGACCGTGCGGGCCGAGGCCGCCCGCCTCCTGGACCGGGTCGACGGCACGGTCGGCGTCGTCGTCGCCATGAACCGCCGCGAGGAGGCCGCCCGCTGGCTCGCTGGGCTCGGCGACCGTGTCGTGGCGCTCGGCAGCCTGGAGGCGAAGGGCCTGGAGTACGACGCCACGGTCGTGGTCTCCCCGGCCGAGATCGCCGACGAGTCGCCGGCCGGCCTGCGGGTGCTGTACGTGGCCCTCACCCGGGCGACCCAGCAGCTCACGGTCGTCTCGGGCGAGCGCGACGAACCCGACGCCGACGGGCTGCCGGACCTGCTGCGCGAGTGACCCCGTGAGTCCGTGGGACCTGTCCGGCGGGGCCTCGCGGAGAAGGCTTTCTGTGAACTCGCCGCACGGGAATGGTCTTCCCGCTTCCGTTTGTTAGCCTGGATGTGACACCGGCCCGATCCAAGCCCCCGGGCCCAACCTTCGTCGCTACGAGCGACCACTTGCCGCGAGGCGAGCATGGCGGGTCGGTGTCATCTCCGTAAGGGAGAGGCCCACGTCAGATGTGACGTGGGCCTCTTTCGTCGTGAACAAAACGTTCGTAACCCCACGTGGCTAACTCCTACTCGACAGTAGGTGCGACGATCGGACCGCAATCCGCGTCACCGGTGAAAGCAGAGGAAGTCGGCCATGGCAACGGCGCCCAGCGTCTCCTACTCGATGACGGTCCGGCTGGAGGTGCCCGCGGGCGGAACCGCGGTCTCACAACTCACCACGGCCGTCGAGTCCCACGGAGGCTCGGTCACCGGCCTCGACGTCACTGCTTCCGGCCACGAGAAGCTCCGCATCGACGTCACCATCGCGGCCACCTCGACCGCCCACGCCGACGAGATCGTCGAACAGCTGCGCGGCATCGAGGGCGTCACGCTCGGCAAGGTCTCCGACCGTACGTTCCTGATGCACCTCGGCGGCAAGATCGAGATGGCGTCCAAGCACCCCATCCGCAACCGCGACGACCTGTCCATGGTCTACACGCCGGGCGTCGCCCGCGTCTGCATGGCGATCGCCGAGAACCCCGAGGACGCGCGCCGCCTCACCATCAAGCGCAACTCCGTCGCGGTCGTGACGGACGGCTCCGCCGTGCTGGGCCTCGGCAACATCGGCCCCAAGGCCGCGCTGCCCGTCATGGAGGGCAAGGCGGCCCTCTTCAAGCGGTTCGCCGGCATCGACGCCTGGCCGATCTGCCTCGACACCCAGGACACCGACGCCATCGTCGAGATCGTCAAGGCGATCGCCCCCGGCTTCGCCGGCATCAACCTGGAGGACATCTCCGCGCCCCGCTGCTTCGAGATCGAGGCCCGGCTGCGCGAGGCCCTCGACATCCCCGTCTTCCACGACGACCAGCACGGCACCGCGATCGTCGTCCTCGCCGCGCTCACCAACGCCCTGCGCGTCGCCGGCAAGGCGATCGAGAACATCCGGGTCGTCATGTCCGGCGCCGGCGCGGCCGGCACGGCCATCCTCAAGCTGCTGATCGCCGCGGGCGTGAAGAACGCCGTCGTCGCCGACATCCACGGCGTCGTGCACGCCGGCCGCGAGGACCTCGTCGACGCCGCCCCCGGGTCGGCGCTGCGCTGGATCGCCGACAACACCAACCCCGAGAACCTCACGGGCACCCTCAAGGAGGCCGTGCGCGACGCCGACGTGTTCATCGGCGTCTCCGCCCCGAACGTCCTCGACGGCGACGACGTGGCCGCCATGGCCGACGAGGCGATCGTGTTCGCGCTCGCGAACCCCGACCCCGAGGTGGACCCGGCGATCGCCCGGCAGACCGCCGCCGTCGTGGCCACGGGCCGCTCCGACTTCCCGAACCAGATCAACAACGTGCTGGTCTTCCCGGGCGTCTTCCGCGGCCTGCTGGACGCGCAGTCCCGCACGGTCAACACCGAGATGATGATCGCTGCCGCGAAGGCGCTGGCCGACGTGGTGACCGAGGACGAGCTGAACCCGAACTACATCATTCCGAGCGTCTTCAACGACAAGGTCGCGGGCGCGGTCGCCGGCGCGGTCCGCGAGGCCGCGAAGGCGGCGGGCGCCTCGGCCCTCACGCAGCCGTAGCCGCGAGCGGGTAGTACAGCCGCGAGCAGGCGGCGCACGGGGGCCTGTGAGGATCGCCACGACCGGCCCCCGGCGCGTCGTGGAACCCGCCTCACGGGGCAGGCCTCTACTGTGACGGCCGGGTCAGGCGCTCTTCGTGTGACTCCCAAGGGTGTTCTCACGACTCCTAGGGGTGCCGGATTGGCTTTCCCGCCGCAGGTAGGGGCAGGATGCGTTCCTGGGCGCGTGGGCATCGACTTCGCTGTCCCCCATGCGGCTCCGCCGCGTGGCACGCCTCAATGGCAAGAAGAACACGGGAGTAACAACATGAACCGCAGTGAGCTGGTGGCCGCGCTGGCCGACCGTGCCGAGGTGACCCGCAAGGACGCCGACGCCGTCCTGGCCGCGTTCGCCGAGGTCGTCGGCGACATCGTCTCCAAGGGCGACGAGAAGGTCACCATTCCCGGCTTCCTGACCTTCGAGCGCACCCACCGTGCCGCTCGCACCGCGCGCAACCCGCAGACCGGCGACCCGATCCAGATCCCGGCCGGCTACAGCGTCAAGGTCTCCGCGGGCTCGAAGCTCAAGGAAGCGGCCAAGGGCAAGTAAGGCTCCGCCGGACGCGCCGTGAGCAGCGGGCGCCGTGGGTGACTGCGGGTCGGCCTTGGCTGGTCGCGCAGTTCCCCGCGCCCCTTCGGGGGCGCATCCGCCGGAAGCGACAACACGCCGATGGGGCGGCCACCCGTTCACACGGGCGGCCGCCCCATCGGCGTATCAGCGACTATGTCGCCCCGGTCGGCGTGGTGAGGCCGGGTGGGTCAGCCGAGCGCCTTGCCCGGGAGTTCGACCTTCGCGCCCAGTTCCACCAGCTTCTCCATGCTGTGCCTGCCCGGGGGGGGGCGACCCCCGGACCCCCGGCAGTCGGGGGTGTCGCCCCGGTCGGCGTGGCGAGGCCCTGTGGGTCAGCCGAGCGCCTTGCCCGGGAGTTCGACCTTCGCGCCGAGTTCCACCAGCTTCTCCATGAAGTTCTCGTAGCCCCGGTTGATCAGGTCGATTCCGTGGACGCGGGACGTGCCCTGGGCCGCGAGGGCGGCGATCAGGTAGGAGAAGCCGCCGCGGAGGTCCGGGATGACCAGATCGGCGCCCTGGAGCTTGGTGGGGCCGGAGACGACCGCGGAGTGCAGGAAGTTGCGCTGGCCGAAGCGGCAGTCGGAGCCGCCCAGGCACTCGCGGTAGAGCTGGATGTGCGCGCCCATCTGGTTGAGCGCCGAGGTGAAGCCGAGACGCGACTCGTACACCGTCTCGTGGATGATCGACAGACCCGTGGCCTGCGTCAGCGCCACGACCAGCGGCTGCTGCCAGTCGGTCTGGAAGCCGGGGTGGACGTCCGTCTCCAGCGCGATGGACTTCAGCTGGCCGCCGGGGTGCCAGAAGCGGATGCCCTCGTCGTCGATGCGGAAGGCGCCGCCCACCTTGCGGTAGGTGTTCAGGAACGTCATCATCGACCGCTGCTGCGCGCCGCGGACGTAGATGTTGCCCTCGGTCGCCAGCGCGGCGGACGCCCACGAGGCGGCCTCCAGGCGGTCCGAGAGGGCGCGGTGGTCGTAGCCGCCGAGCTTGTCCACACCGGTGATGCGGATCGTCCGGTCGGTGTCCATCGCGATGATGGCGCCCATCTTCTGCAGGACGCAGATCAGGTCCTCGATCTCCGGCTCCACGGCCGCGTTCGAGAGCTCCGTGACGCCCTCGGCGAGCACTGCCGTCAGCAGCACCTGCTCGGTCGCGCCCACGGACGGGTACGGCAGCCGGATCTTCGTGCCGCGCAGCCGCTGCGGGGCCTCCAGGTACTGACCGTCGTCACGCTTCTCGATCTTGGCGCCGAACTGCCGCAGCACGTCGAAGTGGAAGTCGATCGGCCGGCCGCCGATGTCGCAGCCGCCGAGGCCGGGGATGAAAGCGTGGCCGAGACGGTGCAGCAGGGGGCCGCAGAACAGGATCGGGATGCGGCTGGAGCCCGCGTGCGCGTCGATGTCGGCGACGTTCGCGCTCTCGACGTACGTCGGGTCCATCACCAGCTCGCCCGGCTCCTCGCCCGGCCGGACCGTCACGCCGTGCAGTTGCAGCAGGCCGCGTACGACTCGCACGTCACGGATGTCCGGAACGTTGCGCAGTCGACTCGGCTCACTGCCCAGCAGGGCGGCGACCATGGCCTTGGGCACGAGGTTCTTCGCGCCGCGGACACGGATCTCGCCCTCGAGCGGGGTTCCGCCGTGGACAAGGAGGACATCGTCGTTGACGGTCATGTATCTCGCGTTCCATGGAAGGTGGAGCAGGGCTGGAGAGAGACAGGGTAATCGCCGAGTGCCCTTGTCCCGTAAGCCCAGGAGGCGCTCAGGAAGGTCATGGCTCTGTCACAACACGAACCGTTTCCCACCGGCCACGCAAGGTCACCGTGAGACCGCCGCCACGCGCGTGTGCCCGGCCCGCCTCCACGCCCCCCACCTGCCCCTCACCCCCGACGCCGCATTGCCTCCCCACTCCGGGGGAAGATGCGGGATCATGTCTGGCATGACCGAGGTGTCCTCGCTCACAGGGCGGCTGCTCGTGGCAACCCCCGCCCTGGCGGACCCGAACTTCGACCGTGCGGTGGTGCTCCTCCTCGACCACGACGAGGAGGGCTCGCTCGGCGTCGTCCTCAACCGTCCGACGCCGGTGGGCGTGGGCGACATCCTCGAGGGCTGGGCGGACCTCACCGGCGAACCGGGCGTCGTCTTCCAGGGCGGCCCCGTCTCCCTGGACTCGGCGCTCGGCGTGGCCGTGATCCCCGGCGGCACCGGCGTCGACGGCGCCCCCCTCGGCTGGCGGCGGGTGCACGGCGCGATCGGCCTCGTCGACCTGGAGGCCCCGCCCGAACTGCTCGCCTCGGCCCTCGGCTCCCTGAGGATCTTCGCCGGGTACGCCGGCTGGGGCCCCGGCCAGCTGGAGGACGAGCTGGTGGAGGGCGCCTGGTACGTCGTCGAGTCGGAGCCGGGCGACGTCTCCTCGCCGGAGCCGGAGAGACTCTGGCGCGAGGTGCTGCGCCGCCAGCGCAACGAACTGGCGATGGTGGCCACCTATCCGGACGACCCGTCGCTCAACTGATGGGTGTGAGCTTCAGTACCCTTGGGCCCATGAGCACTCTTGAGCCCGAGCGCGGCACCGGTACGGGGACCCTCGTAGAGCCGACGCCGCAGGTGTCGTCCGGTGACGGTGACCACGAGCGCTTCGCGCACTACGTCCAGAAGGACAAGATCATGGCGAGCGCTCTCGACGGGACCCCCGTCGTGGCGCTGTGCGGCAAGGTCTGGGTGCCCGGTCGCGACCCGAAGAAGTACCCCGTGTGCCCCATGTGCAAGGAGATCTACGAGTCCATGGGCTCCGGCGGCGACGACAACGGCGGCAAGGGCGACAAGTGACCGCCTGACGCGCGCCGGCGGGCGCGGCTCCCGCGCCCCGGCGCGCCGTCGACCCCGGATCGGGATCCGGCCAAGATCATGGCGCGGACCGCTGTCCGTGTTCTGACGGGCGATCAGGGGTGGGTGGGGCCGTGAAGCGCCCGAGGATCGCCGAGGCTGCGCTGTGAGAGTGGTTCGTCCGCCGCTTCGCCAAGTGGCTGCGCGCGCACGGGAGAAACCCCGCGGGGTCACCGAAGAGTGGCAATTCGAGTCGCACCGGTGATGCCGTGCGAAAACGGCTCATCTCCCCGATGAGATGGGCGAATGCCTCCTAGCGGACCCCCGCGTCCGGGCCTTGCGAAGATGTGCCAGAGTTGCCACGTCCGCCCTGTCAGCACGTACCGTACGGCAACACAGGTGGGACCAGGTGGGGCAGCGGGAAGGGGCAGCCGGTTTTGAGCACGCACGCACCGCAGGCGGCGCACGCCGTCACGCTGCCCACGTCGTTGGACGAGGCCGTCGCGGCCCTCACGGCGAACCCCGCGGCCGTACCGGTGGCCGGCGGCACCGACCTCATGGCCGCCGTCAACTCCGGGCAGCTCAGGCCCGCCGCCCTGGTGGGCCTCGGCCGGATCAGCGAGATCCGCGGCTGGCAGTACCAGGACGGCCACGCGCTGCTCGGCGCCGGACTCACGCACGCGCGCATGGGACGCCCCGACTTCGCCGCCCTCATCCCCGCGCTCGCCGCCGCCTCCCGCGCCGCCGGGCCCCCGCACATCCGCAACGCGGGAACCCTGGGCGGCAACATCGCCTCGGCCGCGCCCACGGGCGACGCGCTGCCCGTGCTGGCCGCGCTGGAGGCGACGCTGATCGTCGCGGGCCAGGGCGGAGCCCGCCGCGAGATCCCGGTGTCGCATCTGCTGGCCGGCATGGAGATGCTGCGCGGCGGCGAACTCATCGGCTACGTGCGCGTGCCGCTGCTGCACGCCCCCCAGGTCTTCCTGAAGGCGACCGGACGCACCGGGCCCGGGCGCGCCGTCGCGTCCGTCGCCCTCGTCCTCGACCCCGCCCGGCGCGGCGTCAGGTGCGCCGTCGGCGCGATAGCGCCGATGCCGCTGCGGCCGCTCGAGGCCGAGCAGTGGGTCGCCCAGCTCATCGACTGGGACAACAGCCGCACGATCGTCCCCGAGGCCCTGACCGCCTTCGGGGAGTACGTGGCGGCCGCCTGCATCCCCGACCCGGTCCCGGCCGAGGACGGCTCCGTGCAGCCGCTGCCGCCCGCCGTACTGCACCTGCGGCGCACCGTCGCCGCGCTGGCCCGACGAGCACTGGGGAGGGCGCTGTCGTGACCGACGACCAGCACGGACAGGACCACGGGCACCAGCACGGACAGGACCACGGACAGGGCCAGGGCTCGCCCCAGGGTGCGGGCCGCTGGGACCCGCTGCCCCAGGGCGACTACGACGACGGCGCCACCGCCTTCGTGAAGCTCCCCGAGGGCGGCGTGGACGCCCTCCTCGCCGCGCGCGGGGAAAGCCCGCTGGCGGCTCCCGGACACGGCTATGTCCCGCCGCGGATCACGGCGGCGCCCGACCGGCCCGACACCGACGCGGGCGGCACGGGCGCGTGGCCGTCCCCGGTCGGCGGCGCCGAGTGGCCGGCCCCCGCGAGCGGGGCGAGCGTGGGCGACGACCGGTTCACGTACAACCCGGGCTCGACCGGACAGTGGACGTTCGAGGAGACCCCCGCGGCCCCCGCGCCCGGCCATGACGTGACCGGGCAGTGGTCCATTCCCGTCGCGGGCGGCGACCTCCCCGACGAGTCGGGCGAGTTCACCACCTCGGCCCTGGTCGAACAGTGGGGCAGCGCGCCCCCGGCCACCCTGCCCGGGGGCGCGCCCGCGCCCTGGGCGACGACACCGGCGCAGGACACGCCCGGCCCGTCGGCGCAGCCGTGGGATCAGCAGCCGGACAGCGGCGACCGTTCCGGCCGTGCGGCGGCGCCCGAGCGGCACGCCGACGACGTCTCCCTGTTCTCGCCCGCCTCCCGGGCCGGCGACGAGGGCGGCGAGCACCCCGTGGAGCGCCACGAGACCGCCTACGGGACGCCCGAGGCCCCCCGGGGCGAGGAAGAGGCCTACAGGGGCCCTGAGGGCCCGTACAGCGGCCCGCACGAGCCC
Organism: Streptomyces sp. NPDC002566; assembly: GCF_042889585.1. Lineage (NCBI taxonomy): Bacteria > Bacillati > Actinomycetota > Actinomycetes > Kitasatosporales > Streptomycetaceae > Streptomyces > Streptomyces sp. NPDC002566. Next base: position 244,888 of record NZ_JBIARD010000008.1, on the reverse strand, counting down.
TACGCCGACACCGAGTCCGGCACGGCCGCGGAAGGCGCGCACGACCCGGAGTCCGGACGTGACGTCGACGCCGTGCGGGACGAGGACGGCCCACGCGACCCGGACGCCGTACGCGACGCGGAAACCGCACCGGAGGCGGACGCCCCGGAGGACCCGCGGGCCTCGGACGCGGGCCACCCGCACTCCGAGCCGTCCGCCGACGACGCGGAGACGGAATCCGCCGCTCCACGGTCCGCGGCCGACGCGCCCGACGCCGGAGACGACACCGCGTCGTCCACGCGCGTGGACGACCACGGCGTCCACCCGCAGGAAGACACCGACGCCGGCCGGCCGCCCTTCCACGAGGAACACCCCCTCGCCTCCTACGTGCTGCGCGTGAACGGCTCCGACCGCCCGGTCACCGACGCCTGGATCGGCGAGTCCCTGCTCTACGTCCTGCGTGAGCGGCTCGGACTCGCGGGCGCCAAGGACGGCTGCTCGCAGGGCGAGTGCGGGGCCTGCAACGTCCAGGTGGACGGCCGCCTCGTCGCCTCCTGCCTGGTCCCCGCCGTCACCACCGCCGGCAGCGAGGTCCGCACCGTGGAGGGCCTCGCCGTCGACGGACAGCCCTCCGACGTGCAGCGGGCGCTCGCCCGGTGCGGGGCGGTGCAGTGCGGATTCTGCGTGCCCGGCATGGCGATGACCGTGCACGACCTGCTGGAGGGCAACCCCGCCCCCACCGAGCTGGAGACCCGCCAGGCGCTCTGCGGCAACCTGTGCCGCTGCTCCGGCTACCGGGGCGTCCTGCGGGCCGTCCAGGACGTCGTCGACGAACGCGAGGCGCACGCCGCCGCGGACGCTGAGACGGACGGCGACGAGGCACGTATCCCGCACCAGGCGGGTCCGGGCGCGGGCGGCGTCCACCCGTCGGCGTTCGAGAACCCGGCACAGCCCCATCCGCACGACCCGGTGTACGGACAGGGCCAGGACGGAGGCCAGGCGTGACCAACGAAGCAGCCACCGCGACGAGCCCCGCGGAGGCCGCCCCGGCCCCCGAGCCGATCCCGCACGGCCTGGGCGTCTCACTGCCGCCCGCCGACACGCGCGCCAAGACGGAGGGCACCTTCCCCTACGCGGCCGACCTGTGGGCCGAGGGCCTGCTCTGGGCGGCCGTCCTGCGCTCCCCGCACGCGCACGCGCGCATCGTCTCGATCGACACCTCCCACGCGCGCGAGATGCCCGGCGTGCGGGCCGTCGTCACCCACGAGGACGTCCCCGGCAGGGCGCTGCACGGCCGGGGCACGGCCGACCGCCCGGTGTTCGCCTCCGAGGTCGTGCGCCACCACGGCGAGCCCATCGCCGCCGTCGCCGCCGACCACCCCGACACCGCGCGCATGGCCGCCGCGGCCGTCATCGTCGAGTACGAGGTCCTCGACCCGGTCGTCGACCCCGAACTCGCCTTCGAGGCGGAGTCGCTGCACCCCGACGGCAACCTCATCCGGCACATCCCGCTGCACCACGGAGACCCCTCCGCGGCCGGCGAGGTCGTCGTCGAGGGCCAGTACCGCATCGGCCGCGCCGACCCCGCCCCCATCGGCGCCGAGGCCGGCCTCGCGGTGCCCCGCCCCGACGGCGGCGTGGAGCTGTACCTCGCCTCCACCGACCCGCACAGCGACCGCGACACCGCCGCCGCCTGCTTCGGGCTGACACCCGATCGGGTGAAGATCGTGGTCACCGGTGTGCCCGGCGCCACCGCCGACCGCGAGGACCAGGGCTTCCAGCTCCCGCTCGGCCTGCTCGCCCTGCGCACGGGCTGCCCGGTGAAGCTCACGGCGACCCGCGAGGAGTCCTTCCTCGGCCACGCCCACCGCCACCCCACCCTGCTCAGATACCGCCACCACGCCGACGCCGAGGGCCGGCTCGTCAAGGTCGAGGCGCAGATCCTGCTCGACGCCGGCGCCTACGCCGACACCTCCGCCGAGGCCCTGGCCGCCGCCGTCTCCTTCGCCTGCGGCCCCTACGTCGTCCCGAACGCCTTCATCGAGGGCTGGGCCGTGCGCACCAACAACCCGCCTTCCGGGCACGTCCGGGGCGAGGGCGCGATGCAGGTCTGCGCCGCCTACGAGGCGCAGATGGACAAGCTGGCCAAGAAGCTCGGCGTCGACCCGGCGGAGCTGCGCCTGCGCAACGTCATGGCGACCGGGGACGTGCTGCCGACCGGCCAGACGGTGACCTGCCCCGCGCCCGTCGCCGAACTCCTCCAAGCGGTGCAGGAGTTCCCCCTGCCGCCGCTGCCGAAGGACACCCCCGAGGAGGACTGGCTGCTGCCCGGCGGCCCCGAGGGCGCGGGCGAACCCGGCGCGGTGCGCCGGGGCGTCGGCTACGGCCTGGGCATGGTGCACATGCTCGGCGCCGAGGGCGCGGACGAGGTGTCCACCGCCACCGTCAAGGTCCTGGACGGCGTCGCGACCGTGCTGTGCGCGGCGGTGGAGACCGGGCAGGGCTTCACCACCCTCGCCCGCCAGATCGTCCAGGAGACCCTGGGCGTCGACGAGGTGCACGTGGCGCCCGTCGACACCGACCAGCCGCCCGCCGGCGCGAGCTGCCACGGCCGGCACACGTGGGTGTCCGGCGGCGCGGTGGAACGCGCGGCCAAGATGGTCCGCACCCAGCTGCTCCAGCCCCTCGCGCACAAGTTCGGCATGTCCACCGAGCTGCTCCAGATCACCGACGGCAAGATCACCTCGTACGACGGCGTCCTGTCGACCACGGTCGCCGAGGAGCTGCACGGCAAGGAGTTGTGGGCGACGGCCCAGTGCCGCCCCCACCCGACCGAGCCGCTCGACGCGGCCGGCCAGGGCGACGCCTTCGTCGGGCTCGCCTTCTGCGCGGTCCGCGCGGTGGTCGACGTCGACATCGAGCTGGGCTCGGTGCGGGTGGTGGAGCTGGCGGTCGCCCAGGACGTCGGCCGGGTTCTGAACCCGGCGCAGCTGACCGCCCGCATCGAGGCGGGCGTCACCCAGGGCGTCGGCATCGCGCTCACCGAGAACCTGCGCACCCCGCGCGGTCTCGTCCGCCACCCCGACCTCACCGGCTACGCCCTGCCGACCGCCCTGGACGCGCCCGACATCCGGATCGTCAAACTGGTCGAGGAGCGCGACGTGGTCGCCCCCTTCGGCGCGAAGGCGGCCAGCGCGGTCCCGGTGGTGACGTCCCCCGCGGCCATCGCCTCGGCGGTGCGCGCCGCCACCGGACGTCCCGTCAACCGCCTCCCGATAAGGCCGCAGGCGGCGGTGGTGACGGGGCAGTGAGCGACCCGGTGGTTCCGGGTGGGGTCTGCTTCACGTGAGGCCTCCCGGCGTCCGCCGTGCGGGGTCTGCTTGACGTGAACCCTCCCGGTGCCCGCCGGGCGGGCCGCGGAGACGGCCGGGGTGATTCCCGTGAGGTGCCGTGAGACGGGAACGAACTCGGGCGCGGTGACGTCTTCCCAGGCGAGGGCCGTTGTCAGTGGTGCCGCGTAGTGTTCGGGGAAGTGGGACGGCGGCGTGCGCGGCGACGCGGGCCGCCGCCGGGACGGCACACTTCACGCACGGGGGAACCACATGGGCACGACCGGTACCGCCGCCGGCACGGCGGTGATCACCTTCACCGACTCCGAGCTGGACCCGTACGTCACGCACGCGCCGACGCGCCGCTGGCTGACCGGGCCCGGACTGCCGGGCGTCGGCGGCCTGCTGACCTTCGACGCGCTCCGCGCGGACGGACTGCGCACCGTGGGCGACTCCACGGGCGAAGCGGACGGCGGCATGGCGGCCGGCCTGAGCGAACAGCTCGTCATAGGAGGGCTCACCGGGTCCGGCGGCCCGCGCGGGGAGTCGGTCCTGCTCGACGGCTCCACCGGCGAGATCACGACGACGTACTTCCTCCACGACCGCCCCCACCTGATGGACCGCCGCCCGCTCGCGCCGTCCCTGGAGACGCTCGTGCGCTTCGCGACGGCGGCCGACGAACTGGCGGCGCTGCGCGGCCAGTTCGCCGCCTACGCGGGCCGCTACGGCCCCGAGGCGGTGGCGCAGGCCTCCGCCCAGCTCCTCGCGCTGTACGAGGCGGGGGCGCACGGCGAGGTGCCGCCGTTCTGGCGCCTGATCGCGGTGATACGCCCCCTCGCCCTGATCGCGGGCCCGGGCACCCGCTCGGACCTGGCCCTGGACCTCCCGCCCCGCCTCCTGGACGACGAGTTCGGCTCCCGCGCCGTCGTCCGCTTCGAGGACGTCGACTTCCCGTCCGCCCTCACCCATGAGCCGACCCGCCGTTTCCTGGCGGAGGTGGGCCTGCCGGAGGAGTGCGTCTGGTTCGCCCTGGACACGGACGCCCCGCTGCCCACCCTCGCCGACCACCACGCGGACGACGGCCACACCCGACTCCCCGCCGAAGCCGCCCACTTGATACGCCTCGGCGCGCTGTCCGACGGCGTCAGCCTGGTCCTGGACGGCACCACGGGCGCGGTCCTGACGTGGTCCGGGGCGACGTCGGCGCTGCGGCCCCTGAACGCCGACGTCTCCACCCTCGCCGTCACCCTCTGGCTGATCCACCGAGCGAAGACCCTGGACGCCGATCACGACCTCACCGAGGCCTACGACCAGCTCGCCACCACCCTCACCCGGACCCTCGCCACCCTCGACCCGCTGGCCTGCGCGCGCACGCCTGCGGCGGCACAGGAGGACGACAGCCGGTGCTACTGGCCGAGCGTGTTCGCGGACGAAGCGGGCGGGGGCCTGCGGAGCGCGGTCTGAAGGCCCCTGATCCCAGGTGGCGGTGTCCGGGTCGATGCCGTGGGCGCGCGCACTGGCGTCGACGATCTGGCGGAACCAGGCGGCGAGACCGGCGCGGACGCCGTCGTAGTGGGCGGCGATCCCGGGGTCGGCCTCGTACATGCGGGCGAGGCAGACCTGCATCTGCCGGATGCCCCCACCTTGATCCCTCACGCGACGTGAGGGTCAAGCCGGACCTCCTCCCGGGCGCGGAGGTAGCCTCGGCGCTGCCATCGTTCGACGGGGAGGGGCACAAGCATGCAAGGGCAGGACTGGATCGAACGGGCAGGAGCGCTGTTCGAAGCGGCGATGTTCGGCGGGGACAGGTCCGCGCTGGAGCGGTCCGACGACGTGCTGGACGCGGTCGAGGCGCCGCTGTGCATGGCGCGGGGCAAGGTGCTGCACGTCCGCTTCCTCAATGACCGCGAGGAGAACAGCGAGGAACTCGTGCTGTTCGAGCGCGCGGCCGAGTTGTACGAGCGTCTCGGGGAGCCGTCGGGGGAGGCGGAGGCGTTGTTCTGGATCGGCTGCTGGCATCAGGTCGTCAAGGGCGACGGCATCACCGGCAGACCGTACTTCGAGCGGTCGTACGCGCTGGCGAAGTCCGTCGACGACCGGATGACGATGTCTTACGCGGTTCGGCATCTCGGCTTCGCGGACAGGGACGCGGGCCACTTCGACCAGGCCCGCGAGCGGCTGACCGAATCGGTGACACTGCGCCGGGAGATCGGCTTCAGGGCCGGAGAAGCGGCGGGCCTGGTGGCACTGGCCTACCTCGCGTCCGAGACCGGCGCCTCATCAGAGGCGGCCCGCCACCTCGAAGAGGCCCAGTCGGTCGCAGAAAGCTGCGATGCCAAGGCCGTCACCGAGTGGATCGAGCAAGCTCGCACGATCATCCACTCCGAGCCCTGATCGCCGCCCTTGACTTGGAGGCCGTGGCGGGATTCGAACCCACGTAACTCGCTTTGCAGGTTTGTCCTGGCTGGTCAGGGCTTGATCCCGGCGGGTTCAGGGACGTTCATTACCGTACGAACCTCAGGCACGCACAGGGTAGGTGAACGGCTCCGTACGATCGTGGACGACGACGAACGAGACGGAAACTGAGACGGACGCCGACCCCGCCGGCCGAGGTCAACCACGCGCCGCAAGCGGCCGGGATCCGTGCGCCGACACGGTGGGCAGCGCGCCCCGGGCGCGGCGTCGCGGAGGAGAGCCTCCGCCGCCGGTAGCGGGCGGGATAGATGTCCGTTCTCGTTGTCGGTCTACACACAGGTATGGATACTTGGTTGATCGACTAGGGGTGCCTGGCTCATGGGGTGGGCAGCACAAGTGGCCAATCGTCACTAAGGATGAATTTATGGGCAGAGTTCCCTGGACCCGCCTGAGCGGCGATGAGGTTGAGGAAGTTGTGGCGATTCTTGTATCGCGAGAACATCCTAGGGCTGAGAGGATCCGCCCCTCACGAGGGGACGGTGGAATTGATGTACTCATTCCTCTTGGCGACGGAACGATTAAGGTTCTTCAGGTCAAGAAATTCACACAGAATCTCACCGCGTCCCAGAAAACTCAAATCGAGAAGTCCTTCAGTCGGCTTGTGGCGTATGCTGCGTCTCGTGAAATGCGGGTGTCGAACTGGTCGCTTGTGACGCCACTGGACCGCACGAAGGAAAATGTGGAGTGGCTGGAGTCCATTACGGAAGCAGCCGATTTCGCTGTCGATTGGCGCGGCTTGCCGTATGTGGAAGGGCTGGCGTCAAAGTACCCTGAGGTTATCGATTACTATTTGAACGATGGCAAAGACCGACTCGAATCAGCTGTTTCTAGCCTGAGCTCCCTCCTGCGTTTTCACACGAGCAAGGGTGCAACGTCGAATAACTATCAGGCGACTGATTCTATGGCGACCTTGCATGCACTCCACGAGGAAATCAATAGATACGACCCGCACTATCGTTATGACGTATCCGTGGAATCTGATGCAACAGATGCGACTCAGTCTGATATCCCCGGTCTCGTCTGCACAGTTCAGCAGTCGGACGGAAAATCGCGCGTCACTGTAAAGGTGATTGCGAGATTCTCAGATGCGGTGCACGTACGCCCTATTCCTCTGAGTGTCATGATTCGTGCTGAGCAGGGTAGCGAGCTAGAGACTGCGTTGGAGGAATTTGGGGCCTTCGGGACACCGGTGACCATTCCGCCTGACAACGTCGAATTTTCTCTGGACCTCCCTGGGGGTCTCGGCGTATCCGATACCTCGGGCGAATTCTCGATCCTCTCGCCGAGGCCCAATGCGGCTGTCCCTCTGCAATTCTCCATCCTGGATCCGTCAGGTGATCTGCTGGCGGATACGGAAATCGTCCTCCGTGCTTCTACGCGTGGCCGGACTGGTGCGGAGCTGTACGGTACCGAGGAGGGTGGCGTATTCGACATTGTGCTGCGTCTGATCTTCCCGAATCAGCTATCGCATTTCAATATTCAGGTGAAGGACTTTTCGGGCCGGAAGCTCGAAACGGTGCTTCCCGGACTTCGCTTCCTTGCTAACTGTTGCAACCCCAACCAGTTGCGGATATTCGACCCATTCACAGGAGTGCAGGCGGCGCTCGGAACTCTAGGAATTGGAACCGTCGGTGACGCGGAAGGGATTGTTAAATGTGTGGAGGACTTGCTTGCGCTTCAAAGCGCAGCCAAACGTCGAATTCCCGTACCTGATTTCTCGATGGTCAGAGTGGAAGACGCTCTGGACTGGGCGCGCGCGGCGCGCCTGGTTCGCGGTGAGGCCGTGGATGTCACTTGGAACGAACTTGAAGTGTCAGTTAAGCAGGGTCACGAAGATGAGGTGAACGAGAAATTTCCTGGCGCTCTACTCATAAGGCACCCTCTGACTGTACGTGTTTCAGGCGTCGACTATGACCTTGGGTTGTGCCAATTTTGGTCCCCTGCCGTACAAGTGAGACGGAAAGACGGAAAGATTGCAGTCGAGGGCGGCAAAGCGCTCGTCGAACCTATGGATGGATCGAAAGCCGTGATGCGAATGGTCGGGCCCTCCGCTGTAATGCCCAACAAAATTTGATGGAGGTTCCCGCACCACGCTCATCCCGCCCGGGCGTTACGTCCACGTGCTCGGGACAAAGGGCAGGCCACCCGCGTCACCAGCGGCAGTAGGCCCCGTCAATGATCACGGGGTGCCCGTCGGGGCCATCGAAGATGGGCGAATCAGCTAGGACAAGGTGATGCAGTCGCCTAGCCCGTGATCTTGGCTTTTAACTCCGTCAAGACGAAGCGCTCGGCTTGCACTGGGAAGAGCCGGCCTCCAACACGCTTCCTAACTGTCCGCGCGGCCGTACGGGGGCGTTCGCGGGGGTTCGCGTGGCAGGTCAGATGGGGTTCGCGTACGGCGGTGAACGGTGGCGACCGTCAGTGCACTGGACAAAGAACAGGACAAGGAACAGCGCGGAAAGAGCCAGTCTCGCTACGGCGACTCGATCAGCTCTGTGGTTCGGGCCCGCTGAAGCCGGGTCCTGCGCGATGATAAGCGCAGGACTGGGGGCAGTTCGGGCAAAAGTCCATGTCATACCCGGTGATTCCAGGCGGTCAGAGCCGTTCCCCATGGCGCCGAACCGGCCCGAGGAGAAGCGAGGGAGCAAGATCATGTATGACTGCGAGGGATGCGGCCGTCGCCGCCGGGAGGGGCTGTTCTTTGGCTCCGGAAGCGAAGCGAAGTGGTGGTGTTCGCGGTGCCAGAGCGCCGACCAGAAGGAGTTGGTCAGCTCCCTGGATGACCGCTCCCGGGGCGTGCTCGCCCGTGATACCGACGGTGTGGAATGGTCGTACGGTCCGAACATCTATGTCCGAATGCGCGCGGACCTGCTGGACTGGGCGGACCAGCACGACCTGAAGAGTGGCAGCACGGGGTGTTCATCTGGGCTCCACTGGCTCGACAAGGGCCGCTGTGCCAAGAGGGAGTGCCACGACAGGCCGGGGTTCTACGACCACACGACCACGTGGCTTTCCCGGACCACCGGCAGGCCCGCACTGGTCTTCAACCAGCCGTACAACCCGGTGGACCCGGCCGAGGTTCATGAGCTCATCAGCGAGTACCCGTCTCTCACGGCCGAGGTCGGGCCGGAGAGTTGGTACGGCTCAGCAACCCTTGGTGTCTACATCTGGAATCACGACAACCGCTCGTAGACTGTTCGGCCGCCCCGTTAACCCCGCATCGAAGGGGCCCCACCTCGGTCCTTCGGCCCATGATCGGCGCGGGCTCTCGTTCTTGCCTGGAACCTCGTAGGACCCTCTCCATGTCCCGGTGTACATGGATGTTCTTCTCAGTGCGGCCGCCAGTGCCGCCGGCGCCATCTTCCTGCTCTTCCTCGGGGCGTGGGAGAGCGACAGACGAACCCGGCGGACAGAGGCCCGGAAGGAAGCTGCCTCCGACCGGGCAGCGCTTGAGGCGCAGGCTGACGAACTTGTGGCGGCCGTGCTGGCCCTGCGGGTGGCGGGCAACGCTCATGACCATCTCTGGGGCGGATGGCGGGCGAGATTGCCCGTCCTTCTGCGCGCGGCGGTCCAGGGCGGGGCGGCATACGCCCGGTCTGGGCAGAAGGGGTTCCCGGCAGTCATGGCCGGTTACGGCGATGCTGCTAGCGTCATCGGTCGCTGGGACCGTGGGAGCGCGATGTCGGCGGCCGGGCTGGCGGCACCCCTGAGCCGACTCGGAGCGGCAGCCGCACCCCTGCTCCGGCGCCAGGATCCGGGACTTGCGGCAGCAGCCGAGGGAGTGTTCACAGCGGCGGTAGAGCACTACGCAGACGAGGAACGGATGACCCGGGCCTTGGAGGCGTTCCACGAGGCCCTGCGGCCCGCGCTAGAACTGCCCCCAGCCCCCCGGCGGCGATGGACCCTGCGTCGGAGCAACAGCCAGACGACTCCTGACGACGAGTAGCAGCACAGCCCGAGGGCCCGCGTCATCGTCGGCGCGGGCCCTCGGTTCGTCCCGGACCGCCTATGAAACAGGCGGCGGCCAGATTCGGGCTCGGGGCAGACGGGCAGCAGGTAGTGCGGCATGGCAAGCTCACCAGCGGCAGTAGGCCACGGCCGCGTCATCACCCGACTTGTAGCGTGGCCACCGAATCCTGGTGGGGTCCATGGCCTCGACCTTGCGCACGGTCTCAATCAGCTCACGTGGCCCGCCAGTCTGAAGCGTCGTGAAGACATCAGACCACGTCGCCATGCCGTACTCCGTCACCAGCCTCGATACGCCGTCCGACATGACTGCCGCAGAGCGGATGCCGGCCAGTGGCGTCGTGCCGGTCAGCGCGTGCTGTGCCGCTTCCGGACTGGATGAGGCGACCCAGTAACCCTCTGGCGTGTTCCGCGCCTGCCGCTGTGCGAGCACGAGGCGCTGAAGAGCCTCCCTGTGCCCTGGAGTGTGGGTCTCGTGGCGCTCTACCTCATCCCGCAGGTTTGGCAGAACTGCATCCACGCGAACGTCAGTGATCACGGTGTGCCCGTCGGGGCCATCGAGGACGATGGGCGAATCAGCTAGAACGAGGTGATCAAGAACCCCGTACCTATGCCGCAGGATCGCCACTGTGGCCGATGGTGTCCCAGGGTTGCCGAGGTCGCATTCGGGGTGTGCCGCCGCCACGCGTTGGAGAGCATCCGCCAGGCCGTCTGTGAGCGGCCGGTCGAGATCTGCCAGAGCGGCCACCAGGTGATCGCCGAGGTGGGCGACGTACCACGAGACGCCGTGACGGCATCCCGTGGTCAGTCCAGCCGTACTAAGCCCATCCAGCACCACGGCGAGCGTGGGGGTGCCAGCCACCCAATCTTCGTTCGGGTTGGCTGCGCCAGCTTGCGTTTCAAAACAGATGCGCATGATCAGTTCTCGTGTCGGTACAGCGGGGTGACGCGACGACTCTCCAGCACTTCCAGCGTCTCAGGGTCATAGCGGCACGAGATCAGTGTGGAGAAGCGCCGCGTACGAACCTCTCGGTACAACTCTGCCAAGTTGTGCTCCAAGTAGTGCACGACTCCGTTCGCGCCGATGGCGTGGACCCCGGCGATGTACAGGAACGTCCCACGGCCGTCCAGACGCGGGAGCCGTCCGAGGTAGCCGAAGTCGCCGGCTGATCCGTCCTCATCCATCGGGGACCGATACTCCTCGCCCGTCCTCTGGTCGACCAGGTGCCAGGCACGGTCCTTCTCAAACCGCAGGTTGTCGTCCCCCTCCAGCACCTGGGCAACGATGGGTGACAAGCGTGGGCCGCAGATGACCACGTGGTTGTCACGGTTGAGGTTGACGATGCCGGTAGGCGGGATCACCTCGTACTGCGCCTCAAGCTTCATGCCCCCCAGAAGCTTGCGCAGATGCTCGAAATTGTCGAGGTCTTCCCGGACCACGACTGCGCTCGGGTTCTGGTCGGGCCCCTTGCCTGCCTCGGGCTTGCCTCCCAGCGAGACAGTGACCACAGTCCGTACCGAAGAACGCTCGCTCCGGCGGCGGCCCGGCAGACGCCAGTTGCCCGACCCGCCCGCGACTCACCCCCAGTTTCGATGCGATCTCGGCCTGGGTCATGCCGGACGCCTGCGCCTCTTCGATGGCCTCGCGGCGGATGCGGGACAGCTCTCACGAGTGGGCGTTGGCAGCGCTACCCCGCTTGATTAGTGCGTCTCTGAGTGCGCCCGCCAGGCTGCCGACGAGTTCTTGTACGAGTTCTGTCACCACCGGGCAGGTCTCAGCCGAAGCAACCCATGTAAACAGTGGGGCAGCTCGGTTGAGAGCTGCCCCGCGCACGTTCTTGGCCAGTTGCCCCTTCCGATGAAGAAGCCGGAAGGAAACAGAAGTGAGCAGCAAGATCGTCGCGGTCATCGCTATCGCGGTTGCGGTAGGGCTGATCTTCGGCATTGGTGCATATGCCTGGACACGCAACCCCACAGATGCCATGGCGATGTCCGGCCTCGGGCTGTTTGGGGCCGCCATGCTGGGGATGGCCATCATCGTCCTTCTGTGGCCTTGAACCCCGCCGTCAACCCGCCGAGAGCCTTCGTCAACCGGTCTGGCGACGACGACGTGAGAGCTAACTGAGACGGGAACTGAGACGGACGACCAAGAGGGCGGCACCCTCCGAGGGTGCCGCCCTTTCGTTTTGCCTGTTCAGGCGATAGAGGCCGTGGCGGGATTCGAACCCACGTAACTCGCTTTGCAGGCGAGCCCCTGAACCACTCGGGCACACGGCCGTACGGGTACTGCTGTTTCTTCCTGCCGTGGCGGGATTCGGACCCGCGTAACTCCCCGCGAGCGGAGCTCGCTGTTGGGTGCTGCGCAGGCGAGCCCCTGAACCACTCGGGCACACGGCCGGTCCGCAGTTCGTTCGGGGGGTTGCCCCTTTCGGACTGCGTGTCATGACCGTAGGTGGCCGCGGGAGGTGGGCTCAAGGAGTTCGGGTGGGCTGCAATGAGGTTGCCATGTGCTGTTCATGGAAGGGGCGGAGGGCGTAGGACCAAGGGACCAGGGGCGGGACGGTCTCACGACAGGGGTCAACAGTCGTTGTGGGCCTTACTCTGGCGGGCATGGCCCTCCTCGAACCCCATGACACCGATGTCGCCGACCACTTGCAGGGCGGCGGTGAGACCGTGCTCGGGCGGTCGTATCGGGCGCTCAGTGTCGGGGTCGTCTCCGTCGTGTTGCTGATCGCCTTCGAGGCGACCGCCGTGGGGACCGCGATGCCGGTCGCGGCGCGGGAGTTGGACGGGGTCGGGCTCTACGCGTTCGCGTTCTCCGGGTACTTCACCACCAGCCTGTTCGCGATGGTGCTGGCCGGGCAGTGGTCCGACCGGCGCGGGCCGCTGGGCGCGCTGACCTCGGGCATCGCCGCCTTCGCCGCCGGGCTCATGGTGTCCGGCACCGCCGGGGTCATGTGGCTGTTCATCCTCGGGCGGGCCGTGCAGGGGTTCGGCGGCGGGCTGGTCATCGTCGCCCTGTACGTCGTCGTCGGCCGGGCCTACCCCGAGCGGCTGCGGCCGGCGATCATGGCGGCGTTCGCGGCGAGCTGGGTCGTGCCGTCGATCGTCGGACCGCTCGCCTCAGGCGCGGTGACCGAGCACCTCGGCTGGCGGTGGGTGTTCGTCGGCATCCCCCTCCTCGTCGTCTTCCCGCTGGCCCTCGCCCTGCCCCAGATACGGCGACGCGCCGCCGGCCCGGTCGACGGCGCTGCGGGCGCCTCCTTCGACCGCCGCCGTATCCGGCTCGCCCTCGGCATCTCCCTCGGCGCCGGACTGCTCCAGTACGCCGCGCAGGATCTGCGTCCCCTGTCCGTGCTGCCCGCCCTCGCGGGCGTCGCGCTGCTCGTGCCGGCCGTCCTCGGGCTGCTGCCGCGCGGCACCTACCGTGCGGCCCGCGGCCTGCCGTCCGTCGTGCTGCTGCGCGGGGTCGCCGCGGGGTCGTTCATCGCCGCCGAGTCGTTCGTGCCGCTGATGCTGGTCACCCAGCGGGGCCTGAGCCCCACCCTCGCCGGGTTCTCGCTCGCCGCCGGCGGCGGGACCTGGGCGCTGGGGTCCTGGGTGCAGTCACGCCCGCGGGTGGAGCCGTACCGGGAGCGGCTGATGACCGTGGGGATGGTGCTGGTGGCGGCCGCGATAGCCGCCGCGCCGAGCGTGCTCGTCGACGGCGTGCCGGCCTGGTCCGTCGCGGTCGCCTGGGCCTTCGGCTGCTTCGGGATGGGGCTGGTGATCTCCTCCAGCAGTGTGCTGCTGCTCAAGCTGTCCGCCCCGGAGGAGGCCGGCACCAACTCCGCCGCGCTCCAGATCTCGGACGGGCTGTCCAACGTGGTGCTGCTGTCGGCGGGCGGGGCGGCCTTCGCGGCGCTCGGCGGCGGGACCGTCACGCACGCGGCCACCGAGGTCTCCGGCTCGCACCCGGCCGCGTTCGCCGCCGTGTTCCTGCCGATGGCGGGGGTGGCGCTGGTGGGGGCGTGGGTGACGACGCGGCTGCGGGTTCAGTAAGTGGTACCACTCTGGCCCCACACCTTGGTACCGTTTTGGTATGGCTATGAACGTGCGACTCCGTGACGACCAGACCGAAGCGCTGCGGCTGCGGGCCGAGGAGGAGGGCACCAGCATGCACGCCATACTGCTGCGGGCCGTGGACGACTACCTCGCCCGCACGGCGCACCAGGCGCTGGTCCGCAACGCCGCCAAGGAGCAGACCGCCAAGTGGGCCGAACTGCTGGAGCGGCTCAAGTGACGTGCGTCTTCCTGTCGGCGGAGGACGTGCTCGCCATCGCCGAACTCGCCGAGGACGACCAGAAGGTCGTCGTACGGGACGTGGGTCTGCTGGAGTCGGCCGTGCACCGGCCCTCGGCCGCCATGTTCGGGCAGGAGGCCTACCCGGACCTGTTCGACAAGGCGGCCGCCCTCCTGCAGTCGCTCGCCGTCAACCGTCCGTTCGTCGACGGGAACAAGCGCACCGCGTGGACGTCGTGCGTGGTGTTCCTGGCGCTCAACGACGTGCAGTTGCGTCCGGACATCGACCTCGCCGAACGGCTGGTGATCGACGTGGCCACCGGCGACGTGGACGAGATCGACGCCGTCTCGAAGGTGCTGCGGGAGCTCGCCGAGTGACCGTGTGAGGTGTGTCCCACCCGCGCCCGCCCCGGCGCAGTCCGCGCGTCGGCGGCGCGGGGCCGCCGGTAGGGTGGCCCGGTCGTCAGCCGCTGCCCCGCTTCGAGGCAGCGGACGCACGGACACCGCCGACGCACAGACACAGCCGACGCAAGCGAAGCAGCCGAGCCGCCCGAGCCACGAACCGGAGACCGTGACTACCACCGCCGCCTCCACCTCGCATCACCTCTCTCCCGCCTTCCCCGGCCGCGCCCCCTGGGGCACCGCCGGCAAGCTGCGTGCCTGGCAGCAGGGGGCGATGGACAAGTACATCCAGGAGCAGCCCCGCGACTTCCTCGCCGTCGCCACCCCCGGCGCCGGCAAGACGACCTTCGCGCTCACCCTCGCCTCCTGGCTGCTGCACCACCACGTCGTGCAGCAGGTGACCGTGGTCGCGCCGACCGAGCACCTGAAGAAGCAGTGGGCGGAGGCCGCCGCGCGGATAGGCATCCGGCTGGACCCCGAGTACAGCGCCGGCCCGCTCAGCAAGGACTACCACGGCGTCGCCGTCACCTACGCGGGCGTCGGCGTACGGCCCATGCTGCACCGCAACCGCAGCGAGCAGCGCAAGACGCTCGTCATCCTCGACGAGATCCACCACGCCGGCGACTCCAAGTCCTGGGGCGAGGCCTGCCTGGAGGCGTTCGAGCCGGCCACCCGTCGTCTCGCGCTCACCGGAACCCCGTTCCGCTCCGACACCAACCCCATCCCCTTCGTCACGTACGAGGAGGGCAACGACGGCATCCGCCGCTCGGCCGCCGACTACACCTACGGCTACGGCAACGCGCTCGCCGACCACGTCGTCCGCCCCGTGATCTTCATGTCGTACAGCGGCAACATGCGCTGGCGCACCAAGGCCGGCGACGAGATCGCCGCCCGGCTCGGCGAGCCGATGACCAAGGACGCCGTCAGCCAGGCCTGGCGCACGGCGCTGGACCCGCGCGGCGAGTGGATGCCGAGCGTGCTGCGCGCCGCCGACCAGCGGCTCACCGAGGTCCGCAAGGCCATCCCGGACGCCGGCGCCCTCGTCATCGCCTCCGACCAGGACTCGGCGCGCGCCTACGCCAAGCTCATCCGCGAGATCACCGGGCACAAGGCGACCCTCGTCCTGTCCGACGACGCGGGCGCGTCCAACCGGATCGACGAGTTCAGCGCCGGCACCGACCGGTGGATGGTCGCGGTGCGCATGGTGTCCGAGGGCGTCGACGTGCCGCGCCTCGCCGTCGGCGTGTATGCCACGACGATCTCGACGCCGCTGTTCTTCGCCCAGGCCGTGGGCCGTTTCGTACGGTCCCGGCGGCGCGGCGAGACCGCCTCGGTGTTCCTGCCCACCGTGCCCGACCTGCTCGGCTTCGCCAACGAGATGGAACGCGAGCGCGACCACGTCCTCGACAAGCCCAAGAAGGGCGGCGAGGACGAGGACCCGTACGCCGAGTCCGAGAAGGAGATGGACGAGGCGAACCGGGAGCAGGACGAGGACACCGGCGAGCAGGAGCAGTTCTCCTTCGAGGCGCTGGAGTCCGAGGCCGTCTTCGACCGGGTCATGTACAACGGGGCCGAGTTCGGCATGCAGGCCCACCCGGGCAGCGAGGAGGAGCAGGACTACCTCGGCATCCCGGGGCTGCTGGAGCCCGAGCAGGTGCAACTGCTGCTCCAGAAGCGGCAGGCCAAGCAGATCGCGCACAGCAAGAAGAAGCCGGACGACGAGGCCGACCTGCTGGAGCTGCCGGCCGAGCGGCGGCCGGTGGTCTCGCACAAGGAGATGATGGAGCTGCGCCGGCAGCTCAACAACCTGGTCGGCGCGTACGTCCACCAGAGCGGCAAGCCGCACGGCGTGATCCACACCGAGCTGCGGCGGGTGTGCGGGGGGCCGGCGAGCGCCGAGGCGACGGCGGGGCAGCTGCGGCAGCGGATCGCCAAGGTGCAGGAGTGGGCGACGCGGATGAGGTGACGCCGCGTCACCGGCGTGCGTCTTATCAGGACAAACCGCGGGAGATCCATACCGGCCATTGACCGGATTCTGGACAAAGTCTTCCGCTGAGCGAACCCGCTTCGCTAATGTCCCGCTACGCACACGCCCCGTGGCAGCGCCGCCGCGGAGCGCAGCCGTGAAGCGACCGGTCCCGGACACGCCGGGCCCGTCTGTCGATCGGCGGCCTCTGACGCGCGTCACTGACGGGACTCGGTGACGCATCCGCCGCGACGGGGGTTGCCGACCTCACCACTTAAGGAGTGGGCGTCGTGACCGCGGAGACCTCCCAGACACTCGACAGAGGGCTGAAAGTCCTCAAGCTGCTGGCCGACACCGACCACGGGCTCACCGTCACCGAGCTGTCCAACAAGCTGGGCGTGAACCGGACCGTCGTGTACCGGTTGCTGGCCACGCTGGAGCAGCACGCGCTCGTACGACGTGATCTGGGCGGACGGGCCCGCGTGGGCCTCGGGGTGCTGCGGCTCGGCCGGCAGGTGCATCCGCTGGTACGGGAGGCAGCGCTGCCGGCGCTGCGGGCACTGGCCGAGGACATCGGCGCGACGGCGCATCTCACGCTCGTCGACGGGGCGGAGGCGCTGGCCGTCGCGGTGGTCGAGCCGACGTGGACGGACTACCACGTGGCGTACCGGGCCGGGTTCCGGCACCCGTTGGACCGGGGGGCGGCCGGGAAGGCGATTCTCGCGGCGCGGCAGCGGGCGGGGGGCGGGGCGGGGCCCGGATACACCTTGACGCACGGGGAGTTGGAGGCGGGGGCCAGCGGGGCCGCGGCTCCGCTGCTGGGGGTCACGGGGGTCGAGGGGAGTGTGGGGGTGGTGATGTTGACGGATGCGGTGCCTGAGCGGGTGGGGCAGCGGGTGATGGATGCGGCGCGGGAGGTGGCGGAGGCGTTGCGCTGACCGCTGGCCGCTGGTTGTACGGGGGTGCGGTGAGCGTTGCGTGAGCGTGGCCCCGGGTCGGTGTGGGCCGGGGGAGGGGACGCGCCCGGCGCTGGGGGGTGCCGCTGCGCCCACCCGTGCCGCCCTGCGGCACGACTGCCCGCAGCTACCTGCGGACGCGCGCTGCGGCGCGACTGCCCGCAGCTGCGTGGGGACAGGGTGCTCTGCGGCGCGAGTGCCCGCAGTTGCGTGGGGGAGGGCGGCGTCCATGCCGCGGGTGGGCTTGCTGGGGTGGGACGTTAGATTGGGGCTGTGTTTTCTCGGGTTTCGCGGGTTCAGGTTCTCGTCGGCTGTGCCGTGCCCCTCGTCGGGCTGATCGCGGTCGCCGTGTTCGTGCCGTTGCCGTTCTCGGTGGCGCAGCCGGGGATGACGGCGAACGTCCTGGGCGAGAACAAGGGAACCCCGGTGATCACGATCTCGGGGGCGCCCACCCGGCGGACCACCGGGCAGCTGCGGATGACCACCATCGAGGCGACCAGCCCGGACACGCACGTCTCCCTCGGTGACGTCATCGACGGCTGGTTCCGCGCCGACCAGGCGGTGATGCCGCGCGACGCCGTCTACCCCAGCGGGGAGAGCACCAAGGAGATCGAGCGGCACAACACCGAGCAGATGAAGGCGTCCCAGGACGCCGCGACCGAGGCCGCGCTCACCTATCTGCACCGCGCCGACGACGACGTCACCGTCACCCTGAAGCTCGCCGACGTCGGCGGCCCGAGCGCCGGTCTGCTGTTCTCCCTGGGGATCGTCGACAAGCTGAACGGCGACGGCAGCGGCGGCGACCTCACCGGCGGCCGCACGGTCGCCGGCACCGGCACCATCGACGCCGAGGGACGCGTCGGCGCGGTCGGCGGGGTCGCGCTGAAGACGCAGGCCGCCCGCCGGGACGGCGCCACCGTCTTCCTCGTGCCGAAGGACGAGTGCTCCCAGGCCAAGAGCGAACTGCCCGAGGGCCTGCGGCTGATCCCGGTGACGACGCTCAAGGGCGCCGTCGACTCCCTCGTCTCCCTGGAGAAGGGCAAGGGGCAGGTGCCCTCCTGCTGACAGGGCGCCGCGGCTCAGCCCTCCCGGTCCCGTGCCGCCTGCTCCACGAGCGGGATGATCCGCAGCGGAACCGCGTTCTCCATCACGATCGCGGTGGAGGCCCGCACGATCCCGTCGAAGCCGACGACCCGGTCGATGACCCGCTGGAGATCGGCGTTGGAGCGGGCCACCAGCCGGCACAGCATGTCCCCGCTGCCGGTGGTGGTGTGCAGCTCCAGCACCTCCGGGACACCCGCCAAGTGCGCCCGCACGTCGGTGCCTTGACCCTGCCGGATCTGGAGCGTGGCGAACGCGGTGACCGGGTAGCCGAGGGCCGCGGGATCCACCTCGGGACCGAACCCGCGGATGACTCCGTTCGACTGGAGCCGGTCCAGCCGGGCCTGCACGGTGCCCCGGGCGACCCCCAGCCGGCGCGACATCTCCAGGACGCCGATCCTCGGCTCGCGCGCCAGCAGCCCGATGATCCGGCCGTCCAGACGATCGATCGCCATGCCCGCCTCCGAGATGGTCATCCTGTACAGAAAGCCCGCCGAAGCCGGTGCGACGCTGTGCACATTGCCCGGCCGGCAGGGAAAGTGTTGCGCACCTTGCCCGACGGGGCCACGCTTCGGCTATGACGCAGACCACATCTCACACTCCCGACACCGCCCGGCAGGCCGACCCCTTCCCGGTGAAGGGAATGGACGCGGTCGTCTTCGCCGTGGGCAACGCCAAGCAGGCGGCGCACTACTACTCCACCGCCTTTGGCATGAAGCTGGTCGCGTACTCCGGACCGGAGAACGGCAGCCGCGAGACCGCGAGTTACGTCCTGGAGAACGGCTCGGCCCGTTTCGTCCTCACCTCGGTGATCAAGCCCGCCACCGAGTGGGGCCACTTCCTCGCCCGGCACGTGGCCGAGCACGGCGACGGCGTCGTCGACCTCGCCATCGAGGTCCCCGACGCGCGCGCCGCGTACGCGTACGCCCTCGAACACGGCGCCCGCTCGGTCGCCGAGCCGTACGAGCTCAAGGACGAGCACGGCACCGTGGTGCTGGCCGCGATCGCCACCTACGGCGAGACCCGGCACACGCTCGTCGACCGCTCCGGCTACGACGGCCCGTACCTGCCCGGCTTCACCGCCGCCGCCCCGATCGTCGAGCCGCCCGCCCAGCGGACCTTCCAGGCCATCGACCACTGCGTCGGCAACGTCGAACTCGGCCGGATGAACGAGTGGGTGTCGTTCTACAACGACGTCATGGGCTTCACAAACATGAAGGAGTTCGTGGGCGACGACATCGCGACCGAGTACAGCGCCCTGATGTCGAAGGTCGTCGCGGACGGCACCCTCAAGGTCAAGTTCCCGATCAACGAGCCCGCCGTCGCCAAGAAGAAGTCCCAGATCGACGAGTACCTGGAGTTCTACGGCGGCGCCGGCGTCCAGCACATCGCGCTGAACACCAACGACATCGTCGCCACCGTCCGGACCATGCGCGCGGCCGGCGTCCAGTTCCTGGACACCCCCGACTCCTACTACGACACCCTCGGCGAGTGGGTAGGCGACACCCGCGTCCCCGTGGACACCCTGCGCGAGCTGAAGATCCTCGCCGACCGCGACGAGGACGGCTACCTGCTGCAGATCTTCACCAAGCCGGTCCAGGACCGGCCGACCGTGTTCTTCGAACTCATCGAACGCCACGGCTCCATGGGCTTCGGCAAGGGCAACTTCAAGGCTTTGTTCGAGGCGATCGAGCGGGAGCAGGCGAAGCGGGGCAACCTGTGAGGCCCTGACAGGGGCATCCCTCAGCCGCGTGGGGGACGGAAGTCCGGTACGTCCTCCATCGACGGCTCGCCCAGGGCGGCGAGGGCCGCCCTGGCCGCAGGGGCGTGCAACGGGGAGAAGTACGGGTTGATCCGCAAGGCCTCCGTCAGATGACGGCGGGCGGCGCCCTGGCGTCCCAGCGAGCGCTCGATCATGGCCAGGTGGTAGGTGTACGGCGCGCTGCGCATCGCACCGCCGTGCACCCTGTCGGTCGCCGTCATCGCGTACCGCAGGGCCTCACGGTCGTCGCCGGCGCGGTGCAGCGCCCAGCCCAGCGCGTCGGCCACCGCGATCCCCGGCTGCCGCCGCCACTCGGCGCGCAGCCGGGCCACCGCCGCCGCCGGGTCCCCGTGATCCGCCTCGAACTGGCCCAGCACCAGCTGCTGGTCGACGCCACCCGCCTCGTCCCTCGACACACGTGCGCGCAGCAGGTCGTACTGCACCCGGGCCGCATCGGTGAGCCCCAGCGACTCGTACAACTCGCCCAGCTCCAGCGCGTAACCCGGCAGCGGCTGCTTTTCGAGCGCCACCCGGTAGGCGCTCAGCGCCTCCGACACCCGGCCCAGCGCGGCGAGCGCCCGGCCCTGCCCGGCCTGCGCGGCCCGCTGGTCCGGGTCGAGCCGCACCGCCTCCTGGAACTGCCGCAGCGCCGCCTCGCGGTCACCGCGCTCCCAGGACAGCTGCCCCGCCCGCTCCAGCCAGGCCGCCTGCTCGGCGGGCGAGGCCGCCCCGGCCACCGCGTCGGACAGCGCGGCCGCCGCGTCCTCACGCCAGCCGCGGTCCCGGTAGACGCCCGCCGCCCACGCCTTCACCGCCGGCCCGGAGTGCAGCTTCTTCAACCGGTCCAGCGTGGCCTGCGCCTTCTTGTACTCGCCCAGGCCGGTGTAGGCGTCGATGAGCTGCGGGTACGCCGTCCACTGCTTCGGCGCCGCCTTGCGCGCGGCCTCGCCCTGCTCCAGGGCGGTACGGAAGTCACGGCGTGCGTTGGCGAGGGCGGCCAGGCCGACGAGGGCCTCGGCGTTGCCGCGGGGCCGCGCCTTCAGCGAGGCGCGCAGGGCACGGTCGGCCTTGGGGTACAGCACCGCGGCGTCGGCGGTGCGCCGGCCCTGCTCCACGTAGGCCGCGCCGAGGACCGCCCAGCCGCGGGCGTCGTGCGGACGGCTCCGTACGCGGGCCTCGTGCTCGTCGATCAGCTCGGCCAGCTCGGGCAGCGCCGCGGTGACCCCGCCGCGCACCGCCGCCTGCGCCCGCGCGCCCGGCGCCGGCAGGACCGCCGGCCCCCGCGGCGCCTCCCCATGCGACCACATCATCGCCCCGCCGACTCCGGCGCCCCCCACGGCCGCGCCCACGGCCAGCCCCCAGGCCAACCGCCGCCGCCACCCCCGCGCGTGCCGCCCGCGCGGTGCGGCGCCCCCGCCCTCCGCCGCCCCATCGGCCTCCGAGCGCACGTCCCCCGGCCCCGCCGTCGTCGTTCCCGTCGTCCTCGGTGTCGTCGTCTCCCTGGCGCGTTCGTCCATGGCGCTCACTGTGCGTCAGGGCCGGCGCGCGGCCGGGGCATCCGCCGGGTGCCGCAGCCGGGGTTCACACCGATGGCCCCGGGTGCGACGCTGTGATCATGAGCCGTATCGAAGCTCCTCGCGACGAAGCGACCGGCAACCTCCTCGACCGGCTTCTGGACGGCCTGCCCGCCGAGGCGGTCCTCGCCGACCCGGACGTCATGGCCTCGTACGCCCACGACATGGCGAGCTTCTGCCCGGCCGGCGCCCCGGCCGTCGTCGTGCTGCCGCGCACCGTCGAGCAGGTCCAGCACGTCCTGCGCACCGCCACCGAGCTGCGCGTCCCCGTCGTCCCGCAGGGCGCCCGCACCGGGCTGTCCGGCGCCGCCAACGCCTCGGACGGCTGCGTCGTGCTCTCCCTCGTCAAGATGGACCGCATCCTGGAGGTCGACCCCGTCGACCGGATCGCCGTCGTCGAACCGGGCGTCGTCAACGCCGTGCTCTCCCGCGCCGTCGGCGAGCACGGCCTGTACTACCCGCCCGACCCCTCCAGCTGGGAGACCTGCACGATCGGCGGCAACATCGGCACCGCCTCCGGCGGCCTGTGCTGCGTGAAGTACGGCGTGACCGCCGAGTACGTCATCGGCCTCGACGTCGTACTCGCCGACGGCCGGCTGATGACCACCGGCCGGCGCACCGCCAAGGGCGTCGCCGGCTACGACCTCACCCGCCTCTTCGTCGGCTCCGAGGGCTCGCTCGGCGTCGTCGTCCGCGCCGTCCTCGCGCTGAAGCCGCGGCCGCCCCGGCAGCTCGTCCTCGCCGCCGAGTTCCCCTCGGGGGCCGCCGCCTGCGACGCCGTCTGCCGGATCATGGCCGGCGGCCACCTCCCCTCCCTCCTCGAACTGATGGACCGTACGACCGTCCAGGCCGTCAACGAGCTCACCCGTATGGGTCTCCCGCAGACCACCGAGGCCCTCCTGCTCGCCGCGTTCGACACCCCCGACCCGGCCGCCGACCTCGCCGCCCTCGGAGCGCTGTGCGAGGCCGCGGGCGCCACCTCCGTCGTCCCGGCCGAGGACGCCGCCGAGTCCGAACTGCTCCTCCAGGCGCGCCGCTCCGCCCTCGTCGCCCTGGAGGCGGTCAAGGGCACCACGATGATCGACGACGTGTGCGTGCCCCGCTCCCGGCTCGGCGAGATGATCGACGGCGTCGAGCGCATCGCCGAGAAGTACGCGCTGACCATCGGCGTCGTCGCCCACGCGGGCGACGGCAACACCCATCCGACGGTCTGCTTCGACGCCCAGGACCCCGACGAGTGCCGGCGCGCCCGCGAGTCCTTCGACGAGATCATGGCCCTGGGGCTGGAACTGGGCGGCACCATCACCGGCGAACACGGGGTGGGCGTGCTGAAGAAGGAGTGGCTGGCGCGCGAGATCGGCCCCGTGGGCCTGGAGATGCAGCGGGCCGTCAAACAGGTCTTCGACCCGCTGGGCATCCTCAACCCCGGCAAACTGTTCTGACGTACGCCTGTACGGCGGCCCGGATTCCGGTCCGCCGCTTCACCTCCCGTCCCGCGGCTCGTCCGTCGACGGCCCCGCCCCGGAGCCCGGCCCGGGCTCGCTCAGCCACTGGTCGCACAGCCACAGGTCCTCCGCCGCCGGGGAGAACAGCTCGGTCAGCTCGTCGTCGAGGCAGAGCCGAGCGGCCTCCGTCCCCGGCGGCACCGCCCGCAGCGTCCGCTCCAGCCAGGCCGTCACCTGCTCGGCGGGTGCCTCCAGCAGGGCGTCCCCGGCGGGCGAGCTCAACGCCATCATCACGACGCCCCGCCCGTCCGCCTTCGTCGGCCACACCCGTACGTCCGCCTGCCCGCACGGCCGGAACACGCCCTCGACGAGGAGCTCGCGGGCGAACGTCCAGTGCACGGGGCGCTCGGAGTGGATGTGGAAGGTGACGTGCACGGCGAAGGGATCGTCGCTGCGGTAGCCGAGCCGGGCCGGCACCGGGACGCTGAGCTCCGGCGACAGCACGAGTACGAGCTCCAGCTCGCGTTCCACCACGGTGGGTCGCATGTCGTTCTCCTCTCGGTACGCATCCGTACGGAAGGGAGAGCGGCTTGCGACGGCGGCATTACGCCGGATCGGAGAAGTTCTTTCGCCGACGGTCCGAACGTGTGAAGCCCGTGCACGGGGTTGCCCGGATAGGAGTGGGTCCGGCGGGACTGCCGGTGGGGCTTGCGCTCGTCTGATAGATGTGGAGGCCCCCATCACACCCCCGAGCAGATACCGGACGACGGACATGAGCGCCCCCTCCCCGGCACCCGGCGACGACAGGCCCCGCGAGGGGTACTACCCGGACCCGTCCATCCCTGGCTACGTCCGGTACTGGAACGGCTCCTCCTGGGTGCCCGGCACCAGCAGGCCGGCGCCCTCCGGCGGTGAACCGCTCATGCCCCCGTCCGGGTCCGGGCCCGGGTCCCCGCCGGCTCCCGGCGCGCCCGCCACGTCGGTCGCCTCGGTCGAGGAGACCGGGCCGCACTTCTTCGACGAGGACCCGGTGCCGGCGGACCAGCAGTACGGCGGCCGGAGCGAGCCTTCGTCCGCGTGGGGCGCCGACCGCTCCCACCAGTCGGGGTTCGGCGGGGATCAGGACCGCAAGGTGTCCTGGGGCTCCCCGCAGGGGCCCGACCCGAGGGTGGGGGAGGCCGAGCCCGTGGGCCCGCCCGGCCCCGACTCCGGTTCCGGTTCCGGTGACGTCGTGTCCGACGGCACGTTCGTCTTCCGCCGTCCGGCCGGCGGGCCGCCTTCCGGGACCGCCCCGTCCGACGCCGGCGTCCCTGGCGGGGACCCCGGCACCATGACGTTCCGTGCGCCGTCCCCGCGCACGTCCGACGCGTCCGGGGCACCCGGCGCGCGACCGGGGAGCACGACCTCGCCGGCGGCGGCCGGGCCTTCCGTCCCCGGCCTCCAGGGCCCCGTCGGCGCGGCCGGAAACGGTGGGCCCGCGGGTGCCGGAGGCGTGGCGGCGGCACCCGCACCGGCCTCCGCCGCAACGCCCGCCTCCGCGGCACCCGCACCGGCCTCCGCCGCAACGCCCGCCTCCGCGGCACCCGCACCGGCCTCCGCCGCAACGCCCGCCTCCGCCGGGACGCCCGGCGTCGGCGCGGCTCCGGCGGCCCAGGGCCAGATCCCCGGCCTGCCGGCACCCGTCCAGCCGACCGGGCCCGCCGCGCCCGCCACTCCCGCCGCCCCCGCGCCCCAAGCCGCGGCGCTCCAGACGCCTCAGCCCTCGGTGCCCGCCCCCACCCCGCCCGCTCCCGTCCCCCAGGCGGCCCCCGCCCCCGGCGTCCCCGCCCAACCCGGTCCGCAGCCACCCCAGCCCCAGCCCGCCGCCGTGGCCCCAGCCGCTCCCGTCGGCGCCGGTCCCGGCGGTGGCCAGCAGTCCTGGGCGCAGCAGGTGCACCAGCTGGCCGGCGGCGGGGAGGACCAGCCCGTCGCGCCCTGGAAGCCGCCGGTCGACGACGTGTTCCAGGCGGCCGCCCGGCGCCAGGCGTCCGCGCGCCCCGCCGGGCTCGGCAAGCGGCTGGTCGCCCGGTTCGTCGACACGCTCGTCGTGGGCGGTGTCACCGCGGCGGCCGCCGTCCCGCTGAGTACGAAGGCCGTCGAGCACGTCGACGACAAGATCGACGCGGCGAAGCAGTCCGGGGAGACGGTCACCGTCTGGCTCCTGGACGGCACCACGTCGGTGTACCTCGGCATCGTCCTGGCCGTGCTGCTGGTCTTCGGCGTCCTGTACGAGGCGCTGCCGACCGCCAAGTGGGGCCGGACACTGGGCAAGAAGCTGCTCGGCCTCGAAGTGCGGGACATCGAGGGCGGCGAGCCGCCGTCCTTCGGGGCGGCCCTGCGCCGCTGGCTCGTCTACAGCGTGCCCGGTCTGCTCGCCGTCGGTGTCCTGGGCGTCCTGTGGTGCGTGTTCGACCGCCCGTGGCGGCAGTGCTGGCACGACAAGGCGGCGCACACCTTCGTGGCGGGCTGAGGGGTCCTGAGGGACCCTCAGGGTCGCTACGCCGCCCGGGGAGTCCCGTACTCCGGACGGCCGCTCGCCGGATGCGAAGTGGCGGGGTTCGCGGTCGACTCGGGCCATGACGACCGAACCGCCCCCCGGTTCCGGCGGCGAGCCGCCGGAGGACGACCCGTTCAGGAAGCAGCCCCCGCAGCAGCCCCCGTACGGTCAGGGGCAGGGCGGCGGGCAGGACGCACAGGGCGGCCAGGGCGGCCAGCCCCCGCCTCCCGGAGGCCGGCAGCCTCCGCCGTACGGCGCGGGCGGCCCGGGCGGACCCTACGGGGGAGACCCCCATGGCGGCGGCCCGTACGGGGGAGGCCCCGGTGGCCCCTACGGCGGCGGTCCTCACGGCGGTGGCCCTTACGGGGGAGGCCCGGGCGACCCCTACGGCGGCTACCCCGCCGACCCCCTCGCCGGTATGCCCCCGCTCGCCGAGAGCGGCAAGCGCACCCTCGCCCGGATCATCGACATGATCCTCGTGGCCATCGTCGTCTGGCTGCTGACCTGGGGCTTCGGCGTCAGCGAGTACGACGTGGACAGCTCGCGCGTCGAGGTCGGCAAGTCGCTCGCGCAGTCCCTGGTGGCCGCCGTCCTCTACGTCGCCTACGACACCTTCATGATCGCCAGGTCCGGGCAGACCCTCGGCAAGAAGTGGCTGGGGATGCGCGTGGCCAACCTCGACAACGGCTCCACGCCCTCCGTGCAGACCTCGCTGATCCGCGCGCTGGTGCTGTGGCTGCCGTTCGCGTTCTGCTGCGCCTGTCTGTGGACGGCGATCTGCGGCGGCTGGAGCTACTTCGACAAGCCGTACAAGCAGGGCCTGCACGACAAGGCCGCCAAGACGGTCGTGGTGAACGTCACCTGACGCGACGGCACTTGATGCGTCGTCACCAACGTGACGGTCAGCGTGCCGACGGTTCCCGGACGGCCTCGTGCGGCGCCGCGGCGGCGACCGACGCGACCGCCGGCTGCTCCGCCGCGGAGCGTGCCACGATCACGGGGGTGCGCCGGGGCGCCGGTACCGTCATCGCGACGAGCACGCCGAGCGCGACCGCGGCGACGGCGATGACCGCGACGGCCGGGCCCGAACTCGTCTGCGACAGCAGCAACATGGCGAGCGTCGAGAAGACGACGGTGCAGGAACCGTACGTGAGCTGTGCGACAGTCGGACGAGGCATGGCAATCGTGTCCTCGGAAGGCGGGGGCGATCTCGACTCTATTCGCCTGCATGCCCGAGCGGAACGGGCGGTAAGCGTGAGCTGACCCACGGTGCCGGTGCACAGGGGGCGCACGGAGTCATGACGTCCGGCCCGCGGACGGGCCTACGCGCCCGTCATGTGACAGTCACGTGTCCGCAATGCGAACCCCGTCTCCTAATAATGCAGTTGACCTGTCCAAGTCAAGGTCTGTCTTTTCTGGTGAACCAGTAGTCAAATGACGTCACTTGACTACACGCGTATAACCGCGCGCGGACTTCCCTTGACATGGAACCCCCTTCCGCGCTGCCGGACGCGTGAGTGGGAGGAATCAAGTGACTAGCAGATCCTGGACGTTCAGGACGGCCGCCACGGTCGTCGCCCTCGCGGCGGCCTCGGCGACGTTCTCGACGTTCGCCGTGGCCCAGGCCGCCGACGGCGCGCCGGCGAAGGCCCCGGTGGCGGACCGCAAGGACCCGCAGCCGGCCAAGGCTCACGAGCACGACTTCGACGGGCCGCTGAGCGCGAGGCAGGAGGCCCAGCGCAAGGAGGCCCTGGAGCAGGTCATATCCGGCGAGGCCGCGGTCAAGGACCGCGACGGCTCGAAGGTCGTGCAGCTGGCGAGCCGCAAGGGCGACCCCAAGTACGTCGAGCTGGGCCGCGAGAAGACCGACAAGATCTTCACCATCCTCGTCGAGTTCGGCGACCAGGTCGACAGCCGCTACGGCGGCACCCCCGGCCCGCTGCACAACAAGATCGCGAAGCCGGACCCGGCCAAGAACAACAGCACGGCCTGGCAGGCGGACTACGACCGCAAGCACTTCCAGGACCTGTACTTCGGCACCGGCCCGGGCACCGAGTCGCTGAAGAAGTACTACGAGAAGCAGTCCTCGGGCCGCTACTCGGTCGACGGCGAGGTCACCGACTGGGTCAAGGTCCCCTACAACGAGGCCCGTTACGGCTCCAACGCCGCCACCACCGGCGCCTGGTACGCGGTGCAGGACGGCGTCAACGCCTGGGTCGCCCAGCGTGAGGCCGCCGGCGACACCGCCGCCGAGATCAAGGCCGAGCTCGCCGAGTACGACCAGTGGGACCGCTACGACTTCGACGGCGACGGCGACTTCAACGAGTCCGACGGCTACATCGACCACTTCCAGATCGTGCACGCCGGCGAGGACGAGTCCGCGGGCGGCGGCGCCCAGGGCGAGGACGCCATCTGGGCCCACCGCTGGTACGCCTTCGGCACCGACGCCGGCTCCAGCGGCCCCGACACCAACAAGCTCGGCGGCACCGAGATCGGTGACACCGGCGTCTGGGTCGGCGACTACACCATCCAGCCGGAGAACGGCGGACTGGGCGTCTTCGCCCACGAGTACGGCCACGACCTCGGCCTGCCCGACGAGTACGACACCTCCGGTTCCGGTGAGAACTCCACCGGTTTCTGGACGCTGATGTCCTCCGGTTCCTGGCTCGGCACCGGCAAGAACTCCATCGGCGACCTGCCCGGCGACATGAACGCCTGGGACAAGCTCCAGCTCGGCTGGCTGGACTACGAGGTCGCCAAGGCGGGCGTCAAGTCCCGCCACAAGCTGGGCGTCGCGGAGTACAACACCAAGAACGCCCAGGCCCTGATCGTCGAACTGCCGAACAAGACGGTCACCACCCCCGTGGTCGCGCCCGCCCAGGGCACGCGCCAGTGGTGGAGCGGCAGCGGCAACGACCTGCGCAACACCCTGACCCGCTCGGTCGACCTCACCGGCAAGTCCTCCGCCTCCCTGTCCCTGGACGCCTGGTGGGACACCGAGAAGGACTACGACTTCGCCTACGTCGAGGTCTCCACCGACGGCGCCAACTGGACGCCGATCGACGGCAAGCTGGCCGACGGCACCGCCATCCCGCGTGACGGCAGCGGCAAGCCCGCCCTCACCGGCACGGTCGACGCCTACCAGAAGCTGACGTTCCCGCTGGACGCCTACGCCGGCAAGAAGATCGGCCTGCGCTTCCGCTACGCCACCGACGGCGGCGTGGCCCAGAAGGGCTTCACGGCCGACCAGATCACGGTGACCGCCGACGGCGCGACCCTGTTCTCCGACAACGCCGAGGCAGCCGACGCCGCCTGGACCGCGGGCGGCTTCAGCCGCATCGGCTCGGCCATCACGGACGACTACGCCCAGTACTACATCGCGGAGAACCGCCAGTACGTCTCGTACGACACGACCCTCAAGGTCGGCCCGTACAACTACGGCTTCTCCAAGACCCGCCCGGAGTGGGTCGAGCACTACGCGTACCAGAACGGTCTGCTGATCTGGAAGTGGGACACCTCCCAGGCCGACGACAACACCAGCCAGCACCCGGGTGAGGGCCTCATCCTCCCGATCGACTCCCACCCGACCCCGCTGAAGTGGACCGACGGCACGCTGATGCGCAACCGCGTCCAGTCCTTCGACGCCACCTTCAGCACCTTCCCGACCGACGCGATCACGCTGCACAACGCCGACGTCGCCACGACGATCCCGTCCCGCCCGGGCGTCCCGGTCTTCGACGACGGCAAGTCGAGCTACTACGACGCGTCGACCCCGCAGGCCGGCGTCAAGGTCACTGACACCAACACCTCGATCCGGATCGTCAGCGAGCCCGCGAACGGCCAGACGATCACGGTCCGCGTCGGACCGTCCGCGAAGTAAGCGGAGTTTTAGCAGGTCAGAAGCGTTTCGGCGGCGACCCACTGGCGGGTCGCCGCCGATCGTGTTTAGGTGCGTCCTGTGCTTCTCTTATTGACGGTCCCCGAGACGGCCCCGGCGCCGGTCCCGGCGACGCCGATCCGTACGGGGGTGTGACCGCATGGCCGCAGGAGGGTTCTGCAAGCTGCCGAACGGCAGCGTGGTGGTGGCGCTGAACCTGCCCAGCCCCACCGCCCAGGCCGCCGAGGGCGTGCGCGTCCTCGTCCTCGCCCAGAACCGCGCCCGCGCCCTGACCAGGCTGCGCAACCTGGGCCTGCGCGCCGTCTACCTGCGGGGCAACGCGGCCCCGCCGACCCCGGACGAGATCACCGCCGTACTGCACCACCCCGACGGCCTCGTGTGGCGCACGGCCCCCGACCACACCGTCCACGCCGTGGCCGGGGTCCCCGAGCCGTGGCGTCCGATCAGGTCCCTGCTGAGGCGGCCGGCGGCGCAGCCGTGAGGCCGGCGGGCTACTGGACCACCGGCTTGCCGGTCAGCTCCACGCCCGCCGCCCGCAGCTCCTCGATCGCCCGCTCGGTGGTCTCCTGGGCCACCCCGGCGGTCAGGTCCAGCAGCACCTGGGTGCGGAAACCCTCACGCGCCGCGTCCAGCGCGGTGGCCTTCACACAGTGGTCGGCGGCGATCCCGACGACGTCCACCTCGTCGATCTCCCGCGCCCGCAGCCAGTCGCCCAGCGTCACGCCGTTCTCGTCGGTCCCCTCGAAACCGCTGTACGCGGCCGAGTAGGCGCCCTTGTCGAACACGGCGTCGATGGAGCCGGAGGCGACCGCCGGGGCGAAGTTCGGGTGGAAGCCCACGCCCTCGGTGCCGGCGACGCAGTGCGCCGGCCAGGATTCGACGTAGTCGGGGTTGTCGGCGAAGTGGCCGCCGGGCGCGATGTGGTGGTCCCGGGTGGCCACGACGTGCCGGTACCCGGCGGGGGCCTGCCCGATCAGCTCGGTGATCGCGGCGGCCACGTCGGCGCCCCCGGCCACGGCGAGGCTGCCCCCTTCGCAGAAGTCGTTCTGCACGTCGACGACGATCAAGGCGCGGCGCATGATGGGTGTCCTTCGACTGTCGGTGAAGTCATGAGCCTAGAGACTTCGGCGGCGGTAGGGGAGGGGGCGTGGACGCCCCGGTGCGGGAGCCGGCGGGCCGGCCCCGCACGGGCCGTCCCGCGGTTTAGCTACCCGAGGGTCCTTGGACGTACTCCGTCGCGAGGACGGGTTCCCCGCGCGAGAGCTGGGCCGCGGACAGCGGGAGCCGGGAGCGGGCGGCCGCGTGGCGGTCGCGGACGGCGTCCAGCGGCTCGCGGCCGACGACCTCGCCGCCCTTGATCAGCTCCACCAGCAGCTGCCGGTCGGCCAGCTCCGCGGGCACGGCGCCGGTGCCGACGACCTCCGCCTCCGCCACCCCGTGCGCGTCCACGCGCCGCGCGGCCCACTTGCGGCCGCCGACCGAGGTCTTGCCGCCGGTGGACTTCTTCGCCACCGCCACCAGCGGCGCCCCGGGGTCGTCGGACTCCGCGCGGGCGACCAGCTTGTAGACCATCGAGGCCGTGGGGTGCCCGGACCCGGTCACCAGCTGGGTGCCGACGCCGTACGCGTCCACGGGGGCCGCCGCCAGCGAGGCGATGGCGTACTCGTCTAGGTCGGAGGTCACGACGATCTTGGTGTGGGTGGCGCCCAGCTCGTCCAGCTGCTGGCGCACCCGGTGCGCGACGAGCAGCAGGTCGCCGGAGTCGATGCGCACCGCGCCCAGCTCGGGCCCGGCGACCTCCACCGCCGTGCGGACGGCCTCGGTGACGTCGTAGGTGTCCACCAGGAGCGTGGTGCCCCGGCCCAGGGTGTCCACCTGGGCCCGGAAGGCGTCGCGCTCGGTGTCGTGCAGCAGGGTGAAGGCGTGGGCGCTGGTGCCCACGG
Source organism: Streptomyces sp. NPDC002566 (assembly GCF_042889585.1). Classification (NCBI taxonomy): domain Bacteria; kingdom Bacillati; phylum Actinomycetota; class Actinomycetes; order Kitasatosporales; family Streptomycetaceae; genus Streptomyces; species Streptomyces sp. NPDC002566. The sequence continues at coordinate 213,275 of NZ_JBIARD010000008.1, read as the reverse complement.
TGGGGATGCCGTAGCGGAAGCCGGCGGCGAGGTCGGAGGTGGTGGCGAAGCCGCCGATGTAGGCGGCGCGGGAGGCGGCGACGGCGGCCAGCTCGTGGGTGCGGCGGGCGCCCATCTCGATCAGCGGGCGGCCCCCGGCGGCCGAGGCCATCCGGGAGGCGGCGGCCGCGATCGCGGAGTCGTGGTTGAGGATGGAGAGGATCACGGTCTCCAGCAGCACGCACTCGGCGAAGGTGCCCTCGACCCGCAGGATCGGCGAGCCCGGGAAGTACACCTCGCCCTCGGGGTAGCCCCACACGTCACCCGAGAAGCGGTACGAGGAGAGCCATTCCAGGGTCGCCTCGTCGACGATCCCCCGCTGGCGCAGGAAGCCGAGGACGCCGGGATCGAAACGGAAGTTCTCGACGGCGTCCAGGACCCGCCCGGTGCCGGCGACCACGCCGTAGCGCCGCCCCTCCGGCAGTCGCCGGGTGAAGACCTCGAACACGCTGCGCCGCCCGGCGGTGCCCGCCTTCAGCGCGGCCTGCAGCATCGTCAACTCGTACTGGTCCGTGAAAAGCGCCGTCGAGGGAACATCCACCGGCAGCCCAAGGTCCGCTGTGTTCATGAAGCGCATCGTACCCCCTTTTCGTCGGTGTGACGATTTCAGCGGGGCGTGGCAGCATGGGCCCTGTGACGTCACCCGCGCCCGTAGAGATCGAACGCACCGAGTCGGCGGAGGAGGTCTTCGCCGTCCCCGAGCCGGACGTCCCCTGGGTCACGATCGTCCACAACGACCCGGTCAACCTGATGAGCTACGTGACGTACGTCTTCCAGACGTACTTCGGCTACTCCAAGGACAAGGCCACCAAGCTCATGCTCGACGTCCACCACAAGGGCCGGGCGGTCGTCTCCAGCGGCACTCGCGAGGAGATGGAACGCGACGTGCAGGCGATGCACGGCTACGGTCTGTGGGCCACCCTCCAGCAGGACCGGAAGTAGTCACCTCACTGATGCCAGGACACTTCGAACCGCTCCCCGGCGGCGGCGCGGCCGTCGCCCTCGACGACGTCGAGATCTCCATCATCCGGTCGCTGGCCGTGCAGCTCCTGGAGCTGATCGGCCCCGGCCCCGCGGAGGACACCCCGGACGACCCGCTCGCCGAGCTGTTCGCCGAAGGGCCGAGCGAGCCCCCCGCCGACCCGGTGCTCAGGCGGCTCTTCCCCGACGCCTACACCGACCCCGAGGCCACCCCGGGGCCGCGCGAGTCGGAGGAGCAGCGCGCCCACTCCTCCGAGTTCCGCCGCTACACCGAGAACGACCTGCGGGCCGGCAAGCGGGAGAACGCCCTCGCGGTGGTGCGCTCGCTGGACGAGCTGGCGGCCGGGAGCGAGGGCGGCGCGGTGCTCCAGCTGTCGCCCGACATGTCCCGGCAGTGGCTCGGCGCGCTCAACGACCTGCGCCTCGCCATCGGCTCCCGGCTGGACATCGCCGACGAGGACGACACCGATCTGCTCTACCGGCTGCCGGACGACGATCCCCGTAAGCCGATGGTGATGGCCTATCTGTGGCTGGGCGGGCTCCAGGAGACCCTCGTCTCCACGCTCATGCCCTGAACATGTGGCGGTTTCGCCGCCGATGTGACGATTCCGTGTTCGCTCAGCGGACGCTCAAATCCGGATAACGATCGCGTTACCGGCGCAGCCGAGTGTGTCCCTTTTGTGCCCTGTTTGGCCGCTTCTTCTTGTGTGATGCGCCACAGCCGCCTCGGGCGATCACTGTTGCGGCCGTGATAAATCTTCACGACCGCCCGGCGAACACCACCCTTATGTTCCGCCGGGTGCGCCACCGAGCCGGTTGATCGCCGGCCAGGCACGGGCAGGCCTCCGGGCCCCGCCCAGACTCCATCAATCCGGGGGGATCGAAACCCGATCCGAGGCCGACGAGAGGCCCGGGTCGGCATGGAGAAAGGCGCACCACACATGACCTCCACGCAGGTCGGCACGGACAAGGCCCCGCAGGGGGCCGAAGAGGGGTACGAGCGCGGCCTCGGCAGCCGCCAGGTCCAGATGATCGCCATCGGCGGTGCCATCGGCGTCGGCCTGTTCCTGGGAGCCGGGGCGAACATCGCCAAGGCGGGCCCGAGCCTCATCCTCATGTACGCCCTCGCAGGCGTGATCATCTTCTTCATCATGCGGGCGCTCGGCGAGCTGCTGCTCTACCGCCCCGTCTCGGGCTCCTTCGCCGAGTACTCCCGTGAGTTCCTCGGCCCGTTCTTCGGCTACTTCACCGGCTGGACGTACTGGCTGATGTGGGTCGTCACCGGCATGGCCGAGCTCACGGCGGCCGCGATCTACGTCAACTACTGGTTCCCGCAGATCCCCCAATGGGTGACCGCCCTGGTCTTCCTGGTGGTCCTCTTCGGAGTCAACCTGATCTCCGTCAAGCTCTTCGGTGAGCTGGAGTTCTGGTTCTCGATGGTCAAGGTCACCGCCCTCATCGGCATGATCGTCATCGGCCTCGGCGTCCTGACCTTCGGCTTCAGCTCCGCCGGCGACACCGCCGCCGTCTCCAACCTGTGGGCCTTCGACGGCTTCTTCCCCAAGGGCATCGGCTCGTCCCTGATGACCCTGCAGGGCGTCATGTTCGCCTACCTCGCGGTCGAGCTGGTCGGCGTCACCGCCGGCGAGTCGGAGGACCCGGAGAAGACCCTGCCCAAGGCGATCAACACCCTGCCGTGGCGTATCGCGCTGTTCTACGTCGGCGCGCTCACCGTCATCCTGTGCGTGGTGAAGTGGACCGAGTTCGCCGAGGGCGTCAGCCCGTTCGTCGCCGCCTTCGCCAAGATCGGCATCCCGGCCGGCGCCGGCATCGTCAACTTCGTCGTGCTCACCGCCGCCCTGTCCTCCTGCAACTCGGGCATGTACTCCACCGGCCGCATGCTGCGGAACCTGGCCGAGAGCGGTGAGGCCCCGCGGGCCTTCAAGAAGCTGTCCTCGACGAAGACCCCGGCCTTCGGCATCACCGTCTCGGTCCTCTTCATGGGCATCGGCGTGGTCCTGAACTACGTCGTCCCGGAGAAGGCCTTCGGCTACGTCACCTCCGTCGCCACCGCCGCCGGCATCTGGACCTGGCTGATGATCCTCGTCAGCCACGTCCTGTACCGCCGCGCCGTCGACGCGGGCCGCCTGCCCGCCTCGTCCTTCCCGGCGCCGGGCGGCGCGAAGTGCTCCTACGTCGCCATCGCGTTCCTCCTCTTCGTCACCGGCCTGATCGCCCTCGACGCCGACTCCCGCATCTGCCTCTACGTCATGGCCGGCTGGGCCGCCGCCCTCGGCATCGGCTGGGCCGTGCTGAAGTCGCGCAACCCGCAGATCGCCGACCGCGCCCCGGAGCCGGAGAAGGTGGGCTGACCACCGTCTGACCGCCGTCCGGTCACCGCAGAGGACGTCCGGCCGCAGGGAACGCTCGTGGCGCTCCCTCCGGACCCCTGAGGGACGTCCACCATGTGGGCCTCCCCGTACCGCACCTCGGTACGGGGAGGCCCCTTTGTCTATCCTGGCGAACATGCTGACCCTCACCCAGGACCTCGTCGACAAGATCGTCGCGCACGCGCGCAAGGACCACCCCGACGAGGCGTGCGGCGTCGTCGCCGGGCCGGCCGGATCCGACCGCCCCGAGCGGTTCATCCCGATGCTCAACGCGGCCATGTCGCCCACGTTCTACGAGTTCGACTCGGGGGACCTGCTCAAGCTCTACCGCGAGATGGACGACCGCGACGAGGAGCCGGTGATCGTCTACCACTCCCACACCGCGACCGAGGCCTACCCCTCCCGCACCGACATCTCCTACGCGGGCGAACCCGGCGCCCACTACGTCCTCGTCTCCACCGCCGACACCGACGGCGCCGGCGAGTTCCAGTTCCGCTCCTTCCGCATCGTCGAGGGCCAGGTGACCGAGGAAGAGGTCCGGATCGTCGAGGCGTACTGACCGGCGCCGCCCCGCCCACCGGCCGAAAGACGGAGGTGGTCTCACTCACCGACCCGATTCGGTCCACGATGTGGGATCACCCTCCGGGGGGCGGGCCGGGAATCGATACGATGAGCCCATGGTTGTGAACGACGTGAGCGACAGGACGCCCGGAGCGCCGCTCGTGGCGCGGCTGCACGTCGACCTGTGCAGGCTCGCCAGCGCCATCTGTTGACGCACGCCCTGCCGCCGTACGGCCCGTGAGCCCGCGGCGCGACGCATCACCCTGCCGTACCCCGCGCTGCCGTGCGCCCACCGACCCGACCACTTCCGACAGGAGCCGCATCATGGCCATCGAGGTCCGCATCCCCACCATCCTCCGCCAGTACACCGACGGTCAGAAGGCGGTGGAGGGCAGCGGTGACACCCTCGCCGACCTGTTCACCGACCTCGAGAGCCGGCACTCGGGCATCCGGGCCCGCATCGTGGACGACGGCCAGCTGCGCCGCTTCGTCAACGTGTACCTCAACGACGAGGACGTCCGCTTCGTCGACGGCATCAACACCAAGCTCGCCGACGGCGACACCGTGACGATCCTGCCGGCCGTGGCCGGCGGCATGGCCTGACGGGCATGCGTTACGACTCCCCGCTGGCCGCGGTGGGCAACACCCCTCTGGTGCGCCTGCCGCGGCTGTCGCCGTCCGCCGACGTCCGCATCTGGGCGAAGCTGGAGGACAGAAACCCCACCGGCTCCGTCAAGGACCGCCCCGCCCTGCACATGATCGAGCAGGCGGAGAAGGACGGCCGCCTCACCCCCGGCTGCACCATCCTGGAGCCGACCAGCGGCAACACCGGCATCTCCCTCGCCATGGCGGCCAAGCTCAAGGGCTACCGCATCGTCTGCGTGATGCCCGAGAACACCTCGCAGGAGCGCCGCGACCTGCTCGCCATGTGGGGCGCGGAGATCATCTCCTCCCCGGCCGCGGGCGGCTCCAACACCGCCGTACGCGTCGCCAAGGAACTCTCCGCCGAGCACCCCGACTGGGTGATGCTCTACCAGTACGGCAACCCCGACAACGCGGGCGCCCACTACGCCACCACCGGCCCGGAGATCCTCGCCGACCTCCCCTCCGTCACCCACTTCGTCGCAGGCCTCGGCACCACGGGGACGCTCATGGGCGTCGGCCGCTACCTGCGCGAGCACAAGCCCGACGTCCGGATCGTCGCCGCCGAGCCGCGCTACGACGACCTGGTCTACGGCCTGCGCAACCTCGACGAGGGCTTCGTGCCCGAGCTGTACGACGCCTCCGTCCTGACCACCCGCTTCTCCGTCGGCTCCGCCGACGCCGTCACCCGCACCCGCGAACTGCTCCAGCAGGAAGGCATCTTCGCCGGCGTCTCCACCGGCGCCGCGCTGCACGCCGCGATCGGCGTCGGCAAGAAGGCGCTCAAGGCCGGCGAGAGCGCGGACATCGTGTTCGTGGTGGCCGACGGCGGCTGGAAGTACCTCTCCACCGGCGTCTACACCGCCGCGACGACGGAAGAAGCCATCAAGACGCTCCAGGGCCAACTCTGGGCGTGAGCCACACGATGCGGATACGGGGCGATGTGTCTGCTAACTCGTCAGATGACGGACCTGGTCCCACAGGGCCGGGTCCACGACGCCGACGCGTCGCCTGAAGTCCGACAACCGGACCTGACGCAGCTCGCCCGTCTCCAGGTAGCTCGGCCGGCCCTGGGCGTCCCCCACCGCGCCCGGCGGCAGCGGGATCACCCCGGGCCGCTCGTCGCGGTACTTGCTGGTGATCTTCGCCACGGTCACCCGGTTCCCGCGCACCACCAGCACCAGACACGGCCGGTCCTTCGCGCCAGGCCCGTCCTCGAAGGGCACGTTCGCCCACCAGATCTCCGCCGGCTGCGGCCGCCCCGCCGTGGCGCGCCCCCGCTCCGGCCGCCCCGGCGGCCGGGTCCGCCGCCCCGCGGGCCGCCGCCCGCGCCCCCAGCCGTCGACGAGCGTGGCGACGAGCGCCAGCAGTACCACCGCCGCGAGCGCCAGCCACCAGGACGTGTCCATGCACACGAACGTTACCGGGGCGCACGCCACCGGACCACGCGCCCCGACCGGACGCCCATAGCGCAAGATCCCCTTCGCGCGCGCTTCACGCGCCCGGCGTCCAGCCATACCGGTGACAGCACAGGTGAGTTCGCCCACAACGGCCCCTGGCGGAGGAGCGACCGAGGGTTTCGCGCCTTACGCTCGACGGACCGCACAACCCCTGTCGCCACCCCGGCGCGCCCCTTTCCGTCCCCGTATCCCCGGATCCCCGCCAGCGGAGGTTTCTGCTTTATGAAGCTCACCGTCGTCGGCTGCTCAGGGTCGTTCCCGTCCGCGGAATCGGCCTGCTCGAGCTACCTCGTCGAGGCCGACGGCTTCCGGCTGCTCCTCGACATGGGCAACGGCGCCCTGGGCGAGCTGCAGCGCCACTGCGGTCTGTACGACCTCGACGCGATCTTCCTGAGCCATCTGCACGCCGACCACTGCATCGACATGTGCGCGTACTTCGTGGCGCGCTACTACCGCCACGACGGCGGACGCTGCGACCCCCTCCCCGTCTACGGCCCGGAGGGCACCGAGCACCGCCTCACCACGGCCTACGCCGACACCCCCTCCGCGTCCTCCATGAGCGAGGTGTTCGACTTCCACACGGTCAAGCCGTCCACCTTCGACATCGGCCCCTTCACGGTGCACACCGAACGCGTGGCCCACCCGGTGGAGGCCTACGGCATCCGCGTCGAACACGGCGGCAAGGCGCTGACCTACTCCGGCGACACGGGAGTCAGCCCGGCCCTGGACGAACTGGCCCGCGACGCCGACCTGTTCCTGTGCGAGGCCGCCTTCACGCACGGCAAGGAAAGCATCCCGGACCTGCACCTCAACGGCCGCGAGGCGGGAGAGACGGCGACCCGGGCGGGCGCCCGCCGCCTGGTCCTCACCCACATCCCCCCGTGGACCGACCCCGAGGCCAACCTCGCCGACGCCCGCGAGACCTTCACCGGCCCGGTGGAACTGGCCGTGCCCAGGGTGTCGTACGAGATCTGACGAAGGCCCGGCCCGCGCGAGGTCCGTCCTGCGGGACGGGCGCGCGGGCCGGGCCGGTGCCGGAAGGCCTCCTACTTGGCTTCTGCCTTCTGGATCTCCGCCAGCTCCTCGTCGGACTCACGGCCCGGAGTGGGCAGGTTGAACTTGATGATCGCGAAGCGGAAGACCGCGTAGTAGACCGCGCCGAAGCACAGGCCCACCAGCATCAGACCCCACGGGTTCGTCGCGATGCCCAGGTTCAGGAAGAAGTCCACCGCGCCGGCCGAGAAACCGAAGCCGTCCTTCATGCCCAGCGCCCAGGTCAGCGCGAGCGACACACCGGTGAGCACCGCGTGGATGGCGTACAGCACGGGCGCGATGAACATGAACGTGAACTCGATCGGCTCGGTCACACCCGTGACGAACGACGTCAGCGCGATCGAGAACATCATGCCGCCGACCACCTTGCGGCGCTCCGGACGCGCGCAGTGCCAGATGGCGAGGCAGGCCGCCGGGAGACCGAACATCATGATCGGGAAGAAGCCCGTCATGAACTGGCCCGCCGTCGGGTCACCGGCCAGGAACCGCCCGATGTCACCGCTCTTGCCCTCGTACTCGCCCGCCTGGAACCACGGGAACGAGTTCAGCAGGTGGTGCATCCCGATCGGGATCAGCGCACGGTTGGCGACACCGAAGACGCCGGCGCCCACGGCGCCCGAACCGACCAGCCACTCACCGAAGTTGTGCAGACCGGTGCCCAGCACGGGCCATATGTAGCCGAAGACGATGCCGATGACCAGGCCCGCGAACGCCGACAGGATCGGCACCAGCCGGCGGCCGCCGAAGAAGCCCGCCCAGTCCGGCAGCTTCGTACGGTAGAACCGCTGGTACAGCAGCGCGACCACGAGGCCCATCACCACACCGCCGAGCACCTTCGCGTCGACCGGCGCGTCCACCATGACGACCTTGCCGTCGACGGCCTTCGCCACCTTCGGCAGGTTCTTGTCGGTGAACGTGGCGAGCACGTTCTTGAAGACCAGGTAGCCGACGACCGCGGCGAGCGCCGTGGAGCCGTCCGACTTCTTGGCGAAGCCGATCGCGATGCCCACGGCGAACAGCAGCGCCATGTTGTCGAGGATCGCGTTGCCGCCCGCCGCCATGAACCCGGCGATCTTTGTGAGGAAGGTGGGGAACGACGAACGCCCGAGCATGTCGTCGTTGCCCAGGCGCACCAGAAGGGCGGCGGCGGGCAGCACGGCCACGGGCAGCATGAGGCTGCGCCCGATGCGCTGGAGCACGGCCATCACACCGGCGCCCTTGTTCTTGTCAGCCGCGGGAGCGGCGCTGGCCGTGGTCACATTTTCCTCCTGAGACCCCCGGACGCAGGCCGGGAGGGCATGGCGCCGTCCGGGGAAAGGGGGGAAGGGACGGCAGCGTCTCTGGTCTAAACCACTGGGTGGTGTAGACCTGTTGTAGCACGATGAAGGCGGGATAAGGAACCGCCGGAACCATCACAGAAGCGCTACGCCCGGCACCCGCCCCGACCCTCCCCGCCGGGCACGCGAAAAGGCCCCCGGACCGACGGTCCAGGGGCCCCGCGCAGGCGCCGCGTCAGGCCTTGGTGGTGTCCTCCCGCTCCTCCTCCGCCTCGCGCCCAGGAGTCTTCAGGTCGAACCTCGTGATCGCGAACCGGAAGACGACGTAGTACACGGCCGCGAAGCACAGACCGATCGGGACGATCGCCCACGGCTTCGTCGCCAGGTTCCAGTTGATGACGTAGTCGATGAGACCCGCCGAGAAACTGAACCCGTCGTGCACCCCAAGCCCCCAGGTCACCGCCATCGACACACCCGTCAGCACCGCGTGCAGCGCGTACAGCAGCGGCGCCACGAACAGGAACGAGTACTCGATCGGCTCCGTGATCCCCGTGACGAACGACGTCAGCGCCACCGACAGCATCAGCCCGCCGACCTCCTTGCGACGCTCGGGACGCGCGGTGTGCGTGATCGCCAGAGCCGCCGCCGGCAGCGCGAACATCATGATCGGGAAGAACCCCGAGGTGAACTGACCCGCGTCCGGATCCCCCGCAAGGAACATGTTGATGTCACCGTGCACCACCGTCCCGTCCGGCTTGGTGTAACTGCCGAACTGGAACCAGATGGGCACGTTCAGGAACTGGTGCAGCCCGATCACCAGCAGCGCCCGGTTCGCCACACCGAAGATGCCCGCACCCCAGGCGTCCAGACCGTCCAGCCAGTCGCTGAAACTCTCCAGCCCGCTGCCGATCGGCGGCCACACCCACAGACACAGCGCCGCGAACGCGATCGCCACGAACGCCATGATGATCGGCACCAGCCGCCGCCCGTTGAAGAAGCCCAGCCAGTCCACCAGCCGCGTCCGATGGAACCGCTGCCAGAAGTACGCGGCCGTCAGACCCATCACGATGCCGCCGAACACGCCCGGGTTCTGATAGGTGAACGCCGTCACCGTCCCGTCGAGCGTCGCCTGGCAGCCGATCCCCGGCACCGCCTTCGACCCCCCGGGACAGTCCTCCGGGAACTGCCGCAGCACGTTGTAGTAGACGAGGAAACCCACCACCGCCGCGAGCGCCGTCGAACCGTCGGCCTTCCTCGCCATCCCGATCGCCACACCCACGCAGAACAGCAGCGGCAGCCCCAACTGCCCGTCCAGCAGCGCCCCGCCCGCCCCCACCATCACCTTGGAGACGTTCGTCCACCCCAGCCCCTCGTCCCCGAACACGTCCGGCTGCCCCAGCCGGTTGAGGATGCCGGCGGCCGGCAGCACCGCGATGGGCAGCTGAAGGCTGCGGCCCATCTTCTGCAGCCCCTGGAACGCGCCGTTCCAGCGAGCGCGCGCGGGGCTCACCTGCCCCGGCGCGGCGCTTCCGGCACTCTCGGCACTCATGGTTTGGCGACCGCCTGTCAGGTGGTGTAGACCAACTACCGACGATTACGTCACTGTGCCGCCATCCTTCGGCATCCACGACGCGATCGCTCGCGAAGTTGGGCCAACTGTGGGTTACTGCGACAAACCGGTTCGCACACCAGGGAATTCAGGGAGACCGAACATGGCCAGCAAGGCTGAGAAGATCGTCGCCGGGCTCGGCGGCATCGACAACATCGAGGAGATCGAAGGCTGCATCACGCGCCTGCGCACCGAGGTCTCCGACCCCTCTCTGGTCGACGACGCCGCCCTCAAGGCCGCCGGCGCCCACGGCGTCGTCAAGATGGGCACCGCCATCCAGGTCGTCATCGGCACCGACGCCGACCCGATCGCGACCGAGATCGAAGACATGATGTGAACCCCGCCGTCCACCGCTGACGGGCCCCTCCCATCCACGGGGAGGGGCCCTTGGCGTTCCCCGCCTCCCGATAGGCTCGACGCCATGTCTCGAATCGACGGCCGCACGCCCGATCAGCTCCGCCCGGTCACCATCGAACGCGGCTGGAGCAAGCACGCCGAGGGCTCCGTCCTCATCTCCTTCGGCGACACCAAGGTCTTCTGCACCGCCTCCGTCACCGAAGGCGTTCCCCGCTGGCGCAAGGGAAGCGGCGAAGGCTGGGTCACCGCCGAATACTCCATGCTGCCCCGCGCCACCAACACCCGCGGCGACCGCGAATCCGTCCGCGGCAAGATCGGCGGCCGCACCCACGAGATCAGCCGCCTCATCGGCCGCTCCCTGCGCGCCGTCATCGACTACAAGGCCCTCGGCGAGAACACCATCGTCCTCGACTGCGACGTCCTCCAGGCCGACGGCGGCACCCGCACCGCCGCCATCACCGGCGCGTACGTCGCCCTCGCCGACGCCATCACCTGGGCCCAGGGCAAGAAGCTCATCAAGGCTGGCCGCCGGCCCCTCACCGGCACCGTCTCCGCCGTCTCCGTCGGCATCGTCGGCCAGATCCCCCTCCTCGACCTCTGCTACGAGGAGGACGTCCGCGCCGAGACCGACATGAACGTCGTCTGCACCGGCGACGGCCGCTTCGTCGAGGTCCAGGGCACCGCCGAAGCCGAGCCGTTCGCCCGCGACGAGCTCAACTCCCTTCTCGACCTCGCCGTTTCGGGCTGCAAGGAACTCACCGCCCTCCAGCGCACCGCACTCGACGCCGTCCTCGAACGGTAGGGCGGCCCGCACAGGGGCGCACCGGGAAGGACAGGCCGGGACGGGCGGCCGGGGGCGGGCAACCAGGCCGCCCGCGCTCGCGTCTAGGGGTAAGGGCGCACGGCTCGACGCCGCACGCCCGGCCAGTCAGCGCACGGGGGCCCTCGGGGGCTGTGCAAGGGGAGGACCAACACCATGGCCGAGAGACGACGCCGCCGTCGCCGTATCGCCGCAACCGCCGCCGCCGTGGCGGCCTTCGGGCTCACGGCCGCGTTCACCACCGGCTGCGACGCCGTCAACAAGGCGCTGGACTGCGTCCAGACCGCCGACGCCATCGCCGACAGCGTCACCGAGCTCCAGCAGGCCGTGCAGAACGCCTCCGACGACCCCACCCGGCTCGAGGAGTCCCTCGACTCCATCGACAAGAACCTCACCAAGATCGGCGACACCACCGACGACGCCGACGTCGACAAGGCGGTGGACGACCTGACCACGGCCGTCCGCAACGTCCGCACCTCCGTCAAGAACGGCGACGCGACACCCGACCTCAGCCCCGTCACCGACGCGGCGGGCGAACTGACGAAGGTCTGCACGCCTTAGCAGCCGGCCGGGCCGGTCAGGGCCGCGCACGCCCGGCCGGTTAGGGCCGCGCACGCCCGGCCGGTTAGGGCCGCGCACGCCCGGCCGGTTAGGGCCGCGCACGCCCGGCCGGTTAGGGCCGCGCACGCCGGGCCGGTCACCGCCGCGCACGCCGGGCGGCGGCCCCGCGATACTGGGGGCCATGACCCGCCTGATCCTCGCCACCCGCAACGCCGGAAAGATCACCGAACTCAGGTCGATCCTCGCCGACGCAGGACTGCCCCACGACCTCGTCGGCGCGGAGGCCTACCCCGACGTCCCCGACGTCAAGGAGACCGGCGTCACCTTCGCCGAGAACGCCCTCCTCAAGGCCCACGCCCTCGCCCGCGCCACCGGCCTGCCCGCCGTCGCCGACGACTCCGGCCTCTGCGTCGACGTCCTGGGCGGCGCCCCCGGCATCTTCTCGGCCCGCTGGTCCGGCCGCCACGGCGACGACAAGGCCAACCTGGACCTCCTCCTGGCCCAGCTCTCCGACATCGCCGAGGAGCACCGCGGCGCCCACTTCGCCTGCGCGGCGGCCCTGGCCCTGCCGGACGGCACGGAACGAGTGGTGGAAGGCCGGTTGACGGGCACCCTGCGCCACACCCCCACCGGCACGAACGGCTTCGGCTACGACCCGATCCTCGCCCCCGAGGGCGAGACCCGCACCTGCGCGGAACTGTCCCCGGCCGAAAAAAACGCGATCAGCCACCGAGGAAAGGCCTTCCGAGCCCTGGTACCTGCGGTACGGGAGCTGCTGGGCTGAGCGGACACGAAGAAGGGGCCGCCTGGGGCGGCCCCTCTGTGGTGCGGCCGGTGGGACTCGAACCCACACGGGTGTGAACCCACTGGTACCTAAAACCAGCATGACTGCCAAATTCCATCACGGCCGCTCAAAAACGGTCATCACGCTCGACCGCGGCACTCAGTGTACGGGCCTGTCGTGTCGTCCGGCGAGGGCGCACCAGTTTTGCGGCGGCACCACGTGTCCGTCAACGCGTGGCAGTTGGGGCAGAGATAGCGCAGGTTCGCCGGGCGATTGTCCCGCCAGTTCCCGTCGACGTGGTCGATCTGCAAGGTGATCGGGCGTCCTCGCCACTCTCCGGTGTTGCCGCACTCCGCACACGCGTACGGCACCCCGATCTCGGTCAGAGCCTGATGCAGGCGGGTCCTGTTCGTCCGCCCGGCCTGCTCCGGCAGCATGACCAGCACTCGATGCGCGGTCGGTGCGGGAGCCGGGCGTTCCGGCTGCCCCCAGGACCTGCGCCTGAAGTGGCTGGTGTCGAGGTCGAGGCGTGCAACGGCCCGCCTCACGCGACGGTGATTGGTGTCGTTGACCTCCATGCCGAGACCACGCATGACGTCCGCGTAACTGGCGGCATCCGCCACCAGGCTGCGCAGCGCGTCTTCGTCGATGGCCGTTCGCCGGTGAGAGAAGTGGCTGACGTCGATGCGGTGGGCAGCCAGCATGCGGCCCAGCGCCGCCCGGGAGCGGCTGTCGTCGGGAACGCCCAGTGCGCGCGCTGCGCCACGCACGCTGGTGGCCTCGGCCGCGGCGACCCGGAGTTCGTCGGCTGTGAAAGGCAGGTCCGGCTCGGGGCGGTCGATGCCGGGGAAATGACTGATGTCGATGCCCGCCGCGGCGATGCGGCGTCGGATGTGGGAGAGAGTCCCCGTCGCGGGGACGGCACCCAGCTTCAGAGCCACTTCCCGGAGCGACGACGACGAGGCGGCAGCCTCCGTGATGGCGGCATCGGGGTACTTGCGCCAAGGGTTGCGCTTGACGAAGTGGCTGGTGTCGAGTCCGTGGCGGGTGACTTCCCTTTGCAGCACCCGCCGCCGGCCGCCACTCGGGGGGAGACCGAGCCGCCGCATCAAGTCCGCCCAGTTACGAGCTTCGGCAACCTCTGACGCGAGCCGTTCCCGGCTGTACACGTCCGATCGTTGCGACGCGTTCCGCACCCCCATGGCCCCCTCCGTCCCCGGCCACCTGTTCGTGGTCTCGTACGGAGTAACGAACCGATTGTCGGACGGTCACGTGGGAGGGGTGGGGCCCGCGCCGGGGGTGTCGGGGCGGGCCGGGGGTGGGGGGATCAGATGCCGAGGTCCTTGATGATCTTGGCGACGTGGCCCGTGGCGCGGACGTTGTACAGGGCCCGTTCCACCTTGCCCTCCTCGTCCACCACGATCGTGGAGCGGATGACGCCCAGGTACGTCTTGCCGTAGTTCTTCTTCTCGCCGTAGGCGCCGTACGCGTCGAGGACCTTCTTCTCGGGGTCGGCCAGCAGGGTGACCCGGAGGGATTCCTTGTCGCGGAACTTGCCCAGCTTCTCGGGGCTGTCCGGGGAGACGCCGATGACGTCGTACCCCGCGCCGGCCAGCACGTCGAGGTTGTCGGTGAAGTCGCAGGCCTGCTTGGTGCAGCCGGGCGTCAGCGCGGCCGGGTAGAAGTAGACGATGACCTTGCGGCCCTTGTGGTCCGACAGGGACACCTCGTTGCCGTCGGCGTCGGGGAGGGTGAAGGCGGGGGCCACATCCCCGGGCTGGAGTCGCTCGCTCATCGGACCAGCGTAACCGGGGGTCCTGACCGTGCGGCCGTGGACGGAGCTGACAGACTGTCCAGGACACGTACGAACGTCGGCTCACTTCGGAGGCCCCACCGTGGCGGACACGTCGGACACCAGAACCCCGGCGCAGATCGAGGCGGACATCAGGCGCCGCCGTGAAACGCTGGCCGAGACACTCGACGAGATCGGGGTGCGGGTGCATCCCAAGACGATCGTCGGGGACGCCAAGGCCAAGGTCGTCGCCAACGTCGACCACACGCTCGGAAGGGCCTATGTGCAGGTCAACCGGGCTGTGAGCGATGTGCGGGCGCAGTTGGTGGACGAGGAGGGCGCCCCGCGGCTGGAGCGGGTCGTGCCCCTCGCCCTGGTCGTGGTCGGCGTGGTGGGGCTGCTGGCCCTGAGCACCCGGCGTCGTAAGGGCTGACCCGAGGGCGTCCCCGTCCGGCCGAGGCAGGTAGGTTCGAAGGCGTGAGCGGTAACAGAAGCGAGCACAGCACCCAGCACGACAAGCTCCCCATCCGGATGCTGCACGACCGTGTCCTCGTCCGGCAGGACGCCGGCGAGGGCGAGCGCCGGTCCGGCGGCGGGATCCTGATCCCGGCGACGGCGGCGGTGGGCCGTCGGCTGGCGTGGGCCGAGGTCGTCGCGGTGGGTCAGAACGTACGCACGGTGGAGCCGGGCGACCGGGTCCTGTTCGACCCGGAGGACCGGGCCGAGGTGGAGGTGCGGGGCATCGCGTACTCGCTGATGCGTGAGCGCGACCTGCACGCGGTGGCCGCGGACCGCTTCGAGGGCTCGGAGGACTCGACGGGCCTGTACCTCTGAGGCGGAACTGACGGACGGGAGGGGGGGGGGGGGCCGGGGGGCCCCCCCCCCCCCCCCCGGGCGGGCGGGGGGGGGGGGGCCCCCCCCCCCCCCCCCCCCCCCGGGGGGAGCCCGCCCACCACCCCGCCCCCCCCAAAACC